>JBBIME010000006.1:0-356516 GCA_037444575.1 Bacteriovoracales bacterium
GTTAAAATGATTTTTGTCTTCATAAAGTGTCTATCCTTTAAACAGTTGTTTCACTGTCTGCCAATTTTAGGCCCGTAAGACCTATTTAGTTCGTAATACGAATGTACTGAGCAAGGATAGTGCCAGGATTCTTCTTGAGGTCTTATTGGGTGACAATCCTCTTAATTTCCGAGACTAGCTGATTTTTGATAATTGATCGGTAAGAACTTTGTCTTTCAATCAAATAGAGACTCAATCTTTCTGGTTTATGAATGGGAGATAAGATGCCTTTTGCCAATTCTTCTCGAATCATGAATTCAGGCAATACAGACACCCCTTGCCCTTTTAACACACAAGATTTACGTGTAATTGAACTATTTGAGACAAAAGAGACAAAGGCAGATTTATTATACGAGTGATACTTTTTAAAAAGCGGGAGTTCTTCGGAATTAGAGTGAGTCTGACTGATCGTTGCGATATAGGAATTAAGTACTTCTTTTTTAGTTTTTAAATTTGATTTCACGACATAATAAAAATCAACTTCTACTAATTTCGTTTTCACTAAGTTTGTCGGAAGAGTCGGAACATTAAAAAACATACCAATATCAATTTTTCCAGACTCGATATCATTTAAAAATAGTGAAGCTGATCCTGTTTGATGAGTTAATCTAAAATGTGGATCTTGCTTACGAAATACAGAGAAAATGGTTTCAATTAATCCAAATGATAGTGAATCCGAACAGGCCAATGACAAGCTTTGTGACTTTAAATTTTTTGAAGAAAAGTGCTCTTCGATACTATCGACAGTTTCAAAAATAGTTCGGCAATAATTAAATATCTCCATCCCATCCTTGGTCAAGATGACGTTCTTTCTTTGTCTTTCAAGAAGATGGCATTTTAATTCCTGCTCTAAGAGCTTTACAGCTCTACTTACAACTGGTTGTTGGACGTGAAGCTTTTCAGCTGCTTTGGTGAATCCATTTTCTTTGGCCACATAATAGAAATATTTTAAATAGTTAAGATCAAGTTTTGAATTCATTATTATTCCTAATATATATGGAGTTAATATGTACGATATATTTTACATATAACAAATATTGAGTCAAATTGTCCAAGCTCTGAACCAATAATTTAAGGAGTTTTGCATGAAATTCAATTTATCTCTTATTTTATTTCTTTTGCCTTTCTCTGTATTCGCTTCAAATCAACAACTACTGTTGGATGCTTCATGTAAGGTTAATTGCCTAATTAGCGTTACAGAGGTTGAGAATGATCAAGGAACCCCTACTTATAAGCGCCAGTACGAACAAACCTATATAGACTTTTTGGGTCTTACGAGAGAACAGTTAGAAAAGAAAATTCAGAAAAGCGAGCTAGATAAAGTCTGTAAGAAAGTATTTTCTGAAAAGACAATCAGTGAAGACAGTGATTGCTTATATTTTAAACACTAGATTCAACTTGCTTGCATCTCAAGAAATACCAACAAATATCACTGTGTAATTATGCCATGGTACCAACATATTTTTTTTTAATATGGCATTATATAAAAAATTATATTTGGGAGGCCTTATGAAAAAAATGTTTATTGCTTTAACTCTTTCATTGATTACGACTTCAGTTTTCGCCGACGCTTTATCTGGAAAATTACTAGTTAAAACTACAGACTCCAGAGAAAAAATCCAAATTTCTTCTGGCAATAAATTATCATTAACTTCTAAAGATTTCTTGGAAATTTGCGGCTACTCTCGCGATGCTATTGGATCATATTTAAATGGTACATACTCTCTCTCAAAAAAAGATGGCATGACTATCATAACAATTAAGATTACTTCTCCTTGTAATGCCACTGAAGAACTGGGTGGAATTGTTGTTGAGGAAAAAGGATTACAAAACATCGTATTTGCAAATGCAGAAGGTGGAATTGTTTTCCAAGAGAAATCTAAAAAATAAAATACTCATTTAATAAACTTGGAGAAAAATATGAAACTCTTACTTGCATTATCTCTATTAACCTTTAGTATGTTGGCATTATCTTGCACTGATTTTTCAGGCACGTTTAAAGAACCAAAGGATGGCACTGAAGCTCAAATCATTCAAGCTGGGTGCTCAACACTCACAATCGTATCTGAAAAACAGACTAGTGTTTTTAATCTAGATGGCGCATATCATGAATTTTTTAGCCAGGATATTATTATCGAAGGGCAAGTTGTAGCAAAAATGAAAGGTTCATCTCGAGCAAACTTTGAAGCAGATAAGCTTATCCTAGATATCAAACTTCACATTGAATCATCAGTTAGCAATTCTCCAGATCTTAATAAAGACGAGGTAACAAGAAACGTAGTTTCTCTAAACGCTGACAACGATTTGGTTTCCGTAACAACTCGTCCTGATGGCACAACTGATACAGCGATATCGAAAAGAGTTAAGTAAGATTCGCAATATTATCAAGGTCCAATTTCTTAATTGGGCCTTGTATTCCTGTTCGTTTTAGTCTGGTTTTAAACAATTTCTGTGATACTTCTTCCCCCTCTGTCAAAAAATATTATTTGGAATTATCCTTTATCTAAAGCAAACGCTTTGAAAAGGAAACCTCGTGAAAATTTCAAAACTAATTAAAATTCTTCTTATTTCCACCATCTCAATTCCAGTGGCCTTGGGGCAAGATTGTAAGCAAAAAAACCAGGATGCTGTTGAGGTAACATCAGGCAATCTGAGTGCTTTATCTAAGTCCGTATCAGTTGTTTTCAAAGACAAAACATACAACTCCCTTCACTATCTTATTCAAGTTGCTGGCAATGATGAAGTACAAGATAGCTCTTATGTCATCACTCAAAGAGAGCTTCAAGAGGTTTTAAGATACATCCACCAGGACAAGCTCAGTTACAGCGACTTGATGAGAATGCGATCAGATTTATTAAACCAAAAAGACTTTCAGAAATTATCTTCTTCACAACAATTTGATGCTCAAAGAGTTTTAGATGATATTATTTTTGTCGAACAACGAATGAACGAGTATCGAAATGTTTCAAACATGTATTGTCGTTTTGCTCTTCAGGATAATCCTTTCGATGAATACCCAAAAGATTCTATTTTTAAGAGAGACCTAAATTTAGATATAGAGAGAGAACAAATAACACAGATGAAGAATAATAGAAGTGTCTGTGGACTTTGTTGGTATAAGAAAAAATAAAATTATCTAGATCGGCACACTAGCTAATGCGTTCACAATCTTCGCGTAAGAAGCGGACTTAAATTCATCCTGAAGTTTGATAATAGCGAGTTTTGCAACAACTGGTCTGCTCTCTTCAGAAGCATTCAACAAGGTTTCAACAAATTTTTCTGAAACCAACATAATTTTAGATATTGGAGAAATATCCTCAGGGTATTGAAGAGCGAATCCAATTCCCTTTTTCATCCCATGATGTTGCTTGATTATTGTATCTGCACCAATCGGGCAACGTTTAAATTCAACAATCATTTCAGCTCCCATCTTCGCATGGTTTAGAGCAATATCTTTTTCATGAACTGAAAGTTTTTCATTTGTTAATAGAAGGGCCTCGGCCTTTAATTCAGGGTGATTTAAATAAATTGGTACAAGAAATATATCGTGGAAAAAAATAACAAAGTTTATCTTTTCAGCCTGGTTTTCACCACCCCATGAAGCATTTTTAATTATGTGGTGAACAACGTAGGACATAATCATGGAGTGTGTGAAAACATATCCATCATTATTGTTAACCAGCATAGCAACAAGTGACTTGAAACTGGGAGTTACCTTGGCCACTGCACTCATGACCTTGGCAGCTGTTATGCCCACTTCTTGAACTTGTTGCCTGATCTCATCCGATGAAAATAAATTGGCCGCAGCAAATTCATGCCCATCACTTAAGACCTGAAGTTTTTTCTCAACAGGAGCATCTTCCAAATTTTTTAGCGATGCGGTTATCTTTTCGATTAAGGTCAGTGAAATTTTATTAATGATTGTCAGACGATCAGTGCTATTAACAAAAACATGCCCAACACCTTCCAGTGAATTTAACGTTTCTCCCAATTCAGAATCTTGGCGAATCAAAATTTTATAGGTTGAATCTACTTCTTGATAAATAGGGCAAGGCGCTTTCTTTAGACCTAAAAGTGCTGGAAGAGAAATTGGGTAATAGGCCCCGACATTTAGTTCTGCCATTTGTCTGGCCGTAACCCCTAATATCTTAGCGCCCAACTTTAAAATATTTTGAATATTAAATTTTCCAATGACTGAAAACATATTTTCATTGCTTGTGTTTTCAGCCGCTCCTGTAACAATAATTGGAATATTTTTATCGCCAGACTTTAAATGAGCTTGAAGATTTTTAGCAACAGGCTCTTTATTAATCGTCTCTAGAGTAACGATTAAATCAAATTTTACTTTACTACTTAATAGCTGGATCGCTGCACTTTGCGATTCAACCAAGACCGTATCAGTTGCAAGATAAACCTCGAGGTTCATCACGTATAGTAAATTTATAAACTCGTTATCAGAGACAATTAATGTTTTACTCATTTTAATACTTTAAGAGCGATAACATTCCCTCATAAATTCTATCTGTATTTGGAAGGATCGCTCTTTCTAGAATTCGGTTGAATCCAACTGGTGTATATGGAGAACCAACGCGTTTTACTGGAGCATCAAGATGCTCGAAAGCTTTATCATTGATAAGTCCCACCAACTCTCCACCGAAGCCTCCAAAAACTTTATCTTCATGAACAATTAAGCAGCGGCTAGTCTTCTTAATTGAGTTGATGATTGATTCTTCATCAAGAGGAATAAGAGATCTTAGATCGATAACTTCTACATCATACCCTTCGCCTGCTAATTTCTCTGCAGCTTCAAGACACATATGAGTAGTGTTTCCATAAGTGATAACTGTTAGATCCTTTCCTGCTCTTCTTACTCGTGCTTTTCCAAACGGAACTTCGAAATCTTCCGGAACAGGAGTCATTGCTTGTTTTGAATTATAAAGAGATTTAGGTTCTAGATAAACTGTAGGTCCTTCACTTCTCATTGCAGTTCTAATGAGTCCATAAGCATCATCTGCAAATGACGGACACACGATACGAACACCTGGAATTGGTGTTAGAGAGCCTTCAATATTTTGAGAGTGGTATAAACCACCACCAATATAACCTCCACTTGCTAAACGAATAAGAATGTTTGGCGAGAAGGCACCATTTGATCTCCAATAATCATGGGAACATTCAATGTATTGCTCCATAGCAGGCCAGAAGTAATCAGCAAACTCTGCTCCTTCAACAACTACGCGAATATCTTTTCTAAAACGAGAGAATCCATTCGCTGTTCCCAAAATAAAATCTTCAGCAATTGGTCCGTTGAAAACTCGCTCTTTTCCAAATTCCTGCTGCATTCCTTTTGAAACGTTAAAGATCCCGCCTTTTTCTTTATTGGCCATATCTTGTCCCCAAATAAAAGTATTTGGGTTGTGACGGAATTCAGCTTTTAGTGCTCCATTGATAGCATCGATAAATTTAACAGGCTCGGATTTATCGTTGTGAGTTCCATCTGTATATTTAGTTGGAACATGAGCTGGAGCAAAGAGAAAATCATAGATAGATTTTGGATCTGGATTTGGAGCTTTCATTGCTTTCATATGAGCATCAAGCACCACTTGTTTCATCGCTTCTTCGATCGCGGCCAATTCTTTTTCAGTGAATACTTTTGCAGAGAGAAGTTCTTTTCTAAAGCGCACTAGAGGATCTTGTGCCTTCACTTCTGCTAGCTCTTTATCGTCTCGATACCATTCGTGCTTATCAGAGTTTGAGTGACTTCCAATTCTCACGCAATCAGCGTGAACAATAACAGGCTCTTGTTTTTCGATAGCGTGTCTTCGAGCTTCATCCATTGCTGACATTGAATCAAAAACATCTTTTCCATCACAGTGAATGATTCTTAAATTTGCAAATCCGCTGAAGTTATCAGCGACTCTTTCATTGGCCGTTTGATCTCGCTTAGGAACAGAAATCCCATAACCGTTATCTTGAAAAACAAAAATCACTGGAAGCTTCTCACAACTAGCTCCATTGATTGCTTCATAACAATACCCTTCAGAGACTGAAGACTCACCTTGAGAAGAGATCGCAACACCTTTATGTTTATAGCGCTTCATTGCTCGTGCCACACCTGCAGCGTGAAGAGTGTGATTCCCTGTGCAACTTGAAACGTTGTGAATATTCCATGCAGGTTTAGCGAAGTGGTTAGACATGTGACGTCCACCTGAAGCAATATCTGTCGCTTTAGAAATACCATTTAAAATAACTTCTTCTGCCGTAAGACCAGCTGACACTGCTGAAAGCATATCGCGATAGTATGGGAAGAAATGATCTTCACCTCTGACAAAAGTCTGACCGATTGCTAACTGGATACCATCGTGTCCGGCATAAGGAGCATGGTATGACCACCCAATGGCCTGCTTTAAATAGTTAGGCGCTCTCTCATCTAGCATTCTCCCAAGAGTCATGAGCTCAAACCATTTTTTAAGCGTGTCCTTTGGAGTGGATTTCATAGAATATTTTTTTTCTACTTTATTAAGCATTTTTACCTCGAGCTATTTTTTTAAATTTAAAGGATTTTTATGGTAACAAAATTTTTTTCGTTCTACAATTTGTCGTCTTAAAAAGTGAAAAACTTAACGCTTTATCCAAGGAGTTTTACTATGCCTGTAGCAACCCCCGCACAATATAAACAAATGCTTGCTAGCGCAAAAAAAGGCGGATATGCGTATCCAGCTATCAATGTGACTTCAATGTCTACTGCCAATGCTGCCCTTAAGGCCTTTGCAGATAAGAAATCTGATGGAATTATTCAAGTGTCTACTGGAGGCGGAAAGTTCGCTTCTGGAGCAGGAGTTGGCGATATGGCCCTTGGAGCGATTTCAATTGCCCAACACGTTCATTTAATGGCCGAAAAATACAATATTCTCGTTGCCCTTCACACTGATCATTGCCACCCTCAATATGTTGAAAGTTTCATGCTACCTCTAGTTGCTGAAACTGAAAAAAGACGAGCAAAAGGATTACCCAATCTTTTCAATTCCCATATGTTTGACGGTTCTGAGCTTCCATTAGCTGAAAATATTAAGCAATCAAAGGCCCTCCTTGAAAGATTTGCTAAAAGTGAACTTATTCTGGAGGTTGAAACCGGAGTCGTAGGTGGAGAGGAAGATGGTGTTAATAACGAACACGCCCCAGCTGATAGACTCTACACAACACCATCGGAAATGGTCGAGATTGCCAAGGCCCTAAGACCAATCGGAACTTTTATGTACGCTGCTACATTTGGGAACGTTCATGGAGTTTATAAACCAGGAAACGTAAAACTTCGTCCAACTATTCTTAAAGATGGACAAGTGGCCGTGAAAGCTGCTCTTGGAGCAGAAGCTGAACACTTCCTTGTTTTCCATGGAGGATCAGGTTCAGAGCTTCATGAAATTCACGAAACACTTGGTTACGGTGTCGTTAAAATGAATATCGATACTGACACTCAATACACTTACACCAGACCAGTTGTAGATTACATGCTGAAAAATTACGACAAGGTGTTAAAAATTGATGGAGAGGTCGGTTCTAAAAAACACTATGATCCTAGGGAATGGCTAAAAGCGGCAGAAAAAGGCATGACAGAAAGAATTGCCCATGCCTGTGATGATTTGAAGTCTAGTGGAAAGAGCTTATTTCTGTAATATTGAGCAAGTGGATCTCGTTTATTTAAGCGAGATCCAAACCTCTTGAGTCAAATCTCTACCTATGGCAAACTTTTTTAATGGATAGATTAAAATTTATCATCATTTTACAACTTTTACTTCTTGGCGTTGCTAGCGCGAAGGACTGCCAATACAAATTTTCGGGAATCGTCCGGTTCCAAAAAAATGAAGGATATTTTTTAGTCATTAACGAAAAAAGTAATTCTGAAGTTAAATTTAAAATTGCAGCAGCTGACGTTTTTAGCTTTTCTGTCTATTTGAATAGATATTTTTCCGGAAAAACTTTAGTTAATAAATCGGGAGAGGTTTACCAACCACTTGAACTGGCCTATGCCGTCCCCGATCCTCTGCAAATTTCTCCGGCCGTAAATTTTAAAAAAATTAGCACTGAAGCTTGCGAGAACTAAAGTGAAAAAGATTTTCATAACCATTCTGTTCTCTCTCATCTCTTTTGATCAGGCATTTTCCTTAGATATTGTCATGATGGGCGGCGGAGGAGAACCCAATGGGAAAACGACCATTTTTGATAAAAACTTACAAAAATTTGCTACAGCTAAAGACAGAATCGTCGCCAATGTTCAAATGAGTTTTAATGGTGGTCACGAGACTACAACATCAATCATTGACGACAAAATTAAAGTTCCCCACACTAGCTTTACTAAAGAAAATTATAATAAATTAATTGAATCTTCACTTTTGAAAATTACTTCTGGTGCAATTCCTAAGGGCGGGCAGCTTATGGTAATTATCGAAACTCATGGAGGGGCTAAAGAACCTCCACATGATACCCATTCGATCGCCTTAAGCGGAATAGAATTAAAAGATATGACCAGTGTAAGTGGCGAAGGGTCAGATTCAATCGACAAGTTGAAGGCGCTAGCAAAGGCCGCTGAAGACAAGGGTGTTAAACTTGCCATCGTCGATATGAGCTGCCACTCCGGAAACTCTCTTTCCCTTGCAAATAAAAATACATGTGTAGTGAGCTCTTCCGGACCGAACCATTTTGGTTATGCCGGTGATAATACCTTCTCTAATTCTTTCTATGATCAGATGATTCCAGGCCAATCGCTGGAAGATGCCTTCTTAAAGGCACGGTCACTTTCTTCTGATAAAGGTTTTCCCATGATCTCAAGTCCAGTTGGTCTAAAGATGAATGAAAAACTTTATCCCCTATTTACGCCTTACCTTTTTGACCACGACAACAAAGCCGACAAATTCAATCCCTATATTCGTCAGGTAGCTCGCTGTGAAAACCGAATTCAACGAGATCTTAATTTTGAAGCATTATTATCTGAAATCGAAAAGCTTGAAAAAATTTCTGGAATTGCCAGAAGTAAATATTCAGGTCAAGAAGTTTTAAAAAATGAATTAATTGCTTATAAAAAACTTCAAGACCAGATGCTTGATGAATTAGAAAAGCTTCACTATCGGATGCTTTTTAAAAAAGATACAATCACTTATTCTGTAGTTGGTAAAAAAGATAAAACAGTTTCTGAAGATTTAACAATTGAAGACATTTTAAGATACCCCGAAGAAAATCTCGGCTATTTTAAAGAAACGCTAAAAGATGAAATAAAAAAGAAATATCCCAAAAATGACATTAATGACACGATCAACGGAATAAATAAAATTACAGCTGTCTTAAAACGAAAAGCAGAAATAAATGCACTTTATCCCGAAATTAACCAAACCCAGAGTGTATTTTCAAAAATTGATCAGTTATCAAAGGATATTACGAATAAGGCCGGATTGATTTCAGATCTCGCAAGAAAAGTTTACGATAAAGACTATCAGGATGAGCAAAAGTTAAAAAAAGAACCAAACCCTTGCTCTGATTTTAAATTCTAAAGCATCTCTAAAAAGAGGCCTTTGCAATGTAAGCAAAGGCCTTATGCCGAAAATTAGGCCAATATTTTTGATACTATTTCAAAAACGTTTTTAGATAGCCCTTCTTCCTTTAAAACTCTTTCCAATTCTGGTTTCATCAAAGACTTAAGGTTAGAAGGAAGGCGCTTATAGTCTTTATAAGCAGAAGCTAGTCTTGAGGCCATCTGTGGATTGAGTTTATCAATTTCAATCATTCTATCAGCGATTAATTTATAACCTCTTCCCGATGGATGGTTAAATTGCATTTTATTTACTGAGAATACTCCAAGAAGAGCTCGCGCTAGATTTGGGACTGTCTTGTTGTACACTGGATCGTTTTCTAATTTTAAAACAGTTTCATAAGTGCTGTCATTGCTTGCAGCCGCTTGTACAGATAACCATTTTTGCATAACGAGAGTTTCATGCTTCCATTTGCTGTAGAACGCTTTAAGTGCTTCATCTTTTTGCGGCAAATTCGAATTCACTAATGTGGAAAGAGCTCCCATTTCGTCCGTCATATTGCTTGCTGATTCAAACTGCAAAAATGGAAGATATGAATCCTTCTCAAAATATGAAAGAAGGTCTAAGCATTTATTTCTTAAATCTCGCTCTCCCATCGATTTTGGGTCGAGGCTATATTTACCATTTTGATTTGTTGATACATAAATATCATGAAGCTCTTTAGAATAGCGTTCTGCAAGCGCCTTCTTCACAAAGTTAATTGCTTTATCTGTTTCTGGATACAAGATCTCAGCTTGTTCTTGATGAATAATTCCTTCACTCGGAATTGTCATCGAAAGGGCCTTAAAGGCTGCATCGATTTTTGAGTCCTTTAAAATTTTCCCGTAAGCTTCAACATATTTTCCATTAAGCTCAAGTGCTCTATTTGCTTTTAGATCAGCGATTAATTCAATGATGACTTTTGTCGCAACAACTTGAGTTGCCTCAAAACGATTAAATGAATCAGAGTCATGTGCCATTAAAAATATTTGATCATCAAAACTTAAATCACTTGTTAGTTTTACAGGAGCAGAAAATTCGCGATTAAGCGAAGCGACTGGTCGCTCATTGATATTTTCAAACACGAACTCTTCTTTCATATTTTTAATTTCCAATGTTTTGGAAATTAAATCAGATCCATTGGCCCCCACTAATCCTACTTTAAAAGGAATGTGATAAGGCTGAGCCCCTGCAATAGTGTTTTCTGGCAGGTGTTGCTCTAGAGTTAACTTAAATTGTTTTTTTGAAGCATCATAATCAGTCGTCGCTGTCACTTTTGGAGTTCCATTTTGCGAATACCAATTTTTAAATTGAGTGAAATCAAAATTATTATTGGCAACACTCATTGCATGAATAAAGTCTTCAGTGCGAACTGCCTGGCCATCAAAAAGTTCAAAATATTTATCCATCCCTTTTCTAAATCCATCCACTCCTAAAAGTGTTTGAATCATGCGAATAACTTCAGCTCCTTTTTCATAAACAGTCGCTGTATAAAAGTTATTAATTTCAATATAAGTCGAAGGCTTAATTGGATGTGATGTAGGTCCTGCGTCTTCCGCAAATTGAGCAGCTCTTAGTCCCATAACAGATTGGATGCGCTCAACCTGACGTGAATTCATATCAGCTGAAAACTCTTGATCGCGAAATACTGTTAGTCCTTCTTTAAGGGTTAACTGAAACCAATCGCGACATGTAATTCTGTTTCCTGTCCAATTGTGGAAATACTCGTGTCCAATTACTGATTCAATTCCATAAAAGTTAGCATCTGTTGCTGTTTTTGGATTGGCAAGAACGTAAGCCGAGTTAAAGATATTGAGACCTTTATTTTCCATTGCTCCCATATTGAAAGAATCAACTGCAACAACCATGTAAATATCAAGATCGTATTCAAGTCCGAAACGATCTTCATCCCACTTCATCGATTTTTTTAGTGATTCCATTGCATGATGGCACTTATCTTCATTTCCTTTATCGCAGTAAATTTCAAGTGCGACCTTGCGACCTGACTTTGTAGTGTAAGTATCTTTAATCGAACCAAGATCCCCTGCGACCAAGGCGTAAAGATAAGCTGGTTTTTTAAATGGATCTTCCCAACTTACAAAGTGCAATCCTCCATCCATATCTCCGCGAGCAGTTGGATTTCCGTTAGAAAGAAGAACTGGATAAAGTTTTTTATCCGCGATAATTTTAGTTGTGAACTTCGCCATATTGTCCGGACGATCCACATAAAAAGTGATTCGTCTAAATCCTTCCGGCTCATTTTGAGTACAGAAAATAGTTCCAGATTTATAAAGACCATCTAACGTTTTATTGGCCTCTGGATTGATTTCATTTTCGATTTCTAAAACAAAACTTTCTGGAACATTAGAAATTGTAAGAGTATGGTTTTCAGTTGAGTGAGTATATCTACTGACTGCCTCTCCGTTCATTTTAACAGAAAGAAGCTTTAACTCTTCACCATTTAAAACGAGATCTTTCAACTCAACCGTATTTCTTTTAATCTTCATTTTCGAAGATACTAGCGTTTTAGTGTTATCTAAATGAACAACGAGATCAATTGTCTCAACAAGATAATCTGGTTTTTTATAATCGCTTAATTTAACAACTTTTGGTGTGTCTGTTTTCATCTAGTACTCCTAATACACTAATTCAATTTTATAACCTGTATGGCTTCTTATATTAATAACTCCACTATCAAAAATCATGTACTGCCCTTTAATCCCCATAAGTTTGCCTCCGACTTCATCTGTCTTATCAAGAGAGAAAGAGGTTACCTTTTCTGGATAACTTAAAACGGGATACGCAATATCTGTAATGGATTCCTTTTCTAAAATCTCAATTTGATCAGCTCCAAACTTTTGCTCCATCGAATCGATGTCATCGCCTAAAAGCTCAAAAAGTCTATCTCGAGAACTCACAAGATCGACCTCTTCTATATTTCCTTTAAGCATTTTGCGCCAATCAGTTTTGTCATTCACTTCTTCTGAAAACAATTTCTCAAATACTCCAGATAGATATCGGCTGCTCACTTTCAAAATTGGCAATCCTGCAATGGCCCCCTGATCAATCCAGCGAGTAGGAATTTGAGTGGATCTCGTAATTCCAACTTTAAGCCCTGAAGAATTGGCCAGGTAAACATAGTGAGGAGTCATGCAATTATTCTCTGCCCACAATGGCTCGCGACAAGTCCCTTTAGAGAAGTGACACTGCTCTGGCCTTAAAATGCACATATCACATTCGGCCAGCTTTAATGAACAAGGATAGCAATACCCGCCAGCATAAGCTTTTTTAACTTTAACGCCACAATGAGTGCAGTTGATCTCTTTCTTAAAAAGTATCTTTAAAGGCTTACCCACAAGAGAATTCAGCTCAACCTGCTTGCCATCGGGCCCAAGCCAGTAATGGGCAATGCCCCCGACTAATTCTGTCTGCATTTTATCAAAATTAAAGCTATTCTTAATATCGTCCATTGGGACGAATTCTACTCAAAATAAAGGCCTTAGTCTTAAAAAAATACGGTTTCATTAAAGTCTATTAATTTAAGTGCCGAAAATAAAAGCATGTCAGACAAAAAAGATCCAAATAAAAAACATTACTTTCAAACGGCTACACCCGAGGAATTTGCTGAGAGCCTCCTTGCGCAATGTAACAAGGAAGATGCCCAACCAATCACTATTTGGGAAAAGGGAGAGCCTGAAGAACAGGCCGAACTTTATGAGGCCATCGATTATCTTCCAAACTCCAAGACTATAAAACTTAACCCTACTGGAAAATTAAAGACTAAGATTACGGGCTCCCTCAAATCAGGAAAACAGGTCCTTGCCAAAGTTCAAATCAAAGATAAAGTCCATTATTTTACAGGTGGGCTTTTTAAATTTCACCAAAGTGATCTGACCTACTCCCTTGAAATTCAGCAAGATATTTTTAAAAGCCAGCAACGCGGAAATTTCCGTTTGAATGCCAGCGACGTAATTTCTATACAGTTTAAAATTGATGAACAAGTCTTTGAAGCCCTCGACATATCCGTTGGCGGAACAAGCTTTATGATTGATAAAAGCGAAACAGAGCGCTTCGCTAAAGGCAAGATCTTCAAAGAATGCACCCTTCGTTTTGATCGTAAAAACTACTACATACCAGAGGCCCTGATTGCCATTCATATCCCTCTAACTAACGAAGATGGTAGACCTAACGGGAAACTTAAAGTGGGAATTTCTTTTAAAGACCTCCCTCGTAAAACGGAAGACGAGCTCTATATAAAAATCTCCACAGAGGCCCGAGGGGAAGAGATGAAAAAGAAGTTTAATACTATCTTGGCAAAAAAACCTGATCCAACCTAATTTCTGTTTAATTTCTCCAAACTTTTAGCTAGTTAAATCCGCATAGAATTTTCACACTTCCCCAATTTTATTGACGACAGAGGCCTTTAAGAGTACGTTTTCAAGTCTTATGGAAACAACAAGCAGAGATAGTAAAATGGCCAAGACCCCTTTTAGTAGCGCAAAAATTATAGAGAGAGCAAATCTTCTCCGTGAACACGACCTATATCCCTTTTTTAGAGCGATTGAAGAAACTGAAGCTTCTACTGTTACTGTAAAAGGCAAAAAGCAAATCATGATTGGTTCTAATAATTATTTAGGACTTACTCACCACCCAGCTGTTCAAGAAGCGGCCATCAAGGCAATTGAAAAATACGGAACAGGCTGTACAGGATCTCGTTTTTTAAATGGTAACTTAAATATTCACGAAGAACTCGATAAAAAACTTGCTGATTACCTAGGCCATGAAGATGCCATCGTTTTCTCAACAGGAATGCAGGCTAACCTTGGTGCGCTATCCGCACTTTGTGGTCCAAAAGATTTAATGCTTTTTGATTCTGAAAACCACGCTTCCATTATCGATGCTTCCCGTCTTTCACTTGGAACAACTTTTAAATACAAGCACAATGATATGTCTTCACTTGAAGAACTTCTTGAAAGCAACGTTTCACGCTTTAATCGCGTGATCATCGTAGCTGACGGGGTCTTTTCAATGACGGGTGACATAATGAAGCTCCCTGAAGTTGTGGCCCTTGCTAAAAAATATGGCGCCTACGTTTACGTCGACGATGCTCATGGACTTGGAGTTATGGGTCCTCAGGGGCGCGGAACTATGCACCACTTTGAACTAGCTCGCGAAGTTGATTTCAACATGGGTACTTTTTCTAAATCATTTGCTTCTATTGGTGGAGTGATCTCAGGATCAAAGGACGCTATCGATTACGTTCGTCACTCTGCTCGCTCATTTATGTTTTCTGCTTCAATGCCACCAGCTGCAGTTGCGACTGTATCTGCTTGTATCGATGTTGTTACAAAAGATGATTCAATTCATAAAAATCTTTGGTCAAATGTTGAGATGATGAGAAACGGTTTCAAAGACCTTGGTTTCCATACCTACGGTTCACAAACTCCAATTATTCCAATCTTTATCGGCGATGATATGAAGGCCTTGAAGATGACTAAATTCTTAGAAGCTCATGGTGTTTTCAGTACACCTGTTCTTCCACCAGCTGTTCCTAAAGGTGAAGCCCTTATTAGAACAAGCTATATGGCCTCACATAAAAAAGAAGATCTTGCTACTGTATTAGAAGTCTTTGCTGAGGCTAAAAAAATTTTTGAAATTCCTTCAGCAATTCATTGATATAAGTTATGATCTCCAAAACAAAGTTTTTGGAGATCATAAATGTCGCTCACTATCCGAGAGATTAATCTAAATTACAAAAAAGATTTAAACGAGTTCATCGAACTTCCATGGTCAATTTATAAGAATGATCCACATTGGGTTCCGCCACTTAAAATGGCAGTTAAAGACTTACTCAATCAAAAAAAGCATCCTTTCTATGAAACTGCGAGTGTCAAAGCATGGCTTGCTGAAATGAACGGCAAAGTAGTCGGTCGAATCATGGCGATAAATAATCACGCTTACAATAAATATCAAAATTCCAAGATTGGATTTTTTGGTTTTTTTGAGGCAATTGACAATGATGAAGTGGCCAATCTTCTTATAAAGACCGCTGAAAATTCCCTAAAAAGCGAAGGAATGGAAAGCGTTCAAGGGCCTATGAATCCAGGAACAAATTATGAGTGTGGAATGCTGGTCGATAAATACGACGACGCCCCACAAGTCATGATGACCTACAACCCTGCCTATTACAACACTCACTTGGAGCGATTAGGTTACAAAAAGGCAATGGATCTCCTCGCATATAATGTCGACGCGAATTTTACGATGCCAAAAATTATTATGGATATCGCAGAAAGAACTGAGAAAAAATCTAAGGTCACTTTCAGAACTTTAAATCTTAAAAATTGGAGTAAAGAATTAGACACCATGTTTGAGATTTACAACTCTGCTTGGGAAGCCAACTGGGGATTTGTTCCAATGACCAAAGACGAATTCTATCATACAGCAAAGGATTTAAAGTCTATCGTCAATCCTGAACTCGTTCATTACGCTTTAGTCGATGGCGTTGAAGCTGGATTTATTTTAACTCTCCCCGATTTAAACCAAGTTTTTAAACAAATCCCGAGCGGAAACTTAAGCCCAATGGCAATCTATAAAATTTTAACGGCTAAAAAAAGAATGACTAGAGCGCGTGTTATCACCATGGGGATCAAAAAAGAATACCGAAAAATGGGTCTTGAAACTCTTCTCTACAAACACAATCACATTGCGATCAAGAAAAATCCTCTCATTAAAAATATCGAGATGAGCTGGATTCTTGAAACTAATCTTGAAATGAATAAACCTCTCATTCGCATGGGTGGTGAACCTTATAAACGTTATCGAGTTTACGAGAAAGCAATCTAATGAAGATTTTAGTTACAGGTGCCAGCGGATTTGTAGGAACACATCTTTGTGAGAAACTACTCAAAGAAGGTCACACCGTTTATGGTTTAGTAAGAACACCTTCAAAAATGAAACTATCTCATCCCAACTTAATTTTGATTCATGGGGATCTCAATCTTGCTCCACTTTCATGGATCTCAAAATTGCCAATGGATCTAGAGGCCTGCATACATACCGCAGGGATCGTTCACTCTTATCTCCATGATGAGTTTATGAGGGTGAATGTTTTTGGAACAAAATATTTAGTAGAAGCTCTTAGAGAAATATACCCTTCAAAATTAAAATTTGTTTTGATCTCTTCTCTTGCAGCAGCTGGGCCCTCACCGCTAGATGGAAAAAAAGATGAAACTCAAATTGATTTTCCAGTAAGCATTTATGGAAAATCAAAAAAAATGGCCGAAGATGTTTTAAAAGAATTAGCGCCATCTTCTTGGACTTGCTCCATCATTCGCCCACCAATGATCATAGGTCCTGGTGATGTGGCCGTGTTAGATATTTTTAAAATGGTTAAATCCAGAGTTATTATCCTTCCTGGATCAGATTCGAAAATCAAGCAATACAGCTTTGTCTGTGTCTTTGATTTAGTTGAAACAATAAAACGATTAGTTGAATCAAATAACTCCCTTCTTCTTTATAGTACTGCTGAAGAGATTGTTACATTCTCCAATCTTATAGAAGAAATAAAAAAACAAATGCACCTATCATGGATTCTTTATCTTCCTATTCCATTTTTCATGGTTAAGATTTTAAGCTTCATATTGAACGTCCTCTACAATATAAAAAATCACAATATCCGACTGACTCCAGATAAAATTAATGAACTTAAGGCCATAGCCTGGACATGTGATGGGACGCGATCAAAAATGAGTTTAAATCAGGTTTATCTCTATGACTTTAAGAAGACCATCGAGGTTACACTGAAGGATTATCAGGAACGACACTGGCTATAATTATCCATTTTTTAGATAGACATCCTTTTAT
The DNA here is from genome assembly GCA_037444575.1 of Bacteriovoracales bacterium. Lineage (GTDB taxonomy): Bacteria > Bdellovibrionota > Bacteriovoracia > Bacteriovoracales > Bacteriovoracaceae > Bacteriovorax. The sequence continues at coordinate 17,466 of JBBIME010000006.1, forward strand.
TAATCTATTTAACAAATATATCTTTTTTTTATAAAAGCCTGTTATCAAATTTTTTAACCGGAGTCTTTTATGAAATACATTATTTTATTATCTTCTCTTTTTGTTTCAACGCTCACTTTTGCAGAAAACTCCAATGAATTTCTTTCAACTTCACAGAGAAAAGAAATTGTTCGCGCCATAGATGATGTCTGCGCAGACACTTGGTGTGAAGGTGACTACAATTTTAAATTTCACGATTTCTCTTGCGATAAGAAAACTCAAATTTGTCAATTGAGCTTTCAATTTATTAAAAGTGATGGAGTTCAAGAAGATGTTTTTTCACCTATTCAAGTTTGTCGCTTTGAAAACATCCGTCACGTAAAACAGTTAATGAAAGAAAGATACTCACTTACAGATAGTTTTTATGATTCAGTCTCATCATGTATTGATGATAAAGAAGCTAATCTAAATCTTTAACTACCAATCAAAAGTAACACGAGGGCCGATTACGCCCTCGTTTTCAATTATCCCAATTGCAACATTTCTTTCAAAAATAAATTTATAGCTTGGATGATTGTCATTAAAATTTCCTGATCTCCTTACCCCTTCTGAAGCAAACGCTGACAAGAAAAAACCTCCAACAACATCGGAGAGATAATGTTTTCCATCTCGAACTCTTTGAATAGAAGTCATGACCAATAAAGCTGTTGGAGCGATAGCAGCATATGGTCCATAAAACTGAAACGTCTTAAAGGCCAGCGTAGCATAAGGAATAACATGCCCTGAAGGAAAGGAAGATTTTCCTCTGAAGCTGGTTTCAACTTTTGAGAGATTCGCTGAATTTGGTCTTTCGTGAATGTAAATTAAACTCATTGCTGCCGATTCGAGGAAGGCCAAATACATGGCCCCAAAATATTCTTCTGCAAACTGAATCATCTTTAGATCATCTTTTTTTGTTCCATACGTGAATGCTGCAAAAGATATCAAAGGAAATCCTAAAACAGGAGCAAGATCGCTGGATAACTGAATGAGCTTAGGAATATGTTTCTGGCGAGCATTTTCTGAAATTCTTTTATCCTGATCAAAAGAATACCATAAAGCTGGAGCGGCAAGGGACGCATAATAGAGGTTATTTTTCTCTTTAAACTGAAGGTAAGATCCTTGATACAAATAAGAGAAAGATGTCGTAAGTCCTTTCCAATAAGTCGCTTTATCTAAATCTGCTGCCTTTAAATTTACGGAGACAAAAAGAAACAAAGAAACCAATAATTTCATTAATGGTTGGCCTTAGGTCCTGTGACTGTTTTAAAAATAATATCCCACAATGGCGAGCTCACTCCGTATTTACTTTGCTCTTCAGAATAATGGTGTTGAAGATGATATTTTCTTAAATATTTTCCAATTTTTGAAGTCATAGCAAAGTGGTGAGTTGCATAGTGAATATAATCATAGCAAAGATAACCAATTAAAAAATAGGCCATGATGACTTCAATATAGCGAGCTGGAAAAACAGCACTAAAGAGCATCCAGAGAAGTGAAACGATCAAGATCGCAGGCACTGGAGGCATTACTAAACGAGTTGGGTCTTGAGGATCATCATGATGAAGTCCGTGAAAAAGGAAAACAAAGTACTTTCCTGCGCGACTTTTAGCATCCCAATGAAAAACAAAGCGATGAAGTACATATTCAGTTATTGTCCAAAGAAAAATTCCAAAAACAAAAAGGAATGAAAATTCTAAGACTGTTACTGACTTAACAGTGGCGCCTCGATAAAACAAAAAAAGGATAACAGGAACCCATACAACTAGTGGAATAATGGGATGAACGTGAGTAAAGGATTCAAGAATAGGATTCTTGAAAATTCTAATCGATTCACCTGTGTGTTTTTTCATGCTTATCTCTTTGTAACGGCCATAACTTATTACATGCTTTTTATATGCTTTTGTTATAATAAAACAAGCAATCTGTAAATCGAAGGCCTTCTATGTTTAAGCAAATTACCATTCTTTTTTTCCTCTGCTTGGCCCCGATCTCCTATGCTCAAAAAACATCTGTCATCAAAGAGTTAAACGCGGAAGAAATCGCCCAAATTGATAAGGGAGAACTCCTCTTAAAAACCAATGAGGTTCTTGGCTCTTCTTGGCCTGATATATTTATTTATTCCTACGTAAATGCAAGTGCCCTTGAAGCCATGGGAATTTTCTCTGCTCTTGATTATCAAAAGGAATACGTTCCTAATGTTCTTAAATCTACCCCCATCAAACACATCTCTGCTGTGGAAGTTCTAACCGAATATGAAATGTATGTTCCCTTTCCCCTCTCAAATCCTCATTACGTGCATGGTTCTGTTGTCCATCAGTATGAAGAGGATTATGAACTTACCTGGTATAAAGTGACATCTTCTTCAACTGAAGAAGTGAGAGGAAGTGCCTATTTTTCTCCCTACAAAAATGGCGCACTTTTTCGTTATCGTTCCTACATAAAACCGAAATCTCTATTGGCTTCTTTCGTAAAAAAAATCATGTTAAATGATGTGAAAAATTCAATCATTGCGATCAAAACTCACATCGAAAAATTGAAAAAAGAAAATTCACCACTTGTCACTAAATATTCTGGGTTTATTACAGGTGCCCTTAAAGGTGAATTGGTGTACAAAAACTTGATTGATAAAGAGTAGTTGAATCTTTTCTTAGAGTATATTTTCTTAAGGTCTAGAGCATTTACAGCTACTTGCAAAAAACGACCATCCGATGTCAGAAAATAGTAATGAATTGTAAGAAAAATAAACTACTAAAAAATGCATCTGCCACATAGAATTTTATCCATAGAGACAAACGGATTACACGAGATGGTCGGCGTCTAAAAACGGATTTTGAAAGCGTCGATTTTTTTTCTTCTTTCTCACTTTTGATTTTAATTCTTTGCTAATTCCCCACTCATTTTATTCCACAGAAGATGCCCTACAGGGCCAAGAGATTTCTTTTTATCTCTCACCAGGTAAATATCCATCGGGCGCTCTTTAATGAGCGTAGTCTTAATAGGAATTAATGTATTTTTTGATAACTCATTTTTAATCATCTCAATAGGAAGGCTTCCCCAACCTAGTCCTTGCAAAATCATTTCTTTTTTAAAGGATATCTCCGATAGAGTAATGCTTTTTCCTCCTTCTAAAATCCCAGAGGACGCTTTTTTCATTCTTCGTGCTGAATCGGCCAGGATGATCTGATTGTGTTCACGTAAAATTGCATCTGATATTTTTTTATCTTTGATCATGTCTGCGCGCATGACTGGAATCATCCGAGTTTTAGTCAATAAGAGGCCATCAATATCCCAATCTCCACCTTCAGGCATTGGAGTAATGGCGAAATCCACTTCACCGTCTATTAAACGCTCTAATGTGCCATTTAAGACTTCAAACGAGAGTTTAAGCTTCGTATTAGGGTGATTGCTAAAAAAGCGTTTTAAGAACTTTAAAATAAGCGAAACGGGGCTTATTGCATCGATACTGATTCTTAACTCAACTTCCTCCCCTCTTGTCATCTGCATGGCAGTCACTTCAAGTTCTCGGAACTCTTTTAAGACAGACTTGGCCTTTTCATAAAAGATTCTTCCTTCATTTGTCAGAGTTGGCCTGTACTCATCTCTAGAGAAAAGGGTTACCTGGTACTCGTCTTCAAGTTTTTTAATGGCCATGCTGATTGAGGGCTGGCTTTTATGGAGATGATCAGCAGCTGCCTTAAAACTTCCCTGCTGTACAATAGCTTCAATAGTGAGAATCTGCTCTAGTGTCATGTTCAATCCTTATAAGTTTAACTTATCGAGTTAATAGATTAATTATAATTTGATTTTATAGAAACGTAAGTTAAGATTTTTAAGAACAAATAAAAACTATTTTCCTTATTAACTAAACTGGAGATACCAATGATTAAGAATTTGCTTATCGTTCTCGTTTTCTCGTCGTTCTCAGTATTTGCTAAAACAGACAAAATTGAAGTTGATCCTGCTGCTTCTAAATTAGTTTACCTTGCTAAAAAAGTAACAGGTGAACACACAGGTGAAGTTAAACTTACTAATGGCTTTCTCAACTTCGATAAAAATATTCTCAAAGGTGGAGAATTTGAAATCGACATGACTTCAATTACAAATCATGACATCACAGATAAAGATTACCACTCAAAATTTATTAACCATATGTTTAGCGATGATTTCTTCAGTGTCGATAAATTTAAAACAGCAAAACTTGTTGTTAAGTCTGTAAAAAAAGAAAAAGCAGCGGACTCTTATAAGATTACAGCGGATTTAACAATCAAAGGAAAGACTGCGCCTGTAACTTTTGATGCTATTGCAACAAAGGAAAAAGCAAACGCGAAAGTTGTGTTTGATAGAACAAAATACGATATTAAATACAAATCTGGAAAATTTTTCCAAGGTTTAGGTGACAAAATGATCTACGATGATGTTCAATTAGATGTCACTTTAACTACTAAAAAATAAAATATTTGGAGAGATTATGGCCGATATCGCAAAACTCATTAGAACGATCCCTCATTACCCTAAAGAAGGAATCATGTTTCGCGATATCACCACTCTCTTAAAAAATCCTGAAGGTTTTAAAACGACTATCGATCTTCTCGTCAATAAATATAAAGATGCTCCAATCGATTATATCGCAGGAATTGAAGCAAGAGGTTTTATCCTGGGGGCAGCTCTCGCTTATGCTCTTGGGAAAGGATTTATTCCTGTCAGAAAGAAAGGAAAACTTCCTGGAAAAACGATTACTCAAAGTTACGACCTGGAATACGGATCTGACACAATTGAAATTCATGACGATGCTCTTTTTCCTGGTGCCAGCGTTTTATTAATCGATGATTTAATTGCCACAGGCGGGACTGCCACAGGTGCAATATCTCTCATTGAAAAAGTTGGCGGTAAAATTTACGAAACAGCTTTTGTTGTCGATTTACCTGAACTAGGTGGAGCAAAAAAAATTACAGATATGGGACACAAAGTCTTCGCCCTTTGCTCATTTGAGGGACATTAAAAACTTATCCTGCTGAGCTTTTACTTCAGAAACGTAAAGCCCATAAAGTGTTGCTGAAACTTTGGCAATCAATTGATCTTCATATTTGCTAATTCGATCTATGTTAGCATCAATCTTTGTATTAAAAGAAAGTGAATAGGCGTTGTCTTTTGCATCCATATGGCGCTTATAACGAGCAGCGGTCTCTTCGGTCAAATCAACATGCTTAAACTCCCATGAAGCTTTTTGGCGCGCATACTTTGAATGTTCTGCGAGTCTTAAAATCGCATTTTTTTGGACCTCTCTTTCGCCATCTTTTGTTCGTTCTTCATTGGCAGCTGCTGCGGCAACTCGGAGGGCCTCTGCTCTTGCAGCTGCTTCAGCTTTTCTTTTCTCTTCTTGTTCTCTTTTCATTATCAAAGTATCTGGATCTGAGCTTCCAGGAGAAGACAGTCCCGAAAAAGCATTCTGGCTAAAGATCGATAAGAGTAAAACTATCAAAATTGTGACTTTCATATATACCCTATTGCAACACTAATTTAATTTTTTCGCTGTTGTAAAAACTTAACTCTGATGAGTTTAAAACCTTATCAATATTTCTTTCTATGAGTTCATTTTCCAAAATCTTTTTATATTCTTTCAACGTTTGAACTCTTTCTGAGATTAAAAGTGATGAATCAGGTTTTACAGAGTCTGGGGTTGGAATAGCAAAAAGTTTTTTGCTAGTTCCCACTTGTACATAAGCTCCATCTTTATACTCTGAGCTTGCACCTAGACGTTCACCTCTAAATAACGGACTTGCCCCACTACCAACCCAGATAATTTTTAAACTTGTATTAGAAAGCTTTTCGTTAATCCAATCTGGATTATTCTCGGCCACTTGTTTCCATGACCAATAAAAATCAAAACCTACAAGTTCTCTGAAAGATTTTATAATCATATTATTCATGAGAATAGGATTAATAATACCAAGACAAGCAACCTCACTAAATTTGACATCGGAACAGTTGAAATTCTTATTATAGAGGAATCGATTAAGTGTCTCTTTATTTTCAATATTCCCGTCAATTACGCTTTGTTCAACTAGAGACACTTCAATAAGTCTTATGGCATTTTCGAGTAAACGTTGTAATTTTTTATTTGTATTTATCGTATCAGTAAGCTCGTTTCTCGTTACAATTTCCCATTTTTTGTTTTTTGGATTTACACGGGCAAAATCAAAGAGAAATGAATTATTAACAAGCTGATTAACATGAAATAAAACACTTCCTACGCTCAATAAAGATTCCGGCCTATAGATGACATCTTTCAGAGTTGATGAGACTTGAGGATACAAGCTACTATAGATAGTCTTTAACTGATCAGCTGTTGAAAAATATTTTGTAACTTCTGGATCACTAGAAATGTTTTCAGGATTTAGGCCTTCATTTAACAGCAATTTGTTCTGAGAAATTGGTCCATCGAATATATCGAGTAAATAACTGATGCATGCATCGATTTTTAAATCATCCCCTTGACGAGAGTCTCCATAAGCTTGTGATAAATAGCTTAACGTAAGAACGCCTGGGTCAAGCTTTGAAAGATCATCTGCAATTTGAACACATTTGCGACCACTAGACATTGATCGCTCCAGTATCAAACCTGAGATCATTCTATTTTGTCCAATTACGTAGCTAAGACCATCATCAATATTGTCCAGTCTTCCGTTAATATCTCTTAACTGGTTTTGTATTTCATGAAGTGTGCTATTTATCTGTTTGAAATTTTCAAAAATAGCTGTGAAACGAGGATCAGGTTTTGGTTTTGAAAAAAGACCAGTGATTGATGAAAGAGCATTGAGCGCATCAAGAGGATTGCTAGTTACAGCAAAAGAAGCTAGCGATGAGACAGCACTAGATACACTCGTCCCAGTATTTAAGGCCACAATAACGTCAGTATTTAAATTGAGATTATTAGCAATTTGAGACGTTACCTGTAAGTAAGCGAGGGATTTCTGAGCACTTTCTTGAATGTTCACAATGGAGATTAAATCATTAACATCATTATTTTTTAGAAACCTTTTGTATGTTAGCAGTTTATCCGGATGATTTTTAAAAAAAGAAAGCTGCTCTGGATTCATCAAATCCGCTTTAGTAGATCTGACATTGGGATCAAAAAGAGTATTGATGAGAAGTTCTCTTTCTTCTGGATTAAATCGTCTCGTGATTTCACTAAGCAATTCGTTTTGTTTTTTTAGAAAAGCGTTTGTATTTTCTGCAATCCCTTTTAACAAAAGATTGTCTTGCTTAAGATCTGAAGAAATCTTTTTTAAGTCTTTAGAAATTTTAATATCATTGTCATTGATGGCCATGGCATAGCCCAAAAGAACGTTATCATTAGCGCTGGCCATGAAATTTTCAATATCATGTGTGCTTAGATCAGAATTTGCAATAATTTCATTTTTAAATTTTAAGATTTTCTCTTTTACAACCTCTGGAGCAACTCCGGCGTAAATGTCTTTTAAAAGATTGTCTCCTAGATCATCAGCAATTGTTACAGCTAAAGATAAAATATCTCGGTCTCGTCTATCTGATAATGTTGAGACCATCTCTTCATATTTATTCTGTCTATCTTCAGCAATAAATCCTTTTAGGGCCGAACCACCGAAAGTAAGTCCGAGTCCCGCCACTACCGCAACCGGAGGGCTGAAAACAGCTGCAGCGACAGCAGTTCCTGCGGCAGTTCCAAGATCGATATTGTATTCAGGTTTGATTAACGACTGGCCATCTTTATATTTTTTTAATCCCTCTGATTTGGCATTGTTAATTTTTTTAATAATAGAAGAGCTTTGATCTAAGGAATAATTGCTTCCGTTGGAAATGATATTGCCGGCAATAATTTGTGATGAACTTTTAATTTCGTTATTTGTTCGAATAATAATTTCTTTAGTAACAGATCCACCGATAATAGGAAGCTGACCGTTTACAATGGCGCTGGAATTGGAAGAAGAACTTGCTTCCTTCTTGCCACAGCCTTGAATGGATAGGCATAGAATAATAAGAGAAATAATTTTCTTCTTATTCATAGATCTCTCCAGTAGAAATATTTATCCAACGATTCTACTGCAAGAATAAATCCAAGATTTTCTATAATGAGTTTAATTATTTAAAGTAAGTACTGGCTAAATTTTAGACAGTCGGCCGTCTAAACCATGGCCGTTTTAAAAACATGATTCTTTATATCCAACCAATCTTTTTAAGACACTTCTTTATATGAGCTGCTGCCAATTGTGGCTCGTGGTGAGGAAGCTTTGTTGGCTTTTCTATTGTCACAGTATTATTTTTAGCAATTAAGCTTTCAGCAAATCGCTCCATTCCATCATCACCGACAACAAGATCATCTATTCCCGTGATGAGATGAATGGTTTGATCTTTAATATTGAGGAGTTCTTTTTCTTCTTTAATCCAATGAAAAACATTTTCTGATTTAAGCGCCGGAGAGACTAACTGTTCTCTGATAAGAAGTGTGCTTCTGTAAAAAGGAGTATCGAAAATATGTACAACATTTTTTGGGGCCATACCAAGGCCGACTGCAATTGAGCGTTTCTCATATTGAGCAAACTCTGGAAGCATCAAAGCTTTAAGAGAAAGCATTGCTCCCAATGAATGCCCGCTGAGAACGATTTTTAATTTATTAACATCTACCATGTGCTCATTAAGAGGAAATTCTTCTATAAAACTCTTTTTTAATTTTAAAAAGGCCTGATAAAAAAGTTCGTGTGCGTGATTTTTAAAATGAGTGAAATCATTAACCTCAGAGTAATTTCCAAGATAGTGCCCTGGTAAATCAAAAAGAATACAGGAAACTCCTCCTTCAGCTAACCTGAAGGCCCAATTAATGATTGAGCTTTTATCGGCTGAATAGCCATGAGTAAGAATAGCAAAAGTAGATTTTATTCCACCACTCTCGTCTTCAAGGATAACGTCAGGAAGAAATATAAGTGCATTTGTCTTTTGATCTACATAATCTAGAGTGAGTTTTTGTATTTTCATAGATAGGAGAATACATAATTTCTAAGAAGTTCTCAATGCATGGCTAAACATCAGAGACTATCAGGACCGCTGGCCCCCTTTAGAATATACGCCAATCTTAAAACTTCAGAAATCCTCACTTTTTTTTGGGAAATTAATTGACGAACAAGGATGTATCCATTAACTTTTAGATTCCAAAAAATGGTTACGCCCAGTTAGCTCAGTCGGTAGAGCAAGGGACTGAAAATCCCTGTGTCCGTGGTTCGATTCCGCGACTGGGCACCATTCTTTGATTAAAAATCCAAACATTAAGTTCACTTTTTCAGAACCTCTTTGCAATTTCCTATTTCCAAATGTATATCACTCCAGAGTAAGTTTTTTTTATTTAATGGAGAATGAAATGAAAAGATTAATTGCCTTGGGACTTGCCCTATCTTCAATTAGTGCTCTTGCTTCAAATTATCCATCAGATTACTGTCATGCCAACGTAAGAATTTGTGAAGATGGTCCGGCCATATTTGCAAACATCCACAGTGGATGTAACTCTACAGGTGTCTATGTTATTGGCTATAAAAAGGCCGGTGTTTTAGGCAGCAACTTATTTGTCGATGCAATCGTGAACTTTAAATATGGCAATTCACAAACAGTTCAATTAGATTTCAGAGTGACTCCGGATTGGAACAATTTAGGGTTCCTAACTTCTGGAATCGATTTATGGAGTGCTACTGGAAGAGTTAATAGTGATGCTCCTACCGATATCTCTATTGCTTTTTCAGATGGTCATGGCATTTGGGATTCAAGAGGTGGTGCAAATTATCACTTCCCAATTAACGACAATCAATCAGCAACTTGCTACAACGTAAGTACTAATGACAACTACTATTCACAAGTTCCCTACTCTGCATGGAATGTTATTAACGAAGCAATGACCAGGTAATAAAAAAAATTAATTTTTTTTCATTGCCTACATCAAGATAATAAAAAGATTTCTTAATTCTTAAGAAATTTTTCTTCTACTCACATAAGCAAAATTACATCATTAGCAAGCAAGCAACAACAATTTGTGGCATGTTTTTTTACCCTGTAAAAGCGTAACATGCTAATAAAGGGATTTGATTTGTTGGATTTTCCACTTAAAAACAAAACGGTATTAGAATGTGTTATCTCTCAACTTAAAACAGTGTAGGTAACATGAAAAATCTGTCTATCACATTAGAGAAGGAAATTAGAAAAACTATCGAACATATTGATAGTTGTCAGTGGAGTAATAATAAAGAATTTTATGCCGATTATGTGGCACAAACTTTTTATTATGTCAGACACTCTACTCGTCTTCTTGCCTTATGTGCTTCAAGATTAAATTATGAAACAGAACAAGCTATCCACTTGCGTTTTATTAAGCATCTTGGAGAAGAATTTAATCATGAGAAACTTGCTTTAAGCGATCTAAAAAATTTAGGATATCATATAGATGATTTTTCTGAGCTAGTCACAACTCGACTCTTCTACGAGCCACAATATTTTAAAATTGAGCATGAGAGACCTTTGGCCCTTATGGGATATGTTCTTTATCTTGAGGCACTTGCTCAAAAATTCTCTCCAATAGTTGCAAAGGAAATATCAGGTAAGTATGGGGCACGATCTGCAACTTTTTTTCAAGTTCATGGAGATGAAGATCCTAAGCATGTCGCAGAAGCGGTAAAAATGATTGGCTCATTAAGCGAAGCTGATTTAAAAAGCATCGAGAATAATCTTATTCAATCTTCTCACTCCTACAATCTTCTCATAGAAGATCTTCAAAACAAGTGGCTTCAATCATCAGTAAAAAAAGCAGCGTAATAAAAATTAAAGAGGATTGATAATTATGAGTGAACTAAATCAGTTGTCTGTCTATGTCTTAAACGGAAAGAAAAAATTAAATCCAAAAGAACTTCATCGAGTATATGATCTAAGTTTTAGAGCGTGGCATGATACATGGGATAAAACATACAGAGAAGACTTTCATTCCGTAAGAAAACTGACGTCTGATGATTTTACAAGACAGGACGAAGTTCTTGTACTCCTTTACCGAGGAGAATGTGCAGCTCTCTGTTTTTTCTCTGATGCAAACATGGATGACCAGTCCGCTCTGCAAGACTCCTATTTTAAGTATTGGCCAGAGAATGCAATTAATAAACTTTGCGCAAAAGGATCTGACGTAGTCATCTGCTCTCAATTTACAGTCTGTGAAAACTTTAGAAAAGAAACATTGAAAACTTCATTTGGTGACACCCCTTGGAAAGTCATTTTGTCAGGGCTGGTCGCTGAATACTATATGGCATCAGGAAAAGATGCGATGACAGGGACAATGAGGGTGACTAAAGGTATGGATAAGCTAACATACACATTTGGTGCAACTCCTCTCGTCGAAAAATTGGAGTATCAGGCAGGGTCTGAAAAAACGCCAGTTGATCTAGTTGCTTTTTACCAAGACAATGTTCGTGATTTTTTTCATAAATTCGGGTGTACTTCTGAATTAGATCAATTGTGGGAAAGCAGAAATGGCAGACGATTAAAAATTGCTGCTTAATTATTGCATATACGTTTGTTCTGCAGAGTTGTTTTGTCCAGTTTGTGGCAAATAGAGAGAGAATGTTGTCCCGCTATTGTCTTCATCTTGTGATGACCTGGCCTCAATTCTTCCGCCTAATTTGGTTACATAGGCCTTAACAATGGGAAGGCCGAATCCTGTTCCCTTTTCCCCTAAAGTTCCCTGGCTCGAAACGGAAGCGCCAATGTCAAATATTTTCTCCAGTGTATGATGAGGCATACCAACACCATGATCAATGACTTCAAATATAATTTCAGAATTTTGTTCAAAGCATACAATTTTAACTTCTGAATTTGGCTTAGAAAATTTAAAGGCATTTGAAATTAAATTTGAAGCGATACTGAAAACAAAAGATGTCTTATCGACTCTGATTTTTGTATCTTTATGAAGACTATTGCAAATATTTAGTTGAATATTTTTCTCATTAAAGCGATCTAAAAAGAGATTTTCAATTTCATCTAAGCACTCCTGAAGAGATACTTCTTCTAAATCCATTGTTCTCATCCCAAGTAGAACGCACTCGTATTCTCTAACATGAGCAACGATATCTTTGATGGTCGAAAGACCTTTAGAAACTTTTTCAACTCTTGAATATTCATCTGATCCAGCTGGAAGTGCGCCCTTTAGTTGCGAGACTTTAAACATCGCTGCCTGAAGTGGATTAGAGATATCATGTACTAATACACGAAGAAGTTTTTCTTTTTCATTTTTTATTTCAATAAGCTCTTTGGTTTTGTCAGCAACCATTGCTTCTAGAACTTCAGTTTTTCTACGATTAATCTGCTGAATGGAATATAAAGGAAGCAAGATAGAATACATTAGATAACCGACGAACGCTGAACCAAAACCAAAAACGTACTGTACTACGGATGGGTTGAATCGATACAGGCCATAATTAACACAACATATGACTCCCCAAACTGATAGAAAGCCTCCGATCATTTTTTCAATTAAACCGAATTCCTTTCTATGTAAAAACAAAGAAACATAAAGGGCCTCAATGAAAGGAGCAATATTGATCAATACGACTGGAGCTGAAATTATATGAAACGGCAGATTTAACGAATTAAGAAAGACCGTTAATCCTATCGTTAGAGGAACAGCTGCCAGGTAAAAGCGATAATTAATCTTATAGCCATGGACACGTGTTAGGTAGGTTGTAGAGATCATGATAGGGACAAAGTTGGTGAGAAATATAAGACTTAATCCTAGCTTTCCGTCCTTAACCATACTTTCACAGATCATTACTAATAAAACAGAAAGCCAATAGAAAAATAATTCCTTAAAAATCTTCTCCTTCGCATTTAATTGAATGACGAAGTAGATACCGACGTTTAATAAGATAAACACCGTTAAAAAAATTGTATAAGGCGCTAACTCTTTAGGCATACTCACCTGGGTTTAAAAATATAGTCCGCAGGTGATATTTAGCAAAGAATCAGAATGAATTCCAAGGAATTGAGTAGATACTATTTATTTTACAGAGAGTTTAGAAAGCATTAGTAATTCGTAAAAAGATTTAGTTGTGATGAGAATATTTAAAAATTAAGCACTTTGATGACTAACCTATTTTTTTCTTAACAATAGCTTAATTCACGTTAGTTACCTGCTTTGAAATCCTCGTACTCTCAACGTGAGGTCAACAAGGTTAGAGCCTAGTTTCTCAATAGATTTTTTTTGTAACTCATTTTTTAAGTTCCCGTATTGATCAAAGGCTTCATTGGCCTTTCCAATACAAACTTGCTCAGGCATAACGATAACATTGATGTTTTCAAGCATCGATCGCGCATGAACTAACCCTCTGAGGCCTCCTAATGGCCCAGGAGAGGTACTTATTAATCCAGCGACTTTTCCAGTAAAACAATGAAGAGGAGCTTCCCCTTTATCTTCACGAGAGACCCAATCAATCGCATTTTTAAACACTCCAGACATTGAACTATTGTATTCAGGGAGTGCTAGCAAAAGTCCGTGGTTTTCAGCAAAAAGATCTTTGAGCTTTCTTCCATTTTTTGGAATTCCTTCTGAGTGTTCTAGATCCCCATCATAAATTGGGAGTGGATAATCGCGAAGATCTATTTCTGTGACAACTGCACCAGCTTCTCTAGCTCCGAAGACTGCAATTTTAAGTAGTTTTTTATTATAAGACTCTGTTCTTGTACTTCCTGCAAACGCCAATATTTTTATCATATTCATTCCCCGAATATATTCTCGTTAAGATCACGGTATCAGAGGTAAAAAATCACAATAAATATATAAAAAGCATCGTTCTCATAGGGAGAATTTATCAATGCAAACGATAAATCACTTTGAATTTATGGGATTTTTTAATCACAATTTAAAAGCGAACTTCCCTCTAACCTGAGGTGTTTTATGCGAATTGAGAAAGACAGTCTTGGCGAACTCGAAATTCCTGAAGATGTTTACTACGGTATTCAATCTTATCGGGCTTCACAAAATTTTCAAATTAGTGGGACTCAGATACATCCTCAGTTAATCAAATCATATTTGCTTTTAAAAAAGGCTGCAGCGATTGCCAATAAAAAGACAAACGCTCTATCGGATGAAAGGGCCGATGCGATTGTAATGGCAGTTGATGATCTCCTTAAAATTGATTTTTCAAAATATCCAGAAAAATATTTTATCATCGATACTTATCAAGCAGGGGCCGGAACATCTCAAAACATGAATGCCAACGAAGTCATCGCTAATCGGGCCAATGAAATGTTAGGAAATAAACTCGGAACTTATTACAGTGTTCATCCGAATGATCACGTCAATATGTCACAAAGTACCAATGATACTTACCCTACAGTAATGAGACTTTCGACTTTAGTTCTTTCTCGAGAACTAGTAAGAGAAATATCTCTTTTTTCTTCAGCATTAGAAGTTAAGGCAGTTCAATTTGATAATGTTATTAAATCAGGACGAACACACTTACAAGATGCGGTTCCCATTCGATTAGGGCAAGAATTCTCAGCATACAAAGCAAGTGTCGATCATTTAAAAGATCTGATTGTGCATGCTCAAACTTATTTACGTGTACTTGGAATTGGAGGATCTGCAGTTGGTAGTGGAATTAATGTTCCACATGGCTATAGAGAAAATATTTTAAATGAGCTTCAATTCCTCTTTCATGATGATAATTTAACATTAGCTCCTAATATGTTTGAGGCCATGCAGTCCCAACTTCCCATGATGATTTACTCCAATGCTCTACGAGCAGCCGCTTTAGAATTAACGAGAATATTAAATGATCTAAGATTGCTAAGTTCAGGTCCAAATACTGGGCTTTCAGAGATCTTTCTTCCCTCTACTCAGCCAGGATCAAGCATTATGCCTGGTAAAGTTAATCCATCCATTCTAGAGATGGGAAATCAGGTTTTTTATAAAGTTATTGGAAATGATCAATCAATGAGCTTTGCTATCCAGGCAGGCCAGCTCGAACTCAACGTGATGATGCCTCTTATGGCCCACCTCGCTTTGGAATCAACTCATATTATGACTCACGCACTTCGATCAATTCGCGAGTTATGTATTAATGGAATTAAGGCAAATGAGTTGCAATGTGAAAAATATGCGGGACTAACAAGTCAAATAGCAACCGCTATTAGCCCGATCATCGGTTATGCCAAAGCAGCCGAAATGGCAAAAAAGGCAGTGGCCGAAAATAAATCAATTTTTGATCTGATAAAAAAACAAAATATTTTAACGGAAGAACAATTTAACAAACTTCTAAATTTAAGAGAAATGACTGAACCAAAATAAAACTAAAAATCTAACGCGTAGTGGGCAGCCAGACCATCATTTAGTGGAACAAGCATGAATACTGTTTGAGATGATTTTTTTTCATCTCTATTTTTTTTGGCATTCCATACTCCTACTCCATACATTGTTCCGATAGTGGCCCCTGCGAGAACATCATGAAGGAAGTGAGCATTGTCATTCATTCTACTAAATCCGACAAAGGCGGCCATGGCATTAGCTGCAATTCCCCAAGGAAGTGAGTGCTCCATGGCAACAACGGACGAGAATGCAAAGGCCGTAGTGGTATGTCCTGATGGAAAAGAGTGCTTGGACCCATTTGGTCTTTTCTCGTTGATAGTCCACTTCATAATGTCGGTCAAGGCCCCTGAGTACAATGTGGCCTTTGTCATAAGAATTGTCCGATCGAGTGATTTTTGATCTTTAGTTATTAAGTAATCACTTCCCATAGCTAATGCATAAGCAATATTGGGAACCGTTTGTCCTAGAATATCACCAAGCTTTGAATATTTTTTTAAAGGTCGATGTCTTGCAAGATCTGCTTGAAAACGCTTGGATTCGTCATTAAATATTAAGCTGATAATCGTTAATCCCCCTCCAATTCCTAGAGCTTTAATGGCGCTTGTATTGAAAGGAGAGCTAGCATCTTCTTTCATTTCATCAAAAAATTCGGAAGAATAAGAATTAAAGGAATAAAATGATAGAAGCAAAACGAAGAGAAATTGTTTCATTAAGAGTGTCCAAGTTTTTCAATGAGAAAAAATAAAAATATAATAATCGATGTAATACTTAAAATTAAAACACCAGCTGCTGCACAGTCTTTTGCTTTGCCAATCTGAGGATGAAAATTAGGATTGACGTGATCACACAAATATTCCAAAGCGGTGTTAAATAATTCTGCTGCTAATGTGGCCCCAATAATCAATATAAAAACGGCCCACCATATAGGAGAAGCTTTCAAAAAAGCTATCGTTGGTATAATTAAAAATGTAATCACAACTTGAGAACGAAAACTTTTTTCTGTTCCCCAAGCACTCTTTAATCCCCGCAGCGAATAGAGGATGCGAATAAATAGATTTTGATTTTTCATTACATCTCATTATAACAATTCTTCTTTAGAACTTGCAAACAAACTGTTAAGCTAGGCTGATGATTAAGTGGCTTAAATATTTTTCTCTTTCAAATCCTGAAAATAAAAAATTGCTAGGATGGTTCTCAACCGCAATTTTTTTTCTAGGTCTCTTTATAAAATTAACCTCTGAACTTTCTGAAATTGGTAGATTACAAAAATTCGATCAAAGTATTCTACTATTTATTGGCAAACATATAAGGCGCCCCGAACTTAACGGGATCGCTGTTGATATTACTGCCATGGGTTCACCCTCATTTATTATCATCGTTTCAATTGTTGCCATTTCACTTTTGATTATTAAAAAGGATCGAATTGGACTCTACTTTTACCTCTCAAATGTTATTGGAGGATCTCTTTGGGGCTTTGCCATCAAGGCCTTCGTTGGAAGACCCAGACCTCAAGTCATCACTCATTTAGTAGAAGTCACAGGACAATCTTATCCTAGCGGACATTCATTGATTGCTACAGTTACTTTTTTTACAATGGCCATATTGATTGGGCGTCATTTAAAAAAATTGCCCATCATAACTGCAGCTTTCAGCACCGCCTGCATTTTAACTCTACTAACAGCATTTTCAAGACTGTATCTTGGTGTTCATTATCCAAGTGACGTATGCAGTGGAATTCTTTTTGGTATTTCATGGGTGCTTTTTCTGACATCTTTTTTTAAAGGGATTGAAAGTAAAGTAAAACACTCGGAGATTGTGGGTTAAAGGCAGTTTCAATCCATTGTAATGAGATCATTTTCAACTACAATTAGTTTATATTAGCTAATAAAAAATGGGTAAAAATCATGAGAATAAGTGCTCTTGTCATTTCTGTTTTATTTGGACTTCCATCAGTTGCCTTTAGTGAAATTAATGCAAATGAGATTGTCAAAAAAGCTGATCTAAAAAGAGGTCTCGGCAACGTTTCGCATTCATTTAATGTCACTGTCACTGATCAAGAAAACAAGAAAGAAATTTATCATGTTTATTTTAGAGATGTGAACAACACTCTTACTGAGCAAACTGCGCCAGAGAGATCCAGAGGAAGAAAACTCTTGATGAAGGATTATGATATTTGGCTTTTTACTCCTAATATAAAAAAACCTTTGCGTATTTCTCTTGAGCAAAAACTAACAGGACAAGTTTCCAATGGAGATATTGCGAGAACTAACTACGCTGAAGACTATGAAGCAACATTGATGGATACAGATAAAAAAGAAGAGAATGCCTACCACCTTGCTCTAAAAGCAAAAAACAACAAAGTCACTTACGGAAAAATTGAGTACGTTGTCTCTAAAAAAGATTATAGTCCGAGGGAAGCTACATTCTTTGCGATCTCTGGGAAGCCATTAAAAAGGGCCACATTTTCTGATTTCAAAAACATTCAAGGGATGGCACGAGCTACCAAAATGGTTATTCAAGATTATCTTCAAAAAGATAAAGTATCGACCTTAGTTTTTGATGATCACAAGCCTGAGAAATTTCCCGATAGTTTATTTAATAAAGAAAGGCTTGAGTTTTGATAAAATCAACATCATTCACTCTCATTCTAATCTCTTCAACACTTTTGAGTCTTTGTTCAAAGGCCGATGCAGAGTCATGGCACTATCAAACGAGAGGCTTTTTATCAGCTCGTCTTTCCTCATACACGGAAAGCGCGCAAAACTATGGACAACAGACTCGCGCTCAAGTTGAACAAGCAACTGACTTTGGTGGTAGTCTCTCAGCACTTAATCAACTTCGCTGGACGAGTAATTCAATCAATGCAGATCTAAATACGAAAAGCACTCCTTCTAAAAAAGATATGTACATGGTCTATTTAGGAGAGAACTATCTCAAATATAAAAGTGATAATTGGGTCGCACAACTAGGCTATCAAGAAGTTGTCTGGGGAGAAGCTTATGGACTTAATTATGCCGACATTATTAATCCAAAAGACTTAAGAGAAACTCTCTATAGCGAAGCAAGTGAAGCACGGCTCCCTCTTCTTCTCTTTAATGGAAAAACATTTTTTTCTATTGGCGGATTTTCTGGATCACTTCAATTTCTCTACTCTCCTGAACCCCGATTTTCAAAATCACTTCCTCCTGAACTATATGCTGGAGATCTTCTTTCTGTGACAACTCTCAATGTTGATAAAGAAAAGACTCCTGCGATTTTTAAAAAGTCTGAATTGGGTGGAAAATTTGCAGGAAGTTATGGTGGATTTGACTTCGGCCTCTTTGGTTATTCTTATATGGATCGCGATCCTCATTACACATTAAAGTCTGCGACTCTTACGAACATAAACTTAACTGAAGATCATTCAAAGATTAAAAGCACAGGAATCTCTTTAGCAAAAACTATTTATGATTTTGTTTTACGATCAGATATTGTGTTTACACAAAACAAGATGATTAATTATGTAGAAAATTTTCAGCTGAAATCCTTCTCAAGTGATACACTTAACGCCTTAGTAAGCATCGACACCCCTACATATAATGATTATTCAGGTGTTCTTATATTTGCTCAATCTAACTTAAAAGATATTAAACCCAATTCATTCAGACAGAAAAAAGAAAAATATTTAATTGGAAAAATTACTAAGAATTTCGTAAATGATAAATCGTTGGAATTATCCTATACCCATGAATTTAATTTCACGGGCCACTCAATCCAGACTTTACTAAACTGGCCTATCAATAGCTCAACGGATCTGAAATTTGGTGGCCAATTTTATTTTGGTGATACTTCCAGCAATCTGAATAAATATAAAAATATCAGCAGCGTCTTTTTTTCATTAAAAAATTATTTCCAATTTTAGGTGCTATATGAGTGAGACCATCTTAAATTTTGAGAACGTTTATAAGATCTTTTCTTCTGAAGGAATAGATTTTACGGCCTTAAAAGACATCAATTTAAAAATTCATACTGGAGAATTCGTAGGACTATCGGGGAAATCTGGAAGTGGAAAAACGACTCTTCTTAACTTAGCAGGTCTTATTGACCCTCCTAGTACTGGGAAGCTTTATTTTAAAAATACAAACATCAAAACAATTTCTGATGATGAACTCTCTCTCATTCGAGCAAAAGAAATTGGATTTATTTTTCAAACATTCAACCTTCTTCCTCTTTTAAGTGCGCTAGAAAATGTTGAATATCCTCTTATGCTGTTAAATTATTCAGAAGAAGAAAGAATCGAGCGCGCTCATCTTGCTCTTAAAAAGGTAGGACTAGAAAACTTCACTCATCACAAGCCTTCTCAATTAAGTGGTGGGCAACGTCAACGTGTGGCCTTTGCTCGCGCGATTGTAAAAAATCCAACTCTAATATTGGCCGATGAACCTACTGCCAATCTTGATACTAAAACCTCAGATGAAGTGTTTGAACTTTTGATAAGACTTCAAGAAGACCTGAAAGTCACTGTCATGCTTTGTAGCCATGACAATGATTTGATCTCAAGAACTCAAAGACAAATCAAAATCTCCGACGGGCAGATCGTTGCGGAGGTGAGAAAATGAGTTTGATATTTTTAAAAAAAATGTTTTCTCTGATGCGATTAAAAATTGCAATAAGAAGTATCACTCGTCATCGTCTTAGAAGTCTTCTCTCCATTGGAATGATTGCCGGTGCAGTTTGTTCAATAATTCTTTTTCATGGAATTTCAGATTTCGTGCTCAAGGCCTTAAGACATATTGCTGCTGAAAACCAGTATGGAAACATGCAAATTGCTAAAGAAAAATTTTGGAATCCTGGTAAAGAAAGCAGAAAGGATCGCATGTTTCACCTCGATGAATTAAAACATATAAAAGAGCTTCACCCAGAGGTCATAAAAGTAAGTGGTCGTCTGAGCTTCTTTGGTCTTGTCAGCAATGGTGATCTTTCTATTGGAGGAAAAATTATAGGGATCGATATTTTTGGTGAGCCCAATTTTTCTAAGAGTATGAGAATAATGTCTGGTCAACCTTTCGCTGACAATAGTGCGAAGGAAGGAATGATAGGGCAACTTCTCGCTAAGCAAATGAATGTAAAACCTGGAGATAATATTACAGTGTTAACCAACACAGTTGACGGAGTCATGAACGCCATGGACATCACTGTTTCTGGTATTTTTTCAGCAGGTATTGATGAAATTGATTCACAAGTTATCTACATGCCACTTCCAATTGCTCAAATTGTTTTAGATACACCTAATGTTGATATTGCTGTTTTTAAATTTGATAAACTTCCTCAAGCGGAAGCCAATGAAGGAAGAATCAATGTCGAATTAAAAGCTGGTGATACAAAACTTATGGCCCGCAGCTGGAGAAGTCTTGCAGTTTTATTTAGACAATGTGAGAAATTCTATGGCGTTCAAAATCGAATTATAGAGGGGATCCTTCTCGCTCTTATGTTTTTAGGAATACTAAATGCCGTCAGTATGACTGTTGTTGAGAGAACAGGAGAAATCGGTACACTTCGCTCTTTCGGAGAAAAAAGAAGTGATGTTATCGGACAGTTTGTTTTAGAAAGTTTAATTATAACTTCAATTGGAGCATTCGTTGGATCAGTTGGCTCATGGGTTATTATTCAAGTCATTCACGCTGTAAAAATTGTAACCGAAATGCCAGGTGCCTCTGTGCCCTTTACTTTGCATATTAATTTTCTTTTTTCTTCAGTGCTCTATGCAAGCGCACTTGCTTTAATTACAGCTGTTATTGCGACTTATATCCCAGCAAGGAGAGCAGCGACAATGAATATCGTGGATGCCCTAAGAAAGAATATATAACCACTTAGGGCCCTCTCCCTGTCTACTTTTTTGACACTTATCCAGATAAAATTTTCAAGTCCATTACAAAAATTTAGAAAGTCTTTAGAATGAAGGCAATATACAACATATACAAGTCCCATTTTTTGGAGGTTTTTATGTCTAAGTTTTATATGTTTATTCTATCAACTCTATTCATATCGAATTTATCGTTCGCTTCTGGGATTAAGGGTCTAAGTAGTGAACAGATAAAAGATTTAGATATATGCTTAAAAGAAAGAGGCTTTTCTTTTGAAGAAATAAATACATGGAAAGAAAGATATCAATGGGGTGCGGACACAAAAATGGCATTAAGTCATAATAAGATTTATAAAGAAGGATTTTTAAGTCATTTTGACAGGAATGAATTTGATGATTCGATATTAGTGAGTTTGTCGATAAAACTAAAAACAGAGCATACATTTGACGATTCAATTATTTCGAACGCTACAATAAGTGGAAATATTGAAAAACAAAGCTTTAAGAATGCATGTATTGTTAACGTAAAATTCGTGGATGCAAGCGATGAAGATATAGCACGAATTACTAGTGAAGCTTCATTTTCAAAAAATATTTCACGATAGAATTAATTTTTGGGGGGGATAGCAAATCCCCCTTCTTTTAAGAAATATATAATATTTTTTAGCAGCCCTCTTCTACCTGAACGTTCAAAAGAAGTTTTTGCAAACTTTCTTTTAAATTCTCCTTCACTCATAGATTCTAATTCTTCTGCTATTTTTTTCTGATCTCTCAAAAGAAAAAAATTCAGAATCTTTTTTTGTTCGGGATATTGAAAGCTGAAATCGTTTGTAGGATTTTTGCGATCAACTCGCTTATTCCAAGGACAAACATCCTGACAAATATCGCACCCAAAAAGAGTTCCCTCTTTTAAAGTCATTTTCTCACTTGGAATAGTATCGAGTTTAAACTGCTCAATGGTAAATGTACTAATGCAATCCTGGGCAACAATCGTTCTCGACACTGGATCAATAGCTTGAGTCGGGCAAGCATCAATACAGCGAGTGCACTGACCGCAATGATCCACTTCTGTTTTTCGTTCGAGCTGTTTTAGATCTTGATTTAAAAGGAGAGATCCAATGATAAAAAAACTTCCATTGTCTTTATTGATCAGCATGGAATTTTTTCCAAACCAACCAAGGCCTGCTCGCATGGCGAGATCTCGTTCTAGTACAGGATGTGTATCGAGAGTTAATTTGTATTCTAGATTAGGATAAAGACTCTTTAAAAGCTCACCTATTTCAATCAGTCGATCTTTGATTAGATAATGATAATCTTCGCCTTCAAAGCCAATAGTATAGGAAGCGAGTTTTAATCCGTTCCAGTTTGGATCTTGTCGATAAAGATTTTGTAATTTCTGATGACTGTCATGATATGAAAATAGAAAAACGACGGCCGATTGAAATTCTGACCAATGTTCTTTTACGCTTTGTCTTTTATCTTTTCGCTCACCTTCGAGATAAGTAAGTGGTAAATGCTTTTCTTCACTCACCCATTTATTGTAGGAATCAAGTGATCGAGGCGTCGATTCAGAAGTAAATCCGAAATCGACAATCCCCCACTTATCTAACAATTCATTGGAAAATATAGTCATTTAAAATTTCAAAGGAATTATCTCAATTGCTCCCATGGGACAACTTTCAACACAGGCCATGTCCATTGTGCATTTTGAAACATTCGAAGCTTCTATATAAGTGCTTTTGTTTTCATTCTTATTTACGGCCCAAATATCGTATGGACACACTTGAACACAGGCCTGGCATGTACCACAGACAGTTGTATCAAGAAGAATTTTTTTAGTGTCATCACTGGCCTCATCTAAACCTTGAGAGCCACCTTTAACTTTTGGAATATCACGAATGACTTCAACTTTAACGGAGTTTGAACTTCCTTGTGAGAAGAACTTCCCATCCCCTTTAGTCATAACGATCTTATCGCCATTTTGTAAATTTAATCTTTCTTTGATTTCACCCATGATGTTTTTCATGAAATCCGTATTTTCCTGACTTTCTTCAATGACAAGAAAAGGACTCACACCCCAATAAAGGCACATTCTTCTAGCGACCTTCATTGAATTTGTAATTCCTAGAACTGGAACAATTGGGCGAAACTGAGTAATCCGTAAACAAGATGATCCTGATTCTGTGACAGAAATAATTCTTTTTGCGCCAATTTTTTCTGCAATCATCGAAGCAGCGACCATAACTGAAGCTGTAACGCTTGAAAGATCCTGATTGCGAAGAAATGGTCTCTCTTTTGGAGTTTTCTCTGCTTCACAAACAATACTATCCATCATTTTGATTGTTTCAACGGGATATTTTCCAGATGCTGTTTCACCAGAGAGCATAACGGCATCAGTTCCATCCCAAATAGCATTGGCCACATCTGAAGCCTCTGCACGTGTTGGCGTTGGATTATCAGTCATGCTTTCAAGCATCTGAGTCGCAGTGATAACAGGAATGCCAAGAGCATTACATTTGCTGATTAATTTTTTTTGAATTGAAGGAACCAGATGATTTCCAACCTCTACTCCCATATCTCCACGGGCAACCATGATCATATCTGTTACAGAGAGAATTTCATCGATATTATCTACGGCCTGAGGCTTTTCAATTTTTGAAACGATGGGAACATTAACTTTTAATGAATGTAAAAGTCGTTTTACAGCTAAGATATCTTCTTTTTTTCTTACAAAAGAAAGGGCCACATAATCGGCTCCCTCTTTGAGAGCAAACATTAAATCTTCTCTATCTTTTTCTGTGAACGCAGGAGCAGAAACATCGCAATCGGGAAGATTAATTCCTTTATTGGATTTTAGAGTCCCACCTACTTTTATTTTTATTTTATAAACGTCTCTATCTTTTGTGATGGCCTCAGCGATGATTAAACCATCATCAAAAAGAATTCGAGCTCCATCGTGACAATCTTTAACAAGATTTTCATAAATCGTAGGAATATATTTTTCTTTGTACTCTGGATAACTATCCTTTATTTTTGTTGCTCCGATTACCCACTCTGATCCGCTTTCAAGTTTTAGTGGCTCAGGCAGTTTATCAACTCTAATTTTTGGGCCTTGCAAATCAGCGAGAATAGCGACTTCATATCCTGTTTCAACACTTGCTTGTCGTATGTTTTGAATAACGGTCTGATGTCCCTCATACGTTCCATGACTCATATTAATTCTGCAGACATTAACTCCTGCTTCAATGAGTTTAATTAACATTTCTTTTGAAGAAGATGAAGGCCCGATAGTGGCCACAATTTTTGCGCGTCTCATGTAGATCCTAATGTTCTAAGACTTCCTAAATTATTAAAGAAGTTATTTCTTGTCTTATATTCTCTTAGGATAACACTAACTAGGCTTTTTTTGAATTGCCTTGAAGAAGTGATGCGTTTTTCATGTTTTCTATGCGCTGCTCATATTGATTGCGTATAGAGTCTTTCTCTAGCTCACTTGTTTTAAACAATCTTTCAAATTGAGCTTGAGATTCACCGAGTCTCATCGAGAGCTCTTTTTGATGATCAGTGCGTTCACGCTCTAGTTGATCCTCATATCTCTGAACTAAACGATTGGTCTGCAATTCTGTGACTGCACGGTCTTTACCAATCATGTTTTCATATTTGTTTCTTAGGTTGGCCATTTCCGCCATATGCTCTTGACTTTGGCCATCAAGTGCAATTTTTGTTGCCTGGTTTTCCTTGGCCCTTCTTTCTTCTTCGATTGTTTTTATTGATTGGACTTCTTTTTCTGACTTTCCAACTAAACGCTCTATTCGATTCTCATAATTTTCAATAATTTTATTTGTCTGCTTTTCCATCTCTGCAAGCTTTCTCTCATAGAGTTCATCTTTTAAGCTTATCTGATGATTAAAGTTTTCCTTCATTTGTTGTTTTTCATCACTCACATCTTTTCGAGTTTTCTCAATGAAGTTAGTTTTATCTTTAGAAAATTCATCTTTAATAGAAGAGATTTCTTCCATTTTTTTAGCATTAACATTATTAACAAACTTTCCGAACTCAACTCTTTGCTCTTTTAATTGACCTTTAGACTTAGAGTCGGCCTTACTTAGCTTATCTTCAGTTTCGGATCTATTTTTTGAAATCTCTGTTTTATATCGGTCAATAACAGTATCATTTCGATCTCTAAATTCTTGAAGAGATCTTTTATTCTGTGCTGTTAGCTCAGTTTCTTTTCTATCCAGATCCTCTACATTTGATAATTTCAAGGACTTTAATTTTTCTCGATAGCCGGCGTCGATATTTTGCTCTTTCTCTGTGCTAATTGCTGCATTTTTCTTAGCTTCATCGCGTGAAGATGCCAATCTGCTTTCATAAGAATTTACTAACTGCTTATTCTCATCTTTTAAAGTTGAGACTTCATTCCCGCCTTTAATTTTTTGATTAGTCACGTGTTGCATATTGCGAAGATCATCAGTAAATTTTTTTTCAAGTGCCTTAGATTCTGCAAGGTGATCACGTTTAACTTTTTCTTCTGAAGCTAAATTTCTATTGCGAATCTCTTCCTGAAGATTAGAGAAATTTTTCTGCCCTTCTTCACTCTCTATCTTTTTAGACTTCATTACGTCAGCAATACGAGCTTCCTTTTCTTCTGTCATGGATGCTCTTTCTCTTTCAAAATTTGTTCGCAAACTCTCATTGTCATTTTTTAAGCGAGACACTTCTTTAAATTTCTCTTCTTGATTGCTAGCACGCAAATTCTGAAGGTTGTCTTGATTAGATTGATCTTGGTCGATTTGGGCCTTATGGCTCTCATCTTTTATCGCTTTAAAATCGTTTTTATTCTTCTCTTCTAAATGGTTAATCTGCTGATCAAAATTCGATTTATAATTATTATTGGCACTGGTGTATTTATCACCCATCGATTTTAATGCTTGATCATGCAGGCGATTATTTTCATCTGTACTTTTCTTATACGAAGTACTTAAATTTGAAAGCCTATCACTAAAATCCGCTTTCATCTCTTGTCGTTCTTGGTCAAATTTATCGCTATTTTTTTTGATATCATTTCTAAAACTTTCTTGGCGTTCCGAAATGACCTTTTTCGTTTTATCTGAGTATGCTTGATTGTTGATTAAATTCTGTTCTTCTAGATCTGACTTTTGTTTGTCGTAATTTTGGGACAGCTTCTTTGTTTTATTATCAAAAGTAGTTTTGTTATCATCAATGCTTTTGTCATAAGAAGAACGCAAGTCCTCTTGGGCCTGGCGATATTTATCGCGAGCTTGATCTAATTTTTGAGAATAATCTTTAACGTCCATTAATTATCCTAATTGCTGTCTATACCTGAGTGGTCGACAATAGAATAATTATATAATAGGGAGGAGTTCTTTTGGAGAGGGAAAAGTTGCCCTTTTCCCTCTTTAAAAATTGGATCAGTTGACTATTTTGCTAGCTCTTCGTCGATAACTTCTGAAAAAACCTCAATTGGCTGTGCCCCACTAACAAGCTTTCCATTGATAAAGAAAGTTGGAGTTGATTTAATTCCAAGCTTCTGACCTTCAGCCATGTCGCTATCAATTACGGCCTTATGTTTTGTAGCCTCAAGACAAGATTTAAAGTCTGCTTCCTTCACACCAATCTTTTTAGCTGTAGCAAGTAGATTTTCTTTATCGAGCTTAGTTTGATCAGCAAACATAGCATCATGCATTTTCCAGAATAATTTCGAATCCTGCTCCCCGGCACAAAGAGCTGCTTCAGCAGCAAGACGAGCTTGAGAGTGAAAAGGGAGTGGATAGTTCTTATAAGCAACTTTTAATTTATTCCCATACTTCTTTTCAAGCGCTGCTACTGTTAAAGATGCCTTTGAACAGAATGGACATTGAAAATCTGAATATTCAACAATTGTTACTTTTGCATCTGCCTTCCCTTTGAAAGGAGCATCCTTGATATTTACATCGAATACTGGTCTTTGTGGTTTTTGAATATAAACTTCCACTGGAGTTTTCTTCGTTTTATCAGCAATCCACTTATCAACAGCTAACTTCTTTGCTTCAACTTCTAAATATTGCTTAATGCGCTCACGAATTTCAGGATTAATTTGATCTTTTGGAATCTGGCGATCTTTGATAAATTTTTCAATTTCTGCGTCAGATACTTTAACATCTTTAGCAATATACTTATTTAGGAAGTCGTCATTTGAAAGACCTTTTTTATTCGGATCTTGATTCATGAATTTTTCCAGAAGCATCGCCTGAAGTTTACCAAATTTAATTTCATAAACTTTCATTTCAGCATCGTAAAGATCACTTTCAATACCTGCATTCAGATCTTTTTCTAAAATTTGCTCATCACCGATTTTGGCAGCTACACCTGCAGCTGGTGCTGGCTTAAAGATAAAATTTGGTTTTGAATCTGCTTGCTTTTGACAAGCAAAGAAAACAATCATGACTGAAAAAAGACCAGTGAGTGTAAGGCCTAATTTATTCCTTTTCATAGACTCTCCATGTTCTATTGTTAAAAGCTTATAAAATTAAATACCCTTAATGATATCTCTCTTTAATCAAGAATGCGATAGCTCTCGGATAAAATCTTGGTAGACATCTGAACGTGTAATGAGTTCGTCATGAATACCGATGTCTTTTACTCGGCCATTTTTCATTACTAAAATTTTATTGGCATTGATAATCGTTTCAACTCTATGGGCAACGATAATTGTGAGAGAAAACTTTTGAATAAGAAGAACGAGTTTTCTTAATGCATATTCAAGATCTGAATCAAGAGCAGAGGAAATTTCATCAAAGAAAACAACGTTCTTTTTTAAATAACAAGCACGAACGCCAGCAAGGAGTTGGCGTTGCCCAAGAGATAAACGCGAAGGAATTACGATGTCATGAGGTCCCAATCCCCAGCTTTTTAAATAGGGGATGTTCTCCGTTAGAAAATTCCAGCTCTCCATAAAATCAGAAGGCTCTTTGCGTTTTAAAGTGATATTAAACATCAAGCTTTCACTAAAAATATGCGAGTCTTGCGAGACAATACTCACCTCTCTTCTATATTCCTCAAGATCTTTTAATTGAAGCTCATATCTCTCGTTTTCTTGCCCCATTATTATTTTTACTTGTGCTTTTGGAGCGAGAATATTTCCGGCCAAGATATTAAGAAGAGTTGATTTTCCACTTCCAGAGAGACCTACGATACCAATGAGTTCTCCTGGATGACCTTCGAAATGAATATCAGAAAGTGAAAATTGCTCGCGTTCTACTTCCGTGTTTTCTATATTTTTTGTAGCTCTTTTAGGGTATTCGAAATAATCCAAATCAACTTTCAATTTTTGAAAAGCAGTTTTCTTAAAATCTTCCAAAGAAGAGAAACTCTGTTCTGGAATATCGTTTAAAAAATGCTGAATGCGATCAATTCCAGTAGCTGCTCGTTGAATATTGGCAATTTTTCCTGAAATTTCTTTGATGGGATTAATAGAGCGTTGAATTAAATCAACGATTGCAAAAATAAGTGCTGCTTCTGTGAGATGAGAATAAGGAAAAATAAAAATAACAAGCGCTAATAAAATAGGATAAAGAGATTCAGCCAAGGCGTAATAAGTGGCATCCATAGTATTGACTTGATTCTGTTTATGTAAAAAATCCTCAAATACTATTTGAGATTTTTTTGAAGCATACTGATCATGGCGAGTGTAATAAATTTGATGAAAACCACCCAACACATTAGCAGTTACCCTATTAACTTGAGCTTGAGAATTGCGAAGGCGCATGAACATATCCCTCATGAGCTGACTTCCCAACAAAAGGAGAACAGTTGCTATAATTTCGGCCCCAGCAATAAAAAAACCAGTAAATTTTTGAAGGTTTATAAAACCAACAAGACAGGAAACAACAAAACATAGGTCAATAAAAATCCCAAAAGATCCCGATGAGATTAAATCACGAATAGCATCTGTATCAGACATGATTCGAGAGAGAATTTCGCCCTGAGGATATTTATCACTATCTAGCTCATGAGAAGAAAGCCATCTCCCATAAGTTTCTGTGCGAGCATATTGAATCAACAAACGAACGTACTTATTTACAGAAAGTTGGTAGATGACTCTGTTGGAATAAACCAACAGAAAATTTATAAGAAGAGCTATAACAGATGAGTTAAAAAGAACATCATCGCTGTAGTTTCGAGAAAGATTTGAAATAAGGCCAGGTGTTCTTGCTCCAAGATAAGCAGAGATAATAAGGCAGATCAGCAACAAAGTTATTTGCCCTTTTGATCCTTTAAAGAAAAATAACTTATACCATTTGTTTTTGGAAGTATTCATATGTTTTGGTCGTTGGTTTGAGAAGTTCTAAAACGCCTCCCTCTTCAATAATTCCTTGTTCTTTATCAATGAAGATAACAACTTCTGAATTTTTTACAGTTGAAAGACGATGTGCTGTTAAAATGACAGTTTTACTCTTAAGTGCTTCGTGAGCTCGCAAACTTTGAATGATACTTTTCTCTAAAATGAGATCAACTGACGAAAAAGGATCATCCCAAATAAGAATATCTGCCCCACTCATAATACTTCGAACAAGACATAGACGTTTCATCTGTCCACCGGAGAGCCTCTTGCCATTTTCTCCAACTTCAAGACTCATTAATTTATCTAAATCTGGTTCAATGTAATCAAGTCCTAGAATTTTTAAGGCCTCTTTTGCATATCTTTTTTCAACATCACTTGGCGTTTTCCCTAAGAAAATATTTCTTTCAACTGTGTCGTTATAGATATACGGATCTTGAGCGACTAAACTGATTTTTTGTCCTTTTGTTCTTAAAACTTCTGCAATTTTTAAAAGTAATTCGCTTTTACCATGACCAGTTTTTGCAATAAGCACATTCCACTTGTGAGAGACAAACCGCAGAGTTAATAGTTTACCCCAAAAAGGTAAATTAAATCCAAGCTCCTCATTACTTTCATTTTTTTCCAATAACTCTTTTTCAAGATCTTTTTCAGTAATTAATACTGAATCCAAATCTTTCAGACGATTCCAGGAAGCACTCGATCTGGAGACAACAACACCAACCCAGGATAGATAACTCATGGGCTCCATTAAAAGGAATATGAAACCAGAGAAAAGAATTAAAGTCGATGCTCCAAGGTTCTGATTTTTTATAATCACAGCTCCCCATAACATTGATAGCCCAATTCCTAGAGTAATCAGTGGCATTGTTATAGAAATTCCAAGACTCGATTTATAAAAATAATACATTTCTTTAAGCGATTTTTCGGCAAATAGAGATGTGAATGATTCCTCGGCGTGAAAGTTTTTTATCGTTCTTTTTCCTGCATAGGTCTCAATAATTAAGTTTTGAACTTCACCTTGCGTGTCCTGAGCTAACTTAAAGTATATTTTATTTTTAGAGACAACGTAGGTAAAAATAACAAAAGAGCAAAACATAGGAGATAAGGCCAAAAGCAGGTGTGAATTAAAACCTATGATTTTAGGAATAAGGATAAACATGGCGATAATAAAGTTCCCACCTTGAAGTCCAACAAAACCAATTAAAGCTCTAATTTGTTCAATATCCCCAGTGAGGTATTGAAAAAGTTGTCCAGAACTTAGATGGCGGAACCTTAGAGGTGTTGCTCCTTCTATTTTTTCTATCAGCTCTTGTCTTAAATGTTTTTGCAGAAGACGGGCAGGATAAAAAAAGAGAATACGCGATGATGTTCTAAAAACAATAATTCCCAAAGCAAGCCAGAAAAATTTAGAAGGATGAAGTTCATTGATATTTTTAGAAACAAGATCGGCAAGCTCTTTTGCCATAAAAGGCAGCTCACTTTGAATTTTATGGGTCAGAATCAGACAAATCGTTCCCAATAAATAATAAAGCTTAAATTCATTAAATTGAGAGACAAGAAGTCCCTTAAAATTGAGATTCAGTCGTTGTTTTCTCATGGTAATACTATAATGATCAAAAAGAGGATGCGCCAAGGAAATTATTGACATAAAAACGTGCGACTTTTAGTATATGGGTACTTCTATAGGCGGGTAGCTCAGTGGTAGAGCGCTTGGTCGACATCCAAGTGGTCGCAGGTTCGACCCCTGTCCCGCCTACCATCTCAAAATAATGCTACATTTGGCGATATATAAAAAATGACCAGCTCATCAATTTGCTGATGATAAAAAGTTTTATTTTATCTAATACTGATTTTTTACTAGGAGTAAAGGCCGTCGATTCATTTTCTTCAATGAATAGTTTGAACGAATGGACGGATGAAGCAAATTGCATATCTGAAATAATAACCCCACTTTCATGATCTGTGAAAGTTGAGCGTGGATTAAAATTATAAGACCCGATAAATGTTTTTTTCTTATCTACCACTGCAAGCTTGATATGCATAAAATCTTGGCCTTGGTGCTGAATTATCTTCACACCACGGGCCTTTAACTCAGCAGCTTGTTTTTCCCATAATTGGAGGGTCAATGGAGTGTCTATTGACTCCCATGAAGGTACGACAAAGGTTATTTTTACTCCCCTGTCTATGGCAGCATTCAATTCAGCTAAGTATTCGTCTGTATAGTTCATATACGGAGAAAAAATAACAATATCTTCTTTTGCTTGATTGAACATTTCTAATAAATTCTTCGAAACTCCAAGAGCGTATGGTTTTGCTAATTTCTCAACCGAATCAGAAATATATTCTGCCTTTTCTATAGGTTTTAATTTTCTATAGATATCATCTACTGGCCTTGTCAGTTCTTTATCTTCAGCGATCTTTAAAAATTTTGAAAGATTCTTCTTTCTGATCTCCACACTAAATTTATTAACGTTTTCAATTTTTTTAAATGATCCAAGTTTCCACAAGTCTTGGTAAAAATTAATTGTATTAGTGGTTACTTCACTGGAGTTTACTGCGGCCATTGCACTAAGATAATTAAACTTATAAGTGATGTGATTATTCTCATCTCTTATTGCTGCTCCCTTTCGCAACTGGATTCTGAAATTTGAGTTTTGAGGCATTCTATCGCCGGTAATAATAAAATTTTGTCCTTCGAAAATTGCGATTTTATCATGCATCCGATTAAAATTCTGAGGATGCAGAAAGCTTAAAAATTTTTCGTAATTGGTACCGCGTTCAACGTTATTAAAATATTTTACTTCTACGCCTAAGTCAGAGAGTGCTTTCAAAGTTTCAAGTTTTACTGGAGTATCAATCCAATCATCAGGATTCCAAGCATCAAGCAATAGGCGTACTTTTACTCCTCTACTCGCGGCATCAGCGAGGGCGGCAAAGAGAACATTTCCAACTTTATTTCCATCAGTCTGGTAATAAGCAAGAGAAATGGATTTTTGTTCTTTCTTGATGAGATCTAACATCAAGGCCGCATGCTCAGAATCAGATGTACTAAAGTAAGCGCGTGCAGTGCTAGTTATTTCTTTGACAGCGGTGTGCTCTAGAGTTTTATCAGTGGAATTAATCTCGCTACTTAAAATTTCTCTAGCAAGTGAGTTACAATCTCCCCCACCTTCTACAGAAGCTGGCATCCGGAGGTCCGTGTGTTTTTTCACGCTCACAACAGTAAGAATAAAAACAATACAGACTAAAATTGCATTTCTTAGTTTCACAATGATTTATCGTTCTTTGGATCAAAATCATGAGAAATAATTTAGATAATTGAGTCGATTAGTCCTTAAACATTATATCTTTAATGCCAATGACTCCAAAAAAAATTGAACGATTTGAAATGAAAAGCATTTTTGTAAACGGCTGATTATTCTTTTCTAGAACTGGACCATTATCGTCCATTATCATATCCATCACATACTCAACTCTTTTCCCGGAAACGCCGCTGTATAACGTGTCAATATTAAGCGTGCCCCCGTGTTCAAAATCGAAAGTGTCACTTTGGATACGAACTGTAATATATCTACCATCTCTATCTAAAACAACTCCCTCTTTCAGGGACTCTTCTTTAATCTCTATTCTCTCCACCATTTGAGAATTTACAAAACGATCCTGGTAGAAATGTTTAATTCTGTGGTTTTCTTGATCCAAATCAACTGTGATATTTGCCGAATTGGAGTCAATATCACTGGTAATAACACAAACGACTTTTTCATTTGCCAGTAAGGTAAGTGAATAGACCAAAAATATAACTACCGATAATGTTTTAAATATTCTCATCAAAAGACCCTCGCCATGTTTTATTTTTAAAAACTATACAATATTGCTTTTAAAAATTCTAATTTCTAGCACAGAAATCTCTATAATATTTAGTAACGCTAAATTTTCTTATTATCTTTTTAGTAAATATCAATTGAAGGAGAACTTCTTCAAAGATATCTCTATTAGCAACACAAATAATTGTGGATTGAGGGGGAAACTTTATGAAGAAATTAATCGCACTTGTAACTTTGGGATTGTCTTTAAATCTTTTTGCTGCAGCATCCACACCAATGAATGCGGTTGAGGAAACTGCTCATATCATCGATAAATACGCAAAAGCTGGAAAGATCGATGCTAGCTTTTTAACAAATGTTACAACTATATCAGTTCAATCAACAGGCACAGGACTTCAAACTATCGCTTATGCTCCATCTGCTAATCCATCTCAGGCCAACACTGTAACAATTTCTTTTGATGCAAATGGAAGAGTAAAAGCAGTTGGCCAAAACTTTGTTTCAGCATACCCAAGACCAATCTTTATTGCTGCTGACGCTGCAACTTTACTTGATTTAGGAGCAGAAGCAATCGTTGATCATTTAGCTGATAATGCTGATCTTCCAGTCGTTGCTCAATCAGCTGCGATGGTTCAGTTAACAGCAGGAGCTAATAGCATCGTAATGAAAATTCAACTTTCTTCTGGAAAAATTTATAACGTCAATATGGATCAAAACGGAAACGTGCTTTCAAAGGGATTCTAATTGTCTTTGGTCTTGTCGCAAGGATTTGCGACAAGACTTTTTTTATACTTGAAAAAGATCAAAGCAAAGTGTCGCTAATTTTTCATCTTTAGATGGCCCTAATCTCTCCACGACTTCTTCTAATAGCATTGCAAGTTTCTCTCTCACCCATTCATAATCATCATGTGATAAAGACATAATTCCAGAATAGTGAAGGTTATCAAGTTTTGGAGTTTGAATGGCCTCGACAGCTCGAAGCCTCCAATGAGTGTGGTGTTGAGGGAGAATTGGAGAATCTTTTTCCAAGTGTAGAACAGATTTTTTTATCTTGTAGCTTGCTCCTTTTTGCTCGATCAACTTATTGTCTACAAGAAACTGTAATACAGAAGTAATCCTTGAAGTTGGAAGATTAAAATAACGAGTGAGACTGTTTAAATTTTGAAGCTCAGGAATCATCAAGGCCATATGAATAGCAGCGTAATGCCAGCTACTGTAATAAATCATCTGATCTTCTAGGCCCATGCTCTCTTTGATATTGAGACGCTTTTTTAAAACCGCGTGCTGTTCACAACGATTGGAAATTTGTTTGGAAAATAAGTTCTCTAAAGTTTTTGTGCCCGATCTTTGCTTTAAAACTAAGAGAATAAAAAATTCGGTATCAGCATCATTAAGTCCCATATAACGAGCACAGGCCTCTGCTTGCTCTGGACTAAAGTGATAATCACCAGAAAGAACATGGGTAATAAAAGGATTCTGGCACCCAATGGCCTCTGCGATAAGCTTCCTCTGGCCTCTTCCCTCATTGGGAGTTGCTTCAATCCAATCTAAAATGAACTGCTTATAGTTTTTATACTCATAAATCGAAGCTTTTTTCATAGTTTATCTCCCTAAACTATATTATTTAGTATTACTAAAATAGTCACCTAGAATTTAGTGAATAATAATTGCAGGGGGATCTAGAGGTTGTTAGAAATGTATTATATAAGAAACTTTAATAAGGTGGGCCTATGAAGTTTGCAATTATCTTATGTTCTCTTATGTCTGTATCAGCATTTGCTGGTGGTGTTAGTGGCGGTGGAGGAAATTTAATTTCTCCAACTCGGCCTATTGAAAAACAAGACCCGAGAGAAATCAGAAATATTATTTTAGGCTCAAAAAACTTATTAAAGAAATTTATCAATGCTAAGTACGCTCTCTATAAAACGGGAAGTATGGATTCTGAAAGTCTTCCACTCTACTCTATTCTTTTTGCTGACAATGAAAACAACTTGCACGAAGTGATGGAAGAAATCTCACTTGATATTCAACTAACTGGCCCATGCTTTGATAGCAATGGAACTGCTTTTGACGGCAGCACTTACAATCAAAAAAAGCACTCTATTTGTATTAGTGCTTTCACGATTGCCGAAAAATGTAATAAAGACGAAGTACCTAGTCAGGCGAGCGCTTTAGTTCTTCATGAGTTCAGCGAAGTTGTTGGTTTATCTGATGACGAGGCCATCACTGTTCAAAAACAAGTGATCGCTGAGTTAAAAAAATAATAAGTAACTATTTTTAATTAATCTACAAAACCTGAATCTTTCCACTCTTTAAGCATTTTTACAACTTCTTCAGAGACGCGAGGAACATCACTTGATGCTGGAGGCATTTCATTGTCGTTCATAGTCCAGGCATCAGTGACACTGTAGAGAATGTCATCGTAACGATCAATGATCGCCTTTTTAGAAGTTAAAAGAGGTCGTTTAGGGTGTTTGGCCAGGACATCCGGGTTGTGGCATCGGATACAACTTTTTTCAAAGAGATTAACTTTTAAAGATGAGTAAGTTGCAGAGAGAGGAATCGGTGCTTCTACTTTCGATTTACTTAAGTGAACAATATATTGCTCTACCAACTTAAGTGATTGATCACTTAGTCTTGGACTACCTGATGGCATTTGTCCGTTCTTAACCATTCTGTAGAGCTCTGAGCCCTCAGGATTTCCAGGGAGAATTCTTTTATTCACTTCAGTTTCATCAATGGACCATGAATGACATTGCAAACACTGAGGTCTCAAAACCCTATCTCTTATAACTGCAAAACTCACTTGGGTGTCAGCATAGTTAAAAACTTGAAAGCGTGAACTCTCATCTGTCCCCGTCTCCATTTTACAGGCAACAAAAGATAAAATCATAATGGAGAAAAGTAATTTCTTCATACCAGCTCCTAACTACCACCAATTTAAAAAGACCTGTCCAAAAATCATTTTCTCTAACAATAGATCCGTGCTCTTTTGTCTATACTCCAAAATGAAAGACAAATGAGATGAAAACTTAAATTCATTGTTAAATGTATAGAGTTCTTCTTTTTCTTTAAATGGATTGTTAACCCTTAAAGTTTGAAATCCCAATGAAGAACGCAAATAATCTTTGAAAAAGTAACTTCCTTCAAGAATGCTTGTCCATTGATCAAACTTCGTATCTGAAGACACGAGATGTCTCTTTGTATAATCCATTTCTGCCAATAAGGCCCAAGGACCTTTCCCAAAGCGAGAAAACATCCCAAGAATCTCTCGATCTATGGACTTTCCTTTTGCAATCAATGCTTGAGCGCCTAATGAGAGATTTGTTAACGGAAAATACTCTTGCTTTGTTGCCGCTCCATATTCTCGATTACTCACCCCATCAGTTGGGTTGGGTGAATAAACGAGATAAGTTTGTTGCCACTCTTTTGATAGATTTAAATATTGAACTTGTATGGGAACATCTGTTACTCCCAAACGATTTCTCTCTCTTACATAGGCCGTGTGATCAATTAATCGCAACCCTAAAGGGAGATTAGCTCCACCGACAACAAGATGAAGATTTTTATCAAATGAATAATCTAGCTTGAATGTTCGAAAGTAAGTTCTATCAAACCAGCTTGAATTTTTGGACCCTACACTATCTACTCCACGAAGCCTTGATGTATTTGGCCCCACCGCAAATGTCACTTCCTGACGTAAATTGCTTTGCCATTTAACGACGTTTGTATAATCCAATTGCATCGGAAAAATGCGTGTCTTTTTTCCATTAAAATCATAGAGCCTCTCTAGCGCCATCATTCTCGCTTCTACCGAATGCTCCATTTTATTGTAAAAATTTAACCAGTTTTTTGTAGTAGTTGGTTTGTACTCTCCTCCTAAGAAACTTTCAGCGTAAGCTATGCCTTTTCCATATTGAGTAAGCGGTCCCCCTCCTTCAACAGATTGGTGACAAGATAAACAGCTGGTATAATTTAAACGGATATAAGTTGGATAGGCCCAAGCATTTGAACAGATAAGAGCAGTGATCAATAAAGAAAAAAGCAATCTCATCTTTTAGATGCCTTCATTTTTACAGATACCGCATCTTCAAGTTCAATTCCCAAATAGCTCGGGATTTCAAGCGCAAGTTCTTTAAGACTGACATTAAAGGCGACTTCTGTACCTAATTTATTATCAAATTTTAATTCGAGTTTACGCGTGAAATTCTTTTTTCCAAATGTGAAGCTAGCAATGCCGGAGCAGTTTAATTTCTCACCATTTTTTTCGCAGGTTGATTTATCCATTACCATTTTAAGTAGAGCTGGTTTTTCATTGCCTGATAAAGCATAAAAAACTTTTTCGTACATATGATGATCTCTTAACTCAATTCCCGTTTTTAAAGTCTCAGCATCAATCTCTGCTTCGATTTTTTTTAGACTTAAATTATCGTCAGAAAATTCGGCTTTAAGAACTCTAAAGACCTTAGAATTTCCTTCTATATTCACGCCAGGCATATTGGTTTCAGATTTGAATGTTACTTCGCCATTATAGTCTGCAACTTTTGAATAAACTGGAGAGCAAAGAGTAGAAAGAGACAGCAAGAGACTTGCGATTAAACATTTCATAACTATTCTCCATTAGAAAGATTCACATGATTCTCTATATGAATAATCGTTTCAATTTTAATCTTCAATTGATTTTTACTTAAAATGAAACACTATAGTTTAGTTTTACTAAACCATACTAAATATTACTTTAGCTGCTGCGAAACATACAGCGTCATTATTGATCCTATTTTAACTATATATTTAATTTTTTATCATTATGAGTGCATTCTTTTTTTGATGAAGAAGTGTATGTTTATAACATTCAGAATTTTCCTCTTTTCAATGCTTGCAATTGGAAACTGTTTTGCTGGTTCAGTTCCCCGTCCCCCTCAATATGTCCTTCTGGCCTTTGATGGCTCTCTCAATATTGATATGTGGAATGAGACTCTGGATTTTGCAAAGAAAAACAATATTAAGCTAAGTTATTTTATTAGTGGAGTTTATTTTCTCCTCGATAATAACCGGCATGATTATATCGAACCAACTAAAGGTCCTGGACATTCAAATATTGGCTTTGCTGGTGATTCAAAAAAAAATTTGATAAGTCGTGTGGGTTTTGTAAATAGAGCTTATGATGAAGGCCACGCTATTGGGTCACACGCAAATGGACATTTTGATGGAACAACTTGGACTCTTCCAGAATGGAAAATGGAGTTTAAAGAGTTCAATCATTTAATCTTTGATGTATTTACACAGAAAGGATTTAATCCCCCAACTCCCAATCCCTATCATTTTCAACCTGAGCAAATCATCGGATTTCGATCTCCTTATCTGGCGACAAATTCATCTATGTTTATGGCACTTAAAGAAAGTAAATTTGCTTATGATTCAAGCAGGACGAACTCAATGGATTACTGGCCCGAAAATATTGAAGGTGTATGGAACTTTCCTCTGGCCGATCTTCGCATTTATGGAACTGGAAAAAGTACTCTATCTATGGACTATAATTTTTATTTTTCTCAAAGTGGAGCAAATCCTGATCCAAAAAATGCAGAGAAATATAGAGAAGAAATGTACAAAACCTATATGGCCTATTTTAATACAAACTATTACGGCAATCGTGCTCCCATTCACATAGGACACCATTTCAGCAAATGGAACGGCGGAGCTTACTGGGAAGCTTTTGGTGATTTTGCAAAATCCGTATGTATCAAGCCAGAAGTAAAATGTGTGAACTACAATTCCCTTTTAAAATTTATGAGCTCATTAACTCCGGAAATGATAAAAGAATTTCATAAAGGCAATTTTCCGAAACTACCTGTTCCTAAATCTATAAAAAATGATATCGCTGCTATTGCACCTATTGATGTTACTTTTTTAATGAGTAAAATTAATGACGACGAAATTGAGGTAAAAATTACCGGAAAACATGCAGAGCTTTTTCCTAAAGATGCTTTTTATGTGTGGAAGCTTAACAATAAAGAAGTTTTTAGAAGCAAAATTCCTCGAGTTAAAATTTCAGATCTTCCAAAAGTTGAGGAAGACTTTAAACTTAGCGCTGTTCTAGAACATAAAGGACGTGAGCTTTTAAAAACAAGTCATACTGTAAGTTCAAATGCTGTTGAAGATTTTATTTTATCAACCGAAGATTTAGAGAAACGTGCAAGCCTTGGCGACTTGCCTGAAGCTCATTTCGATTAAACACTAGCTAATTCTTTTTTCTCTAGATCTATCTTTATGAGTTAAGGCAGTAATTCTTTCAGCGATATCTGGAAGAGGTTCGACAAACTCGGCACCACCAATGGCAATGGCCTCTTTGGGCATACCAAAGACAACAGAAGTAGATTCATCTTGAGCAATAGTGCGAAAACCTAGTTTTCTAAGCTCGAGCATTCCTTTGGCCCCGTCTTTCCCCATTCCTGTAAGAATGACTGCGACAGAGTGTGTGAAAACATTTTTTGCCACAGATAAAAACATATAATCAACCGAAGGTTTAAAACGATTAACCGGTTCATCATCAGTAATTTCGACTGAAGATTTCCCATTCTTGTGAAGAAACTTCATCTGTTTTCCGCCAGGAGCAATTAAAACTCTATTGGACTTAACTTCATCTCCATTCTCAGCTTCTTTCACTTCAAAGGGACAAAGATCATTCATTCTCTTCGCAAAGGCAGCTGAGAAAACAGCTGGTATATGTTGAACAATAAGCATTGGTGGAATCTGATTAGGAAGTGCCGTGAGAATCTCTTTAATCGCTTCAGTTCCTCCAGTTGAAGAGCCAAGAACGATAAATGAATTTAAATCACACTCTGTAGTTACTTGAACTGCCTTTACATTTCTCTTACGAAGAGGCTTGGAAAGATTGGCCTTTGCAGCTGTGCGAACTTTCTCTAGAATAAGTGGAGTCACTCTTTCAATTTCAGAAAGTTCAGGTTTTTGAATATAATCGATTGCACCATTTTCCAGGGCCTCAAGAACAAGAGGTCCTTCGGCCATACTAATTGATGAAATCATGACAGTGGGAATATTAAACTTAGGAGCAATCTGCTTTAAAAGCGTAACCCCATCCATTTCAGGCATGTGGATATCAAGAGTGATAACATCAGGCTTGTGCTTTAAGATCAAGGCTTCAACCTCTGAAGGCTTTTCGGCCATAGCACACACTTCAAAATCTTTATCAGTTGAGATGATACGTGAGAGAATATTGCGAATAGTTTTTGAATCATCCACAATCAGAACTTTAAATTTGGTGGATGTTTTATTATCTTTTACAGATTCCTGCAGTACTTCTTTACTCACTCTTACTTTACAAAGAGCAGGAAGAAACATGACCTCAATAGATCCTTCTTTCGCTACTTTTTTTAGGTGTTGAACTTTTTTCTCTAATAGAAATTCCTCAACAACTTTAATGGAAGAGGCAGCACCAATAAGTTTAGCTTCGGCCTTAATCAAATCTGGTAGAGAAATCTCCTGAAGCACTTTTGAGAATTGTGATTCTAAAATAGATTTATTAAGGTCTGTTTTTTTAATATACAGACCAATGCAATTTTCTTCAGTATGAAATGAAACAAAAATATCCCCAAATGATAACCCAATCAAATGGTCGCCACCTTTCTTTTTTGTCATCAAAACTTTTGGGCTTACCTTATTCATAAAAAAACTTAACCTACTTTGTACTTAAATAGCGACATGACATATAAGAAAAACTTGTGGCGGAACAACATCGGCAGAATAGGCCTTCAGTGGGTGATTCTTATTTCCCTTTTCCCCTAAATCTTCAATAAGGAGATGGATATTTCTCCACCCAACAACTTCTTTTGCCGCATGAGCAGAGACACTCCCATAGGCCAGTACTGAACAAGGATAACTTGCATATTTTTTACTGATTAATGAAAATTGAGTTTTAAAATCAGCAAAATAAATCTTATTCGGTTCAACCTTCATATCAGCTGAATTCATATAAACCAATTGCTGTTTAAAATCATGCGAGTATTCGCGAACAATTGCTTCTAGAATTTCCCCATGCCCTTCAAAGAAAATAATAGTTGGAGGTTGAGAGTTATCTACATCTTTAAAGAAAGCTTTAAGCTTTGGAAAGTCAGAGATTGAGGCAAGCATGGCCCGTATTTTCTTCTCTGGATTTGCAATAACAAAATGCTTCTGATTTTCTTTATCAAATGAAGAGATGACTGGTTTTCTACTTTTTTCTTGAGCGACAGAACGAAGTTTCGTTCTAATCTCTTCCCCGCTTTCTTCAAGATTACTAAAAGCAGGCTTTTCAACATAATCAGAAGCTCCAAACTTCAAGGCCTTCATTGCTACGTCTGAATCTGCTCTGGAAGCTGAAGAAATTATCACAACAGGAGGATGAGATTTATTAAAATTTTTCTCTAAATAAGCAATCCCATCCATTTCTGGCATATGAATATCTAACGTTACAATATCAACTTTGATGTTTTTTAATTTTTCCATCGCATCTTTTCCGTTTACAGCGGTAGCAACGATTTCAAAACCTTGTTCCTTCGTTAAAATTCTTTTCATCAGCGTGTGAATACTTGGTGAGTCATCTACACACATGACTTTATAAATTTCAGGAGATGAAGTAACAGGAGTCAATCCAGTTGGCAATTGGATCGAAGACGAAGTTCCTGCAGTCTTCACAGCTGGAGTAACTGCAGCTTTATGCATATAGGCCGATGGACCAATTGAATGTACTTCAACTTTTAGACCTGAAAGAGGTTCAGAAATCCCTGAAAAGAAAATACCTGATGGATATAAATGATCTATCAATTCTTTTGAGATTTGTTCAACTTGATGTGATTCAAAATAAATAAAAACGTTACGACAAAAAATTACATCAAACTTTTCAGCTTTAACAGCTTCAGAAATTTTTAGAAGATTACCTGGTCTAAATTCACATTTTGACTTCAGGGGGCTTTTTACTTTGGCAAACATCGCGATGTCGCCTGTTCCCTTTGCCCAATTATTTCCCATGTAGTTCATAGGAATTTCTTTGATTTCGCTTTGGTTATAAACCCCGTTATTAGCAATTCCAACCGAATCAGTATCGATATCAGTTCCTAATATTTTAAATGTCATAGTTGAATCAATTTGCGGAAGATGGTATTCCAAAAACATCGCAAGAGAATAGACTTCATGACCGCGACTACAGGCCGCAGACCACACCTTCAAGCATTTCTCATTTCTTTTTTTCACCTGCGCCACCAGATCAGGCAGCATTTTTTTCAGGAGTTCAAAATGTGGAAATTCACGAAAGAAAAACGTGTGATGAGTGGTAATAAGACCAACCAGCACATTTGATTCTTTCGCAAAATTTTGATCGATGTATTTTAAATAATCCTGAGGCTCTTTAATCCCCAGCTCAATCATTCGCTTCTTGACCCTGGTTTCGATCATGTAAGCTTGTTTTTCACCTAAACGATTTCCTGAAATTTGATTAACGATAGTCGAAACCTT
Organism: Bacteriovoracales bacterium; assembly: GCA_037444575.1. GTDB lineage: Bacteria > Bdellovibrionota > Bacteriovoracia > Bacteriovoracales > Bacteriovoracaceae > Bacteriovorax. Next base: position 60,365 of record JBBIME010000006.1, read on the forward strand.
ATCGATAATACCTACAAATTCTTTGCTCGTAGTTCCAATAGCGACCTGAGACATTATAACCCCTAAGATATTTTATTGAAAACTATGCAGCTTTCTTTGTACCAGTAATAGCTTCCATATCCTTAAGGTCGAGAACCTTAGCGATATCAAGAAGAACGGTAAGTGAATTTTCCTTTTTATAAACACCATAGATATAATTCGTATTTACTTGGTGTTCAACTTCTGGCATTTCACTCACTTCTTCAGAAGAGAATGCTAGAACTTTGTTAATTGAATCAACGACTACACCTATATTCATTCCACCTATGTCGACGATGATGACTGCTTCTTCTTTATCTTGCTTAGTTTCCACTTTTAATTTTTTTCTAAGATCAACAACAGATATAACCTGTCCTCTCAAATTCATGATCCCTAAAAAATGCGTTGGTGACTTTGGAATTGGTGTCGTATCCGGTACAGAAATGACCTCTCTTACCATCAGAAGAGGAATCGCATAGTCTTCATTACCGAGGCTAAATTCTATAAATCGACTAAGTTCTGCATTTGTTCTTTTCATTTTCATTACATTATCTTTTTCCATATGATCTCTCCTATGCTGCCATTTCTTCTATAAAGTTAGATTTTTTCTTTTTCATTGTTCCCGAAAATAATTCAACTAGATCCAAGATGAATGCTGGACGCCCGTCTCCCAAGATGGAACTTCCCATAAAACCTTTTTGATTTTTAATTTCATCACCAAGTTTCTTAATAACAACTTGCTGTTGGTGAAGAATATCATCTACAAGGACTGCGAAATTTCTCTCTTCAGTATTCACAATAATTGCAATTTGTTCATGAACCGGGCGCTCTTTCGTTGTTCTTTGAAGTGCAGTGCTTACTTTAAACATTGGGATAACTTCACCACGGATTTTTAAACAATCCCCAACCCCATTTACATGGTGAACGATGTCTTTTGTTGGTGAAAGAGACTCATAAACCTGTCCAAGTGGAATTATGTATCTTTCATCCCCAACTTTAGTTACCATTCCTTCAATGATCGCCAATGTCAGAGGAAGAACAACTTTAAACACAGATCCTTTTCCAACTTCAGTAACAACTCTTACTTCACCGGAAAGTTTTTCAATATTAGTCTTAACAACATCCATTCCAACTCCACGACCAGAGATTTCTGAAACCTCTGACTTCGTTGAAAATCCAGGATGAAAAATAAGATTTACCAGATCGTCATCACTCATATTGGCATTGGCCGATATGACTTTTTTCTCGATCGCTTTTTCGCGAATAATTTTTGGATTGATTCCTTTACCGTCATCTCTAATTTCAATAACGAGACTGTTTCCTTCATGCGTACAGCGAATAGAAATATTTCCTTCTTCGCTTTTTCCTAGCATTACTCGATCATCAGTACTCTCAAGACCATGGTCAACCGCATTTCTTACGATGTGAACAAGAGGATCGGCCAAATGTTCAAGAACTGTTTTATCAATTTCTGTTTCTTCACCAATTAATTCTAAATGAACTTTTTTATTCAGCGACTTCGATGTATCGCGAACAATTCTTTGCATTTTTTGCAGAGTTTGTTTAAGCGGAACCATTCGAAGACTCATCGAAATATTCTGAATTTCTTTTGAGAGTTTTGCCAATTGAGAAAGAGATTTTAACATGAGCGGATTATGGACCTCATCACGCTGCTGATTTAAAACAGTCTGGATAATGACCAGCTCTCCAACAACGTTATTGAGCATTTCAACGCGTGCTAAACTTACGCGGATACTGTCGTCTTCAGTATTTCCTTTAGCTGCAGGTGCTGCTTTTTTAGGCTCAGCAGTTGGCGTTGTTTTATCGGCCTCTGGAACTACATGCAAACTTGGCTTTGGAGCTTCTGTTGGGAAGAAAGAGTGAGCTCTCTCTTCTTTTTGTTCACTACTCATCACTTCGCGAGGAGCTTCTAGATCACGCTCAAAACTTTCAAGAAGAGCAATGTCTTCTGCTGAAATTGTATCCGCAGAAGATTCTGGAGCTGGAGCTTCTTCTGTAGCAGGTGCTGCAACTGCTGCTCCTGCTGATAATTCACCTTTAAGTGCAAGCTGAATTTTAGCTATAATCTCTTTTGAATCAAAACGTGAGTTGAGATCCATGTTTAGCGTTTTGATCATGATACTGACATGATCGTTACACTCTAGAAGAAGTGAAACAACTGCATCAGTAATAGGAACTTGCCCCTCTTTTACTTTTAAAATGAGGTTTTCCATCTCGTGTGTGAACTCGGCCACATCGCCAAATCCAACAGCTCTGGAAGTTCCCTTCAAGTTATGTGCTAATCTAAAAATTTGGTTCATCAAATCAGCATTATTTTTGTCGCCTTCGAGAGCAAGAAATGCTTGCTCAGCATCGTCTAAAAGCTGAATCGCTTCTGCCAAAAAATCTAACTTAACTTCTTTTTCAAATTCATCCATACCCAAAATCCTGACTTATTAAAAGTTTTCGGTCTTTCTGATGAAATCTATCGGTATTTAATTTTTTAAGTTGAAAAAAAATGAATAATAAATTTAGACAAATTCTAAGCTAACATAGTGATAAATGTGCGGAGAATTAACTGAGTTTTTCGCTCAAGAGCTTCTTTTTTTTTGATTCTTGCCTAATATCAGATATAATAGCTCTGTTTTTTAAACTAAATTTAGGTAATTTTATGACTCAAGTATATATCGACCCTGCTATCAAATCCGCTATCGACAAGTTCACATTGCCCGAAAATCTTGGCTTTGGTCAGGTGATGGCACCAGTGATGGCAAGTTGTACATATGAAAATGGTAAATGGGGACAGCTTGATATTATCCCATACGGACCTATTTCAATGTACCCCAATGCTAAAGTTCTTCATTACGCTCAAGAAATTTTTGAAGGAATGAAGGCCTATAGAACCGGAGGACTTGGACCTTTTATTTTCCGTCCCGAAGAAAACCATTTGCGCTTTAATCGTTCAGCTGAACGCATGGCCATGCCCCATATTCCTCTGGAAATTTTTATGAAAGCTTGTAATGAAGTAACAGCTTATTCAGCTAACTTTGTTCCAAGACGCTCTGGCGAATCTCTTTATCTTCGCCCCTTCATGTTTGCTACAGAAGAAGCACTTGGAATTAAGCCTTCTGAAAAATTTCGTTTTATGGTTATTGCTTCTCCATCAGGTTCTTATTTTAGTGCTGAAGGACTTTCAGTTTTAATCGAGCGCCAAGGAGCTCGAGCATTTCCTGGAGGAACTGGTTTTGCTAAGGCCGGAGGAAATTACGCTGCCAGCTTGCTTTCAGCTATTAGGGCAAAACAATTGGGATTTGTTCAATCGCTCTGGCTTGATGGAAAACATAAAAAATATATTGAAGAAATGTCGGGGATGAATTTCATGGCCGTCATAAATGGTGAGCTTCACACCCCTATCCTGAATGATTCTATTCTCGAGGGAATCACTAGAAAATCGATTATGACTTTGGCCGCTGACGCTGGAATAAAAGTGGTTGAAAGAAAAATGGATATCGAGGAATTAATTAGTGACATCAAAGCAGGAATTTGTACTGAAGCCTTCGCCTGTGGAACAGCTGCCATAATCGCTCCAATTAATTATCTCGCTGAAGAAAGTGGAGAACGCTTTCCTCTTCTTCACCCAGAAGGAAAGATGTCCTTAAAGCTTCGCGAACTACTTCTGTCAATTCAAGAAGGAAGAGCTCCTGATCACTATAAATGGGTGACTTTGGTTGAACCTAAAAGCTTTCCTTAAAAGCTAAAAGCTAGGTAAAAATAGCAAACAAATTATTGCTATCGTTGTGGGGATGATTGCCCATAAAAAAAGTCTCATCGGATTTATTCCATCCGGCCCGAAACTCTCGCGCAAAATTCCAAATCCTGCGGGATTGGGTGCATTTGCGATGACAGTTAAACCACCTCCAGCAACCGCTCCGGCCACCAAAGCGTATCGAGCTCTCTCTGAAAGTGAAGCCAAGGTTCCTAAGTAAGTAAGGGCCGCATTGTCAGTAATACTTGTAAGTGCCGTCGCTCCCCAGAATATTGTACTCTCCCCCATTTGAGACAGAAGTGGTTTAAGCCACCAGGCCTGCATTGTTCCTAGAGTTATGAGTCCTCCCAGAAAAAAAGCAACCATTAAAGATTCTCGTACTTTCAATTTATCTTGATATTTTTCTGTGATCATCATGAATCCAATGAAAGAGAAAAATATTGTGATGAAAATAATGACGTGATGGGCATTGTATACAACACTAAAGAGAAAAAATAAATGCACAAAAATTTTCCATCCTTTAGGTATCAGATAATTTTCGGGAAGCTCTTTTTTTCTTATTGATCCATTGAGATCTTTTCTAAAAAGACGAGTAAATAAAAGAGTTGATACAATAATGGCAATCACTGATTTGTAGCCAAAATGCGTGATCATATGAGATGTGCCCCAAGACCACTTATTGGCAACCATTAAAACAGGTGGAGCAGCAAAGTGCGTAAGCGTTCCTCCAATAGAAACATTCACAAATAACAGAGCAATTGTTGCATATTTAAATTTTAAAGAAACAGACTCATGATAAAAGCTATTTAAAAGAATCATCGCTGTCACTGTCATTGCAGCAGGCTCAGTAATAAATGACCCTAAAATTGGACCAATTATCATTGTGGCAATGTAATAAGAAGTGCGTTCTGACAATGGAAGATGGCGAGATATAAATAAAATAATCTTCTCTGCAAAATGAATCACTGGCCTTGTGGCAGCAATACACATAATCACAAAAACAAAAATAGGCTCGGTAAAATTAAGTGACTCTACATAGGTAACCACTGGGTGGTGTCCGCTAAGAATAACGGCCATCAAAAGAAACACGATTGACCAGATTCCGAAAACGACTTCGACTTCTGAAAAAAGGTGCCAAAAATTATACCAAAGAGATTTTTTTTGAAATTTATGAGCGATCCTTTCAAACTTAGTTACAAAAAAAGTATGAAGGATCGCTATAAAAAAAAGAACTGTTGAAATAAGTTCTAAGGGATTTGGTTTCATCTCTTAAAAAAAAGATTAACCGTCTTTACCAATTGAAGCCACTGGACAGGCCTCTAGTTGCTCCTCACAAAGAGCGATTTCTTCAGCAGTCACTGGTTGCTTACCAACGTAAGCGTTACCATCTTCGTCTTCTTTAAAAAATTCAGGTGCTCCTGTGTAACAAACATTACACGCGATACATCCCTCTCCATTTGGATCATCAGGATCTGTACAGTACCAAGCTCCTGATACATTTAACTTGTGCTTCATTTTTTTATTGGCCATAAAAATCTTCTCCATGAATCAATAACGTTTCGCCGTAGTGTATCTAAAAAAATGCGTTCTATGAAGGGAAAATTAGCTTTTGGATTGCAATTATAACTTAGTTTTCTTAGAATTCGACCTGAGCTAAAAAGCAAATATTTTATAGATAGGATTCATCATGGAAAATTCATCTCTAGAGCGCGCTATCGCTTGGGCAAATAACCCTATTTTTGATCTTAATTCACGAAAAGAAATTCAGGATTTAATCGATAAAAAAGATTTTAAAGAAATTGAAGAGCGTTTTTACAAGGATCTCGAATTTGGCACAGGGGGTATCCGAAGTATTTTAGGTCAGGGAATAAACCGAATTAACACCTACACTGTTAGAAAAGCGACTCAGGCCCTTTGCATCGAAGTTTTGGCCCAAAAGGTAAAAAATCCTAGCATCTGTATTTCCTATGACTCTCGCCGCTTCTCTTTTGAATTTGCAAAAACTGCTGCCGAAGTCATGGCCGGAAACGGTATCATTGCTTATATCTATGAAAGACTCAATCCAGTAGCTATGCTTTCTTATTCTGTTCGCCATCACAAGGCTCAAGCGGGTGTCATGATCACTGCGTCCCACAACCCACCTGAATATAACGGCTATAAAGTTTTTTGGTCAGATGGAGCGCAGGTCACTCCTCCGAACGATCAAAACATCATCAATCACTATTATGGGATCACTGATTTTGGATCGATAAAATTTATTCCTTTTGAAAAAGGATTAACTGAAGGGCTAATTCAATGGGTCGGCAAGGAAGTTGAAGATCTCTACCACAGAGATATTTTATCAACTGCCATCAACTATAAACTTTGCCAGGATAATGGAAGTAAATTAAAAATCGTTTATACACCCATTCATGGAGCAGGATTAGTTCCTTGTTCGCGCGCACTTTCTGAACTGGGCCTTAGTGACGTTCACATCGTAGCTCAGCAAGCTCAACCGGACGGAAATTTTCCAACGGTTAAAAGTCCAAACCCAGAAAATCCATCGGCCCTAAAAATGGCAGTGGATCTTATGGAACAAATACATGCTGATATCGTTATGGGTTCTGATCCAGATACAGATCGCTTGGGAGTTGCCATTAAAAGTCGCGGAGAGATCCATTATCTAACTGGAAATCAAATCGGAATTTTAAAACTTCACTACATTCTCTCTGAATTAAAAAAACAAAATAAACTTTCAAACAATAGCTATTTCGTAAAAAGTATTGTGACAACTTCTCTTCAGGATGTGATCGCTAAAAAATTCGGAGTAGAAGTTTACAACACACTCACAGGTTTTAAATGGATCTGTGGAAAGATGAATGAGATTGAAAAAGCTGATCCAGGCAAACAATTTATTTTTGCAACAGAAGAATCATTCGGCTACCTTTCTCACACATTCGCTCGCGATAAAGATGGAGTAAGCTCAGTTTCTCTCATGGCCGAAGTGGCCCTTTTCTATAAGCTTCAAGGCATGGATCTTCTAGATGCTCTCGATAAGATTTATGAAGAATATGGATTCTCTCATGAATCTCTTCTTTCCTTGGATTATTTTGGAAAAGAAGGGCAAGAAAAAATTTCACGAATCATGACAAACTTTAGGAACATGAAGGATAACACCCTTGTTGGCAACCGCATCCAGAATGTTAAAGATTACTCCCTTGGGATTGAAGGTCTTCCTAAGAGTAATGTACTGGGATTTTTCTTTGAAAATGGCGATCAGTTTTATCTTCGTCCATCTGGAACTGAGCCAAAGATAAAATTCTACATAATGATTCAAGAAAAAAGTGGAACGTTGGTTGAAAGAAAAAATAAGGCAGTAGAGAAAACTGAAAAGCTTTTGAAATTTATTAAATCAGAAGCTGAAAGAGCATAGTTGGGAACATGAAAAGTAAAGAATTAGCAGTTTGTTTAGTAAGCGGTGGAATGGATTCATTAGTCACTGCGGCCATTGCAAATACAAAGCATGAGCGTCTGGCGTTTCTTCATTTAAATTACGGGCAAAAAACTGAAAAACGGGAATTAGAAAGTTTTAAAAAGATTGCTGCGTTTTACAACGTTCCCCTCTCTCATCAAAAAATTATCGATGTTAGTTTTTTAAAACAAATTGGTGGATCATCTCTGACTGATGATTCTATTGATGTAAAAAAATATAAAGGGGAATCAAAAGAAATTCCTGATTCCTATGTACCATTTAGAAACACCCACATCATCTCTATGGCCGTTTCATGGGCTGAAATTATAGGTGCCAAAAAGATTTATATCGGAGCAGTTTATGAAGACTCTTCCGGGTATCCTGACTGCAGACCCTCTTATTATGAGGCGATGAATGCCCTTATTAAGCAAGGGACTAAAAATGGGGATATCGAGGTTGTAACCCCTGTTATCCACCTTAAAAAAGAAGAAATTGTTCAGAAGGCCCTGGATCTTAAAGCACCACTGGAATTTAGCTGGTCTTGCTATGAAAGAAACGATAAGGCCTGTGGTGTATGTGATTCTTGCGCCTTACGCTTAAGAGGTTTTCAAAAAGCTGGGGTAGAAGACCCGATTGAGTACCTAGAGAGACCAACTTATCTATAGACTTCTATAAATTTTACAATGCCCTCCTCAAAATGGTAGAGCATGCTATCCTACTTTTAATTTTACAATTAGGAGACTCTTATGAGTTTTAAATCAATAATGGCCGCAAGCTTAGTTCTAGTTTCACTGGGAGCACAGGCAAGACCTCCAGTTCCACCGTCTGCAATTATTCAAGATATTAGATCGCTCTCCCTATCAGATTGTACAACCAATGAAGGCGGCATTGCTGTTTCAGACCTTAGAGACAATGATTCGATAAAATTTGTCCTCCAGGTAAAAAGAAGCACCAAAACTGGCATCCTTAGTGTGATCCAAGATGGTAAAATTATTGAGAATTTTGAAGTAACCTGTAAGTAAGCTATACTCTCTTAAAGTCGGGGATTTTAATTTCCGATAAATAGGATATGAGTAAGCTTAAGGTTGTCTTTCCTTCTCTATTAATTCTATGTATTAGCTCTTCTTTTGCATTAGAGAAGACTGCGCATCGCCCGAGTTTAAAACTTTCTAACTCAGTTGAAATTTCCTGGCCCAAAAATCTTAAAATCTCATCAGAGTTCTTACCCTCTTTTTCTGCCTTTTCATTAAGCGGAGAAAAGGGTGGAAAGAAATTTACAGGATGGATTAGTCATAAAATTCCAGATGTATTGGCCAACCAAACAAGTGTTGAGAGAATTTGGAAAGAGAATCAAGAAAACGCTAAAAAAAATGGCGAAGTCAAATCTAATGATCTTGGATGTAAGGAAGTAGATAAATTTATTTTTAAGTGTGAGCGTGAAGCCGAAATTAAAGCTGGAGAATTTATTGTCGACTCACTCTATTGGAATGAAAAGAAAGACATCGTCTTTATTCGAGCAAATTCCTTAGTAAGCGCTAAAGACGCTCGAGAAATTTTCGAGCTGTTTAAGGTTAAGTGGGGACATAAATAATGAAGAAGACTTTAACCTTACTACTTATTCTTTCAATTCATAACCTTTATGCAGCTGACATATATGATCCATCGGACGATTTGATCACTGCTTTTGGAGGAACTTGTTCCACTCAAGGTTATATGACCTCATCAGCAATGAGTCAGGCTTCATCACTTCGAACAATTTATAATTCAATTCATAATGATCCAAACTGTTCAACAATCGCTCAATCACTAGATAGTCTTGATTCAAGCCTCTCCAATTCGATAAAAGCGCAAAGCATGGCCGAACAAAATGTTAATAATTTAATTACAATCATACGAGATTTAAAAATTCAGATTGCTCATGAGCAGAGCTTGCCAACTCCAGACGCAAATAAAATTGCAATTTTTCAAAGCGAATTAAACACTCAAGAAATAGCCCTTATTAGAGCGAAAACGGATCCGGCCTTGAGTGCAAAATCATCTCAAGGAAGGGCAGATGCGGTTAACTTAGTCTATAATAATGCCACCTCGTTAATGAGTTCTGTCACTGATAATAATAAGTGTTTCCTTTCACATACAACACTTGCACCACAAATTACTTCAAGTACATTACAAACACTTTCTCTTTTAGCTCCAACATCAATGGGAGCTTCTTTCTTGATGGCGATACCTGGTATTATTGGCCACCTTCTTCAAAGTGCTCAAGACTTGAGAATGACAAATAATTTAAAAGCAGCTATTTCTGCAAAAATGGTTCACGCTATAGGTTGTTCAATTGAAGGTATCTCCTCTACTTATTGTCAGGCCAGAGATGTGAGAACTATTTTAAATGCTGAACCAAAACAAGCTGTGCAAACAGGTTGCGATGTTGGTCTTGGTGTTCAAGTCATTTCAAAAAATTTAAATGCTTTTCAAACATGGGCCTCAACTATAGTTGCAGGATCTGCGGCTACTTCAACAGCTCAGGCCGATACAAAAGCAGGTGGATTAAAAGCACAGAATGATTTTGCTGTTTTAAAAGAAAATCTCAATGGATTTGTCGGACAAACAGAAAGAGATTTGATGGGGATGAAAGACCCAATAATCGTTAAAAACAGAATGAAGTCATTGATCAACGATTTAACTTCTAAAATTTGGGAAAATAGTGATCACCCTGACTATAATACTAAAGGAACTTTAGGAGCAAGCTTTCCGGATCAATGTTCAATTAAAGCGTTTATTTTTTCCGGAGGAATTGAGCGCACTTGTGCACTCAATGTTGGAGAAACACCAGATGCTTATATTGAAAGAAAATACCCAGGGGTTGTTCCTGATGTCGGGCAAATTAGAGCAAGAGTAAGTACAGTTATAGGTGAAGGTCAGCAGTATGTTTCTGCAAAAACTGCAACGGCGATACAATCAAATGCTCAGCTAGCGATCGCTTCATCAGAGCATTTAGGACTCAATGGAAAAACGGCCGTTAATTTTCTTCAGGACTCTAGAGCATACCTTGCCAACTTATTAAATAATCCAGGGTCAGTTGCTAAGGGGAACAATAAAAGAATCGTCACCGATGCTTACAATCGAGTTGATGGAATTCTTAAAATATTAGATGACGCAACAACTGATCAAACAAAAATCCCAGAACAAGTTGTCTCTGAGTTAGCAGTTCTGATTGCGCCTTCCGGAGACTCAAACCATATTGGAAACGAGGTTGCCGCTATTGTTAAAAGTGATATTGATTCAAGAATAAAAAATGGAAAACTCGATCAAAATGTTGGATCAATCTTGCAACTATCGACATCGGATAGTTTAAATGAATTCATAAATGGGAATTCAAATAGAGCTGGACTTGAAGGACAAATCAGTGGGGCCAAGAGTTTAACGAAATCAAACCTTGAATCTTTTGGTAATACTTTCAGTGATCAAATCAAAGAAAATTTAGAGAGTTTGTCAAAAGACAGTAAAGATGATGAGGATGCCAAACAAACATTGGGTCTAATGTGTGTAAGATTAGCATCGTTGCCACAATCGCCTTTCTTCAATAGCTCTCAGTCTGGGATATTTGGCGGTAGTAAAGAAATCGACATCAGCAAATACTGTAAGGGACAAAGTTTCTCAGTTCCAAAAATGCAGTCGCAGTTAAGCTTTGATGAAATAGCAAAGCTTCCCTTCAATCAACGAGCTTGTTCAGTCTATGACTTCTTTAGAGGATCTCGTCTAAAAGAAATGAGTGAAAGGCCAAAATAGTTATCTAATTGAGCTTAAGAACTCATCAAAGCTCGTGACTTTTTTTGCAGTCATCTCCACTGCTAATTTTTTTTCTATCTCATAAAGAAGATGCGGTCCTTGAAAAACAAAGGCCGAATAAAGCTGAACTAATTTTCCACCTTCGCGCCAGTAATCAAGAATGTCCTCATAAGAAGAGAACCCCCCGACTCCAATGAGTTCAATATCTGGAGTTTCCTTCAATTGATCGAGTATAAATTTTCTTGTTTTGCGGGCCTTCTGATAAAGCAGTTTTCCTGAAACTCCCCCAGTTCCACGCTCTGGCATAATGGTTGTATTAGTTGCTATGATTCCAGAAAGTTTGTATTCCTTAACGAGATTAACGACTGAAGATAACTCCTCATCTCTCATATCTGGTGATACTTTCACTAGAAGAGGTTTAGGATGACTCTTTCTTTTTGCGCTTACAGCTTCAAAAATTTCACGCATCCCTTTATCTTGTAATAGATCACGAAGTCCTGGTGTATTAGGAGAAGAAACATTGATCACTAAGTAATCAGCAACTGGAGCAAATTTTTCATAAAGAATGGCGTAGTCATCTTTCGCGCGATCATTTTCAGTTATTTTATTTTTTCCTAAGTTCACACCTAGAATTTTTCCTCTTCGATCAGACTCATTAATATTGCTTAAAATCTTCTCCATTCCAAGATTATTAAATCCCATGCAGTTTCTAAGACTCTCCTCTTCTGGGTATCGAAAGAGACGTGGCTTTTCATTTCCCGGTTGAGGCAACGGAGTAACAGTACCCACTTCGATAAAACTAAAAGGAAGATAACTCAGAAAATTAATCGCTTCTGCATTTTTATCAAGGCCCGCAGCAAGACCAATTGGATTTTTAAAGGTAAGTCCCAAAGCACTTACTTCAAAGCGAGGATCGCTTGGTGTCGGTTTAACCCAAGGTCCTAAAAGTTTCATGGATTTTATAGTGAGTTCATGAGCGACTTCAGCATCAAATTTAAAAGCGAGATTCTTAAATAATGAATAGAAGTTTTTTTGGAAATTCATGTTAATACAACTGAACGAAATCGCCTTCTAGAACTTGTCCACCGGAGTGAAGAATTGCGATAGCACCATCAGTTCCAAAATAGTCGACTACTTCAATAGTTCCCTTCATATCACCTTTACTCATTCCGATTAGAGCACCTGTTTCAGGGTCATAGATCTCAGTTCCCTCTGTGATAATTTTTAGAATATCACCGATATTGATTCCGGACTCTCTTCCAGCGTTAAGATAAATTTTGTTTCCGATGATCTTTGCCACTCGGCCTACCCAATCAAGTTTGCTGGCAAGTTCCACTATTTTTGGAACAGATTTGCGAACTCCAACTCTAACGGCATAACGAAGAAGATCGCGTCTATAAGAAAGATAATCTTCGCGATCAGAAGAGAAGAAACGATAAGTAGAATCGTCAGCGTAGCCTTGTAGCGTTTCCGTATAAATTTCTTTTCCGGCATTTACATCAAAGACTCGCACTTCTACTTTTGATTCTGTATAGGATTTTGTTTGGCGAACAATTCCAATCTCATCAGATTTTTCCCGAACGCGGGCATCGATAACTCGTCCAAAGATAACAAAGTTAATTCCAGAAATCTTAGCTTGGCGAGTGAGCTGAACAAGCTTCATCCCCCCACCCGCATAGATTTCTTTAGATGTTCCGAAAAGTTTGTAAGAACTTGGATCAATGATAAATTCTCCTGTCCGAGAAAGTTCATTTCTTAACTCTTCAGTAGCATTAACTTCAAGATCTTCACTTTCAAAAGGAGACTCATTGAAAAATGGCAACAGTGCTACTTTCTTTTTAACTCCAGAAAAATATTTTCTTTCTTCTACGCGAGGTCGTTTCCCCTGAGTGTCTCTTTGAATAACACCAGACCCACAACTTGCAATAAATTGTACGACAATTAATACGATAGAAATATGCTTGAGTGTTTTCATCCCTTATTCTCTAATTAAATAAGAGGACTCATCTGGGCCCTCTAATTTTAATTATTAGGGCCTTTTGGAATAATTGCAAAACTTTTATCTGTACGATTAAAAAGAAGTATTTTTTGCTCATTTAGAGGGATCTTTCCCCCCTCTAGACTCAGACTATCAAGAATTTTTGCCTCTCCTCCCTCAGCACTTATCAAAAGGACGGCCCCATCGCTTGAATAGGACTTCATCGAAGAAGTCAGTTTAATACCTTTAAACTTATCTTGAAGAAGCGAGTTTATGGCATAAATTTCAGAAAGACTCGTTTTGGTAGCAATTTTAATTTCTAAATGAGAGAGCTCTTTCTCTTTCTCAAGAGCTTCAAGCAAATTTGAAATTTTAGAAGTCTGAGACAAAAGGAGATTATAGACAAGGCTTGCTAAGGCAGAACTTAGGGCCTTTTTGTTTTGAAGATCCAGATCGCGCTTTTGAAGAGGAAAATCAAAAGACGTTAAAACATTTCCTGATTTTGTATTTACTAAAATATATTGGGCGGTAAGTTCAAAGCTTCCCCTCTTATTATCAGAGCTGCTTGATACTTTTTTAAAAGTTGAATTCCATTTTAAAGTCACTGACTTTGAATTCATATAATCTGGCTTTGTAGCAAAGTCTTTTTCTAAAATCTCAACTCTTTCGAAATTTTTAAACTCTTTAAATGCTAATTTCTTCCAAAAATCAATAATGACCCCACTAAAACTTTGGGCCTTCTCTACTCCGACATCTTCCCAATTCATAGACTGATCAAGATCGATATTTGCGAGAATGTAAAACGTTTTAATTTTGGTATCATTTAGATTTGAAGTAACTTCTTCAAAATTAGATTTCAATTTTTCAATATTGAGTTCTGCTTTAAAGCTTCCTTCAATCTTTTCATCTTCTTTAGATTCACCTTTGGAGACATTACTTCCTGGGGCAGGTGCTGCAAGGGCAAGAACAACATTTTCAAAAAGAGGCTTAAAAAACTGTAGCTCTTCAGCTGCACTTAATTTTTTTTGTTCAAGTTTTTCCCAATACACTTTTGAGTCAAGTTTTAACTCTTCCAATTCCGAAGTTATGGTTTGACGAAATCCATTTAAAATAAGCAGATCTTCATCCTTTAATTCTTTAGTAACATCTGATTTTTTTGCCTGTACAGTGAGATCAATGTTTTTGGCGCATACTGAGTTGCTTAAAATCAAAATGAACAAAAGAATGAATATTTTAAACATGAACGCCTTCAATTTTTCCATCTTCTAGCCTTCCATCAATTATAAACTTAACAGCGTCTTTATTAAAAACTTCATTTATTTGATGGGCCATCTGTGGAGTCGGGTTAATTAAATATTGCTCACCAAGAGGAAGACGGGCCCTTCCCTCACTCGATTCAAAAATCATGTGCATTGGAGTAGATCCTCTGTATGAAAGAAGAACCTGGCGCAATTTATTGAGTTTTGTTTCTGTTAGGTCTTCTAAGCTCACACTGATACGAACTGCTGTGATTCTATTTTCTGAATGTTCTTTAAGACGCAGGATTTTATCCGCAAGAATTTTTCTAGGGCTCTCCCCAAGATTAACAACACCTTCAACCAAAACGGGTTCATCACTATTTAAAATCGCTTCATATTCCGCAAATGCTCTTGGAAAAACAATGCACTCAATTTTTCCTGTTAGGTCTTCGAGTGTGGCAAAGCACATTTTATCCCCTTTTTTAGTGAGAATAATTTTTTTGCTTGTTATCTTTCCGGCCAAGGTCATAGAGCGTTTTGGATCAGATCCTAAAAAATCTTGAACGTTTGCCACTGGCATTGAGGCCATCTCTTTCATAAGTCCTGCGTAGCGATCAAGCGGATGCCCCGAAATATAAATACCCATGAGTTCAGCTTCGTGAGAAAGTTTTTCGAGATCATCAAACTCAGGAACTTCCTGAATATCGAGATTGGCTTCAGCAGTCTGACTTAAGTTATCTCCGCCCATATCAAAAAGAGAAACTAAACCTAGAGAAGATTCTTCCTGACGTTTCTTACAATAAGCGAGAATCATCTCAAGATTTTCAAGCAATGTTTTGCGATTTAATTTCTCGCAATTATCAAAAGCTCCAACTTTAATGAGGGATTCAAATACACGCGTGTTAACAATTTTTAAATTGATACGTTCACAGAAATTTAAGAATCCTGTAAATGGACCATTTTCTAATCGTTCGCGAACAATTTCATCAACGGCATTGTTACCAACGTTTTTAACCGCTCCCATACCGAAGCGAATATTTGTCCCTACAACGTTGAAAGGCCAAAGCGATTCATTGATATCTGGAGGAAGAACTTCGATACCAAAATGTTTAGCATCACTTATGTATTGAGTGATCTTATCCATGTTGCCCAATTCAGAACTTAAAAGGGCCGCAAAGAATGCTGCTGGATAATAGTATTTCAAATAAGCTGTTTGATAAGAGATTACAGAATAAGCAACCGCGTGAGACTTGTTAAATCCGTACTCCGCGAATTTTTCCATTTTATCAAAGAGATCATTGGCGGTATCGAGATCGTATCCGCGCTCTTTAGCCCCGGCCAAAAAGAGTTCGCGATGCTTGGCCATTTCATCGGCCTTCTTTTTCCCCATTGCTCGTCTAAGCATATCCGCTTGTCCGAGTGTGTATCCCGCGACAATACGAGCAACGTTCATAACTTGCTCTTGGTAAATAATAACACCGTAGGTATCTTTTAAAACCGGTTCAAGTGTTGGGAATGGATATTGAGTTAATTTTCTTCCGTGCTTAATTTCGATAAATTCATCAACCATTCCCGATTCAAGTGGACCTGGTCTATAAAGCGCGTTGATAGCGGAGATATCATCAATTGATCCCGGCGCAATTCTTTTACAGAGATCGATCATTCCCGAACTTTCAAGCTGGAAAACACCTACTGTTTCACCAGCAGAAACAAAGTCGTAAACTTTTTGATCTTCAAGATCAATGGCCTCGATATCAAAGTCTGGCTTTTTATCGCGCTTGATGAAGTTAGATGCGTTTTCAATAACAGTCAGAGTTTTTAGTCCTAAGAAGTCGAATTTAACCAGACCAATTTTTTCAGAGAAGTCTTTATCAAATTGAATAACCTTCTCACCTTCTCGTCCTCTAAAAAGTGGACAATAAGTAACGAGAGGTTTGTTCGTGATGATAACGCCTGCTGCGTGAATCGAAGCATGGCGAAGAAGTCCCTCAAGGCGACGGGAAATGTTAACGACTTGTTTAATACGAGGGTCACTATCCATTAACTCGGATATCTTCGGCTCCATCTCCAGGGCCTTATCTAAAGTCATTTTTAATTCTTCAGGGATTAATTTAGAAAGAACATCGGCCTCGCCAAAAGTTAGACCAAAAACACGCGAGACATCTTTGATAACAGCTTTTGCTTGAAGTTTACCAAATGTGATGATCTGACCTACGCGCTCTTCACCATATCTTTGAGTAACGTATTCAATAACTCGATAGCGATTCTCCTGACAGAAATCGACGTCAAAGTCTGGCATTGAAATACGTTCTGGGTTAATAAATCTTTCAAAGAGAAGGTTAAATGGAATCGGATCGACGTTAGTAATCTCTAATGCGTAAGCAGCGATTGACCCCGCTCCAGATCCCCTTCCAGGACCTACCGGACAACCATTATTTTTTGCCCATCGGATAAAGTCAGATACGATGAGGAAGTATCCAGGAAATCCCATTTTTATAATCATGGCGATTTCATCTTCAAGACGCTTTAAATAACTTGGCTTGATTTCACTTTCCCACTTAGGATCAAGGCGAAGTTTTACAAAGTGAGGTCCGTTAAATCTTTTTTCTAATCCTTCTCGGCAGTGACGAGAAAAATAATCAGCAGGAGTTTCATCTGTTTCAATTGGATAATCAGGAAGGTGATAAATTTGATTTCCTTTATCATCTTTCCAGTTAAAAGTTACATTACATTTATCTGCAATCAGAAGTGAGTTATCACAGGCATCAGGCGCATAGTGAAAAGCTTCTCTCATTTCTTGTGGCGACTTATAAAAGAATTCATTGGTCGTTAAACGCATCCGTTGTTCATCTTGAAAAGTTTTTCCAGTCTGAACACAAAGAAGAACCTCTTGAGCGGCAGCATCCTCTCTAGTGAGGTAGTGGCAATCGTTAGTCGCAACAAGAGGAATATTATTCGCGCGTGCGTATTTAACAACTTTTTCGTTAACAATTTTCTGTTCAGGAATTCCGTTTTCTTGAATCTCTAAATAGAAATCTTCACCGAAAAGATCTTTTAATTTTTCAATTGTTTTAATCGCGCGATCATCTTGTTCAGAAAAGAAGTTGTATCCAACTTCGCCTTTAAGACAAGCAGTTGTACAAATAAGTCCTTCTTTAAATTCGCGAAGAAGTTCATAGTCAGCGCGAGGCTTATAATAAAAGCCTTCCATGTAAGCGCGAGAAAGAAGCTTACATAAATTTTCATAACCCTTTTCGTTTTTACAAAGAAGAATCAAATGGTGAATCTGGTGGCGCGACTCCATCTCATCTTGGCTGCCAACGACTTTTTGTTTTTTAAGTGCACCTTTTTCAAAACGCGATCCCGGTGTGAAATAAATTTCGCTTCCTAAGATTGGTTTAATCCCAGCAGCTTTACATTGAGTATAGAAATCAATGGCACCGAACATGTTCCCATGATCTGTTTGAGCAATCGCTGGAACTCCAAGTTCCTGTGCTCTTTTAATAAGATCTTTAAGCCGAATGGCCCCATCCAAAAGTGAATATTGGGTGTGCAAATGAAGATGAACAAAACTCTCAGAGTGTGTCTCAAGAAAGGACATAATCCTAGCTCCCTAAAAACGCGTGTGTGTAAGGCCATTAAACCCTAAAATACGATTAAAGTCAGGGATTTCCGAGTCAATTTTACATGGTTTTTAGGTAGGGATTTTGAGTTTTTTAACTTTCAGCGTAAAATGCTCCTAACTTCTGGAGAACCTATGCAAAAAGGCAAATTTTCGCCTACTTTTAGCGCCCTAATCATCGCTCTGATTTTTATTGGAGTTTCAATCTTTATTAAACATAAAAAAGATCGCGATTTAATTGCCCTAAATGAAGCAAAAAGTAAGTTGACGGATGGATCTCCTGCTAAAAAAGCCTCTCTTGCCGAGCTAATCAAAAAAAATTTAAGCAAACAAGAAGAGATCGCCCAGAATCAGGCAGGGAGCACTAATCTCCTTACTCAGGAGAGAACTTTTACAGATGCAGAAATCAACGACATGACCGAAGAACAATTTGTAGAGCTCATAAAAGACACTGAAAGAAAAATGCCGAAAGTTAGTGATCTAAAAAAAATTCCAACAGGTGCTCTTCATACAACTCCTACCGTTGTGATTCAGGCCGGAAGAGATTTAGGTGTGATCAAAGAAGTTTTAAAGGTTCATGAGTCTTATGAAAGAGTCGCAACTCCCTTTTATAAAACTTGTGCTAAAAGTGAAGAAGGAGTCACTTCAGTTCGCGCTCTTTGTCTGACTAACTTAATTGAAATCAAAAAGAAAAATAATGAGTCAGTAAATTTAAATGAATATCCCTCTCAACTGGTACAACTAAGTCGATTGGTGATAGATAATTAAATATGAAAGCATCAAAAAATAAATCCATTAACCCAGGCCAGCTTACTTTTGATATGCTTATACCAAAAGAGCATGATCGCAATTTTCACTTGGGTGGAAGATCTTTTTATTTTTTTGATTTCGATGACAACGTCGCTTATCTCTCAACTCCTATTATGATTTTTCATAAAAAAACAGGCGAAGAAGTTGCTCTCTCTTCTGGAGAATTCGCTGCTGTTCATAAAGACATTGGTATAAGCGGCCCATATGCTGATTACTATATGGATTTCAACGATGCCAATGGATCGTTTAGACATTTTAGAGATAAAGAATTAAATCCTCTTGAGATTAAAGCTGGAAAAAAACAAGGCTTCGTTGAAGATGTTATAAAGGCGCTCAAAGAAGTCGATACTCACTGGAAAGCTCCATCATGGGAATATTTTTATCACGCGACTTATAACCATAGACCTGTATCACTCATTACGGCCAGAGGTCATCACCCTACTACGATTATCGATGGTGTTAACCAAATGGTGAGTGCAGGATATCTTCCAAATACTCCGAATTATCACAGTATTTATCCTGTCTCGAATCCTGAAGTTCGTAAAGATTTAGGAGATGTTAACTTCAAACAAAGTGTGGCCGAATTAAAAAGACACGCCATCAGAGCAAGTGTTGAAAAGGCAATTGAGCTTTATGGGTACTCCCCTTTTCATCGTTTCGGAATGAGCGATGACGATCATAAAAACGTTGAACTCATTACTGAAGAGATGAGAGACTTAAAGAAAAAATATCCTGAAATGAGTTTTTTTGTTATCGAAACTTTTAAGGATTCGTTCTCTAAGCGAGAAGTTTTAATAAACGAAACCAGAGAAATTATCTCAGCGAAAGAATCTGCTAAGCCGCAATTGAGTTTGTTTGATTAATTTTATCTAGCAAATTTTTGTGTCAAAATATAGGCCTGTCTCAAATCTAGACAATGGCATAAGCCCTTTAAATACCACAAGAATCTGTATCGAAGTACCTCTTTATTTACGATTATTTAATCGATGTTACAATATTGCCTAATACCCCTACATGGAGATAAATGTGAAATTGGCCCTGGCTATTATTTTAAGTATGTTTTTAACTTCCAATCTATTTGCCCAGCAAGATAGTGAAATAAAGACAAAAGATTTAAGTAACACAAATGTTTCAACAAACAATGTCGGTGCAGGAAATTCACAAGAGATCACTCCTGAACAAATGGCCGAACTGCAAAATCAAATGAAAACAATCAAGGCCAATCAAGAGAAAGCGGATAAAGCGCTAGAAGAGCTAGACAAAGAATGAAATCACTTTTCACACTCCTTTTCTGCTTCATTCAGATTACTTGCGCTCATGCTGTTGAATATATCGTTGGATCCGGTTCTGAATTTAAATTCATTGGATCAAAAGGCGAAAATGTCTCACTCAGCATTTATGTTTCTGAATCCAGTTTTACCAAACTTGGTATAGAATATTTTTTCTCAACCTCATCTGGTCTGATGGGTATGGAAGTTTGGCAACAATTTATTTTAGGAATAAATAACAAGTCACTTTCTCTTGATGA
The DNA here is from genome assembly GCA_037444575.1 of Bacteriovoracales bacterium. GTDB lineage: Bacteria > Bdellovibrionota > Bacteriovoracia > Bacteriovoracales > Bacteriovoracaceae > Bacteriovorax. The sequence goes on from JBBIME010000006.1 coordinate 80,562, forward strand.
AGGCTATATCCTCTCTTCTGATATGAAAAGGCCTGAGATCATGACTAGAGACTTTATGAACAATAATCCTGATGGAGTTAATGTCGAAGATTTTTTCTTTTCTAAAAATGCTGACATTGAAAAGTATAAAATTGGATTGGAGAAAGTTGAAGTTCCTGCTGGATCTATTTTCACCACTCATTATCGAAAAAGTAAAATGGGTCAGACAGTCGACTTTTGGATCTCGGATAAGGCCGGTGCAATTGGGCTGGTAAAGTTAATTTCAAAAGGCTCAACGAACAAAGATCAGGATTACACGATTGAGCTAATGAGTTTATTAAAGAATGTTAAACCAAAAATAAATCCCAAAGAGGCAGTCCAGCTTACTGATAAAGGGAGAATGTTTTTAAATAAGACTAAAAAATAAATCTAGCATTTTAGTTTGCCATCCAAACATAACAAGAACCTTTATATTGAATTCGTATTTCCAGCTGCAACGTGTGCGCCCCTAAATAATGCTGTAATTTGTATTTAGGAGATGAGATATGGATTCCGTCGACAACAGCATTTATGAAAAATACGGTGAGAAATGGTACACGACGTTTGAAGATCCAGTCGCGATACTTAGGGCAGAATCAATTGCAGTCATACCATGGGTTATTGAAAAGATTCGAACCATTAAAGGACACAGTGTTTTAGATATTGGTTGTGGTGGAGGATTTTTAAGTAATGAACTAGGCATGAAAGGACTCGACGTAACCGGTGTTGATCTCTCCCCTATGAGTTTGGAAGTTGCAGCTAATCACGACCGTTCAGGCAAAGTAAAATATCAAGTGGCCGATGCTTACCAATTGCCTTTTGCTGATGAAACGTTTGATGTCGTAACGGCCATGGATTTTTTAGAACATGTAGAAGATCCGAAAAAAGTCATCCTTGAGGCCTCAAGGGTTTTAAAACCTGGCGGCATATTTATCTTTCACACCTTCAATCGAAACATTTTAAGCTGGTTGGTGATCATCAAATTTGTTGAATGGATAGTTAAAAACACTCCCAAAAACATGCACATCCTTAGACTTTTCATTACACCAGATGAACTTACTAAATATTGTAGAGAATCAAAAATGCAAGTTGAAGAGATGAAGGGATTAAGGCCAGTGTGGTCTTCAATTCCTATAAGAAATCTACTAAGCGGAGTCGTTCCAAAGTCAATGCGTTTTAAAATAACAAACTCATTGTTAATGTCTTACCTGGGAGTCGCTAGAAAAATTTCAGGATAATATATCTTTTAAAATCTCTTTAACATTTTGAATGCCTTCAGCGTTTTCATACTTTTCATAGCCTTTAAGAAGAATAGTCGCTTTTTCTTTCATTCTATCAAGCAAATGATTTCTGGATACTTCTAAAAGAGATTTGTTAATTAAAATACTATGCATGGATTTGAGTCGCCACATATCCATGGCCACAAATTTAGTAGACAGTTGATCATCATGCCCACCGTATTTAATTATCAATGGTTCAGGAATAAAACCAATTTCATAAAGAGAAGAAATCCTAAGCCAGAGATCATAATCTTCACAAACGACATACTCTTCATTAAATCCTTTCATTTCTTGATAAAGAGATCGATTCATCATCACTGATGAAGGAGCAATCAAGCATTGTTTTAAGCATTCGTTAAAAATGTGTCCGCCAGATTTTTTGTGAATTTGTTTTTGATTAACTCTAACACCTTTTCTCATCCAAATTTCTTCACTATAGACAATTTGTAGATGGGAATTCGCCTTCAAGAAAAGTAATTGTTGCTGCAGCTTATGGGGAAGCCATTCATCATCTGAATCTAAAAAGGCAATCCAAGCTCCAGATGAATTCTTAGCTCCTAAATTTCTGGCAGCGGCAACACCAGAGTTTTCTTGTTTAAAATATTTGAGAGTTTGATTATTTATGAAAGGGTTAAGAAGAGCTTCTGTATCATCGGTCGATCCGTCGTCAACGACAATAAGTTCAAAGTTCTTATAGCTTTGATTAAGCACAGAGTGAATGGCCCTCAATAATAGCGGACCACGGTTGAATGTAGGAATAATAACACTTATCAAATCCGTCATGTCTTAACCTAAAGGAAATTTAATCAAATACTCTTGGTCAAATTAGACCACTATTGGGAGAAAATGAAAATACTCATTAAACAAATCGCTTTCCATATACTTTTCTATTATTCTAGGGACATGAAAGATAAAGCAGGCCTTCACCCACGAAATAAACATAAATCAGGCTATGATTTTAAAGAACTAGTTAAGAGTTCTCCTGAGCTATTTCCTTTTGTGAGTAAAAACAAATTTGGCACTGACTCAATTGATTTTTCTAATCCACAGGCCGTAAAGGCGTTGAATGCGGCCCTTTTAAAATTTTATTATCATATTTCTTCTTGGGATATCCCCAAAGACTATCTCTGTCCCCCTATTCCTGGGCGCGCTGATTATATTCACCACATCGCTGATTTGCTCGCTGATAAAAATGGAATTATTCCCAAAGGCCTATCTATAAAAATGCTTGATATTGGAGTGGGCGCCAATTGTGTCTATCCGCTTATTGCTCATGCCGAATATGAATGGAGTATAGTTGGCAGCGAAGTCGATCCTGTGGCGCTTGTAAGCGCTAACAAGATCATTAAAGACAATGCCCTAGATTCATCAATCACCCTTAGAGAGCAAAAAGATAAAACTAAAATTTTTGAAAATATCATATCAAATGATGATTTTTTTCATCTTACTGTTTGCAATCCTCCCTTTCACTCCTCGGCCCTAGAGGCCCGCGAAGGAACGAATAGGAAAAATAAAAATTTGGGGATCAAAAAAAATGTCCTCAACTTTGGTGGGCAGAATAACGAACTTTGGTGTGAAGGTGGTGAAGTTGCTTTCATTTTAAAGATGATTCAAGAAAGTGTGCGCTATAAAAAAAATTGTCTTTGGTTTAGCACACTAGTGTCTAAGTCGACGACACTTCCAAGCGTTTATGAAGAGCTTAAAAAAGTAAATATTGCTAGAATAAGAACTATCGACATGACCCAAGGGCAAAAGAAAAGCCGAATCGTGGCCTGGTCATTCCAAGCTTAAAACTCTACGACAAAAGTTTATTAAGCGAATTGGCAAATTCAGAAACATCACGCGCGCTAAAAGCGGAAGGTCCTCCTGTTATACTTCCTCCATCCCGCAAATCCTTCATAAAATTTCTCATGGATAAAGCTTCTCCGATATTTTCTTCGGTGTAAATTTCACCACGAGGATTAATCGCGATCGCTTCTTTTTCAACAACTCTGGCAGCAAGTGGGATATCAGCAGTGATGACCAACTCACCTGCTTCTACATGATCGACAATGTATTGATCTGCAACGTCATCACCACGATCAACAATAATGAGTCTTATCAGATCAGAATGAGGAATAGTGAGATATGAATTCGCGACTAAAAAAAGAGGAATCTTCAGACGAAAAGAAGTTTTAAAAACAATTTCTTTTATGGCCTTTGGGCAGGCATCAGCATCAATCCACAATTTTTTGGGTTTTAATTTCAAGTTACTGTTCCTCTTTAAAAAATTGCGAAAATTAAGCATCCGCAAAAAATTCCTAACATTATACCAGCAATAAGATCACTTAAATAATGGACTCCAAGATATAAGCGAGAAAAACTTACCATTATACACCAAATGAGAATCCAAGGGGCCAAGAAATGATGAAAAAGAAAAAGGGCCGTGCAAAATGAAGAAGAAGAACTTGCATGTAATGACGGAAAGGAATCATCAATCGGAGAATGTGTAAGGGCCTTAAAATTTTCTATTCTTTGAAACGGACGTTTTCGCTTTACAGACAATTTGATAATTTTGCCAAACCACCAACCTAAAATAGGTGCAAACATGGCCTTTAAAATAAGATCCTGTCTTTCAATCAAATTAATATTCAACAAAAGAAGAAGATTCAAAATGAGGGCATACACCATCCAAGCATATCCTCTTCCTGATTCTGTAAAAATTTGCATTAGAAAAGTTAACCCTGGAGATCGCCTCATTGAAACGGCGGTAACAATTTTACGATCTACAAGATTAACGTTTTGAAAAAAGTCTGACATAGTTAAATCAGATTATCACGATTCAGAAAGACTATACTTCAAAGATAAAAACATGGAGAAAACTCCACCGACAAGGAATAATCCTCCCATGTACCCAAAAATGGCAAATGCTTCCTTGGCCTCACTACGCCCCATTTCTGGTCCATAAATTCCAGCAAACAACCACACAAAGGGATAGAGAAATCCCCCAATTGCAATCATATAGGAAGTAAGTGTTATAAAGTTCTTAGGAGCTTTCAAACGGTAAAGAAAAAGGAGGATCCCAATCATCATTGCTCCAATTCCCGTCGAGTGAAAATGGTATCGTTGATAATATCTCCAGCATTGAGTTGATTCTGCCTTTATTTTTTCAGCCTTTTCTTTTGGATCCACGATTTGTTGGATCTTCACATTCTTCTCAAGACCTGCTGTAATATTTTTCTTGAACATGTCTTCTTGAGTGGCAAACAAAATAGAGATAAAAACTCCACCAACCATGCTCAATAATGCTAAGAAAAAAGGAATCTTTTTTGTCATAACTCTACTCCTCGTTTAAACGTCTTTAGAACTTCTATGCTTACTAAATAGTTAACCTTAAAAGTAGAAAAATCTACAAAAAAGATCCACACAACACTCAATAACGCATTTCATAGATCCTATTCCTTACTTCCATCAATAGTATGAATTAATTTTTGCACTAAAGTATTGAGCATCTCTGCCTGATTAGAAAGAGTTTCTGCCACCTTTGCAGAACTAGCTGAATTGGAGGAGTTCTGTTGAGTGACTTGATCAAGCTGAGAAATCGCTTTAGTTATTTCATGAACTCCTTGAGCTTGCTCCTGGCTAGCTGAAGATATTTCTGAAACCATTTTTGAAACGCTCGCGACACTAGAGACAATTTCATTTAAAACTTCTTCACATTCATTGGCCACGCGATTTCCCGTATCAACTTTTTCCTTACTATCAGCTACGAGTTTTCCAATTTTGTCTTTTGAATCTTTAACTATTCCTTCTACTTTTTTAGTACTCTCATTCAGCATATTAGAAATTTCTAAAGCTGCATCCCCACTCATAGAAGCAAGTTTTCCTATCTCTTCTGCGACAACAGAAAATCCTTTTCCTTGCTCGCCGGCGCGAGCTGCCTCAACTGAAGCATTGAAGGATAATAGCTTTGTCTGGAATACAATATCGTTAATAACTTTTGTTTTTGTTCCAATTTCATTAATAATTTTTACAATATTTTCTATCTCTTTATTAGTCTCATTAATCTGATTCATAATTCCAGTGTTACTCGAATTGATATCTCCAATGGCTTCAATCATATGCCCGACAACTTCTTTACCTCTTTCTGCTGTCATTAAACTTTGCGCAGAGACTGCAGAAGATTGTTTAGCGTTTTCAGTATTGGCCGCAATCATTGAATTTATTTCTTCAAGAGATGAAGATGTTTCTTGCAAAGAAGAAGCTTGCAGGGTTGAAGCTTGTGAGAGCTCTTCTGAAGCTGATTCGATCTGAGAAGAAGTTGAACTAACTTGGTGACCAGAATCATTCAGACTGGAAGCAATATTATTTAAATTTTCAATTGGTTTTTTGACAAGTATGACGGCAATTAACATCGCAAAGACACCACCGATAATAATCAATACTGCCAGGATAGTTGTGGAAGAAAAGGTAGTTTTATCAGATGCTTTTTTTATGACTTTTGCAATATCCGTTTTTATTGCGAACACTCCGTGAAGCTTTCCTTCTGGCCAATTCTCCATCTTGTAACCAAGAATATCTTTTCCATTTCCCCATGGGCTATCCTTAGGATCACCATGGCAATTTAAGCATCCTTGAGTTTTAGTAAGCCTCACTGGACGATAAACAGTGATTGATTCACCAGAGTTAAAAACATGTTCTTTTAAATTAGAATCGCTTTCAAATTTTTTAAATATGACTAGTTCTTCAGGAGTTGCTTTATTTTTTTGCTCTCTGGCCTCATCTGAAAAAACGCGAAATTCATAATCATCCTTGTCTGAGTCTTTTGCCCCAATTTCCATCGCTGCAACGATTGGAACTTGTTTTAAAACGATTTCCTTATCTTCTTTTGTCATCTCATCAGGAGATTTATATTTGGCCTTCATTCGCTCAATAACAGGTTTCAATCCCCCTTGAGTACCTACGTAGTGAGCAGAGGCATCCAAGCGCAAATGAATAGCATTGGATTTTTCAATAATGCCATTATAAAGTTCCTGCTTTTTAAAATGGAGGGAAATGAAGATGGCCGTAGCAGAGCAAATGACGGACGTTAAGCACACAATGATGAGAATTCGTCCCTTCAAACTTAACGAATTAAACAAATTCATCTTACCCCCTTAATTGTGACGTACGCGCAGTCTAGCAGATAGCGCTGACGAACTAAAAATTAAGGGGTTTGATTAAGTGTCTGAAGTTTTCTTTATAATTTTCTGGCAAGTGTATGGGGCGCTCTAAACACCTTTTAACTATTTTCCTTTTGAAATTGAATGACATGAATCACTAAAAACCGTCTTCCATCCACCAAAAAAGCTTTTTGTTTGTTTTGAAATAGAAATGGATTCAACAACATTATTATTTAATATAATTGTCCCTGACGAAATTACCCCACCGCCAACATTAGAAACACCTTCAATTTTAATAGTTCGAGTAGATCCATTCGTTGAGGCATTAATTGTATAATCGTAAACGCCTTTGTTTGCACTGATAGAGACACTCTCTGTTCCATATAGAGTTAGCTTATAGACTGGGTAATCAATCCCCATGGCCTCAAGTAAGCCAGCATCACGTAATTTAAAAGACTCACTTTCAGTAGAGTGAAATGAAATAAATAACTCAGGATAGCTATATTGAAGCTGGCGGTGTTCTAAAACACAAACTTGTCCGTTAGACTCTCGAACACCTTGAAAATGCTCATTTAAAACATCTGAAAATGCTGCTGTTGAAACTGCAAGTAAACTTAAGCTTAATAATATCTTTTTCATATAGAGCTCCTTAAAATAAAATTTTACAGGGTTCTAACATATATAAATAAAACTAACCTCGATTTTGTAAAATTTATAGGTTGAATTCTCTTTGGTATAGAAATTGAATCCAGCATGAGAATGGAGTCTACGTTTTGGCAAAAATCAATCACAATGCTTTTAAAAGAGATGGACTCAAGTCCAGAAGGACTCAGTAGTACTGAGGCGAGTGCACGCTTAGCTAAATTTGGCCCTAACGAAATCCAAGAAGAAAAACATATCGCTTTAATTCTTCAATTTTTATCCAAATTTAAAAACCCTTTAGTCATTATTCTTCTTACGGCAAGCGCACTCTCTGCCTTTACAGGCGATGCTGCGAGTTTTTATATCATCGCCATAATAATTCTCACAAGCATTACTCTGGATTTCGTGCAGGAATACCGAGCGGGTGTTGCAGTTGAACGACTTCGAAAATCAGTTGCAGTAAGTGTGAACGTATTGCGAGATAAGAAAAATGTTGAGATCCCACTCTCACTGCTAGTGCCGGGAGATATTGTGCTGCTCATTGCGGGTGATTTGATTCCTTGTGATGGAAGAATCCTTGAGGCAAAAGATTTTTTTGTCAACGAGGCCCTTTTGACAGGAGAGCCTTACCCAGTAGAAAAAGCTCCCGACGAACTTCCTGGAGTTAGTCAGATTCTCTCAGCAAAAAACAGCGTTCTTCTAGGAACATCCGTGATCAGTGGATCTGCAAAAGTTCTTATATGTAGAACTGGAAAAAATACATCATTTGGTGAAATTGCCGAAACACTTACGACAAAAGGACCTCCAACCAATTTTGAGATAGGAATCAATCATTTTGGAACACTCATCATGCACTTGACAGTGTTTCTCGTTTTATTTGTTATTCTCGTAAATACTTTATTTCATCGTCCGCTAACTGAATCATTTCTTTTTGCATTGGCGCTTGCAGTGGGACTCACTCCTGAACTTCTTCCTATGATTGTCTCCGTCACTCTCTCTAGAGGAGCGATTCGCATGGCAAGAAGTAAAGTTATAGTTAAACGACTTTCATCAATTCACAATCTCGGAAGCATGGATGTTTTTTGTACAGATAAAACAGGGACTTTAACGGAGGCAAAAATACATCTTGAGCGCCATGTGGATTCAAAGGGCAAGGACAGTGAGCGCGTTTTAGAGTTTGCTTATCTCAACAGCTATTTTGAATCAGGAGTAAAAAGCCCTATTGATGTCGCCATTTTAGAGCACAAAGAGATTGATGTGGGACGCTGGAAAAAAATAGATGAGGTGCCTTTTGATTTTGAAAGGCGCAGAGTTTCTGTTTTACTTGATAGTGATAACGGTACTCACAGGCTTCTTATCGTCAAAGGTGCTCCTGAAGATATTTTACGTCTCTCAACAAGCTATGACTCAAATGCTGAAACGGCTCCCGCCCCAATGAATAAGTCAGAGCTTCAAAAAATTAATGACCTTTTTTCTTCTCTTGGAAAAGATGGATTTAGGGTTCTTGGAATCGCTTTTAAAGAAGTGCCACTAGATCACCCACATGCGGTTGTAAGCGATGAAACAGAATTGATCTTTGCAGGCTTTGCCGCTTTTTTTGATCCCCCAAAGGAAAACGTCAAGCAAGTATTAGCGAAAATGGAGAGAGATCACGTCCAAGTTAAAATTATCACTGGAGACAATGAATTAGTCACCCAACATGTCTGCTCCGTACTTAATTTTCCAGTCAAAAAAATTTTAACTGGAGCTGAAATTGAGCATGTAGACGAACAGACTCTTACTGCAAGAGTTGAAGAGACTAATCTTTTTTGCAGAATGACTCCCATTCAAAAAAACAGAATTATTCTTGCGCTAAAAAGACGAGGACATGTAGTTGGATATCTTGGTGATGGTATTAACGATGCACCTTCGCTTCGTTCAGCTGACGTGGGTATTTCAGTCGAAAGCGCTGTCGATGTGGCGAAAGCATCTGCAGATATGATCATGCTCGAGCGCGACTTAGGAGTTCTTCATACTGGTATTTTAGAGGGACGTCGAACATACAGCAACATTATGAAATACATTATGATGGGATCGAGTTCAAGTTTTGGTAATATGTCTAGCATGGCCTTAGCTTCGCTCTTTCTCCCCTTTCTTCCTATGCTGCCTGTACAGATTTTACTTAACAATCTTCTCTACGATGTTTCAGAACTGCCTATTCCTTTAGACCTGGTAGATAGCAAATACCTGAAACATCCAAGACATTGGAATATGAAATTCATAAGAAACTTTATGTTACTAATCGGCCCAATCAGTTCTGTTTTTGATTTCATCACTTTTTATGTAATGCTAAAGGTATTTCATGCCAATGAAGAACTTTTTCATACGGGCTGGTTCATTGAGTCTATGGCAACTCAGATATTGGTTATCTTTATCATTCGTACACGTGAGAATCCATTTAGAAGTCGTCCCAATCCATGGCTTATTGTTTGTTCATTGCTCGTACTCGCGGTGGCCATACTCTTGCCTTACACAATACTTGGAGAGCGATTTGGATTTGTTGCACCTCCAGCTTTTTTCTTTGTGCTTTTGATAATGATGACATTTTTTTATCTTTTGACGGTTGAGGGGATGAAACAATTGTTTTATCGAAAGTTTGAAATCCAGTGAAATACTGGGGAATACAACGTAGTACTTCCCCAGTTCTATTTTTCTAAAAAATTAGTTACCTATTCCGATTAGAAGTGTTGAATCCTGCTCGCATACAAGCAAATCACCATCAGCATTACAGTTCATATCACTAAAGATAAGAGAACTTGTGAGAGCACCCCCACCTAAAACGCGTAGTTTCTTTAATACACTTAATCCTGACTTCTTCATACTATCTGCATATAGCACTTGCATTGTATTAGAATCAATTTTAATTCGTTTAATATTTCTTGCGAAAAGTGATCTCTTAATATCCGCTTGAACTTCTTTATTTATCCTCTCTTTAGAATCCTCTACCTTTAGTAGGTTTTTTCCCTTCACTTCAAAAGTTAAAGGTGAAGAATTATCAGATTCATCAATATCCTGATAATATAAATTCTTGACCTGAGTTCCACTGATGTAATCTAGGCTAGCACTACCTACAGCATTGTCAGAAATTTTTTCAAACCTTACTTTAGAAACTTTTTTAAGAGTAAGTGTTTCATGAGTTTTCATTGTAAAAGTAATTGATTCAGAAGCAAAAGAAGTCGTGACAAATGATAGGGAAAGAGCAACAAGTGCAAATGTTGTTTTCATTAATAATCTCCAGTATAGTTTTTTTGCCATGGCCATAATAACGGCTCAAACTATTTTAACAACCTACCCTGAATATATTACTTACTCTACTTTTTTCTAGTACTTACTTCAAAGTCTACTGGCGCCTTCCAAAAAATTAAGTTACTGTTGAAAGAAAAGGGAAACTCTATGAATAAATTAATTTTTTGTTTTATTACTCTATATAGCACTTTAAGTTTCGCTGACACAGATCATGCATTTCTAGATCCCAGATACACTCACCTCATTCATCCCATCGTTTCAAGCTCTGAAGATAAGGGGATGGGAAAAAATGATGTTGCCTCTGTAATTGCCCAGCAATCAAGTGTAAAAGCTCAGGGGGCTCGAGGCACATGTTCAATTTTTTCATCAACCGCTTATTTGGAAAGCTTAATAAATAACAATCTTGATCTTTCTGAGGAATGGTTAGAATACACTGCACTTCGTATAAAAGGTGCAGAAGGTTCAGATGCTCCAACTAACTTTGATGCTATTAGAAATTACGGAATGCCAAGCGAGCAGTCTTACCCATATATTGCAGAAAACTGGTTGAAAGTTTTTAATCCATTGATTGAAACTCGCTGTGGACACATCATAGATGCCAAACAAAAAAATACTTGTTTAATTGTTCACAACGATCCCGAACTACTTAATCAAAAGTATATTTACGACCGTGAATTTGCCAAAGCAAAAGAAGAAGCATTAATATTTCGTGATAAATATATTCATTTTGAAAATACTAGCTACTACCGCACTTCCACAAACGAAGTAAAAAAACACCTCGATCTTGGATCTCCAGTTGTATTAGAAATGGATTTTTATTTTGGTGCTTGGAACCATGCTCTTGCAGACGAGTACGGCATTGGTCGTAATATGGATCACTGGTACAAAGGAATCGTTTTTATCCCCGAACCAAACAGCGTCGATTGGGCAGAATCAAACAAGCATATGTCTGGACACTCTATACTCGTTGTTGGATATGACAACAATCGAGTCATTACAAAAACGGTTAAGATGAGTGATGGGACAAGTAAAACCTTCTCTCATAAAGGTGTTTACTACTTTAAAAATAGTTGGGGCACTGATGGTTTCGGAAAAGATTTTGAAATCGATGGCGTTAAATATCCTGGATACGGAATGATTGTCCAAAAACACGCGAACGAACAAGGTGCATTTTTTAGTTTGCCCGCATTAACAAAATAACTAAGCCTTTTTATCTAATTGGCCACTTTATTTAAGATATTCTTCAATTGGTATAATCTAGTTGGGTCTATCTTTTCATCTTGTCTTTTAGCATCTGGAAGATTTTTTGGTACAACAACTGAAGCAGGTGCTCTACTCCCCTTCTTAACTAAACTCGCAAACTTCTTATCTCCAACCTTTCCTCTTACAATTTTAGTGTACACAGGTTTACCATTATCATCGATAAGAACTTTTCCATCTTTGATTGCTAGAGATAATTCTTTAATTAACCCATTTTCTTCAATATAAATTGGCTCATTTCGGCCAATGGCTTCGTTTGCTTTTTCAGGAGTAAGCTCCTCTACTTTAGTGAGTACCAGTCCTGCTTTAGAAGCTTGTCCGCCTGCTGAATAGGCTGCACTTGCTTGAGATGATGATCTATCTATCCCTTGAGACTGCGCTACACTTCTACTGCCTTCTTTATTAAAGTCTGTTGGTTGCTCAGGAGTTTTATTGAAGCTACCATTGCTACCATTGCTATCATTTCCATAAATTGTATTTTTCTGATTTTGCTCATTACCTGCATTACTTGCACTACTTGCAATAGAAGATTGATTATCGGTGTTACTTTCATAAGAAGATTTTGCTACTTTTGATTTGTCAGAATTATTTTTTAAATTTGATTTTAAAGAATCCAGTTCTGCTTTTAATTTTGATAGTTCGACTTCAGCTAATTTTGATTCAGATGAGTAATTTGAACTTGTTTCATTTGCAGCAATCGGTGAAGATGGAAGACTTGCTTTTGATTCACTTTGAACGTGAGCTCTTTGTGGAGCTTGCGTTGGTGCTTGAGCATTTGAAACTAAATTAGATGTAGTATTTTCCGGAATTAACGGATTTGAATACTGTTGAGAAATTGGCTGAGAAGTTATAGGTACTTGATATTGATTTCTACTTGCGACTTGAGCACTAAAAGGTTGAGTTGCTTCTTGAGGCTTTGTCGTTTCATTTTTTGTTTCTGGTTTTGTCTCTGGATTTACATCTTTAGGATCCGCTTTCTTCTCAACCACCGCTAATGAATTAGGACTCACAACTGTGATTAGTTTAGGTTTAGGATTAGGCACGTAACGAGTATCCGTTGGCGATGCAAGAATTCCCTGACCGTTCAATTTGCTTATTTGAGATGCTGTTTCAGCAGGAGTATCTAACGAAGTAATTTGATCAAAAGGCATATTTTTGCATCTTTCTGAGTCTAGCAATAATAAATAGCTTCTTTGTGAAAGCAAATTATTTACATCGAAAATCTTTGCTCGCTCTTCATAAGTGCTATATTTTTCCAAGTCATCATTCATTTTTACTGACAAAAGGAATGACATTGGATCGATGAACACGTTTTGACCGTTAACAGATTTAAAACCATTATCTGAAATCCCCAGCGCAATTTCACAAATATTTTGAGTCGAGGGAATTGATTGGCAATAACTATCTGTTAGGGTCTTTTCAGCAATGTGTTTTCTAAAATCCTTAATTGGATTTGAGAAGAAAAAAGATTTAACTTTTTCATTTTCTCCAAAATTCTTTATTTCATTTTTTATATTTAAACCACTTTCAGCACCTAAGAAAGGATCATTCTTGGCACATTCAGAAATTTTCTTTTCCAGATTTTCTGCTGTGGAATGACTAAGGCATACATCTAGCAGGGCGAACTCAATATTACGATCTACAGATTCATATTTTGATAAATTAATGTTTTCATCTTCTTGCTTTCCTAGGAAAGCATTAAAACCTTTATTAAAAGTTCGTTTATCGCAAATGAGATTTCCATCAGGGTCTTCTGTGTTTAAGTCATACATTTTTTTATTACGACAAGAATCAGGTATGTTTGCCCCTATTTTTTTTGCAAGATCAATTTGCTTTTTAAGCTTTGCCATTTTTTCGAAATTTTCACGAAGTGCTTTTTCTACATACGCAGAGGCAAGTATTGGCTTAACATCTGCTGATACTAATGTACGGCTATCATCAGGATATTCTTGTGTAATTAGATTTGAACATCTTATAGCTTTATCACAACTTTTTTCTGAATATCTTTTTTCACCAGGAATAACTTCAAAGCATAATTGCTTTGTTAGCTGCTTCTCTAGTTCTCCCATATTTAAAACTTGTTTATTTTGGGCAGAAGTCTGCTTACATTCTTCTGCCCAAGAACTATTTCCAAGAAGAACAAAAAAGATTAGACAAATTTTTTTCATAAACAAACCTTATGTCCTATTTTATCGTCATTTTGATAAAATCGCTTAAACGATAAGGTTTGTTATTTAGTGGCCCCTAATTTCAATTAAATAGAATTATCTATTTAATGAAGATATGCCTCAGAAAGTTGTCAGTAATCTATATGCATTTACAAGCATTCTTTATCGTAATCGCGATGATAATTATCTACGATGAACGATTTAACCTGACTAACAGGAATGTACGCTTCTCCATTTTGGTCATCATAAAGCTTAGCCGCCATTCCAACATCTCTTGCTGCTTTAATTTCTTTTGGGCTTTCGCCAACATAAACGGAGGGGCACGACTCTGCTTTGGTGATCGCCTTAAGAAACAACGTGGGCGCCGGTTTCATTTCAGCAGTTTTTAAAGGCAATATTACTTCGTCATAAACACTCCAATCAAAAGGTCGGTCTTCATCCCATCCATCTTGAATAACTTTTTTTAGAGTCATTAGTTTTTCATCATAATCCATTCCCCAATTCTCTGGAATGTTGGAGATAATACCGATCTTAAAGCCTTCGCGTTTAAGATCTTCCATGTATTCACGTGCTCCTTTCATATATTTTATATGTTTCATATCTTTTGTATTCACCACAGTATCTCCTAGATCAAAATACACCCATGGTCTCTTATCTCCTGTATGCGCATTGAAACTAAATAAGCTTGCAAAAAAAAGTAGTTTAGAAAGTTTCTTCATAAATCCTCCTTGTAAAGAAGAGCTCCTGCTATTTCTTTAATTAAATTATCGGACTGAATGAAAGGGATAAATCTGACTTAGATCAGATAAAAGAAATCCAGTGATCAGGATTTTGGCGTTAATTACTCTGTCTTAATTAATTTTCGATAAGACTTTTTTAATTGATATTCGTTCACTTCTTTATTCTTATCAATAACCAGATCGCACTCCATAGTTAGCTCAGTAATGGCAGTTCGATCAGTACTTTGAAAATTAAAAATGAATGCATACCAATTCTGAAGATTGTCCCATTTAGGTTCTGTTGCATAAACAGGTTTACTAAAATCGAGTCCATACTCTTTATGTAGAAGCATCGCACACTCCATTAAAAGGTATTTGCGATATTCAATGATTGTCTGAATGCCACTGTAGTAGTCATTTTTTTGCTCAACAGAGGGAACGAAATCTTCCTGAACTCTGCTTTCTTTCAAAAGATTTTTTGATTCTTTTGCTAAATCCTTCTTGGACAAATCAATAAAGTTGCCGACGGGGTGGACCTCTACAGAGCTACAACCTGAAATAAATATAAATAGTACAAATAATTTTTTCATTTTATAATCTTCCTCTTTTTGTCTCTACTCCCACTCAATCGTCCCCGGTGGCTTAGAAGTAATGTCATACACCACTCTCGTGATTCCTTTTACTTCATTGGTAATTCTTCTAGAAACAACTTCTAAAAACTCGTGGGGAAAATGTGACCAGTTTGCAGTCATTCCATCACTGGAATTGACCATGCGAAGACAGATAACGTTTTCATAAGCTCTACCATCCCCTTTGACACCCACTGTTTTGATAGGAAGGAAAACGGTAAAGGCCTGCCATGTTGAATGATAAAGTTTAGCCTCAATTAATTCCTCATAAAGAATTTGATCTGACTCTTGGACCATTCTAACAGCATCCATTGTGACTGCGCCTAAGATACGCACCCCAAGACCAGGCCCTGGAAATGGATGGCGAAAAACCCACTCGCGAATAAGTCCTAAAGCTAATCCCATCTCACGCACTTCATCTTTAAAAAGAAAGCGCAGTGGCTCAAGAAGCTTCAGCTTCATTCTCTCTGGAAGTCCTCCAACATTGTGATGAGACTTGATCGTAACGGACTTTCCACCAGCAACATGCGGAGAAATGGATTCGATCACATCAGGGTAGAGAGTCCCCTGCAAAAGGTACTCAAAATGAATGTTATAATTTTTTTCATATTCGTGAACTTTCTTTTCAAAAATTTCTATGAACATTCTCCCAATGATTTTTCTTTTTTTCTCCGGATCATCAACTCCTTGAAGAGCATTATAAAAATCAAACTTCGCATCGATAACTTCAATATTCAAATAAGTTTGCTCTTTAAGCGTTTTGATATGTTGATAGTCTTGCAAACGCAAAAGACCATTATCAACAAAAAAACAATGGAGATTATCTCCTAACACTTTTTGGGCCAAAGTTGCAGCAACAAGTGAATCAACTCCCCCTGAAAAAGCACAGAGAACTTTTTTGTCCCCCACTTTTTGTACCAGATCGAGAGCTTCAGTTAGCATCTCTTCGGCGTTCCAGTCCGATTTTAATTTTGCTATTTCTTTGTAAAAATAATCCAGAATTAATTTTCCATGTTTTGAATGCTCCACTTCCGGGTGGAATTGTAGCCCCATCAATGGCAATTCTTGATGTTTAATGGCCGCTACCAAATCGTTTGAACTCTTCATTACGACTTCGAATGAATTGGGAACAGCGGAGACATGATCGGAGTGACTCATCCACACGCTCATTACTTTCGGACAATTTGGAATATTAAATAGCGGAGTAAAATGAATATCGGCGTGTCCATACTCTCCAATCCATCCCTTCTCAACGACTCCTCCGAAATGCTTGCCCATCAGCTGCATTCCATAACAAATCCCAAGAACAGGAAGAGAGCGATCTTTAAACATGAAACTATAATCGTTTTCATCTTCAAAAACAGATTGAGGTCCACCTGAGAGCACTAAACACTCAGGACGTAAGTCATTGGTAAAACGATCTCTGCATTCGTCTAGAGTGATAATCTCAGAGGAGAAGCCAAGCTCTCTTGTCTTTCTAGTAATAAGTTGAGTGTACTGTGAACCAAAGTCCACAATCCATATTTGCTTTGCATGATTTTTTTTCACAATTAACCCTTCCTGATGAAATGTATGCTCTCATCAAGTGTAGTATATGTACAATATATACAATTTATTAATTTCATACTCTGGATATATAGCTAACCCAGACGATAATTTGGAGCTTCTTTAGTGACGAATACATCATGTGGATGACTCTCTTTTAATGAAGCGTTTGATATCGTAATAAATTCTGCTTTTGCATAAAGTTCTATTAGATCTTTAGCACCGACATACCCCATCCCAGATCTAAGTCCTCCCACCAATTGAAAAATATTGCTTGAGAGTGATCCGCGATAAGGAACTTGCCCTTCGATTCCCTCTAGTACGAGTTTTCCCATGTCTTCTACTGCTGCTTGCCCATAGCGATCCTTCGATCCTAAAGTCATCGCACTTAGGGACCCCATCCCGCGATAAACTTTATAAGCGCGACCTTGATATAAAACCATCTCACCTGGAGCTTCATCTGTTCCCGCAAAAAGAGAACCAATCATAACGGAGCTAGCTCCTGCTGCAAGGGCCTTAACAACATCACCAGAAAGCTTAATTCCTCCATCGGCAATGATTGGAATATTATGTTTTCTACAAAACTCTGCGCATTCAAGAACTGCTGAAAATTGAGGAACTCCAATACCTGCAACGACTCTCGTTGTACAAATTGATCCAGGTCCAATTCCTACTTTTATACCATCTACTCCTGCTTCCATTAAATCTTTACAAGCTTTAGCTGTGGCCACATTTCCTGCGACAACATCGACATGAGAAAAATTCTTTTTGAGTAACTTAACCATTTCAATAACACCTTTTGAGTGTCCATGAGCGGTATCAACAACAAGAGCATCAACTTGAGCTTCAACAAGAATTTTAGCGCGCTCAAATTCTTTTTCACTGACTCCAATGGCCGCGGCCACTCGTAGACGCCCATACGAATCTTTATTGGCGTTAGGAAAAGTAATTGTTTTTAAAATATCTTTAACTGTGATTAAACCTTTTATCTCACCATTTCCAGTTACCAGAGGAAGTTTCTCTACGCGATGTTTATGTAAAAGTTTTTTTGCTTCATCAATAGAAATATTTGGTGGAGCTGTCACGAGCTTTTCTTTCTTAGTCATGACATCCTTAACTTTTTGATCAAAATTGCTCTCTAGTTGCAAATCTCGATTTGTTAGAATACCAACGAGCTTTTTATTTTTATCGACAACTAAAACTCCGGTGATTTTTTTTTGATTTTTTAAATCCATTACATAACTCAGTGTCGTTTCTTCATCAACACTAACTGGATTTAAAATCATACCCGCTTCAAACTTTTTAACTTTCTCAATTTCCTCTGCCTGGCGATATGGATTTAAATTTTTATGAATAACACCAATCCCTCCTTCTTCGGCCAAAACTATCGCTGAAGGAGCTTCTGTGACTGTATCCATCGCTGCAGAGACAACGGGAATATTGAGCGGAATGTTTTTTGAAAACATAGTATTAGTTTTTGTCTCACTTGGGAGTACTTCGGAATAAGATGGTTTTATTAAAACGTCATCATAAGTAAGAGCTGTGGCAGCAGAGACCTTAGTCATACATTACTCGTTCTCACTATTGTGAGTGATAAGGCGTTTAACTGACTAAGATTAAAAAATTGTAATTAAACTTACAGCTTCTTTAAGTCATCAATCAATTTATCGCTTTCTTTATATTGTTGTTTATATTCTTTGCTGTAAGGACTTACCACTTCCGATGAAGCTGGTACTTCTTGATCTAAAACAGAAGCAGGAGCTCTCGACTTTGTTGCAGGAACCACTTCAGGTGTTTTCGCCACTGCAGGAGCACTTTTCAGTCCATAAATGTGAATGACCGCTTTAGAGGCCACTTCTTTTTTCTTTTCAACTTTATCTACTTTAGCAACTGCTTTAACAACCGTTGCCTTTTTTTCCACGTTTTTTTTGCTTGCTGGCCTAGTAAGCATGCTTTCTTTATACTCTTCAATCATTTTTTGACTATCGTCATTCACTGAAGCAATCGCTCTTGTCGCATGTTCTACTTTTGTAGCAGCAGTGTGCTCAGTTTTTCCATGTTCCTTAAAAATATTGGCAGAATTTTTATCCATTGGTGATACACCAGTAAACAGGCTCACCAATTGTCCGTAAGTTTTTTCTCCAACTTGTGTTGGATCTCTTGGAGCTCCTTCTTCATAAGCATTATCTACAAATGAAAATAGCCCTTCACCAACAGATAGATTTAATTCAGTTGCACGAAGATTTGAAAGTTTCATCATGCCGTTAATAACCATGAGTTGAGTCTTACCTTTCACAGAATCATATGAAACAATGGCCTCTCCTCCCTGGTAGTCAACCAAGGCATTGGCAGTTGTAACTTTATAGCTATCAGTTTTATTAAGAGATTGAAACCACATATCCCCTGAGCGAAGTTCAACTGTAGTTGCACTTACACTAGCAGAGCTTGAGTTTCCTAAATGAAAACGGTGATCAGCATTGTCTGTAAAACTCACTTGTCCGTGATGTTCAATAACAATTTCCGCCCCTATTTCGATAGCATCGCCTTTTCTAATCTCGCGAGTTTTACCTTTATAAGAAATAAATCCTTCACCTTTTATATCTACAATTCGGCCGAATTGAGGCTCAGAAGCAAAGATACTAAAAGAAAAAAAAGCAGTAATTAATAGAATTTTATTCATTTGTTTTCTCTTCAATTTTTTCATAGTAAGAACTTAAAATTTTCCACTCATTCGTGTTTCTGTATTTTTTTCTAAATTCTTCAACTGTTGAGTAAAACTTTTTCTTATCGCCCATCTTCATATGTGTAAGAGCAACCCATAGCTTTGCACTTCTGTAATATTGTGAAGTTGGATATTTTGCCATTAGCGATTCAAAGTGAGTTAAAGTCCAATCGTGGTGAGCTCCACTCTCATAGGCTGCGATCCCCGCCTTAAAGTAAAATTCATCTGAAATACTTTTATTCGCAGGATAATTGTTCACTAACGATGTATAAAACTGAGCCGCCTTCTCATAATTTTTGTCTTTAAATTCTTTATCCGCAATTTTAAGAAGATCATCTGCTCGCCATTTATATGTTTTAAATTCTACGAAATCTTTCTTTACGTCATGGGACATTGTTGGAGCGACACTCGCGATAGATCTTCCATGCCCTTCTTCATGCTTAGCGACTTCGTGGGTTGGAGCTTCTTCATGAGTTGTCTTTGAACCAGATTTTGTTTCGTTATAAGTATGTTCTTGTTTTAATTTTTGTACTTCGAATTCTAGGCGTTTTACTTCAGCGTGAAGCTCTCTATTTTCACGAGCAAGCTTTAGGGAGACTAATTCATAATGATTAATCATCGCTGCCTTTTGTTCTAATTTATTCATATCCACAGAGCACGATGCCAGTAGAGGTAAAACCAGAATTGAAGCTTTAAATTGATTTAATTTTTTCATAATCTCTATATCCCGTATGAAACAAGCCACTATCTCAATTGGATATTCGGAAAGATTTTAAAAAAAATTAACAGTTATTTACTTTAGAGGGTGAAAAGGGGGAAATTAAAGCATTTCCCGACCATAATACTCTGGCTTTTTATTTAGATTTCTTCTTCAGATTCTTCGAAATTGGGAAGTCTGACTATAAAAGTCGTTTTTTGATCATGTCTTTCATATAGAAGCTCCCCTTCATGTACATTAACCAACCCTTTGGAGATTGATAGACCTAGACCAGTCCCCTTTCCAAAAGTTTTAGTTGTAAAGAAAGGATCAAAGATCTTTTTCTCAATTTCTTTAGGAACTCCAGCACCTGTATCGCTTACAGTAATGTAGATCCACTCTTTATCTGCATAAGCTTTAACTTCTATTCTCTTTGTAGGAGCATTCTCAAGAGCATCGATTGCGTTGTTTAAAAGATTGAGGAGAACTTGTGAAATAAAAGAGGGATAACAAATCAAATTCAAGTTTGGATCAATTTGTAGTTCAAGTTCAATACCAGAGTTTTTAATTCGATCAATGGCCAAAGCAAGGTTACTTTCAATTAATTCTGCTACTCCAATAGAGACCATTTGATCTCCGCGCCCTTCTCTCGCAAAAGTACTGATCCCTTTAACAATTTGTGACAGTTTTAACAGTGTTCCCTCGATAGTTTCAACGATCTTATCGCATTTCTCCAAATCAAGTTGATCCCGAGAAAGAAGATTTCTCATCTGGTGTAGTTTACCCTGAATGGTAAAAAGAGGATTATTGATATCATGGGCAAGATTAGATGCCATTTGACCTAAGGACTGAAACTTTGCACTTTCAACCAAGAGATCTCGCTGTTTGCTAACCTCTCGTTGCAATTCTTCACTTAAGTGAACAAAAAGAAAGGCCATCATATACGCAAACGCAATCACGAGAGCGAGGAAAATAAAAAAGACTGATGTAAAATTAGGAAGAAATAACAATGGCTCGTGGAAACGCTCGAACTTAAGGTAACCAACGCCAAGAAAAAAGAAGAAGTTTAGAAAAGCAAAATAAATGCTAAAACGAGTACTAAAATAGAAGGCAATCATGAGAAACACTGGCAGTAACCACACAAGGCCAAATACCCCCATTCCCTTCGAAGAAAAAGCTGTCAAATAAATCAATGCACTTATAACAATAATTTGAGTAGTGGCACCAAATTGTAAACTTCTCTCAAAATTTTTAACGGGTTTTTTTAAAAGATAGAGATGAGCAACCAATACAAGGACAGTAAAACCAACTCCTAACAGAGTCATTAATGGGCGATTTAAAACGACAACAGCAATAAAAAGAATGATGGTGGCAACAAGACTCACAAGATTGCTGCCGACAACAATCCTACCTCGATAAAGAAGCGGAGCTTCCACAGCTTCAGATAGTTCTGAAGGTAGAAAGATATCCGAAAGACGGAGAAGTTTTTTTATAAACATTTAAGTCTCACTTTTATTAAGTATGCCGTGAGACTCCACAATTTGTAAATGTCTCAATACTTGTTTTTGCACAATAAGAAGAAGATAATAGCGAAAGACTTTTGCATTTTGGAGACGCTATGCCCTCAATCTTTTTAGGCACACTTTTATCCTGCTTTCTACTCTTTTTTGGAACTTCACAAGCTGATGAATCAGTCCCTGCAACTCCTGTTAAGCTAGGGATCCAAACTTTTTCAGCTGAAAATAAGACATTTATTGCTGTTAGTTTCGAGAATTTTCCTGATTGGCATACTTATTGGAAAAATCCTGGAGATGCTGGTCTTGCTATTAAAAATCAATTTCAAATTAATAAGAAAGAAATAAAACTAAACGAAGAAGAATGGCCTGCGCCTAAGCGTTTCATTGAAAATGGAACTCAATGGGCCTATGGGTACATTGGAAGCTATACACTTTTTTATCGCCTAGAAAAATCTGATCTCAATAAGCTTTCTGGAAAAAATATTACGCTTAATTCGACATGGCTTGTGTGTAAGCATATTTGTGTTCCTGGACAAAAAGAAGTTACTTTTAAAATCGTCGCTGGAAAAATCTCAACAAGCACTTCTGACTTGATGCCTGCTCTTTCTGATCTGGAACTTAGTTCTCGCTATATGAATCTCCCGAAACTCTCTGCTCTTCCAGATTATTTGGAGTTTAAATTAACAAAGGGATCTAAAGATAAAACTTTAGTTCTTACCTATGAAGTAAAGAAAACAACGGATGCTTCATTCCTAAAAGAAGCTAACTTAATGTATGCATTTCCAACACCACCTTTTGACTTTCAACATGAAACCTTAACGGTTAAGGAAGCCAGCCTCGTTGGAATCGTAGAAATTAATTGGGATGGTGAATACTCTACTCCTCCACAAGCACTACCAATAAATGGAAAGTTTGAAAAACCTTATACGTTAAAATTTCTTTTTAATGATCCTGTCCAAAGAAGCACGATTGTTATTGAAAAGAAATTTACAGAATTTGACTTAACAGCTTCACCAACTCCCACTCAAACTCCACCAACAACCTCTGGAAGTGAAGCCCCAAAAGCAATGCCTAATACTAATTCGGTCATAACAACGGCTGCTTCAAACTCACTTTTTTACTATCTCATTGTCGCATTTTTTGGTGGCTTGATCTTAAATATCATGCCTTGTGTACTGCCAGTTATTTCCCTTAAACTTTTTGGACTTGTTAAATATCGAAATGAATCTAGAAAAGTCATTTTACGTCATAACTTTTTCTACACTCTAGGTATTCTATCAACCTTCATCATTTTTGCCTTTGTTGTTCTGGGACTAAAATCATTGGGCACTCAGGTAGGATGGGGCTTTCAACTTCAATCTCCCAACTTTATTGCCATCATGATCGTCGCTCTTTTTATTTTTTCTCTCAATATGTTTGGCATGTTTGAATTCTACACTCCAGGGGGAAGTAAACTTGGCAACATTCAAACCCAAGAAGGTTTTGTAGGAGATTTTTTTAGTGGCGTACTGGCCACTATCCTCTCCACTCCTTGTAGTGCTCCTTTTTTAGGAACGGCCTTAACATTTGCGTTTACATCATCTTCTCTTGCCATTTTTCTTGTCTTTACCATGATTGGTTTAGGGCTTGCTTTCCCTTTCATCATGACAGGATTTTTTCCACAGCTCGTCTCTTTTATTCCAAGACCGGGCAACTGGATGAATAACGTAAAAAAGTTTTTAGGACTTACTTTAATTCTTACAGTCCTTTGGCTTTTTGATGTTTACAATGCTTTAGTAGATGGTTCTTCACATATGACCAAACTAGGTACCGCTTTAGTCTTTATCTTTTGCGGAATTGCTCTTTTAAAAAAACAAAGATGGATGGGAGGTATTTCTTTTCTCATTGCTTTGGGACTATTTGTAAACTTAAGTTCTTCAACAATCATTTCCAGTACTGATGATCAGACTGCTCTTATCAGAGACAAAAAGGCCCGTGGATTAAACTGGGAAGCGTGGTCACAAGATAAAATGAAAGAATACAAAGACAATCAAGAAGTTGTATTCATAGATTTTACGGCAAAGTGGTGCTTTACCTGCAAAGTTAATGAGCGCCTCGTTTTAGATACAGATGAATTTAAAAAATTTGTCAGTGAAAATAATTTAAAGCTCCTCATTGGTGACTGGACAAAAAGAGATGAGGTTATTGGAAGTTTCCTTAGAGAAAATAAGCTTGTTGGAGTCCCTGCCTATTTCATTCAAAAAAAGGATGGAACATTAATAAATCTCGGAGAAACTGTAACCATCAGTAGAATCAAAGAAAACCTTAATTAATAAACCTACCGATTCGCTTCTATCGCTAACAATTTCGGTCTCAATATTGCTACCCCTTAAATAGCGATCCTTTTATCTAAGGAGACAATATGATCATTAAAGTTATGCGAGAAATACCTATTCATGATGAAAACATGACATTAATCGATCGATATTTCTTAATATCGTTTCATCCCCGCAAAATCATTTTGAGTTCCATTGCTGCAACATGGGCAACATATTTTCTCTGGAATAGAAATTGGCTTGCAGCTCTTCTTTCTGTACTCATTTTGGAAACATTGGGTTTATTTTTCACAAGACATATTGACCCAGACTTAATGGCCGGGACAACTCTTGGCCGCATTGGCCTATTACATAAACACCCCATCAATTTTGCTCTCAATTTTATCGGTTCCATTATTCTAATCTATGCACTCTGGGATCATGCAGAAATAGCGACCATTTTATTTGGACTCTCCATCGTTATCCTAGGTCATTTTTTTGGATGGGGAGAAGTTAGTTCAAAACTTAGAGATACCTAGGAGGGTATTCAGATGCGAAATCAAACAGATTTTTCCAGTCGAATAGGAGTTCGAGCAGTCACTGCTGGAGTAGTTATTTCATTTACGACAATGATTCTTTTAATGTCCTTAATTGCGGCCCTAGGACTTTGGGATTTTTATCTCGATGAAATGGCCCATGCGAGTTCATCTTTTTGGATTGCCATGACTATTGCATGGTCATTTAGTATGTTTGTAGCTGGAGCTGTAGCAGCACTAGCTGCACGCTCACAAACAATTATTGAAGGTGTTCTCAATGCGCTTGCCGCCAGCTGTGGAAGCTATCTACTTTTCGGAATGGCCTCGCTATTTTTTGCACCAAGAGTAGTTGTGTCTTTGCTTAACATGGCCTCGCCGCAGCTTTTTTTGAGAGGATTTATTGCTGATCTTTTAGGATTTGCACTCGCTATTTATGGTGGGATTGTAGCGGTTCATTTTGAGCAACATTCGTTTGAAGGTTTTAGGAAAGGGCGCAAATATTTTGCAACCAATCCATAAGTTTTGGCCTCTAAGATAGAGGCCAAAGGCATATGTTTAATTTTTATTTCTTCTTAGCAAGTTTACAAGAAGCATCGATTAAATAATCGCGAGTCCAGAGTGTCCAAGTGACTTCGTCCTTAGCGTCTAGAATTTTTCCAGAAGCATAACTGCGAGATTCTTCGTTTGCATTAAAAACTTCTATTTCAAATTTTGAATCGCCTTTATTTGATACGAAAAACTTAAAATTTTCAAATTCAGCAAAGACAACTTTTTCTTTAGCTTGAACACTAATTTCTACATCGCTAACATTTTGCAAGTTTAAATTCACTGAGCAAGCTAAATCTTCAGCAAATGTTCTTAAGGACAGAGTTAAAAGTGTAAGTACTAAAATTTTTTTCATATTTTTACTCCTATTTTTTATTCTGATTCAAACCTTGATGGTGAACGCATGATTTTAGTAACAACTTCTTTCGGTGAATGATTTTCATAAAGAACATCATAAACACCATTAAATATTTGAGCTCGAATTTCATAGCGCTCGCTAATGAAATGCACCGCTTTTGCTGTCTTGTATCCTTCCACCACATTTCTCTGAGAACGTATAATTTCTTCGGCCTTTCTTCCTTTAGCGAGCTCAAGTCCAAATGTTTTGTTTCTAGAAAGATCCCCCGTAGTTGTAAGGATAAGATCCCCCATTCCCGAAAGTCCATAGAAAGTTTCTGGGCGAGCATTGTATACAGTTCCAAATCGAAGCATCTCGGCAATTCCTCTGGTAATAAGAGCGGCCCTTGTATTGTGATTATAACCCAGACCTTCCACAACTCCACCAGCAATTGCGAGAATATTTTTTAGAGCTCCTCCCAAAAGCACACCTTTTACATCATAACTTGCGAGGGCCTTAAAATAAGGAGTGTTCACCATAGAGATGACATTTTCCAAAACTTTTTTAGATCTCCCGGCGATTGTCACAAGTGTAATTTGTTCTTGCATAATTTCGTGAGCAAAAGAAGGACCTGAAAGAAAACAAAAAAGATCTTTAAAGTGAGGATAGTTTTCGTAAAAAAGATCATCACTAAGTTCTAAAGTCTCTGGATCAATCCCTTTTGAAAGAGAAAGAAGTGGAATCCCTTTTACAAGATATCCTAAAAAACGATCGTAATTTTCTTTGAAATATTCAGCAATTCCAGAAGTAGGAAGAGCTGAAACGATGAGTTCGATATCATTAGTCTTATGCGCATCCACCTCTTCCCAGGTAAGAGCGGCATCTATATTATTTGCAATTTTTAACCCTGGAAGATAAACAGAGTTCTCTCCTTTTTTAATGGCCAGGTAAACATCTTCAGAGCGAACTTTCAAAATAACTTTTTCAAAGTTTGTAGCAAGAACTTGAGCAACTGCTGTACCAAACGCTCCAGCACCAATCACCAACGCAATTTTTCTCTTAGTATTTGTTTGCGGATGTTGAATGTTCATAACGATATAATTCCTTTTATAACTGACATTCTTTTATAAACTCTAATAATTTCGTCACTAGAATCAAAAACTTTTCTCGCACTGACACTGATATATTTTCCGCCGGATGAGGCGCGTTCATCAATATCCATTCCATGCAAAATAAAAAGGACCTGATGAACTTCAGCAACAGGAACAATAAATTTAAATAAGTATTCGGTTGGAAACTCAACAGTCTCATCCAAGACCATTTTCAATTTCCACATTCTTTCAGCAAAAAGTTCTTCGGGAGTTCTGCTCATTAAAACTCCAGAATTTTCACTGGAAGATTTTGAGCGTAACGAAGAATATCCATTACCTCACGAGCACAGGCGTCACCGGCCTCTCTATGAGTAATGTAGTCTACAACTTCTTGAATTTCATAGCTGGCATTTGGGACGGTTGCGGAAAATCCAACTCTTTTTAAGATAGGAACATCGATAAACTCATCCCCCATAAAAAGAATTTCAGAGTCGGAGTACCCCATTGCAAGAATACTCTTATATGCTTCACGCTTGTCTTCGTTTCCAAGAAAAACAAAATCAAGTTTTAAAGTATCTATAAAACGCTTTCTCATTCCAATGCTATCGCCACCAGAAATGATTCCAACTTTAATTCCAGCGTCTCTTAAAATTTTAAATCCATAGCCATCATGAATGTGGCATGTGCGGTTAAATCCAATATCTTCTCCCCACCAGGTAATTCCACCGTCAGTGAGAATTCCATCGATATCAAAGACACAAACTTTAATTTTAGAAAGTTTATCTTTAAATTTTGAAGCGTATTCTTTTAGCCGAACTTTTTCATAAAGAGGTTGTGCCATTACACCACCTCATAAATGCGAAGAAGTTGCTCTACTACACTTTTAATCTGATCAAGCGGAAGGCTTGTTGAAGCATCTGAAAGCGCTTTCTCAGGATGTGGATGTGTTTCCATAAACACTCCATCAGCACCAGCGGCAACAGCAGCACGAGCGAGAACTAGAATCTGCTCTCTTTTTCCACCTGTTGCATTCCCAAGACCTCCAGGTCTTTGTACACAGTGAGTAGCATCGTGAACTGTTTTTACTCCAAAACTTTTCATAATCTGAAAGCTTGCCATATCAACAACAAGGTTATTGTATCCAAAGCAGGATCCTCTTTCAGTTAGAAGAATTTGATTTTTTGGAAGAAAAGTTGTCGCTTTATCAACGATATTTTTAGTCTCTTCCGGAGATAAAAATTGTCCTTTTTTTACTTTTAAAATTCTTCCGTATTTTGCGCAAGCTTCTGCTCCAGCAGCGATCATGTCTGTTTGACGACATAAAAACGCTGGGACTTGAAGAACATCAACAATTGTCGCTAACTTCATCGCCTGATTTGCTTCATGGAAGTCTGTTAGTACAGGAAGACCAAAAGTATCTTTTACCTTTTTTAAAATTCTCATTCCTTCATCAATACCAGGGCCTCTATAAGAGTTAATCGATGTTCGATTGGCCTTATCAAAACTTCCTTTGTAGGTAAGAGTGATTCTATCTTTAAAAGGCTCAAGATCTTTTACTAAACGCTCAGCAATTCCTAGTGCAAGCGCCTCACTTTCTAAAACACACGATCCAATGAATAGATCTAATTTTGGCTTTGTCATAAGTTATTTCCTATTGCGGTCTGATTCCTCAATAAACGCTTTAAAAAGCGGATGTGGAGAAAATGGTTTTGATTTAAATTCTGGATGATATTGGCAAGCTATAAAGAATGGGTGATCTTTTAATTCGATCACTTCGACGAGATTTAACTCTTTATTAAAACCTGAAACAGTTAATCCTGCTTTGGTTAATTTATCCATATACATATTATTAACTTCTAGACGATGGCGATGGCGCTCATGAATGATTTCCGCTCCATAAACTTTCCTTGCAAGTGAGCCTGCTTCAAGAGAACAATCATAATTTCCAAGGCGCATGCTGCCCCCCTTCACTCCGTCTTTCTTCTGCCCTTCCATATAGTGTATCAAATGTGATCCACCACTCTGGAATTCTTCAGAAGTCGCATCACTGATTCCAGCGATATGCCGAGCGTACTCAATAACGGCCAATTGAAGACCAAGACAAATTCCAAAGAATGGTATTTTATTTTTTCGGGCGTATTCTATCGCTTTGATTTTTCCTTCGGTTCCACGAGAGCCAAATCCACCGGGAACTAAAATCCCGTTCACATCTTTAAAGACATCTTCGAGATTGGTACCTTTTTCAAATTGCTCACTATCAATGAATACCGGTTTGTATTTTAATTGATTAGCGATCGCCCCATGATTTAAGGCCTCGTCAAGAGATTTATAAGATTCGATGAGATCAGTGTATTTTCCAACGATCCCAATTTTTACTTCTCTTAGAGGATGAGTAAAATTATAAACAACTTTTTCTAGATCAGACATCTTTGGCCCTGATGTCCAGATTCCCAGGTGCTCACTAATTCTTTCATCAAGACCTTGCTTATGGAACTCAAGAGGAACCTTATAAATAGAATCCATGTCAATTGATTGAAATACATTTTTTCTGCTGACGTTACAGAAACGAGAAATTTTTTCCAATGTATCTTCATCAACTTCGCGCTCTGATCGACAAATAATAATTTGTGGAGAAAGTCCTTGAGACATAAGTTCTTTTACGGAGTGCTGTGCTGGTTTTGATTTTAATTCACCTGCGGCCGCAATATAGGGAAGAAGAACAAGGTGAATAAAAAGAACGTTTGCAGCTCCCTCGTCATGAGCTAGTTGTCTGATTGATTCAATAAACGGAAGGGATTCAATGTCCCCTACCGTTCCACCGATTTCTCCAATGAGAAGATCTGCGTTTTCAGAAGCAAGGTGAATTCTTCTTTTAATTTCATCTGTAATATGAGGAACTACTTGGACTGTTTTTCCAAGATAGACACCCGCTCTTTCATTTTCAATGACCTTTAAATAAACCTGTCCAGTTGTAAAATTGCTCTCGCGCTTTAAAGTAAGAGAAGTAAATCTCTCATAGTGGCCAAGATCCAGATCTGTTTCAGCGCCATCATCTGTAACGAATACTTCTCCGTGCTGAGTTGGACTCATTGTTCCCGGATCGACGTTGATATATGGATCCATTTTTAGCATCGCCACTTTTATTCCACGTCTTTCTAAAAGACCGGCAATACTGGCAGCAGCTAAACCTTTACCAAGAGAACTTGCGACCCCACCAGTAATAAAAATAAATTTTTTGTGTTTCTTATTTTCGACCATTTAATACCTCTTCAACTTTTTTTATATCTGATGGCACGTCTACTCCAATAACAAAACTCTCTGTTTGAAGAGCTCCGATAGAGAGACCAATTTCTAGAGCGCGAAGCTGCTCAAGCTTTTCTAAATTCTCCAAACGAGTTTCCTTGTGAGAAGAAAACTTAGAAAGAGCGGAAGGTCTATAAGAATAAACCCCAATATGTAAAAACCAGTAATCATTTTGAGCATCTGAATTTGTATCGCGTTTAAAAGGAATAGAAGCACGAGAAAAATAAAATGCCTTTCCATTTTCTTCGCTCATGGCCACTTTGACTTTGTTTGGATCTAAAAAATCTCCACTAAGTCCCATTTGTTTTTTCACAAGAGTGCCAATATCGTAGGAGCTTTCCAGATGAAACTTCGCTAAACGAACAAGATCTTCTGAGTCAAGAAGGGGCTCATCCCCTTGCACATTGATGATAAGATCGTAATTTTTATTTTTAAAAAATCGCACGTACGCAAGCTCAATTCTAAGCGTCCCCGAAATAACATCATCATCAACCCTTACAACGTTTGGTGAAAACGCTTTTACATGATCTTCTACTTTTTGATCATCGGTAACAACGAAAGCATCAAATTCAAAATGGGGTGCTTGGGCGTTCAGGCAGTTGGTAAGAACTCTCTTGATCATGGAGACACCAAGGATTTCGGCCAGCGGCTTTCCAGGAAAACGGGTTGAGGCAAAACGAGCGGGAATTAAAATGAGAACTCTTTTTTTGCTCACTTTAAAGGTCTCCAATTGGGTAGTATAATAATCTTGTTATTATAGAGGAGGAAGTTTGGAATGGCCCAAAGAATTTGCTTATTATTCTTGAGTTTTTTAGTCGGAAATACTTCAACTTCCTTCGCCGAGGATTATAAGCGCACCGTCATTACAGACCCGAGCATAAGCCGTAGGTGCGAACTCCTAACAGAAAAGCGCCAAGAGAAAATTGCCAATAAGCAAAGAATACTTGCCCTCATTGAAAGAAATAAGCACCTTCAAAAAATCACGCCGGAAAACAAAATTACAGTAAAAAGAAAGCTTGAAGTAAATCTTGGTCACCTTGAGCATGAACTTGTTCTCACACAAACACAGATTCAATTCCATGAAGAAAATATCGTAAGAAAGGGCTGTCCTGGGATCACACTTTAGTTGACACTTTTTACTACAAAAAACTTTTCATAGCTAAATCGATTCTCTATCATTTTAGTTATGAAAAACAAGATTCAATTTATACTCCTTATTGGCGTACTAGCGTCTTCACTTTCTCCGGATCTGACCTTCTCTCAGGATAGTACTTCCACACCGGAACTTAGCGATGGACCTCAAACATTGCCATCGACCAGTGAAGCCGCTCCGGACGCAACGCCAGAAGAAGCTCCTAAGACTGAAATTATTCCTCCAACTGAGACAACTTCAGAATCTCCAATGGAAATGCCCGCAGAAGAACCTAAAGAGACTGTAAAGGAAGCTGTAAAAGAAGAAACGAAACCAAAATCACAAGTGGTCTCAGAAGAAGAGCTTTTTAAACCAAAAAAGAAACCCGAAGAAAAAGTAAAAGCTAAACAAATTTCAGAATCAGAAATTTACATTCAGGAAGCCGATAAATATAAACTTACTGAGACCTATAAAAATCTTCAGCTCAATGATGTTATCGAGCAAGGTCTAAGAAAAAATTACGATCAAAATATCCGAGCGCAAAAAGATTCTCTTAATGAAATTCAATTTCAGGGTGCAAAAAATGCTTTCTGGTTACCGGAATTAAAAATTGACCTCACGACTGCACCTCAACGCATATCGACTCTTCATTCGAGTTCAAATCCTCCGATAAACCCTAATCCTACGACACCTACGGGATCTTTAGGATTGTCTCTTGGAAACTATACGGTGTTTAACTGGGGAAAAGATTATGCTCTCTACCTAAACACTAAATCGACATATGAAAGAAATAAGCAAGTCTTTGATGAATCTAAACGCGAATTAAAATTAAATTTAATTGGAAGTTTTTTCAATTTAATGGCCACAAAAAACATTGAAAAAATTCGCGCAGATCAGCTTCGACAAGCTTCATTTCTCTATCGATTAAATAAAGAAAAAATCACTGTCGGGAAGACCTCAAAACAAGAATACTATCTCTCTAGAAGTGAATACCTAAAGGCCCAAAACGATTACCATGATGCTAAAATAGCGGCCAATCTAGCAGATGAAGATATGTCCTATTTGATAGCGGATCAAGTTGGTACAAAGTACATCTTGAATGAAACACTTGATTATAAAAGAATCAAAGTGACGTTGGAAGAATCCCTTAATTTCTCCAATCAAAACAACCCTACTCTTTTGACTGATAAAACGACTCTCGACAATGCAGAACGCTCCTATGATGTTGCTCTAAAAGAGAATATGCCTCTGCCAAAGTTTTCTGTTAATCTTGGAGCTTATAATAAGAGATTTGGGGCAGCGACTAATCAAACAGTTTACGAAACCTATGGCGGCAGTGGAAATGTTGAACTTGTAGCTTCTATCAATGCCTCATGGAGTTTAACAGGAGCTGATGGTCTTTTTAATTCCAACAAACTTGCGACCAGCCGAATTGGAAAAGAAATCGCTTTAAAATCATACGACAAAGACAAGCACTTTACGAACACGTTTGTACGCCAGACATATATGAATATTCTCTCTCTTCAAAATCAAATTGTAATTTTAGAAGCAAGACTTCCTAGTCTTCAGAAAACTTTTGATACCATTTTAGAAAATTACCTAAACGGAAAAACAAAATTCTACGATTTCCATCTCGCTCTTTTAGATTTAACTGAAACTAAAGTTCTTTATGAGCAAACAAAGGTAAATCACTTAAGTCAAAAGTTAACACTGGCCCGTTTAGCAGGATTAGAAGATTTTCCAGGTGAAAACTTTGAACACTTAGCAACTAGAGTAAAAGGAAAATAGCGATGAAAAATTTAATTAAAATCTCCTTCGTCATTTTCTCGATAATTCTAGTAAATTCTTCAAAAGCCTATGATGATGTTTTGCTTAAAAGTGAATCTTCTTATGTCTCAAATCACGAAAACCGCTTCTCGTTTATGATTGGTGTAAACCCAAGTATCAATAAGGCCCAAGACGTGACAAATCTAAGTGCCTCGTATGGAAAGAAGATGGAAGAATTCTGGTTTGACTCCAATCTTCTTATTACTAATGGGGTCTTTAATAAGCTTACAACCAACAATCCCACAGCAACAGGGCTTACGAGCATTCAGCTTCAAGACACTAAAAGCACTATTACAACAGTAGGTGCTGGTATCGGAAGAGAAAGCCATTACATTCAAAATCTGCTTCCTTTTAAAGATTTGTATGAATATATGGCGGCCAATATCACTTATAATATGTATAGAGAAAAGACGACCTCACAAAATTACTCAGGTCTGGGAATGATTGCTAAATTTTCTACGTATAAGAGATTTGCTGACTACTGGAGTTTCGGTGGCCAATTTATATATTCAATTGCTCCTGTTAAAAGAGCACAGAACAATGTTTTGGAAACGAGTTCGAGCAGATCTCTAACATTAAGCTATTTAACTGTTGGCTTTGATCTAAGTATTTATCTTTAACAAATTAGGATGAATTATGATTCCTCGTTATGAAGCACGTGAAATTTCTCCAATCTGGAGTGATGAAAACAAATTCCATACTTTTTTAAAAATTGAGCTGGAACTTCTTCGCGCACTTGAAGAAAAAAAGATGATTCCTCCTGGAATTGCAAAGGCCATTGAGGAAAAAGCAGTAATCAATACAGCTCGCATTGATGAAATCGAACTTACGACTCGTCATGATGTTATCGCTTTTTGCACATCTATCACAGAGCAACTTCCAGCGGACATTGGAAAGTATTTCCACTATGGAGTGACCTCTTCAGATATCATTGACAGCGCTCTTACTCTTCAAATCAAAGCTTCGATTGAAGTGGCAATGAAATCTCTTGATCAATTTCTAGAGGCCCTAAAACTTAGAGCGATTGAAACAAAGATGGTTATGACTTTGGGAAGATCTCATGGCATGTACGCTGAGCCAATGAGCTTTGGCCAAAAACTATTAGGTCATTTCGCTGAATTCAAAAGAAGACGCGATGAACTTCATGAGTTTTATAAAAATGAACTGACGATCCAACTCTCAGGTGCAGTTGGAAACTACACAATCCTTACTCCCGATATTGAAGAAAGTGTGGCTAAAAAACTAGGTGTAAAAGTTGAAGATGTTTCAACTCAAATTATTCCCCGCGATCGCCTGGCAAAACTGATCTCCATTACTTCGCTTATTGCCAACGCCATTGAAAGACTAGCAGTTGAAATTCGCCACCTCCATCACTCCGATGTAAAAGAAGTGGCCGAAGGATTTAGAAAAGGCCAAAAAGGCTCAAGCACAATGCCTCATAAAAAAAATCCAATCTCCGCTGAAAACCTCACAGGGCTTTCTCGTTTTCTTCGCTCTCATTTAAATATTGCACTAGAAAATTCTATCTTATGGCATGAGCGAGATATCTCTCACTCAAGTGCTGAACGACTTTACCTTCCAGATCATTTTGGAATTTTAGTCTATGCACTTGATCGCTTTTCAACGACTTTAAATCTCCTTGAAATCGATACCACAGTGATTGAAGGAAAAGTTTTTAGCCATACTCATTATCTATCTAGTTTCTATTTGCACTTTCTTATTTCGAATTGCAAATCTTTAACTCGCGAAGAGCTCTATACTATTATTCAGGCCGCTTCATTTGATCCTTTTGCCAAATCTGAGCCGATAAAATTTAGAGAATTTATTCAAAACGAATTAAAGAAAAAGAATGTTGATGTAACACTTCCAGCGGTTACAGCTTCCGGACTAAAAGATATCTATCTTAAGTCTGTTGATCATATTTTTAAGCGCGTGTTATAGAGACTTAAAACAAAGCAGAAAATGGTATATATCCTTTCTTTTTATTTTGAGTCTCAATGTAAATCCAATTTTCAGCAGTATAAGGTAACACCTCGGTCCCTATAAGATCAACGGGAACTAATTCCTTGTCAAAGCAAGCTACATAATTTCCTTCGACATCATAACTTATAATACTGTAGACATTTATCCCCTTTTTAAATTGCTCAATACTGGGGGCCATAGTTGAGAATTTATATTTCCCCAATTTATTTACTAAAATTTTATATTCTAAAATCTGGGATAACTTTTCGTTAGGCTTCAATGTTTCAATCTTTTTTCCATTAATAATCTCTGACATTAAATCAACTTTTCTTTTTACAACATCATCGTGGTATCCGCTGAAGCAATTCTCTCCTTGGCACCCATCATAGACAAATGGAACTGAATAATTACAAGGGATGTTGTTTTGTGGCTGTTTTTGAAACTGAACAAAGAGTTCATCTAAAATTTCTTTTTTTGAATTGCAATATTTTATTTCCTTTTCTGAATGAGAAGAATACTCATTGGAAATTAACCACTCAAAACAATCGCTTAATCCATTTCGTGATAGCTTCTGATCTATTTCTTCAATATTTAAATTATTTTTCTGAAAAAATGAACAACCTGAAAATAATATAATTATTAAAATTATGAATAGTTTTTGAAGATTAAATTTAAAAGACACATCCCACCTCTTAATCAGAAAAATTTACATGCAACAAACGAGTAATTCAAGAGGATGGTTTACTACAAAATTGAAGCCAAAGTGTTCTTACTTCGAAACACTTATTCTCAAAGGAGAATGCCCCCTAGGATTTCTCCATTTGCAAACCACTCAAACTCATTGAAATAAGATCAATTTTTATTGCCCTGTTCTGGCAAATCCATTGCTTTGTATCTTCTCAACCAACCACCAAAAAAGGAGATTACAAATGTACGGACAATTTCACAATGAACAAACACTAACTCAAAAAAGATCAACCTTCGTTTCAAGAAATGAATTAACAAAAACAGATGGTCTAGGAAAAAAACTTTTAGTTTTTATCTCTCTTCTTTTAATCACGATTTCTTTTTCATCAACAAGCTTCGCTGGACCTAGCCAACCAAGACTTCCTGGCGGAAATGGGAATTCTAATGGAAGATAAAACCTTTCTACAAACATAAAAAAAACTGATCTAAATCGTGTTTTTACCTCCCCTTCGGGAATAATCTCTTCTTGTAAATAGATGATCCCAACGGGAGGTGTATATGTCTTTTTATGCTCTATGGTTAGATAATCAAAACGCTTATATTTATGAATTTAATGCTGATGGTGTAATAGAAAAAAAACTAAAATCCCATGCAAATGAACATGAAAAAAATCACGTACCTGAAAAATTTTTTCATGAAATCGCCGAGAATCTTCAAGGCGCCCAAGAGCTCATGGTTATGGGCCCAGGGGTTGCAAAGGATCAGTTTAAACATCATTGCGAAAATCACCGCCACAACAATCTCGCTCGAGCAATTGTTGGAGTGAAGGCAATGGAAGCTCACCCTAGTAAAGCAATGATGCTTGAAAGGGCCAATGAGTTTTTCAGCCACTATCACATGTGGTCTAAAAATTATTAGCCCACTCTAATTCCACCAGACTTCGCGCGCACTATAGAGTCTGGTGGAATGTCTTAATCAACATTCTTTAAGTAATAATAGATTTTAACTGTCGCAATAGTCATCACAATCGTGGCAAACGCATCTGGAATGGAAAAAATAAAATTTGCCACAGCTTTTGTCACCGGATCTTGAATAGGCGAAAAAAGAAAGGCTGAAAATTCCATCAATAAATTAATTCCACTTGCCCATGCAACTAATCCAACATTTTTTTTAACGAGCTCGCGGCTCTTTTTAAAAAACTTTCCATCGGCTTCATCATCTAAAACAGCAATAAAAGGAACCATGGAAAAAAAGACGAGTGCATAAATCCCAGGAACGATCAAAAAAAGAAGCCCTAGAAAAAATAAAAATGAATAGTAGAGATTATAGAGAAGAAATGTCGGGACAAAAAAACCTAGCTCCCCCACTCCTCCATGTTTCTTTTTTTGAATAAGAACAATTTGAGAAAGAACAATAAACACGAGAAGAGTTGAGATTACTGTCAAAATAATAAAGACAGTACTCTCCTCACTTACACCTAATAAAGGATAAAGAGATTCTACATTTCCTAGCAGTACAAGTGCTAGAAAAGCGCTTATATAAATATTTTTATTGGCCCAAACTTCCAGGCTCCCTTCTTTGGCAAAATTCCAAAATAACTTTAGTCCTTTCATTTAAATTTCCTCAAAAGTTCTCTTCTCTTTATTTTTATGAACATGAGGAACCTTGAAAATTTGATTATGAAAAGAAATATAAAACCCCGCTGGGAGAAGTTTAGCGGCCAGAAGCGCCTCTGTTACATTTTGTGTGGCATCTGTATCTTCAAATCCCATTGGAATCATGGCCCCAGTAAACACTACAGGGACAGTGAGATTTTTGATTCTTTTAAAACAATATTCTGCTGATTGGGCCATCGTGTCGGTTCCGTGAATAACAACAATGGGAGCATCTTTTTTTGCTTCCTCTTCAATCGCTTTACAAATTAAAGCGCGATCAGTGTCATCCATATAAAGCGAATCTTTTGAAAGAAGTGGATGCACATGAATATTTGTGTACGGAAGTCTAAGCTTTGAAAGAATCCGATTCTTCATTGAGGTCCCGCGATTTTCCAAAGTTCCCTCGAATTCGTCATAAGTCTTTTCTATTGTGCCGCCCGTTGTAATAATTATGACTTCTTTGGGCGTATTTTTAGAGAAATTTTTATTTGGCATACCTTGACTCTTATACTTTTGATCTTATTTTGTATTGAAACTTTAAATTATTTTATGTTCTTACGCAGGAGATTGCAATTATGACTTCACGCAAAGGTACGATTAGCGTTAACACAAGCGATATTTTCCCAATTATTAAAAAGTGGCTCTATTCAGAACACGATATTTTTCTAAGAGAGCTAGTTGCCAATTCAACTGACGCCATCACTAAGCGCGCGACCCTGGCACGAACAAGTAACCAGGAAATCCCAACTGGAAAAATTACGGTCACAGTCGATAAAACGGCCAAGACCATTACTATCGAAGATAACGGTCTTGGAATGAGCGAAGCTGAAGTGGAAAAATACATCGCTCAACTTGCTTTTTCTGGCGCCGAAGAGTTTGTAAAAAAAATGAAGGATCAAGGCTCGACACCAAGTTCTGATATCATCGGAAAATTTGGTCTTGGGTTCTACTCTGCTTTCATGGTGAGCTCTCGCGTAGAAGTAGAATCTCTTTCAATGAATGAAGGAAGTGTTGCTACAAAATGGATTTGCGAAGGCGAAACAGACTACACTTTTGAAAATTCAAGCAAGTCTGATATCGGAACAAAGATCACCCTGCATATCAATAGCGAATCAGAAGAATTTTTAAACGCATGGAAGGTATCTTCAACGCTAAAAAAATTCTGTGATTTTATGCCTTATGAAATTACGGTTAAAGATGCTGAAGCAAAAGAAGAAAGCGCTAATCCAGGATTAGTGAACGACACGAAGCCTATTTGGAAAAAAGACCCTGCTTCTCTAACGGAAACAGACTATAAAGATTTCTACAGAAAACTTTTTCCAATGGATGGCGATCCACTCTTTTGGATTCACTTAAAAGTCGATCACCCTTTTACGCTTGAAGGAGTTCTCTTCTTCCCAAAACTAAATCCGAATAAGCCGTTTAATGAATCCAACATCCGTCTTTACAATAAACAAGTTTTTGTTTCTAACAATGTTAAAGACATCGTCCCTGAATTTTTATCTCTTTTAAAAGGATGTATTGACTCAAGTGATATTCCTCTAAACGTATCCAGATCATCTCTTCAAGGTGACCCAAACATTAAGAAGATCTCTAACTACGTTATTAAAAAAGTAGCTGAGTCTCTTAAAAAATTATTTAACAATGATCGCGCACGCTTTGAAACAATCTGGGAAGACATCTCACTATTCATCAAATACGGAGCTATCTCCGACACGAAATTTGATGAGATGATGAGAGACTTCGTCATATTCAAAAATTCTGAAAATAAATACGTAACTCTTACTGAATACAAAGAATCAATTCCGGCAAACTTCAAAGAAAAACTAGCAGACAAAGTTCTCTACTTTGAAAAAGGGAAATCAGATTATGCTTTAAGAAAGGAACTTCTTGCTCAAGGTCTTCATGCAATTGAAACAGAATCATACATTGATCCACATTTCATGCAACATGTAGAGTTCACAAAACTTGGCGATGCTGCTTACAAATTCGCTTCTGTTGATTCTGAAATTTCAACGCTACTAGAAGTTGAAGCAACTAATGAGAGCGATATCAAAGTTAAAGATCTTTTCACTGACATTCTCATTGGAAAACAAAGTGCCAATGAAAAAGAAGAGGATCTGGATTCACTAAATCATGGTGGATTAAAAGATATTGAGATTGCTAAAATTAAAAACTCAAAGGCACCAGCATACTTTAAAATTGATGAGCAAATGAAGAGAATGCACCAGATGGCAAAAGGCATGGGCAATGAGGCCATGTTCCCAATTAAGAAAACATTGGTCATTAATCCATCTAGCCCTATTATTCAAAATGCTCTTAAGCTTCACGAAAAAGGAAACGACAATCTTGTGAAAAAAATCTGTCACCATGTTGAAGACCTCGCACACATTTCAAGTGAAGGATTAAAACATGAAGACCGCGAAGCTTTCGTTCTTCGCACTCAAGAGCTAATGCAAGAATTGACTAATTTAGCGCTTTAATAAAAAAATACGGGGGTCTAGAAATAGACCTCCTTTTTTTCTCCCACAATCAATATTCCTATAAAACTCACTTCATTTCGTCTAATGATTACAACATATTAATTTAAACAATTGAAATTCCTTCATGCAAATCTGAACCGATGTTGATAATTACTTCAAACTGAAGTACTATAGAGGTGTTCGTGAATATTATCACTGAGGTTCAAGGTACCAAATTTTTTGAAAAACAATTAGCGAGAGTTCCGGATCATATCAGACAAAAAGTTATGCTTTGGATTTTTCTCGTTGAAAATGAAGGTATCGACCAGGTTTCAAAATCAAAAGGCTATCACGATGAACCATTAAAAGGTGTAAGGTATGGTCAAAGGTCAGTTCGAATTAATCGCTCATATCGATTAATTTACAGAGTGATCGAAGGAAAAATACTTATTGAATTATTGGAGATTCATAAACATGACTACTAAGAAAAAATCATATTTTGAAAAACTTGAAAAGCAATATGGCCAATTAACATTTGGCCAGGTGTTGAAATCATTTAGAGAAGCCGAGGAACTAAGCCAGATTGCCTTTGCCAAAAAAATCGGGTTATCTACACAAAATCTTAATGACCTTGAAAAAGGACGACGAATTCCAAGTCCTACCCGTGCAGCAAAAATTGCAAAAAAGTTGGGTCTTCCTGCAATTGGTTTTATACAGATCAGTCTGAGGGATTCTTTGCATAGTGAAGGTTTTTATTTCGATGTTGTTTTGAAACCGGCCTAAATTTCAAAAGCGAATTAATTAATTTTTAAAATTCATTCTATCTTTCAAATAAAACCCCCTCAGATATTGAGGGTTTAGGTAATTAAAGCTTTTTCCTCCACGGCCTTGTAAACAGCTGGCGGGGGAAGAGAAATCTTCCCCTTTTTTATTCTAAAATTATGAATTGATTTCTTTTGTTTTTATGAACAAATATTGATTAGATGATCAGTTATTTCTGACAAACTAGACTTTCTATATTGTAATATCCACCATTTTGATCTTCTGCCAATGTATTGTTACTATTTAGCCATGTAACATCAGCGTCTGTAATAGTACTTGTAAATCTCAATGCTCTTTTATATTTAAAATATTTGCATAGACCATTTGCTGTCTCTTCATCAGCATGGAAATACACTGGAATGGCTTCATTTCTCAACCAATGAGGGTAAAAAATAATATCTCCTTCCTTGCCCTTGATAAGAATCTGAATATCCTGCCTTGAAGCTGGAAGCCTTGCACTTTTTCCTTCAAAAGAGCTACAGGCCGATAAAAATATCAACAAAAGCAATAAAATGAATTGTTTCACTTAGAACCCCATCGTTACGGTATCTTTGGAACTAATCACAGTCCGTAATCCCTCAACGTATCGTTTTTTTTCAATTAAACTTAAATTCTAATCCCATTCGAAAGCTAATGGTTAAAATTCGCCAAATATATCGAAATTCTTCGCAAAAATGTTCAAAAGATGACGATTAAACTCCAAACAACTCGAACGCCTCTTTAGATAGTGCTTCTCTTGCACTTGGATGAGAAATCCTGATCATCTCTTTTACTCTTTCTCTAATTGGTTTTCCATAGAGATTGGCCACTCCATATTCCGTCACGATGTACTGAACGTGAGCGCGAGTTGTAACAACACCAGATCCTAATTTTAATTGAGAGACAATTTTACTTACACCTTTTGCTGTAATTGATGGAAGAGCAATAATCGGTTTTCCATCTTTAGATAGAGAGGCTCCACGAATAAAATCCATCTGCCCTCCTACTCCCGAGAAAACTCTACTCCCTATTGAATCAGCACACACTTGTCCAGTTAGATCAATTTCAACAGCTCCATTAATGGCAGTTGTTTTTGGGTTTTGGCGAATAACATGAGTGTCATTTGTGTAGGCTGCATCCAGAAGCAAGACTTCCGGATTATCGTCGATAAAATCATAAAGTTCTTTTGAACCAATAACAAAACTGGAGACAATTTTTCCAGGATGCTTAGCTTTAAAGCGTCCTGTAATTGCCCCTTTCTTATAAAGATCAACTACTCCATCAGAAAACATTTCAGAATGAATTCCCAAATCTTTGTGACCAGAAAGAGCTTGCAAGACAGCGTTTGGAATGGCCCCAATACCAAGCTGCAGAGTCGCTCCATCTTCAACGATTGAAGCAACATTTTTTCCGATAGCAGCTTCTGTCTCTGATATTTGTCCGCAAGGAACAGCAAAAATTGGTTCATCGACATAAGTGTATGCGTGAATTTTAGAAATATGAATTTGAGAGTCACCAAAAGTGCGTGGCATCTGTTTATTGATTTGAGCAATAATGATTTTGGCATTTCTAACTGCAGAAGCAGTTACATCCACAGAAGGTCCAAGACTGCACATGCCATGAGAATCTGGAGGTGATAACTGAATCATGGCTACATCAAGTTTTACAATTCCTCTAGAGAAAAGAAGTGGAACTTCACTTAAAAAAATAGGCACGTAATTGGCGGCTATATTTGCACAAGTGGAGCGCATGTTCGCTCCATTAAAAAAATTATTAACGTTGAAATTATCTTTGTACTCATTCTTGGCGTACGAGCAATCTCCTTCTGTGTGAATTTGATAGATGCTCACATTAGATAATTCTTTTGCTCTTGCCATCATGGCCTTAACAAGCTTTTGAGGAGCAGAGACTCCAGAATGAATAAATACATTATTGTTAGATTTAATTAACTCTACACATTTTTCTGCAGTTGTTTCGTTTGTCATAAGTTCAAAGCTTCCTTTTGGTAAATATTATGTATTTATCTCAATGAAATTCAAATAAATATTAGTTTGAATACATTAACTTTTATCAGTCTTTTTTAACATTTCTCTATTACTTCCAAAAAAAATATACCGATAATAACAACATTGTTTCTAACCTTTCCTCGAGTATATAAGATTATGAAGATTATGAAGTTATTATTATGGCTACTTTCTATCGGATCTTTCTCACTCTCCCTTCTTTGCTATAACTTGTGGAATAAAAGAAGATCTCTCAAGGCTTCAATTGAGGCCCTGGCCGATACAGGGTTTGACATCAGTGGGTCCTCTCAACAAGTTGCTTCCGTTAGCGCAGACCTTCAAGCAGCATCTGTTGATCAACTTGATTCTTTATTAGATACATCTGCAGCAAGTCACCAAATTAATATGATGATATCCAAAACAAAAGATAGCACTCAGGTCTTAAGCAGTGAAGCAGAACAATTAAAAAATATGTCCGCAAAAGGCTCTTTGATAATTGATCAAATGGTTGATTCTAGTTTGCAAATGAAAGAAGGCAATGAGTACCTTAAAAGAGAAATTGATAAGAGTATAGAAGAGCTCTCTGAAGCTTTAACTACAATCAAAGAGATTGCCAATAAAACTCAACTAATCAACGATATTGTATTTCAGACAAAACTGCTTTCTTTTAATGCTTCTGTTGAAGCAGCTAGGGCCGGAGAGCACGGCAAAGGCTTTTCCGTTGTTGCTGAAGAAATTGGAAAGCTTGCCCAGATGAGTGGGAAAAGCGCTGATGAAATTTCTACCATTGTTACAAAAAGTGTCAACTCTACTAACAAGGCCATTGAAACAGTAAAGACTCGTATTGAAAAAATTACGACTGATGGACAAAAATTAAATGAACAGACTTATGAGCATAGTAAAAATTGCGACGTTGTCTTTAAAGA
Organism: Bacteriovoracales bacterium; assembly: GCA_037444575.1. Classification (GTDB taxonomy): domain Bacteria; phylum Bdellovibrionota; class Bacteriovoracia; order Bacteriovoracales; family Bacteriovoracaceae; genus Bacteriovorax. The sequence goes on from JBBIME010000006.1 coordinate 123,747, forward strand.
TATTTCCGGAAAAATTAACTCTATCAATAAAATGATTGAAGGAATTAGCGTTGCTTCTATTGAGCAATCTGATGGGATCAACCAACTAGATCTTGCCATCTTGAAGCTGCAAGAGGTGGCAGATAGAAACCGATTAGTTGCCAGCCAATCAACCGAGCATGCAGTTGAATTTGAAGTGCAAAGTAAAAATATAATAGAGATCAATCAAAAGATTGCTAAAGAAAACAATTTTGACACTTATAAAAAACCACGCATTCAAAAATTTATTTGGAATGATAAACTCATTATTGGTGTCAATGAAATGGATAATGAGCACAAGATACTCGTAGAAAAAATCAATATCCTTGTTGAGGACCTTGAAGCTCAATATACGAAAAAAGATGCTCATAAATTAATGACTTCGTTTAATGACTTGGCAAACTACACTATTCATCATTTTAAGGATGAAGAGACATTTATGGAAAGTATTGCTTACCCCCAACTGGCCTCTCATAAAAAAATTCACGAGAAGTTACTCAATCAAGTCGCTGCCTATGGAGAAAAAATCCAAAGAGGAGACCTTAATGATCAAGAGCTCATTTCATTTCTGCGCAATTGGCTTATAAGCCATATCATGGGTGTAGATAACCAGTATGCTAAGTCTGTTGCATAAGCTGACTATAAAGCTCCAATATTTTTTTGAATAAATTTACTTTAGAAGAATTAAATTTAGACGATAGATATCTTGGAGATAACAATGAATCTAGGCAGTCTAAACACCAAAGAACATTTAAAACTTCTAAGGGCCATTTCAGAGGTGGCCATCGTCGCCTATACTGATAAAAATGGCTTAATTACTTTCGCCAATGAGAACTTCTGCAGCATCTCCGGTTACTCTTTAAACGAACTTTTGGGGAAAAGCCATCGCCTCCTGAATTCCGATTACCATGACAAAGAATTTTTCGTAGAGATGTGGTGTGTAATTAACAGTGGACAAATCTGGAGAGGAGAAATTAAGAACAAAAGAAAAGATGGAACCTTTTATTGGGTGGATTGCCAAATAATCCCGATTCAAAATGAAAAAGGCGAACTTGATGGTTTTGCCTCAATTCGCTTTGATATAACAGAAAAGAAAAAATTGGAAAAGGCCCAGTTAGAGTTAGAAAAATTAAATTATATCTTAGATCTTGCCAAGTTCGTCGCTCATGAAGTGAATAATCCACTTACCATTATTGAATTGTCTTGTGTTCAATTAAATCGTGAAATGAATGATCCTGTCCCAAACTTAGAAAGCAAAAGAAATATTTCCAAAATCTTAAGGCAAACAAAGAGGATTTCTTCAATTGTAAAGAGGCTTGAATCTTTCAGCGCTACTGAAGCAGATGATAAACAAGCAGCTTAATTAAAAATAATAAATTATTTTTTCATCGCCTTGATAGCTTCAAATGCTTCTTTGAAATTTCCTCGAGAATATCCTTTCTCTTCCATCTGCGTAACGAATGCTGAAAGATCAAAGTTCTTACCATCTCTTAATACATGGCGGGCAAAAATTCCTGTGATAATAAAGACACAGCTAAGAGGTCCCAATTGATTTGCATTTAATTTTCGAGGAAAGCCATTTCCATCCGGCATCTCATGTTGCTCCAAAAGAATGCGATCAATATCAGGTGGAATCTCTTTAAACGCAGAAATAATCTTTGTAACATTGTGAGGATGCTCAAGATACTTTCTAATATCAGCACTAGAAAGCATTGCTTCCTTACTTAAAAATTCCTGATAATCACATAGCTCCATCAGAGCAACTGAATCAAGTGAAACATCTTGTAAAAAGGAAGCGAGAGTAAGCTTAAACATCGTTGCTTCAGAATTCCATTGCAACTTTTTAATTACAACTGAAGCCAATAATGAATGAAGCGTATAAAGCTTCGAAGGATACTCCCCTAAAAGATTTATCCCCTTCCAGAAATCATTGATGGGAGGATATTTCATAATGAGTGCCACTGCCTGCTGAACATTTTTTTTAGAGGCTTCTGCTAACTCTGGTGTTATACCAGTGAAGTGAATGAGACTCACTAATTGAGAGTGAACGATACTCATTTTATCCGACAGAGGTATATTCTTGCGCTCCATGATCTTCTGAGTTGTCCCCAGAATAACTTCGTTGATTGAAGTTTTTTTGTCGCCTTTTTTTACATAAAGTTCCGAAATAGATTTAGCAAGGTACTTATCTTTGTCTTCAGAAGTGAATTCCTCTGACATGTTGATACACTTGACGAATTTATTATCAGACATACGAATATAAATATCCGCAATGGCCCTCTCCATCATCGCAAGAATATGAACAGATATAGGAACGAATTCCTCTGCAATTGCAGGGGCCTTTTCTCCCCCTTCTACTAACTTTAAAAGCTCCCCGACTCCTTTACCAATATCGGGCTTTTGAATATTAGAAAAGACGTGTTCTGCTGGGTATTCTTGGGGTTTCTCACTTGGAAGAACAGTCGAGCAAAGAACAAATTTTGTCTTTAAATTCTTATCAGCAATATATTTTAAAACATCAGCCCCCATGCCATTAGGCATGTTGTGATCACAAATACAGATATCGATAGAGGGATCATTCTCTAAAAGCTTAATGGCCTCGTTTCCACTCTGGGCAGTTAAGATCACTGTTCCTGTAGGGAAAAAATCTTGCACTATAAATTCTATAATTTCTAATATGTCAGCTTCATCATCAACGATTAAAATTTTCACTCAACTTCCGTGGATTTACGTTTACGATTTCTTATCGTCTTAATGTTAAATTGACTTAGGTGAATTTGCTAGATTAAATAGACTGACTAAATTTGGCAGTTGTTAACTTAGTCCTGTAATGGAAATCAAAGCTCAAGGCAACATTTCTTAGAAATGCCTTAGCAGAAGGATTGATTCGTATTTTCTGGTCGTCCATTTCAATAAGGCCATCACTATGAAATTCATCAAGTTCTTTTTTAATTTCATTCCAAAAAGGTATTGAATTTTTCTCCTTCAAATACATTTCATGCTGACACATAAGCTGTTGCAATAGATCCTGAACAAGCAAGTCTTCTTTTGTATGGGTATGGCCTGAAGTAAGTGGTAGTTTTTCATTAAGTACCATTTCTTCATATGCTTTAATGTCTTTTGCGTTTTGTGCAAAACTCATAGAGGAATCAGAAATAGAGGTAGGGCCCAATCCTAACAGAATGTTTGATTTTTTATCCACGTACCCCATAAAGTTTCTGTGCAATTTTTTATCAAGCATTGCTTTATGAAGAAAACTTCCCGGAAGAGCAAAGTGATCCATGCCGATTTCGATATAGCCTTTCTCTTCTAGAATTTTTTTGCCCGTATTATACAGAGCTCTTTTTTCTTCAGCGCTTGGCAAATCAGTTTCTTTAATAAGTTTTTGATTTTTAATTTTATCCGGCAAATGGGCATAACTGTAAAAAGCGATCAGATCTGGTCTTAGATCACTTACAATTTCAAAAGTCTCTTTTATTGAATCAATTGATTGTTTTGGAAGTCCGTAAATCAAATCAAAATTGATGGAATCAAAATTGCGCTCTCTCAAAAGATTAACTATCCCCTCTACCATTTCTCTTGATTGGAATCGATTAATGGCCCCTTGAACATCAGCATTGAAATCCTGAATCCCCAGCGAAACGCGAGTAATTCCATATTTTTTAAAGACATCAAACTGTTCACTCTTTACGGTACGTGGATCTATCTCTACCGATCCAACAAAATTCTCCGACTTATTGAGAAGTAATGAGAGTATTAATTTCTCGAGATTTTTTGCACTCAAAAATGTAGGAGTTCCTCCCCCAAAATGCAGAGAATTTATTTTGGGAACAAAACCTAATTTGGTTTTATAGAGATCCCATTCTTTTAAAACCAGATTAAGGTATTTTTCTTCGACGTCGTGATTTTTTGTAATTGTTCTGTTGCATCCGCAGTAATAGCAAAGGCTCTCGCAAAAAGGGACATGGACATAAAGATCCACACCTTTTGTTTCATCGTACGAATGCTTCAAGTGTGATATCCAGCTCGATTCATCTGGAGCATTAACCCAATATGGAACAGGTGGATAACTCGTGTATCTCGGCGCAGGGCGATTATATTTATTGATGAGCTCAGCAGGATTTTTCATGAATTAACCTTACCAGATTTTCCCTCGATAAACCATTAGCTATAGAGTTTATGGATAATTTCTAATGGTTGATTAATTGACTGCTCAACATAGCAGTTTTCAGTCTCATAGAAGACCACTTTATGCACATAGATCCCCTTGCCCTTTAACAAGCTGGGACAAATCTCCGTAAGGAGGTACTCGGCCATATTCTCTGCAGTAGGGTTTTTATCGAGTATATAAATCGGTTTAAAAGATGGCGCTTGCGACAATAACTCCAGGGTCTTTTTATCCTCTTTGTAGACAATCATGGTGTGGTCCCAGTGTTTGTCTACCCAGCCGCCTATAACCTCTTTAATGACCGAAAAATCAACCACACGCCCGATATTATCTAGCCCCTTAAAGGGAGAAGCATAAATCCAAAGAACGCCGTTGTGCCCATGAAGGGTGCCACACTTATTTTCATGGCCCATAACCCTATGACCATAACAAAAATGAATTTTTCTGATCGCCGAAGCTGGCCCTGTTAAATTTTCCATGATTAAACTTCTCCTAATTCTTTTTCTTTTAACATGATGAGGGTCATGTTTTCAAAAAGATATGTCTCCTAATATCAATTTATAATAGATTAAAAAATACCCGGAGGAAAAATGAAAAATGTAGTTGTGTGCGCTGACCTTAGAGAAGATAGCTTAAAAACGCTGAAATCCTTAAAGGACAAGGTTGACATGAAAGACACAACTGTTCATCTCCTTCATGTATTCGAAATTCAAATTGGCGTTATGGAGCTTTCACCAATCGTCTATCCTACAACTGAACAATATCCGGAAATTGAAGAAAGTGTACTAAGAATTCTAGATAATTTAAAAAATGATCTTGGTTTAAAAAATAATGTTGTAGAACACTGTATTTTTAGTCATTCAAAAGAACAGGCAATAAACGACTATCTAAAAAATAAAAAAGCGGACATGGTTGTAATTTCGACAAGAGGAAAGCACGGGATAGAAGGATTTTTCTCTAGCTCTCTGGCCGATTTCCTATGCAAATACTCACCTTGCGATGTACTTGTAATGAGACCTTCTGCTTAAGCCTAATTTCGAATAGACCAAAACAGAGGGCCAACATCATTAAATGTTGAAACTAAATCGGCCTCGATTTTTTTATTAGCAATAATGCCCTCAAAGATTTTTGTCATAAGAACATTTTGCTTTAATGAATCGCAATGATCAGAAACTTTCTCTGGATCGCATGGATAGTTATCTTTTAGTAGTCCAAGGGAAGGCAGATGTCCTCCCTTTTTCATAAGAAGCATGGTCTTTTGCCCCTTGGCCACATTTTTAAAATGATTCATCCCTTGATTTAAATCTGTCGCTCCATCAGTTTCCCCGAGAAGATAAAAAGCAGGAACAGTTACTGGATAGTTAGTTGCTTTGTAATAATTTGTTTTAACGTTTTCTAGATGTAGCGGCTTACATCTTTGTTCGCGATCGATATTGTTCTGATCGTAGATGAGCTTTCGTCCTTCAAAGATCAAAGTTAAGCTTACGCTAGGATCATTCATAGAAATTTCTTGGCAACCAATCATTCCCATCGTGACGTCACCAAAATTAAATTCATCCTCTGGCTTTTCCTCTGGATAAAAATTTCCCACAAATGACTTTAACGTCTCATCATCCATGCTTAGAGTATTATCTAAAAACTCTTTAAACGTCTCCATTCCATTATTCATATAAAGCATCATTCCCCCCAGCTTGCTATACCAATTTGCTGGAAAAAAACCATTCGTTGAAAGAGTGATGATTCGATCTTGTTTATCCTTTGGAAGAGCATCGAAAAAATGTTGAAGCTCATATTGTTTAACTTCAGAACTCCAAAGAGTTTTTCCCCCTTCATAAATAACGCCCTCAATAATTAAAGAGCTCGTGTATTGGGGAAAAATTGAGGCAAAGATTGTGGCCGGAACTGTTCCATAAGATTGGCCATAAGAGGCAACTTTTTTGATCCCATAACTTTTAATTATTCGAAGAGCATCTTTGGCAGTATTTTCAGAACTATAAAATTTAGGATTTAAAAATAGTTCTTTTGTATTTGGTCTTGAACAAGAAGTGCCTCTTTGTTCAAAAAAAATAAGATTCGAATTCGGCAGATCAAATTCTGAGCCTCTAGAACTTACTCCTGGCCCTCCAGTGAAATAAATGACGGAGGGAAGATCTTTATTGAATGGTTTTTTTGTATAGGCGTAAATCTGAGTGTTTTCACCATCTGGATTAGAGTAATCAACAGGTACTTCAATCCATTTTTCAAACTCTTCTCCAATCTGTGACTTGTAGATATCACAGACTTCAACTCCCGAATGATAAACGTCTGGAATCGTAAATCCAAGTGTCGAACAGGAGTAAACAAGAGCTATCAATAGGCTAAATTTTTTCATGGTGAATTTATATCATGAAGTGGAATTCCCATGATTTTTAAATGAAAATATTACAGGCTTCATAGCAATCAAAAATGAATGCTGTACACTCAGATCATTAATTATTGCCTACGGAGAGACTTATGAAAAAATTGATTGCTATTACGAGCGTTTTGTTGAGCATGTTTGCAACAGTGGCCCATGCTGATTTTGACATTCCCGTATCTAAAATTGTTAATGCAGATTATTTTTGTGGGACAAGTGAAGGTGCATATGCAATCAAAGTCGGAAAAACTCCACGTGTATGGCAAACTGATCTCGATGCTAAAGGTAACGCCCAAGAAGGTATTGAATTGAAAAATGTCAAATTAAAGACAGCTCGTTGCCCTGATTGCTTCTCCCTTTCAGGAGACCTAGAAATCATGGACGATGCCTTACACATAAATGGAGAAATGAGAGGGACGTCTCAAGGGATAAAGCTTGATATCTCGATGTATAACAATCAAGGGGAAAATCAAACTCTCCCTGCTATGGAATGCCATAAAGTTTTAAAATAATTTTGAATTTTCAGGCCCTCGAAAGAGGGCCCTATGTATTTTGTTATTTAAGGCTTCAAAGGGATAACAGGAGCAACGTGTTCAGAAAAATCCGTATACATATATTTCTGGGCCTTTAATTCATTACTCAGCCTTATCTTTCTTTCTAGGTCATGAGCTATATCATATGCTTTAAGATAGGCTTCCATATCTTGAGCAGATATATTTTTATCCCTCCAAGTTCTTACTAAGTTCCTTTTTCCATCGTATTCAAATCGTTGCTGTCCTTCCAGGAAGGTTCTTTCAATTTCATTTTTTACTCTAGCACTAAAGTTTAAAGTTGCAGTATCGTTGGCAAAACTTGAAAAGTTTATAAATAGTAACGAGCAAAATAATTGTATCTTCATAAGATTATTGTCTCGTATACCAGATAGTAAACCAAAACAAAATTTGAGTTAAATCACTCTTTATTACGAAATAATTGAAATTATTAATTACTCTTTTTACAGTAGTCCCTCCCCTCGTCTCATTCACCTGCACCAAAAATTTGGCAAAAGTTAAGATACAATCGACTCTTCAAAACAATAACGGAAAACTATCAACCTCATAAATTTATTTGAATTTCAATCTGGCCTTAATTCAGGGAGAATTAAAGCAACTAATTAAGGGTGGTTGAATTTATGATTACAAGAACATCAGAAGAACGCGGACATAACGTCATTTCATGGCTTGATTCCCGGCACACATTTTCTTTTGGACAGTACTACGATCCTAAGTGGCAGGGATTCAACTCACTTCTTGTTATCAATGAAGACTTTATTAATCCTTCTATGGGATTTGGGACTCACCCCCATAAGGAAATGGAAATTTTAACTTATGTTATTTCTGGAGAGCTTCGCCACAAAGACAGTATGGGAAGTTTAGGTATTATTAAACCTGGTGAAATTCAAGTCATGACAGCTGGAACTGGAGTTACTCATAGTGAACACAATAATATGAGCACTGATAGAACTCACCTCCTTCAAATTTGGGTTCTTCCTAATCAATCAGGGCTTACTCCTCGCTATGATCAGAAAAAAATATTCGAGGCCGATGAATATAATTTTTTTAAAGTGATTGCTGCTCCTTTTAATGGGGCAACGAGTACAGGTGTCTCTTTAAACGCCAATGCTAAATTCTGGGTTGGACGCTACAACAAAAGTGAAGAGATCACTTTTAAGCCAACTCTCTTTGATCATTACTGGGTTCAAATTATAAAAGGTGATTTAACAATTAATGGATCAAGCTATAAATCTGGAGATGCGCTCGGATTTGATCTGAAAGAAGAATCAAAAATAACTGTGGGATCAAATGGCGCTGAATTTCTAATTATCGAAGTTGCTTAATATTAAATGTATTCAACGTACTCGGTATTAAGGATGTTCATCTCTTCTTCAGTGAGTTTACTTTGATCAATACTCATAACAAATGGCCCAATTTTTAATACGTCATCGACTTTTATTGGTGATTTTTTAAGCCTTCCTTGATTGAGTAGTACTTCTCTCTTTAGATCCATGTTAGTCACAACCACATGTCCAGTTTTAGTCGTTCTGATTTCACATTGAATACTTGAGACTAACTTATCATCAAGCAAAACATCGCAATAAACAGATTTACCAACAACCAGTTTTTCTTTGATAGGATACTCTTTTTTGACATGTGGGGTATCCACGCGGGATACAATAAATACAACGGCCATAATGATGTCCTCAGTCTATAATCAATATCACTCTATAAGATTAAAGAAAGTTAGGATTAATAGAACATATTTTTTCTTTAAGTTTTAGTTTTAAACAAAACGAGCATTTAGCATATTTCTTTAAATTGAATAAAACTTATTCAATGATTTTTTTGCCAATAAATCTGGCCAGCAAAAAAAAGGGCCCTATTCAGGGCCCTTTTTTATTTATAAATGTTAATAAAAATTAATATATATCTGCATTCATCGCAATCACATTATCTTGGTCCATAGTATTTGCTCTAAGAGGAATAACATTTTTTCCAAAACCTTTTCCGTGAGTGTGCGATCTTTTTTCGTAAAGAACTTGTCCTTCACTTCTTTCTTGTTCTTCTTTGCAAGTAATACATTGAGTAGCTACTGGACGAGCGCGAAGGCGATTGATTTCAATTTCACCATCACATTCTTCACAAATCCCATACGTTCCATTTTTTATTTTAAGTAATGCTCCATCAATTTTTTTAAGCATGAATGTATGTCTTCCAAGAAGTTTTAAATTCATCGCTCGTTCTTGATCCTCAAGGCTTTGATCGATTTCATCGCCTTTTTCCATATTGAGTACTTTGTCTTCAAGCTTTATTTCGTTAAGAGTGTTTTTTCTAAGCTCAAGAAAAAGATTTTCAAATTGTGCCAAGATTTCGCGTTTCATGGTCTACTCCTTATTTAAACTATTTCATTCCTTGATCTGTTCTTTCCGAAAAATCCTCTTTCGGTGAAAACCTCTTCCTGAAGTTTTCGTAAAATAGCTATTGCGAAGCTCATGCCAAAATTAAAACGCTAAAATTCAGATATTTTGAATTAAAGAAGTATCAAAGCGACTCTTTTAAATGAAGAAGATGGTTTTAGTGGGGCCAAAGACTACTCTAGTGAAGCTAATACTGTGTCCACTTTGACATGCTTTTTGTCGCTGGAATCAAAAAAGTAAATAGTCTTCATTTTAACAAGAGAGTTATCTTGATAAATGATACACATCTTATAAGAACTATTTTCAAGGTAATCAGTCAGATCGCTGATTGCTTCATCAACAGGAAGCTCTTCATCTGGATAAAGGCGAAGAACGCCGTTAATAGCGTTTTTAACTTCTTTGATAACGACAGAAGCATTGACGTCAACGCAAGCTGAAGTGTCTTTTAGTTTTAATTTTTTATCACTGATTCTGTATGAAGATGGTGAATCACTAGCTGTATCGATCATGAATGCTGAAATGGTAAGAAGGGCCTGTGAGTCACTGAAAGATTTTATTGAACGGGCATATGATGATGAAATTGAAAAAATTGCGAAAGCAAAAATTAAAAGGGCGTACTTCATAGATTGTCTCCGGATTAACAATCTTGTAGTACGCCCATTGAAAAGAAAGGTTAAATAGTATTAATTCATGGTTGGTATCTAAAATTTAGATACAGACTTTTTCATCTATGCAGTGGCGGATGAAGCCAGCGATAAGTCTTCTTGTGTTGATCCATAGAGATAGTGAAAAATCCATTTTCAAAATACTTCTTCCTCATGGTCTCTCCTGTGAATAACCCCTGCGGGGTGTTTCTCGTCAACATCTTGTTCTCTATACTCTCCTCCGTCCTAGAAGAGATGATCTGCTTTAAACCCATCCTAGATTTATCGCTTTCTCACTTTTATATAAAGCGAAGTTCGTGCCAACTAAATCACTCAAGTGGTCCTACGAATTTCAGGATGTTGATGCAACAAACGGTGGAATACGACACCAATTTGATTGAGATAAAATGATACCATTAATATTAAATAGCTATGTCAGTAACAAAATGGCCATGCGTTAAACGTACTTCTCGGAAGAATCTTTATTGATGACCAACTGCCCCTTATCAATTTTAGCGCGAACAACGGCCATAATTCTTTCTTGGGCCTCTTCTACTTTACTAGCTAACTGCGGCGGCCCCATAAGGATCTCTTCCATTTCTTGGCGCATGCCACGAGGAGAATTTTTTAGAATAAAATCTTTTAGATCATTTGAAGAAATTCGAAGCGCTAAACCCATATCAGCAATTTTAATTTCTCTAAGAAGTTCAATAAGCATAACTTGCGTTAGGTATTTTAGATCTTCAAAGGTGTACATACTTTTATGAAGTGCTTCGGCCATGCGTGGATCTTTTTTAGAAATAAGTTCCAAAACCTTTTCGCGGGCAGATTTAGAAAGTCCTGCCAACATTTTTGCTGCTTCCTTTACTCCACCTTGAAACTTCATAGTATAAACTCCAATTAACAGTGCGGGTTAGTCTTCATTAAATAATTTTGAACATAATCTCTTACTCCATCTTCAAGGCTTGTGAATTCAAAACCAGGAAGAGCTGTGAGTAATTTCTTTGTCTCTGCTTGAGTGTAGTACTGATATTGATTGCGAATGCTCTCTGGCATATCGATAAATTCAATTTTAGGAACTAATCCCATTGCATTGAATGTGGCCTTCGTTAAATCTAAAAATGAGCGCGCCTTTCCTGTTCCAAGATTATAAATTCCAGAATGATCAGCTTTATCAGGATCAGCGAGTTCAATCATCGCGCGAACAACATCCTTTACGTAGATAAAATCGCGAAGCTGTTCACCATCTTTAAACTCATGTTTATAAGATTTAAAAAGTTTTACACTTCCTACACTTTTTATCTGTTCATAAGATTTATGAACAAGAGATCGCATATCTTCTTTGTGATATTCATTTGGGCCATACACATTGAAAAATTTTAATCCAAACCAATGATCAGGTTTAGCTGTCTCTTCTCTAAGTACCCATTCATCAACTAATTGCTTTGAATAGCCGTAAGGATTGAGAGGAAGAAGGTCTTTGATCTTTTCGTGGTCATCACTATATCCTAACTCTCCATCGCCGTACGTCGCCGCTGAGCTAGCATAGATGAAAGGAATATTTTTCGTGGCCGCAAAACGCCAAAGCGCTTGAGTGTAAGCGACATTGTTCTTCATCAAGAAATCCATATTTTTTTCAGTAGTAGACGAACATGCGCCCATATGAAAAACAAGATCGACATCTGCAATTAGATCATCGTAATCGCCATTAAAAAGTTCATCTGCATGAATGTAATCAGTGTATTTTATTCCACGAAGATTTTTCCATTTTGTGGAATCTTCCAGTTTATCAACAATCACAAGATCAGTATGTCCCAGGTCGTTTAATTGTTTCGCAAGAACACTTCCAATGAAGCCTGCGCCCCCTGTAACTAAAATCATACAGACTCCTTAAGCTTAATGTTTAAACGAATCATTAATCCTGCATAAAAAAGTAATGACAATAATTTTGCTGAATCAAAATAACGATAAAGATGATGGTACTTTCCATGCTCGGCCCGAAGAACTTCGTACATCGGATCTGTCACGGCCACCTGATGCATTTTAATAGCAGCATTAGCTATCGCTGGAGTCATAAAGAAAGTGTAAAAAAGCGCAAGCCCCAAAAGAGACACAGAGAGAAAAAGAAGCATCTTCGATTTAGGAGATTTCAAAACTTGGCCAAAAAGAATCATCACTGCAAAGAAAATTTCAAAACAATTAAAGCGATGAAAAACAGTCATACCAATTTTTCCAGCTTCCTCAAGATTTGAGGTGAACTTAAAAACAGTTGGCACGGCCACAATGTCGATAAACGCTGAGGAAAAAAACCAAGCAAGAATAAAAGGAAGAATAAGTTCTATAGATATGGCCTTTAATGTTTTCATTATTTTTTCACATCCTTCATGTGCACGCGATAGAGGTATGGATGAACAATAAGTGCCACAGCAATGACCCCGACTTCATATAAAATACAAAGTGGAATCCAAACTGAAAGCATAGAAATAACATCTGGTGGAGAAAAGATAGCTGCAACAATAGAAAGAGAAACATAGACATAGCGGCGGAACTTTCTAAGCATTTGTTTCGTTACCAGCCCCATAAATCCCAAGATAAGAAGTATGTTAGGAAATTGAAAAATGATTCCTAAAAAAAGTAAAATTTGGCTTGCTGATGTTACGTAATCGCGAAGATTAATATTGGCCTGAACGTCGCTAACTCCAAGCATAGAGAGAAATTTAAATCCAAATGGGAAGGCCACATAATAACCAAAGGCCATTCCTCCTAAAAACAAGAAGGCCCCTAAAATCATAAAGGGTCTAACGGCCCTGATCTCGTGCGGATAAAGTCCTGGCTTCACAAAGCGCCAGATTTGATAGAACCATAAAGGCGAAGAAATCATGATGGCCCACCAAATAGAGACATCAACCTGAACCCATGCCTTTTCAAAAATGCTGTGATAAACGATGACACCTGCTTTGGTATCGTGAAGAGAAGCTCTGAGTGGCTTAAGAAGCCATTCTGTAATCTGGTCAACATAGACGCTGGTAAAAATGAAAGTCACTCCCAAAATGGCCACAATTCTCATCATGGTTTTTCGGAATTCTTCCAAATGCTCCCAAAAACTCATCTCTTTCAACTGATCATCCCCTGCGTCTTTTTATTGCTGTTTTGTATGGGAAAACTATATACTTATAGTGAATATTTGTAAAAAAGGATTAGAGATATATGCACTCTCTTCGACTATTAATTTGCCTTACAGCTGCTCTTTTCTCTAGTGCCGAGATTTACGCTGCTCCCAACCTCCTTCTACAATGCCTGGCAAAAGAAGAATCCCAGCTCCACAAGGAGCACTCTCTTGGGGCCCTTTACCATTTAAATCAGGATTTTCTAAATGAGCTGGCCAGCTCAAACGATATTGCTTTAAAGAAGAACTTTGTAGATGAAATCTGTCTTGCAAAAAAACACTCGCCCTCGGTTGGACTTTTGCGACTTCTTTTAATTAAGGAAAGTGACATTTACGATCTTTCTCTCTCTGAGGTTGATCCCTCTATGCGCTCTTTTAAAATGGGGTACATCAACGAGTTTCAAAAACAGGTGCCTCACCTCTTTATTAAGTTTATCTCGTCACTCCAATCGGAAATGGCGACTCCTGACTGCTTAGAGAAAAACATCCCTGAATTAAAATATTTTAATGAAAGATTAAAGTATCTTGAAGAAGAGATGAGCACTCATGAAGTCATGAAAGATAAGGTAAAAATTGAAAAAATCTTCAGCAAGCTTGAAGGGATCAAATCGATAAGAAAAAGTTGTGAGCTTCTTGCCCAAAAAAAATCACAGAAATTAAAAAACAAGATGAACAAAAAAGAGGACTCCAGTCTCTGATTTCCAGAAATCAGAGAGAGCTAACAGATATTTTTCAAATTTTTCTTTATCACCTTCAGCACCACTTAAAGATTTAACAGAAAGCCATACGTGATGGCCTTCAATATTTTCAATCTCAATAGAAAACCAATTAGAGATCCCTTCTCTTTTCATCCAAACGTTTTTTAGATCATCTAGTTTTATGATGAGCTCTGACGGATAAAGATCTTTCACTTTTATCCAATGCCCTTCTTTATCCAAGCGACTTTGGGAATGATCAAGTCCCTTTATAAGAGCGTGTTCAGATCTTAAATCAGAAATGGTTTTTAAGATTGTAGGCTTGCAACTTCCACAAGCACTCGTGGCCTTAGTTTCAGCAATGAGAGCTGGAAGATCATAGTCGGGTCTATCTAAAATTTCTTTTTTTAAATCGCGTCTTGTAACACCAAAACAAAGACACAAAAGATCATTTTGCTCGAGAATCGTTTCCGCTCCCAAATAATCACTGATTGATTTATGAAGAAGCCATAAGCTCAGTGAAGTGAGTGCTTTTTTTCCATTGGGTAGAAGTGTTTCTTTTTTTAAATCACATCTTTTTATCTTAGAAATTTCACTCAGCGTTTTTCCTACAACAAGATTTTTTAATTCTTCAAATTCTTGATCGTAGTTAGATTTTAAAGATCCTTTAGGGATAAACTCATCTACTCTCTGAGTTTTCAAATCGATATCAAGCCAAAGAGAGATCTCTTTTCCATGAATATCTTTATAGCTCGCCTCTGCGTTTGCCATTAGGGTTCTTCTTCTTTCCGTAGCGTAAGGATTTCGTGACCTTCTGGGGTGACAAGAATAGTATGTTCAAATTGTGCTGACCATTTTTTGTCTCTGGTAACAACAGTCCAACCGTCTTTTAAGAGCTTCCCGTCTTTAACACCTAAATTGATCATGGGTTCAATGGTAAAAGTCATTCCCGGCTTCATCTCAGGACCTGTTCCTTTTTTGCCAACATGCACGACCTGTGGGGCCTCATGAAACTCTCTTCCGATACCATGCCCGCAGTAGTCCTCGACAACTGAATAACCATTGGAGTGAGCAATCTCCTGAATCACAGCTCCGATATCACCAATATGGCCACCTGGACGAACCGTTTTTATCCCTTCGCGTAAGCACTGATAAGTCACATCGACCAGTTTTCTAATATGAGGGGCAACGTTACCAACGAGGAATGTTTTATTAGTATCACCATGAAACTTATTTAGATAAGTCGTCACATCAATATTGATAATGTCACCATCTTTTAAAATATCACTACTACTTGGAATTCCGTGGCAAATAACCTCATTTAACGAGGTACAGACCGACTTTGGAAAGCCGTGATAATTCAAAGGGCTGGGGTAAGCCTCATGCTGAATTATGAATTCATGACAGAGTCGGTTGATTTCCTCAGTACTTGTTCCAGGAACTACGAAGGGTTCAATATATTCCAAAGTCTGGGCCGCAAGCTTGCAGGTTGCCCGCATTAGTTCAATTTCTCGAGAAGATTTTATTGAGATCATTGTCCATTCACCTAATTTTACTTGAAAAGGGTACGCTGTAGTTTTTACAGGAACGATTGTGTCAAATTCATGCTCCTGTAGAATTTACCTCAAATAGATAGGATATAAAAATGAAAATTTTAAGCATTTTGTTTCTCATAACTTTTAGTCTTCTAAGAGAGGCCCATTCCGCTAGCTTTGCAGATCGAATAAGTTTGGCGGTAGCATTGGCCCCTGTTGATAAGGCCGAAAGAGACCTTAAAGAAATAAAAATAAGAACCCAGAATCCAATGCTTAATATTGAACAGAACTTACAGAGTTATTCTGAGCTTCTGGACATCTTTAATTCATTCAAAAGCTATGATCTTAAGTTTACCAGAGGACTTTTAAATAAAATTAAAACACACGATACACTATCTGGAGATGAGCTCTTTGTTTTAAGAAGAACTATTACTACGTACTATAAAATCAATGAGAAAATTTTAGAATTCGCTAAGCTTTACGATTACGGTGAAATTAAATTATCGACTGCTCTTGCTGATAGCGGAGCAAATATCCCTCTCATTAAGGCCCATCTCATTTGGTTATCTGGGCACTTATTGGTTCTAGATCACCTGGAAAATATGCATGCAATCCTCTACAAAAGTGACAGCGTTTTTAGAAGAATTGTGAAGAAATCTCTTTTAGAAAAAGGAAACACTGCTAGCGAAGTAAGTAAAACCTTAAATGACCTGATTAAAATGAATGAGTATACAACATCAAAAGGTGAAAGTAGAAAATTCATTCAGCAAATAAACTTCGTTCGTGCTGTACAAGACGAGTTAAGAAACGTTCTTGCTAAAGAATTGCCAGCTCTGGAATTAGCTAACACAATCATTGCAAACCCTACGGCCATCGCTATTGCTCAAGGGAAAACAAAATTTAAAATTGAACACTACACTATAATCGACTCAGTCGTTGGAACTATCGATAGAGTGACGGGTTGGCTTTCAAGTATTTTTGGTAACCTGGCCGGATCAATTCGCTTTAGAAAAGGCCATATGTACAACAACGAAATAGTTTCTAAAATTTCCAAAAGAAATCTTAAGCCGATGGATATTATTGTTGAAAAAAGTCCGTTTGTTCTTACTGATAAATTCATTCCTGGATACTACGGACATGTCGCTATTTATCTAGGAACTAAAGAGCAACTCGAATCAATTGGAATGTGGAATCACCCGGATATTATTCCTTACCACAAGGACATTGCTGCCGGAAAAGTCATTCTTGAAGCCGTTCGTATCCCTGGTGTGCATTTAAACACCCTTGAAGAATTTTTAAACATCGACGAACTGGCGATCATAAGAAAGAGTGATGCTCTGGTCAATGAAGATGTATTGAGTGACGAAATCGCGAGAGGGATGGAACAAATCGGAAAAAAATACGACTTTAATTTCGATATCTCAACTCTCAATGAGATTGTCTGTTCTGAATTAATTTATATTTTTTACGGAACAGTTCACTGGCCAACGCAATATCGTTTTGGACGCCCAACGATCACACCTGATAACATTGCAGAAATTCTTTTTCAAAAGAACACAAAATTCTCTATGATTAAATCAATGAGCTCAGCAGAAGATAATAAAGTAGATCAGATGAATATCGGTCACATCGCCGATGAGCTGGAATATGAATTAAGAAGCAACAATGGAGATCCTATTAAGGATCCAAAAGACCCAAGCAATGGCTACTTTAAAAGAGAGACTAAGTGTTATATCTATGGTATTAAACGTGTTTGTAAAACAAACTATAAAGAATTTGATTATGAAGAAAAGGATGCCATCTAAATTAACGGTTAAAAGAATAAGTACGTCTCCTTACTTCAAAGAAAGTTTCGCCAAATTAGAAAAAGATGCAATTGAAACAAAAGCGGAAGCAGAAATGCTTCCGTTTAATTCCGATCTTCCCGCAGATATTTTAATTACGAACACTCACACTATTGTCGAAAACATTTCGACTTCTGATTACAATCACTGCAAGCTAATGATTCATCCCAATTCTGGTCATGATAATTTCTCAGCTGACTTTGTAAGTAAGGCCTCATTTCCTATTATTATCGGAAATCCAATCAGGGCCCATGCGGTGACAAACTTTATTTTAAGTGCCCTGCTATCCCACTTTAGCCCTATCCCGAGAGAAACAACGTGGAGTAAAACACGTAAATGGGAAAGACGTCTTCTTTCTGAATTAAATGTTCTTCTAATTGGAATGGGTCACATAGGCGGACTTTTAAAAGAAAGTCTAACTCCTCTAGTTGGGAGCCTCTCTATCTATGATCCTTATTTAAAAAACACGACACTTGATTTATCAAACATTGATGTTGTTATTCCGGTTTGCAGTTTGAATAAGAAAAACCACTCTTTCATCAATCGCAAATTCCTTATGGAATTAAATGAAGATTTCCTTCTCATCAATGCCTCCAGAGGATCTCTCGTTAAAACAGATGATCTCATCGAAGTATTGAAGTTAAGACCTAATGCTTATGCCATTTTGGATGTCTTTGAAAAAGAGCCTGCTGATTTTAATCAATTCAAAGATCTTACAAATATTCAATTGAGTTCTCACATCGCAGGTGTTTACTCCAATATCGACAACGAGACAGCTACATTTGTAGCTTCTGTCATTTCGGACTTCCAGCAATTAAAAGAAGAATCATTTAAAGAAAAATACAAACGCGTACTTTTAAAAAATCGTCTCCGAGATGATTTTATAATATAGAAGGATTAGGCATGACTTCACGGAATGAATTTATATCAAAAATAAAACTCTACCTGACTCCTCCAGGTGAAGGAGTTTTCACCGTACACACAGGAAGTGACAAGCGCATTAATCTTCAGAAAAAAATATATGGAGCTACTGCTGTTTTAGAAAATAAAATTAGATCTCTGTGGGAAGAAAGTTTAACCAAGACCCTTCCAAAAGTTAATTGCGTGATACTTGGGATTCCTTCTGATACTGGCGGAGGAATACAACGAGGGGCCAATTGGGGGCCGCTCTATTTAAGAGAGACACTTCAAAACTCTCGCGAAGATCTTAGGGCCTTTGATGTTGGAGATGTGAGAGTTATTCCTCAACTTTTACATGACAAATATTTAAATGATGACACTATAAAAAAATGCAGAAAGGCCTTATACCTTGATGAGAATTTAAATTTACCGGTCTCTCCTCTTTCAATCGCTTATGATTTCGCTAAAGATTTCCACGAGCAATTTCCTTCTAAAAATCTTTTTATGATAGGCGGAGACCACTCCGTAAGTTATCCAATCGTAAGAGCATATCTAGAAGCAAAAAAGGCACAGGGTAAAAAAGTCGCTCTTATCCACTTTGATGCTCACACTGACCTTCTCGAAGAGCGCATGGGAATTGATATTTGTTTTGGGACTTGGACTTCACAAGTTATTCCCTTTCTTCAATCCCCTTCTCACTTAATTCAAATTGGAATTCGTGCCAGTGGAAAAGAGCGAGAATTCTGGGAGAAAAAATTTGGTCACAAACAAATTTGGGCAAAAGATGTTTTAAGTCTAGGGGCCGGTCAAATTGCTGAAGACATTGTTGCGCACTTAAAAAAATTAGACGTTGAAGAAATTTATATAAGTTTTGATATCGATTGCCTTGATGCTACTTATGCAGGTGCCACAGGAACTCCAGAGTTCGACGGACTTTCTCCTCATGAACCAATGGTGATCATGCATGCGCTCTTGGAAAATTTTAAAATCACTGGAAGTGATATTGTGGAAATTGCTCCAATGGTAAAGGCTTCAAACATAAAACAAGTTGAACCAGAAACGACTCTACTAGTTGCTAGCTCTCTTGCGACTTTTCTCATTCAAGCAATGGGAGTGGATCAATAACTATGGCAATCCTAGCTTTTCCTCCTATTGAAGAAAGCGATGAGCACGGGCTTTTGGCACTAGGTGGAGATCTTGAAGTTGAATCTCTCTTGCTTGCTTACTCACAAGGAATATTTCCCTGGCCGATTAATGATGAATACCCCCTTGCGTGGTTCTCACCAGACCCTAGAGGAATCCTTGCTTTTGATAAACTTCACTTGAGTAAAAGTTTTAGAAAATTTCTCAAAAAAAATCCTTACGAAGTTAAGTTCAATACTAATTTTGAAGCCGTGATAATGAACTGCGCGAACGTTATAAGAAATGATCAACCTTCAACATGGATCACAGAAGACATCATCAATGCCTACATTGAACTTCACAAACTAGGTTTTGCTTACTCTGTTGAAACCTACTTAGACGAGCGTTTAGTAGGAGGAGTTTATGGAGTTTGCATTAATCGCTTTTATTCCGGCGAATCTATGTTTCACCTTGAAGACAATGCCTCTAAGGTGGCTCTCGTTTCTCTCATGTATATGCTGAAGCAAAAAGACATTGGCTGGCTGGATACTCAAATGGTCACACCTGTTGTTGAGAGCTTAGGTGGAATTGAGATCCCTCGGGAAACATATATAAAAATGCTTCAAAGATCTTTAGCTTAAATTAGAATAAATGTTTCAAGATGATAACTATTAGATCTATAATAGCTATTGATGGAAAACAATAATCAGAGTCATGGATTTTCAAATAATCCAGCCTCTCAAGTAATTTTATCATTATTTTTTATTTCCCTGTTCTGGGAATTCATCATAATGCTCACTTTAAGGGTGATACATTTTCAAAATCAAAGCCTCGAAAATATAATTGATGCTCTCGCTCTAGCTATTTTAACTGCCATTACCTTCTGGGCCATTTATTTTAGACCAAGATGGAGGAAGGATCGAAGAGTGCAATCCTTTGTCCAGCAGCAAGTAACGGGGCTAAATCAACTAGCGATTGTTTCGGCAACAGATCGATTTGGTAACATTACTTACGTGAACGACAATTTTTGTACGACAACTGGCTTTACGAAAGAGGAGCTTATTGGCAGAACCCATCGTGTCATTAAATCCAGCTATCACTCAGACGCTTTTTTTGAAAACTTGTGGGGAGTTATTACAAAAGGTGAAATTTGGCAGGGTGATATAAAAGGACGAAAAAAAAATGGAGATGAATTTTGGTTGCACACAAATATCATCCCATTGATCAATGAAGAAACCAAAAGAATCGATGAATTTCTTTCTATCAGATTTGATATTACAAATGAAAAAAATTTAAAGGAACAACTAGAGACTGAACAAGTCAAAAGTATTCATATGGGAAGACTTGCCGCTTTAGGTGAGATGGCCGGATCAATTGCTCACGAGGTGAATAATCCAATTGCGATTGTTTTAGGAAAGGCCCATCTTCTTAAGAGAATTATTGAAAAAATTGAAAATGATGATTTAAAAGATTCAGCATTAAAAAACCTCAGCACTATTGATGAGCAGTCAAAAAGAATTGGACGAATTGTAAGAGGACTAAAAGAATTCACTCATGGTGGGGATGATCTTAATAATTATGAAAATGTAAATTCAAATCAATTAATTGAATCAGTCTTCGAATTATGTGCAGAAAAATTAAAATTTAACGGAATTGAGATTAGAAGAAATATAGTCGAAACGGAATTTTCATCGAATAAACTTCAACTTGAGCAAGTACTAGTCAACCTAATCAACAACTCAATTGACGCTATTTCAGACCTAGAAGAGAAGTGGATGGAAATCTCTCTCTATGAAAAAGATAATTATATTTATTTTTCTGTTATCGATTCTGGCCCTGGAATTCCAATTGAGAATGTAGATAAAATCATGCAGCCTTTTTTCACAACCAAACCGGTAGGGAAAGGAACAGGACTTGGCCTATCAATATCAAAAGGCCTCATTGAAAAACTGGGTGGCGAATTTAAGTATGATTCCGCTTCAAAAAATACAAAATTTACGGCAAAACTTCCAAAAAATGAAAGCGTTATCTTTAATTCGCTCAATTTCGAAGACGCCATTATTAATTTTGATGAATTAAAAAATAGAATAAATGGTCATCTTGAAAACATTTCCGAAGGACAGCTCGAAAGTTATTTTATTTTAAAAGAGACGAACTCTCCTCTTATTTCCTGGGTGAATCGGTTCGCTCCAAGACTTTCTAAGAATGATGACTATTTAGACTTGAAAGAAACTTGTGATGAATTTACTAAAATCGTCTCTTCTAACGTTAATAAAATAAAGAACAAAAGCGTTCAAGATAAAAATGAGTTTTCTAAAATGGAAGATAAGATGGTCGAAATTATTAACCAGTTACTTGAAAAACTTAAAGCATTAAAATCAAAATATTCAATAAATGGCTAAGACTTGTATTCTTTTCTTAAATTAATGAGAGGCAAGGCGATTATAAAAAAGATGACGATAAAAACATATCCCATCATTTGAAATGAATAATGCACTCCTCTATTGTCGAGAAGTTGTCCAAACCAAGGACCGAATATAAAGAAAATGGCCCTCATCCCAAGACTGCATATAGAATTCGTCGTAGCTCTCATCGTTGGTGGAACCCTTGAATTAATTCCATCCTGAAGAACAACTCCATTTAAAGCGCGAGTGATTGCAAAAAACAAAAGAAAAAGAACGCTTGCAAAGCTTGCTGTGTACCCTAACCCCAGATAAGCAATGACAGGAGAAATCGAGACAATAAGAACGACAGTAAGAGAGCTAAGCTTTGCTTCAATCAAATGTGAATAGCGGGCAATAACAGCGACACTTAAATTAAACAAGGCCCAAAGAGTTCCAAAGTAAGTTACAGGAATATGAATTTCCCCCCAGTAACTTTGATAGGCCCACACTGCCGCGAATGTAGAAAATCCATAGATTATATTAAAGCCCACGAGAAGAGTAAGAAGCTTTGAATGCTTAAACAAACTATTATAGATCGTTTTAAAATTATCCCAATGGTTATTACTTTCAAAAGTTTTTCTTGGTGGCTCAACAATTGTAAGAGCAATCATTAAAGGAATCCATGCTGTCACAGCGTTTACCATTGCTGGAAGTCTAAGAGAGTATATAGCAAGAATCCCTCCTAGAAATGAACCAACGGCCTCCCCTGCTTGAGAGTAAAAAATTCTTTTTCCTAAAAAGGATTTTGAACGATTTATTTTTTCGACTTCATTATCAACATGAAGAGCATCAAGAGAGTCATATAAAAGAGCAACATCACATCCTGAATAAAGAGAAAAGCCTATGGCCGCAGAAATTTCAAAGAGAGCAAAATGCCAGAATACTTTTCCATTTAACAATAAAAAATAAGTGAGAGCATTAAAGCATCCAACAAGGATCAGGCATTTTTTTCTTCCAAATAAATCAGATATGTATCCAGCAGGAACATCCAAAAGAATCATCATGAAACCAAAAATGGCCTGCAATTGATAAACTTCTTTTAAATTTAATCCGAATTGTTTCCAGTACGGAACGATGATGGGAATGGTAACAAGAAACATCATGAAAAAATTCAGGACATAAACTTTTGGGATATTGCCCTGAATTTTTTCACGATCCATTATTTATAAGCGTAATTTTAAGCGGTCTTTATCATCAACAGTCGAAACAATTCCACGACCATTATTAAGTGATTTTCTAAAAGCAAGTTCATAGTGATCTGCAACCCACTCTTGTTCAGCGTGCCCTGACATTTCATATTCATTTGATAAACGAATCGCGTCTACTGGACAAGCTTCTTCACAGAAACCACAGAATACACAACGAAGTAATTCGATCTCAAATGAAACGGGAGCTTTTTCAACATTTTTATCAGAGTCATCAGCGGCCACAATATGAATACACTGAGCAGGACAATAAGTTGCACAAAGCATACATGAAGTACAACGAAGAGTTCCATCTTCCTTTACAGTTAGAATATGTTTTCCTTTGAATCGATCCGAGTAGAAATATTTTTCTTCTGGATAATTCAAAGTCATTCTATCGTGTTTAAAAAGGTTTCTAATCATTGTCATCATCGTGATCTTTAGACCAAGATATAGACCCTTTAAAAAACCATGTTCGCGGTATAAGTCAGCTTTAATAATCATACGTTCACCCATTTGCCATAGTAAGAAACATCTTTAGATGTTTCACCGTAAGATAGACCAGATCGTAGTGTGCGAGCGGCCCCTTGGTAATTAATAATCTCTCCGTTCTTTTCCAAGAAACTTGGAACAGGAAGAAGATAATTAAAAGCTCGTAGAGTTCCTAACGATTCTCCTGGAGTAAGAGCTATTGAAACACCAGCTCCTTCAACTTTTTTAATTAATGTATTGAAGTGATCTTCGTTGTATAAAATTTCTGGAACAACAACGTAAACAACATCATTTTTTGAAATTGATCCAAGAAGTTTATCAAGCCCTGCAGAAGTAGAATCAAAACCGG
Source organism: Bacteriovoracales bacterium (assembly GCA_037444575.1). Taxonomy (GTDB): domain Bacteria; phylum Bdellovibrionota; class Bacteriovoracia; order Bacteriovoracales; family Bacteriovoracaceae; genus Bacteriovorax. Next base: position 147,656 of record JBBIME010000006.1, read on the forward strand.
CCTTTTCAAAAGCGGCTTTTGCTCCTCTTAAATTAGGATTTTTATCTCCGCGTTTTAAGATTCCATCAAAGTCTGCCCCAAGATTAGGAAGAGTATAAAGAGCAACTTCAGCTTTTGATCCTTTAATAGCATCAAAGAAATTAGCGTACTCAGAAACGGTAAGCCCAGTTGAAAGAATAAACTTGGCTTTTTTACCTTTTACTGCTGCTTGAACAGAAAGTTCATCTACAGGAATAAAAAGACCATTTTTATTTTCAGAAGCACTACTTATGCGAGTTGGACCAGATACATGTTTATAGATTGAGCGGCCATCATCACACATCCAGTGTCCATTAACGTCGTGATCGTAAACAGGCTTCACTCTGTAAGCACCGTTTTTATTTTCTGAAACTCTAACAGCACATCCAGTTTCACACCCGATACAAGTTGTTTGAATATCTTCTAGGAACCATACACGTTGTTTGAAACGGAAATCTTTTGAAGTTAATGCTCCAACAGGACAAATATCAACTAAGTTCTGAGCGTAATCATTTTTTAGTTGTTCATTAGGAGTGATCTCTGCGTGATCCCCACGATTTAAAATTCCAAGCTCACCAGTTTTTGTTACTTCTTGAGTGAAGCGCACACAGCGAGTACAAAGAATGCAGCGTTCAGCATCGAGCATAACATTCTTGCCAATGTCTTGAACTTTTTCTTTATGAACTTTTTTATCGATCATTTGAGAATCATATTGGCCGTGCTTCATATAGTAGTCTTGAAGCCCGCACTCACCTGCTTGATCGCAAACCGGACAATCTAGAGGGTGGTTAACAAGGTGAAACTGTAATGTGCTTTCTACAGATGCCTTAATTCTTGGAGTATCATTTTTGACAACCATTCCTTCAGCACATGTGGCATTACATGCCGGATAAGGACGAGGAACTCCGTCTTGCTCAACCATACACATTCTACATACACCCGCGACAGAAAGTCCTGAGTGGTAGCAGTAATGAGCGACTTCAATTCCATTATCAAGAGCGGCCTTCAAAAGGTTTGATCCCTTTGGAGCTTCAATCTCTTTTCCATTCCAGGTTAATTTTACTTTTTCAGTCATGATTTTATCTCAACTTAATATTTCTAACTGTATTAATTTATTTCTTTGTAGTTGTTGTTACGTATTGCTCTAGCTCATCTCTAAAAGATTTAATAATCCCTTGAGTTGGCATTGCTGCCGCATCAGCAAGAGCACAAATTGTTTGTCCTCTCATTGAAGCTGCAATTTTATCCAATAGAGCAACATCAGATTTAGAAGCTTTACCAGTGTCTCTTCTTTTGAAGACGCCATCAAGCCATCCTGTTCCTTCTCTACATGGAGTACATTGCCCGCAAGATTCGTGATGATAAAATTCAAGTGTCCATTTTAAAACTTCACCCATGTTGCGAGTTTCATCTAGAACAATGATCGCTCCAGAACCAAGCATAGATCCTTTTGAAGCAACATCTTCATAATCCATTTTTACAGCATAAGCTTCTTCAGCATTTAAGATTGGAGAAGATGATCCACCAGGGATGACACCTTTTAATTTGTTGCCATTTCTCATTCCACCGCAGTGAATTTCTATAATGTCTTTAAGAGTTGTTGAAAGAGGAACTTCAATAACACCAGGCTTATTAACGTCACCTGAGATTGAAAAAAGTTTTGTTCCCGGAGATTTTTCTGTTCCCCATTGTTTATAAGCAGCTGCTCCAAATTTCATAATCCAAGGAACAGCAGCGAGAGACTCAACGTTGTTAACCATTGTTGGTAGTCCTCTATAACCTTTGATTGCTGGAAATGGAGGTTTTAGTTTTGGTTGACCTTTTTTTCCTTCAAGAGAAGAAATAAGTGCAGTTTCTTCACCGCAAATATAAGCTCCTGCACCTCTATGAACTGCAAGTTCAAAATCAAAACCTTTTCCTAAAATATTTTTCCCTAAATAACCTTTAGCGTACGCTTCTTTAATAGCGTTTTCTAGCATGACGGCCTGTTGATAAAACTCGCCGCGAATATAGATATAGCCTCTTTGAGTTCCTAAGGCCCAAGCAGAAATAATCATTCCTTCAATAAGGATGTGCGGATTTTTTTCTACAAGATATCTATCTTTAAAAGTTCCTGGCTCTGATTCGTCAGCATTACAAAGAAGATATTTTTTTGCATTTCTATCTTTTGTGAAAAATCCCCACTTAACACCAGTGGCGAATCCCGCTCCACCGCGTCCTCTGAGTCCTGAAAGCTTAACTTCTTCTTTGATCGCTTCAGGATCTTTATCAAAACAAGCTTTCATTGTTTCATATCCACCAGCGCGTTCAAAAATATCGATATTATGAACACCTTGAATATGGTGATAACTTAAGAGGGCATAGTCTTTAAAATTTGCTACATCTTTCATTATGGTAATTCCTCTAGTTTAGCGATTGCACTAGCGAGAGTGATGTTTCCAACGAAATCATTATTTACTCTCATACAAGGAGCGATTTCACATGCTCCCAAACACTCCATTTTCTGAAGAGAAACTCTTCCATCGCGACTTGGAGTTAGGTAATCAGTATCAAAATGTTTTAGAAGACCTTGATAAATTTCTCGTCCCCCAAACATTGAACAAGAGATGTTCGTACAAACTTGAACAACATTTCTAGCTACTGGAACATCGTAGAACATGTCGTAGAACGAAATAACTTCTTTGATTTTGATTGTTGGAATATTCATTAAGTTTGAGATGTAATTTACTACGTGAGGAGGAAGCCATCCATTTTGCTCTTGAGCAAGGTGAAGCACTGGAAGAAGAGCTGATTCTACATCGTCGTAACGAGTGAGAAGCTCTTTATATTTTTCCATGTTGGCTGCAGTGAATTCAAATTTTTCAGTTGTACTACTCATCGGTCTAACTCTCCAGCAATAATGTTCATCGCCCCTAATTCAGCGATGGCATCTGAGATCATATGATTTTGAACGACTTCGCTAAACGATTGGTAGATCGCAAAGCATGGTGGACGCACTTTTACTCTGTAAGGATTTGGTCCGCCGTCAGAGATAACGTAGAAACCAAGTTCACCGTTAGCAGCTTCAGTAGCTGAATAAATTTCACCTACAGGTGGACGAACTCCTTTCATAATGAGCATGAAGTGGTTCATGAGTCCTTCAATATTTGTATAAACTTCTTTTTTAGGTGGAATGCACACGCGCTTATCAAGTGACTGGTAAGGGCCAGATGGAAGATTTCCTAACACCTGATTAATGATGCGAAGAGACTGTCTCATCTCTTCCATACGAACGAGGTATCGATCGTAGTTATCACCGTTTTGTCCAACTGGAACTTCAAACTCCACATCTTTATAGAAGTAATATGGATTTGCTTTTCTGATGTCGTAGTTTACACCAGCAGCACGAAGACATGGTCCAGTGTATCCCCACTCAATTGCTTGAGAAGCCGAGATTGGACATACGCGAGTTCTATCAACGTAAATTTTATTTTTTGTAAGAAGGCGATCAACTTCAGCTACACCTTTTTCGATATGTTTAACTACTTCCAAGCAATCAGTAACCCATCCAACAGGAAGTTCTTGGGCCATGCCACCAACGCGAGTAAGTGAAACAGTTAAGCGAGCGCCACAAAGTTTTTCAAAAAGTTCATACACTCTTTCGCGAAGTTCGAAACAAAACCAAAATGAAGTAAGGGCGCCAAGGTCAACTGCTCCAGCTCCGATACAAACAAGGTGATCAATTACGCGAGATATTTCAGCTAAAACCATGCGAAGAGCTTTCGCACGATCAGGAATTTCAATTCCCATCATGTCTTCAATTGCTTTACACCATCCAATATTATTCATTGGAGATGAACAGTAGTTAAGACGGTCTGTATAAGGAATAACCTGGTTGTATAAATGTGTTTCACACATTTTTTCAAAACATCTATGAAGGTAACCGATTTCAAGTTTTGATCTCTTAATCACCTCTCCTTCAATCTCTGCCATAATACGTAAAGTTCCGTGAGTCGCCGGGTGAGAAGGGCCAATGTTAATCCATTCTCTTAGAGCTGCTTGCTCTGGAGTGATAGATGGATCAGCATCGAAATTAATTTCAATTGATTCAGAAAGAGGTTGATTGTGATCAGAGCGATAATCTTTTCTTAAAGCGTGGCCCACGAATTCATGGTGAGTTAAAAGACGCTCTTTCTTTCTTCCAAGATAAGAGATCCCAAACATATCCCAAGCTTCGCGTTCAAACCAATCAGCACCTCTCCAAAAAGACATTACTGAAGGAACGATTTCTCCACCTTCAACATCAACTGGAACACGAACACGGATGCGCTCATTTTTTTCCATATTGAGAAGATGGTAAACTGACTCAAATCTTTTACCGTGAGTCCACTCACTTGCTGGTCGTTTTAAGTTATCAACTCCACAAACATCAAGAAGCATGTTGAAACCAAATTCATCTTTTAGTTTCGCCATTACAGTTAGTAATTCTTTTGTGTCTGTGAAGATCACGTGATTTTCAAATTTGTACGAATAAGAATTCTTCGCAAAATTACTTTCGAGATCTTTTCCAAATTGACTTAATTCTTGCATGAATAAAAACCTATTTTATTTTTTCTTAATTAGTTTTCTGTTGTTGCTAATTGTGCAGCTTTTTCTTTTTTTGCTTCGATAGCAGCAGTCGAATCATTGTAAGCAGAAACGCCGTTTTTAATACGATCTTGAATCTGCATGATTCCTTGAAGAACCGCTTCTGGAGTTGGAGGACATCCTGGAATATAAACGTCTACAGGGATATCGCGAGAGATACCTTGAACAACGTGGTAAGCACGATAGAATCCACCAGAAGAAGCACATGCTCCCATAGCAACAACCCATTTAGGATCGGCCATTTGATCATAAATTCTTTTGAGAACTGGTGCTTGTTTTTCAGAGATTGTTCCAGCGACAATCATCAAATCTGATTGGCGTGGAGAAAAGCGAACGACTTCGGCTCCAAATCTTGAAGCATCATATTTTGGTCCAACGACGGCCATATATTCAATTGCACAGCAAGCGGTTCCAAATGGAAAAGGCCAGAGTGAATTTGATTGTCCCCAACGTTTTGCCCATTCTAAAAATGAGTCTGCTTTAGTTGTTATAACCAAGCGATCAAGAGCAAATTCTTCTTCGCTTTTGTTGGCAATTGGACTGACGAGTCTCTTATTAGTCGACATAGGTCTCCTATCAATTTTTTTATTGTCATGAACGTTGCCAATATTTTAAGGAGTCGGGAAAGGAATGTAAATCAATTACTTACCTGCTAAAACATAGGATCAAACTGATTTTCTTTGATTGCATTAACAATGCTGCGCGCGCGATCTATCCTAGCAATGCCTTCAGATAAAAATTCAGAGTCTTTTCAAGAATAACGTCAATTGGATCAGTGATTAAATCGTCCAGCCACTGAGTATAAATGTAAGTGATTCCCCCAACGACACAAAAAGCGGCATAGTCCGGATCAATACCACTCATGAGTCCAAAATCAATTGCCTTGCGATAACTTTCAGAGGCCTGTTTAGTTTGGAGATTAAAAAAATCGTTTAGACGCTTTTCAATACTCTCGCTTACTGAGCGACCTTGCTTCAGAAGGAATTTGGCAGTGTTTTTATTTTTATTGAGAAGCTCCAAAATGATTTTGCCTTCTTGATTGTACACGACTTGAAGATCACTTTTTTGCTCAGTCTCTTTTGAAATCCATTTGTGGATTTCATCGAACTGCTCAATAAACTCATCCATTAAGAAGTGAACGACCTCCTCCTTGCTAGAAAAATACAGATAGAAAGTTCCTTTCCCCACTTTCGCTCTTTGCACAATGTCGTCAATTTTGGTCTGGTGAAAACCAAGTTCTATAAAGGCCTCTAAGGCCGCTTGTTTCATATTCTGCTTTTTGGATACGGCATTAGAGTTTAATTTCAAAAAATTTTCCTTGATAAGTAATAATATTTAATCTATTTTTCCGAAAAACTCAATACTGACCAGTCAGTATTGAAACAGGAGTAGTGTATGTTTATGATATTATTAACATTAGTTAGTGCTTTTATTTTTGCAGAATTGTGTGGGTACATCATTCACTCAATCCTCCACGGTCAGAAAATTGAATTCCTAAGTAAGAATCACATGCTCCATCACCTCAAGGTCTATGGACCAACACAGCCTCAAAGACCTGAAGGAATTTATCGAGGCTCTGTAGATAATCGAGCAGCAGTACTTGGAATTGGAATGGAGTGGATTGGCCCAATTTTATTAATTCTTACACTGGTGTACGGATTGGCGTTCTTATTGGCAGTTCCATTTTTTTATACAAATCTTTTTGCGGTTACTTCTCTTTCGTGGGGATATTTTTTATTCGCATATATGCACGATAATATGCATGTGAAAAATTTTTGGATGGAGCGCTCCCCTCTTCTTAAAAAATGGTTTTTAAAAATTAGAAAACTGCACGACATCCATCATCTTCATGTTACTGATGATGGAAAAATGAATGTGAATTATGGAATTTGCTTCTTCTTTTTTGATCGGATTTTTGGATCCTACAAAACTGAATTTTCCCCTTTTAATAAACAAGGTCACCAATACGCTTTAAAAAAGTATGAGTTTATTAATAACTAGTAGGCTCCCAACAACTACTTGATGAGTTCCTCGGCAGAATCAGGCTTAAATCCAAGCCATTGAACATCTTGCGGAAAGATATCGAACTGTTCTTTGGTCAGGGGGGATTTATTTTTACAAGCATGGGCCTTGCCTTCATCAGCGATCCAAGAATAGATCTTCTGATGGCTGCCTCCATGCTGGGTATCATATTCGATAAAGCGATAGTTTTTATTAGACTGATTTTTTAAAAGAGCTAGCCCATTGATCGCCTGATCGAACATTTTCTCAAAATCTCGCGGACGGCATCGCTCTAATTCTTTGGTTTGATTATTCAAATAATGCCCATCATCTACTTTGGGATTATAAGACCAGGACTTTTGGTAACAGCTATAGAAATAGTTAGCTTTTTCTAGATTAGCAAAGGCCTGCAGATAGACAAAAAACCACATTCTTCGCGGGTCTTCATTAATATTGGCAGGACGAACTAACTTTTGACAGGAATAAAATTGATTGTATTCTTTTGAGTAAAAGTCTTTGAAAAATTTTAAAAATTTCTCTTGTTGTCCGCTTTTCTCACCTCTAATTTTTTCTGTTTTATCCCAGATGCTATCGTAAAGTTTAAAACATTCTTCACGCCATTTTAGAAGTTCACCAAATTTGGCCTGGGAAGAATTCTGTTCAAAATATTTTATTGTATCTTCAGAATTCAGTTCTCTGGATATACGAAAGGCAGGATAAAATCTTCTTCCAATTTGATGAACACCTTCCTGATTGACTAAAATTGATTTAGCGTAGGACCAGTCCACTTTTGATTTTAACTCGTCTAAGGAATTTACACTTGGCTGCTCTTGATCGCGAGCATTAACGGCCACAAGAACTTGCATGCCTTTCCATTTTGTTTTTGTGTCACATGGATAACTCTGACAAGATTCAAGAATAACTGAACCGACAATTTTAGCAGTGTCATAATTTGTTGGTTCGTACTTGAATTTTTCAGTGATATTTTTTCCACCAAAGATAATAATTTTTTGAGGATTTCCGTTTTGGTCATAGATTCTTGGAACAATCCCCTGAGTGAAATTTGGTCTATCCAAATCCCCTTTATGCAAATCCCAAATGTCATCTAGCGGACAATATTCATGCTCTTTATAAAGTCTACCTGAATAAATATCGAGATTATATTTATAGGCTGCATCTTCAGGCGTCGTTACAAAAAAATTCAGCGATCTCCCCTCCTTTCTAAAGGCCGGATCGATATCAAAAAAAGGATGAGTGAGATAATCTTCGTTTTTGTCACGAAGAGCGAATCTGAGCGGTATCCTAAGCCAGCGGGCGCTGATTTGGCGCTCGTCATGCTTCTCCTCAACTTTAGGAGTTGTTGAACAACTTATCAAAAAAAGTGCGCCAAGAAGGTTTATTAATTGACAGATTCTCATAAATTTCTCAAAATCTCAGTTCTCCGATATTCTTATTAGCTTACCTAACATGTGCCTGGGTGGTGGAATCGGTAGACACAGCAGATTTAAAATCTGCCGACCTTTACCGGTCGTACGAGTTCAAGTCTCGTCTCGGGCACCACTTTTTACAGTTCCCCTAAATTATCAATCAATTATTCTAATTTATCAAATAGATCAGCAAAAGTTCCAAGCTATCCCGTTCTTAAAAAACGTTCCTCTTATTCAAAAAAATATTTTAACATGAATTATAATGAAAAAATGGAGATGTTAGATGAAAAACCAAGTTTACAATAAAGGTGAGTTAAAAGAATTAAAAGTCATGATTGAAAAGGAAATTGCGGAAACTTTCGAAAGAATGGCAAAACATACAAATACTCCAATTGAAGATCTTCTCGTCATCGCAATGAAAAGATTTAGAAGCTCGCACGGTGATTTTGATCCAAAGTCTTCCCATAATAAAAATTAATAGTCTTTGCCTTTCATACAAGTTCCAACGCAGCTTTCTTAAATTGTGTTGGAACTTCATTCTTATGCTCTAGTTATCCTTGGGAGGAATTCCAAAACAACACTTCCCCAAATCTCCTTTTCTAAAATCATTGAGAATGAGTTTATAAGTTCTTTCTAAATCAAGAACTCCTTTTTGTTTCAAGCAACCGCGAAGGAGCGCAATTTTTGAAATCAAGTCTTCAGTTGATAGATCAAGGGAGTCGAGTTTATAGCGTTCTTTAAATTCTTTTGAGTTTAAACTCTTAAAATGTTCGACAAGAAATTTTGCAGGCAATTCTTCCCCGACAATATCATCTGGAATGGCATTAAGCGCACTCAACCACAACCCGTGTTCTTCTTTAGCGAGAGACGGAGGCATGACCCCTGGAGTATCAAGAAGGTCTAAGTCTTTATCGATAACAATCAATTGCTGAACTTGAGTTTGTCCTGGTTTATCTGCGACTTTAACAACACTTCTTCCTGCTAGCTGATTAATAATGGTCGACTTTCCAGTATTAGGAAGTCCGATAATCATCAGGCGCATTTTTTGTTTTGGATTGGTGACTTCAGGATTGTTTTGTCTACGCTTTTCAATCACTATGTTTCTGGCCATTGTCATGACTTTTTTCATCTGGCCGCGGTCAAAACAATCCACAAAAATATAAGGTACTTCTTGTTTTTTAAACCAGACTTCCCATTGAGAAATCATATTAGGTAAAGCGAGATTTGCTTTATTCAAAATAATCAATCGACTCTTCTGGCGAAGAGTTTCTTCTAGATTTCTATTACCAGAGGCCAAGGGAGCTCTCGCATCTCTTACCTCAAATACAATATCCACAGTTTGAAGTTTCTCTTTGATTTCTCTTATGGCACGGGCCATATGACCAGGATACCAATTAATACCATTGGATTTTTCCAAGTCTGGTGTAACTTCAATATCTTCTGTGAGTTTGCTCGATTTATTATTTTTCATAGTTGTCATTACTATAAAACAATAACGAGAGCTAGCCTATCTTCAAATGTCCATTCATCCGATTTATGTGTGTTTACCCGTTCTGGTGGATTATTTTAAAGAACAATAATTCATAACGGTGTTTTTGATGCCCTTTGAAATTTCGGCAAGCATTGTAAAAATAGTAACTCTATTTAACTTTAAGTTGTGAGTGTAATTAGTATTCATTGGTAGATGTGTATTCAAATTTGAATTGGTAAAGTCCGTATTCACTACACAAGCTCCAGAAAAATCAATTCCTGAAACATCACCATAGAATGTAATATTTCCAATTACTGAATTATTTAAATGAACTTTTGCTCCCTTTGATAATGTTATTGCTCCAGAAAGAACAACTGCATTATTGAGAAAAATTTCTTGGTCTTCACCGATAGTAACATCAAAATTATGAATCTTTTTTCCACTTAGATTATATTGGTTTCTAAAAAAATCGTGGTACGCATTAGGCAACTCATCAAGAGACTCTTTGCTATAATTCATCTGACACTTTTTGAGTGCCTTTTGTATAATTTTCCAATCGCCACTAGAAGGACCTGTCACCTCTTCAGCATTGACTTGAATGCTAATGGCACTTAGTACAGCAATGAGGTATTTGATATTATTTTTAAACATACTGCCCTTGTAATTTCCGCTAGGTAACATCTTAGAAATGATATCTAAGTTTCATAAATTTCTCAATGGGAGATAAAAAGCTACTTTTCAATTAAATTTATATTTGGTACTCACGCCCCCATGAAAACATTATTTATTGTTATTTTTAATCTATTATTACCAACCTACGCCTTTGCCGCCCTTGAGCTTGATCTTGATCTAGATCACAAGGTTTCAAAATTCTTTGATAAAGACGGAGGAGTTCTTCAAACCGAAGATGCAAACGGACAAGTAATCACCTTAACGATTCCTGCCGGGGCCCTCACACAGAAGACCGAAATTACGCTTACTCCCTTAAAAGCTATTAAGGGTATTGCCATGGAGAATGGCCTAAAAGCAGGTGCTCACCTTGAACCAGATGGATTAGAACTCGGCAAAATGGCAGAACTTTCAATTGTTTTAAAAAATCCTGTAAATCCAAAAGCGAGTCTCCCACTCCACTACCGTCAAAATCGCAATACATATAATGCTCAGGCGATGTTTATTGATAAAAACCAAATCCGTTTTCCTATTCATCACTTCAGTGGATACGCAGAAGGAGAAGGTTCTGCTGAAAACTGGCAAGCTCTAAAAAGCCAACCAGTCGCCAATCCTGCTGATCAATTGGCCCAAGACTACGCCGTCATAGTTAAGCAACATGAAGAAGGTTTTTATAAAACAGAAGAAGAATTTCAAAAAGCAGTCGATGATTTGTTTAATAAAGTCAAAAATGGATCCTATGCAGATCTCTTAAAACAATTCGGAACTGGACCAAACTGTGGAGTGGAAAAATCGAGGATGAGAAGTATCAATTCCATCTTGAGACAAACAGCTTTACTTGGGGCAAACGACTGGCCCACTCTTGATTCTGACATTCTTGCTAAAATCTTTAAAAGATGTACCAATGAATTAGAAAGGGCCTGTACTGATCGTCACGATCCCGCTCTCACTCAAAATCTCCTTCAATTTGCCAGAGAAGCGGCAGTCCTTGGTCATAGCGAACTAGAAGAATATGCAAGTGCGGCTGCTAAGCGCTGTGGAACTTTTCAAGTAGTATTTGAATCTCGCTTAGATATCACATCTAGAAGACCAATATGGGACAAATTCACCTCTTATTATCTAACCAATTGGCCAAAAGAATTAATGTCTGCACCCGAAGGTGAAGATCAAAAGTCAGAAGTCACCGCTGAAGGAGACTTTGACTACACTCGAGGATTAAAAAATTGCAAAACGACTTGGAAATTTGTTCCTGATCCAGTTATCTTTAATCAATTAAAAGTTGAAACAACTAGTCGCTATGGCGAAGGCACTGAAGATGTCCCTTTTGATCTACCTGCAGTTGATCTTATCGATTTTACTCTTCGTTATATGCCAGGAAGTATCGAGGAAAAAGCTCACACTGAATGTACACACAGTCCTCCTGTAGATTTAAATACTCAATGGTGGTATATTCACTTTTTTGAATTTCATAAAAGAGAACATATCGCAGGCTATATGTGGGCAAAAAATTTTAAAATGATGCCAATTGGTGGATCACTCATTGCAGAAAAAGATTACGACGATACAACCACAGACAGCAGGGGCACATTCCACCAGATCACAACCATAAAAATTTATCACTCTCCGGGAGCGCAATAGACTTCAGCAGGCATTGCCTGCTGAAGATATTTTAAATTAATTTTTAAGTTCATCTTTGGTCAGTTCTCGCCACTGCCCTTTTGCCAAATCATTTAATTGAATATTGCCTATTTGAATTCTAATTAAGCGAAGCACTTCGATATTTTCACTTTTAAGCATTTTTCTAATCTGGCGATTGCGTCCTTCATTTAAATGAACTTCAATCCATCCATTTTTTTCACCTGATCTTATTAACTCAAACTTTGCAGGCAGTGTTTTTTTACCTTCGAGAACAATTCCCTTGGATAATTTTTCTAATATCTCTTCGCTTGGGATTGGAGATGCCTGCACATGATAAATCTTCATCACGTGAGTTTTGGGATCCATTAATTTATTGGCCCATACATGATCATTAGTGAAAAGAAGAAGCCCTTCACTCGCCTGATCAAGTCTTCCCACGGCCTGCACCAAGGGACCAGTCCAGTTTTTCAAACACTCATAAACCGTCGGACGATTATGCTCATCCGATCTCGTTGTCACGAGTCCTTTAGGCTTATTTAAAATTAAATAATGCTTTTTTTGTTCGAGTGCTTTTTGCCCTTCAATTTCAATGACACAACGATGATCAACATAAGTTAGAGGTATTTTGCAGATCTGCCCATTTACTTTTACTGAGCCTTTTAAAATAGCAAGCGCGGCTTCTTTTCTACTAAGAAGTCCGCGCTTGGAAATTAATCTTTCAAGTTCAATTTTTGCCATAATTAATTATGGTCTAAAACGCATCTTTTTTCATCTGAAAAAAGATTTAAACGAACGAGTTAAATAGCAAAGTCTAAGTAAAGTGCGAGTTCAGGATAGGCCACTTTCTTTGAAAAACCGTCTCTACCATCTCTAGCATGAGCGAGCTCACTTCCCACTTCAAATGTAACAGAATTTTTTGGATTTAGGGCATACGTCATTCCCGTGTAGTGCTCAAACCAATCGTCTTGAGATTGAAAAGCGGTCGTAAAGTTTTCTGTGTGATAATATTTAAATTGGTAATAAGTACTGATCTTATCATTCCACTGATAAGTGAAAACACCTAAGTTCATCTCATGGGTTATAGAGACAGGACGATCTGTATTTTTATATTTTGGTGTATTTATATTAATATCATCATTGAATAAGTAAGTTAGGTTTGTAGTGATTGGGGCACTGATTTGCGGGATGATCTCTGCTCCATGCTTCCAAGTTGTTTTGGATGATTTTTTGTAGTCATTATGGAGATACTGCAAAAATAAAGAGGTGTCTGCTCTTCCCAGTTTTTTAGAAAGAGTCGTAAAAGCGCGATTGTTACCATAAGATGGTAGTGCATAATCTCCTCCCACTTGCTGTTTAGATCCAGTGCTAAACTGTCTTCTCCCAACACCGACATCCATTTTAATTCCATTTTCTTTTTCATTTAAAATATTTTGCCGTGTAGCGGTCAAAAGGCCTCTGTAAAAACCGTTTGGATAAGCTGCCCCAGCATTTTCTTTTGGCTGATTACTGTATTTAAATTCACCTGTAGCAAGAATTTGCCAGTTCTCTATTGGTTTATAAACAAGAGTCGGATTGTGCATCATCTTTAAGTCATTTACATTGTGATCTTTTGCATTTTTACTTTCGATGTCACGTCTTACACCATAAATCTCGCCATGGTAGGACGCGGAAAAATGCTTCTTCGCATAGTCGAATACTGATGAACTCCAATCTCCACCTAAGGAAGTTTCAATTGTCCCAAGAGAACTCTCTGCATAAGCTTGGCCCGTTAATAAGACAGTAGTAAGTGATAAAATTTTGACTAACATTGGAACCCCCTCCGCGTTTTCAACGTTAGACATATTCATATAAATATTTTGTCTTTTAAATACTCATTTAAATTTGAAGGACCAAAAAGCGCTGATTGTAAGAAAGAATTTGAAGATTCAAAAAAATATGAATTTAGAGAGCGACTTTGGCACTGGTGGCAAGTTGACTCTTTTAAGCATTCATATAAATAAATTATTAAAGATTTTCCTGTTGGTGCGTAAGAATTTTACAATCACTTAGCGGATAGGCCACACATATAAGAACAAATCCCTGCTTGATTTGATCTTCATCAAGATAGGATTGTTCTGAGTTGTTTACTTTTCCTTCTAATAACTTGCCGGTGCAGGTAGAACATCTACCTGCACGACAAGAATAAGGAAGATCCATTCCTGCTTCTTCCGCTGTATCAAGAATATATTTGTTGTCAGCACATTCAATTATCTTTTCAGTGCCCTTAGGTGAAACAAGAGTGATCTTGAAGTTAGTCATACAAAAACATCCTTTTTTTATTCTGCAGAAACCGCTATAAAATCGCTGCCATCGGGACGATACATTTTAGCGACACCGCGAAACTCATCTTTATGTCCATCAACACTAAACTCGCAATACATGTAACCGCCATCGTGAGTCCCTACTATATCGAGCCCTTTCGTATGTTTTGCTTTAAGGAAAATCTTATGGCTGTCATTCACCTCTTTTCCATTGCCGTTGATAATGCGAATTCGGATCTTGTGATCGTGAGATGAAACATTGGTCAAACTACATGTGAATACATTAGGTGCTATTGGCCATAGTGCAGGTGTGGCCAGACTTGGGCCAGGAAGCGAATCCGTATCGGCCTTATCTTCTGCATATGAATTTATCGATAAAAGGAGAACAGCTGAGATAAGCATTTTCATATTCATAAAAACCTCCGGTTTTAAGTACCATAAAAGAGAGCGGATACTGCTGCTCTCATGCCAAAAAATTATCTTAAATATTTCATTTTGATTTCCTCTATTTAATATTCAAAAAAATTTATTAATTGAATTTAATGTCAGCCTCGACCTGCTAATATAAATGCAATGATGAGACCATTAAGAGAAGGTTACTACTGGTATGGAAGTTGCTCCTTGTTCTGTGAAAGGAGGTTCTTATGAATAAAAATATTATATCTGGAATACTATTTTGTTTTATAACAACGATATCTGCAAATTCTGCATTTGCAGATGTGCCTGATGAAACGCCTTTAACAAGTGCCGGAACAGAACTCAATTCGGCGATGAAAAAATTGTGGGAAGACCATCTTGTTTATACCCGCAATTACATTATAAGCGACTTGAGCGATCTGGGAGATAAATCTAAAATTGCTGAAAGGCTATTGCAAAACCAGGCCGATATCGGAGATGCAATTAAACCTTTCTATGGAGATGCGGCCGGAAATAAATTAACTTCTCTACTAAAAGAGCACATTGTTATTGCAACAAAGGTGGTTGATGCTGCTAAAAAAAATCAGGCAAAAGACCTGGAAAAGGCAAGCAATGATTGGAAAAAAAATGGGGATGATATCGCGAATTTTCTAAGTAGTGCAAACCCCAATTGGAAAAAGAGTGATATGCAACACATGATGGCCATGCACCTTAAATTAACGACAGATGAAGTCGTATCCAGAATTAGCAAAGATTGGAAAAGCGATATAGCTGCTTACGATGCTGGACACGTCCATATGTTCATGTTTGCCAATGAATTATCAAGAGGAATAGCAAAACAATTCCCTGATCAATTTAGAGATTTTAGCCCAATGATGCATGCAAGTAAGGAAACTAAAGAGCAGGAAACCGCTTCGTCAGCAAGATAATCCAGATATATGCCCCGATTTCTCGGGGCAATTTCTGAATTAGTGTAATTGATTTTATTCGGCGTAAATGAGCGTGCCGCCTTTAATCTGATTGATTACTTCAACGTAGTATCTCATATCAAGAGCTGGACAGCCCCAGCTTCTTCCAATTTTAGATCCCGGTGTAACATAACTTGCACCATGAATAACAATTGATCGACTTCGGGCATTTGAATTAGTTGGAGATAGTCCATCAAGAGCGAGAGAGAGTCCATGACTTCCTTGATAAGTTTCAGCTGTCAGATAAAACCCCACTGAACTCATTTCAGAACCTGGTGTATTTGAAAACACCGTCGCATATCCGTCATACTCAGGATCAGAATTTTTTCCATGGGCCGTGAGATATTTCTCAACATGACCTGATTGCATATCAATCACGTAAAAACGCTCTTTCGAATTATGTTGTTTGAAATCAATCACAACAATAAAATTTTTATTTTTAATCTTAGCTTTATTCTTAACAAAATAATCTACAGCTTTGGATAAAAGATTCTTAGGAACCATATTGTCTGGATCTAGATAAGAGTAATTTTGATCCACTGCTGGCTGTATTGTCACCTCCGGTGCTGGTGCTGGTGTTGGAGTTGGTGTCTTTACAATAGCTGGTGAATTTGCAACTGGTGGTTTCACAACAACGGGCTTCGCTGCAGGCGTGGTTGTGGGTTTTTTAGAAGGAGTCACACTTGGACGTTTTGATCCCATCGCATGTGAGCTTGTGCTCATGAAAATTAAACATAAAGAGAAGAAAATAGAAATCATACTGATTTTATGAGTACGCTTCATCCTGAAGCTCCTTGTTGGTTGTTTGTTTTTTCTTTTGATTAACTGCAGATTCAATGCCAGATGATCAATGAAGTAAGTGTGGAGAAATTTAAAAAAATCAGACAAGGTGCCACCGATATTTTTGATCCGTTACTCTATTAAGAAGTCTAAATATCACCGTGTGATTTGGTTTTACAAATTAATTTTTTGTACACCATACGGCATTAAAGTGAGCGTTACCATACGCATACGATAAGTTCCTTGTATACCCAGAAGGACAACTTGTTAACGGATCCACTCCCTGGCAAAGACTTGAGAAATTTCCCCATTGATTTGTAACTAAATTGAAAACTCGTCCACTAAATCCACAAACAGTTCCAGAAGGTACTGAACCTCCTCCCATTGCAGTCCAAGCGGATCCATTACAAAACTCCATTGTTTTTGAGGTTGAATTGTATCGCTGTGTTCCCTCATTGCTGGCCAAACAAGGGGCAGTATCGTTTGCCATTTTCACTCCGCCAGACACATCAAGAGTTGCTACAGGAGTCGACGTCCCAATACCCACTTTACCACCATTATAAAAAATGTCTGATCCTGCTCCTCTACTCCAAATATCAGTGGAGGCCGTTGAAAGTGATCGACATTTTGTGATGGCCCCTGGTGTTCCTACAACATATAAATTTATTCTCTTTGAAATACTAGACGGTCCACTTGAACCTTTTAAAATATTCTTATTGTTATAATTAATCGTTAAAACTCCATCATTTCCTGATGTAGTCAAAACATATGAAGCAATCTCAAGTCCTGAATTACCATAACCTTGTACGGGGGCTGACCCACTTGATTTAGTATAATATTTGCCATTGATGTTTGTTGGATTTGCATTCGTGGCAAGAGTTGCTAGGCATTTTGCGGGATCAGAAAGAATTCCATTAATTTCGTTAGTAGTTAAAGTTACATCCGAATCAAATTGAAATTTAGAAGACGATTTAGTTGATTGCTTGGTTAAGTTCATAACAATTAAACTCAAACCGCCAATTACTCCCATCACGATCATTAATTCAATCAACGAAAAACCACGTTTGTTTAGATTCATTTTAACCTCAGTTATTAATTTTACTCCCATTCTAATTTTTTTAAAAATTTAACGCAAAACCCTTGCATATCCAGCTTCTAGCTCATATAAACCCCCTTCATAAAAAAGGGAGAAGGATAATGTGTCGATTTTTAATCGTATTTAGTTTACTAGTACTTACTTCATGCGGACCTAAATCTACTAGTAACCGATTAATTATTAAAGATTCATCGATTATGAATGGGACAGACGTTAAAGCAAGCGATGTCATCGCCTCTAGCACTGTTGGCGTGTTCGATGCCAAGAATAATGCGATTTGTACCGGTACTCTCATTTCTTCCAATATCGTTTTAACAGCAGCTCATTGTGCTCCAGATCGCGCTTCAGATATGAAGATTGTTTTTTCAAATGATCTCGATGATACAATGTATTCGCGTGAACTTGATATACTTCAAGAATACGTTTTACCTGTTACTGACTTCAAAGTTGGACCTACATGGAATCCAAATAATGAAACCATCGAAATAGACACTGGTGACATTGCTCTTGTTAAATTCAAAGGCAATCTTCCAAGAGGATTTAAGCCTGCTAACTTTCTAGCAGACGTAAGTGCAATAAAAAAAGGCGCCATCGTTACTGTCGCAGGATTTGGAGTCAATCTTGTAAAAACAACAAAAATCGATCCAAAAACATATCGCAATCTCGAAGAAGCTATACAGTATGGTGAAGTTTTCTGTGATGAAGAAAACGGCAAGAAAGTGAATTGCTTTTCAATTGAATCAAGTGGTGATGGTATCCTTCGAACAACGACTGCTCCAATCGCCTCTATTTACAAAACAGAAATTCGTCTTGACGAGCGTAGAGCTGGAACTTGCAATGGTGATTCTGGAGGCCCAGCTTTTATCCAACAAAATGGTCAACTCTATCTATTCGGAGTAACGAGCCGAGGAAGTGCTCTTTGCAATGAAGTTGGGGTTTATACCAATGCTCTCTATTACGGTTCATGGATAGTAGAGACAAGCAAAATTCTTAAGTAAGACTCTTTTTAAGTAAATAATTATCAAATAGTAGAGTGTCTAATTTTTAGACACTCTAAAATCAACATTGAAAACTTTACACTAAGCCCCCATCGGCCCCTTTAGTTAAGCTACAATTCCTATGTCACCAATGCTTAACAAAGAGGGTTTCATGTTAGAACTAGCTATGATTTTCTGTCTCGCTATTATGGGTATTTACTTTGTTAAATCTACTGATCTTCCAAAAGAGTTAAAAGATAGAAGCTCTCAGTTTCAAGCAGAATCGACAAATCTGAACACAAAAAAACCTTTAAAAATAACAATTCCAAATAAAATTGAAAAAGTCTCAGATAAGAATCAGGAAGCTAAATTAGCTGAAGTGAGACTACAGAAAAAAGCTGTTGAAATTCAATTGCTGAATAAAGAAATTGATCGATTAACAATGCTTATCACAACTCTTGAACAAGAGATTAAAGCAAACAATGAGAGAAATGCTGAAATTCAAACAATCATTGATGGCCACTTAGCAAGCCTTCAATCACTACAAGAAAAACTTAGCTCATTGGCCTAATTGCTCATTGCCTTCTTCGCTAGACCTGCAAATTGCTTGAGTTCGCCCTCAACAAGAGGGCGAAGAGCATTTCTCATCGACTCTAAATCTAAAACTTTTCCATCTTTTAAAAGAATCTGTTCCTGCTTAGTAAGTTGTTCAACAACATAAGGAGAAAGTCTTCTATCAATAAATGCAAAGAAAAGAAGTTGCTTATAGTTTATGTTTTTAGGAATCGAATCAACTGTAGACCCTGCGTCTGCTGGAATTTGAATCCCCAATGAAGCAAAGAGAGCTAGCTTAGCTTTAATTGTAGCTGGATCAACAATTTGATCTCCAAGTTTTCCAAGCATATTGATCGAAGTAATCATTTCTTGCTGATTCTCATTCATCACTTCCATTAAAACATCAATAAGTGCGATTCTCATTCGGTCTGCTGAAAGTTTACTAGGATTAAACTGCATAGAAACAATTTCATAATTTGGATTTAACTCAACATCTGACGGTGCTGGGAAATGTGTATTCGCACTCAAAAATTGCGAAAGAACTAAGTTTCTATTGGGATCATCTACACTACTCCAGTAAGGAGTTGCATATGGATTCTGCCCTCCTGGAATTGATGGGTTTAAAGTGTATGCGTAATACGCAACTTCACTACAGAAAAGTCGCTCAGAATTAGAAGCATCCATTTTAAAATCATACTCAAAAGAAGCAGTAGTTGTAGGATCCTTACCACCAAGTCGATCAAATATTTTTTTGACGATCATATCAACACTGGTAACGCCTTCTTTAACGATTGCGCGATTTGTATTTCGATAGATCATCATTTTTGTTTTTGGATCATTTATATAATCTTTTGCTGGATTTCTAAGCTTGACCCCGTCTTCAATAAAGGCCTCAACCATGAAAGTATTTTTGTTGGTGTCGATATAAGGAGTTGTTGAGTGAGAAAAATTTCCAGGATAGTCTGCCACTCTCGCTAAAAAGCTACTCGAGCCCGCCTCGCCTTTTGAGATAATAATATCGCCTTGGCATATTTTTGTATTATTAATTGTTGAAGTTCTGTTACCACAAGCACTGACATCATTAGCATAATCAAAACGAATCAGATTTTTTGTCTTAAATCGAAGACTATCAACATATAGAGTTTCTTCAGCAAGGAGCTCAACCAAAAGCATGGCCTCTTTGGTGTATTTAGGATTAGTGCCCAAGTTTTTTCTAATTCGTTTGCGGGCAGCAACCAATCCTTCCGCAAGTTGACGGTATGTTCCTTCTGAAGAATATTTATTGTGAAGTTTTAAATTTAAAATTTGGTTAACAAAGTCACCAACATTGTTAGTGCTTAAAAAGGCGTTATACACAGAATCAGCAACAGACGTTCCAGAATTGATCGATTTTACTTCAGCTCCAGAAAATAGGCCTTCTGTCCACTGAGCAACAGGATCAAGGCTTAAGCTTTCTAGTCCATGATATTTTATGGGGCCCGTTGAGCTGGGGTTTCGAAAACTATTTGTCGAACATGACTCTAATAATAGATTAACCAACAGTAGTGACACTAAATATTTCACAAAAGCTCCTGATAAAAAATTATCTTCTTATCGGCACTACCTAGAAATACTTTAGTGTCACGCTAGGTTATTAAAATTCAATAACTACAGCTGCGCCTGCTAGTGCAGCCGCTCCAAGCATCATTACTGGAACATGCAGTTTAGAGATGCCACTTGGGTTTCTTCCCTTCTTATAATCGTTAAGGGCACTTAATCCAAGGATTGGCCCAATAATCATTGCCGGCATGTGAATGTATGCGAGACGTTTGTGCCAAGTGACTGCGTTGCTGTCTACCATTGTTTCAGATTTAGGGGCACTAATTGAAAAATAAGCCGTTGTGAAATAGCTGACAAGAGTAAGTCCTGCAGTCGCAACATGTAGATTAAAATCTTTTGAATCTGACGAATCCATTCGTCCACCACGAGCAGCACGGTCATCGTTAACTTTTTTCTTAGCTAATATTGCTGTTACAACACTGGCCGCAGCTAAACCCAAAGTAAGTCCTGCTGCATGCTTGTGGATTTTTAATTTATGTTCGCGGACTTCTTCCATCTCTCTAGTGTATTGGGCTTCAGGAACTCTCAAATCTAGAAGAGTTAATTCTTTTTTAGAAGTTGCAGATTGTAGATCTTGTGAGTAAGTGTTCAACGAGATAAGGGTGCCGATTAAAAAAATGGAAATAAAACGCTTCATACGTCCTCTGTCTTTAAGTGTAAAATGGGTAGATTTTTAAAGATGTAAGTATTAATTTTCATCCAGAAATTGTCAATTTTCAAATTGTCCTTTAGACACGCTTTTTGTTTAATATCTGGAACCATTTAAATAAAACCTTAATAGAAGTTGCTTGTATCTAGCTAACGTTGTAGTTTGTTAGACTATGACATTTGAAGAATTAAAACTCATCGAGCCTATTAAGCTCGCATTAAAAGAAACTGGATATACTACCCCTACTCCAATTCAAGCACAGGCCATTCCAGCTCTACTGGAAGGCAAAGATCTTTTAGGATGTGCTCAAACTGGTACTGGAAAGACTGCTGCTTTTGCACTCCCTATTTTAAACCGCTTGGTTGAATCAAATACAAAGGCCCTACCTAAACACACGAGAGTCCTGGTCTTAGCTCCTACTCGCGAACTCGCTATTCAAGTTCACGAAAGCTTTATGACCTACGGAAAAAATTTAAAATTAAAATTTGCAGTTGTTTTTGGTGGAGTCGGACAAGCACCACAAGTAAAAATAATGGCCCCAGGTGTGGATGTTTTGATCGCAACACCTGGACGTTTATTGGATCTTATTAATCAAGGTTATATCAGACTGGAACGGCTTGAAGTTTTTGTCTTAGATGAAGCAGATCGCATGCTCGACATGGGATTCATTCACGACATAAAAAAAGTTTTAAAACTTCTTCCACCAAAAAGACACAATCTCTTTTTCTCGGCAACGATGCCACCGGAGATTGAAAAACTGGCCCACTCAATTCTAGTTAATCCAATTAAAGTTGAAGTCACTCCTGTATCAAGTACTGCTGAACTTATCTCTCAATCGGTAATGTTTGTTGATCGAGAAAATAAAAGACCTCTTCTAAAACACATTCTTCAAGATAAAAACTTAAAACGCGTCATTGTTTTTTCTCGCACAAAACATGGTGCAAATAAAATTGTCGAATATCTTGGAAAAAGTGGAATTGCGTCTGAGGCCATTCACGGAAACAAATCACAAACAGCAAGACAAAATGCTTTAGAAAATTTTCGATCCGGAAAGACAAGAGTTTTAATTGCCACAGATATCGCAGCTAGAGGAATTGATATTGATGAGATCTCTCATGTAATTAATTATGATCTTCCCAACGTAAGTGAGGATTATGTTCACCGTATAGGAAGAACAGCAAGAGCTGGTGCCAGTGGCGTAGCCATTTCTTTTTGTGATTCCGAAGAAAAAGCTTTCCTTAAAGATATTGAGAAGCTCATTGGCAAAACGATTCCTCTCGTTGAAGAACAACCTTTCCACTCAATGGTAGTGGTTGAAAGCAAGTTACTTTCAAAGGGAAAAGCTAAAACATTGATCGATGGTAGAAATAAGCGTCCTAACAGCAGAGGAAGACATCACAGAGGCAATGGCGAAAGCAGAGCTCCTCGTAACAAATAAGTGTCTAAACTTTTGACAGGGCCTGAAATATATTCAAAATCCACCTAATTCATCAATCCGACGTATAAGATAATTGATAAGATTACTTTACTGAGGTTCTAATGAAAGTTTCACAACTTCTCTTCCTCACCATTGCCTCAACAATGTGCTTGTCACTCTCACTGAGTGCTTCTACGAATTCAAATATTGATACAGATACGACTCTTGATGATTATATTGTAAGTCCACTTGGTCCATTTTTATCGAGAGATCAATACAATGACTTTCGAGAAGAAAGTTTAGTTCGAAATAAGCGCTCTGAAATCCTCGAAGGAAAAGTAATCACCATTAACACTAAAGACAAAGAAGGATGTAAGGCCATTCAAGCTGAAATGAATTTGGGGCAGGACATTTGTAAATATGACCCCAAATCACCTCTTGTCTCAGTTATTGTGATGAGACCAGCTGAAGATAGAGATTATTTTAATAGGAAAATAAATTTTTCAAATCTGTCAGAAAAAGAAAAGGTTGGATTAAGTTCATTACTTGATTTTGGAATTATGGGTGTTGGGACTATGGGGATAATCTATGCAATGCCAGAGAGTATTTCAAAATGGGATAAATCAAAAGGATTTTCAGATTTAGCATCTCAATATACAAACAGAGTAAAAGCAGGACCAGTTTGGGATCATGATAACTGGGCAGTCAATTATATTGGCCATCCAATAGCAGGAGCTATGTACTACACAGTAGTTCGCCACCAAGGCTATACTCCTCTAGAATCAGCGGCCTTTACTTTCTGCATGTCGACTTTCTTCTGGGAATATGGACTCGAGGCCTTAGCTGAAGTCCCTTCAATTCAAGATTTAATTATAACACCATTGGTAGGTTCAATAATTGGAGAAGTCTTTTATTCATGGGGAAATGCAATTGAGAATAATGGAGGAACTCTCCTTGGATCTAAGTTTCTTGGAAAGACAGCAACAATCCTTATGAACCCTGCAGCTTCTGTTGCCAATCAAGTTAATAAACTGGCCAAGTATAACTTTATTCAGGAACCTGAATTCTCTATTACAAAATAGATCGCCAATGTTAAATCTCTCGCCAACTCCAGAAATGGATAATATGGATAAGCACTATCTTGGAATTCAACTTCGATTTAAATTCTAATACACTTTCTTTAATTGGTTACAGTTAACGACTTCCTTCATTCCTGTTTTCCAATTGTCTTCCATTACCGATAGACTTTCTGGTCCTTCGTAATTATCAGTATGAAGCATTTTAATTTGAAGTGCATAAGCTCCAGTCTCAGTTGCAACGACTCCTTCAAACAAGTCGTGATTGAAAGAAATTCTTCCGTCTACTGGATTAATTGAATAAGGGTGGCGAACTGAATAAGTTGTACTGCCTATAGTGACGGCGATTCTTTCATTGAGAGGATTAGGTAAATTATTTTCAAAGGTTTGGGCCCCCACTTCCATAAAGCAATTGGCCTTTTCTGAAATAACTCCTTTCCAAGTTCCTTGAGCGATATGAGCAAAAGTTGAAAAAGATAAAGAAAAGAGCACAATCGAGATTAAAGTTTTCATAAATAATTCCTTTGAAACTTTGATATAGACTATTGGTAAAAGTAGATCATTTTTTCAATGCGAAGACCAGTTCTTTCCTTGATAACTATTTTCACGCTCTAAAATCTGCATAAATTCTGCCATGAGATCATTCATGCGCTCTGGCCAATGAGGTGAAAGCATTATGTCTCTGGGGGCCTGGCCAAAAAGTCTTTGAATAACAAACGTCGGAGGAAGAAGTTCTATAACCTCTTTCATAATTTCCATGTATTCATTTTTTGAAAGTGTTGGAAAAGGATTCTTTAAATACTCTCGCCCTAAAACGGTGTTTTTGACGATATGAAGTTGATGAAATTTGATAAAAGTGAGAGGCACATCGGTTAATAGCGAAGCGCTTTTTATCATGTCACTTTTTTGCTCCCATGGAAAACCCAAAATTAAATGCGTTCCCATCTTCACCTTTGAGCCAACTGTCATATCAACGGCATTATATAAATCAGAAACAGTATGTCCCCTATTAATCTTTTTTAAGGTTTCATCACTCATCGATTCCACACCGTACTCAATAGTCACATCATGAGTGGAGCAAAGTGAATTGAGGTAAGTTATTAATTCAGAAGTCACACAATCAGGTCGCGTTCCAATAACGATCCCCATGACATTCGGGTGATTAATTGCATCCTCGTAAATTTTCTTTAATTGATCTAATGGCGCGTATGTATTTGTGTAACTTTGAAAGTACACTAAAAACTTTTGAAGATTCTTGTTTTTCTTCTGGTAATAAGAAATACCTAAGTCAACTTGTTCACTTAAAGGAAGAAGTTTTTTTCCCATAAAAAAAGAATCATTATTGCAAAATGTGCATCCACCAAATCCTTTTTTCCCATCGCGATTTGGGCAGGTCATTCCAATATCAACAGAAATTTTTTGGACCTTTTGTCCAAATTCTTTTTTTAAATAATTTGAATAGAGATTGAGGCGATCCATTTACACACTCTACTCTATATCATGCAAAATTTTCCATGATATCCGTCATGTTTAATTTTTTGGAAACGAGAGATACTTTGCAAAATGACCACACTCCAGGAAGTATTGAATGAATAAACCACTTAACCGAAGATCCTTTTTTCAAATGGTACTAACAAGCGCCGTAGCAATCCCTTTTTTTGCAAGAACAGCTAAGCTTTTTGCCGCTGATTCATGCCCAACGACACCACCTGCTGGGAAGAGCGCGGCTCTTCCAAACGAAGGAATGGGAAAAACCCTTGAATATGTAAGTGATGCCACAACTTCAAAAAATGCCAAATACAAGGCAGGGCAAACTTGCACAAATTGCAAATTCTATAACGCTCCAAAGGCCGAAGGTGGATTTGCTCCATGTACAATGTTAGGTATGAAGTATGTTGCGAGTTGCGGCTGGTGCAAAAGTTATGTTGTGAAAGTTTAGTAGCAATTGCCACACTTGGTGATTGGGATTTATTTGCAGCAATTATCTTTTAAAATAAGATTTTGATGACAGTTAATCCTGGTTTTAGATTTTCCGCAATGATCTTGGCGTTAGGGCACCCTACCTTTGCCATAATCTCCAACTGTTTGGCAGAGTACATTCTTCTTCCTGAAATAAGCGAATCATGAAAGAAAGCTGAATTGAAACTAAGAACGCTTTTTCCTGCTCCTGAAAGCATCATAAAACAAAGATTACCGATTCCTCGGTATCCATCAATTCCAACAAAAGCGGATGTTGCAATATTTTGAGTGCCGGACATAATAACGGCCAACTGATCCGGTTTAAAGTGGTGCATGCTATGAAGGGTGAAAACAATATCGTATGATTTGCCCTCTAATTGATGTAACTGAAAAGCATCTATGACTTTAAAATTAATTTCATAATCCTTTTTTCTTGCTTCGCCATTAGCGGCTTCGACGTATTCTGGGACAATATCTGAACCTGTCAATTCAACAAAGAGTGAAGATTTCTGAAATTCTTCATACATGGCCATCGTTAGTTTTCCAATGCCACTTCCAAGCTCTAGCACTCTCGCTGGACGGTTCTCATTTCTGTTTATGACCTCAACGAGTGGCCTTAATATTTCGATGCTTCGAGTGTAGGTATTGCAAATAGTATTTTTTAAATGCAACCCTTGGATAATTTCTTTTTTTACTTCAACATTAAATTCAGGATCATCAATATGCTCTCTCTCATCAGTCCAAATCATTTGATCAAGGTAATAAAGAGGATTTTTTTGCGCTTTTAACTTTCGTTTCTTATCAATTTCAAGGAAAAGATCTTTAGAGGCCCTATGAATATGATTACCTTTATTGGATTGATTAAAATCCGATAAACACTGCTCATAGAATTTATTAAATTGAAGCATATTCCATCTCCCAAAAGAAGAGATATTACTCTAAATTAATAGACGGTGTGTAATAGATATTTTCCATAGGAGACATAATTCAAAAATTCGACTCATCTATTGTTAAATGGAATACATTAGATATAATCAAAGTGAATAATCTTAAAAACCTTTGAGTGAGAGAAGTCCATGAGCATTTTTCAAATTATTATATTAGCGGCCATCCAAGGTCTAGCAGAACTTTTACCTGTATCTAGTTCGGCCCATGTTATTCTTGCTCAAAAAATAATGGGAATTGATCCAAGTTTACCAAGTATGACTTTTTTGCTCGTTATGCTTCATACTGGGACAATGTTTGCTGTTATTGTATTTTTCTGGTCTCGTTGGAAAAAATTAGTTCTGAATATGGCAACGTCTCGTCAGTTCTTAAAATCAATTATTATCGCAACGGGAGTTACAGGCGTTCTAGGACTTGGTTTAAAATATATAATCGAAAAAGTCATTCTTGAAGGTATGCTTCACCATTCAAAAGGTGAAGTTGAACACCTTTTTAAAGTTCTTCCCCTGGTTGCATCTGCTCTCTTTGTTGTTGGTCTTTATATCATTTATGTAGGACTTAAAAAATACCATGCAACCAAGGACAGCATCTCATCAAAAGATGCTTTCTACATCGGACTGACTCAAGGATTAAGTTTGCCATTTCGAGGGCTCTCAAGATCTGGATCAACTATTTCGACAAGTCTTCTTTTGGGTATTACAAGAGAGATGGCCGAAGAATTCAGCTTTGCTCTAGCTGTTGTTCTCACACCAGCTGTTATTGCGTTGCAACTTAAAAGATTAATTAGCGCACAATCAACCGTACAACTGGATTATGTTTCACTGCTTACTCCAGGATTTATTGGAATGTTTTTTAGTTTTATCTTTGGCCTTTTGGCACTTAAATGGCTTGCGTCTTGGTTGGAAAAAGGAAGATGGCATTACTTCGGCTACTACTGTGTATTCTTATCTATTGTGGCCTTCGTATCTAGCTTTATTTAATTTGCTCCAACATGAGAGTGAACTTTGATGAAAAATCGTGAGTACAACGAATTAAAAAAAAGTATTGGAACGAAATTTAAAAGCTCTAAACAACTTAATCAATTATTTGAATCTGATTGTGAGATATTAAAGCTTGGTTCAAAAAGTTTTTTAACCACTTCAATTGACTCTATAAGTGATGAAATTGAACTTGGACTTTATAAAGAAATTGATACTTGGGCATGGATGACAGTTATGTCTTCAGTTTCAGATCTCACTGCGAGCGGCTCTACTCCTTTAGGACTTACTCTCTCTACTGAATGGAAACATGGAACGGATTTAGAAACTCGATCTCATTTCTTTAAAGCAATTAATAAGGCATGCAAATTGGCCAACGTCCCCCTACTTGGTGGCGATTCTGGTTTTTCATCTTCATATGTTTTTACTTCTAGTATCATAGGCCAATCAGATAAAAAGCCTCTTATGAGAACAGGGGCAAAGGCAAATGATCTTCTTGTTCTCGCACATAATAAAAATGTAGGGATCGGTCCAGCACTGGCCTATCGTTTCCTGATGAATGCAAATGCTGAAATCATGCCTGAAAAAAATTTCCGTCCAAAACCATCATGGGAATTAGCTAAAAAAGTACTGCCCTATGCTCATGCAGGAATTGATACTAGTGATGGAATCGCTACAAGTGTATCGATACTATGTGAACTCAATAATCTCGGGGCTGAACTTTTCTGGGAGCCAAAGATAAATGATCCTAAAGCAATGGATGCAATGAAATACCTGGGACTCTCTCCTCTTTTTTTGTGGCTTGGCGATCATGGAGATTATCAGACTTTATTTGCTATATCGGAAAAAGAATTTAACCGGATGCCAAGGACAAATAATCTCGCCGTCATTGGGAAATTAACAAAAGAAAAAAAGACATTAATTCATTACAATGACAATTTAGTCAGATTGCCTCTTGAAAAAATTACTCAAGTCAAAAGAGATTTGGAATCATATACAAATTTAGTTAAAGAAATAAAAGAATACTTAGCGCCTTATGACTCTAAGTAATTCGCGAGTTGAAAAAAAGGAGGCTACGGCCTCCTTATTTTATTGTCCCTTACCGTGACATTTTTTATATTTCAATCCACTTCCACAAGGGCAAGGTTCATTACGACCTACCTTTGGAGTCTCTCTTGTAATCGGAGTAAGAGGTTCATGTTCAACTTCAGGAGCACGCTCTTGGTCATGGCTTGGTGATCTTGGATTTTCATGCATAGTTTTAGCTATCTTTAAGCTTAGAAAGCTATTTTCTTCAATCGGCTTAGGTCCTTCATGCTCTTCCGGCTTTTTAGCAACTGGTTTTTTAACAGAAGGGACTGCTTTAGGTGCTTCTTTTTTGACAGGCACTACTGGCTTTGCGGAAATTTTTTCTGCGACTGGAGCTTTTTTAGTTTCAACTTTTTTAACGACTGTTTTTTTAGCAGGAGCAACTCTAGAGACTACTTTTTTTGCGGCTACCTTTTTTGTTGTAGTTGCTTTCTTAACAGCGCCAACTTTCTTAACAGCTTTTTTAGGAGCTGCTTTCTTTGGTGCAGCTTTCTTCGCTACTTTTTTAGCAGCTTTTTTAGGTGCTGCTTTCTTTGGAGCAGCTTTCTTAGCTACTTTCTTAGCTACTTTTTTAGCAGTTTTTTTAGGTGCAGCTTTCTTAGCTACTTTTTTAGCAGTTTTTTTAGCAGCTGCTTTTTTCTTAACCGGTTTCTTCGTCGCCATTCTTTAGATCCTCCCGTTAAATCAATAGATCTTATATAGTATGAATCATGACTTCACTTTGGTCAAAATTTTAGTTTTAGAAATTTTCAAAGATTAATGCACTAACAAGAAAACACCAAGACCTCCTACAAAATAATTCTTTGTCTTAACTAATGGGCTGTTTTCAAATGAAGCGCCTTTTAAATAGTCCCATCTCGCAAATGAGATAATCGCCATATTTTTGAGCTGCTTATTTAGAACAAGTGCTGTTTGAAATCCACTATACCCCCCTCTTGCCTCAAAAAATGGCCGCCCTGGCTGAACAAACTCCCTGTCGACTCCATAATAGCGTTGATGATATTTTCGATCAGCGTACATTGGACTTATTGAAAATTCTGATTTCCAATTCCACTTATTAGGAGATGGAGAATGGATAATATTTATATATGGAACGGTAATGACTCCGGCATTTCTTAGGTATGAAAGATTAGTCGCAAAGCTTTCTCGAACTGGCCATTCAAAATTAATATCAAGATTTCTCTCTTCTGATCGCCAAAGGTGGAAAATGGCCATGGGTCCTAACTCAACTGTATAGTCGAGATTTGGCATACCAACGCGTGCTCGATTGCCAGAACTCTGAACATTGAGTCCGGGTACTATACTTAATTTGAAGGAAAACCACTTACTATGAAAAATTAGTCCGCGAATAAAGGAAGGCTCTGCCTCTATTCTTTTTGAAGTGTATGCAAAATAAGGAATCGGAAAAAGCCAAAGCTTTGTTTGATCACTTCCACGATAATGATTCCCATAAATAGCTAAAGGACCTCCCCCCATCTCAAATTTTGAAGCTTGATCGACTTCTGTCTTTGCATAAGCAATTTGAATACAAAGACATAAAAGTAGTATCGTTCTCTTCATGATAAAAATACTAGACCATGACTATTCAGATTGCCTATGGGCAGATCAATTTCTAATGATTCATAATTTATCAGTATCAATTCAATAATTTTATCCATTATGAACTATTCCGTAATTCGTAATAGTATACAATGAACATTCTTTGGGATCCATTTAAGGAGGATCAAAATGAAGACTCTAATAATCCTCTCTCTCATTCTGCTTTCAGTAAAATCTTTTTCGAATGATTCACTAGATATTAAATTTTCGACAGCTTGTGATTCAAAAAACACTCAAATCACACTTTCCGTTGTTGGAGATATTTTAATTCATGAAGCTCTTTATGAAGTTGTCGTCCGAGACTCAAAACATTTCTCTCAAATTTGGAAAAATGCAGAAGGACTTTTTCAAAAGGCAGATTTTTCAATTGGAAATCTTGAAGGTCCAACGGCAATGGGAATAGATGGCAATGGTAGAGATCACGGCGATATTGGATTTGTCTATGACAATAATGTTTATTCTGGAACAAACTATTCTTTTAATTATCATCCACGGATTTTGTCTGATTTAAAAAATTCAGGATTTGATTTAGTGACTACCGCAAATAACCATACATTGGATCGCGATTCTATTGGCATTGATAAAACTATTCTTGCGGCCCAGGCCATAAATTTTCCGACTATTGGAACTCGCTTAAGCAATGATTCAAATGGAGAATATTTTAAAATTGAATCCATTAACAATGTTCGTGTTGCATTTTTAGGCTGTACAGAATTACTCAATGAAGAAAACGATTCCAAGAATCAAATTTTAAGATGCTATAAGAATCCAGAAAAAATTTTAGGGATTATCAAAAGATTATCTTCTAGAGCTGATATTGATGCAATCGTCGTCTTTACTCATTGGGGAATTGAATACTCTCATGTTCCAGAGTTAATACAGAGAGAATTTGCGAGAAAATATATAGAGGCCGGAGCCAATGTAGTTGTTGGATCACACCCTCATGTCTTACAACCTTGGGAAAAATATGTTGCTGCTAATGGAAGAGAAGGACTCGTCATTTATTCTCTTGGAAATTTTGTGGCCGGACAAGCTGGACTTGATAGAAAAACAGGAACCGTAGCATATATAGGACTTTCAAAAAAAGGGAATGAAAAAGCGCGCATCTTTGGAGCTGGCTACACTCCTACTTATCGCACAGGAGCAGTCGTTTATCCAATTGGAGGCAATGGACCTGTTGAAGTTCTAAAACATACAGCAAGTATGTATGGAACCAAAAGACGAATTGAACCAAGTGAGAATTTAATGCAGGCATTATGTTCACCATAATCTTAAATTTCATCTGATTTCTATTATAAATAAGAACTATATAAAATGGACAAAAAATGATAACAGATTAAGTATGGTTGCTAAGTCAAAAAATCAAAGAAATTTTTCAGAATACCTAGTTAAAATAATCATCTTCGCGATTATCTATTTTATAGTTGCCCGCTTAGGACTCTCCCTTGCTACCATCAGTATAAATGTTTCACCGGTGTGGCCTGCAACTGGTCTAGCATTTGGAATGCTCCTACTTGAAGGAGTTGACTACTGGCCTTCAATCTTTCTTGGTGCATTTTCGATCAACTTACTCATGGGTGGTCATCTGGTAGCGGCACTATTCATCGCTCTTGGAAATTCAGTTCAGAGTATTGTCGGTTTCTACATACTAAAATACTTCTTTTACCAAAATCGAAAATTTGGATCACATTATCGAACAATGGGAATATTTAGCGCCTCAATTATTGGTGCACTGACAAGCTCTTTCATTGGAACGACTGCTCTCGTTACTACAGGTGAAGCCCAGGTCCAATTATTTCAAAGTATCTGGCTAACCTGGTTTACTGGAGATGCTCTCGGGGGAATTACCTTTTTGCCACTCATACTTTCTTTTTCGCGAAAATTTTCATCAGATTATACAAGAAAAAATCCATCCCTTATTTCTATGGGGGCATTGCTTGTTTGCGGAATGTTTCTCTCCTGGCTTCTTTTTATTCGTCAAGAAGGTTCACCCTATCTCTTCTTTATTTTTCCCTATCTCTTTTGGAGTGTTGCAGTTGGTGGAGAAAGGGGCGCAGCTATCAGCACCATTTTCATCTCTCTCTTTGGGATTTTCGCCGTAAAAATGGGATATGGTCTATTCATTCATGGAGACATCAATTCCAATTTAATTAATCTTCAACTCTTCTTGGCGAGTGTTGCTATCAGCTCACTTATGATGACTGATTTTAAGCGCAATACTTCTCTAAAACAGCCAGCCATTGTTCTTCTCTCCAGCTGGGGATTGGCAGGACTACTATTCTTAGGCTTTTATGTTCGATCTGTTAATGAATCCAATAAGCAATTTACAGAAATTGTCGAGAGTGTTGCACCAATTCTAGAAGATCGAATTAATTTATATTTTGCTGCACTTAAAAGTGGAACAGGACTATTTGCGGCCAGCGATGATGTTGATCGAGGAGAATGGAAAAATTTTTTAGAACTTGGCCAATTTAAATTACCCGGTTCAGATGGAATCGGAGTCATTTTTAATGTGCCCAAAAAAAACCTTTCGCAATTTATAAAAGCAACCCAGGCAGATAAGGCCGCTGATTTTTCCTATGAGCTTTACCCTAACCTTTCACCAAAAGAAATCGCTCAAGCAAAATCTAGAGATACAGCTTACATTATCACTTATATTGAACCACAAGATAAAAATAAAGAAAAAATCGGAGTAGATATTTCCTCAGAAGAAAATCGAAGAATCGCAGCGGAACTTGCTCGTGACACTGGAGGGGCCACTGTCTCAAACCTCGTCACCATATTTAGAGATCCCCAAAAGCGTCCTGCCTTTATCATTTATTACCCTTTTTATAAGAGAGGCCCAGCTCCTAAAAATAGAGAAGAAAGAAGAGAGCGAATACAAGGATGGATATTTGCACCAATTGTCACCGATCTTTTTTTCAAATCAGTCTTTTCTCTGGGAAGCTTTAAGGGCCTAAGTTACTCTGTTTTTGAAAATGATAACGATAAAAATTTTCTATTGAGTTCTTCTGTCGATTTTGAAAATTTACCTTCAGAACATGAACTGGTCAGAAATTTTAAAATTGCCAACAGAGTTTTTCATTGTCATTTTAAGCGTTCAAAAGATTTCTATTCTACTCAAGATAAACTGTCTTCATGGGTAGGGGCCATTGCATCTATTATAAGTCTTCTGATCGGAACATTCATAGTTTCACTTCAAATCGTAAAGACAAAGGCCCTCGAACTTGCAGAAAAGAAAACTAAAGATTTAAGGGCCAGCGAAGAGTTATGGAAATTTGCTCTTGAAGGGGCCGGAGATAGCGTTTGGGATTGGGATATTTTAACTAATAAAATATATTTTTCCAAACAATCAGAATCAATATTAGGATATCATGCAAATGAACTTAATGGCGACATTGAAGAGTGGAGAAAAAAAATTCATCCTGAAGATTTAAATCGAGTTATGACCGACATGACATCAACTCTTCAGGCTAACACAAACTACGTCAGCGAATATCGAATACGTTGCAATGAGGGTAATTACAAATGGATTCTCTCTCGAGGAATGATCGTTGCCAGAGATACTATGGGAAAACCACTTCGCATGGTCGGAACAATTTCTGACATCACGCCATGGAAGGAAACAGAATTTGAGATTGATCGCCAGAGATCAAAACTTCATTCAATTTTTGAAGGATCAAGCGATGCTCTCATCCTGCTATCCTCTAAAGGATTTTTTGATTGCAACAATCAAACGTTGCAATTATTTGGATTTGAAAAGAAAGAAGATTTTCTTTCGTTAACCCCTGTAGATATATCACCTCCCTTTCAACCAGATGGGATGGATTCAAAAATTAAATCGAGCCTAGAGATCCAAAAAGCATTTGATCAAGGGATTAATCATTTTGAATGGATCATCAAAAGAAAAAATGGCGAGACAGTTCCCGTGGAAATTCTTCTTACAGCATTTTCTTATGATGAATCTCGAGTCTTGCAAGCATGTGTTCGCGATATCAGTGAAAGAAAAAAAATAGAGAACGCTCTCTATACTCAGCGTGAAAAACTGATGGCCGCTTCGAAAATGTCTTCTCTTGGAGAAATGGCAGGAGGGATTGCTCATGAAATTAATAATCCTCTGGCAATCATCATCGGAAAAATTAATCAACTCCAACGCCGCATAAGCAACCAGGAAATCAATGACTTTAATCAATGTAATCAAGACCTGGCCATCATTGAAAATACAGCAAAAAGAATTAGTTCAATCATAAAAGGATTAAGTTCATTTTCTCGTAACGCAGAAAATGATCAAATGGATAATGTGTCAGTAGCAAATCTCATTCAAGAGACTCTCGAATTATCTAAAGAGAGATTTAGATATCTATCAATTGATCTAAAATCTAATTTTAACTGCGATGAAAATACTTACATATTTGGAAGAACGTCTCAACTTCTCCAAGTGCTTATTAATTTGTTGAACAATTCCTGCGATGCTATTGAGCACTTACAAAAAAGGTGGGTTGAGATAGATGTTTCTACCACTGATTCAATCTGCACTATCAGTGTAACTGACAGCGGACCAGGAATTCCTCCTCACATTTTAGAAAAACTAATGACCCCTTTCTTCACAACTAAAGAAGTAGGAAAAGGAACTGGACTTGGCTTAAGCATTTCCCGAAACATTATCGAAGAACACGGTGGCAAACTTTACTATGACACTATGTCGTCTCACACTCGCTTTGTTATAGAATTACCAATTAAGGGCAACAAGGAGTAAAAAATGACTAAGATTAAACTGGACGGAAAAGATGTCAACACTCACGGAACTCTTCCGGATGTCGAATCTATCGCTTCTGACTTTACTTTTACCAAAATGGATTTAACTGACACAAATTTGTATTCAATCAAAGGACACAAACTCCTAAATGTTTTTGTGAGTCTTGATACGGGCACATGTGCTGCGAGTGTTCGAAAATTTAGTAAAGAGGCAGTCGACATTAGAAATACGACTGTCATCAACCTATCTATGGATCTTCCCTTTGCCCAGAAACGTTTTTGTGAGGCTTCCGGAATTAAAAATGTTGTGATGGGTTCAGTCTTTCGATCCAATTTTTTTAAAGCGTTTCCTATCGATATTATCGATGGCCCTTTTAAAGGACTTTGCTCACGAGTAGTTATCATCATCAATGAGAAAAATGAAATTACCTATACTGAACAAGTTGCAGAGATATCCCATGAGCCTAATTATGCAGAGGCCCTAGATGCTCTTAAAATCTAAATAGCAAAAGGGAGAAGTTAATCTTCTCCCTTTTCATAGATACTTATTAATTTTTTCAAATCAAAAAAATAAAGCCTGTCATTAATAAAACCTCCGGAGATGAGGGTCTTTCCATTATGAGAAACTTCAAGAGCTGTTGGCTGAGCTCCACCTACAAAACTAAAAACGACTCTATCTTTTAAAAGATCTACGACATCAATTTTTCCCATTATTTTTGGATCTACCTTATTTATGTCTTTGTTACTGGTTGTTCGATGAGACACATAGAGATAGCGATTTCTAATTGGATCCAGAACAATTGTATTAGGGTGGGCCAATTCCCACTTTTTACCAGGAAAATTAGGGTGATCTAATGGATAATCTTCAAGCACTAAAACTTTCTTAACCCCACCATCTGTGCGAAAGGGAATCAAAAGTTCATCCCAAGTGCTCGCTGGTAGAATGGCGATACCATCTGCTTTTTTTATATTCTTTATAATCATTATGAGCTTTGATAAATCAATTCTTGAAATAGCATTTCCACGCATGTGACTGAAATAGGCAGTATTTCCATCTTTAGAGATTACAGCATGACGAAGATTGAGCTCTCTTCCGGCCGTTTGGGGATTTATAGGCGCAATTTCTGCAATTTGCTGATGTTTAACAGCATCGACAATCATAAGGCTTCCAGTTTCTGTTGCAAGAATTAATGCAAATTTTCCATCAGGAGTGAATGCAATTCCTCTTGGGGCAATAAAATATGCGCGCGACTCTGGATTTTGAAATTTAGTTTTCAGTTGAATTTTACCAATAAAATGAGATGAGCCATCAAACTTTCCATCTTCTTTTAAATTAGTCACATCAATTACACTGATATCATCAGAAAAATAATTGGCCACATAAACAATTTGCTTTCTCTCTTTTTCTCCTGAAGCAAAAGGTCTAGCTGCAATAATTTTTGATCCCATACCATTTGTAGGAATATACTTGGCAATTTTTTGAGATTCTGTATCAACGACTGTTAGAAGTCCCATGTTCTTATAAACTTCAGAATGATTATCCCCTTCTGCTCTGGCAATGAACCCCCATTGTTCATCAATAGAAAATTCCACTTCTGTATTGGCAAAAATTCCACTCTTAGATCCGACAGGAGTAACAATCGTTTTACTGAGTGCTCTTTTTTCTAAATCAAAAATAGAAGCAGTTGGAACAAGTTTTTTCGATACAGGATCAATCTTTCCACACATCTCTGCTACATAAAGTGAACTTCCAATAGGATCCAACTTCATTCCTTTTGGCATGCATCCAGTACTAGCAGTACTTATGAGAAAATTTTTAGTTGTATAATTTTTTAAATCGAGAAAAGTTGCATGAGCGTTTAGCATACCTGTAAGCATAAAACTGCTTACTATAACCAGTCTTTGAGCATTCAAAAATAACCTCTCCTGATCGAGATTTTAAACAGGAGGAGAATGGCCCATAATTTTTTAGAGGAATAATACGATTATCGATAATAATTCAGAGTATTTTTTTATGTAATACCTTTAGAAGCATCTTACTCTGGTTCAATTTCGAGAGTTGCCTTTATAAATTTTGAAAAACGGGTGAAGTCGATAGGTTTATCCATAAAGATTGTATTCTCATGAATTGATTTTCTTTCTTCCTCTCCAGCAATTTTAGGCAAATGGGCAGAGATCATAACAATGGGAGTTTTTTGATTGAGACCGGGCATGTTTCTTAATGCCGTTAAAAATTCACCGCCTTTCATTTGAGGCATCATATGATCCAGGGTGATAATATCAAACTTTTGAATAGAGCACAGAGAGAATGCTTCTTTGCCATCTTGGGCAAAAGTGATGCTCTCAAATCCCAACTCATGACGAAAAATTTCTTCGAAAATACTTCTAATCTCTTTTTCATCATCAACAATTAAAACTTTTTTCATTTGAATTAATCTCTGTCTCAGCTTGCTTGGCTTGGCCTGCTCAATCCATATCGGAATCAATAGAAAACATATAACTTTTCCATGATTTATATCAATATTTTTAATGGATTTTTTGTAAATTTGATAGGGCTTAGCAGAATCTTGATAATAAATTAATGTTTATAATGTTCCATACATTTCATTTACCAAGATAATCAAAAGTTTAGACTGGGTGTTTTTTTAAACATTGCGCAATTTTATCATTTAGGCGCTTGAGCGAAAATGGTTTTACCAATATATCCTTTAGCCCAGCTTCAACGGCCTTTAGAACATCATCCTGTTGTAGGGCCCCCGACATTAAAATAACTGGAATGCGAGAATATTTTATGGACTTGCGAAGATGAACCGCAAAATCAATTCCCTTTCTTCCAGGCATAGCATTATCAACGAGAATGATATCAAAGTCCTGATTGGACAATTTTAGAACTGCTTGTTGAGCATCGTCTGCTACTACACAAGAAAACTCATTTTCTTTTAGACTAAAGAACGATTGGATCAACTCGCGAACCTTTGGATCATCATCTACAACAAGAATAGTAATTTTTTTATTGTTACTCATTTACAACAGCGCCAATAGCTCCAACAAACTCATCTTTAGTAAAAGGCTTTATAATAATTCCATTTAAGCCTAACTCATTTTTTAATGCCTTATATCTATCTACAAGATCCTTGGATGTCATAAATAAAACTGGGACCTTTATATTTTTTGCTCGAACAGTTTTAATAAAATTTTCACCATCTATGTTTGGCATTTTTAAATCAGTGATGATCATATCGACACTGACTCGATCTAATTCCTTAAAGGCTTCCTCAGCACTTGTGGCCCCTATGAAATGATAGTTTCCCTCGGAAAGAAAATTCATACAAAGATTAAGAATATTAATTTCATTATCAACAACAAGTACTCTTGTAATTTTATCATTATCAAGTTTTTCCCAATTGCCATTCATGTGTCCGGCAATTCCAATGGCCGGAAGAGTAACTCTAAAGTGAGCACCTTTATTTGACTCCAGGAGCTCTAATACCCCCTGATGAGATTGAATGATTCTATTTGAAATAGAAAGCCCAAGCCCTGTCCCCTTTCCAATCTCTTTGGTCGTAAAGAAAGTATCAAAAATTTTAGCTCTGTTTTCTGGAGAAATTCCAGGCCCATTATCTTTCACATCAATTTGAACAAAATTTCCGCTAGTATCTGACATGCATGAAATCTCAATGATTGGATCAACAACCTTAGATTCCTTTAGTGAGTCGATTGAATTTTGAATAAGATTAACAAAGACCTGCTCAATTTTTACTTGATTTACAAGCAAGATTTGAGCTTTATCTGGCATTGAAACCTTAATTTCTATAGAAGTGCCTTTTAAAGAAGGGCCAACAAAGGTCACGGTCTTCTCAAGGATGTCTTTAGCATCACAGTATTCTTTTTTCTCCTCATTTTTATGAAGATACTCCTTCATGTTCGAGATAATTTTGCTGATTCTTTCAAGGGAATGATTAATATTTACACTAAATTTTTCTATCGCTGCTCTCTCCTTATTTAGATCAGGAGCTTCAAGGGCAAAACTTATTAACTCTGTATTTCCAACAGCAACAGTTAAAGGATTATTGATTTCATGAGAAATATTGGCAGTCATCTCTCCGATAACTTTTAATTTATCTGATTGAATAATTTGAGCATGAGTATTCTTTAGTTCTTCCATTTGAGCACGATATTTATCATTGAGTTGCTTCTCAACGGTAACATCTTTAAAAAGAAAGATTGTTTCACCAGATTCTTTCCTTACTCCTTTAATAATAATTGTGCACATCTGATACTCTAAAACAAATGAGAGTTCGGAGCTCACTACTTGTGAAGAGTGACTGAGATCAACATAAAATTGATTAAAATCAGGAATGACTTCTGAGAGATATTCCTTAATCGTTGTCTGTTTCTTTAATGCTCTGGGAGTAGTCTTAAAAAGAGTTAGAAAACTAGAGTTAAAATAAACAATATTCTCAAACTCATCAGCTATAATAACTGGTTCAAAGAGATCATCTAGATATTCAAAAGATTCCATTATTATTTTCCCTGGCTTAAAAAAGTAAAATATTGTTTTTCAATCGCATCAAATTCAAGATTGCTTTTGCAAGTATTACATTGTTTTGAAGGGGCCTTAAAATTTGAAATCTCAGAGCTCATTAATAAGATCTTTTTTTCAGTATCACAATTAGGGCAAAAATAAGGAGCATAGAAAGATTCAACTACAATTCCCTTTCTAATAAATCCATGAACCATATTGACCTGTTCAATAATAATCTGGGGACAGTTTAGATATTTAATCTGTGCCCCTTCTAGCTCCTGAATGTATTTAATCCACTCTCTTATTCCGCATGAATTAATCATCGTGACTTTGTTAAAATCAAAACTAAATTTATTCATTTGAAGGTTCTTGATTTTATCAAATGATGAATCCTCATCGATAATTCCAACAAGCTCTACGTAAGTTTCATCTCCCGTTATTCTTGTATTAATAGATAGCTTCTGACTCATTTAGTGATCTCCTTGACCAAAAAGTGAAAAGAAGTAACTCTTTCTTTGGCCTGCTTATATCGATTAAATTTTTCAAACACACAAATAATTTTTCCAGATTCAGGCCCTCCATTAATGACCCAAAACTGGCTACAATTTTCATAGATCATGTAAAGACCAAGCCCTGCCCCATTTTCGCCAGCGAGTGGTGTTTTTTCTTTGTATCCTCTTTGAATACTTGAAATTACTTTTTCTCTGGAAGAGAAACTTGATGGTCCTTTCACTGAAATCACCACATATTCTTCGCTGACAGCAATAAGATATTCAACTTCTTTATCCGGAGTCAGAATGATCTCTTGCCCTCGACTAAAGTGATTTGTCTCTCCACCTGAATGATAAAAGGCATTTGATAAGAGCTCTTCACTTACCAACCGTAAAACATCTAGATTGATAGCGCCTGTAAAATCACCACTAAAATGATTACTCATCTCTTCGACGACTTGTGGAATTTTTTTGTTCGAGACTAAAACCCAAGCTTCTTTTTTATAATTCCCAGAAATGTAATCGTTCAAATTAAACGTAGGCTTACTTTCAAGATTTTCCACCAATCTCGTTTCAAGACCTAAATCAATAGTGTTATATCCGATAAAGTGATTCACCTTACTCTCAAGAAGTGCATGAGAAATATTATCTTCATTTGTGAGTTTCGTAATAACAACCGAATCTTTATCTAACTGATTCTTAATCTGTCCAAACTGCTCAAGTGACTCAATGACAATTCTAGGTTTATCAAATGATACACAAACTAAAGTAATATCATCTTGAAGAGCATTGTCCTTGATATGTCCTTTAAAATCCCCCAACACTGAGTTGATAACGCCACTTGCGTCCTTTGGGCAGCCTTTATAGAGACTCTTTAAAAAAGATCGCAGTCCCCATGGTTTTCCATCGACCATCATTTCGGTTAATCCGTCAGAGAATAGAACGATTCGATCTCCTGCCAAGATTGGCATAGTTGTCTCTTCATACTTTGAACTGGCATTTTCTCCCACTCTTGCTCCATTATTGTCCTGGAGAGGATTCACACCTTCTTTATTATATTCTCCATCCGTTTTCCTGATTAAATAGGGAGTCATATGAGAAGCATTAGAATAAGTAATAGCATTTTTTGTTTCATCAATTTCAAGAACAAAAGCAGTCATTAAAATTTCAGAATTCATCGAGCAGATGACTTTATTTAATTTTTCCAAAACCATCTTCGGTGAAACGTAATTTTTCTCTGATTCAATTTTTAAAGTTGAGATACAGCTGTGAGCGGCCGCGGTGATAAGAGCTGCCGGCACTCCATGTCCAGTGGCATCGCAGACGATAATTGTTGTAATCGGTCCCTGCTCAAAATATCCCCACCAATCGCCACTACACTCACTTGCTGGTCTATAATGCCCATCAAAACTATAGCTGGATTTAATTACAGCATACTTAGGAAAAAAAGAGTGTTGTACAAGATGAGCAACCCTTAACTCGCCTTCAATTCGCGCCTTCTCTTTCATTTCCTCCATAAACTTTACGATCTTATTTTTCATTTCAACAAATGAATCTGTAAGTGCTCCTATTTCATCACTTCCCTCTGCCTTTGGATTTACATCAAAATTTCCTTCAGAAAGAAGAGTTGTAGCATCAAAAAGAGTCTGAAC
This sequence comes from Bacteriovoracales bacterium, assembly GCA_037444575.1. Lineage (GTDB taxonomy): Bacteria > Bdellovibrionota > Bacteriovoracia > Bacteriovoracales > Bacteriovoracaceae > Bacteriovorax. The sequence continues at coordinate 189,332 of JBBIME010000006.1, forward strand.
ATTTTTGGTCATTCTCTTTGTAAAAAGAATCCCAGCGATAACAGCAATTGATAGAATCAAAATTCCAAAATATAAAGATTTCTGTATTAACTCACGAGAAGCTAAAAAGGCCTTGTTCTCTTCTATCTCAGTGATAGCAATAAGTCCGATTCCTGGCATTTTGGAAAAAGCACGAATAACAGCAACTCCGTTGCTTGTAAAACGCTTTACTCCTTGCTGAACTTCATGAATCGTTGGATCTTTGATGATGCTCATTGAATCGATATTTTGTTGAACATTGTTAAGCCTAAAGAAAATCTTTCCATTTTCCATGAGCAAATAAGTTCCATAATTCAAAGTTTCATTCATTAAAGGCATCAACTTCTCATAAGAGATATGGGCCGCACATCTTATATTCTTTGCAATGGATTTAATTACTGAATAATGGGCCGGAAAATTCTTAACCATCGACATTTCAATGCGATTTTCCCCGAAAGGGATTTGTTTTAAGATTTTTAGAGCGCCATTGCTTGCATTTAAATTTTCTTCAGGTGAAGTTGGGTTAGATGTAAGTTGTTCAATTTTTTTTGTATTCGTTTCCGCATGGTAATCTTGATTATTAACAAGACATTCAATACCCAAAACGTCATCGTGATTAGAAATAATCAGTGCCATTTTTTTTGCTAGAGTATCTGAACCAAGATTGTCATTAAGAACATCGAGAGTTTGAAAATCATCGTTAATTAAAAGCTTCACTCTCTCGGCAACTGACACAGAGTTAGTAAGAGTAATCGAATATACATCAGCAGCCTTGTCTTCTTTGAAAATATTCAGCGCATACGAGAGGTAGAATCCCATTGTTAAAAGCAGAAGCATTGTGATCATCACAACGAACTTATACTTTAATGGGAACTTGACTTTTCTAATCAAGATTAAACTTCCTAGGGTTTATTAATACTATCTAATGTTACAATAAGATTTGGAAATTACCCAATAGCGGAAGAAAATGAGAGTTCGATCTTTTGACAACCTTTTAGTGGGAATGATGAGCATGGTTGCGCTCGTCTGCCTCTTCATGCTTTATGGGGCCAGGCTTTATCCAAAATCCTCTAATCCCGAATTCAAGGTTGCTTCAATAGTTGAACAAATAAAAACAGTTAAAAGAAAGAAAGACTTTTATCAAAGTTGGACCGATATAAATACTGGAGATGATCTCTCATTAAACGATGAAATTTATACTCATGAGCAAAGTTCGGCTAAAATTAATTTTACTAATGGCCAAGAAATCAGTTTATTTGAAAATTCTCTTCTTAAAATCAAAACACTAAACAAGTCCAACACCCTCACACTCGAAAAAGGAAATCTCACGGCTAAGCTCTCTGCAAACGCACCAAAACTAGATGTTGTTTTAAGTGGAAAAAAATACTCGTTTGAATCCCAAAATGCCAATATTCAAATTGAACAAAGTGAATCTGAAAACAAATTTCTACTTCTTGATGGAAAAGCAAAACTCAACATTGATCAAAAAAGCAATGATCTCAAATCAAATGAAGTTCTTATCCAGAATAAAACGACCGGTGATATCAAAATAAAAGAACTGCCTTTCATTCTCAAATATCCGTCCCAGAATTTAGTTAATTACTTTGCTCACGAGAAAGAAATTAATTTTAATTGGTCGTACACAAGTGGGTCCATCCCTGTAAAAATTATTATCGCTAGAGACTCTAAATTTTCGAATATTATTAAAAGTGAGACGATTGAAAGCAATCATTTTAACATGACCTTTAACGAAGCAGAAACTTATTACTGGAAACTCTCAACGCTTGATAATCTTGAAGGACCTGTTAGAAATTTCACGTTAAAAGAGGAGCTTCCTCTTTCTTTAAATTTAGACAAAAACAAACTCTTCAAAGGGCCTAAAAAAGCAGAAAAAATATATATTAACTGGTCTAATGGAGATGCTAAAAATTATCTTTTAAAAATAGAGCATCCCAATAAAGAAGTTGAAATATTAAAGCTCACCCAAAACAATTATGAATTTAAGGCCAACGAAGTTGGAAATTATCAAATCTCTGTTAAGGTTAATGAGCCTTCGAGAACAGCTGCTCTTTGGAGTGCTCCGGAGACATTAGAGGTCATTGAAGCAAAGGCCATCAGCATTGTTAGCAATACAACTGATACGATTGAAAGAGTGAGATATAACAACGAACCTCTGTTACAGAACCTTTCTTGGAACGGTCCAACCTCTGACATCACCTATAAAGTCAAAGTAACAAAAGATAATGCCACCAAAACTTTTGAAACTGAGAATACAACATTAGCAATAAATCTTTCTTCTGCAGGTGAATACATTTGGGAGATTTCCGGAGAGACATCTTCAGGTGTGCTTTCAAATACAATTACTGGAAAGATTATACTTAAGGCACCTCTTCAACTTATGCAAACTCCTGCGGAAGGGGCCGTGATTGAATTAGAAAAACCGGATCAACTTGTTTCTTTCAAATGGGATCGCGTAGAAAATACCCGCGAATATCAATTTGAGCTAGCTAGTGATTCTGGTTTTCAAAAAATAATCTATGAAAAAGACATTGATAATAACAATGTCTCCACCACTCTCGGGCAAACTGGACGATACTTCTGGCGAGTAAAAATCAAGAAAGGGAATACTGTAGAATACTCAAGTCCAGTGAGTGTTGAGATTAGACCGACACCTCCTCTTGAGCGACCAGAGATCGCTCCTGATATTAAAATCAAAATTAAGTACCTGGATGATAAAACTTCTGAATTTCATTTCATCGATCTTTTTATGGCCAAGGCCCAGGCAGAAGGTCCAATAGCAGTTGCGGAATGGGACTTACCCGCTAACTCTCGAGCTAAAAAATATATCGTAGAAATTTACGAAGATTCAAAGCTTTCAAAGCTTATTACAAAAATTGAGACCACTACTCCTCATGTTATCTGGAAAAATGCTACCCTTGGAACTTTTCACTGGAGGGTTTCATACGAGGATTACTGGGGAAGAAAAACTGAATTCTCAAAAGTTTCTGTTCTTTCCACTGAATTAGATCCAGCTTTTATAAAACCAGAACCTCCAAAAATGGCAGAGAAAGTTTCTCCTCCAAAACCAAAGCAACAAATCGTTCACACGCCTCCTCCTACTCCTAAAAAAATAGAGGAACCAGTTGCTCCAATTGCAAAAACACCTGAACCTCCAGCGATGCCGGTTATCGAAGAAAAAAAGAATCTTCATTTCGCCCGTCTTGGTTTTTTTCCTCATCACCTCACTTATGAAAACAAAGCAAGTCAATATACAGCAAGTGTCAGTGGCAATGTTTTAGATAGCTGGTATGGAATGTATCAAACACCAGTTGACTGGAAATATTTTAAGATTTTTAATTCGACGCTTTTTGTATCCAGAGGAAAAGTCTTCAACACAATTACTTTTACGGATTTTGAATTAAATTTGAAGGCTCATAAAGTAGAATCTAATTTTTCCTGGGGACCAGTTATTTCGTTTACAAAGAAAACACTCTATATCGAGTCTAATAGGACGATTACTGGAAGTTCTAGCCTGTCTCCATTACTTGGAGCTTTTGTTCAAAAAAACTTTGATCATTTAAGTATTAGTGCTGAAGCAAAATTCGGAGGAGCAATGAATTTCTATGCAGATGCTCTATACGATGTGAAAAAAAATATTTCAGTGGGACCTTTTTTTGACTTAACTAATATTACCAAAGAAGGAAACAAACACAGCTACACGCGATTCGGAATCAACTTGAATTATACTTTTTTATTTCTTGAAAAGATTAAGTAACCAGTAGTTGAAATAATTAATCCAAAAATAAAATTAATAAGGAAATTATTATTTTGATCATGTTCTAGTGAAACTTTCGCGCATGAAATAGAACTTGCATATTGTCTTGAAGCTTGTGTACTCGAAGCAATTGTTGGGGAAAAACTTGTACTATACGGTGTCGGATTAACTGTTCCTAAATTTGTAATTGTACCACTTCCGCTATCAAGACGAATGCGTCCGTTTCCTCCGCCCCCGCCTAATCCACTTAATCCCGAAGCATTAATTCCACCAGCTCCTCCAAGCGCTGTTATTGTACCTGTTGCTGAAACTGTGAGTGTTCCTGCTGATTGAAGCCAGATCGCTCCCCCTGAAGCTCCTCCGCCCCCTCCACTACTTGCTGTTGTTACAATTCCACCTCCATTGCCTCCAGTAGAAATTATACTTCCATCAACTTGAATATTTCCTCCAGCTACAATACGGATAGCTCCACCACCTCCGCCACCAGAGCTTCCAGTAGTAGGTATTCCCGCATTTATTCCAGCTCCACCAGCACCTCCACCTGTGCCACCGATAAAACTGGAATCAAAAGTCGATTCGCTCCCAAAAATTGCTCCATTAATCCCATGAGTATTGATGACACTTCCTACACCATTATCTCCATCTGCAGCGACAGTTGCCGATTGAGTTTGATAACTTCCTCCGCCTCCACCTCCGCCATATGAAGATGTGGCAGGAGCAGTTGGTGTTACTAATAATCCAGCACCACCACCACCTGTTCCATTTCCACTTAATCCATTAGCATTTGTTCCAGGAGAATTTCCACCGGCACTTCCTCCAGCTCCAGCGCTTCCACCTGTCTTCAGAGAATTTATCGCATCTCCGTCTACTCCATTTACTCCGCTTAAATCAATGCTAAAACCAGAAGAAATAGTCACGCTTCCTAGTACTTTTATAAAAAGTGGAACTCCTCCAGCTCCAGGCTGGCCTCCTTTAAAGCTGATTAAATTTCCATTAATGTTTAAAGTTGTGCACTGATAATACTTTTTAGCTGCAGTGATTTGAGTTGTTGCCGTACCAGCGACGTCACAGGATCCGTCAGAGCCATCACCGACATCCATTGCAAACGCTAAGGAATTTGTGAATAAAAAAAGGGTTAACAAGAACTTCATAGTTTTATGTTAACCCAATTTTGGAAATTTAAAAGTCGACTATTCTGATTATTTAAGTTTTACAATTTTTATTTGAGTATAAATTTCTTCTACGCCAAAACTAACAGGGACCCCAAAACCAATATTTGTCATACTGGTCGCACATCTATGCTTAACAACATAAGTTGTTGGTGCTGTGATAGTCACTTGTCCCATAATAGTTGAAGGCTCCATTCCACCAGCAACGTTATGGCTTCTTGCATTTGATCCGACTAGAATGATCGATCCAGTGCTTGCATCAGCTAGCACTGCCTTATGATATCCATCAAGATAGGCAGGAGCATTCACTTCAATAGTGTAAGTTCCCGCAGGTAATGTAATTTGATTGTTTGCAAGGGTTACAAATGAAGTATCACCATTAAGTGTATTGATGTCTCGAATTTGATTCCAACCTAAAGTTGAATCACATGTTCCACCACTTGTTCCACTTGGTTTTGAATCTTTAATGTACACAATTTTTTGAGCAGTAACAGGTATGATTGAAGCTGGCAGTTTTCCAGTTGAATCAATCATTGGAATTTGTCCAGCTGCTGTACCTGTATTAACTGCGATCGTTCCACCATTTCCAGAGATTGTTGTACCAACAATTCCACTTCCTGCAGTTAAACTAACAAGACCAGGATCACCTTGTAGACCTTGAGGACCTTGAGGTCCCTGTGGACCAACAGCACCTGTGGCACCTGTTGCTCCCGTTAAACCAGGTAAACCTACTGGACCTTGCAGCCCTTGTGCTCCTGCTGGACCTTGTGCTCCTGCTGGACCTTGAATTCCTTGAGGACCTTGTGGTCCAGTTAATCCAGTAGCTCCAGTCGCTCCCGTTGCTCCAGTTAATCCTTGAGGACCTTGTGGTCCTTGGATACCAGTAATTTTTGAGGCCATCCAAGTACTACCATCCCATAGGAGAACATCACCAGCTGCTTGTCCGTCTGGGATGTAATTTGATGGAACCCAAAGTTCTCCATCAAAACGCAAGATTTGTCCTTTGGCAGCTTCAAGTTGAGGGAGCTTAAGTCCCTTTACGAATTTTTGTACCACTTTAATTGAAGCATATAATGTTGATGGCGTACCTTTTACATCTTTAAGATAAATCCCAACAGATGAGTCAACTCTGACTTCATCTTTTGCTCTTGAACCATCACTACAACTGGACAGTCCATAGTATGAATTAAAAAACTTTTTACTCATGTGAGCAACATAATTACACTGAACTCGTCCATCTAATATAAGAACGGCTTGTGAATTTCCTTCGCGAAGCAGTCCAGCGTTTGCTCTTAATTGTTCTGGAATTTGGATCACACCTTTAAAGTTAATAGTCTTGGTTTCGCCGGCCTTACTAAAAAGACGAAGCCATCTATTATCATCGTTATCATCATCTCGTTCCCAATTTTTTGAAGCAGAGAGGATATAAGCATAATCCTTTGCCTCATCATTATCACGTGCAAGTGTCGTTAAAGGAGATGAAAGAGATAATGACAAAATCAATGTATTCAATATTTTTGTTTTCATTCCTTAAGTATAAAATCTTCCAAATTTTATCCCTAATGCTAAAAAAGATATTTGAAAAAATATTGATAAAACGAATAGTTAAAAAGATCCAAGTATTGGCCATAGTCAATTTCTAATAAGTTAAACAATATGAAGATCCAGCACAAAAAATTGGCAATTTTTCTTATCCAGATGAAATTTAAAGAAATCATCTTTTTCTAATAATCTTAAAAGTTTATTTAAAGATATAAAATTTTGTTTAACTCAATAAATTGAGAACTTATGACGAAAATCATTTTTATAGTAAAATATTTTTAGGAACAAAAAAATTTATACAATCAGGCACCACTTAGATGAGTGAAGAAAAAACAAAACTCCTTTTAGAACTTATAAGTAAGTTCTTAAAGAAAAAATCTATTTTAGTCATCGATGATGAAAGTGAAATCAAAGAACTGATGGCCAATTATCTTGTTCGCTCACACATTGAAGAAAAAAGCATAGTGTTTGCTTCCGATGGTAAAGAGGCCCTCTCAAAAATTCAAAATCAGGAATTTGGTTTGATCATTGTTGATGTGATGATGCCTAGAATGAATGGGCTGCAATTAATAAAGGAAGTAAAATTTCGGACAAACTCTAAAGACATTCCAGTTCTTTTAATCTCTGGTACTTTAGAGACTGACAATGTTAAGACAGCAATCGCCCTTGGAGTGAGTAATATTATTGTGAAGCCTTTCTCTTACAACATTTTTATTGAAAAAATAGGGCGAACATTAGGTGTTTAAGTATGTGAAACACCTGACAAAACAATCCCGACTAAAGTAATCCCTTATTGCTCCCGATAAGAATTTCGAAGCTAGGGGTAAAAAATGAAAAAATTAAAATTTGTCTTCCTTTCAGTTATTTTTTGGCAATTAACTTTTGCACCACAAGTACAGGCAAGCAATGAAATCACTTCTAGAGAGTTTTCCAAAATCATCACCCAGTACAAAGAAAAAAAATACAACGGTAAAGAGTTGATTCAATTCATCAAAGATAATGATCAAAAACTTTATCGCAATGTAGAGAGTTACCTCAAAAAAAATGAATTTTCTCAATATGAAAAAATTCAACTCCCTCAAGTGGAGATGATCAAAGATAAAGAATTTAAACTTATCCTAGATCAAAAAGAATTCACGGTAATGATGCAAGGAAATAGCTCGTTTAAAATTACCTATAATAAAAAATCAGCAATTCTGTCTTTCAATCATAACAACATTGATGAATGGATTAATGCTACTAATTCTTTAAATATTGCATCGAACTCATTTCATCTAAGCAATCTATTTATTGATACAGCAGAAGCTGCATCACTAGCTCTAGTCATAGGAGTTGTTCTAACTTTGGCAGCGATTTATGCTTATACTTCTTTTAGTGCAGCTGATGAGGGAACCCTAAGCGCTACAGCGGAACGTGCTCTTAGTTTATGCCACTCTGGACTGGATTCAACTGATCCAATGGTTCAAAGGGCCACAAAGACATTAGAAAAAAGTTACGGTGATAAGTGTAAAACAAACAAGAAAACTTGCGATAAAATAAAAGAAGCAATCAACTGTCTCAACAACATCCAGACTCCTACTGGAGCAAACGACACTCAAAGAGGCGATACAAAACCACAAGATCTAGACCCTGCACCGACTCCGGTTGACTTTGGCGCTAGAACTGGTATCCAACAATAAATCATAAAAAAGGCCCTCTTCTGAGGGCCTTTTTATTACTTAGATTTTACCGGGCTTCCATCTACTGGATTGAAATAAATTTCAACAGTCTTGCCTTCTTTATTCTTTCCATAAATTTCATAGCAAGTTCCAGGTTGTTTAAATTTCTTAATTGTATACCCTTGTGATTCAATCATCTTTTTGAAGTCTTCTTCCTTCATCCACTTATCTTTTGGTTGATCAGTACAAGTACTTTTAGCATGGGCCGCGCCAATAGATAAAAGCATCATTGTTAGCACTAATAGATTTTTCATAATTACTCCATAGTATTTTAAAGGGAATCCATTTTCCCTTTTTAAGTATTATCATCATTATTTTTCTTAATTTTAATAGAGTAAATGACCTATGCAGAAATGATTTTTGGTATTTAGGCCATTTGGACTATAGACCAAGTACATGAATTACCCAATAATGTTTATATTACTTTCTTACTAGGAGATAAAAATGAAGAAAGTGTTAATTTATGATTGGCCAACTCGAATATTTCACGGGCTCTTTGCTCTTTCATTTGTGGCAGCATTTTTGATCACAAAAGTAGTTGATGATGAATCAGCTAATTACGCTTATCACATGATACTTGGAATATTTATGGTTTCACTGGTTATTCTGCGAATAATCTGGGGAATTATTGGGAGTAAATACGCTCGTTTTTCTTCTTTTGATTTATCCCCAACTCACCTTTTTAAGTATTTTAAAGATATTCTGCAAAATAAATCTGAAAGAAAACTCTCGCACAACGCTGCTTCAAGCTGGGCAGCTATTGTCATGATGGCCTTATCTTTTGGCCTTCTTTTTTCAGGCTATCAAATGGTTCAAAAATATAACAAGGAAACCTTTGAAGAAGTTCATGAAGCCTTTGCAAATATCTTTTTAGTCATAGCAATCTTTCACGTTGTTGGTATAGTTCTTCATACCCTACGACACAAGGATCCGATTGGATTATCGATGGTGACTGGAAATAAATTAGCTAAAACAAACGAAGAAGAAAACAAGGGAATTCCTCATTCATATATCGGAGCTGGAGTTGTCTTCCTTGTTCTGTCCTTGTTCTCACTCACTACACTGTATAAAAATTATAACTCTACGACTGGAGCATTTCACTTATTTAACAAAGATTTCAATCTTGTAAAAATTGAAAATGAGAAAGAAAATGGACAAGGTGGTGAAAGAGAGCATGAGAAAGAGGATGACGATTAAAAATGAGTGTAAAAATTGTTACCGATAAAAACATCGAAGAAATCTTAAATAACAACAAAATAGTCTTTCTTGATTTTTGGGCAAGTTGGTGCGAACCATGCAAAGTCTTCGCACCAATTTACGATCGTGTTGCAGAAGCTCATACTGATGTCTTTTTTGGAAAAGTAAACACTGAAAATGAGCATCTATTAAGCTCAGACTTTTCGATTCGATCGATACCAACTCTCGTGATTTTAAAAGAAGGTACTATTATTTTCTCAGAGTCTGGTGTGATTCCCGAGTATGTAATGAACAATCTTGTGATCAAGGCCCGAGAAATCGATATAGCCACTTTAGAAAAAGAAGAATCCTAAAATAAAAAGGCCCTCTTACGAGGGCCTGACTATTTAAAGTTTTTTCTCTTCTTTTTTCTCTTCTTTCTTTTCTTCTTTCTTATCTTCTACTTTCTTTTCTTTTTTATGATGTTTTTTTGTTTTTTTGTCTTCTTTTAATTTTTCTTTGTCTTCTTTCAATTTTTCTTTAACTTCTTTTAATTTTTCTTTGTCAGCACTGATCTGTTGTTTATCTTGTTTTATATCTCCGTTTGTCTGTGCACTTACTGTATTAAAAGACATTACACTTGCTAAAACCATTGCTAATAAAATTTGTAATTTCATAAATCCTCCTTTGGATTTGGAATGTTTCATCCCTAAAATAATTCTAGGAGGTCTGGATTAAAAAAAGATTCATTCAGAATTAAGATTTTTTAATGCCAAATAAAGCCCTTAAATATCCAACAATTACGATTAATTTACTATTTAGATAAGTCGGCCAAAAAGTTCCTCATCCCTTCCCAGGATCTCTTATCAGCAAGGGCATTATAGGCAGCTCCCTTACTCACATCATCTCCAGCAGACTTATCTGTAAAACTATGAACTGCTCCCGAATAGAGAGTTAATTGATAAGTCACTTTGGCATCATCCATTTCTTTTTTAAAAGCTTGGACTTGATCAGCATTAACGAACGGATCAATGGCACCGTGAAAAACAGCGACTTGTCCCTTTATGTTTTTAGCGTCTTCTGGCGTCGGACTTGAAAGCAATCCATGAAAAGTAACTGTTCCTAAAAGAGGAGCTCCAGAGCGAGCAAGCTCAAGTGCGGCTCCTCCTCCAAAACAATATCCGATAGCAAAAAGTTTTTTTGTATCAACATGAGAATTTTTTTCTAATTCTGAAAGAGCAAGATTCGCTCTCGATCGAAGAAGCTTGCGATCATTTTTATATTTTCCCGAAAGATCTGATGCTTCTTTGCCCTCTTTCGGTCTAATCCCTTTGCCGTAAATATCACCGGCCATTACAACATAGCCAAGCTTCGCAAGTTCAGTAATTTTAGATTCAGTCTCTGCTGTAATTCCAAGCCAGTTATGAAAAACAACAACTCCAGGTTTTTTCCCTTTTATTGCTGAATCCATAGCGATGACACCTTCAAAGATTTCGTCGCCTGATTTGTAATCTATTTTCTTTAATTCTACTTTTGCTTCTGCATTCATGCTTATTGTCCCCAATAAATAAAGCGCCATGAATAATGTTTTCATCGATCCCCCATTAAAAAGTGATATGACAAAACAATAGTAATTTAAAATTTTAAAAAGAAAAGTAAGAGAGGGTCTCTGCAAAATTGCAGAGGCTTAAAATATATATAAGAAATGAATTACATATTAAGAGAACGATTTTCAGTAGCAGCTAAGCAAGCTTCTTTTAGAGATTCTGAATAAGTTGGGTGAGCATGGCTTGTTCTTGCAATATCTTCAGCTGAAGCTCTATACTCCATTGCTAGAACGGCTTCTCCAATGAGATCCGCGCAACGAGGGCCAATCATATGCACACCTAAAATTTCATCAGACTTTTTATCTGCTAAAACTTTAATAAATCCATCTGATTCATTTGAAGCACGAGCACGTCCTGAAGCCTTCGTTGGAAATGATCCAACTTTGAACTCTCTCCCTGCTGCCTTTAACTGCTCTTCCGTCTGTCCTACAGCAGCTACTTCAGGCCAAGTGTAAACAACACCAGGAATAAGATTGTAATCGATATGTGGTTTTTGTCCTGCCATGAATTCCGCAACAAGCACACCTTCTTCTTCTGCTTTATGAGCTAGCATTGCTCCTTTTACAACATCACCGATAGCGTAGATGTGAGCAACGTTTGTTTGAAGATGAGCATTCGTATCAACTCGTCCACGGTCATCCATTTTTACACCAGCCGCTTCTAGATTTAATCCTTCCGTATAAGGACGGCGACCAACGGCAACTAAGCAGTAATCGCCTTCAAGGGTAATTACGTTATCTGATTTTTTATCTTTTGCTTTTACTACTACTTTTTTTCCATCAGATTTAACTTCGGTTACACCGTGACCTAAGAAAAACTCCACTCCATCTTTCTTTAAAATACGTTGAAGATTTTTTCCAAGTTCACCATCCATTGTAGCAATAATTGAATCAGCATATTCAACAACAGACACTTCAGAACCTAGTCTTCTAAAAACTGATGATAATTCCAGGCCAATAACTCCACCACCAATCACAATTAGTTTTTTAGGAAGTTCTTTTAAAACTAATGCTTCCGTTGAAGTTATGATTCGCTCTTTATCGATAGTCACACCTGGAAGAGATGAAGGTTTTGATCCAGTGGCGATAACAATTTTTTTACCTTTGATTTCAGTAGTCTCTTTTTCGCCTTTGATTGATACAGTGTTCGCGTCTTTAAAAGAACCATGTCCGTAATAAACATCGATTTTATTTTTCTTCATGAGGAAAGCAACTCCCCCACTGACATCGCTTACAACTTTTTTTACTCTGTCTCTCATTTTTCCAAAATCAAGAGCAACGCCTGAAGCTGTAATCCCATGATCTGTAAAAGAATGCATTAATTCATGATATTTTTCTGAAGAATCTAGCCATGCTTTTGAAGGAATACATCCTACATTTAAACATGTCCCACCTAATGCTTTATATTTTTCTATAATCGCAACTTTCATCCCAAGTTGAGCGCATCTGATTGCACAGATATAACCACCTGGACCGGAACCAATAACAACAACATCGTATTCTTTCATGATCTAAAATTCTCCTTGATCTCTAAAAAATTAAAACATTCCATTTCTAGCTTTAGCTTGTATAAAAGAAAAAAAGAAAACGGCATTGGGGTCATTAGCAACCACTTTCATTTCCGCTTTCATTCCATCAACAGTTTTTTGATCAACGTATTTAGCATTCAATAGTTGATCACTGGCGCTCATTAGGAGTTCACTCCAAAATTCGATAATTTCTTTTCTCTTTTGAGGATTGCGATTATCTAAGAACCAGGTTTTTACTTCTGTTTCAATATTCTGATAACCATTTTGCATCAGAAGATTTCCTAACTTGGCCCCCATAAACGGATCACCTTTTTGATCGTATTGATAATCATTAAAGGCCATCCAATATTTCCAGACATTCGGCGAGTAAGGATCCAGGAAAAAAGATGAGTTTAAAACTTCAGTGATATAAATAACTCCACCAGGACTTAACACTCTTCTCACTTCTGAGAGAACTCGCCTTGGATCGGGAATATGTTCAAGAACAAAGCATAAGAAGGCACCATCAAAACTGTCTGAATCGAATTTTATATCGGTGGCCGACATTTCATGAAGCTCATATCGACCTTTGGCAAATTCTAATTTTGATAAGCTACCCTTTGCAGCTTCTAGCTGTTTCTCTGAAAGATCAATTCCGGTCAAATTGAGATCGGGAAAACGACGAAGTAGTATTTCAGACTGAGCGCCAACGCCGCAGCCGACTTCTAAAACTTTCTTTGTCGAAGAGAAATTAACGTTTTGGTAGATTGTATGTTCAGCAAACCGGGCCTGGCGTCTTAATCGCTCCTGTTCAACAGGAGAAAAACCATGCAGGTAAGGAAAGTCGGATTTTTCTTTCATACTAACCTCCAACGCGAAAAAGGCCGGAATAATTCCGGCCTCATAATCAATTACTAAACATCAAGTAGAAGTCTTGAAGGATCTTCAAGAAGTTCTTTAACTTGTTTTAAGAAGCTAACAGACTCACGTCCATCGATAATTCTATGATCGTAAGAAAGAGCTAAATACATTATAGGTCTAATAACAACTTGTCCGTTAATTGCAACAGGTCTTTCAACAATGTTGTGCATTCCTAAAATTGCAGATTGTGGAAGATTTAAAATTGGAGTTGAAAGCATTGAACCAAACACTCCACCATTTGTGATAGAGAAAGTTCCACCTTGCATTTCTTCAATTGTAATTTTTCCGTCTCTTGCTTTAGTCGCAAGATTTAAAATTTCTTTTTCAATTTGAGCTAAACTCATATTCTCTGCGTTTCGAACTACTGGAACTACGAGTCCTTTTGGAGTTGAAACGGCGATACCGATATCAGCGTAATCGTGATAGATAATTTCATCGCCATTAATTTGAGCATTGATCGCTGGCCAATCTTTTAGGGCCATCGTTACTGCTTTTGTAAACAGTGACATGAAACCAAGACCTACTCCGTGCTTTTTAGTAAAAGCATCTTTGTATTTCTTTCTCATTTCCATCAGATTATACATATCGACTTCGTTAAAAGTCGTAAGCATTGCTGTCGTATTTTTTGCTTCAACAAGTTTTGAAGCGATTGTCTTTCTTAAACGAGTCATCTTTTCTGGACGAGAATTTCGAGATCCAGGAACAACTGAAGCACTAACTGCTTTTGGTGCTGATGCAGCTGCCGGAGCTGGTTTAGCACTCGCATTCATCGCGTCTTCCTTCGTTATGCGACCATCTTTGCCAGAACCACTTACTGAACTAGCATCAACTCCTTTTTCTTCAAGAATTTTTCTAGCTGCTGGACTTGGGACATTTACATCTTTTGATGAAGTCATTGCTTGCTTAGGAGCTTCAGCTTTAGGAGCCTCTGCCGCTGGCTTTGCAGCAGCAGCCGGCTTCGCTGCCGATGTATCAAGCTCACCTATTTTTGCACCGATTTTTAATTCTGATCCTGCTTCGGCCATAATTTTTAAAACGCCCGCACTTGGAGCAGGAAGTTCCATTGAAGCTTTGTCAGATTCGATCTCACAAACGGCTTCGCCTTCAGCAACGTACTCTCCATCTTTTTTTAACCAAGAAGAAAGTGTTACTTCTGTTACAGATTCACCAATTACTGGGATTTTTAATTCAACACTCATTTCTTATATCCTTTTTAGGTCCTTATTTTGAAAAAGCTTTCGTAACAATTTCTGCTTGCTCTTTTTTGTGAACATTTGAAAAACCAGTCGCTGGAGAAGGCGAAGCCTTTCTGCTGATTAATTTAAATGTTCCAAAAATATCCATATAACGAAGAAGGTATGTCCAATACCCCATATTCGAAGGCTCTTCCTGAACCCATACGCATTCTGCCCCTTTGTATTTAGTCAGAACTTTTTTAATTTGATTTTCAGGCATTGGATGAAGCTGCTCTAATCTTACGACAGCGACATCATCGCGTTTATCAGCGATCTTTTTCTCATAGAGATCGTAGTAAACTTTCCCTGTACAGAAGAGAATGCGACTTACATTTTTTCCAGTGTTCGGATCATCGATTAATTCTTGGAATTTTCCGCTGATAAATTCTTCACGAGTCGATGTACATCTAGGATCGCGAAGAAGTGACTTCGGAGTCATAACAATAGCAGGTTTTCTAAAGTTCCATTTTAATTGACGACGAAGAAGATGGAACATGTTTGCTGGAGTTGAACAGTTAGCAACAACGATATTATTATCGGCCGCTAATTGAAGGTATCTCTCTGGGCGAGCGCTTGAGTGTTCAGGCCCTGCTCCTTCACTTCCGTGAGGCAATAGCATAACAAGACCATTCATTCGCTGCCACTTCACTTCCGCTGAAGTGATGTACTGATCGATCATGATCTGAGCACCGTTAGAGAAATCCCCAAATTGAGCTTCCCAAATAGTTAAAGCTTTAGGGGTTGCCCACCCGTAACCAAATTCAAATCCAAGAACCGCGTATTCAGAAAGAAGTGAATTGTAGATGCTCACTTTTCCTTGGTTAGGAGAAATAAATTCTAAACCACAGTAAGACTCATTTGTTCTTTCATCGAAAATTTTAGCATGACGATGTGAGAACGTTCCTCGAATAACATCTTGACCTGTGAAGCGAAGTGGATGACCTTCATCTAGTAAACTTCCGTAAGCTAGAAGTTCAGCGCTGGCCCAATCAAGTTTATCAGTTTTAAAAAACTGGTCTCTGTCTTCAAGAATTTTTTGAGTTTTCTTTATAACTTGCATTCCAGATGGAATGGTATTGATCGCTTTTAATACTTTTTCCAGAACTTCTTTTTTTACTCCAGTAGCAGGAGACTCATTAAATGAATCTGCATTGGAATAACCAATCTCTTCCCAATCTTTATGAGGACCTTTTTGTTTTACTGGGATTTCTTTTTGGCGAACATTGTTGAAGCGATCTGATAGAAGTTGCTTATAAGCTTCAATCATTTCTTCAGCAAGTTTTGCTTCAATTTTTCCAGAAGCTAAAAGTTTATCAAGATAAAGTTCTCTTGGGTTTTTGTGTTTTGTGATCAGGTCATAAAGATGAGGTTGAGTATAGCGAGGCTCATCCCCTTCATTGTGACCATGTTTACGGTAGCAAACCATATCGATAAAAATATCTTCTTTAAATTTTTGTCTAAACTCTACTGCTAGTTCAACAGCGTAAACAACTGCTTCTGGATCATCTCCGTTAACTTGAATGATTGGGCATTCAACTGTTTTAGCAACTGAAGCACAATACTGACTTGATCTTCCATCTTCGAAGTCTGTCGTAAAACCAATCTGGTTGTTGATAACAAAATGAATTGATCCACCAACAGCGTAACCACGAAGCTTACTCATTTGAAGAGCTTCATAAACAATACCTTGCCCAGCTACTGAAGCATCCCCATGAAGAATGATTGGAATAACTTTTGTCATATCCCCTTCATAGTGAAGGTCTTCTAGTGCTCGACAGTAACCAATCGCTACTGGAGCAACTGTTTCCAGGTGAGATGGGTTTGGAAGAAGTTTTACTAAAACTTCTTTATCACCTGTTGTCTTTTGAGAAGTTGTAAAACCCATGTGGTATTTAACGTCTCCACTGTGACCTTGAAGTTCCTCAAGAGAGCTTCCTTCAAATTCAGTGAAAATATATTCGTAAGTCTTTCCAACGATATTTGCTAAAACATTGAGGCGACCTCTGTGAGGCATACCAAAAACAAATTCCTTCGCTCCGAGATTGGCCCCTTTGTTGATGATGGCATCCAGTGCTGGAATAGTAGACTCTCCTCCTTCAAGAGAGAATCTTTTTTGTCCAATGTATTTCGTTTGAAGAAAGTTCTCAAAAACGTTCGCTTCATTTAATTTTTGAAGAATTCTTTTTTTCTTTTCGATATCGAGTTCAATATTAAGAGCAGTTGATTCAATTTTTTCTCTCATCCAACGACGAATGTCTGTGTTGTTTGAGTGCATGAATTGAAAACCAATTTTCCCACAGTAGATTTTTTTCATGTGGTCAATGATTCCATCGAGTCTTGTTGGACCAATTCCTAAAAACTCACCGGCATTGAAAACAGTGGATAGATCTGCTTCAGATAGACCATACTCTTCTAAACTAAGATGAGCTTTTCGATCTTTTCTTGGACGGATTGGATTGGTGTCAGAAAGCAAGTGGCCGCGAGTTCTAAAAGATTGAATCAAACGGAAGACACTAAATTCTTTTTTTAATTTTTCGTCACTGATTCCCTCACCTGTTCCGGAAGATGTTCCAAAACTAGAAGTTGAGAATTCAAAACCTTGGAAAAATCGCTGCCAAGATTCATCAACTGAATTTGAATCAGTTTTGTACGAATCATAAAGTGAGTCGATAAAAGTAATGTCAGAACTTGAGAGATGCGTGAAATCGATATTCTTTGCCATAAGCTTCCTTGAGAAAAAAAACGGGCATGAGCATTTTACTCGGCTAAAAAAAGATACCCTTAATATAAATCTAAGATATCAAAATTTTAAGTTTTTTTTCTCATTAGGAAGATTTGTCTCAGATATTTATTGGTGGCAGCATTTCTTTGCTTTTTTACCAGATCCACATGGGCATGGGTCATTGCGCCCAACCTTTGGAGCACTTCTGCGAACTGTATTATTTCTTAGAGCGCCATCCACGAAGTACCACTGGCCCTTTTCCTTCACAAAAGTACTAAGTTCATGGTGAGTTTGCTCTTGTCCGTTGAAGATAAACTTACATTTAAACTCAACTTTCCCCTCTGCATCTTTTTCAGAGCCCATTTCTGTCTCGCGAATCTCTAAACCAAGCCATTCTGAATTTGTGGCCCAATTCTTAACAGAGTCCATATCGAGCTCACTACGAGTTGATTCATGGTGTGTATTATAAATATAATCCATTTCCCCGTTGGCAAAAGCGCTATAACGCGAACGCATTAACGCAACTGCAGTCGGAGCATGTTTCTTCCCTTTAATATAGGGTTCACAACATTCACTATAAGACTTCTCACTTCCACAAGCACACTGGCCCATACTCTCTCCTTCCAAAATTAAAAACGAAACAATAAATCTGTAAAACTGGTTGTATCTTCATCGAAATGAATTTTACTTTCTAAGAGTCTACTCGAAACAATCGTAAAATGGGGATGAATTAATTTGAGATATTTTTCTCTACTTCTATGAATTGCATACTTATCGTGAAACTCGACTTCTTCGATCTGTCTTTTTAGTTCCAGATCAGTCGGAACGGATAAATAAAGATAGCGAACTCTTTGGGCAAGAACTGGCATAACAATTTTTAATTCTTCATCTGTTAGATACTGAAGAACTGAAGTACAAAGTCCTAGATCAAAAATGCGCTCACGTTTCACTTCTTTTTGCGCCCAAGTCACCAGGTCTATATTTTCCAGCACAAGTTTAGTGCTCTCAACTGGTCTGATATCCTTTTCAGAGACGAGATCAAAAACATGTTTTGAAGGCTCAATTCCATGGGCCCGATAAGGAACAAATGTCTTCAGCACTTCTTCAAAGAGAACGCCGAGGCCAAAACCTAAATCAATAACACTGCTAATATCAACGGACTCTAAAGCAAAAATCGCTTTCATATAAGCTGCATGCTCTTTAGCATTCACAATATTGTCCATCTCGTCTAAGTCGGCGTAATTGACTGTCCAATACTCTTCCTCAAAACCTTGCGATCCTTTTGATTTTTTCATGCAAATCCTCGAGGGGTAAATTAAATTAAGATGAATTAGAGGACTATTATAATCCAATATCTTAAGCTTTCAAGTTTTCCAAATACGATTTAAAATAAAAGCTATGCAAACATGGATTTCAAGAAACTACAGAAAAGAAGATAAGATCTATCGCGGAGCCTTTAGCTATTTTCGCAATGAAAACGCTTATGCCGAAGAGATTTTCGACGTCTATCGCGACAAAAGAGAGCAAAGTTATCACTACATTTCAGAAGCAATTGTTAAAGTCACAACTGGTGAAGTGCTGAATCTTCATGTGGAGTATATCGTCAATAAAGATTATATTCCCACATTCGTCGCCATTGAAAAAATTATGGGAAAAGAAAGTACTCGAGAAGTTTTCGAATACAATTCCAAGAAAAATCATCTCGTTTATAAATTCGTCAATTCAAGGGGCGAAGAGCACAATGATGAAATCCAAACAGCTCCTAAGTATCACATCACAACCCCGACAGCTGCTAGCTCGATGCTTTTTCTTCGTTCAAAAAAACTTGATGCCAGTGGAAAAAATTCTTTCAATATCCTGGTGGGAAATAACCAATGGGATTTTAAAGAAACACCAAAATTTAAAAATATAATCTTAGAGCGAGCTAGTCTTACTGCTGAAAAGATGAATATCGACGGACAAAACGTCCAGGCCACTCAATATAAAATGTACGATGATGAAACGGACTTTAAAGCTAGCAAAGATCCTCAGCACATCAAAATATTCCTAAGCCAACACGGAGCGATCCCTTATATGATTCGCACTGATGATGGAACAAAGATTCAGATCAAATACTTAAATGATCTTACTGAGAAAGATTAGACCCCGTCTTAGCGCCACTTAAAATAAACTCTTCTATTTCCTGGCTTGCTTCATCTATTGGAGCTCGCATTAGTGAATAAGGCTCCATGAGTTTTACCATCTTTTCCATGGTCTTTCCTTTCCAGCTCTTTATTCTATTATCAGCAATGATAACTCCGCCATAATCACTTTCAGTTCGAAGAAGGCGTCCAAGCTTTTGATGAAGCGAACGTGTTCTATGGGCCAGGTAGTAATCTGTAAATTCATTTCCTAAATGAGATTCAAAGAAGTCTCTTCTTTCGTTGATCACAAGATCCATTCTCAAATCTGGAATTTTATCGATAAAAATAAATTGGAGAGCATCCCCTGGAATATCAATCCCCTCTCCAAATGATTCCATTCCTAGCAGTATTCCCGAAGCAGATCTTTTGTAATCTTCTACAACGTTTGTTCCCATTCCTTGAATGAAAAGAGGAATTTGTCCTTCAAATTCTTTGAGAAGAATTTCACGGGCCACTTCAAAACGAGCCTTCGCTGAAAATAGAAGAAGTGTTTTTCCATTTAATTTTCTTATTAATGGTTTAATTTTCGCTAAATGATATTCAACAAAGTTTGACTGGTACAAGGATGGACCATCATCACATAAGAAAATTTTTGTTCTCTGCTTGTAGTCGTATGTCGATGGAAGATAAGTTCCACTTTTAAATCTTTTTTCTGGCTCAAGATAAGTATATCCAGTTGACCACTCAGTTCCACGTGATCCTGTATCCCCTGTGCCATTAGCAAGTGTTGCAGACGTAAAGACAACCGATGCAGACGTTGCAAGAAGTTGATCTTTTACAATTCTTCCCACATCAATTGGAGAAGATGAAAATAAGTAGCCCTGACTTTCTAAAAACTTCATAGATCTGCAATAGTTTTCACTCGGCTGAAGCAATTTCTCAAAACAAGTGACGTAGTCAGTAAGCTGAGAAAAGAAAGATTCAAAACGAGTAAATGCAATAATTTCATTTTCTGATTTTAAATTTTTTACATCATATTTTCCGGCATAAGGAATTAAATGATTTAAGTATGTCTGCAAAATAAAATGAACACTCTCCAGGTGATTTAAAATCGACTGGGCATTGCTTTCAGTGTGAGTTTCGCGATTGAGCATCGGAAGCTCATTCCAAAAAATCTCTGTGTATTTTGGCATGCGCTTAAAATACAATTCAATAAGTTCTCGCATCGGCGCCAAATGATCAGTAAGCATTTGATAAGTTCTTAGCGTTTCTTCACGAAGTTTTCTAATGACTTCACCTGATTCCCCTTCAACTGTTTCATTTTGGGCCAGTAGATAAAATAGAGATCCCACACCTTGAAGATGCTGCAAACTGCTTGTGAAGGCCTCAAATCCAACCTGATCAATTTCAAGAGAAAAAGCTTTTGTTGCTTCCTCTTCAATCTTATGGGCCTCGTCTACAACTATATTTAGAGGACGTGGCATTCCCTTAGGCCAAGAAAACATGAGAGAGTGGTTGCCGATAATCACATGAGCTTCTTTAGCTTCCCGAAGTCCCGCGATATAACTGCAATTGTTTTTAAAAGGACAACTGGGACCAGAACACGATCTAAAATCCACAGCAATCTCTTTTTCTCTTCTTGATAAGTGCTCAATCTTTCTCTTGAGCACATATGGCAAATCATCGCGAAGAATTTTATTTTCACTTCTCAATCGAGCATTATGAAAAAATATCGACTCAAGATATATTGATGTATAACGTTCTTCAAAATCTTGGGTAAGGCCCATTAAAGTATTTTCGCCCTCTTCTTGTCTAAAGAGCGCTTCACATAAATGATTGTTTGAACCGACGAGAAGTTTTATTTTAACTTCCTCGTCATTTAATCCCAAAAATTCTTTTACGTAGGGAACATCTTTATTGAAGGCCTGATGCTGAAGTGTTTTTGTTCCAGTTGCAACAAGCACTGGTTTTTTTTCCTCAAGAGCAAACAAAACAGAAGGAATGAGATAACCAAAAGTCTTCCCTGTTCCTGTTGGTGCCTGAATTAAACTATGGATGCTATTTTTAAAAGACTGTCCTACTTTTACCGCTAGATCTATTTGCGGTTGTCTTTTTTTGTAACCTGGAAAAAGAGCTTTAATCTTTTCTTCTTCATTAAAAATGTTTTTGATATTTTGCCCGCTAAACTCCATTGCAAAGTTCTTGGCCAACTTTTTTGCTGGTTCTCTATCTGGAAAACGCAACGGCCAGATTTTTTCACGAGCTATTAGAACTTTTGCTTCTAAATCAAAATCAATCGTTGCTGCTAAACTTTTTAATTCAGCGTCGTCTAAGTGAAGAAAATTCGCTAACCAAAATTGATCGAGCTTCTTTTCTAATAATTGCAATTTTATAAATTGATAGTACGCCTTATCAAGTCTTGTAAGAGCACTGGCCACTAAAACGACTTTTAGAAGATCGCGAGCGTCCTCAAACCCTCTATGAATTTCCGATTCCGCAATTCCCCAATCCTGGATAAAGTGCTCTAGTTTTAGCGAGGAGTACTCAGGAAAGAGAAGACCTAAAAAAAGAAGAGTGTCGCAATACTCTTCGCGAGTTGTGCCATCGTCAATTTTATCAAATGATTTCTTTAAAAAAGCTTCTTCAAAATCTGCATTGTGAGCAATTAGTTTTACGCCATAAAGCTCTTGAATCTCCCCTTCAACTTGTTTCCAGGTTGGCGCATGGGCCAGCATCTTGTTTGTGATGCCAGTTAATTTTTGAATAAAATTGGAAAGCTCTCCTGGGTATTGAACAAGGGAAGTAAATTTTTTAGAGAGAGAAACTCCATCATATAAAAGAAATCCAACATCAATCACTTGATCGAAACTCGGATCAGCTCCAGATGTCTCAACGTCAATAACGGCCCATTTTCCTAAACGGTGACTCATTTTTTTCCTTTTATAGATTATTAGGGAGTTTTATCACACCAAAAGCTTTTAGAATATTGATGAAATTAGTTTTTTCCTTTATTGTGTTTTAAATTTTTACGAGTCTTGTGAGGGATCATTTTCATGACAAGTGCCATTATTTTCCAAATTCAATCTATTTGTATTTATACCCTGATGATTTTTGGAATTTCTAAACGAAAAAACAGAAAAATCCATGTTCCTACAATGATCTCAGTTATTGTGTGGGATGTACTTCTCATTCTGCAGATTGAGTTTACAAGAAAAGCGGTAGAGAAAGCTGCGAAGGCCCTCACTAACCCTTGGATACTAAACGTCCACGTCTCTTTTGCTTTAAGTAGCGTCATTTTCTACCTTCTACTTCTGTACACAGGAAGAAAATTGCTCAGAGGAGAAAATCAAATTCGATCACGCCATCGCATTTTTGGCTGGTCAGCTTTTGTTCTTAGAACGCTTTCTTTAATCACTAGTTTTTTTGCAGTTGCTCACTAATAAGAAGGTTGATTTATATGGAATTTGAAAACGTAAAAAATATTATTAAAAGCGGTCTAACTGATGCTTATGTTGAAGTAAAAGATATGACGGGTACTAGAGATCACCTCGATATCCTCATTGTAAGCGATCAGTTTAAAGGAAAAATGCTTAGGGCCCAACACCAGTTGGTTATGGATCTTTTACGTGATAGTTTAAAAACCGATATCCATGCTGTTCAATTAAAAACAATGAGTTTTGAAGACGCAATAAAACGCGGAATCACGATCAATAAATAAGGAGCAATACAATGAGTAACCCTTTTCAAGTTATAGGCGGAAACGCGATCTCTGAATCAGAAGAAAATAAAAAATTAGACCTAAATTCTCGTCTTAAAAATTTAGTTGGTTCTGCTCCAATTATGCTTTTTATGAAGGGAACACCAGATATGCCTCAATGTGGTTTCTCTGCCAATGTGGTAAGAATCCTTAACGGTTTCAACGTAAGCTATAATGCTTTTAATATCCTCTCTGACATGGATATTAGAGAAGGCCTGAAACAATATTCAAACTGGCCGACATACCCTCAGCTTTATGTAAAAGGTGAATTGATTGGCGGAAACGACATCGTCACTGAAATGTTAAATAGTGGTGAATTAGAACAAGTTTTAAAACTGTAATACAAAAATAAAAAAGGGTTCCAGAGGAACCCTTTTTTTTATAAATCGTTTGAAATATCTCTTATGAGTTCGTCTAGATCAAAAGGCTTCGAGAAAAATTTCTTTGCCCCTGCTTTAAGAGCGTCATCAACACTCACATCAGCTTGTCCTGAAACGAAATAAAATTTCGGTTTGGGTGCCATTCTGTTAACGTGACCAAGAACCGCCATCCCATTTCCATTGGGCATTTTATAGTCTGAGACAACAATATCAATTTTTCGATTATCTAAAATTTTGATGGCATCATTTCCACAAATCGCAGTGACTGTGTCATAACCACAGTATCTAAACTCTTCTTCCATCAACTCTAGTATATCGGGCTCATCGTCCACGATTAATACTGTAATATTTTTCTTATTGGGCATCGCAAAATCCTAATAACAATTTTTTTTATTATAAACGAATATTTTTTAATAAAGTTTTATTTTTTCTTAATATATTAAGAAAATGTAAAGATACAAGGAATATTAACGTTATCAGGCCATAATTGAAGATAAAGTAGAGTGTGTATGCAAATCCACGAACTATAAAACGAAGTGTTTCGCTTTTATAAATGATCAAAGCATAGTGTGGGGCAGTTCCATAATAGAATCGGATAAACTTTCGACCAAGCCAGCTGTTGGCCAAAACGTGATCTCTATAGGCCCTAAAATAATTTGTGATGTAGTGCTCTTCTCCAAATCCCGCCGTGAGAATATAGCAAGCTTGTTTTTTCAAGAGCTCTTGAATTTGAGTTGGAGTTCCTGCTCGTGAAACTGAAAGCTGAGTTGCAAATAAAAATTTATCTTCTAAGGCAATAGAGATGTTATATGGGGTGCCATTCTGTAAACCGTTAAGTGTGAATTGCCCACTTTGCTGAGTGGTAATATCATTGGCAAAAATTGATCCCGCAACGCTCCCAATTGATGCATTAATCATGACTGGCGCTGATGCAGAATAAGCAATTACCTTTTTAAAAAGTGTTGAATCCATCGTGGTGCTTGTACTAAAAGTTCCAAGCAGACGCCCATCTCCTTTTCTTAAATCGTTTAAATAAACAACAATGGGATTTGTGCTATCGTAAATGCGATTGCTCATTTGTGCTTCAAAATAGACTCCACCACTAAAATTGGCATTTGCCGGATCAATTGTTGTAAGCCCACTATCCGTATTTAAAACCTGATCTGTTAGAAAAAAATAAAGTATCGGTTTAAAAATAGCTGCAGCAGCAGTTGAAGTTGGATGAAGAGATCCGGCACCGGCCGCAGCAGGACTACAAATCCCAGCTGGATTATTGTTAGCAATAACTGATTTGCAGATATCTTTTGGATTAATACTAAAGTTAACTAAACGGTTTGCCTCATTTGAGTAAAGAAAAGGTACTCCGTTTAAAGTTGATACTCCACTCACGAAAAAGGGCGATCCGCTTCCTCCCCCTTTTACTGCAACATAAAGATACTTACTTCCCCCTACAGTTATTAAAAGAGGAAAAGTCACAAAATGAGAAGTCAAAGTGATATCAAAGAGAGAGGTTACTCCGTTAGCAACTTTGAGTGTTGAAAAATTAATCTGCCCTGCAACTGCATTTTGAATCGGCAGATAAACTTTCGCTGGAGCTGATTCACTTGTGGCATCTCCACTTGGAGAATCTACGCCCAAATTAAAATTTACGTTGGTTGTTCCCGTAACAACTAAATTGACAGGATCGTTTATGCGCACAGAGTCCGCAGCAAAGACATTGAGCGATAATAAGATGGTGATAAAAGAAAGAAATTTCATCCAAAAATTATCTCTTTATTTAAAGTGCCTCGTCAAACATTTAAGGCATTGATTTATGCTCACTCTTTCACTATTTTAGCAATATGAGCAAATTCCTAATCAATATTAACGGTGAACTTTTTGATGAAACGACAGCGAAAATCTCTGTCTTTGATCGCGGTTTCCTTTATGGGGATTCCGTTTATGAGGCCACTCGCACTTTTAATCGAGTCGCTTTCAGAATCAATCAGCACCTCGATCGCCTTTTTAATTCGGCCCAGAAAATTGAACTCACTCCTACTCTTTCTAAAACGGAAATTTTAAAAGCGATTGATCAAACTATAAAAGCCTCGCCTCACGATAATGTCTCTCTTCGAATTATTTTAACCAGAGGAACTAATCGCGATATCGGACTTGATCCCGAGCTTGCTCCCAATAACAATTTAATCATCATCTCTAAATCTATTCCTCCCAATCCTGACTGGTGGTACACGACTGGGCTTTCGATGATTTTTCATAAAAAGAAAAGCACTCAAAAGGGGTCACTTCCTAAATCAGGAAATTACCAGGAAAACGTTCTTGCTCACAAAGAAGCACTCTCCCGTGGAGCTAATGATGCCATCATGGTTAACTCTGAAGGACACGTAACAGAAGGAAGCACGAGCAATATCTGGCTTATAAAAGACGGGATCATTTATACGCCAACTCTCACCGATGGCGTTCTTGAAGGGCTTACTCGCAAAACCCTATTCGAGATGGCAGCGCGCCAAAAAATTGAAATGAGAGAAGCTTCTTTGACGCAAGAAGACTTTTTGAACGCCGATGAGTGCTTCATTACAAGCACGACCCGAAACATTGTCCCAGTCACCAAAATTGAGGATCAAAAAATAGGCAAAGGACTTCCAGGAATTCGAACGATGGAGCTTTTAAAAAGCTATCTCGATTACGTAAGCTCGGAACATCCTAAAGAAATTTAAGGATGTGCTCTAAAATGAAATTGACATCCCCTCTGCCTCCAAGTATTACTAACGGACGTATTTTTTTTAAAATCACAGCTTAAAGTAAAATATAAACTTGCTGAAGTTGTTAAATAGTTAATTATTAGGGGAAAGTTTACATGGCACGAAGTACTACAGGAAGAAGCCGTTTTAAAATCCAAAGATCACTAGGAATTGAACTTCCAGGTCTAGGAAAAGCTGGCGCTCTAGAAAGAAGACCATACGGTCCAGGTCAACACGGAAACAAAAGAAAGAAAATTTCTGACTTTGCTGTTCGTATGAAAGAAAAGCAAAAACTTAGATATCACTATGGTCTTCGCGAAGGCCAACTTGTTAACTACGTAAAGAAAGCTAAAAAAGATAAATCAAGAGCATGGATGGAAACACTTCTAATCACTCTTGAAAGAAGATTAGCTAACGTTATCTTCCGTCTTAACTGGGCTCCATCAATGCCAGCAGCAAACCAAATGGTTTCTCACGGATTGGTTCTTGTTAACGGAAAGAAAATCAACGTAGCTGGATACACAATCCAAAAAGGTGATGTAATCACTCTTACAGAAAGAGGATACAACTCACTTAACTTTACTCAAGCTCAAGCGACTCCAAGACTTCCATCTGTTCCAGCTTGTTTCACAATTGATGGTAAATCAGCGAAGGTTGTAGATCTTCCACTTCCATCAGACATTCCTTTCGAATACGAAGGACAGCTCGTAACAGAGTACTACTGGAAAGTTAAATAATTTTTTAAATACATTCAGTATAAAAAAAAGCCAGCACTATGCTGGCTTTTTTATTTTCATTTCAGAAAACGTCATAGCACAAGCTTGGATTATTTAGAGATTCATTAAAGGTTTGTGCTAAATCGCCTGAAAAGGCTTCTCGAGAATTTTGGAAGTTTTCTGATGGGTGAAGAAATGACCCCTTGCAAGTTTCTTTTAATCCACCCACCAGTTTTTTAATCTTATCAGAAACCACAAATATATCAATTGAACATTTTCTTTCACTGATTTCTAATCAATGAGTTTTGAGCTCTTGCCTTTAACCATCGCCGAAAAGCAACCATGGCCCAAATGGACTCGACCATCCCAAAAGGCCAAGCTCCTTGCAAGAAACCATATAAAGATCCTAACAAGCAAGATGCAGCAAATGCTAAGATAAACCATGAACTGCGCTGTTCAAGAGCGTAGAAGATCAGCATTGATGTAACCGAGAATAATCCAAATGCTGTAAGAAGATCCATGCTAAGACTTCCTTATATCTGTCGAAGAAATATTCATGTAGGGATGCTCATCGAGATAATGGACTTCTAATTTTGGATTCATTTTCAAAAGCTCTTTTTCAATTTTCACATAATCAGATTTAGAAAATTTTCTTGGAACCACATACAACTTCGTGAGCGCCTTCATAATCACTTCAGGATTTTTCCACTTAAGAAGATCCATAAAAGAGTCATCCCCCATCAAAAAATTTTTTTCAGGGATTTTTACAAATGGAAGCCAAGAAGAAGTTGGATTGCTTTCTTTTTTAACAAGAAATCCAGGATAAAGAGAATAAGGAGTCTCTTTGAGGTTCTCTGCTAACTTTTTAAATTCATCAAAAACATTTTCAGCAATCGAGAGCTCTTTAAAGGGATTGCGATCAGGAACAATCAGGATATTTTTTTCAGGGCAAAGATCTAGGCATGCGCGATGGCCTTCGTGAAATGGATTAAAACTTCCACCAAAAAAAGTTATGGAGTTTGAAATGGTATGTTTTAAAAAAAGTTTTGAGAGTTCTGCTTGATTATGATTGCCTGAAGAATCAGGCATAAACTCGAAACAATCTGCAATCTTTAAAAGTTTTTCCTGTTCATTCATAATCCCTGTCCATCACCGTTTTTCGTCCTTCGCTTCTTGCTTTCTCCACCGCCCTATCAGTAAGGCGTCTTACTTGATGAGAGAGCGCTTCCATAACGTTTGCAGAAGTGTTCATATCGTACTTGTCTTTAATATAAGCTTTTAGTTTTGAAGCGACGATAAGAATCTCTTCATCCACCTCATTTTGAGATTGAGTTTGAGGCTTACTGGCCACAATGATCCGTCTAGGCCCAGCGTCACTTTCCGGAACATAATTTTCTTTTTTAGGAGAGCGGTTTTCTTCCGCCCACGAACTTTTATGATTCATCACAGGATTATGCAAATTCCAACAATCAACAGAACAAAAAACCAATTTTTTGCAAGTGCTCACATTGCATGCTTGATAAACTGTATTAAAGCCAATCTCTTTTTTACAACTTCCACATTTGCGCCAATATGATTGTGTCCCTTCCATAGATGCTCCTTTTTAGATAGAATCATTTTAACATGAATTTTGAAACCGAATATAAAAACATAATTTTCCGTATTTCACTTGAGAAAGTCGAAGGCACTGATGTCTTATCCCTTCTTGGCGATAAATTTAATCGGCTTCCAAATCAAACGATAATCCAAATAAAAAAAGGCAATCTCGTTGCCTACAACCTATTTATCCAATCAATCAATAAGGAAGAGGAACGTACTCATTACTGGAGTAATATTCTTCTCACTAGTAACCTCGATGAGATATTAGAAGATCTTGGGAATTTTTTAGACAGTGAAGAAATATTAGAATCGATTGTTAAAAACTGGCAGTTAGCAGGAAGTGAATCAGGGCCAGCATGGATGCTGACCCCGAAAAAATGATTTATCGACAAAAAGATTGATTTAAAATAATTCTTTGAATCCAAGAAGCATTTCCTGAAAATTGAGCTGACTCAGATGTATCTCCTTTAGCAGCAATAGAAAGACGGACATCTTGATGAGTTGTTCTATCAATAAATTGAATCCACTGAGAGCCATAAACGGTTCTGTAATAAGTCTGGCAAATTTCTTGTCCATTGGGACCAGCGGGTTGGCAAACAGTATAAGGTTCATTGTATGTACAAGCTTGATACATTTGTTGTGGATTCGAATCAACTGATGAAGTTCTAACTTCTCCAGCAAGATCTACATTTTGTCCAATTTGTGATGAACTCAGTTTGAAAGTTCCATTGTCAGGAATACTTGTATTACCTGGAATAAGGAAATGAAATTTTTCATTGGCGTCGTTGTTTAAACGAAGAACAATCTTTTTACCGAAAGTGGACTCGCGCAAATCGGCAGAATAAGTTCCTACTCTTAAAAGATGAGTATCCCCATTTGAATTTACCAATTTTAGATCTTTTGTTACATTAAGCTGGCCTTCAATTCTTTCACAACCAACAAAGAAAACAGCGGCAAGCAATACCGTGAATAGAAATTTCATAAAAACTCCTTAGTTAATAAAACTCTAATAAAGATAGAGTATCAATACCAAATTTAATTGGGCAAGAAAATGAGATTGTTTGTAAGATTTTGATTTTCTTGTAAGAAATCAAAGGCAAAATGGCCCCGATTCATAACAATTACCTCTTGGACGTTTACTTTTTAAAATTGTACATCTGCGCCCACGAGGTGAATATGAAATTTAGTCCAATATTTATTTGTTTCTCAATTCTATTCTCAACAAGTCTTTTTTCATCTGAAAAAACAGATGCTGATTGGAAAACATTAATTGCGTCTCACAAATTGCCCTATGCAGATCAATCCTATTGCTACACAGATGAATTCGGAAAAATTTACGGAGAGAATATCGACGAACATGTCCGTCTTGCTTCTGTATCAAAATTAGTGACTAGCCTTTGGGCAATGGATGTACTTGGATCTAATTTCAAATACAACACAAGGCTATTTATAAAAAATGGAAATCTCCATATTGCAGGAAGCTTTGATCCTTTTATGGGAAATACAAAAATGTTTTTCCTTCTCTCCCAATTAAATGATCTGGGTTACAAGAAGTTTGATACAATTACTTTTGATAAAAATCTTTTGGTCTTCCCAAGCGCTGAAAGATATGTTGAAGATTATCCACAATTAACAGCTGACACCATCTCAAAATATCTATTGATCTATTTTAACACGAACTCATGGACTAAAGATTTTAAAGACGAATATTCTCGAGTTGCCTCATTAGCGAAACCAAATAGAATGAGAAAAACTGTTTCTTTTGAAATTAAAAACGCAAAATTTGTAGATGTAAATCCATATGAACACGACACAGATGCGAGAATGCTTACACTCTCCTCGCCTCCTCTGTACAAATATTTAAAAGAAGTAAATGTTGTCTCTAATAATTTTGTGGCACACACTCTTTATCTCGGACTTGGAGGAGAACAAAAGTTTTCCAATTATCTCCTCGATCATTATGGACTTACTTCCGACGCTATTCATTTTTGGACAGGAAGTGGTCTGCCGAAGTTTCAAGATGGAAAAAGAATGGATAATTATGCCACTTGCTCATCAATGCTCAATTTAATTGAAGCATTAAAACTAAGTTGCGAAAGACAAGGAATTGAACTTTCAAACATTGTAGCCGTTCCAGGAAGTGACGCTGGCACTTTTAGAAATCGAGTCTTCCCGGCCGACTACAAAAATGCTTTTGTCGCAAAAAGTGGAACTCTTATGCACACTTCTACTCTG
Source organism: Bacteriovoracales bacterium (assembly GCA_037444575.1). Taxonomy (GTDB): domain Bacteria; phylum Bdellovibrionota; class Bacteriovoracia; order Bacteriovoracales; family Bacteriovoracaceae; genus Bacteriovorax. The sequence goes on from JBBIME010000006.1 coordinate 220,270, forward strand.
GCAGGAGCGATGAACACCAAAAAGGGATTCAACTTTTATGGAATTTTTAATCAAACCTCAGACATTACAAGTGCAAAAATGGTACAAAATGAGATGGTAAAATCTATTATGACTGAAATGGGAGGACCGAAGGCGTTTAACTATCAGGTATCAGCATTTGATCCTTACGGGAATGACAACATCAAAAATCTTATAGATTCAATTTTAAATCACTCTGACTTTATTCCTTTTGAAGAAAATCTCTACTAAGCAGCTTTTCTTTTTGAGCGAATGTATTCAATCACTCCAGGTAAAACAGAGATGAGAATAATTGCGAGCATTACTAATTTAAAATTCTCTTTTACTTTGGGAAGATTTCCAAAAAAATACCCCATTGGAATAAAAGAAAAGATCCAAAGTGCGGCCCCGATAAGATTGTAGGACATAAATTTTCGATAAGTCATTTTCCCAATGCCTGCAACAAATGGTGCAAACGTGCGAACAATAGGCATAAAGCGAGCTAAGATTATTGTTTTTGCTCCATACTCTGCATAAAAAAGATGAGCACGCTCAAGATGCTTTCTATTAAAAAAAGTACTCTCTTCCTTATCAAAAATACGTGGACCAATAAACTTCCCTACTGAGTAATTGACCGAATCTCCAAGAACGGCCGCAAGAAAAAGAGCTCCTCCGATTGACCAGAAATCAAATGAGCCACGAGCAGCAAAAGCTCCAACGGCAAAAAGAAGAGAATCTCCCGGAAGAAAAGGCATGATGATAAAGCCTGTTTCAATGAATATAATTAAAAATAAAAAAAGATAAGTCCAAGAGTGATAATTCGCAATCATGTAATCAAGATGGACTTCTATATGAAGTATAAAATCTAAAATTGTGTGAAGTAATTCCATGCAGTCTAATTCCCATAAAAAAAATATCTAAAACATTTTCTGGTAAATTAGACAGTAAAACAAGGATAGAAATTGATAAAAAAAAACCCTCTTTCGAGGGTTTTATATTTGATTCTTAATTAGTTTGTTCTTTATCACCGTAAAGTGTGCCATTAGCAACTGTGAACCCATCTGGGTGTCCACCGTGTGGATCAAAGTGAGTCCAGTGAATCATCCCCTGACCAACACTTTTATACTCTCCACATACAGTAAGAGTCTGACCAACTTGAAGAGGTACGCGACCAAAATCAAGATTGCTCACGATTAAAAGTTTAATTTGTCCGCCAACAGTTAGCGTATATTTTTGATGTGGAAGACCCGCATGATCTTCAGGAAGAATTTGAGAAACTACACCTGTTACCATTACCTGTGGACGGTTAGCATTTGATCTCATTACTACTTTTAACTGATCAATTGTTCCATTGAGAACGTTACCTCTAAAGTCTTTACACGCAGGAAGCGTGGAAGGGTCGAAAGTTCCAGCGAACGATGAAAAAGAAAGAAGGACCAGGAGAGAAGTTAGGATGAATGATTTCATAAAGCCTCACTAATAGTTGGTATTAGGAAAACTAAAGGTTTTCCAAGACTCTGTCTAGCCCCAATTCTTATTAATGGACATTTTCCTTATATTTCTTAGTCCCTGTAAGATTTTTATCCATAAAACCCTCTAAGTAAGCATTATATCGAACTAAAATGGGTCGATTTGGCCCCAAACTATCACTCTCTATGATCTTTTTATAAGCATCTTTTTTAATGGGAAAGGCCGTAATGAGGTCCTCTTTGTGATCTCGGCGACTCCAAATTGAGTAAATAAGGAGATAATCATTCTCTTCTTCCTCTCTTTTAAAGGGCAACTTTACCAAAGTCGTTCTCAAAATGTTAGTTAATGATCCATTTACCATGATCTCTTCTTCAAGCTTCTCTACATGAAGTTTGGAGTAATCAAAGTTTAGGACCTCACTAGAGACATTCTTTAAGGCCTTGAGTGCCCGGCGATCACTTTCATCTTTAAATGCGATAGTTCCAGCAAAATAAGTAAGATTAGAAAGAAGCCCACCTTCTATTGTTTGTGGAGAGAGACTGCTCCCTGAAAAAGAAAAAGCATAATTCAATGTCGGATCAATCCATCTTTTGCGTTTGAATCCATAAGGAGTGCTGATAACACTAAAAAGGTATCCATAGGAATGCGTAATTCCGGCGTGTACAATCTTATTGTCATTTTTTATTTTGAATTGAACTTGAAGATCGCTCATTATCTGGTCATCGATAATTTGTTTTTTTGCTCCTGAATCAAAATTGATACTTTTTCCCCAGAAAGCAGTAAGTTTTTTGTCTTTGGAATCATTAACAATTTCATGAAAGAGATGAGGATTCTTTTTTTCTAATAATGAAATAATTGATGTTTTTGTATTCACTGATTCTTCAACAAGATCGCTCCAATACTTATCACTGGTCTCTGAATAATTTTTCTGTTTCAAGCTTGAACAAGAAAAAAAAGAAAGAACTACAAACACAAAGAGAGCAACTTTAGCTATAGACATAATCATTCCCATTTAAATCATCTGCCAGATATATTAAAGTATCCAACTTTGGTTAGACAATCTTAAATAAAAAAAGCTATCCTTTAAAAATGTCAGACTCATGCATAAAAACTATTAATCACAACAATTGCAATCACGATCACTCTCATGATGATCTTGATCATCACGGACATCACCATGAGCATCATCACGGACATCACCATGGTCATCACCATGGTCCTAAAAACTACAATCGTGCCTTTGCCATTGGGATTACTCTTAATATCATCTTTGTTGTTATTGAATCGATCTATGGATATTTAGCAAAATCACTGGCCCTCATGGCAGATGCTGGACACAACCTAAGTGATGTGGCAGGTCTCCTGCTTGCTTGGGGAGCATTCTGGCTTGCCTCTAGAAGACCGACTGCCCGCTATACTTTTGGTCTAAGAAAATCATCTATTCTCTCTGCTCTTTTTAATTCCGTTTTTTTATTAGTTGCAGTTGGTATCATTATCTGGGAAGCGCTCCATAGAATTTGGAATCCAAATATTATCGAATCGAAAACGGTAATTATTGTCGCTGCAATTGGAATAGTTATCAATTCCCTTACGGCACTTCTTTTTTTTAAAGATAAAAATGATGATATCAATTTAAAAGGAGCCTACCTGCATATGGCCTCTGATGCCCTGATCTCTCTAGGGGTTGTCATCTCAGCCGCCATCATTTCACGAACATCATGGTTTTGGTTAGATCCCGTCATCAGTATAATCATTTCTATCGTCATTATTTATGGAACATGGGATCTTTTAAAACATTCTCTTTATCTTTCAATGGATGCTGTTCCTGCGAAAATTAATCCTTCCGAGGTTAAAAAATATTTAGAGAGTTTAGAGAGTGTTACCGATGTTCATGATCTACATATCTGGGCAATGAGTACAACCGAGACTGCGCTGAGTGCTCACATCACCCTAAAGGATGCTTCGTTAAACAATCAAAAATTACAGCAAATATCACAACACTTGAGAGAGAATTTTCATATTCATCACCCTACTATTCAAGTTGAACTTTATGACAAAAACTTTGAATGTGATTTCAAACCTGAGGAAGTCCTCTAAGCATAAGGTGACTATCCGATTCAATACCTTTTAAGTCTTCTACAAAATATCTTAAGTTTCAAAACTTACTTTTTTATTATTAAATTCAAGATAAGACATTAGATGACTCTTAAGGGAGGATCTTATGAAAAATATTGTTGTCTGTGCGGATTTAAACCCAAACAGTCTTGATACATTAAAAACACTTCATCACAATATCATTTTAGAAAACTGTAACCTCCATTTTCTTCACGTCTTTGAAATCCATATGTATAACGCTGACATTGTACCAGTGATATTCCCGACAGAAGTTCAGTATCCCGATATCGAAGCAAGCACACTAAATATTTTGGATAAACTGGCAAAAGATGTGGGGGCAATTCCTTCTCAAACACATCTAAAATGTTATTTTTCCCACTCTCGCGAAGAAAAAATTATCAACTACCTCCAAGAGGTGCATGCCGATCTCGTTATTGTAGCAACAAGAGGAAAGCATGGAATTGAAGGATTTTTTTCATCTTCTCTTGCCGATTTCCTCTGTAAATATTCGCCCTGTGATGTGCTCGTCGTAAGGCCTAAAGGCAAAGTTTAAATGGAAGAATATTCGGGCACTTTTTATGGAGAATCCTTCCCATTTCTCAAATAATCCCCCTTATTTGACCCAAATCCTTATTGGGTGATAGAATAAGACTATGGGTATAACTGTAATCGATCAGGGGCCTGAACTTTATTGGTTTGTGAGCAATGCTCTCTTGCAGGAAGAAATACCCTTAAAACACATCCAAAGCACATCTGCTGGAGAAAAAAGCATTCTCCAAGATCTTCCTGAAATAGTTATAATAAATGGAGATGATAAATCTTTGCAGCCTGAGCAATTCATCGGGCGGATGAGAAACCATGTTTTCGCAAGAAATACGCTTTTCATTGTTGTAACTGCTGACATGTCCGTAGAATTCAAAAAATCTCTCTTAATAGCTGGTGCCGGACAAATTTTTTATAGAGGAAGAAATTTTAATCCTTCTCCAAAATTTTTCGCAAGCATTGTGAAATGGTTTTTAAATACAAAAGACCCTGATCCTCAAATTTTTGATTACAAGCCAGTCGCTTTTCCATCTGAAGCAGATTTTGCAAGTTATGGACGAATTGGCTGGATTAGTCCTACTCACTGTATGATTGAAACGAATGTAAATCTTAACCCTGGTCAAAAGATTGAATTTAGAAATCCTCTTTTTGACGAACTGGATATAAAAAATATCTCGTTAGAGTGCATTGAGAAGAATAAAGTTGGACGATACTATCAATACGCCAATAGCCTTCTCTGTAGAATTCTCTCAAAGGATCAGCAGAAAGATTCAAAAAAAATTGAAGCATGGATAAAAAATAATCAAGATATTTCAAAGCATAAGCCAATCAAGGTTGTTTATTTTGAATCTGATCCAGATTATCGAAACGAAATCAAACAAATGATCAAATCGGATTCTCGCTTTTGCGCTAGAGGGTATGGATCTCTTGAAGATCTCCAGGAGATTTTAAATTATCAACTCCCTCATCTCGTTTTAGTAAATAGGGCATTGATTCAAAAAGATAAAACGAAATTTGAAGCAATGAAAAATTTTATCAAATCAAATTTTTGCTATTGTGTAACTTACGCTAACAGTGAAATTTTTAAAATTGATGACTTTAAAAAAAATTATGACTTTGCCATGCACTCCCCAACTCCCATTAATCAACCTCTTCTTGAATCAATGGTAGAAAAACTAGAAGACAAATTACCTGATCATCTAAAAACAGATAAAAATAAAGTTTATCTAAATAAACACTCTGCTTACAGTCGATTAAGTCTTCATTCTCCATGCAAGATCACTGAACTTGCATTGAGTGGAATTGGAATTGAGCTTCCTTTTTCACTTAGTAATTTCTGTGCTTGTGAAGTTGCAAGTAACGCCTTTGGAATAGCAGAAATGAACCGAGGACAGTTTTTCCGCACATTTAATAGTAAAACTACCAGTCGAGGTGTTTATCACCGCTTGCTCTTTATGGGACAAAATGTAAAAGATAATGAGCAAGTAAAAGCGGCAATTGAAAAAATTAACGAAATCGGTTTTGAGCGCTGGCTTTCGGGTGATGACGATAGCAAATCTAAAAAGGATTAATCTATTCACGCCTTCCATAATTTAAACCTTATCTAAATATTCGAATTATATATTTTTCTTATTCCTCATATTGAAGCAGGTTATACTCATGAAAACTTTCCAAATTTGAGGAGATAAAATGGTTCAGCAAAAAAAAGAAAAAGATGAAAAAAAAATAAAAGAAATGCGAGATAAGGAATTTAAGAAAAGACAATCTCGTGAACGCGACATAAAAAGAGAAAGAGAAGAAGGATTTGAAAAAAAAATTGCCGGAGATTAATCTAAGAGGAGAAGGCCTTACAAGTTCTTACAGGTGCAAACGATTTTAGCTTGTCATAAAAATTTAATGAAATTCTAACATAAGAGAACTATCCATTATGCAAATGTTAGTTTAAATTTAGAGGCAGTTAACTTCCATGAGGGAATTTAAATGAAACTATCTAAAAAAGTATTTCTGTCGGGTATTTTCTTCTTCACGCTGTCTATCCAAAATCTAGCCTCGGCCAAGATTGAAGCAGTCCTAGGTCTTCCTCTCGAACAAAATTCCAATCTGGCAATAAAAGCACCTGAAACAGATGCTTCTGAAATTATTCTTTCTCGAGAACAATATATTATCTCCTACAATAAGGACCGCCGTTCACCGAACTGGGTTGCCTGGAAATTAGAGGCCGATCAGATCGGAAAGTCAGGGAGATCAAATAATTTTTTAATCGATACTGAATTAGATAATTATCTTTCTCAAAATGCCACAAATAAGCACGCAGTAGATGCTCAAGACTATAAAGGAAGCTGCTTCGACAGAGGTCATCAAGTTCCATCTGCAGATAGAACAGATACGCTGACAAATAATGAAACAACTTTTCTAATGAGTAATATGATTCCCCAAACTCCATATCTCAATAGAGTCGTTTGGGAGCATTTGGAGTCCTACTCACGCGATTTAGTCCTAAGACAATCTAAAAAACTTTATACTCTAGCTGGTCCAATCTATGATCAGGATTTAGGCTCAATAGGACCTCAAAAAGATATTCCTGTTCCTTCTAAAAATTTTAAGATTATTTTCATCTTAGATTCAAACCAGACATTTCAGGATATCAATTCCAGTACTCCAAAAATAGTTGTTATCATGCCTAATATTCTTCAGGATGGCAGTCTTCCAAATACAAACAACCAAGAACGTTGCGGAACTCTAAAAACAGACACAACAGATAAAAAAGATTGGATGAAATACACAACTACGATTGGTGAAGTGGAAAGACTTTCAGGAATCAAATTCGATTCATCAAAACTATAGAATAAAAATCTATACTTTTTCCTTCTTTCTCAAATACTTTGAAAATAAGTTAAGACTTGGATAGATTTAATTTGTCTCACTATAGACCTATAAGAGACAAATTATTATTTGGGTCGCTTATGAAAAAATTATCTCTAATTCTTTTAGGATTTTTTTTCTTCCACTCCTGTGGCGGAGGTAACAGCATACCTAGAACCAAAATTCCCGGTGGTGCAAGTCTCATCTTAGATGCCAATACAATCCCCCTCACCTCCTCTTCACCTTTAGGAATTTGTGATGTTACAAGCTGGAGTGATTCTTCTGGTTCTGGAAATAATGGCACAATCGACTGCACAAGAGGTGGAGGTTTTTCTGGTTCTGGAACCAGCACGGATCCAAAGCGAATTATTTTTAATGGAACGACAACTTTTGTGTCGACAACTCTCAATGCTCAATCTGATATCATGCCAAGTTCAACCTGGGTTGTATGGGTAAAGCCCTCAGCTGCAAACTTCAGTCATATATTATCCCTTGATGATTATATGAACACATTTAATCGCTCACTGATAACTGATAATGTTACTGGTCAGTATGGAGTTTTAAATCCCTTCAATCAGGTGTGGTTCACGACGGCAGTTGACCCTGCAGCCTGGCAATTTCTTGCTGTTGTATTTACACCGAGCAATCTTATTTTTTACAAGAATGGGGTCTCATTTACATTTGGCAATGCTCCTCTTTATATTCCGAATACGCAAACGTTTACGATAGGTCGCTCAGCGGGAGGAACATTTGATTTCTTCAATGGTTCCATTGCCTGGATTGCTATCTATCCGCGAGCTTTATCAGCGACTGATATTAAAAATATCTGCCAAGAACTAGCGCCAAGATTTAGTTTTGGAACTTGTAATTAATTACGGGATCGCTATGTTCAGTATTTGAATAATATATTTTTTTTTCAAAAAATGAGAATGCAAAATTGTTTCAACTGAAAACTATTGTAGTTTTCTCATCAAGGAGAAATTATGCCAAGTTACAATAAAGGAAATCAAACAGGAAAAAAACCGGGGCAAAGCCAACAACCAGAAACAGGAAGTAAGCCAGGAGCAACAAAATCTCCAGCTGCAGGATCTCAGAAAAGTAGTCAAACATGGTCAAAGGAAAAACCAATGGCCCCAGAGAAAAAAAGATAGTAACGCTTTAACAATCTATTGAGAAGAGACGCAATGTCTCTTCTCATACTTTTCTCCTCGGCAAAATACTGCACCTAAAAAATCAAACTTCATTTGTCAGAAAGCAATGGTCTTAAATTATAATTACCATGATCAAGCATTATAATTGCAATCATATCTATATCAGCCGGGAGGTTGTAGTGGATATTTATCAACTCATCGAAAATGATCAAGATAAAATAACAGAATTCTATAAGGCCGGAGAATATATTTTAAAAAATGGTACACCAACTTATGGGGAGTTTTGTATTTGTTCTGGAAGAATTGAATTGATTTATAAAAATGAAGAAGGTTTTCTTTTTAAGGAGATTAAAGGACCTGGCGATATAATAGGAGAAGACAATCTAGAACTAGAAGACTTCATATTCGATGCTAAAGCCTTGGTGGATTCAGAGGTCTATTTCTATGATAAGAATTATATCATGAATCTTAAGGATCAAAAGTAGTTTAATATTTAAAACACTAGGTCCCCTTCAATGAGACCTAGTATTCTCTCCATCATCTTTTAAACCTGATTTCTCGATCGTGTATAAATGATGAAACTTCTTTTTCACCGAGTTCTTAGATCGATTATATCCTTTTCTTGATCGATATTTAGCATGTTGATAAACCTTTCCAATGTTAAACGAAATAAGATCTATATGTTCACGCAATTCTTCAAGCTCATGTTCATGCAATCTATCTTTCTTAGTTTTCCCTGACTGCTCAGAAATCATCTTTTCATTCCACAAATCCTCACCAACAGCTCTCACTCCTCCCTCCTTATTAAACATTAATCATTAAGCATTAATCTGCATCTGGCTCATAAATGGAGTAGTATGTTTAACTGGTGATTTTATTTCTTCACATAGATCTTTAAATGCTTTTGAAAAGGTTCTTACAACTTCATCATCCTTATTATGAACATGACATCCAAGAGAAATACCATAATCCCAAAATCCATCACTTGAACCAAGACGCTTCAAATGTTTCCCTTTTATTTCACCAGCAACATGAAGAAGAGGAAGAAACGAGAAGCCTAATTCATTATGAACAGATCTGACTAAGGCAGATATGCTGTCACTTTCAAAAACTATTCTCTTTTCAATTTTGTTGTTCTCAAAAAAACGATCAATCTGAGAGCGCAATTCTACCTGAGTTGAAGGAAGAATCCATTGGACATCGCTATGTTTCGAAAGTTCTAACATGACTTCGTCATTGCTCAATCCGTCCATTAACATAGGACTTGAACTGTGCCATTTACTAGAGCAACAAAGAACAACGGGGACCTTCATTTGTTCAAGATTTATAAACTCAGAATCGTTAATATCTTGAGCAGTGATTAGAGTATCAATTTCTTTAAAGTGCAGGTGATCCATCAACTGGCCCAAACTCCCTGAAGATAAATTGACCTGTGGTCTATCCTCTATTGGATAGCGATTTAAAAAATGTCCCACGACCTCAGTTACAAATTCTTTTTCAACTTCATCAGATACACCAATTTGAATTTTCCGTTTAGCTGTTGGTGTACTTTTTGTAACGACCTCACTCATTTTCTCGGACAGCTCGAACATTTGTCTGCAGTAATTGTAGATGACTCTTCCTGTTGGTGTAAGTTGATTTTTTCTACCAACTTTTTCAAACAGTTTTACATCAAGAGATTCTTCCAAAACTTTTAATTGACTTGAAAGACTTGGCTGACTGATGTGCAAATGTTCAGCGGCGATAGTAATACCTCCAGACTTAGCAGCGATGTAGAAATAATAGAGATGATTGTAATTGTAGTTCATAGCACCCTCACTGAATGAAAGATGAAAGAAGCGATCGAAACGATTGCACAAGGAAAAACACTTTATCAAGAAGGTTTATTATTTTTTTTTATTCAAATAAGTGTCATCCAATTTTAGGACTAAAATCTTTTATAAATGGGGCATAATCACTCGATGCAATTTATAACTTTTAATTTTAATGCAGACTCAAACTATACAACCTATAGGGAAAAGGTCTAATTCACGACTTCCTTTATCAGGCAACTGGATTGCAATACTGAAAGTAACTCACACTAGGGTGAGTATAGTAACGAAAAAGAGAGAGAAAAATGAATAAGTGGACTATGGCCTTTATTGTTTGCTTAGAAATCCTGGCAAATGCAACAAGAGCAAACGAACCTAGAGAAACAAAAATTTTAATTAAAAAAGTTCCATTCTTGGAGATACCAATTGATGTAAACTCGATGGTTGCAGTGGCAGTTGATTAACAAAGGAAATATTGATGAGCTTGCGAACAAAATTTGAATCAGATTGGCAGCACTTAAATCCCGACCAGCAATATTCGGTTATAGGCATTTATGACTCGAAGTCATCGTCCGAGAAAGGTATTAGCAAATTAAAGAAACAAGGTTTCGTTTCAGATGAAATTTCACTATTAATTCCCGATAAAGCAATTACGGATGAAGAAAGTTTTGAATTAAAAAGCAAAGGGTCCATCGGTGTAACATCAGGTGGAATCGCTGGTGCTGTGATTATTGGAGCAATTGGTTGGCTTATCGGCATTGGAGCATTCTCTTCTAATGAAGGACCATTTCTTGCTTCTGGTGCTATCGTTTCAGCAATCGCAGGTGCGGGCATCGGGGGTATAATTGGTGGAATTATTGGCGCCTTAATCGCATTTGGAATTTCTGAATTGGAAGAAAAAAAATATAAACATTTGTCTCACAGTGCAGGTATTTTATTATCGGTTCATTGCAAAGATTCAGATTGGAGTAATCAAGCAAAAAAATTATTAGAAATCACAGGAGCTCATGATATTGCCTCAATGGCGTCAAGCTAGGCTGGATAGTTAATTGATTCATCTCCCCACCTTCATTCAAGATCTTTCACTAATTCTAATTGCAGCAGGACTCGTTACAATTCTCTTTCGAAGAATTGGTCAGCCTATTGTTCTTGGTTATATCATTGCTGGTTTTCTTGTCAGCTCACACGTTTGGTTTCTTCCGACAGTCACCGATCTTCCGAATGTTCAGGTATGGGCAGATATTGGAGTAATATTTCTTCTTTTTGCGTTAGGACTAGAGTTTAGTTTTAAAAAATTATTAAACGTCGGTGGACCTGCAACTTTCACAGCGATACTAGAGATCATTGGTATGATCACAATTGGATTTGTGTGTGGACATATTTTTGGGTGGTCAACTTTAAATAGTTTATTTTTGGGAGGAATCCTTGCAATCTCCTCAACAACAATCATTCTTCGCACCATAAGCGAAACAGGGATGAAAGGAAGAGGTTTTGTCGATTTTGTCTTTGGCATCCTAATTATAGAAGACCTTGTAGCAGTATTATTACTTGTACTGCTCTCAACAGTGGCAGTGACTAATCAATTTAATGGAGAAGAACTTTTTTATTCCGCCCTCAAACTTATTTTCTTCGTTATCCTTTGTTTTTTATCCGGAATATTTATTGTTCCCACTCTTTTGAAACTCATCCGCAAAATTTTAAGTGATGAAATGCTTTTGCTTGTTGCACTAGCTCTTTGTTTTATCATGGTTAAGTTATCAACGCTTGCTGGTTTCTCCCCTGCGCTCGGTGCATTTATAATGGGGTCCATTTTAGCTGAGACGACTGATGCAAAAAAAATTGAACACCTCATTAAACCTGTACGTGATCTATTTGGTGCTATTTTTTTCATTTCTGTAGGAATGCTTATCGATCCCATTATACTTATTGAATATAGTGGTCCAATAGCAGTCCTCACTATTGTGACAATCCTAGGAAAATTTTTTTCAATCTTAATTGGAAGCCTTATTTCTAAAAGAAGTCTTCGTCATTCAATCCAATCAGGATTGAGTCTTGCCCAAATAGGAGAATTTTCGTTTATCATTGCGGCCCTCGGACATAATTTAAAAGTTACAGGTGCTTTCCTCTATCCAATAGCGGTAGGAGTTTCAGTCATTACAACATTTATTACCCCATATCTTATAGCCAATATCGACCCAATATATATTTGGCTTGAAAAGTTTTTTCCACTCTCTGTTAGAAATCATCACAAAAAAACGCAACTTATAAGTGAAGAAAAAAAATGGAAAAAGGGATTCTCCTCATCTCTGACACAAGTGATTCTCAACGCTGTTATCATTTATGCAATCTTTTATTTTTTCTCATGGTTTTTTCCCAAAAAAGGAGATTTGTTATATTTTTGGCTAACATTGCTATTCTCCGCTCCATTCTTTTGGGCAATTCTCATGATAAAAGAAAAAGATTTTCTATCTAGTAAAACGAGAGAAGAACGCATCTTTTTTATTGTTTTAGAAATTATTAGAGTATTTGTTGTATGGAGGCTGTTTAGATACTTGGCATCTCAATATATATCTTCTCCTAAGCTTGCAACAACGTTCACCCTATTTGTAACACTCGCCTTGCTCTTTCTGTTCTCATCATACTTAAAAAAAATTTATTATGCTTTCGAGAAACATTTCCTAAAAAATTATTCAGAGTCAGAAATTATAAAACATGAAGATCCCAAAACAAGTGTCGATCCTTGGGACGTCCGCATTGCCAACTTTATAATTCCATCAGAGTCTGAAGTTGCAGGAAAGACTTTACATGAATTAAAAATTCGCGAAACGTTTGGTGTTTCAATTGCCCTTATCGAGCGAGGAGAATTATTTATTGCAGCTCCTGGGCGTGATGAAAAACTCTTTCCCAATGACCGGCTGGCCATAATTGGAAGCGATGATAAATTAGAAGTATTCACTAATTTTTTAAAAATAAGAAAAACATCATCACTATTAAGTCAGACTTCTGACTATGCTCTTCATCAGATTCATGTAACAAAAAATTCATCGCTCGCTTTTAAAACAATTCGCAATTCAGGCATCCGTGAAAATACTGGGGGGATGGTTGCCGGAGTTGAGCGCCATGGAGAAAAAATTTTAAACCCTGATTCAAATCTTGAAATTCTTCCTGAAGATATTTTATGGATTGTTGGAATCAGTTCAAAAATCCAGAGCTTGGCCCAAGAAAATCTTGAACAAGGGCCAAAATGATATCATTTTTGTCTTTCAAGGCCTCAGACCGGTGTAAGAAAATTAATAAGTCTCACACTTAAGTTCCTTTTCTTGACCCTTCTTTTTTGACCTTCTATTAATTCAGTAAGGATTTTTTTTAAATTTCACAGGAGCAGCTATGAAAAGAATATTTTCTTTATTGTTATTAGCATTTCTGACAACAACAACATTTGCAAGCACCACCGATTCCCGCTCTGTTATCATTGAAAACAATGAAAAAAATGATTCTTTTACATTAAATGCAATTGCAACTCGTACTGAATATAGACGAGAAGAGATAAGAGATGTCTGCTATCGTGAAGTATTCGATCACTATGAGCGAGTTTGTGATCGCTTTGGTTACATTGCTGTCAATGATGTTATTGGACCACATCCTGCACCAGGTCCGCATCCAAGAGATCCAAGAGATCCTCCGGTTGAGCATAAGGACCCGGGATCGATGAGACAGCCTGAACCACCAACATGCTATGATGAGCCAGTTTATCGACAAGTGTCCTATTCTTGTATGAGAACTATTTCTGTTCCTTACGAAGTTGATGATCATCAAAGTCGTGCAAATGTAAACGTGAGACTTTCTGCAGCTCCAAATAATCTGCCACAAAGTGGGAATTGTGGAATAAATTTTATCCTCACTGGTGATAATTTTGTCGCAACTAACTCTTGTGCTGAATATCTGGCAATGGCAAAAATTAATCGCCAGGATTCAGGAAATAAAAAAAATTACTCCTACTCAATTGATCTTTATGATGCTCAAAAAGTATTCGCTCCTCTTGCCGGTGGTTTAAATGAAATGCACGTGGATGGGAATACATTGATTGTAAAAACAGGAGACCTTAAAAATTATTCGAATTTCACATTAAAACTCTATGTTCAAAGAAGAAAACTATTTTCAAGCGACATCACTTTAATTGATCGAGTACTCTCTAGTTCTGAATTCTCATATACTCCGATAGATGCGCATACTGGTACTGTCCGTATTGACCTCGACAAAGTTGCCGCTGGATTTAAAAGAGGAAAGAAACACGTCATAAAAATTGATCTAAGTGTTGCTTTACCTTCTGGAACAATGCTTGTTAACAGAGGAATCCCAGCTTTAAACCAAGAAGCATCAATAACAATTCGATAAATCTTATAAAGAGGTCTTATCTTGTAAGGCCTCTTTATTATCCAAGTGTGTTCTTAAATTTTTTAAAACTAATAGTAATTAAAATTGTTCCCATCAAAATTAAAACTATTAAATGTGTAAGAATAACTCTCGTATCCCCTCCTTTTAACATTATATTTCGAAGAAGCTCCAAAAAATAAGTCAGTGGATTTAAGTAGGCTAAAAACTTCATATAAATAGGCATGTTTTCCAAGGGAAAAGTTAACCCAGAAAGCTGGATAGCTGGAAACAAGAAGAGAAAACTGGCCATCATGGATTGCTGCTGCGTTTTTGTCATTATCGATATCAGTGTTCCTATTGAAACAGTTGTACAAACAAAAACAAAGGAAGATACAAGTAAAACAAAAAAAGATCCACGCATAGGTACATTAAAAACCAAAACAGCAACACCTAGGATTAATGGAACGTTACTGATTCCGAGAATTACATAAGGAAGTGTTTTACCCAAAATGATTTCCCATTTTCTTGATGGAGCAGAAAGAAGCATCTCGAAAGTTCCTGTTTCTTTTTCTTTTGAAATAGACATCCCTGTTAAAGTAATTGTGATCAGACAGATTAAAGTACTCATAACTCCTGGAACCATAAAAACACTCGTCTTAATGGTTGGATTATAAAGGATGCGCAAATCAAATTGTAAAGGAGGGGCATTCTCTACTTTGTGCATGTCTTTTTGAATAACACTCTTTAATATCGCATTCATGTAAGTCTCAACACTCTGAGCGCGAAGAACGTTTGTAGCATTGATTAACAATTGAATTTCACCATGACCTCGAACAACTGAATTAGTTAATCCTCCAGGAGGGGGTACCAACACTGCGTCGGCTTCATTTGAATTAAGTTGGATAAATGGATCATTACTTTTAGTTTTTGCCGGAATAAACCATTTCGATTCAATGGATCTGTCATAAACGTGTTGAAGAATTGAATCATTCGAGTGAAACTGAGTTGATAGGCGAATATTTTTTACATCAGAAGAAATAGCAACACCAAAAAGAGTCATTTGAATAATTGGCGCGACAAAAAGAAGCATGCGCATTCGTGGATCGCGAAGCGCTTGAATAAATTCTTTTTTCATAAACCCTAAAATAGTCTGATTAATTTTCATGGTTCAACGTCTCTTTTAAATTTTTTAGAAGCAAGAAAAACGATAACGGAACAAATAAGAAGAAGGGCTAAAAAATCATATTTGAGTTCATAGAGGCCCGATCCTTCTAAAAAGACGTCTCTGCTGATGTTCATAAACCAACGAACAGGCAATATCGCTGTTAGACCTCTGAAAAATAGTGGCATACTCTCAATTGGAAAAATGAAACCAGACAAGAGTAATGAAGGAAGAAGTCCTGTCATCATTGAAATCTGCATGGAGATTTGCTGTTTTCTCGTTGTAACTGAAATTAGTAATCCTTGAGCAAGGCAAGTAGAAAGAAATAGAAAACATCCTGTCAAAAACACAAAATGATTTCCTAAAAAAGGAACCTCAAAAAATACTCGGGCAATAATATAAACGAAAAGAACTGCACTTAAACCTAATCCTATATAAGGAGTAAGTTTCCCTAATACTATTTCCAGAGATCTCACAGGAGTTGAAAGTAATAATTCCATTGATCCATTTTCATATTCTCTAGCTATTGTCAGTGATGTTAAAAGAATCGAAAGAATTGCAAGAACGACAACCATAAGTCCAGGAACAATGAACCAACGACTATTTAATTCTGGGTTATAAATAAATCTGGTCTTCAAGTGAACATCAGTTGGCAATTTTTTTGCTGCTATTTTCTCAAAAGCAATTTTTTGCATACTTCCAAAATAACTAAGTACAGAACCAACAGTTGAATTATCAGATCCATCAATCATAAGTTGTGCCTTTGCTCCTCGACCTGAGAACAAATTGTATTCAAAGTTTTTTTCTATAATTAAAGCAGCTCGATCTTTTTGTTGATCAACAAGATGAATTGCCTCGATCTGATTTTTGGCAGGATTAATTAAGAAGTAATGAGAACTTGAAAGTGTATCTAACAATTTTCGTGATGAGGTTGTACGATCTTCATCAAAGACGGCAATTTTGATATTTTGGACATTGAATTCTATCGCCAGACCAAAAATACTAACCATCATTACTGGCAATAATAAGGCCAGGGCAAGTGTAAAAGGATCACGAATGATGTGAAATACTTCCTTTTTGGCAATGGCCATGACTCTTGAAAATTTCACTTATTTCTCCCTTCTTCTAAATGGATAAAAACATCTTCCAAAGTTGGAGTAATTTCTTTTATTTCAAAATCCTGTTCATATCTATCTTTAAAATCTTTCCATTTTTCTTCACTAATGGGGAATGCATGAAATCTATGACCGTAAGCCTCAAAGGAAGCAAAATAATTTCCCTGTCGGACATTTTCTATCTCTGCAAAGTTTAGTGATCGTTTTGGACTTAGTTCATAAAGAGGCCCTGGGAATGTAGATTTTTTTAAATTGTCAGGACTATCTAAAGCAATCAATGCTCCATCTTTCATTAGTGCAATACGATCGCATTGTTCAACCTCATCCATGTAATGAGATGTCACAAAAATAGTTTTTCCAGTTCTTGCTAATGATTTAATTAACTCCCAAAACTTTTTTCTAGCTGCTGAAGTAACTCCGGCAGTTGGTTCATCAAGAAAGATAATTTCAGGATCATGTAAGATTGAAGAAAGCAATGATACTTGTTGTTTCATCCCACTAGGCAAATCTCTAACCATTGTACTTTGCGGTTTACGAAATGAAATAAATTCAAATAATTCTTTTTTTCTCTTCTCAAAAACTTCTATTGGAATTTTTCTGAGACTTGCGGTGAAGGCAACATTTTCTTCCACCGTTAGATCATTATAGAGAGTAAATTTTTGGGACATATAACCAACTTTAGATTTGATTAAATTTGCGTTTTTTGCATTCTCAAAAGTTGTTCCAGCAATTTCAACAAATCCTGAAGTAGGAACCAATAGACCACAGAGGACTCGTATCGTCGTCGTCTTACCTGCCCCATTGGCCCCAAGAAACCCAAACACCTCTCCTTTTGTAACTTCAAAGCTTACATTATTTACAGCTGTAAAATCTCCAAATTTTAAAACTAAATTTTCAATTCTCACTGCAATCTCATTCATGAGTTTGCCTTTGAAATAAAAATATCTTCAAAACTTTTTGCACCTTCTCTTTTTAGAAGATCCCTTGGTTCTCCTTCGATTAATGTTTTTCCTGCTTCGATGAGATGGACCCTTGCACATCGTTCAGCCTCATCCAAATAAGCTGTTGATAGAATTATCAAAATTTTTTGATCTGCTAGTCTATAAAGCAAATCCCAAAACTCTCTACGACTTATAGGATCAACTCCATTTGTTGGCTCATCAAGAATCAATACTCGCGGAGACCGAAGAAGTGAGCACATAAGGCCTAATTTTTTATACATTCCTCCAGAGAGTTCCCCGGCCGGCCTATTAACAAATTGATCAAGTCTCGTAATATTTAAAAGTTCATGTCGTTTTTTTTCGTACTCAACTTTTGGGATAGAATAGAGATCCTTAAAAAATTGTAAGTGTTCATCTATTGATAAGTCTGCATATAAACTTTGCTGCTGAGGCATATAGGCAACAGATTCTCTAATTTCTTCCATCATGATTACTTTTCCATCAAGGAAATATGTAATTTCACCTTTATTTGGTTTGAGAAGTTTTAGCATTGAACGAATAAGTGTTGTCTTTCCGGAACCTTCAGGTCCAATTACTCCATGCATGAGTCCTTCTTCAAAATTCATGCTTACACCATTGAGTGCTTGGTTTACTCCAAGTGATTTGAAAACATCTTTAACTTGTATACCTATCCCCATTGATTATTTCTCCGGTAGTTTTATCTCAATAGTCATTCCTGGTTTTAAAACTTCATTTGGATTAGAGAATAATATTTTGACGGCAAAAACCAATCTTGTTCGCTCTTCTTTAGTCTGAACATTTTTTGGAGTAAACTCTGCTTCTTCGCCAATCTGTGAAACAGTCCCCGAAAATTCGCGCTTGTTGGCCTCTGGTAAAACTCCAGTCAATTTTTCGCCAATCGAAATTCTATTAATTAAATCGTGAGGTACATAAATATAGGTGTAGATATCTTCTTTTAGGTTAGCGAGGGTAAAAAGATGCATTCCTGGATTAACCATCTCCCCCTCCTCATGGTATTTATTTAGAACAACCCCATCAATTGGAGAAGTTATATTGCACCAACTAAGCTTTAAATCAGCGTCATCTTTTTTATTTTTCATCTGATCAAAGACTTCTTTTGATTGAGATCCTTGTCTATAAAGTTTATCTGCTCTCACAAAATCTACAGTGGCAATTTGGTCAGTAAGTTTATAATCCTCACAAGCAAGGATCATAAGTAGCTGCCCTTTTTTTATATGATCACCTTCCTTGAAATTTATTTTGGAAATAACAGAAGTAAGTCTTGCTGAAATATCTACTTTTGTTGCTTCAATTGTCCCTGCATATGAAAATGGTTTCTTAAAAATATAAACTTTAAGAACAACTCCTATAATTAATAAAAGGACAGTTATACCAATTCTTATTTTAATTTTTTTTTGTATTGCCATTTATTTTTCCTCAGTACTCAAATAATGCAAATTTGATTTTTCCACTAAAATGCTGCTCTCAATTTGTGCATCGTAAACCTGTGCTTCCAGGAATTTTAAATTAGCGTCTTGAACATCCAGATATCTTATTTTTCCGGCCCTGTAAGACTGATAAGTTAAGCGAACAACTTCCTTTGCCTCATTTACATTTTTTTCACTCAATTTTTTTTGTGATTCCAAACTAGCAAGAGAATCTAGTCCTTTAAAAAAATCTCTCGTGAGGTCAATGAACCTTTGCTGCTTTTGATAGGAGCTGGAATTGGCTTCACTAAGTTTTGTAGCGGCCCTACTTTCACTAGCTTCCCCTTCGTAAAGAGGAATACTAATAGTGACACCAATCGTATTTTGAATAACTTTTTTTGGTAGAACTATATCTGGATAAATATATTGAGACTTGGCCAGCAATTGTAGTTTGGGCCATAGACTAGATTTCTCACTTTCGAAAGCCTTGATCAATGACTCATTTTGATGATTTAAAACTTTCAGCTCTGGATGATTTTCAGTTGGTCCAATAAATTTTAAGCCGCTAAAATTTTTAAGAGTGTGATCAATTGAATCTAAATCTATTAGCACACTAGGTGATTCGATTCCCTCTTGTGCCATCGTTTTCGGGATTGGTCTGGACATATCAAACTCTTTACCAACTCCAATAAAGGCGACAAGCTCTCGCAAGCTTCCAGCTAGTTTTGTTTGTGCCTGCTTAAATTTTAATTGATAACTGAGAACTTCCCTTTTTGCCTGGATGACATCAAGACGACTTGATGACCCTGCTTTAAAGCGCTGATCAATATCGTTACTCTGATCCTTTGCAATCTGAAGTGAATTGAAAACTAAATCTAATTCTTTCAAAGCATATTGGGTTTTAAAGTAAACAAGACGTATGCTTAGCTCAATCTGTTTTTTTACGGCCGTGTAGTTTGCATTTTTTGATAACGACTGCAACTTATAACTTTCAGCAAGTTTTTTATCTTTGCCCTTATCAAACAATGTGTAGGTCAGTACAGGGCCGATCGCATAGTTGTTATGTGTTCCAAACGTAATAGGACCAAGTGATGGAACTTCTGTTTGATAATTATAACTGCCCACAAGAGAGAGGTTTGGAAGTGTTGATGCAGTTGTTGATTTCGCCTGATATTCTGAACTTTCAACCGAGGCTGAAATTGATTTTAATATTTCTGAATTTACTGCTCCATTTGTTTCAGCTTCTGAGAGTGATTCATGAAACGTTGGCGCAACCAAAGCTTGCGAATTAGAAATTATAAATAGTGTATGAAGCAAAACATTTAAAAGAATTCCCATAAACTTTCCACAGATGTTCTGGAGACAAACATTCAAGTTTCCACGGGTGATGAATAAACTCAAGGAGCGCTACTCATGTGTATTCTTGTTTCTTGGTGATAGGAAAAAATTATGGATTAATGTTTAAAGCGAAGCGTGAGCATCTTTGCTCGAGATTTAATAACAACAGCAAGTTTCCAAGGAGCAGAATGTCTTACCTTCACCAAAAGTCGATCTTTCCAACTTTTCCAACGAGGGTACCAAGTCGCAAACCATTTCATTTTCATAAGGGACGGACGAGTGAGATCAAATAACCTTGCAAATAAGGCCGTTCCGAAAAGTTTTGCACCAGCAATAACCACGGTTCCTGATAAGAGATGGCCTTTTTCAAAAAGAAATAATCCAAAGAGCTTAACAGGTAATAATATCAAAACTGGAACTCCAAGAATTATCAAGGCGCCCCATGAAGGGATGTGAACAATGCCTTCTTCGATATGTTTCCAAATGGGAAGTTTTGACAGTCTGTTGAATTGAGCGGCCAATGGTTCCCACCCCCACTCTTCAAAGACTAAAATCAAAGCAAAGGGATAGAGCAATAGATAGGTCCAGATCTTAGAATAATTTTTCTTCCCTTCATTCATTATCCAAGTATCACGCAAAAAAAAAGGGGTCGCAAGGACCCCTTCTTTTATATCTACAAGGAATATAGATTATTTTTTTGCAGATTCAGTAGTTGCAGCAGCTGAAGCGTCAGCAGCTTTAACTTCTTTAGCGTCTTTTTTAGCAGCTTTAGCGTGTTTTTTAGCTTTTTTAAGAGCAGCAGCGTCTTCAGATTTTGCTTCAGCTTTTACTTCTGCTTTAGCTTCTACAGCTTTTGTTTCAGTAGCTTTTGCTTCTGTAGCTTTAACTTCTTTTTTATCAGCTGCGAAAGATACGATTGAAGTAAGAGCTAGAGCGATTACGATCATTGATTTCATGAGAACTCCTTAATTGGTTAGTACTTAAAGCAAGTTATTTTGCTTTGAAAAGTAGTGTTTTATTTTTTAAGGAATTTACACCATTTTTTTTATACGACAATTCAAAAAATGTATTTCATATAAAAATTTTATGATTAAGTACTAAATTATATTCATTGACAGGTCAAAAAGTAGCCCTTTGCCCCACAAAAAGGCCAGTTTCTTAAAGAAAAGGGTGAAAAAAATGGCCCATGAATTGCTGCTATATCTATAGAGTAAAGCAATAGTGCTTATCAAGGGGGTTTAAAATGAAAAATTCACTTATAGCATCGCCGCAAAGAGCACTTCGTCAATCAATGCTCCCTGCCTTGCGATCTCTATCTGAAATAGAACAGGAGATGGATCGATTGCTCTCTGGATCCTTCCCGACTTCATATGAAGGCTATGACTTTTCACCTAGCTGTAATGTGAAAGAAAATGCAAAAGAGTATATTGTTCAATTCGATATTCCCGGCATAAAAAAAGAAGACGTTCAGATTGAACTCGCAGACAACAGACTAACTGTTTGTGGCGAACGAAAAGAAAACAAAGAAGAAAAAGATTCTAAAAGCTATTTTTCAGAATCATTTTTTGGATCTTTTACGAGATCATTTAATCTTCCAAGTTCAGTAGATTCAAATAAAGTAGACGCAAGTTATGCTGATGGAGTTTTGACTGTAAAAATTCCTAAATCACAAGCGACGAATGTGAAAGAAATTAAAATTCATTAAGAGACGAATGCCCAACAAAAAAATTGTTGGGCATTTTCTATAAATTTATTAAGGATTAGATGACGACTCAAGATAGCAATCAACCGCCTCAAAACATAAATTTTGGATCCACCTGGATCTGGATTTTTATTGTTTTCCTGATAGCATTTAACTTTTTTTCAAACTCTATCCAAGAAAGAAAATCCTACGATGAATTTTTAAAACTCATTGATCAGGGGAAAGTCACAGAAGTTGTCTTTAATGATGATCAAATTATTGCAACGGTTAAAGGGAATACCAAAAGTTTAGTAACCTATAAAGTAAATGACACTGCCTTAATTCCTCTTCTAAAAAATAAGGGAATTAGGTTTCAAGCAAATCCTAAATCTACATTCTGGAGTAATGCACTCTTATGGTTATTTCCACTCTTCTTTATCATCATGCTTTTCAGAAATGCCGTTAAACTTCCAGGTAATCGCTTGCTTTCGTTTAACAAATCAAGAGCAAAAGTTTATGTCGAAAAAGATATAAAAACGACATTTACCGATGTGGCCGGAGTTGATGAGGCCAAAGAAGAGCTTATTGAAGTGGTCAATTTCCTGAAAGATCCCAAAAAATATTCAAGGCTCGGAGGCCATGTTCCAAAAGGAGTTCTATTAGTCGGTCCACCAGGAACAGGGAAAACTCTTATGGCCAAGGCCGTAGCTGGTGAAGCAAACGTTCCATTTTTTTCAATTAATGGATCCGAGTTTGTAGAACTTTTTGTTGGAATGGGGGCCGCTCGAGTTCGAGATCTTTTCGACCAAGCAAGGAGTCAGTCCCCTTGTATCGTTTTTATTGACGAGCTTGATGCTTTAGGAAAAACGCGATCAATGGCCAATTTCACTGGCGGACACGATGAAAAAGAGCAAACTCTCAATCAGCTTCTAGCTGAAATGGATGGTTTCGATTCTAGTTCAGGAGTCATTTTATTGGCAGCTACCAATCGTCCAGAAGTTCTTGACCCTGCACTTCTTCGCGCTGGAAGGTTTGACCGTCAGATATTATTAGATAAGCCTGATCAAAGAGGGCGTTTACAAATTTTAAAAATTCATATCAAAAACATCACACTAAAAGAAGATGTAAAGCTTGAAGATATTGCTTCAATGACCCCAGGATTCTCAGGTGCTGATCTCGCCAACATGATTAATGAGGCTGCTCTTATTGCAACAAGAAGAAATGCTGAAAGTGTTGAGTCCAATGATTTTGTCAAAGCAATAGAGCGAATTGTTGCCGGTCTTGAAAGAAAACAAAGACTGATGAACCCTGAGGAAAAGAAAAGAGTTGCTTATCATGAAATGGGACACGCTAGCGTTGCTTTAGGACTTCAAACTCAGGATAAGGTTCAAAAAGTCAGCATTATTCCAAGGGGAATTGGGGCCTTGGGATACACCCTCCAAAGACCTTTAGAAGACCGCTATATAATGACCAGGGAAGAGTTAAACAATAAAATTGCGACACTTCTTAGCGGGCGTGTATCAGAACAAATTTTCTGTGGAGATCTAACGACTGCGGCCGGAGATGATTTAGTTAAAGCATCTAATATCGCAAGAGCTATGATTACCCAATATGGAATGGGAGAGGCCCTGGGATTAGTCAGCGAAGAGAGTCCGAGCTATCGCTTTCTTCAAATGCCCGACTACCCTACTAATAATTATAAAAATTGGAGTGATAAAACAGAAGAAAAAATTGATCTTGAAATAAAAGGAATCCTTGATTCATGTCGAACAATTTCCAAAAAAGTCATTGAGGAAAATACAGAGTTCATAAAGATCTGTGTGGAAGAATTACTCAAGAAAGAGACATTAGATGTGGAGGAAATTGAAGATTTTTGGAAGAAACATGGAAAAACATACAATAAAAATATGCCTGCTAATATTCCAATAAAACAAGAAGTCATTCAAGAAGTAACCAAAGAGAAAAAAGAAGAGATGTTACAGTAACATCTCTTCTTTAATAATTATTAAATCTCAATGTGAGATTCTTTCGGCATTCTTACACCCTTTTCATTTTTTATCTGAACCTCAGAAATTTTTGCTAAATTGTTAATCTCTTCTGCCATTAAACTTAAAAGATCTTCGGAAGAAATTAATCCAAAAAGAGATCCATCTGTATTAACAACAGGAAGTCTCTTAACTCCCATATCTTTCATTCTTAGTACAGTTTCAAAGATGCCGTCATCAGCATTTATTGTCATAGGATGCGATTGCATAACTTGGTCAACGCGAATATCCTGCGGTTTTAGTGACGCTCCTACGGCCATCGCAATATCTCGATCAGTGATGATTCCCGCCGGAATTCTTTTACCATCCATGCCCTCAGTAACAATGACACATCCTACATGATGCATTTGCATGACTGCGGCGACATCTTTTAGTGTGGAATTTTTCCCAACGGTGACGATCTTTGTTTTGCATATAGATTTAATGGACATAACTTCCTCCTTTAGACAGCACAATGCTACAAAAAATAATATGCAAATTTGCTTCCGAATAAATCTTCATTCGATCATTTGTGAGTTGTAATGTGAATGAAATGAAATTTAAGAAAATTCTATAAAAAAATAATATTCGATATGAAATAAATTCACTCTTATGATGCGTAATAATAGTGTAATTTGATTATAATTTTAAAGCTCTGTAGTCTGCCGAGCATGAAGACAAAAAAATATATAGCTTTAATCTTAGGGATAACCTTTGCTTTAAGTTCAAACTTAATTGCAAGTGAAAACTCAACTCCTGTCATGAGTCCAGAAAACAATCCTCTGGGGATCGGTGATATCAGTTATTCTAATCAGTATGACTATGAGAGGTTTAAGCATAGCTTTTACTTCTTTTGGGCGCCACTAAACCTGGCCCATAATCAACTATCTTCTTATACAGGAAATTATCAATCGAATTATTCGAACACACAAATGAAAGGACTAGGCGTAGGTGTTCGACATAAC
Organism: Bacteriovoracales bacterium; assembly: GCA_037444575.1. Lineage (GTDB taxonomy): Bacteria > Bdellovibrionota > Bacteriovoracia > Bacteriovoracales > Bacteriovoracaceae > Bacteriovorax. The sequence goes on from JBBIME010000006.1 coordinate 245,267, forward strand.
ATCTTACCATTACAAAACAATTTCGGAGTCCTTGGTGATTACAATTTATCAACTCATTGGCAAAAAGGAACATTAACTTCTACTAATAAATTGCATCTTAGCAAGAGTTCTAGTGAGATTAATCTTTTTGCATTGGATGTTACTGTCAAAGGACTTCTTGCCTACACCTACAGAGAAGTTGTTGCACCATTTTTAGGAATCGCAACTACTTTAATCTCTTCTCGAGCGCAAAGCTCATTGGGCGGAGGTGATAATTCATTTAATGAAATTCATTTCGGTCCAGAGATTGGCGTTCAAATGATGAATTTCCCAATTCAAAATTCTTTTTGTTCCCTTGAATGGATCCAATATATTAAACAAGGCGAGCAAAACTCTCGTGTTTTTAGTGATGGCGGAAGAGAACAAATTTCTATTGGGATGAATTTCTAGAAGGTAAGATATGAAAAAAATAATTTTAATTGCCTTATCAAGTTTGATCCTTTCTTCGTGTCACTCAAACATAAGTGACACTGTTGGAAACTACAAAGGAAGTTTCGCGAGTGAACAGGCAAAAAATCTAATTCCTGTTAACGCTTCAGTCGTTTTAGAAAATAAAAAGAAACTTTTGGCCACGATTGATTGTATTGAGAGCTCAAAAACAAAATGTAATTACAAAATAGAAGTCACTGTACCTGTTACAGGAAGATATCTCGTGTCGATTTCGGGAGATTTAAGTAGGTCTATTAAATTTGCATTTAATCTTAACAATTTATTTAATGATCGTCCTTGTTTTAAAAATGAAGCTGCTGAATTTTGCTATTCTGAAGATCAGCTCATTATTAGCTTCAGTGATGATCAAAACAATAAAACAACTATTAACTTAACGAAGTTTCAAGATCTCACACAAAATCAGGGAATGCCAGAAGCTCCTAGAAGCTACAATTTTTCTGAAGTTCTAGATCTTGCTAGTCAGTATGATTTTTCAACTCGTATCGAATTTCAACGTTATCTTGAATCAAAATTTAATGCAAAAGCACTCCTCTTTGCCCAATTGCCACATGTCTCAACAGGTACAGTCGGTGCTTTACTTGGTGGAGTTAACACTGCTTCACTACTTCAAGTAACTGGAGATTTGTTACCATTTTTACTTCCAAACCGTTGGATGCAAGTAAAAGAAGCTGATCTATTATCAAAAGCAGAGATTGAAACTGCAACGATAATGAAACTCAATGCTGTCTTATTTACTGAGCAGCTGGCCTACAACTTTGAGAAAGATAAAAATGTTTCGTTTACGCTTAGAAATGAACGGGTCAACATAGATCAAATATATAGTGAACTTCTTATGAGAGAAAAACTAGGACAACTTCCTTTTGGTTCATCTCAAGATGTTCTATCAATATTAAATAATATTGACCAGGCCATTCTTCAATCTGACATGACACTTAAACAGGATCTCCAGGCATTAGCGATGTCTATAGGATTAAACAATCCGAACGGTATCACTGATGTTAATTTTGATATCAATAGGAATTTGGAAGATACAATTTTAGATGAATCAGTCGCAACGGCCGCTGCCGTGTCGGTTTCTCACGAAATTCGTCAGGCAGATATTTTGGTTCAAGTTGCGAAAACACAAAGAGTCGAGCGCTTTTTCTCTATGTTTGATCCAAGTGTTGCTCCACAATTGGCGTTGGGTGCAGCACTTTTCCCAGTGGCAAAACAATCGGCCGCACAAGTAGCAGAGTTTCAGTTAATAAAATCACAACTTATTAATCAAACTTCAAGTAAGATTGCAGGCCTTTTTGATTCACTAAACTATGAAATGAATAATGACAAATTAGTTAAACAATCAATTGAAATTCAACAAAAGAGAGTCAACCGAATCTTAGATCAGCTTAACTATGGAACAAATTTTGTGCTCTCTGATCTTGTTGGGGCACTTCAAGATAAAGTTTCAGCTCAAGTTAATAATATCACTACGTCTGCTTTATATAAGGTCACTGAGGCACAAACAGATCGAATTTTATTAAAAGGAATCTATCAACATTATAATTCACTAAACAAATAGGTAACGATATGAAAAAAACTTTATTGATCACACAATTAACTGCACTTCTTGTGATGTTTGGTTGTGGAAAAGAAACGCTACAAGATACAGCAACCAGACAGCTTGATCTAAACAATGAAACATCTACTGTCTTGAAGCAACAATACAGTGTTATTCAAGGACAGTATGTAACAAGCAAAAACTTAGATCAATCCCCTTATTATGTAACAATGAATTTGAAAGTTATGTCTGTCTACCAAGATGGAGTTTCTACTCCTGTTCCAAAAATTGTGGGAAATATTGTCGTGTCTATCAAAGGGAAAAACGGCGTAAAAATTGACCCTATCAGCTTTAGCTTCAACAATGGAAATTACGATCAATCAACAGGTACTCTTGCTTTAAAAGTCCCAGGAATTAACACTGAAGGGATTCAAATAAGTTGCTCAAATACGAATACTAGTATGCTGTATTGCTCGTGGTTACCTAGCGCCAGCAGAGCAGAGCAATTTGATTTAATTTTAGAAAGAGTGAACTAATAAATGTACAAATATTTATATTATTTTTTTCTAGTTTCTTTAACTGCACATGGTTCCGTTTCAAAGGAAGAGACAAAATCAGAAGGAAGATATTTAAGTTATACTGAAGCTGCTAAATTAGTTCTTGAAAAAAATCCTGATATCTTATCAATTCGAGAACAAGAAGCTAGCTTTAAATTCAAATCGATTCAGGCCATTGCGCCTAACGAACCACAATTCAGCATTACAAAAACAGATGTCCCTAATCCAAGTATTTTCAGTCAAGGAGGAGCAACTGTTTATGGAATAAGTTGGACGTTAGGTTTTCCCGGGAAAGCAATTTACAATAGTCGTCAACTAGAACAACAGGCCATGTCTCAAAAAGAGACAGCTCTGCAAAAGGAACTAGAGCTCCTCACGTCTCTCTCTAATATTTACGTTGAACTATCCGTTAATGATAATCTGATTAAATCACTGAACAAAGAATTTGTTCGAGCTAATCAAACAGTGATCATAACTGAAAAAAGATATTCTGCTGCTCAGGCCGCTCAAACTGATATCCTGAACGCTAAATTTTATAAAGCAAGTGTTGAGCATGACATTATGATCCAGGAAGCGGCCAAAGAATCTTTTTTAATTCAGTTTAGAACATTACTAAGACGATCTGAAGATAAAAACCTTTATCCTCAAATTGCTACAGATTGGACAGATGTCAATTTAGATAAGTCTTACAATGAATTAAAAGAGCTACTGCTTGATAATCGTCCACAACTTAAGGCGCTCAATTACCAAACTCAAGCTTCAAAATCGTTACTAAGTTTAAGTGGTCTATCATTGTTTCCAGATATCCAATTAAACGCCTCTATGAACGACTATCATGTTATTGCAGCTTCTCCCCTTTCTGTTTCGAGGTCCTATACAGTCGGAGTAAGTTTTAATATCCCATTGTTTTTTCCTTTCAATGAAGTTCCTGGTATTGAGGCAGCAAGGAAAGACTATATGACTGCGACCTTAAACGAAGAATCTGCAAGAACAAGTGCGATTGCTGATCTACAAAACATTACGAGCAATTATATTTCAAATAAGAAGCTCTATGAAAGCTCAAGAGATATCGTCCTCCCTGCAGCAGTGGCCAACTATCAATTGGCCATGAAATCTTTTGAATTAGGTAAGCTCAATTATCTTAACTTACTTGATGCTAGAAAAGCCTGGCTTCAGTCTGAAAGAGACGTCCTTGATCACAAGAAACAACTTGCAGAAAGCATCAATCAAATAACTTTAACGATTGGATGTGAATGGACAAGAAGAGGAGTTCCACATGCATGCCGCTAATCCTATTAAATTATTAATCTTGTCCTCATTGGTAATTCTCACTTCTTGTTCAAAAAAAGAAGTTGCCCCTGAGCCTGTTGCAAAAAAAATAGATGCTCAAACTGTTGAAGTGAGAAATTTAAGTCAGCTTAAAATTGAAAAAATACAGAAAACTCTTTTTCCTGAAACAGTTGAAGTAACAGGAAAAATCACTATCCCTGATCAAAACATCATTAATATTACAGCAAGGGCCCAGGGAAGAGTTGAAGATCTAAAAGTTACAATTGGTGATAGAGTAAAAGAAGGTCAAATTTTAGGATCTATCTGGTCTTCTGATTTAATTACGGCAGTAGAAGAATATAAAATGGCCGTTAAACAAAATGACAAAGAGTTAATTCAACTTTCAAATCAAAAATTAAAGGCACTTGGGCTTGATGTTAGCGATGTCAATCGAACTTCACCTAATCTTCCTTTTAGATCTCCTATCAATGGCGTTGTTATTGATAAAAAAATTAATCCTGGATCTGCTGTTAATTTAGGCGATCCAATCCTTATTGTTGCAAAAAATACAACTCGCCAATTTGTCGCTGATGTTCCCCCGGATACAGCTATAAAATTAAAGCCTGGAATGAAAGTAAGATTCCCTGAACACAACAGTAATTTCTCAGCAATAGTTTCAAATGTGAGCCCGATTGCTGATCCAGCTAGCAATATGGTTAAGGTCAGATGTGAGTTTACTGATCTTCCGCCAGCGGGATTGCCTCAAGAAACTTATTTAAAAGCAGAGATTGCTATCAGAGAAAGTGAATCAACTGTTATCCCTCTTACTTCATTGATTGTTGTTCCAAATGGAGACACTGTCTTTATTCAAGACCAGAAGAACCCTAACAAATTTGTTCGAACAATGATTAATGTCATTTCAAAAAATAAAGTCCAAATGAACATCAAGGAAAACGATCAAGTCAAAGAAGGATTGTATGTAGTCGCAGACGGCGCTCTTCTTCTTGAAGGTATTATCGAGAGTGATGAATAATGTTAAATTCAATTATAGGTTTTTCACTTCGTTTTAAAGCAATCGTCATTATAGCGGTCCTTGGAATTATTGTAGGCGGAATTGCTAGCTACCTTAAACTTCCAATTGAGGCTTTTCCCGATGTTCTCAATCAAAGTGTGCAAGTCATTACTCAAGTTCCAGGGCAAGCTGCTCAAGACGTTGAGCGAATGGTTACAACTCCTCTGGAAAATGAATTTGCTGGAATTCCTAAAGTCATTCAGAGTCGATCTGTCACTGAGTTTGGTTTATCAGTTATTAATTTAACGTTTGATGATGATGTCGATGGTTACTGGGCAAGAACTCAGACCAATGAAAAAATCGCGACGGCAGATATTCCTCAAGGGATAACTCCAAACTTGGCCCCAATGAGCTCTGTAACTGGTGAAATTCTTCGTTATGAAATCTCTTCACCCAACAAAACCTTGACTGAATTAAGAACTCTTGAAGATTGGACTCTTGAAAAACAAATTAGACAAGTTCCAGGAATTGCCGATGTATCTGGCTATGGTGGACTTGTAAAAACAATTGAAGTTGCTGCTGATCCTCTTAGACTTAACACCTACGGTTTATCAATAAGAAATTTTGCTGATACATTAACAAATGCCGGGACAAATGCCGGCGGAAACATGATCAACTGGCCTAATCAAAGTTTTGTTGTTCGCTCTGATGGTGAAGTAAAATCGCTTGATGACTTAAGAAATATTGGACTCACTCAAAGGGGAAGTACTTCAATCAAATTAAAAGATATAGCTTCTGTTTTTGAATCTCACGCTCCAATAAGAGGTGTCGTTGGACGAGATGAAAAAGATCAAATTGTTCAGGGTATCGCCCTATTAAGAAAAGGCGACAATCCTGTAACGACAGGCCAACTACTAAATGAGAAATTAAAAGACATTAATTCGAGTAACCTTTTACCTGAAGGAGTAAAAGTTAAAAAGTATTATGATAGAACAGATCTAGTTAATAGAACCTTGAAGACTGTTGCTCATAATCTACTCGAGGGAATAATTCTAGTCGTTGTAATTCTCTTCCTATTTTTACAAGACTGGGCAGCAACTCTAATCATTACTTTTGTTGTTCCACTCAGCTTATTTTTTGCTTTTATAATGATGAAATTAACTAAGACTCCCGCCAACCTAATTTCATTAGGGGCACTGGATTTTGGTATCATTATCGATGGAGCTCTAATCATCGTGGAATTTGTTTTACTTCAAAGTGCTATTCATAACGATATCACCCCAAAGTTTATTCAAAAATCAGTTACACAAATAATACGTTCTGTATTCTTTTCTATGTGTATGATTATAACGGCATATTTGCCAATTTTTACATTAGAGAGAGTCGAAGGGAAAATGTTTGGGCCACTCGCTTGGACTATTTGCTTTGCACTTCTTGGAGCTCTATTAGCTTCACTGACATTTATTCCAGCATTACTACCTACCATTTTGGAAATTTCTCACAAAAAAAATGGTCATACTCGTTCTGGTCATAACGAAGATGCGCATGAGCCTAAATGGTTTTTAAAAATTAAAACAAAATACGAGCATTTTTTAAAAAATGTTATATTTCGAAATAGTAAAAAAGTTTATCTTTCATTTGCAGGTCTTGGGATAGTTGGTCTAATAATATTTATCCTCTCCGGTACTGAATTTATTCCAGAATTAGATGAAGGAGCTTTGTGGATACGCGCCACTTATCCTCACTCCACAAGTCTAGAAGAAGGAGTGAAGCTATCCCGCAAGATAAGACTTCTTTTGCGTTCTAATCCCGAAATTAAAACAGCAGTTTCACAGTTAGGAGGACCTGAAGATGGAACAGATCCTAACCTTTTTGATAACTGCGAGTTTTTTGTCGATCTAAAACCCAAAGAAGAGTGGACAAGATTTGGACATGAAAAAGAGAAGTTGATTGAACATATTCGTTCTCAACTGGATACATTACCTGGAATTGATTTCAATATTTCCCAACCGATCGCTGACAACGTTGAAGAGGCCATTTCTGGAGCTAAAGGGAAAAATGTTGTCAAAATTTATGGCAAAGATATTAAAGTACTTTCAGAAATTTCAAATCAAATTCAAACAACTTTGCATAAAGTTCCAGGGATTGTTGATTTAGGTGAAGTCTCTTCTATGCCAATGGTGCCTCAGTTAACAATTCGCCTTGATCGATCCCGTGTTGCTCAATCAGGAGTGCTTCTGCAAGACATAAATGATTTAATTGAAATAGCTGTTGGAGGAAAGAAAACCGCAGTGATCTACGACGGGGAAACAAAAATTAATGTTGTCGTTAGAGCTGCTGAACATTATAGATCTACGATTGAACAAATTAAGAAGCTTCCTGTTCCACTTCCTAATAATAAATCTACTGAACTTCAAAACTTAGCAGATATCAAATTCCAACCAGGGCCTTTGGTTATTAATCATGAAGAGGGCTATCGAAGACTAGGTGTGAAATTTAATGTTCAAGACAGAGATTTAGGCAGTGTTGTTAAAGATGTTCAAAGCGAATTAAAAAAACTAAAACTACCAACAGGATACTTTCTAAAAATTGGTGGCGAATTTGAAAACCAAACTCGCGCTATGCAAAGACTTATCGTCGTAGTTCCTGCGACTGCCGTTCTTATCGGCCTGTTACTCTTTATGCTATTTTCAAGAATAGACTGGGTCCTAAAAATATTATTCAGCTTATTATTATCAACAACAGGAAGTATTATCTTATTGTTTATTAGAGGTATCTCATTTTCTGTACCTGCAGCTGTTGGTATTCTCGTTTTATTTGGGGTCATTTCTCTAGGATGCGTAACTCTTACCTCTTTATTTGCAGGGTTTCTAAATGAAGGCGATTCTCTTCAAGTCGCTATTGAAAAGGCGACATCATCAAGATTAAGGGCCATTTTAATGCTAGGGATTCTCGCTGCAATCGGACTTTTCCCAGCGGCCCTAAGCCATGGGATGGGAGCAGAAACCCAAAGACCACTGGCAACCGCAGTTATTGGTGGAATCTTTACCGGTATACCAGTAGTTTTATTTTTACTTCCTCTACTTCTTAAAGAAGGAAAAAGAAAAGAGGTCCACGAAGTATAAATAGCTTTTCATCAGTAGACTCTTTTACCCAACTCCAAAAACAATAAATCTCATTTGCATGACAAATATCAAATTTGCCTGATGATTTTTTATTTTTTCTTTTGTAATGTTTATGCAATGTATTTTTGGAGGCCAATAATATGAAACTTTATGCAAGTTTATTTCTATCAATTTTATTTTCTGCTAATTCATTTGCACTTTCTCCCCTACCTAAGACACCACCGATTCCCAAAGACAATCCAATGACTTTGGAAAAAATTAATTTAGGTAAAAATTTATTTTTTGATCCAAGACTTTCTATGAACGGAACAATTTCTTGTAACTCATGCCATAACGTAATGTCTGGCGGAGAAGATATGAGAAGTGTTTCTGTTGGGATCAATGGACAAAAAGGTGGAAGAAGCGCTCCGACAGTTTGGAACTCAGCATTTCACTCGGTTCAATTTTGGGACGGAAGGGCCGCTTCACTTGAAGAACAAGCTGTTGGTCCAATCACAAACCCAATCGAAATGGGAATGCCAAATTACGAAGTCGTTGTAGAAAGATTATCAAAGATCGATGGCTACGTTTCTATGTTTAAAAAAGCATTCCCTAAAGAAGAAAAAGCAATTTCAAAAATTAATATTGGAAAAGCAATTGCTTCATTTGAAAGAACTTTAATTGCCGGCGATAGCGCCTTTGATCAATACATGAAAGGAAATAAGAAGGCCTTGAATAAAAATGCTTTAAACGGAATGAAGCTTGTTCAAGCAGTTGGATGTACCGCATGTCACTCAGGAGCAAACTTCAACGGTGAAATGAAAATGGGTGAAGGGAATTTTCAAAAATTTCCTACTTTTGCAGAAAATACATATGCAAAAAAATATGATTTCTTAAAAGATGCAGGCCGATTTGGTGTAACTAAAAAAGAAGACGATAAAAATATGTGGCGAGTTCCTACATGGAGAAACGTCGCTTTAACAGCTCCTTATTTTCATAATGGTGCAGTTACAACTTTAGATGAAGCTGTTCGTGTTATGGCAAAAGTACAACTTGATAAAGATTTAAAAGACGATGAAGTAAAAGACATTGTTGCTTTCTTGGAAAGCTTAACAGGAAAGTTTCCTAAGATCGATATGCCAAGACTTCCAGTGGCACCAAAGACATCATTAGTTGAAATAAACTAGTTTCTTTATATGAGGATCAAGCAGTTGTTGCTTGATCCTCTTTTTTATAATTATCTACAATCTAATTTTTGTTGTTTCTTATTAATTGTTAGAACCACATTCTCTTTATCGACTGCTCTATTTTTAATTCCTAATTTTAATTCAATATTTAATCCGTCTGCATTGTGCTTATAAGTTCGAGAGCTGACATTTTCTGTTTTGATGTTAGAGTCACTCAAGGTTACTAAGGCATAAGGACTTGCTTGTTCAACGTTCACCAGTACTTCATTTAATGAATGAGGAACAAAAAATTCCACATCGACATTTCTCCCTGTACACTTCGCTAAAATATGTGAATCTCCATCAGTGGCCATCGCTGATGCTGTGATAAAAAATAAGGCACATAAAATTGTTTTCATATGAACTCCCAAAATGAATGATGCAGCCTATCTTGGCAGATCTACAAATTTTCGCAAGATAAACAGATATTTTTTACAGGGTATATAAACGTCAATCAGGAGGAGAAGATAGAAAGAGGAGTAAGTGATTATTAAGACGAGGACGAAGCAAAAAAAGCTACGACTTCCTTAGCAGCTAAACTGCCAAACTCCATCGTAGCTTTTGAAAATTACATTTTATTTAAATCAATAGATAGATCTTTAGTCATTACAAGTGGAGCATCAAGTTTTCCTTGATCGTTACAAATATTGATAAAGATGTCTTCATGTACAAGCATTTTAACAGTCGATCCGGCCTTTTTTAGTTCCCAGTGAATTTTTGTATTGTTTGTGAATTCTTTTCCTTCACAAGCAGTGATGTAGTTATAATCTACATTTTGAGCAAAATAACCAGGAGTTACATCAAAGCACTCTTTGCTATTTCGTTCATTCATTTCTCTACATCCAAGTTGAGTTACCCCAACCATTCTTCCGTAAGCAAGTCCAGGATTCTCTCCATTGTAATCAGTGAACAAGTAAGCAAGCATAACTCCGCTTACGTGATTATAATCAATTTGTACTCCATCTGTAGCACAGGCACGGACAGTTTGATCAACTCCATTTTTTACGATTCTTTCAACGCAATTTGATGGATTATAATTTCCACGAAATGAGCCAAGAATTTTCATAGCTTCAATTGTGATGTCAGCATTGGCAACTGATGCAGATAAACAAATAATCGCGAGTAAGATAGACTTTTTCATTGTAGCCCCCATATTTTGTTTGGAATGAAAAGATACATAAACAAGAATTGCAATTCAAGTTTTCTTAAGCAAAAAAGGACCAAATGACATTATTTTTTAGATTTTACGAGATTAGCAAATAAGTTCTAAGCTCCCCTTTGCCTTTAACTTTTATCATTCCGCGCTCTTCAAATTGAAAATGATCTTTGACATGCTGGTACATCTCTTCACTAACTTGAATTCGTCCAGGGATACCATGAGACTCCAAACGAGACGCCAAATTAACTGAATCCCCCCATAGATCGTAAATGAACTTACTCTTTCCAATAACTCCAGCGACTGCTCGCCCTGAATTTATACCTATTCTCACCTGAAGATTGTATTTATATTCTTCTTCAATCTTTGCAAGGGCCACAATCATATCTTTTGCCATCATAACTAAATTTACAGCTCCATTTGAATCTGGAGTTGGCAAATTCGAAGCGGCCATGTAGCTATCACCTATTGTTTTAATTTTTTCAATATTATATTTTTCACATAAATTATCAAACTCTGTGAAAATGTGATTTAAAACTTCAACCAATTTATGAGCATCTAATTTTGAAGATAGTTCTGTAAAACCAACCAAATCAGCAAAAAGAATATTTACATCTGAATATGCATCGGAAATATTGCTCTCTCCTTTTTTTAATCTTTCAGCAATTACCTTAGGCAAAATATTAAGCAATAAATTTTCTGAGCGTTTTCTCTCTGACTGAATTTCATCCATCATAAAGTGAAAACTATTTGTTAAACTAACGATCTCCTTAGTCCCAGTCAGCTCTGCCCTAAAACCAAGATCGCCCTTGGCAACATTATCCATTGCATCTTGTAGTCTTACAATTGGACGAGATAAAGCGAATGAAATTAGCAACGAAACCAAAGCGACCACAACAAATAAAAACAAGAAGGATATCAAAACATCACTAATTAATTTATTTTTCTTTTCCTTATAGTTCTTTGTACTAAATGTTATGTATACGGTGTCTTTTTCTGCTGCCGCTTGAAAATCTTCAGAGTAAGAAACTACAGGCATATTGATATCAGTATATTTTTTCAAATCCTTTTCTTTGACATCAATTTCCGGGTATTGCGCAAAAAAAGTTCCTGAAGAATCTTTAATCCCAATCCATTCAAAGTCTGGTTGTTGCTTAACCCAACTGAACACTTTTTGAATGGCTTCAAAGTTTTCATTTTGAAGACCAATTTCCAATCCAACTTTTACAGTCTCTAAAACGCTTCTATTTTTTTGATTGAACTGAAACTCAAAAGTTTCCTTCTGGTTATTCGCAAAATAAAAATAGGAACCGGCCAACAAAGAAGCTGTAAGCAAAATAAAAACAATAAAAATCTGATGAACGATGCTTATTTTATTTTTCAATTAATTCTCTAACTTTATAACTTTAACCGTACCTAAATTTAAGCCACTTGTACTCTCAACGTAACCAATAGCACTTGGATCGTTACTCACATTCTCCACAACCTCTGCTTCGGATCTTAATATCTTCGGAGGAATACTTGATCCAGCGAGACTCAACTTAATCCACATTTTATTAACACGAGCAATTGATAATCCTAAAATATTATTCGTAAAATTGATTCGAGTCGGGTAACTCGAATTATAATCTACAATGTGTATTGGAACGTTATCATCCCAACGTAGTTTCTCACCAAGATATATTTCTTTCACTTGTTCAGCTGTTAAACTCGCAACTGGATTTTTCTTATTCAGAACAATGACATGTGCATAAACATTCTGCTGAATTAAGAAAAATAATAATATTGGTAAAATCTTCATTCAAACCCCTAGAATGCGACTGCTAAATCGGCAGCCAAAGTTTGAAATTTTTTCTCCAATTCAGCTACTTCTCTTTCGGATCTTGTGTATTCAAACTTCAAAATAACTTTTTCCATTAAAGATTTATTTAAACCAAAGATCATTTCTCGATCTGAGTTATTTTTGTTGCTTAAATCTCGATATGCTTTTGAATACAAGATGTATGGAATGGTAGTCTCGTTTACGCTATAACCTAAGTTTGCGTAGTAGGCTAAAGCCTCCTGCTTATTTACAGTCGCTGCATTAAATTTGGAATAAAACGCTTCTGCCGAAAAGTTAATCTTATCATTTTCAAATTTAAAATGGGCCCCATAAGTATAATATCTTTTTTTATCAGATCCACCAAACGAAGAAGAATCTTTTTCAGTCATCCCAGAAAGACCTGTTTCAAATACATTGTTTCCGGTTGTGTATTTTAATGAAGACTTCAAAGAGATTAACTTATCTCCATTAGGGTCAGATCCTCTATTGGTCTCAGTTGCGCCATTTGCAACTGTAAGTTGATTTGTCCAATTATACTTTTGGGCAAATTTAGAAATATCCTTTACTGATATACCTGTTGAATATTTTGAAAATGCTCTAGTAAATTGATTAGTACCTACTGGGATAAATTTACGATATGGCAGTGGAACTTCAATTGGTAAATACGTAATAGTAAAATCATGCGTTTCATTTAATAGTCCAAATGGAGTTAGAATTTTACCAAAACTAATCGAAGTATTTGAATGAAAATTATATTCAAAAAAACCTCTCGATAATTTTACAGATCCTTTTAATGGTGCATCTGATGGCAAATCAGTGCCATCTTCATATTCGACATCAACTACAAATCGCGATTCATTGCTTAAGTTAAAATCATCAATTAAGTTAATTCTTGATACTCTGAAACCTTTTAATAAAACTGGATCATCACTAGATTTGAAATCTAATTGAGAATAACCATAAAGCTTGTTAGAAAATTCTTGCGCAAACACGCTCTGACTAAAAGTGAATAATCCAATCAAACCTAGAACTAAAAACCTCACTACTTCCCCCTAATTAAATACTTTGTAGTATTTGATACTTAAATTTAAGGGTTTGCAAGAAAAGTTAACGATTAGATACGTTCTGAAGCACCGGGCCAGTCTCAATAAGTTTCTACCTTCGAAGCAGTTATTGCTGTTGCGAAGTCCTGCTTAAATTCAATGGCAAAACTGGAGACTATGTCCATCTCCCCTTTTTCAGCTTTTTCTTTAACTTCGTATTTATATAGAAGCGAGTTCGCTGTTTGCTGACTCGGTTTTCCTTTTAATCTCTTTATGAGCTCCGGAGACATTCCTAAACTTAATCCATTAATTGCGAGCTTAGTTTTAATCAAGGTTGTCTTTTCACAAACTTTGTCTAATCGGTATGCGTCTTTTGGATTATTGATTGAAATTGAATTTACTATATGTGTATCACCTCGCAATTCACCAGACTCAAAAGCAATCGTTTGGCCATTTGAAATCTTAAAACATAAAACATAGAGAGTATTTCCAGCATCGCCTTCATGATAGATCTCTTTGCTTTTGAATTTTGTTTTTACGTCATCGAGAGTTGATTTTCCGATTGTGATTCCCAAAATACTTAGTTCACTGTCGGGTTGTTTTTTAGCGATACCCACTAGGCCCTTAGGGGGAAGAGGTATTTCAGCGAGAGCAACATTCAAGCCGAGAGACAGAAAAACTATAAATCTAAAATTCGACATTACTAACCTCCACAGGTGTAAATGTTCACACTAGTGAAGCCTTTAATTTTCAAATCATCAAGTCTGATGATTTTAAGACGATATTTCCAGTAGTTGGCTCATTACTAAAGCAATTCTATCAATTAACCGATAAATCCTCTTAAGAGGTCTGAATTGTGAAAAAACATTCATCTATATTTGTTTGGATTATTGGCCTCTCTCTAATAATCCAATCAAACTCCATCTGGGCAACTCAGCTTGCTCGTGATGAATATTTCAATAAAAATTGGGCCTATGAAAAAGCAGTTGAGAGAACTGATGGTACTAGTTTAGTTAAAGTAAAACTTTTTAAACGCTATCTTTGGATTAATCAAACTCCAATTTCTGTTGCTGAAACGACATTTACATATTTAAAAAATCCTCAAGATCATACTACTCCGAACGAGTTATCAAAAAAAATTATTTCAAGTTTTCCAAGGAATGTCTTAAAGGCCAATAAAATACAAGATGGTATTTTGCTGGAAGGACATTGGAAAAGTATTAATCGATATGTTCGAATTGATCTTCTGAAGAAAGAAAATCAAATCCTGATTATCTCTTCATTTGCACGTCATGGTTTAAAGAATGCATTAATCCCAGAGATCAATCAATTGCATGCGCTACTTCGTACTTATCGAGGAGAAACAGATGCTAAAACTAGTTTTTTAAATTTTTTCCAGAAACTATTTGTGGACGAAGCACAAGCTCAAGCCATTCCAGGAATTCCTGGGGGTATAACTAATTTGATTGGAGGAAGTAATAATCCGATCCCTGGCAATACGGTATCAACAGGAACTGGTACTACAACAACAGCAGTTAATGGTTCAGGTGTTACCATGACCAATAACATAACTAACAACACAACTGTTAACGTCAATGGGCTTGCGGATGTGAGTGCTTCTATCAATACTCAGGGAACACAAATTAATAACAACATAAGCAATGTCAACAACAGCATAAATAATAACTTGGGCAATATGAATGCAACCGTTAATAATCAAGGCCAGCAGTTTAATAATAATTATGCCAACACTAATACAATTTTGAATAATCAGGCACAGCAATTAAATAATACTGCCGCAAAAGAAGGCGCGCGCTTTAATGACAATTGGGCAGAATCTAATAAAATAGCTTCAAAAATGCTTGATCCAGATCATATGGCAAAAGTAGCTTTCTACACTGCTGCAGGAGCAGCGCTAGGAAGCTTAGCTGTCAATTTAGCAGTCGAAGGAATTTCAACCGGAATGAGTTTTTTGTATGAACTCTTTACTGGAACTAAAAAGAAAAAATTAGAATGGGATGACTTCCAGAAAGCAATTCAAACATGGGATTCGGAACAAAGTAATTTGGCAAAAATGGAAAGTGCCGTTGATGAATTGATATTGGCCTTTGAGTTTTTTCAAGATAAAAACATGGGTAGTGATTATGTCGCCAATCTAAAACGAGCGATGCAAGATATGAGTTTTGATAGAGACATCTATATTGAAAAGTTCAAAGAAAAAGATCAATCGATTGCTTGTCGAAGAGTCTTTCACAACGCGGCTGAAGAGCTAGATCAGAAATTAAAAGAATATGAAAAGCTTGTAGGTTTTGCAGAAAAAAATAATATTGCTTCTGACAGTACAGAAAACTATTTCTGCTCTCAATTAAAAGAAATGCAAAGAAAAATATTATCAACTGAAGCTGAAATGCAAAACTTACGTCTATCAATATTAAAAGCTGAATCCCAATTCTATGCTAAAGATAGCGAGGCTAAAGAAAAAAGTGACGACAATATTGAAGAAATTAATGATGCCATCGTAAGCACTATGAAAAAGCGAGAACGTTACGACAAAGAAGTCAGAACTAGAGTTGTTGACGAATATAATGAAAAACGCGATGTCTGGGTTAAAGACTGCAAGGCAAGAAGAAATGATGCTGGGAAAAAATTATTTGAAGAACTAGGCTTGATTCAATTTTATTATAAATCAAACGGGCGCTGTCTTGATCTTTACTCACAAAAAACTTTGGCTAATCCAATTGATCCAGAAGTTGCACAAACTTTCCAACAAGAAAACAAATTGAGAAAAGAGTTAGATTTGCATGCAAATACCGCAGTCGATTTCAAGCTATCCCAAGATCAAATGAATTGGTTTACTCGCATGCATATGGATGCTTATTGCTACCAATTCGCCCATGGCCCTAAAGAAAATATTCCAGAAAAATGTAACGCTTATCCTGAAATGCTCTACTCGCTTTCAATGTCTAAAGGCCACGATAAGGCTGCCTCTGCCTACAAAGACAAATGTGAAGACCGGTATCTCGAGGGCGTCAGAAAACTAGCAGCAACTCCTAAATAATTACTCCTATTGACCTGTTTATCAGGTGGCACGTAAGTTGCTCCTTATATTAGATATGAGGGCCATCAGTTTAATATTACTTGTCACATTTTTTAATCTGGCAAATGCTAGTACAGATAGCTGTCAAAAACTTATACAGTCATTTCTCACTGTTCAAGATGTCCGGCCAGTCAAACAGAAGCTGACAAGAAACTGGATCAGCCTTGAGGAGAACAATAAGGCACTAACTTTAACTGGTGACACTGAAATAAATGATTACCTATTCGATATAATTCAACATGCAGAAGACTCGATAGAAATTCAATCACTAAAAATGCATGATCCGAAATGGGTTGATCTCTTGATAAAAAAGGCCAATGAGGGAGTTAAAGTTCATATACAAATTAGCGATATTTCCAGATTAAATACGTCTCAAGACCGAAAAGAAGAGGCCTTTAGATTGCTGCGGTTACTTAAAAAATCTAATATTACAATTGATCAATTTGATACAGATGCAATAGATAGAAAAACGACCGTCTTTCGACCAGACATGCATAAGAAAGTAGTCATCGTTGATAATCGCTTTGCTTATATAGGAAACAAAAATTTTAATAGTCATTCCGATACTGTGGAGTTTGGCGTTGGGTTACAAGGGACAAAAGCTCAAGAACTCCGCTCACTATTTTATAAAGATCTTGCCAATAGTACAAAGAACATAAACTACATTGATGAAGTCGTAAAAATAGCTCAGCAATCCCAAGTAAAATTTTATAATAGTTATGAATTAAAGCAAAACTTAATTAAATCAATTCAACAATCAGAAAAAACTATCACTTTAAGTCAGGTGGAATTTAGCGATGCCGATATTGTTAATGCTCTAATTAGTAAAAAGAAACTTAATCCAAATATCGAAATTCAAATTATTACTGTCAAAAACATTAGAGAATATCGCGCAATGGGGATTACACTTAACCGTCCATTTAATGTGAAATCCATAGAGACACTAAGGCAAAATGGAATTTTGGTACATTTTATTGATTTTGAAAAAACAGAAGGCAAGTTTTTCCATGGAAAGTTGACAGTATTTGATGATAAGAAAATCATCCTTGGAAGTAGCGACTACAATAAAAGAAGTTTTAAAGGAAATCTGGAATTAGATCTAGAGATCTCTTCAGAGTTAATGGCAAAAGAATTTAAAGACTATTTAAAAGCTGTCATCAACAATGTTCCAACGGAGTATCATTTCACTTTTTCAGAAAAATTATTATCACAACTTCATGAATTATTGTTTGATTTGTTAATGAAGATCAATGAGTTTAAAATTAGAACAATTGACAAGGTTGAGATTAGCCATGAGTTCTTCTCTGTTCTATTGAGGAGAAAAATTGGAGAATTTACTCAAGCAATCGCAACGTTAAAAGGTGTATATAATAATAAATTTGTCACCGAACTCGATGATTATTTAAGACCATATCAACATAGAATTGTTACAAATGAAATATTATCAAAAAGCTCTGTGAGCAACGATGACATTTATGTCTTTGTTGGGTCTAGTACATATGCCGCAAAAAAGAATATCAAACTTGGAATTGAGCCTACTAAAAATGGATACTATGGGGATGGTTATTATTTTGCGACCAATATTGAAACTGCCTTAGATTATTCAGCACTTCGCAATCGCCAACTTTATGATGAAGTTAAGCCCTCTGAAGTTTTGATCTACAAAGTAAAAAAGGAAAAATTTAATAGTTATTTAAATATCAGTGAAAATTCTAAAGACAGTCATGGACTTCTCATTGAGGCAGCAGAGGGAGAAAATCGCGATTACCTCATTTTGAACAACCCTGATCAGTTCGAACTAGTACAGCATTTGATGATGAAGTAGAAAACAAAGATAGAATTGTTTCAATTTTCTAAAGTATTAAATGGTGGACCACTACGAACTACAGACGCACACCTTGAAAATCGCTGTTATCTTCACGATTTCACTTCGCTTTTCACTTAAGGCAAAAATAAATATTTTCTCAAAGAGTAGTTTATAAAATAAATGGGCATGAGATTTTTTTGGTCTCTAGCCCCTTGGAATATTTAGTGGAAGTCTTTGGGTGATAACACGATGGCATTTATTTAATTATAGCAAGCACAAGCGCGTCGAAGACCGTTGACCAAGAGTGAGGAACCAGTTGCCGGTGTTGTGCATCTTATCCAATTGGAAAAGATATCAACATTACATCCATAGCCAGCAGCGCAGCTAGTACCAGTAGTGGAGGGTCCACCAGCAGCTGCAAGAGCAGTCAAAACGGCACTGCAATTAGCATCAGAACCACTCGATCCGGCATAAGATGCTGTCGCACTATCATAACCACCATGAGTGGCGCAAGCGGTATCACAACTTGCTAAATTAGCTGCCAAATACCAACAGTAACCACCAACAGAAGCTCCTGAACAAGGTTTGGCCGCAGTAGATCCAGTAGAAGCTAAGGACGGGGCATTCCCGCTATTTTTTCCACAAGAAAATAAAGTTAATAAAAAGCAACCAATAATTATATTTTTAATTTTCATAAATTATTTCCTAAAAAAAGAATCCATAAAGAAGTGAATAAGATTTCATATTAAATTGCTGAGCAGCCGTTAGGGAAGATTCGGTTCCATTCAAACTCATTTTTTTAAATTTCAAACTTTGATATTCAATTCCCCAAAAAGTAGAATGATCCGAATATTGATCCTTGAAGACATAAGGTAGAACCAGTCCGCCACCAGATCGTTTCCAATGCAGCTGAAGGCATAGTGCATCTGCATCGCTGTATTTCACTTTTTGGCCGGAGAAATTGGCTTTATCAAGTGCATAATCCCCCGCTATTAGCGATGGAAGTTTTGCAATAATTCGAAGTGATCCCATATCAAAACCCAACATGGGATAAACCGCCGTTAACCTTCCCTGAGTATTTATATTGGAAACTTTGCTTGGATTGGTAAGTTGCTTTCGTAGGGAGTACTCCCCACTCGCGCCTAATAAAATAAAATGATAAAGCCTAAAACCCAAACTTCCCTCTGCTGAATATGCAGCCATACTGGTAGATGGCACAGTGGTGGTGTCAGTTGTGGATGTAGATCCAAAGCCCGCTTTAAGCGCACCGGAGACATACAGAAGGTTTGCGTGAGCAAGATTGAGCGATAAAAATAAAAAAAAGCCTGCCAAAATTAATTTTTTTGGATAATTCATTTAAGATCTCGGTCTGTGTTGAAATTGAGGTTAAGAAAAGCTTATAACATAAAGGTTATCGAGTAAAGAATATGGCCGCTCTAATGCTCTAATATTCTCAAATAATTTTAAAATGGTCCATGTATCGTCAATTGTGTGTCTATCGATCCAGCATCTCAAAATCCTCATTTTCTGAATGCTGTTTTAAAAGACGAAGACTTTGATCACAAGGAATAAAAATAGAAGGATTCTATAATTCCGTTGGTTATTAAAAATGGTAGCTTCAAAATTTTGATTAATAATAGATCACTCTCAACAAAGCATTCTTGGAAGTTCTCTGTCCAAAAGTGCGTCTATTGTTTTGAGTGGTGGATTCGTACCACCATTATTAATTACTATTAGTTAACTTAATTATCATTGCTCGCTAGGACTTTCCAGTCATTTCAGGTCATTTGCGAATGATATTTTCAAAGTTTTCCATCATGTCTTAAAAATTGGGATTGAATACCTTGGGTTTTATCATGAACCTCTAAAAATGAACCCATCTTTAGATTGTCCATAAAAATAACAACACATTTTTTATCTGAATCTTTAGTAGATTCATAAATGAAACCTTCATAACCCATGCCTCTCAAATAAGAAGAAATTTTTTGAGAATATGAAGTTATTTTGTATTTATTAAGAATATCCCAAACGCCATAAAACAATCCTGTATTAATTCCAAACGAAGAAATTATCCTAGGATCAGTAAAATCCAAAACCCCACTCAAGTTAAAATCAATGGCCCAAAGGCTATAAGTTACAAAATTTTTATCAAGCTGCACTTCCAAATTTGAAGTCGTGCTGTTTTCCGCAAGGTAAATTGATTCTTCCCCCTGCTCGTTAAATCTCGCTGATCCATTTCTTGAACCTTCTACACTAAGTGGTTCGAGATCATATCTTCTATTAATAGCTCTCCACCATGTCCCTGATAGATTAATACTTTTAGGACTGGTGGTGGTAGCTAGGTTTTTGAATTTAACAAATTCTTGGTCTAGATATAAACCAATCGTGTGGCCATTTTGAATGATAAAATTGATTTTATCTGCAATTGGCTTTTTATCATCAGGGATATTACTCCCAAGAAGTTGCTCTAACTCCTTTATGAGTTGAGCCTTAATCTTCTGGCTCATGCTCCCATTGCCTCACCATAAAGCTGCTTTCTCAAATCCTCTTCAATAATTGGAGTATTAATTTTCGGATTAATCTGCATAAACTCAATTGGAGTTAAACCAAGAAGTCTTTCTTTTGGTTCTCTCAACCATCTACGTGCTTTACTTTCATCTTGACCAGAAAGCTCCCAAAGATGGTGAATAATTTTTACAATCGGAGTAGCCTTCGTTCTTGTCTCAACGCTAATTTTTTTATTTTTTAAAGTAGATGGTGAAACATTTATTAAAAATGCCAAATCGTTCTGCGGTACACCGATGAATTCTCTGATTTTAGAAAAATCAAGTTCGTGGTTCTTGTAAATTGGTGCTTCACTCGTATGCAACATTCTTATATCCTCATCTAAGCCATTTATTGACCCCGGATTGTCTTTATTTTACCTCTATTTTGTCGGCATTTAAACTGAAATCTTTAATATTGTTTCAACCATTGAATATTAAAGAGATTTTTCATTTTAAAGTCACAATAGAAATCAAATAGTTACAAATGGGGAGGCAAAAGCCTCCCTATGAATCATCTAATCTTTAGTACATTTTCGTTATCCAATAATTTTGGTAGCACCCGAAAGTTATCCGTTACTCCCTTAACATCCACTCCCGCCATTCGGATATAAATCTGAAAGGTCTTAAAATCGGCCCATCCGCCCATCTTCATCACTTGAGTAGGCTCAGCTCCTGATGCCAAAACATGAGTCGCAAAGCAAGCTCGCAGTGTATGAAAGTTAACGTATTTTTCAATTCCGAAACTTCTTAAAAAAGTTCTCAAAATTTCGCCGGCCATTCCATGATCCCAACCTGATAGTCTAGGAAGAACGAACTCTTCATCGCCTCTAATATTTTTTAGCTCAATTAAAACGTCTTTTAGATCAGATGAAATATGTCCATTTCTCCAATCAGAATTTTTAGTAGTTTTAATCTCTCCCAATCTTTGGCTAAAAGATTTCGTTATCCTTATTAAGTTGTTATCAAAATCTACATCACTCCATTTTAAAGCATATAATTCACCAGACCTCATTCCCGTAAGAATTGCAACTGCCCAAACGTGTTTCCACGTATGATCTTGCTTAAATGCTTCATACATCAATTGCTTAATCTCGTCCGTTGTGAGAATCGGCTTCATTTTTTTAGCTTCTTTTGGAAGTTCCATTCCATAAACGGGACTATTCTTTGCATCTGCAATCAGACCTTCTTCTATTCCCCAGGTATAAACTTGATTTATAAAACCTTTAATCGTTTTTACTCTCGATAAGCTCAAACCTGAGTTGAATAATGAATCAATAAGTCGTCTTCCATCCGCTCGTGATATTTCTCCCGTTCTTTTTAACAGCCATAAATCAGTATGACGAAATAAAGTATTCTCGACATCAATAAGATGTTCTCGTGAATATTTTTTAACATATCGACGGTTTCTCATATTAATAACCCATCGATTAATTATTTCTTTCCAAAGATAACCTTTTCCTTCAAGCCTATTTACTTCTTCATAACAAACTTTAATTAGCTTTCCCTCTTCTCGTCTCGCGTCCGCTAAATTCTTAATACCCTTTTTAAGTTTCTGTATGCGAATTTTCTTTTCTTTATTTATCGCAAACACGTAAACTTGATAGAGTACATTTCCATTTTTTTCATAAGCCTTGATTGCCATAATTTCTCCTGTTGTTTTTAATAAACAGCTAAATCCAGCATCTCATCAAGCTCATCTCTTCTAAAATACAAACGCCTTTTAAATTTCCTAGCCCTAAGGTCTCCCCTATAAACTAAGTGCCTAATTGCATCTGCTGATTTTCGAAGATATCTCGCGGCATCTTCCGTCGTCATCCATATTAAACTGTTAAAGATCTCGTTAGAATCAATTGATTCTGTCTTTGAACTATAGCCTAATTTTTTAGCCTTTGTAATAGCAGATTTATCCATTTGCTCTCCCTTGAAATGTTTTAAAGTAACGATTGCCCAACGGAATATGCTTTAAGCTCTAAGTACTCCTTTTCATGGCCTTCTCTATTAATAAATTTCTTTAACAATACAGGGCCTCGCGCAAAAACCTCGTGGCCTTTTCTTAAATGTACAGAGCACTGTTCCGCTAATTTCCCAAAGACAACAACTTTTCGCCATATAGTCTCACTTTGTTCATTCACTAGCCCCACCGACATTTCACAGACAGGCTCACCCTTTTTTGTATAAGCAAGGCGTGGATCAATTCCAAGTCGTCCAGATATTAATTCTATTTTGTTATCCATAAATTCTTTCTCCTTTAATTAAATACTCAGTTTCTTCACTAGAAATTCACCGAGAGACAGCGATGTTTTATTCTTTTCGTTGTGCTCATCTAATAAGCGCTTAACGCGTTCCATTTCGCTTAAGCTTTGATCTTGGATCTTTTCTATGTCTTTAGAATTAATCTTAGGGATCGCATAAATTGCCAAATCCTTAAAAATTATTTCTCGTCCATAGGATTTATTATTTGCTTCAGCTAATAGCTTATTTATTAAAAGCAACACTTCTTGATCATTACTTAAATCAACAAAAAATTTATTCTTCTGTCCTTCTCTTTTCTCTTCTTCTTTATTTTCTTTTCTCTTTCTTCCTCTTTTCTTCTCCTCTCTCCCATCCCCATTAATCACTATCTCTCTCATAACTCACTCCTTCAATATTCCCTGCCAACTCGCCTCTTACTCTTTTCCTCACCCCGAAACTGACCTCATCCTCAAAACTACGTGGAGAGGGGGAGGTCAATTTCGGGGTCTTAATTTCTTAAATAATCTTGGCGAGTTGGCAGGGATGATTTTTTACTCGACGTCAAACATTCATCTCAAATTCATGTCAAATTCGCCTTAGATTCAGCTAACAAAAAACATCGTTGAACTTCATCCATTTTCCAAAGACAAACCCTTCTGTTTTATGCAAATCAATCTCTGACTCATAAACTCCTCTTAAGTGAAATAAAAATATTTTTTCATTAAACTTTTGACCGAGTTTTTCAGTGAAGAATTTTTGATAATTTTCCAACGTATTTTTATCACTGAACATAAACAAACAATGATCATAAAGAGATCCTAAATACTGCTCTCCTTTCTTTTCCAGTCGGTCTTTACTTTTCTGATGAAGCTCCAGCTCAATAGCCAATGAAAAGTTTTTTCCGTTCATAACACCATCGACTTCAGCATCAGGGATTAGGGCCAGATTAGTAATATAATTTTTTCTATTAACAATCTGATGTTCAAAACGTATTTTTTTAAAAACTTTATTCTTAATTAACTCTTGCCCTAGATCAACAACTCGAAGATCATGGAATAAGGATTCCTCCGAAATTGCTGTAGGATAATCATTAAGCGAGATTAACTCTTCCCCCATCCTTGTTAGGTATACGTACTTTTTTCTCGACCATGGATCACGAAATCCTTTAATAACTTTTGCCTTTTCAAGTCTCAATATAAGACGAACTAGGCCGGGTTGAGACAAGCGAGCATTTGATTTTTTATGTAGATTTGCCAAATCAAGCACTCGCCAATCTTTTAAAGGGTAAAGCAACTTAAAATGCTCAGGATTAATTTTTACTTCTAAATTCATTAAACATTCTCCTGTTGTTTGATTTTTTCGCCCACTGGTGAAGAACTTTGTGCCACTACTAATTCTTTTTTTACATCCTCTGGTTTTGTTGTATTTTCTTGTTTGGGAACAAATTCATTGCGTCTGTTTCGCACATTAATTAAATCGACTCGTGTAGGATCATGTTGAAGTAGAACGCATTGGCCCTTCTTTAGATTTTTAATTATGTCCGGGTGACAAATAAATTCATTAACATTTCTTTCACTTCCCCTCTCACCAATTGATCCATTTTCCGTTTGATAGGTCTGCTTTTTCCCAACGATGGTTCCCAAGGTTTTAGCAAGCATGTTTGATGTTTCATCAAGACGTTGCTTAAAAACAATGAGGTTTGCTGAGTTTTCAATGAAAAGACCTGATAGATTTTCATCAATAAGCTTAATGTCATTTGGAGACTGCATCGCCATAAATAACTGCATACCAGCACCACGACATTTGTTTTGAAGTTCTAGAAATCTTGGAGTGGCAATGGCTCCAAATTCATCGAAGTAAATTGCTAACGGATTATTCATAGAATAATGGGAGTCGTATGTTGTTCCCAATTGGACATAAGAAACATAGAGCATTTCTTCGACAAAGATTTTCGCTAATGCTTTAGCTGTCTCTCCATATCCTTGTGTCGATAGTCCAATATAAAGACAGGCCTTCTCCTTTCTAATTTCTCTTATGGATTTTGTTTGGACTCCATCTCTTGCTTTTAATAAATGGGCAAAGTCACTTTTAACAATTCTTTCCAAATGCCCAATCATACCAATAGTATTTTCATTATTATGATTAACCATCATGTATTCATAAATTAGATCGAAACTTACCTCTGGTTTAGTTGCCTTCAACTTGGTTACAGTTTCTCGGATTGCCTGTTCACTCGTAATTTTGTAAAACTCTTTTTCAAACTTAAAAGAGTTCATAATCCTATCGACAATTAAATTTACTGTTCCGTCCTTTAAAGGATTGAGAACAACTGAGTTTTCATAGTTTTCGTGAAAAATATAATAAGGACGATTGTATTTTTTACAAAGATGCTCAAATGTTAGAAGAGACTCCATATCTGATTTAGGATCTTGAAAAAGCACAGGAACATTTTTCTTCATGTGATTTTCTTGGAGTATCGAAATCAAATTGGTTTTGCCACTTCCTGCGGCCCCAACAATATACGTGTGTGCCGAAAAATTAATTTCATCAAAAGATAATGGTTTTTTTCGAGTACAAGAATACCCAAGCATAAGAGAATTATCTGTGACTTTCTTAATTCGTGCTTCTTGTGGATCAATTCGTCTTAATTCGTGGGGAAGTTTGTTGTATCTGGCCCAAGCATATTTTAAAACATCCAGTCCCCACGTTCCGATTAAGATTGCGAAGTGATGAATCATTTCAACTAAGGGGGTGATAAAATCCATACCCTGATTTTGACTTTTATTCTTACTCATAAACGTGCTCCCATGCCTTAAACGGCGCAATTTCGATTGTTCGACCTTCATATTGAATAGTCTTTCCTTCTGTTTCGTATTCCAGCAAGTACTGTTTTTTCACCTTGCCTTTTAAATTATCTGGAAGTTTCTCAAGTGGTACATCGTACTTTTTAACGGGCTTAAAACTCACATCCGGTTTAATATTTTTAAGCTCTGGGGCAAAATCAAAAAGACCAACGTCTTTCGTTTGATTTTGGCCACTGCCTTTTAAATCCTTTTCGTAGAGCATTTGTTTTAAATCTCTATTTTCTGGATCATTGGTATAAAAATAATGTCCAATTAAAGCTCCAACACCAGCGCCGATTGCTCCAAACACTAAAGCATTTCCCGGTTTTGATTCCTTATTAGGAGAAAAGACCACTCCTGACATAGCTCCAAGACTTCCACCTAAAAGGCTTCCAGTTATTAGTGTTCCCCGCAAACTTGAACAACCAGAAATCATTATTGCTAATAAAAATAAAATTACATTAATACGCATTCAATCCCTCCATAAAGAAAATAAGAACTTCTTTTCCTGCCTCAATAAAAACTTTTGGCTCTTGATTTTTATATTCGTCTAATAAAACGTCTGTAGTCGTTTGAGCAGAATTGGCCAGTCCTTCTAAAATTTTGTTTTTGTCATTAACTTCATTGATTGAACCAAGTGGAGTTTGAAGAGTGCTTTTGCTTGCTGATAGAACACCTTTGGCAAACTCCGAGACAACGGCCCCTGCGATATATGAATCCTTCCCATCATTGTATTCACCTCGTAGCCCTGAAGTTCCATCAGGGTTTAAAATTTGTACTTTTACGCCCACCTCTTTTGTAGGCGTAATCATTCGATCACATATGGTTAAAACTCTTTTATTCTTAGTTACCCCCTTACACATAAACTTAGTTCCATCGGGAAGTCCGTAACCTGAAAACACTTGAATCATCAAAGGTGACTCCAAGTTGGTTGAAACGACAGAATTCAAAAGTAGTCCTTTGATTACTTTTCCAGACTCAATTCTTTGTGATCCGTCCCAGACAACAAACTTTTCATCAGGTGCCCCTATTCTTTTTAGAAGTTCAGCATTTTGCTCTTGAATCTTCTTAAGAAGAGATAGATCTGCTTCCCCTTTTTTGTGTTTTCCTTGTTCCAATTTCTTTTTAGCAACTGATGACTCTTGCTTTTTTTCTTCTTTTATTGAAATTTGAGCAAAAGCTACCTGAATGCTAAAGATAAGCATTAAAATCTTCATACGTTTTTCCGAATTATTAATTTATGTATTAATTATAAATACGTTCTCCATTTAAAATAATAGGAACGCCTTTTGATAAATAAAGTTTCCCTTTAGTCACATCCATTTCATTGGCACGCATTTTTTCAGTTGTCTTGTTGACGATAAATATTGAGCTGGCACCTTCAAAAAGGTCATAATCTTTCGTGTCCTTAATTTTTGAATAAGAATTGTTAATTTCGCCGTCATAAACTTCAACAAACTGATGAGAATTATTCTCAGAAGTTTTGACATGGAAATAGTATTTGTTCTTGCTGGTCACTACTAAAAGATTCGTGTCTATTTCTTTTTTCTTCGCCTTCATTGCCAAGGTCTTATTGTTATTGGCAAGCTCTAAAGTTATGTCGTCTTTACTTCCTCCGTACAAATAAGAGCGAATCTCCCCATCAAAAGAAATCGTGGTCAGAAGATGAAGAGACAAAAACAATGTTGTGATCTGATTTGCTAAAATATAGAATGTCATTTCTCACCTCCATTATTTTTAAGTTCATCTTTACTTACTTCAATTTCATTAATCTCTGATAACTTGTAATAAAAATCATAATCAGAACTCTTTACTAGATTTATTAAAAATGATCTGACTCGCCCTCCACCATTAATAATAATCCGACACTTTCCTTCATCTACTTCTTGATTCAAGAGCACTTCATCAACATCAACCTTGAAATCTGTTTTCTTCAAAGCATTCTGAATTTCAGAGGTTAAATAAGCATTGATTGGTTTCCCACTAGCAATAGACAAAAATGCTTCTTTGCAAACATAAGTTGAAAGCGGTCTGGTCGAGATTTGACTGCCGGACTGAAGAAAAATTTTATTCTTTGACGCCAAAATAACTACTGTTATCAATGTAAAAACTGTCAAAACAATTACTAATGTTTTTCGAAGTAACCGAAGCTCTTTCATTAATACATTTTCCAAAGTTTCATACTTCATGTTGTCGCTCCTTCGGTCTTACCGTTTTGAAATCTTTTGCCTGTCTATGTGGAAGTTCTGATTTTGTGGAATTCACTTTCGATAGTTCAACTTGTTTAAAAATATTCTTATGAGGAGTCATCGCAGTGTTCACGACTGACTTAGAAATTGGCAGAGGACTCATACTAGAATTTTTTGGAATTGAACTCATCGTGCTTCTATTTTGATTCAAATGATGAACCGATTTAAATGCACCGACAGGAATCTTGGAATTAACAGTGTTGGTTCTTACACTCTCTTGATTTGATAAATTCAAACCAGATGAAACCGGCAAGCTCTGCTTTGTAGTCTGCTGCTTTGTATTCTGTTTCATCGTTTTTGTCTCAGACAACTTTACATTATTTTGACTTGAACGATTTGAATTAAATCCTCCCTTCTCATTCACTGAATTTAAATAATTATTCAGATTATTATTTCTAGAAGTTTGTGGATTCGAAAAATGGCGCTTTGAGTTGGGATTATAATTTTGATTTTGCCTAAAATTATAGCCCTTATTTCCCTTATTGTTTTTGTCTTTTCCCATTAACTTTTGAACTAGGCCATATCCAACAGGAATACTAATAAGTGCCTTTGCTCCAACCTCTGTCATTTTTACTCCAACCGCATCTGCTGTACTTGCGACAGATCCTTTAATCAGCGAATAAGTAAATGAAGGTGCCAAAAGCATAAGAAGCGTAATTCCAAAAATCCAAATCAATTGATCCATGGAGGAAACTGCAAGTTGACCATTCTCTGCTGGCATTTGAACCGAATTACCTACTAATGCCAAAAACACCACCAACACAAAGGGTAACAAAATACACCAAAGACTTGATGTTATTGTTCCGGCCATGGAATTTTTTGAAGTAGGAATAAAACTTAAAACGGCAGTTATCGGAGCAAAGATAAAAGTAAAATAATAAACCGTTGTATAAATCAGCTTTAAAATTAAAATACAAACCTTACTCATTAAAAATAGCGCTGTTCCTAAAAGATCGTTAAGGTTAGGTATAGCTATTTTATCAATAAAGCTCCCTTTTGCATTTTCGGTGGTTTTTACTTTGACCTCACTCCATTTTCTAAGAAAAATATTTCTCGGTGAAACTTCACGCAGTAATTCCTCTGATGCTTTAAAACTTAAATCAACTGCACTTGTATGAAATTGATAGAAACAACCCATAAATACCAAGGACAGGACTAAGTTTTTTACCACTTTGATAAATTTCATGTCGGTTAAAAATTCCCAAGTGAGCGCGCCTATAAAAACAACCAAAAGAAATACCTTTGAATAATTTTCGATTCCGATTCTGAGTGCTGAAATGTTTGGCTCGTCTAATAAGAGCATTGACTTAATTACACCTGTATTCATAAGCTCACCTTCGTATTACCCTTGGCAGATCTTCCGTAAAAGCGAAGCCTTTCCATCTCGTCCAGTCGCTTGTCTTCAAGTTCTTCGGCCTTAAGTCGATTCGCCGTCTTCTGTGTCTTCAATAATTCAAGCTGAATTTCAGATTGCTTTAATTGATTTTCATAAATCAAAGCTGTGTTTTGTGCAGTTAATTGGTTGGCACGACCTGCGTTTTTTGCTTCAATTGAATGAGTAACTTGAATATCGGCCCTTTTCTTTTTCATTTCATTAAGCTTTTTATTTTGTTCCACATAAACGATGGTTTTCTTTTCATCACTTTTAATCTCAGCATAGTTTTTCATTAACTCTTTTAGATCAACCATATTGTATTTAAGATCACGGATGGCAACATTTAAGTCTCCAAGATTAGTGACTTCTTTTTTAGTGGATAGCTCTTCTGCCAAATACAAAACTCTCTCTGCTCTGAAATACTGATCTTGAACAAGTTCATTGTATTGCTGCATTTTTTGAGTGTATTTTTCAGCATTGGTTACAAGCTTTTCAAGCTCATTAAGTTGACTGGCGGTTGTAGTCACAAGTTGCACCATCATAGCGGTTTCTTCTCCAATGATGGCAAAGCTCGACAGTGGAAATAATAAACACAATATCAAAATTAAATTCACGGGATTTTTCATGCTCTCTCTCCTGTCAAAAGATAAAGATATTGATCAAAAACTTCTTTGAATTCCATCAGTCCAAATCTTTCTTTTTCAAACCTTTCAAATTTTACAGACTCATTTTTTTCAGTATTAAAAAGATAAAACTCTTTTTTTGTTGGATAAAATCTAACAATTTTTTTGATTAAATCAGATAAAACCAAAAACTCTGAGTATTCACCTTTTTTGGAATTAACCTGCTCTAAAAATGTCTTCACTTCCTCATTTAAGTAATCTCCCAGGATTTCTTGCTTAAATAAAAATTTAAAATGAGAGTTTTGATAGATAACTCTTCCAAGTGGTGACAATAGGAAATCTTCAAGATTTTGAGATATGGCAACTGCTGAGGCTTGATGCTTTCTAAATGTCCTAAAGCTCTCGGCCACATATTCAGCATTTTTTGTAAGTAATTGCCAGCATTCATCAAAAACAAATATCTTTTGACCTTCTATATTTTTAAAATACTCAATCAAATATACAATTAATGGAGCTTTAATATTTTCTGGATACAGGGATAAATCACAATATGTGAGCTGGTTAATATCAGCATATCCATGAGTAAAATATTCTTTTATTTCAGAAAAATAATACTTAATCCCTGAAAACGCTGACTCTAACTTTTCTAAAAAATGATCAAATGAAACGAAGTTATTATCGTTTAACCCTCTTATGACCTCAAAAAGTTTTCCTTCATCGGACTTTGAAAAGAATCCGTCATCAACTACACTTAAGATAAAATTCTTCAAATAAACGTGATCTCTAAACTGAAGCGGATTAAACGAGTGCGAAAAATTGCGCCCATCCAAGTAAGTTACTGTCTTTTTGAATGAATTACCAAGATCAAGGATGACAACCTTTCTTCCTCGCTCCACTTCGTCTTTAATTATCTTATTGGCCATCATAGACTTTCCCTGTCCCGATGTTCCTGTAATAAGAAGATTGAAGTTAATGGCCGCTTCATCAAACAGATTAAAATAAACCTCTCTTCGTTTTGGTGAGTGCAGAACAATTCCACTACTCATTAGAGATTCACTTGGAAGTGGCATTAGTCCTGACAAGAAACTGCTTGTGAGTAATTGAGTTCTTTTAAAAAGAGGCCTTACCCCAGGAATAATACTTGAATAAAACAATCCTAAAGAACGAACTTCCGTTAAAAGATCAAAGTCATGAAGTTTGGCTCTCTGTCTTATATCTTTGGTCCTTTCATCTAATTCAAATTTAGATTCACCACTTACGATAAACCATCCCTCAAAGTTAAAAACAATTTCCTCGCCCGTCATCACCAGCTCTAGCAACTCTTCTGATTCTTTAAAGGCCTTTTCAGATTCAATATTCCGTAGTGCTTCTAGCGTTAATGAAAAATGCAGTTTACGCTTTCGATCTAGCTTCTTCTTTGCCTCTACTTGGTTAATCTTTTTAAAATGGATAACAAAATCACCGAAGCTTTCAAAAAATTGTGGATCAATTGTCCTTGGCATCTCTTTTATACTTAAAAGTCGAAGATACTTTTGATTAGCTATTAAATAATCGTTGAAAATTTCAATATCTTGAAAAATATCCAACTTTCCCAGAAGAAGATTAAGTGGAGATTCGATTAATTGAAGCTTTCCACCAAGACTTTCTAAGTTTTTGTCAGAGGTATTTAAATAGAGTTTATCATTAAGGTAATAGATTTTATAAAACTCATCCTCAGATAAATTTTTAAGTTCTGATTGAAAAGTTGTAAGAAGTGACGCCTTTTCGGCATCACTTCTTTGAGAAAAATCTGGAGTTTCAATTTTAAACATTCTTGAAACATCTCCTCTAATTGACGTGATCTTACCTTCGTCAATTTCTAAAATTGGAAAGATCATATCAACACCCCACTAAGTGAGCCTTTCAGCATGACTTTTATCTTCTCTTTCCATTTTAAGGTGTCAGTTTTTGTAAAAAACAAACTAAGGTGATGTGGAGGAAACTTCAAAGTCACAAACTTGAAGCAGCCGATAGCACCAATAATCATGAGTAAGCTTCCAACAGAACCTAAATTAAAAAGCACAGATAAAATAAGTGCGCCAACTAAAACAAAAAGATCAATAATTGAAAGCCCTATAAAAGATGGATTTGATTTTAAGAATCGCGGATAATAAAATTTCATTAAGCACCTCCTCCGGCAACAGATCGTAATGTTGAAATGATTACTGGTGCTGCCAAAATAACTAATATTCCTAAAATGGCCTGAGTGACCTTCTGTCCTCCATCTTGTTTGCCCATGTGTAAATATGTTCCAGCAACGACTAAAGAAATTAATCCAACAGCAAGTCCCAAACGACTTACCTCACTCCCTAAAGCATCCGCGGTTCCTTTAAGTGATCCAGCAAGTGCAAAGTTCTGAAAACTTGAAAATAAAAACAATAAAAATAAATTCATAATCTCTCCTAGTTGTAATAGTTTTCAATTGAGCTGCTAACGCCAATTGAAATTTCTTGATAATAAGGCCCTGAGGCGACATTAGTTATTGGATAAGGCCATCCATGTGCATGGGCCTGATTAATCCAACCTAAAATTTCACCAAGCTCTCTTGTTTCTGATGACAGTTGGGTTTGATACTTTTCAGCTACCGCCGGAGTATTAAATGGACATCCTCCGAATCCCTGCCAATATCCACCAACATCAACCAACTTCACACCAAAGAAGTCAGATCCTGCAAATGAGCGTACTTTTAATGACAATGTGTTTTCTTCAAAGTCTTTAATCTCTTTTATTGTAGATATATCGTTGATGGTGACGTGAACACCGACGTCTGTTTTTGTGAGTAGAACCTTTTTCTCTTTTAAAAGATCGGCAAGTTTATAAGAATCACCGTTGATGATAAGGTCTAATTTTTCTCCTTCCCCCAACAGATCAGGCGAAAACGCGAAGCCTTCATTGTAATCTCTAAATACGTTTACATCCCAAGTGCAATTCATCGGCAACGAGATACAGTTATTCCCACAACTGCCTCCAGCGCGATTGAACACTTCATGCTGTTTAGTAATTGTTCGCCCAAAGTGATTAAGTGGGTGCAAAGTAAATTCGACTTTAGAATTTGGAGTTATATTACCCAGTGGTAATATTGATTCCGATTTATTTCCGTCAATTTTAGTAACATAAGAATAAATACTTTCTTGAGTCTGCTCTGAAAGATCACTTCCTGTTATATAGCTTAAAATGATTCGATCTGTTGGCGTATATCCATGGTCTAGAAAGTTTTCCTTAAACTCATTAGTCATCACAAACCACTTACCGAGTTTGTCTTTGTCTTTCACTTCTTTTAGGTGAGTAAAATCTGATAGATTGTTTTGAAACTGACCAATTTTTAAAAGTGCATCCTCTTTTACTTCATAGTTTTTATCAAAGATGGCCTTTAAAATGTTCTGAAACGAAACTCCATTACTAGCGGATACATAATAGATTTTTTCTTCTAATGGGGTTTCATATAAAACCGGAGTGGACTTGGCCTTTACAGATGCCAGAATAGTCTTGTAGGTCGAAGATAATGATGGGATTTCATAGTCATCAATTTCTGAAATAATAAACTCACCACGTTTAAAGAAACTTTCCTTTAAAAGGGATATCGGCGCATGATCAATTACAACATCAAATGTTTCATAGACTCCACTTTGAAAATGTCGATCAACAGCAACAGACGACAAGACGTCATAGTTTTCAGTCTCATGATTTAAAAAGTAGAAATTAAGTTTTAGATTCTTCACCTCTTTGAAAAAAGCTGACTCATTCAATCTGGCCTGATTTGATAACGTGATCTTGATATCATCTATGAGATTTTGATCATTGAAAATATCTCGATACTTAATCGCCTCTGCGTGAAAGAATTTTGGATCAATCTCTGGATAACTCACCCATGATAGGTCGTGTTCGGTAAATGTTCCCGAAGTATGAGATGAAAATCTTCCAAAGCTAGCGGCAGTCTTGAGAGCATGATTTCGAGCAAAGACATTTCCTACCCGAAACTTAAAATCGGGATTAGTATCTTTTACGTCTGTATTAATCACAAAAGACTTTTGATCTTTAATCGGATCACCAGTAAGTGGATGATAAAAAACTTCGATCTTGTAATTTTGTAAAAATCTAACCTTTAAATCTGGAAGTTCTGCCACAAAAGGATTGCGCCCTAATGCGATCTCTTCACTATCTTTTACTCCGTCACCGTCACTATCTCCATTTGGATCGACTTTTAATTCATTCGCTCCAGAAACACCTTGGGGATTTAGTTTCCCATCACTTTTAAACGAACATGAAGCAAGCGTTGTCAAAACTAGACAAAGAAGTGCCCATGCTAAAAATAATTTTAGCTTCATAATTTTTTCCTTTTTAAATTAAAATTCTAGTTTTCTAAAAGTGCTTTTGGATGTAAATATCTAAGCATTCCTTGATTCTTTGAATTTTCTGTTTTTAGTTTTAGTTCATCGATCATTTTCTTAATCTCTAAGGCCTTTGCCGAGGCCTTGGGATTATTCTTTAATTCACTTTCTCTAATGGCCCTTAAGACCCCTTCAACTTTTTCAACTAAGCTTTTCATAAATTTCACCTTTAAAATGTTCCTGTTAATTCGAGGTGTAGTTCTTCATACCGTCTTGTGAACCTCCTGTTGGTAATTAACTCTTCAACGGAAAGCGTGCCGATTAAATCGTGAAGCTCTAGCTTGATTCGTTTTAACTGTTCTCGTCCAAATACCTTTGTCATTTCTTCTCCCTTCTCTGCTCTAGAGATATTTATCAAGCGTTATTGCTTGAATATTTTTGTTTTATATAGTCCCAGATCATTGGCTTAAATTCTGGAAAGTACCTTTTGAATAAATCATCTAGAATTTTTTTCTTATCTACCATTTCACCATGAAAACAAATGAAGCTCACATCTAGTAAGTAGTTAGTAAATTTATCAGCCAACAATTCTGTATTAATTGTTTCTATATTTTTATCCATAACGAACCCAAATAAATATTCAACACATTTATCTGTTGCATAGGACTCCAAACACTCTTCACCGTATTGAATTTCTCTATCTACCAAGAGCGACAATCCTTGATCGAAGCAATTAAGATCAAGTCTGTGATCTTCATAAATTTGAAATTCACCAATTCGCTTAATGGTGCGATTCATCCAGTTAAAGATTTCCAAATCCTTTCTGATGAAATTTTTGATCACTTTTACTTCGACATCTGTCGCTTTAGTTCCTGTTAATGAATTACATAAAATCTCTAAAGTCATACTTTGCTCCTTGCTTGATTTTTTTAATGAAGTGGAAACTAGAGAAACATTTTATAAAATTCAATTTTAAAATTAGACGTCGATGAGAAAGTTCACCATGGTGCTTTTTTGGGATTTATTGAAAAAGATAAACAGTTGAAAAATATCATAAAAGTGTTCGCCACCGTGGTTTTTTAGACCACGGTGGTTTCTCGATAATTAGGTTTTATTCAATTTTTATAAAAAAAGGGCAAAAAAAATTTTGAACAAGGCCAGCATGCACGAATACGCCATCGACTTCTGCAAACCTTAGGAATGATGAGCATACTATTCTCTAGAAGCAAATGCTCGATATCCCCTTCGAGAAAAAGGAATTCCTTTACCTACAGGATGTAGGTATGTCACGAGAGCAGGAGCAAAAGTGACCAGCGACTCTGATTATTATTTCATGGGACTTTTTACGAAATGCTTACTTGAAAAATATGATTGCTCTTATTTGTAATTCACGATGATGCTCTCAATAAAAAACTCTTTGGGTAAAGCTTGAGTGCTTAATTACTTCTCTAAAAAGCTTTTCGTAGTCTTTATTGTTAATTACAGTCACTAAAGGAAATACAATCGGGTGTTGAAAGGTAAAATCACCCGTAAAAAATATTAAAGGAATTTTTGGCTTGTTTTCTTTTAAGTAGCTTAATACATCTACCCCATTTCCATCCGGCAGTTCAAGGTCACAAATAATAAAATCTATTTCGTTTTGCTTTAGATGTGAGATCGCCTCTTCAACGTTAGTGGCCAGTGAAATTGTTAAATCAAAAATTTCATTTAAACTTTCCGAAATAATTTCTAGAACTGCCAGATTATCATCTACAATTAAAACCTTATTCATTTTCACTATCGCTGTTAATGTTGAGAATTTCCGTTTATTTCAATATATTACTATAAATTTCCATGGTTTTCTCTATATTTCCATAAAATTGTAAAAAAAGACAAAAATTGATATCAAATTTACATAGCCATTTGTTTTTGCTCATTAAAAATGCTAAGCTTTTGAAATGAAAGACAAGTTGGAGTTCTAAAAATGCCAAGAAAAAAGAAATTGCTAAGCTCGAATATCACCAAAGAGAGACTATCAGGAACACCATTTTCAAGCATGAGTGAAATGTCTGCGGCTAGTGAGGCCATAAGAAGAGAAACTTGGGAACAATTAGAAAAGGCCAGAATAAAAAGAGAGCTTCTACAAAAATCAGAGTATAAATTTTTTCTTGAACCTTTCAGAAAGGGAATGATTTGCAAGTACGGTGAAAAAAATGACAATCTCGTACGCGTATTTCTAAGTGATGAAGGCGGTATTGAAGTTGATATTAATGAAGAAATGAAAAGTGAAGAAAACAGTGGCGCCTTGTTGAGCGCTCTAATTAAATCAACGAGCGACTCCCTATTTTCAAATTATCTAAAGTCTATGGATATTATTTCACTTCATGAAGTCAATGAAGCAGAAAATCCAAAAACAAAAAAGAAAATAAAAAAATAATTAATCAAAGATCAAGTCGTAGCTTTTACATATAAAGCTGAGGCTATAACAATTGATTTAGATTAATCTAAATATCGCTTTATCATTTTTGCATTCGAATTAGTTTTTTAAGATCTTCCAATAAGAGATCAAGATCAAAAGGCTTACTAAAAATTCTTCGCACTCCTTTAGCGTTAGCTTCTTCAGAACTTATGTCAGCTTGGGCGGAAAAAAAGTAAAAGATAGGTCTCTTCTTCATAGAATGAACATAATCAAGAACGAATCGCCCATCTCCATTTGGCATCCTGAAATCTGAAATTACAATATCAATATTATTTTTCTTCAATACTTTAATCGCCGCTTTTCCTGAATTGGCCTTAAGAACAATAAATCCACATTTTGCCAACTCGTTATCAAGAATTTCTAATATTTCAATTTCGTCATCAACGATGAGTATCCTATGCATTTTCGCTCCTGCTTTAGATTCCTAACTTATTTTACTTTAATTCTTCTCAAAATACGACCTTTAAGAGTCGTTGTCCTTCAAAGGTCGTGAATCCAAAATTAAAATAATGAGAAAAAGAAATGAAATAGATGCAAAAACTTGGAAACTAGTTAAGAAAATTGCCAAAAATATTAAAACAATCCGTAAAAGCAATGGATTAACACAAGAAGATATGGATGAGCTTGGGTTTAATCCTAGATGGTTCCAGCGGCTTGAATCCGGTACACATATCCCCACAATCCCAACTCTTGATAGGCTTGCAAGAGTGTTCAAAGTAGAAATAACTGCTTTTTTTGAATGACCGATATCTCAAATTACTTAAACCATCATTTTATTTCGGGAAATTTTAACTTAGTTGTTTTTTTAAACAGACAATACGTAAAATTTTGAACTGTATTAAATGGTGTGTGATGATCTTCTACCCCAAACTCTAATAACTCAAGTTTTGAAAATTTCGCTACGAGATCTTCTTTGTCATACTGACATATTTCAAGGCCACTGCATTTCTTAGGGCCATTTTTTGAAAAAGTAGAAATTAAAAAATAACCTTCAGGCTTAAGGGAATCCATAAGTAGCTCAACATATTTTTTTTGATCATCAGGATTTGTTAAAAAATGAAAGACTGCTCGGTCATGCCAAACATCAAATTGGTTTAAAAATTTTGCATCAATAATGTCAGATACAATGGTAGTAATTTTATTATCAGGAAACTTTTCATTTAATGTTTCTTTTAATTTCAACAGCGCTGTGTTTGAAATATCCAGTACAGTGATGTCCTTAAATGATATTTCATAAAGGTACTCTGAAAGCTTTGAACGTCCTCCCCCAATATCAATTATTTTTGCTGTACTAGGTAGATTTAAAGACAATATAGTTTCAAGTGAACGTTTTGGCACCTCTTGATACCAACTAACCCCGTCTTCTGATTTTGATTCATAAACATTATCCCAAAACTTCGAATCCATTTACTTCCTCTTGCATATCATCGCCAATATTTAGTCGATGATATGTTACTTAAGGTATCTGGTACATAGTGAAATGAAGAATTTCGCCACTACTCTTTTGCTATTTACTTTTTTTATCAGATTTAGTTTCTTCTTCCTGCCCCATCATGCTGTGCCCCATCATCATACCTT
The DNA here is from genome assembly GCA_037444575.1 of Bacteriovoracales bacterium. Classification (GTDB taxonomy): domain Bacteria; phylum Bdellovibrionota; class Bacteriovoracia; order Bacteriovoracales; family Bacteriovoracaceae; genus Bacteriovorax. The sequence continues at coordinate 283,657 of JBBIME010000006.1, forward strand.
GGCCATTCATCATCCCTTTCATCTGTCCCATTCCGTCCATCATTGGGCATCCTGATTTTCCCATCATATCTTTGCATGATTTCATCATTTCGCTCTGACAATCGCTCATTGGTTTATCGGATTTCAGACAAGTCGCCATCTTCGTATGAATCTCTGCCATTTTTTGTCGATCTTCTTTCGTTACTTTTGTTTCAACAGCAAATGAAAACGTTGTGGAAAAAATTATCGTTGCAATTGCCATTATTACTTGAGTTTTCATGGGACTCCTTATGCCTTTCGGCGTTTTAGTTTTTTATAAAATGTCATGTTTTTTTTCTTCAAATTCCTGCTTCGAAATTTCGCCTCGTGCGTAACGCTCTTTCAGAATTTCAAGCGCTGATTTTTCTCTGTTTACATTCCCTCGGCGAGCATAGAGGGATACTGCGCCAACAATGACAACGATTAACAAAATCCACCAGAAGAACATCCATCCTCCTATCCCTCCCCAATACATTGAATGCATCCCCGAAAGATCATTCATCATATTCAAAATCCTCCTTACAAAGTAATGACCTTGTCGGCCCAAACAGTCCAATCAGTAAGTTGTTCTAAGGTGCTTCGTCTTGTTCTTTCTGTTGATTCACCTTCAGTAATACCTCGAACATCCATACAGATACCACAAACTCCGACTTCAGCATTGTGCTTAACAACACTTTCAACATGAATTCTGTATTGTAATAACCTTGTAGAGTCTTCTGCTATTTCTTCGCACAAGCAGCGACATCACCAATACAAAAAGTTTAACTTTGTAACCTTCACGCTTGGCAAGCGCCCGACCAAGCGAAGTGCATTGTCGCTTCGTTCAATTCCATAAGGAGCATCATTCAGAATAAAAAGTGTTTTCATTTCTTCCTCCACGCTTTCCATGAAAACGTAAATCCGGGTTCAGTGGATGTCAATGATGGTTACTCTTCTCTGTCTAGTGATTTTGTTTTGTAATATTTTATTTTGTTTTTCTCTATATATGGAAAGCGATGGTAGTTAGTAGTTAAAACTCAAGAAACAGAACGAGTGAATTGCCTCAACGTCAACTTTAATGAAGCTAAGAGAAATTATAAAAAAGCATCTATTAAGTTGAACCTCTTAAAACAGAAATTGAAGATTTAAAATTGGCTGAGTGACAATTATAGCGGAATCCTCTTCATAGTATTTATAAAAACTTGGCCCTCTGGTTGCATTTATTTAAAAGAAGATTAAGCCAATCATGCGGAGGTAAATTTATGGCAAAGATTATTTGTGTTCTTTATGATGATCCAATCACTGGTTATCCTAAATCTTATCCTAGCGATGAGATTCCAAAGTTAGAACGTTATCCTGATAGTCAGTCCCTACCAAATCCAGAAAAAATTGATTTCAAACCCGGAGTTCTTTTGGGTAGCGTTTCAGGAGCGCTTGGCCTTCGCAAGTTTCTTGAAAAAAATGGACATACTCTTATTGTGACATCTGATAAAGACGGCCCAAATAGTGTGTTTGAGCGTGAACTTGTTGATGCTGATATTGTCATTTCACAACCATTTTATCCGGCCTATTTGACCGAAGACCGCATCGCCAAGGCTCGAAAACTCAAGCTTGCTATCACTGCTGGTATCGGGTCAGATCATGTTGACTTACAAGCTACAATTGAGCGTGGGATTACAGTAGCCGAAGTAACGTACTGTAACAGTATAAGTACGGCAGAGCATGCGATGATGATGATTCTGTCTCTCGTTCGCAATTACATGACTTCGCACGAATGGGTTATGAAAGGTGGTTGGAACATAGCCGATTGTGTACAAAGATCTTACGATCTCGAAGGATTAAATGTCGGGATCGTTGGCGCTGGCCGAATTGGTTCTGCCGTCCTGAGACGACTTAAACCCTTTGAAGTAAAACTTCATTATACTGATAAACACCGTCTACCTATAAATATAGAGAAAGAATTGAATGTTACCTACCATTCTAATGTCGAATCGATGGTTGGTGTTTGCAATGTCGTGTCCATTCACTGCCCATTACATAGTGAAACGGAACATCTTTTTAATGATGCTTTATTAAACAAGATGAAGCGTGGTTCATATATAGTGAACACAGCACGCGGGAAAATCTGTGACAGAGATGCGATTGTTCGGGCCACGCAGAGTGGACAGCTTGCTGGATACGCTGGAGATGTCTGGTTTCCACAGCCTGCACCAAAGGATCATCCATGGCGAACAATGCCCTATCAAGGCATGACCCCACACGTGGCGGGAACAACTTTAAATGCTCAAGCTCGTTATGCGGCCGGTGTCCGAGAAATACTGGAGTGTTGGTTTGCGGGGCGGGCTATCCGCAATGAATACTTGATTGTCGATAAAGGAAGGCTTGCGGGGACTGGTGCTCATTCATACACCGTGGGCGATACTACGAAAGGTTCTGAAGAATCCGAAAGGTTTTGGACGACAGGTGTCCTCACGGAATTAGAAAAAATGGATCATCCAATTTAAAAAAATTTCTTTATCAAGGCCCCAATCTTGAATTGGGGCTTCTTTTCGTTCTCTTTAAAATTTTCATGATTTTAATAAAACCCAAAATAAAGAATCTCTCAAAAATAAATCATCTGCAGTTACCTATTATTTTGAGTCAAAACAAAAAAACCCAGTACAGTGTTCGGTCTATCGTCCAAAACGTAACCCCCTTCTCTGTCCCCCTATTTCACCACCGTGGTTTTTTTTCCTTTCCAACCTATTGATCTCTGTTTCAAATTTATACCCCCGTCACCACCGTGGCGATTTATTTTCTAAAAAAACATGTATTTTTTTCAAAATGTAAAATTTGAATTAGTGGCTTAAATAAAAAATGTTAATTACGGTTTCAGAAAATTTCTTACGAGGTAATTATGAACGGCGAAATACATACTCCTCAGCCGATCGAAAGTGGTGGGGATATTAGCACGGCAAAATGTGAACAAGTTAAAGCTTGTATTGATTCTTATTTATCAAAAAACACATCAATGTCTCTTCAAAGTGTAGAAGATAAAACAGGGATACCTATTTCTACACTTAGAAGAATTGTTGCTCTAAAGGGCAATCCAAATCCAGAAACCGTAATAAAAATATTTTTGGCCCTTGGATTCGATCAGAAGCTTGATGGATATATGCAAAAGTACCATCCTGAAATCGCAAGCGCCATGGCAGCTAATAGACATAATAATCAATATAATTATGTAAAAGAGGATGATGCTCAATATTTTGTTGAAGAGTCTTCGTTTTTAATTATGAACTTAGCACACACTTCCGCTGGGACAACAGTGGAAGATATAAGATATGAGCTTGGAGAACGAGGTGTCGCCAAGACAGAGGAACTATTAAGAAAAAATGTACTCTTCAGAACAGATACTGGTAGAATTGTTGGCCTCAATAAAGAATGGAAACTTTCATTTAAAGATACTTTTCAGTGTGTAGGGCTATCTTTTAAATATTATAGATTAGACGAAGCTGGAAGAATGAATAATTTTTTAAACTACCAAACTGAATCGCTTAATCCAGAAGGCATTAAGGCTTTAAAATCTCTTAATCAGGTTCAAGCGATCGAGCGCAGAGAGAAGATTTTTAACAACCCATCTTTTCAGGGATTTTTTCCAGTTTTTAATTCTACCGTTTCTAGTACTTTTGTGGCATATACTAGTGGCCCGGAGGAATTACAATGAAAAATATACTTCGATTTACTCTACTCGCCTCTATTTTTATCACGATCAACGCTCATGCTTCAATTGGAATAAAATCTATCGAGCTGAACGATTCTACGATTATTAGTGGAGCTGATATTACGGCAATCACTCTGAAAAACAGTGATTCTTCTATTCATTCATTCGAAACAGTAAATGGTGATTTAATCAATCACTCAGAAATTAAATCAATTAATCTTTTTAGAATTAAAGAAGGCAACCAAGATTCTAGTGGTGATAAGCTCGGTGGACTTGGGAGGGCTGGATTTAATCTAATGAGTGTTAGTCGCAGTGGCGGTGATTCGGGCGGTTGATACTTTTAGAAAAATTTAACAATTACGATAAAGCCGTTTGAAAATAACGGCATTTTTTAATTCAATATCAACACAAAAATATGGTTAGGGGCAAAGATTTAAATTTAGCTTGCCCTAAAAAAATCTTTTTATAATTACACATCCTCAAATCGGCTATCACTGCCTGAAGGCACCCCACTAACTGAGCTTGACTCACTTTTTATTGCAGTCACTGCTGGCATCTTTCTAGGCACATTGACAATGGGATCTTTATTAATACTGCTCTTAAGTCTTAAAATTATCGTTGCAACTTCCTTCGAGGAATTTGTGAAAGGCGAAGCTGCACCCAAAGTTATTTCTTCACTTACTTTTATTCCAGAGTTCGCCTTTTTAATTACCTCCGCTGCTTCTTTATGAAATTTTGCATGAGCTGGTTTAAGCTTTTGGAAATCTGACATATGAGAATACTTCATCCCATCACCATAGATCCATTTCCCCAATGGGCATTTATTGTCTAGGCATACCTCTTCATGCTTAAGAGAGCCATCAGCATTTCGAATGTAATTTGCTAATTTTTGTTTCCACGCTGCATGCGCCTTAATTGCATCATCAAAATTAAACTCGACTTCATCTTTTAATGTAAGCGGTGATCCCTTGTCGTGATCATGAAAATTTCTTTCTTTTTTTACATCAGAGCTTGCTCCGCCATTAACTGTTTGAATTAATGACTGTACAATATAGTTAAGTTCTTCAGCCTGCATAGAAAGATTTCCAGCGGCATTTGCCGACTCTGTAGAATTTGCTGAATTTTGCTGAGTAGCCTGATCGAGTTGAGCAATTGCCTTTGTTATTTCATGAACCCCCTGAGCTTGTTCCTGACTAGCTGTAGATATTTCAGTAACCATTTTTGAAACACTGGCGACAGAGGAAACTATTTCATTTAGAACTTCCTCACATTCATGGGCAACACGAGTTCCCATCTCCACTTTATCCTTTCCATCTGCTATAAGTTTTCCAATTTTTTCTTTTGAATCTCGAATAATTCCTTCTACTGTTTTAATGCTGCCTTCAAGCATGCTGGAAATCTCTAGAGCGGCTGCTCCACTCATTGAAGCAAGATTACCAACCTCTTCGGCAACAACGGCAAAACCTTTCCCTTGCTCCCCTGCTCTTGCTGCCTCTACAGATGCATTAAAGGAAAGAAGTTTCGTTTGAAAAACAATATCATTGATAACTTTTGTCTTAGTGCCAATTTCATTAATAATTTTGGTAATATTTTCTATCTCTTTATTAGTCGCATTTATCTGATCCATTATACTATTATTACTGCTATTTATATCTCCAATAGCCTTTATCATATGACCGACAACTTCTTTACCTCTTTCCGCCGTACTTAAACTTTGCTCAGAAACAACAGTGGACTGCTTAGCATTTTCAGTGTTCGCGTTAACCATCGAGCTAATTTCTTCTAGCGAAGAAGAAGTCTCTTGCAAGGAGGCAGCCTGTTCAATTGCAGCTTGAGAGAGTTGCTCTGACGTCTCAGCCATTTGGGATGATGTTGAGCTGACCTGACTTCCTGAATTGTTCAGACTAATAGCTATATCATTCAACTTTTGAATCGGTCTTTTTACCATTAGAGCAGCTACAAACAAAGCGATAGCGCCACCAACAATAATCATTAATCCCAGAATGGTAGTTGAAGATAATGTGGCTTTATCCGAATCTATTTTAATTACTTTAGATATGTCCGTTTTTATCGCGAAAACGCCATGAAGTTTTCCCTCTCTCCAGTTCTCCATTTGATAACCTAAAATATCTCTTCCATTCCCCCAAGGACTCTCTTTCGGATCTCCGTGACAAGTAAAACAGCCCTGCTCTTTGGTTAATCGAACTGGTCGATAGACCGTAATAAACCCATTTGCATTAATAGTAATATCTTTTAAATTTGAGTCGCCCTCAAATTTTTTAAATATGCCCAATTCTTCGGGAGTTGCTTTATTACCTTCGTTTCTTGGCTCATCTGTAAAAATTCTAAACTCATAATTATCTTTGTCAGCATCTTTAGCTCCAATTTTCATTGCAGCGACGATCGCAACTTGTTTTAGAACAATCTCTTTATCTTCTTTGGTCATTTCTTTCGAGGTCTTATATTTAGCCTTCATTCGCTCAACAACGGCAGTTAAACCACCTTGGCCAGCGACATAATCAGTTGCAGCATCTAATCGCAAATGGATAGCATTTGATTTATCAATGATGCCTTTGTAAAGTTCTTGTTTTTTAAAATAAACGGAAACGGTTAGTGCTGTTGCTGAACAAATGAGACATGCCAATCCGACAATTATAAGAATGCGCCCTTTTAGACTTAGTGAATGAAACAACCTCATAAGATTCTACCTACTTTATTAAATTGTCATTTGCCTTGAATGCCTTAAAGTTTTTTACATCTTCTAGGAGCAGATTAAGATAAGATGGCTTGCTATAAATTTTTTGCACTCCTTTGGCACTTGCTTCTTCGAAAGTGATATCAGCTTGAGCAGAGAAAAAATAAAAGACAGGCTTATTCTCCATCGAATTCAAATAATCAAGGACGAATCTTCCGTCCCCATTTGGCATCCTGAAATCAGAGATAACAACATCAATATCAGTATTATGTTTCAACACCTCAATCGCTTCTGTACCTGATTTTGCACATAAAACAGTAAATCCATAATCCATCAACTCACTAGAGATAATGTCTAAAATATCAACTTCATCATCTATGACTAAAATTTTATAAGCATACTTTTTAACCTTAATTTGATCCATCGCTCACCCCTTTCACTCCAAAAGTAAAAATATCAATTTGATTTTTTAATAAATCTTCCATTTTGCCTATTGGGACAAATCCTCCCCCAACCTGAAACATCGAAAGCCCATGCAAAAAACATCTGAAATTTCTCATTACAAGTGCATTTGTTTTATCATCCAATTCAAATACAGCTCTAATTATTTCCAAAAATAATTTTCTCTGATTGAGAAAAGGTAAAGAAACGTCTCCTGTGAATTCCTTTGGAAAACAGTGTCCCATCTTATATCTTTCAGGATTCTTCATCGCATACTTGATGTATCCCATGGAAAAAGATAAGAGCAATTCGCGGCCATCCTTGTTCTTAATTTTTTTTGATATGCACTCAGTGAGTTCTTGATGCACTTGAGAGGAGATTAATATATTTAGTTCATTTAAATTGCTTATATGGTTATACAAGGAAGATGTTTTAACATCCAAATACTTTGCCAAACTATTCAAACTAAATTTTTCAACCCCATCTCTGTCGATAAGCTGCAAAGATTTTGCAACAATAAATTCCTTACTCAGCTTTGCATTCCTACCCATAGAACTCCCTATAATATATATATATCATAACAATTATTTTATTTAACACAACATAAAACTAATATTATTAGTTTTTCTTGTGTCTAGAATTCAAATCCTAATTAAAATTAATTGACCATCTACAATGATATTAAAGAACAGTACTCAAGAATGGCCAATACTCGGTCCCCCCGATGTAGATAATGTATGGCTATTAAAAAATTATACTGCCTTCTGCTGGGGTGATGTTGGCCATTTTGACGATTTCATTTTTCTTGGGAGAATTTCATTGTACATAAAAATTAATCTCTCAATTGATTTGAAATTCTTTGAAAAATGCTTCATCACAGTGCCACCGTTTTTGTATTAGAATTTTTTTCTAAAAATATTTTCACTTTATTATTATAAGTGCAACTTATCCCATCGAATCAATTATCCCTTTTACCAAATTAAGCTTTTCATCAGAAAGGTCTAGAATTTTACTTTTACATTGCTCGATGATTTCATTTCTCATTACTTCCTGTTTTAAATATTTCTCATAATCTTCAAATCTTAATCCATAGGATTTAACAATATGAAGAATCCTTTCCCAATCAATAGTAATTCTCCCATTTTCAATATGCCCTATCGTTGGGCGAGAGTAGCCACAGATATAAGATGCCTGATCCTGTGATAACTTTTTTAATACCCTTAGCGCTTTTAAAGCTTTTACCTCCTTAGTAATAATTTTTTGATAACTCCTTCGATCTGAATTTACCAAGACCTTCTTAATTGTTTTCCGATTAATTCGGTTTTTTTTATCATCTTTAATCTTCTTTTTTGCGCGAAGAAAATCAAAATATGAAAAGCCTTGACTCGAAATTATCTTTTCAATCTTCTCTTTAGTGAGTTTCACGCGTCCATTTTCAATGTGGCCAAGGGCCTTTGATTTAATACCTAAAGGCGCAGAGGCCTCATCTAAACTTAAATTTTTAGAAAGCCTAAGCTCTCGCAAAGCTTTGTGCTCATCTGTAATTCTTAAAGCCTGTTTCATTTTTTTCGTCATACTCTGTCTCCTAAATTCATTGGAGGAAAACACTTTTTAGCCAAGCTAGCCAGCGTCCCGCTCATGTTAAAAATTAATAGGATGACGACGAAAAATTGCCAAAAAGCTAAAATTCACAATGTGGTAAAAACATGGCTAAAATCACTAGCAGAAAAGCTAGCAGAAAATAGCAAGGCACTGTCATTTCCAGTCATTTCAGATTTTGCCTGCGAGATATCTTGAAGAGGTAAAGCTTAGTGAGAGCACGAATTTAACTTCTTAAAGTTAATAGCGTTTCCCTCTTAAAATTTAAGAGGGGATTTTTGAATTAATTTTTTGAATTTTCGAATCTAGTTTTATGGTGGACCCATGCGGGATCGAACCGCAGACCTCAACACTGCCAGCGTTGCGCTCTCCCAGCTGAGCTATGAGCCCACAAATATGAGCCTTAACTTTAGGAGAATTTTGGCCCTCTTTCAAGCCCTTTTTGCCAGCAAAAAATGACTTAAAACTCATTTGCGCCCTAAACTTCCTTCTGATACGATATAATGCTTACTAAAAAAGTAAATTATTGCATTTAGACATTAGGAATCTCATGGGAATTTTTATCAATAGAACACTCAATATGAAAAAAATCAAGGCCATTGGTTTTGATATGGACTACACAATCGTCCGCTATAACACAGAAGCTTTCGAGCGCTTCACTCATCAGGAAGTTTTAAAAAAACTAGTCTCTGAAAAAAAATACCCTGATGAAATTTTAAAATTAGAATTTGATTTCCAACGTGTCATCCAAGGACTCGTAATCGACAAAAAAAGAGGAAATCTTTTAAAGGTTTCTCGCTTTGGAAAAGTAAAATCTTCTTATCACGGTCTCTCGCCGATTGATTTTAAAGAACAACAAAAAATGTACGGCAATGGAGTCATTGATTTATCCGACTCTCATATTCAAAGTTTAGATACTAATTTTTCAGTATCAAATGGAGTCCTTTACTCTCAGTTGGTTGATCTAAAAAAGAAAGGATTCCCCTTTCCAGATTTCGAAATTCTTGCTGATGATATCAAAGAAGTTCTTGATATATGCCATTCCGATGGAACTCTAAAAAATCATGTTCGAAATAATATTTCCGAATTCATTATTCAAGATCCTGAAGTCGTTTCTCTTTTTGAACGCTACAAGCGATATGGAAAAAAATTATTAGTTATCACCAATTCTGATTTCAGCTATACAAAACTTTTGCTGGATTACACGATTAATCCATTTTTAAAAGAGCACAAAGACTGGTCTGAACTTTTTGAAGTCACCGTTACACTTGCTAGCAAGCCTCGCTTTTTTACAATCAAGACCCCATTTCTTAATATTAATCCAACTACTGGCGATATGAAAAACGTCGACGGAAAAATCATCAAGGGAATTTATCAAGGTGGATATGCAGGTCAACTGCAAAAAGATCTTGGTCTTGAAGGAGATGAAATTCTTTATTTAGGAGATCATATCTACGGAGACGTTGTAAGCATTAAAAAAACTTTTAACTGGAGAACAGCTCTCGTATTAGATCCATTAAAAGAAGAAATTGATGCCATTAAAAAAAGCGCCCATATCCAACTAGAGATAGACAGACAAATGTCCATCAAAGAATCTCTTGAGCATAGACTCAACGAAATTGACGTCAGAAAAACGGAATTGCATGAAAACGTTTCAAAGGAAGAACTCAATACCCTCTTCACTGAAATCGACAAAGTGAATTCGACCATTTCAGAACTTTTAGAGCAGCATAAAAAATTCTTTAATCCTTATTGGGGTGAAATGATGAGAGCTGGACTTGAAGAGTCGCGTTTTGCTGATCAAGTTGAAAAATACGCTTGTATTTATATGACAAAAGTTGCGGACTTAATTTCTTATTCACCGAGAACTTACTTCAGACCGTTTAGAAGAGTGCTGCCACACGAACTTTAAAAACTGAGTATAGATCTCCCACGATCTTTTGCCATAACCTCCGGCCATGACATAGGACTGAGGGATTTTTCGTTCACGCAAAAATTCATAGACCATAATATCACGCAAGAGCATCTGCTCTTGTGTTAGTTTTAGTTTTTCTGAACTCTTCAGTTCGTCAAACTCATAAGGATCAGCGCCATTAACGACAATTGCAATATCAGGATGTGGAAATTTTTTTTCTAGTTCCAACAATCCTATCTTTAATTTTTCCAGATAATTTAATTCTTCCCCAACACCTACTTCCACATCAACTTTGCTAGGAATAAACCAAGGATCAGATGAAGTTCCAGAATCCAAAGGCCATCCCTCTTTCATGTGAATACTCAATGTCGCAATACTTTGATCATCTTTTGTGATCTCAGCAGTCCCATCACCTTTATGAGCATCGACATCAATTATCCAAGCTCTCTTGATCAGATTTTCTTTTTGAAGCTTTCTAAGAGTAATCACAACGTCACTAACAAGACAAAATCCTCTTCCACCAAAGCTCATCGCATGGTGCATGCCTCCTCCCAAGAAATAACCAAATCCAGAAGAGAGTGCCGTTTTAGCAGAAAGATAAGTAAGTCCTGTTTGCTTTAAAACAGTATCAAGTGCATCAGAAAAATTCTTTTTTGCATATTTAGGATTGTAGCGATGATAATTTCCATCTTCATCGACAAGTTCATAACACTTGAGCATCTCGCGCTCAAGTTCAGTATAACTTCCAAAAAGATGAGAAACAAAATTAGGATCGTGAACCAGAAGTAAATCTTCGCGAGTTATTTTTGGAATATGGTCTAAGCTTGTATATGAAAGAGATGGATCGAGATTTTTTAATTCAGAGAAAACGCGGCTTGCTCTATCGTCCTCGATTGGGATCTCAATTCCATAATCTGAAAATCTGAGATCACAATCGGGATGATAAAATATCATTCTTTAAAATTACCAAATAAATTGACAGTCAACTTCTGCCCAAGCAGTAGCAAATGGGTCATAGAAGTTTGAGTAAACGTAAGCATCTGCATACATTCCAGGAGCAACATAAACTTGATTAAACCAAGAATTTAAAACAACTCCACCGAAAGTCTGACCAAAAGCTGTTCCGTTGCAAACAAAAGCTCGATCTGAATAGTTCCATACGCGAGCAGTCGCTACTTCGCGGTTAACATAAAAACTCATTTGAGGAACAAAGGCGAAAACAGAAGTTGAAAGAGATAAGAAAACAAAAGCAGAAAGCATGAACTTTTTCATTAGTATTTCCCCCAGACAAAAGAATGACTCTTTCAATCATTTTTGATTAAGTTTTGCAAGTTCCACGACCTCATCCTGCACATTTTTAGAAGGAAGGTTTTCTAAGGCCTTAAAAAGAGATTCAAGTTGGGCCCTGTTTTTGGCCCCACAAAGCGCCACGCTTACCTCTCTAAAACTAAGATTAAAGCCCAATGCCATCTCAAGACCTGTGTGATTGTGTTTATCTAGAATGGGCCAAATTTTTTCCATCGCTTGGAACTTTGATTTGTTGTCTGCATTTTTCCACCATGGTGCCCATGAACGGCAATCACTTTTTTCAAATTTTCTTTTTTCATCAACTCTACCAGTGAGAATGCCTTTATCGAGCGTTCCCCAACTCATAAAACTGATATTATTTTCTTTTAAATAAGGAAAAAGAGATTGGGAGATACTATTTTGAAAGAAATTAAATTCAGATTGAACAACTTCAATGCGATCAATTTCTCGCCCTTTTTCTAAGTCTTCAAGAGTCGTATTACATAGACCAATATGCTTTATCTTCCCCTGAAGTTTTGCCTTTGCAAGCACTTCAAGAGGGCGTCTGATATCAATGTTCGCATCCGGCCAGTGAATCATATAAAGATCAATGTAATCAGAGTCTAAGTCTCTTAGACTTTGCTCGAGCATTTTTTGAGTGATCTCTGGCTTATTAGTCATGTCCACTCTTTTGTTTTCATGCCAAGTCACACCAGATTTAGAAACTAAGAAAACCTTCTCACGATTTTGTTTAAAAGCTAGCCCCATTCTCTTTTCAGAAAGTCCGAATCCATAAATAGGAGCTGTATCAAAAATGCGAAGGCCCAAATCAAACGCTAAATGGAGTAAATCAATAGACTCACCTTCAGAAATATCACCAAATCCATAACCGGCCCCTTCTCCGCTAATGGCAGCGCCTCCGAAAGCAATCGGAACCTTAGAAATATTTCTTAATAACTGCGTCATTTGCCCTTCTTCCTTGTGAAGTTTTTTCATTCGGTGTATTAATGGGCCACTAGAATCGCCCTCTTTTTTGAAACTGTACAGTTGGAAAAACTAATGTTCTTTGAAACTTTAAAGACTTTTAATATCAAATACTTCCTAGTCGTCTTTTGTGCCCTGATCTCTCAGTTGATTAATGCAGAACAAGGATCGAATTTAAACCTGATAGTAAAACAGATTAACGACCTAGAGGAAAAATCTAAAGAGCTCTCCCCTGATTTAAAGATAGTTAGAAGCTATCGTTCACAAAAAGGAGCGGAATCATACACTCGTTTAAGCAATTTTTATCCTCAGGCCAATTTTAACGTAAAGAAGACGAAAGATTTTTATGATGAAAGAAATGCATTCCTAAGGCAACTTGGGGTTACAGCTTTTGATTCATCTTGGGGCATAGATTACAACTGGGAAATTTTTAATTACGGACTCATTCAAGCTGCTCGCAAAACTTCAAATGAGAAAGATAAAGCTGAGCTAGATGTTGAAAGTAAAGAGAAAGCTTACCCTATTACGTTTAATACAAACCTTCTCAATTATCTTCTCGCTAAATACAAAAAAGCTGCAGTAGAAAATTCACTTAAAAAAGCAGAGGAAGGGAAAAAACAAGCAAAACTAGGATTTGAATTAGGGCAAAAAACTAAAATCGACGTGCTACGTTCTGAAGCGAACATGGTCTCTCTTGATTCTAAAAAAACAACGTTTGTCGATGAAGAACAAAACACGAAAAGTAAATTTCTCGAGTTCTCAGGTCTAGAAGTTAATGATTTATCTTTCCTTGAAAATCTCGATGAAACTCAAATTCTCTCTCTCATTAATTCTATCAGCAAATCTGAGATTTTAAAAAGTGAACCAAACTTTTCAAAAAGTCCGCTTCTTCTTAGTCTGAACTACGAAGAAAAGATAAATAAGATTTCCCTTAACAATCTCACTCAAAAAGAATGGCCGGATTTAAAAGTGCAAGGATCTTATAACAACTCAGCGGATACTTTCGGCAAAGCTTTTCAAAAGCCTTTTCGAACTCACACCATTGCTCTTGTTTTAACCATTCCTCTTTTTAGTGGTGGAAGTTTTATCACTTCAAATTTTGAAGAGTACTTTGCCAAAAAGCAAAATGAATACACGATGGCCCAAAGAAAGTTCGAAACACAAAACCAGTTAAATAACACTCTTATCAAGATTAATGCTCTTGAAACACTTGTTGCGTCCTTAACTCTCAACGTTTCGCAATTTGAAGAACTCTATCGTTTAACTCAAAAATCATATCAACTTGGAAAAAGTACATTGCTGGAACTACTAGAAGTTCAAGATAATCTTCTTGATTCGAAAATCTCATTGGCCCAAAATAGAATTCAATTTTACACACTCTCACAAAATTATTTGTGGCAGGCAGGACTTCAATAATGTCTAAATTAATAATTATCTCTCTTTTACTTTCTACAGTTATCTCTTGTTCTGGCAAAACAAAAATAGATGCCATTAAGATGGCCACTGGAAGTGTTGAAAGCACAGTCACGACAATTAACTCGGGAACTGTCGAAGCACAATCACAAGCGGAACTGGCCTTTGGAACAGTTGGAAGAATCGCTAAAATTTACGTGGCGCTAGGATCAAAAGTAAATTCAGGATCCATCATTGCTGAATTAGAAAACGCAGACCTCAAGGCCATCTATGATGAAGCTCAAAAGGAACTCTCTCGGACAGAAGAACTTTATAAAAGTGGACTAGTCTCAATAGCCAATCTCGATAGCGCTAAAAGAGCTCGCGAAGTTGCTCGCTTAAATTATGAAAAAACTTTAATGAAAGCTCCTTTTGCTGGGATGATCACGGCAATGGATTTAAAAATCGGTGAATTTTATCAAAGTGCGACCTCTCTTGATAAAAAACCAGAGGTGCAAATTATCGACTTAAAAAAACGATTGATTAAAGGCGAAATCGATGAAGTTGATCTTCAAAAAGTTGTCATCGGAAATTTAGCAAGAGTAAAAATCCCAGCACTCAGAAATCAGATTGTAAAAGCAAGAGTTACAAAAGTTGTTCCTTTCGTATCCACTGCTAAAGACCAAGACCGCACTAGCCAGATTGAATTAGAGGTTTTGGAGGCAAAAGATGATAAGGGGCAAGACCTACTCATCCCTGTGGGAGCATCCGCTGACGTAGAAATCATTAGTGAAACAAAAGATAATGTAAAAATTCTTCCAACCAATGTTTTAATTGGAACAGGAAAAACTCGATCTCTTTATAAGATCGTAGATGGAAAACTTCATAAGACAGAAGTAAAATTGGGTCTTGGTAATTACGATCGAATGGAAGTTATCAATGGAATAACTCCTTCGGATCTTATCGCTCGGCCAGGAAGTGGAATTGAACTCGCTGATGGAATGAAAGTTGAGGCAATCGAAAAAGCATGGCCTTAATTGAATTAAAAAACATTCACAAGCATTTCATCATGGGAGATGAAGACATTCATGCCTTGAATGATGTCAATCTCGCTATAAAAGAAGGTGAACTCACTTCAATTGTTGGAACATCTGGTTGCGGAAAATCAACTTTGATGAATATCATTGGTCTTCTCGATTTACCTGGCACTGGCCAATACTATCTTGATGGGATCAACACAACAGCAATGAGCGATGATGAACTTTCAAAATACAGAAATCAAAAAATTGGTTTTGTTTTTCAAAGTTTTAATCTTCTTCCGAAGGCCTCTGCTCTTAAAAATGTTGAAATGCCAATGCAGTACGCCTCTGCCTATAATAAAGAATTAACTGATGACATCATCAGAAAAATGGCACTAGAAACACTTAAAAAGGTAGGCTTAGGAGAACGTGTTCACCATTTGCCCAATGAACTCTCTGGAGGGCAACGTCAGCGCGTCGCCATTGCCAGGGCCTTAGTGAATAATCCCAAACTTATTTTGGCCGATGAACCTACAGGGGCACTAGACTCTAAAACAAGTGAGGAAATTTTAAATCTTTTTAAGGAACTTAACTCTCAAGGAGTAACAATTATCATTGTCACGCATGACAATCACATCGCTTCTCGCTGTAAAAGAATTCTCAGAATGAGCGATGGAATAATCCGCGAAGAGGTCAACCAATGATATTCAAAAAAATCTTGGTGAACTCTGCTGAGGCCATTGTTGAAAATAAACTCCGTTCGGCCCTTACAATGCTAGGAATGATCATTGGGGTAATGGCGGTCATCCTTCTAGTCTCAGTAGGAACAGGAGCTAAACGCTACATAACTTCTGAATTTGAAAGTTTGGGAACCAATGTAATTATTCTTCAACCAGGGAAAACTGATAAAAAAAATTCCATGGGCCCTCCTGTTTCTTCCAGTAAAGGAAAGCTCACAATGAGCGACGTAGATGCCTTAATCAAAAATGCTCAAAGCTTATCTGCTGTTTCTGGTATTATGTTTGGCGCTGGTGTTGTTAAAAATGAGACGGCCACGAACAACATCAATATTTTTGGCTCCAATGATCAATTTAATCGCATCTTCAACATGTCTATTATTGAAGGGAATTTTTTTTCCAAAGAGGATGAGGACTCTGGACGGCGAGTCGTTGTTTTAGGATACACAATTAAGGAAAACCTATTTGGTTCCACGAATCCATTGGGAAAATTGGTTAAAGTTAATGAAAGTGAACATAGAGTCATCGGGGTTATCAAGCCAACAGGAAATAAGCTGGGGTTCAATGTTGATGATATGGTTTTTATTCCAACCAAATCAGCTCTTCGACTTTTTAATACCGACCGTCTCTTTGGAATAAGAGCTTCAGCAAAATCACGAAGTGGCATGGACGATGCAGTTCATGAGATCACCGAAATTCTAAAAGAGCGCCATAACGGCGAAGAAGATTTTACAATTGTTACTCAAGTTACAATGCTTGAGAGTATGAACACTATTTTAAATATGCTCACCTATGCTCTTGGTGCTATCGCGTTCATTTCAATGCTCGTCGGTGGAATTGGCATCATGAACATCATGCTCGTGTCAGTAACTGAAAGAACTAGAGAAATCGGCATTCGAAGAGCTGTGGGTGCCAGACGAGGCGATATTTTAAAGCAATTTATCATCGAAGCTGTAGCGATTTCTGTTTCCGGTGGTCTATTAGGAATCCTTTTTTCCTTGATCATTACCAACCTTCTACATATTTTCCTCCCTGGTTTTGATATGAGACCTCCATTTTGGATTATCCCTCCAGCATTCTTTCTCTCTCTATTTACAGGTGTAGTCTTTGGAGTCTGGCCCGCGCGAAAAGCGGCCCATATCCAGACAATTGATGCTTTAAGGTACGAATAATGAGACTACTTACGTTTGCTCACCGAGGTGAAGCTCAAAGTTTTTTATCTGCATATCCATTTAGGCCTGTTGATTTTTTCTTTGATGGTTTATTAAAAAGTGATGACTATTATTTACTCATCACAGGCGAAGGTCCTCACAATGCTAGTGAAAAAACAATTAGTGTTTTAGCTGCATTTGCTTCAGAAATCACTGACGTTTACAATATTGGAGTTGCGGGAAGTCTAAATCCGAAGTTAAAAAAATATGACTTAGTCTGGATTCGAACAGCCTATGCTCATCATGCAGAAAAATTAGAATTTAAATCTTTCTCTAGCCACAATCCAAGTGCTGCTAACGATTGTATTACCGCTTATCATCGAATTCTAGATTCTGATGAAAAATTAAAATTTTCTCATTTTGCTAATCTTGTTGATCGAGAATTATGGGCAGTTGCCTCAGCGGCCACTCTTTTTAAAAAACCTTTTCAGTCTCTTAAAATTATTTCTGATGATTTAGATATTGAGGGTGAAGTTTGTAAATTTGTTAAAAATGAAGCTCCCCTCTTTTCAGAAAAACTTCTTAAAGAATTTCAAAACGTTGTGAATAATACTCCTGAAGAAACTATCGTACTCAAAGATACTTTTGATTTTAGTGAATTTTATTTTACAACGTCTCAAGAAAGAAAACTAAAATCAACATTAGATGGTTTGAAACTAAAAGGCGTTGATTTAGAAATGTTACTCAACCAAGAAGAAGTCAAGGATATCAAAAAACTCGATAAAATTCCAAAAGAGCGCACTCGATTGCTTTTGCAATTTTTAAATGATCAATTAAATCCGATCTCTGTAAAGATTCGTGCAAGCCTTGAAGACGTTCTCACTCCACTGGAAGACGCTAAAATTACTCCAAGTTATGACAATGAATTTGAACAAGATTGGTTAGCATTATCAATGAGAATACAATCTACGCGTGATTTAGAAAAAATAAAAAATGCTCTAAAGATTTTTTCCTACGAAGATTTTCAAAAAATATTTGAAGGAAATTTTGATGTTTGAGATTATCTACATCGAAAATCATCTGCAATCTCATCCTAGAGTTTTGGAAATTCTAAAAAGGTTTCCTAATTCTGAAATAAAAAAAATTGATAAAATTGAAGATGTCTTTGGCAGAGTTAAAAAGCCTTATCTGCAAAAGCGAACGAACTTAAATCTATTCTTGGGTGAAAAAAAAGGACAACTTGTAAAGCTTGCTCCGCCAGCCTATGGACTCTCAGGAGAACCGCATTATTACTTTGTTCATGCTTACAATTGTATTTATGAATGCAATTACTGTTATCTTCAAGGATATTTCCACTCTCCCGATATAGTTCTTTATCTAAATCACGAAGAAATTGGACAAGAAATCAAAAGACTGGCCGAAGAAAATCATGCAAATACCCCTGACTTAAAAGTTTGGTTTCACGCTGGTGAATACAGCGACTCCCTGGCCCTCACTCACTTAAGTGGCGAACTCTCTCATTACTTTAAACTTTTTAAAGAACTTACCTTTTGCAATCTGGAACTCAGAACAAAATCAGTAAATATAAGAGAACTGCTTAATGAAGAACCACTTGATAACATCATCACTAGTTTTTCTCTTTCACCTGAACATAGAATTAAGAGTAATGATTTAAAGACGCCTCCACTAAAAGCTCGTTTAAACGCTATTGGTGAACTTAACTCCAAGGGCTTTCCAATTGGAATCCATTTTGATCCCATTATCTATGACGATAAGTTTATTGAATCGTATGAAGATCTGGCCGATCAATTACTAGAGCACATTCCTGCTGAGAAAATTCGCTATATTTCTTTGGGCGTTGTCCGTTTTACCAAAGAAGTTTTTCAAAAAGTTCAGAGACACTACCCAGACTCTGATCTTTTAGCGCAAGAATTTATTCGAAGCTTTGACAATAAAATCCGATATAATCGTCCAATGCGTTTATGGATATTAGGAAAAATAAAAGAACTACTCACAGAAAGAGGAGTTGAACCCGCTAGGATTTATCTGTGTATGGAAGACACTGATCTTGATCCAATGATTAAAGAGTCATGATTAAAAACCAAGCACTCATAGATTCTGGATACCTTTTAACAGAATTTCCTCTTGATCCTGTTGTTTTAAATTTTCTTCAAGAGGAAAATTGGAAAGCACTCGATCAACATTTTTTAGAAATCTCAAAATCAAACGGAACTCTTCGAAATTTCCTTATGCAATTTTTAGATTTTGAAACACTAGAGCACATAATCGCAATTAGAAAGGCCCCACTGGACGATGAGGGCATCTGGCACGACGATGGCTCACGATTCTTAGGATTTTCCCTCTCGTTAAACAGAAAACCTAAAGCGATTGAGGGCGGCGTTCTTAACTTTAGAAGGAAAGAATCCAAAGACATGGTGTCCTTTTCCCCTCTTCCCTATGGCAAGATTGTGCTATTTTTATCGGGGATTTACGGCTACGAACACCAGGTTAGCGCTGTAACCAAGGGGGAGAGGATTATAATTGCGGGATGGTGCTCGTAAATTGCGCAAGGCAGGATTTTGCTTCAAATGATTATTATCTCTTGTCTTCTAAAGTTGACTCTGTTACATTAGCCTCTCTTTTACATTAAATTTTAGGATAATAAGGATTTTTTATGGCACGCACATGTGATTTAACAGGCAAAAGAAGATTAGCGGCCCACAAAGTTTCTCACGCTAACAATAAAACTAAAACTAAGAAGCAAGTTAACCTTCACACTAAAAGAGTTTTCGATCCAGAAACAAACTCTGTGATTAAACTTAAACTTTCAGCTTCTGCAATCAGAATTCTTGATAAAGTTGGTTCGATCTCTAAATACGTAAGAAAGAACAAACACCTTTTCCAATAATTTTTAAATAAATTTTTTGAAATATAAAAGGCCTCCTTTCGGAGGCCTTTTTTTATTACTGAACTTCTACTTCTGAAATAACAAAGCCCCACTTATTAACAGAGCGATCAGAAATGAAATTCAATTGAATAGAATTTCCTTCAACATAATCAGTAGTATAATTTGCTCCTGAACCAGTTACTTTCAGTGCTGTAGTTCCTGCAGCATCAGCAATTCGAACATAGTCATATCCAGACTCAAGATCAAACTTCGCCACTTTCACGCGAACGTATTTTGCTCCAGGGAATGAATAAGATTTTGTTACAGATGAATTTTCTTTGTATGGGTGTTCTGACTCAAATACTTCATCCAACTTTACAGTTCTCCATGCATTTGGATTTGGGCCACTTCTTTCTGGACGTGTGTCTGTTAAAAGATTGTAGGCATCAATACGAGAAGCTGTTTGAGTTTTCCCGCGAAGAGCTGCAACAGGTACACCTGTCATTGTTAAACGTTCTTTCATAACTTCATGAGGCATTCTCCCTTCTTTAGCGAGAAGAAGTCCTAGAACTCCTGAAACGTGAGGAGTTGCCATAGATGTCCCTGACATAATTTCATATTTTCCACCTTTCAAAGTTGAAAGAATGTTATGTCCTGGAGCTGCGATATGAACAGAGTTTCTTCCATAAGAAGAAAAGTAGGCCAGATCATTTTGAGCTGTTAGAGCAGCTACTGAAACAACGTTTGGTACGTCATAACTTGCTGGGTATGATGGAGTTGCATCGTTATCTGATGTACTATTTCCAGCTGCTGCTGTGAAGATAATCCCCTTGTCGCTAGCGCGCTTAATAGCTTCATAAAGGGCCTCAGATCTTCCGCCTCCTCCCCAAGAGTTACTCATTAAATCAACGTTAAGTTCTGTAGCATAGTCAATCGACTTTACAGCTGCTTCAAGAGTTCCTGAGCCATCTCCACTTAAGAATTTAATTGGAATAATTGTTACGTCGGCCATAACTCCGGCCACGCCAATTTTATTGTCGTGAACTCCACCAATAGTTCCGGCACAGTGAGTACCATGACCATTGTCATCCATTGCATCTTTTGTATCATTTACAAAGTTGTACCCGTGAGCTGAATCAACATTTCCTTTTAGATCTGGGTGATTGTAATCAATCCCTGTATCAATAATAGCAATTCTTACGTTGCGAGATCCTTTTGTAATCTCCCAGGCCTTCATTGCATTAACGTCTGCACCTTCTACTCCGGCAGATCCTTTAGGTTCGTTTGATCCTGTATTTCTTAATCCCCATAATTGACCAAATGATGGATCGTCAGGAGTGGCCGCTGTCAATTCAGCAAATGGAGATTTCTCCAATCCTTTTTTCACCACAGATCTCTCTTTTGGCATTACTGCTGCCGTATAAATATAATTTGGTTCAGCATAAATTACGTCGGGATTATTTTTTAAAGTTGTAAGAGTGTTCGTCAGAGACTTTTCACTTCCAACACTTAATACATTTAATTTTTGATAAGAAAGTTTAATTTCTCTTTTTGAAGAAAGACCAAGAGAAGTCATTCCCTTTTTCGCTAAAAAGCTCTGTGCATTCACACCAGGCTTGAACTTTACAATAATTTCACCTGGAACATAACGAGTACTCTCGCCAGCGTAGAGTCCTTGGGAAAACAGAATCCCCATCATTACGCTTGTTGGCCCTAATAGCTTTTTGCTCATTTCTCCCTCCTTGGAGTCGTTAATCTCTTCATCAATGCCAGAGCATTAGAATCAGCTTTTTGATAACTTGAGTTTATTTAAGCTTAATCTAGTAAAAATTTTTGATCAGCTTTTTACGCAGAGGGTATTTTTTTCCGAAAAAGTGATATGCTTTATTTTTTTCCGAGACATTGAGACAATGTCTTCTATGATACACAACGGCTCAACAGATCCTGTTCTCATTAAAAAAATTTCTCTTAAAATCTGGTCTCTTAGAGATGAGATAGAAGCGCGCATTCAAGAAAAACTAAGCAGCAACTCAAATGTTTCAGAAGAAGAAATTGCAAAGATTCGCGAGCAATATACAAAATCTTCTCAAAACTCTGCTGCAAATAATGTTATAGAGCTTAAGTCAGCTAATGATCTTGGAAGTGGTGAAGATGAAATGGCAGCTGCAATGGCCGCAGCGGATTCTGCCGAGGAAACCGAAGCTCCTACAGAAGAGAATAGCAATGTTGTCTCGATCTCCCCTACTGTAGATAATACTGATCCAAATATTATTAGTATTAGTCTTGATGCTCCCAATATCCCTGAAGAAAAAATATCTAAAGGAAAAACGGTTCTTTCTGAAATTAGCATGGAAAAGATGTTTTTCTTTTGTAATAGATCCTTTACGGAAGGGCAATCAATCGTCATTCAGTTTTGTATTCCAAAGTCTTTCATTGTGAATGCCGATATCCTCTACTGTCGTCCATTCAATTTAAAAAGTAGAATCATCTCACAAAACAACTACACTCACCGCGCTCTTATTCGTTTTAATTTTCTAAAGGAAGGCGAAAGAGCTCTTCTTAGACAATTCCTTCAATCAATTGAGCCTGATGTCACGAAAGTTGAAAAAGCTCCGAAGGACGAAGATGGATCTGGCTTTGGCGAATTGGACGATTTAGGTTTATAAAATCCTGTTCTTTGATTATGATTAGATCATCAGACAATAACGTTTAAAGGCACTGAGGATCTAATGTCTAAGCGCAAACTCGCTTCTAATATCATTCTTTTTTTATTTTTCATTCTTGTAAGTGTTTCTGCCTTATTATCTGACATCTTTCAAAATCCAGTTAAAACGGGTCCTCAAATTATTGAGCAAGCAAAGCTCTTTGCATCCAATGATTTAATTTCAATCAATCACCTGTCTCTTAAAAACAAATCAGGTGAGTTTATTTTTGAGAGAAATGAGAATAACCAGATTTCGCCATGGCACATGACTTCCCCTCGAAACATTTCTGCCAATTCACTTTTTATCGAAAAACTTTTCACATCTCTATCTACAATGAAGGTAAAAAAACTTTTTCCAGATGAAAAAATTAATAACTTGAATTTCTCTCTCGATAAACCCACTTCAACTCTTTCTCTCATTGATAAAAATGGAAAATCCATAACCATACAGTTTGGATTATTGAATACCATTGATAATTCTACTTATTTAAAAATCCAAGACCGACCTGGCATTTATCACGTTGATGCCCCAAGTGTCTCTCTTGAAAATGCATCAATCTTGAACTTGATCGAGTCTCAAATTATTTCCATCGACCTTGAAACAATTGTTGCTTTTAAAATTTTTCATGGAAATAAAAAATCGAGTTCTCCAATTCTCGATATTCGAAAAAAAGATGGAAACTGGTTTGATCAGGCAGGAAATGTGCTGGCAGTTGAAAAGATTGATGATTATTTTCAAGATCTCTCTAACTTAAAAAGCAGCTTTATCATTGATAAAAGAACCGATGCTCAAAA
Organism: Bacteriovoracales bacterium; assembly: GCA_037444575.1. GTDB lineage: Bacteria > Bdellovibrionota > Bacteriovoracia > Bacteriovoracales > Bacteriovoracaceae > Bacteriovorax. The sequence continues at coordinate 306,963 of JBBIME010000006.1, forward strand.
GAGACAAATCACAAACCTCTCCCACAATGCTGTTTATATTGTCTCCGTTGAAGACAACAAAGGAAATATCATCGATTACAATATAAGTGGACTCATCCGCGATTTGAGCGATCTTGACTTAAAGAATGAAGAATACTTTGTCGTAACGATTTCCAACAATACAACTTCTTATGTTGTGAAAAAAGAATTCCATGACCTATTCAATAAAAAGACCGAGACTCTGAAGGCCACAACAGTCCCCACTTCAAAGGTAAAAAATTAAGAAGCCTTTCTTTGAGCGACGACACGAGAATTAGTTGGAAGGACAGATGCTTCTTTTTGAATTTTACTTGGATCAACAAAGACTCTGATAAATTTCTCAATCAGCATGGTGTTATATCGCTTAACGCCCTCTTTATCTGCCAAAATCTTCTTTAAGGCATCCGTCGGCTGTAGCTTATGATCAATCATGATATGAACAAAATCATCTACAAGACATACGATATTTGCGAGAGTTAATATTTTATTTCCCTTTTTCTCAAATGGAAATCCAGTCCCATCATAAGCCTCATGGTGCTGTAAAATAATTTGCTTAATTGAATTATTGATCGCTCTATTAGATTCTACAACCTGAAGGCCCAGCTCTGGATGTTTCTTATAAAGTTCAAATTGTTCCGGAGTCATATCCTTAGGTCTTAGTTCAAGAAATTCTTTTGGAAGCATCATTTTTCCGATATCGTGAAACATACAGGCCATAGCAGTTGTTTCTATCGTTGTTTTTGATTGCCACTCAAATTGTTTAATGATCGCTGTCGCATATAGAGTAACAAGGAATGCATGCGAATAGGCATTGGGATCAAAATTTTGAAAAGAGCGAAGTGTTTGATATAGATCGTTTTCATTTTCGATCAGCTTATAAACACTCTCACAAACTTCTTTCCCTTGCTCAATAACCTGAGGCTTTACTCCCACAGTAAAAGCTTCCTCAATGTATTTTTCAGAAACGTTTTTTAGCTGATTAACTTTATTATAAGTAGGAACAGATTTGTTCTCAATTAATCTATTAGCTAGATGATTATTGTATTGGATAAATTTTCTTCGATCGCTATTGTGAAAATAAAGATATTCAAGCTTCTTTTCATTTTTATATTTATCAATTCGCTCTTTCGAAAATGTATCGCCTGCATGAAGAATTTTAAGATATTTATTGGCAGTCAATTTAACATAAATATCAAAGAGCACCGCTTGAGAAGAATAGAATTCATCAATCTTAACTCGCGAGAAATTTTCATCAACCATGGAAACTTCTTGCTCGGCACTCACTCCTTCTTTTTTTGTCACTCCGGCCATGAGATCGCCAAGAGACTGATGTCCTTCGAGAAGCTCTTTTAAATAAGAGACCTCAAAAGGTCTCACCGCCATTCCAGCGGCACCCAACTTGAGTAGCTTTTCTTCTGTAACTGCTCCACTGTCGACAATGCTCTGATCGTTGACAACGATAATAACCCGCTGATTGGTATAATTAGTTTTGATAAATTTTAATACTTGAAGACAAGAATGGTTTTGGACGTCGTGATTCATAATGACGGCAAAATACTTGTCGTTATAGAGCGCAAGCTGAGCATCACGACCGTTACTTACGATATTTACGTCGTACATCTGAACAGTCAAGAATGCCTTAGCTTCATTAAGCCATTTCTCATCTGGGTCAACTAAAAGTATTTTTAAAGCCAATGAAATATCCCTCAGAGTTCATTGTTCAAACTCATTGGGATTATCGGAAAAAAGTGTTGAAATCTAAAATAAAAAGTGGCTGAAAACTAACGAGTTTCCAGCCACTTAACTAAAGATACGGAAAAAAATATTATTTAATTTCTTTGTGTACAGTATGACGCTTTAAAAACGGATTATACTTCTTAAGTTCAAGACGATCAGGTGTCGTTTTCTTGTTCTTCGTAGTCGTATATCTAGAAGGGCTTTTTCCTTCTTTTCTTGCTTCTGTACATTCTAGGGTTACAATAACTCTAGCACCTTTTTTTGCCACAACATGCCTCCACGTCGAAAATTTAACAAAGGTGAAATTACACTTTTGTCGTTGGCATGACAACCAAAAATTGCTAAACCACTAAAAAAAGCATGAGAATTAGTTAAAACTAGTTAAAAAATATGAAGATTAATACAGAGAACTGGACATACACACACTTTCAATCTCCCCCTCTTCGTGCATTCATCTCCCTTGGAGCAGCTCCAGCAGAAAACGAAGAAGGAGTCATTGTACAGTACCTTGTGACCTTAACAGACAAAGATTATCAAGAACTCTATCAGAGTACTCATGAAAATCTCAATGAGGCCCTTACTGTTTTAAATGAAAAATATGGAGACTGGGAGCTTCTGGATGCTGAAAAGAAGAGCGATGGAGATGGCTGCTCAAGCTGTGCTGCCCACTAATCTTTTGAAAATCATTGACGTAACAAATAAAATTGGCCATATTACTGGCTTACAAAAAACCTGATTCTGTATACAAAGCAGAGATCACTATAAAAGAGGTCCACAATGAAAGAAGGAATTCACCCAAAGTATGAAGCTGTAACTGTTAACTGTGTTTGCGGAGCTACATACGAAACAGGTTCAACAATTAAATTAGAAAAAATCGACATCTGTGCTGCTTGTCACCCATTCTACACAGGTAAGACAAAAGTAATCGATACTGAAGGAAGAATTGAAAAATTCAAAAAGAAATTCGGTACAGACTACGCAAACAAAGCAAAAAAATAGTTTTTATAAAAAGAAGGCTCCGAAAGGAGCCTTTTTTTTTGTCAAAAATCCAAAATGCGCTATCCTTTTAAAAAGGATAAAAAATGAAACAACTACTTCTTACTCTTTTCGCCCTTCTTACTCTTACAGCGTGTTCTTCTAATATGACTTACGATCAGGATAAAAACTGCTCTGAAAGAGGAAAAAATCAGCTTTCCTCAAAAGCCAATTCCTCAACTGAAGCAGATAAAAAGTTTTACCAGTCTAAAGCTTCCGAAATCCAATCAATGATAATCAATAAACTCTACCCTGAACTCAACAGTTGTTATCAAACTTATTTGAACGAAGCGCTCAATCCCCAGGATTTTTTTGTTTGCTCCATCGCAACTATAAAAGACGGCAAACCTGTTTTTGTCGATGTGGCCGATCAGGTGAATCTGCTCAGTGATGAACTAGAGGCCTGCATGGTTAAGAAATTTCAGGAAGCAGATTGGTCTTTTATCAATCGAAAGTCTCCAGTGACAATCACCCAACCTATTCGCTTGCACGCCAAAAGACGTTAAGGCGATTTTAATTTCACTCGCAATTTAGATCCAACAACCTTCTCTACTTCAAAAGAAATTTTTTCTCCAACATCTGCATTCTTAAAATGCTTCTCTTCTTCTTTTGATAGATTTTTCTTTTGAATTTCAATAACGGAGTTTTTATTTTGATCTTCATCTTGATAGCAAACTTCATACTCAAAACTGAATTTGGTTTCGTTGATGTAACGAATTGTCGTTGGCGAATTTGTTACCGCGTTTTTATTTTTTCTTTTATAAACGTGAGCGGCCATTGGAAGAATCTTGCGATCAAGACTAACCATTTGAGAAAGCCTTTCGATAGTTGGATCGTGACTAGTTCTTAGAACTTGATGGCACCAGTTGCTTGGACAAGCTTGAGAACTTGGACATGGGTAGAGAACGTCATAGTGTTCAGTGAGATTTTGGCGAAGTTTTTTGAGCTCAGTAAATAGTTCACTCGTTCCAGGCTCAATCCAGATAACATATTCCGGATCAATACTCATAATGAGATCCTGTGCTGTATACGTTCCCATTTCATTAATTGAATGGCCGAAAAATAAAACAGAGTCCGATTTCTTATCATGAAACTTTGTATGAGTTTGCAAATTAACTTCCGGAAAAAATCCTTTCAACATTTTTCTTGCTTGCTCTAGCATCGTTCGCGATGAATCGACAGCGATCATCTCTTTTGGAGTTTTTTCAAACAACAAACTCCAACCAAGAGAAAAAGTTCCAGGTCCACACCCCATATCGATGAGTGGACGATTTTGTAAGTCTTCTAAAACATCATTAGACAATTTATCGAATAGAAAATGAAGCTTGGGGATATTCGTCGGTAAATAAAGAGCTGTATAAGCAGAGACATGATTCTCATCTTGAACGTAATCAGCGATCTGATCGCGTCTTTGGGTAAACTTATGAGACATCTCGGCGATGAGACGAATGATTTCACCGTCTTTTAAATTGGGATTTAAAAAATATGGTCTAATTTCATCTATGGACAAAAAAAAGGGCCCGAAGGCCCTTTTGGTTTTTTGATTATCGTTTTGCAATGTCGATGTACTCGCGGTTAGTTGCACCTGTATACATTTGACGTGGACGAGCGATTTTCGTTTCTTTTGTTTCACGAAGCTCTTTCCACTGAGCAAGCCACCCTGGCATTCTTCCAAGAGCAAACATTACTGTGAACATGTTTGTTGGAATTCCTAGAGCGCGGTAGATGATTCCAGAATAGAAGTCTACGTTTGGATAAAGGTTACGTGACTTGAAATAGTCATCAGCAAGAGCTTCTTGTTCAAGTCCTTTAGCAATATCAAGGTATGGATCTTTAACACCAAGTTGGGCAAGGACAGTGTCACATGCTTTTTTGATGATCTTAGCTCTTGGGTCGAAGTTTTTATAAACTCTGTGGCCAAAGCCCATAAGTTTAAAATTGTCATTTTTATCTTTTGCTCTTACAAGCGCTTTCTTGTGATCGCCACCTGCTTTAGCAATTTCTTCTAGCATCTCAAGAACTTCTTGGTTAGCTCCACCATGAAGTGGTCCCCAAAGAGCGTCGATACCTGCTGAGATTGAAGCAAAGATAGAAGCGTTTGATGAACCTACAACTCTTACAGTTGATGTTGAACAATTTTGTTCATGATCAGCGTGAAGAATTAAAAGAACATCTAGAGCGCGAGCTACGTCTTTAGAAGCTTTCATTCCCATCATGTTCATAAAGTCTTCGCAGAATGAAAGTGATGGATTAGAAGCAACTAGTGCTTGTCCTACTTGCTTTCTGTGGATAGCAGCAGTGATAATTTTAAATTGTCCAAGAAGAAGCGCGAAGATCTCATCTTTTTGCTCCGTTGTTGGATTTGGATTGTTTAGCTCTGGATAATGACCAGAAAGAGCCACTGTTACTGCTGAAGCAACTGCCATAGGGTGAGTTGTCTTCGGCATAATTTCAATCATCTTCGTGATGTATTCAGGTAATGTTGAATAGCTTGCTACTTTTTTCTCGAAAGCTGAAAGTTCAGCAGCAGTTGGAAGTTTGCCCCAGTTAAGAAGGTAAGCAACTTCGATGAATGAAGATTTCTCTGCAAGTTGTTCAATTGGGTAACCACGGTATCTAAGAATTCCTTGCTCGCCATCAAGAAATGTAATGGCAGAAGCGCATGAACCTGTATTTAAAAATCCATGATCGATTGTAATGCAGCCAGTGTCAGCGCGAAGTTTTGCGATATCAATAGCTTTTTCGTTTTCCGATCCTACATGAACTGGATACTCAAAAACTTTTCCATCAACTTCGATTTTTGCCTTAAGAGACATATAATCCTCCAATAAAATGGTCGTATAAAAATAGTCAGATAAATTTATAACAAATTACTGAGCAAGCAAATACTTTAAAAAAGATTTGACCACTCTTTCGGATCATCGTGCCAATCCATTAGCAATTTTTTATCATCAAAATTAATGAATCTCAGTTCAATGGCCGCTTCAACAAGATGCTCAAAATCAGTCAAAGGATAAAGATTTAGAGACAATTCTTTTAGCCGCTTGCGACTTTCGGCCATTTGGTAATCAACAATACACAAACACTGAGTAGATATGAGTCCGGCCGAATGAATTCCGATCATCGCTTCCGATAAACTAGATCCCTGATTAACCAAATCTTCAACCAAAATGACAGACTGATTTGCTTTGTAATCACCTTCAACTTGATTTTTCTTCCCATGATCTTTTGGCTTTGGTCTCACGTAAACCATTGGGGCCTCCAAGCGATCCGCAATCATGGCCGCGTGAGGAATCCCTGCAGTTGCAATTCCCCCAATAAGATCAAATTGCAGCGAATGAGATTTTATGACTTCAATGAAAGACTTGATGACCTGATTTCTAAAGTCCACATGCGAGAGGACAAGTCGATTATCGCAGTAAATTGGACCTTTTAAACCTGAGGCATAACTAAAAGGAGCACTGGGTGAGAATTTTACACAGCCTTTATTTATAAGCGCTTTAGCAATATCCAATTTCATAGGTTATATCCTTGATGCCTTAGCAACTATTGAACAAGAGTCGCTCTGATTTTTCTAGCAAAATAAGTAAAAATACACCGAAAAATAGACTTTTAGTATAAAATCTAAATTGGATCCATTAATGGCCAGTTTTTAATTTTTTTTTAAGAGAAGCAATTGAAAGTTTTGTTTATCGGTTACATTCCAGAAACAAATGAGCCCATCAAGAAGCTCATGACAGCTCATTTTCCAAAAGTAAAAATGGTTGAAGTCAAAGAATCAACTTCACTTATGGATCTTATGACTAACGATGGACCATTCTCTTTTGTCGTTATAGTGATTGATAATAAAGAGAGTAATGTTTCAGAACTTTATGAAACCATAAATGAGACATTGGGCCAGCGCCCCTTCGTTTTTATTGGAAGCCCCATCTCTGTAAAAGCACAGATTACAAATAAAATTCTGCAAAATTCTCAAACCAATTTTTTAGTTGAAACACCTCTTGTTCCGGATGAATTTAAAAAAGCTGTCAATGCCTCAATTGATTGGGTAAAAAAAGAAGAATTTGAAGAGTCCATTTTGGAATTCACTAAAGATGATCTTCATAAAATGCGCTTAAAAAATTTCTATCTTTTTGATCAATTGCCATACGACGTTTATCTTGAACTGACTCCGACCAAATTTGGTAAAGTCATTTCTAAAAATAAACCTTACTCTCATCAGTTGATTCAAGGTTACTCTCGCAAGAATGTTAAGAATCTTTATCTGCGAAAAGATGAACATTTAAAATTTTTAGATTCTGCCATTAAGAATCTTTTGAAGATCTATGAAGCCAAACTGAGTGATAAGAAAAAACTTGTCAATCTTCATTTAAAAACCATTTTCTTTACCCATCAGTTTATTAGAACTCTCAGCGTCTCAGACGAAGTGATAAAACTTACTAATCTTTTTATCGACAGTGCTAGGGATGTTGTGAAATCTCAGGAGAACTTGGCAGATCTGATAAATTCAGTCACAGAAAGTGCTAATATGACTTTTGCTGAGCACAGTCTGATCACAGCTTATCTTTGTGAGAGCATTCTCTATAATATGGGATGGAACGCAGACATGTCTCGGGACAAGTTGCTTCTTGCTTCCGTTCTTCAGGATATTGGTCTTGCTAACGACGAGCTCATCAAAATCAGATCTCTTAATGATCCCAATTTTAAGATGCTCCCAGAGGAAGATCAGGAAGAATTTAAAAATCATCCAATCAAGGCTGCACATCTCTCAACTTTTTTCAATGGTTTCTCGGATGTAGATTTTATTTTAAGTGAACATCATGAACATCCATCAGGGGATGGATTTCCAAAGGGACTCAACTCTTCTGGACTCACTACAATCTCATGTATTTTCATCTTAGCAAGCAATTTTGCATCTCGCCTGGCACAGACTTCAGGCTCTCAGGTTTCTCATAAAGAAATTATTGGCAGTATGAAACGCATCTACAGCACTGGAAATTTCAAAGATCCACTAAAGGCCTTAGAAAAAGCATTTAAGAGAGTATAATCATTCTTAAAGTCTAAGAGATACAAGAGTCTCAATGATCTTTTTATATGTACTCTTTTTGAATTTCTCATTAAGTTGCTGAATAATCTTTTTGGTGTCTATTTGATAATTTGGATCACTATCTTTTGCTTTCATGTACTCTTCTACAAAAGCTTCCGATATCAAAACTATTTTAGAAAGAGGCGAAATATCATCTTTAAATTCAATTGCAAACCCAACTCCACTGGCCATTCCATGATGTTGCTTGATTAATAAATCTGCACCCATTGGAGCTCTTTTATAGGTCAAAATAATTTCTGCTGATAACCGAGCGTGATTTAAAACTGTTTCCTTCTCTTTTTCATTCAACTCTTCACTAAAGAGGAGATCTTCTTCATATTTAAGATTTGGGTGTTTCAAATAGATCGGTGCAAGAATGATGTCGTGAAAGAAGAGAACGAAATTAATTTTCTCAATATGGCTTTCACCACCCCATGGAACTCTTTTTACAATGTGACTAGCAATATAAGATGAGAGAATAGAATGAGTGTAAATGTAGCCATTCTTATTACTATTTAAAAGCTGAAGAAGGGATTTAAGGCCTGGAGTATCTTTTGCGACTTCTTCCATGACTTTTGTACAGGCCTTGGCAATATTAATTATCTCCTGAGTGACTTCAGGATTTGTTGTAAATTCAGATGCGGCAAAGTCAAATCCCTCTTGAAGGGCCTCTGATTTCTCCACCACTCCCAAATGCTCTGTATTTTTAATAAAATCGCAAAGAATTTTTGAAATTTGATTCGTAACCAGTAATCGATCAAGTCTATTTACATAAAAACTTTCAATTCCCTCAAGTGGCATCTTTTTTACAACTTCATTGAGATCGCCTCCCTTTTTAGCAATCATTGTGAAATTATTTTCTTCTCCACTTTTTTTCATCTGAAGATAAATGGCACAAGGAGCTTCTTTTAAACGAGATAAAAATTTTGCACTGACTGCAAAGTACTCGGGGACTTCAAGACTTGCCATGGCCTTAGCCGTTACGCCTAAAATCTGAGCGCAAGAGCGAAGGAGATTTTGTAAATTAAATGAGCTTTGAGCAACAATGACACCAGGAATTTCTTTTGAAGGATTCCCCACGACGATCATCGGAATGACTGTACCATTTTTAAGTAAGAAGTCATGAATTGTACCAGCGGCTTCATGACCATTGATCATATTCATTGTAATAATAAGATCAAAATTTTCTCCCTTACCTATCAAATCTAACGCTTTCTGAGTTGATAAAACCAACGTCACTTCTGTTGCTAGATAAACTTCAAGATTGATTACATAAAGTTGATTTAAAATTTCATTGTCTGAAACGATTAAGGTCTTACTCATTTTTTCCCTCAAAATACATAGTAAAATGGTAACACTCTTTTAAAAAAATAGTTGCTTCATTTATTGTTAAGCTTGCATAAAGATATCATCTTGTACTAAAACAGTAGTCCATTATGAAATTCAAAAATCCACTCATCCAAGGCTCCTTCATTAAACGCTACAAACGCTTTTTTGCAGACATCGTTGTAAACGATGAAGTTGTAGTCGCTCACACCGCCAATACAGGCTCGATGAGAACTTGCTTAGGAGAGAACTGGCCAGCACTTCTAAGTTTTCATGACTCTCCGACTAGAAAACTTAAGTATAGTTTTGAGATGGTTTCCAATGGAAAAACCTGGATTGGCATTAATACTGGCCTTACTAATTCACTGGCCATTGAAGCAATTCAAACGTCAAAGATTTTGGAACTTCAAGGTTATCGAGAACTAAAACCAGAAGCAAAAATTGGTCAAAGCCGAATTGATATACTTCTCTCTAACGGCGAAGAAGATCTGTGTTACGTAGAAGTTAAAAATGTCACACTCGTCGACGGTGAAGGGCACTGCTTATTTCCAGATGCAGTCACAGAAAGAGGACAGAAACATTTGCGAGAGCTACGTGATTTAAAAGAAAAAGGCATTCGCACTGTAATGCTTTTTATCGTTCAACGTGAAGATTGCCATTCCTTTAAAATTGAAAATGATATCGATCCTGATTATTGTACTCTTCTTAAAGAGGTTATGAATGCGGGTGTGGAAGTTTTGGTTTATCAATGTAAACTAACGCCAGAAGAAATTTTCGTTCACAAAAAGTTAGAGATAATTAATTGAAGGCCGATTTCCACAAATCGGCCATTCAATTAAAGTTCGATTAAGCGGCTTTCTTGTCCTGATTTGAAGCGACAATGTTTGCAGCAGTATCGCTACTGTGCCTTGCCTTAGAGCCTTCCATCAGCTTTAGATGGTTTTGGGCCTTTTTCTCTTTCGTCGTAAGCTTCTTACCGTGCTTACTCTTGTTGTTGTGCTTATCTCCCATGAGACTACCTCCCTCGTAAACTTCGAACTTTCTTTTGTATTAGCTTTATCGGCTCATTCTCTATAATACTTTAGTTTTTTTATCAGGTTTATTATTAGTTGCCGATGCTCTAAACGTTTGAAAAAATGAGTGACATGGATAATCCAACTTCAATAAATTTGACCAATATTTTTGGCGTAGGACTTAGAAGTCCTCACTATGGGCACTTAGAAAGTCGCCCCCCTATTTTCTCTGGGTGGTTTGAAATCATCAGCGAGAACTATTTCAGAACAAAAGGACGTCCTAGACAAATTCTCAATACACTTCGTAAAGACTTCCCGATTTCCTGTCACGGAGTCTCACTTTCAATTGCTTCATACGAAGATTTTGATTGGAAGTATCTTTCTGATCTCAAAAAATTTTTTGATGAAATTGAACCATTTCTTGTTTCAGATCATCTCTGCTTTACAGGAGTAAAAGGCAACAATCTTCACAACCTTCTGCCCTTTGCCTACAATCGGGAAAATTTAGAACATTTGAGTTCAAGAATTGATCAAGTTCAAAATTATTTTGGAAGAAAATTTGGTTTTGAAAATCTCTCTGCTTATTTTGATTATAAAAACTCCACCATGAGTGAATGGGACTTCATCCAAGAGCTTACTAAAATCACCGATTGCAATTTGCTTTTAGATTTAAATAATATTTTTGTGAACTCTTATAATCACAAGTTCAACTCCGATGACTATTTAAACGCTATCCCTTTTGAGAGAGTCCAACAACTTCATCTGGCCGGTTTTAGCGAGCGCGAAGGATTTTATTTTGATACTCATTCAAATCCGCTTTATCCCGAACTCATTGAACTCTATAAAAAAGTTTTAAGCAGAAGAAAAGATATTCCTGTTCTTTATGAATGGGACGAAGACATTCCTAGTTTTGAAATTCTAGAAGATCAAATTCGAGTTGTCTCAAAAATACGATCGGAGTTCCGCTCATGAAGCAAAAAGAATTTAATCTAAAATTTGCAGAAACGATCAGATCCAATCAAATTGATGAGGAACTAGTTGCTCTCATAAAAGACTCTCCTAAAATAAAAGCACATCGAGCACTGGAAGTTTATCAAGAAGATTATCAGGCAAGGATGACTGAAGCCTTACGAAACACTTATCGAGCGATTAATGCCCTCATTGGCGATGAAGATTTTTTCTATCTCGCTAAGGATTATATTGAGAATTATCCCTCGCCCTTTTCTGATCTCGATGAATATGGAAATTGTTTTAGCGAATTTCTAACTGCTCATCAATTAAATGAAGATTATGTTTTCTTATCTGAGTTAGCTCATTTTGAGTGGAATTTCAGAGAGGTTTTTCACCAAGCTCATGAGATTGGGTTAGAAGCGACTCTGTTAGCTCAGCTTCTTCAAGAAGACAGCTGTAAAATTCAATTGGTGCATTCGGTGAGGGTTCTTCATTATTCTTTCTTAATCGATAAGCTCTACGCTTTAAAAGATGAGACCGATCATAATGATGAAGATTTTGATTTTAATCAGAACCAGTATCTACTGATATATAAAGATGGAGTTATGGTTAAAATCCATTCTCTTTCTAAGGCACAATGGAAGATTGTGAATACCCTAGAGGCTCCTCACTCTCTTTTAAGTGTTCTTCAAAATGCGGATTCAATCACGCCTTCCGAAGTTCAGGAGCTCTTTCAAATTCTAGGGGCCAATCGGCTACTTATCAAAAAAAACTAGGCAGCTTTCTTCCACGTTTTACCTGTTTCTAATTCTTCCAAGCCTTTTGCGAAGTGGTTTTTGGTTTTCTCAACAAGCGAAGAAAAGACTTCTTTTAATTCAACTTCATGTCCATGGGGAACAAGATCCTCATAACGAGCAAAAATACAAAACTCTTCATCTGAACTTCTCTTTGCATTGTTCATATTTCCATAGAAATTAAGAATTCTTGATTCGAGTTTATAAAGTGAATATTCGTTATTCGATACAGGAGATTCTTCATCGAGCTTCTTAAAAGCATCTTCAACGTTGAGATGTCCGATGCGAGTATAATGTTTCGTTGGGATTTTTAATTCCAGAATACTGGAATTTTTAATTTTGTTTAAAAAGTTTTTATCTTTTATTTTGAAAATAAATCCCACTTCAGACAACTGATGAATGAGAACTTTATCCCCATACTCATTGACGTCGTTATTGAGCTTAAAAACAATTGGAATATTAGCGTTTAATCTAAATGATCTAAGCGTGTAGTGCTCAAGAAGAATTTTTCGCATGACAAATTTTGAATAGATTTCATTATCAAGCCACTTCATTGATGTTAGTGTAAAGTAAGGACCTTGCTCGCCATCAAATGAAAAAAGGATTTCATCTTTTCTTTCAAACCAAGTCAAACGAAGACGGCTATCGAGATATGATTCATACAAAGAGTACAGATCACTTTTTATTACTTTTATTTTATTACATAGCCATACTGGTTTTGACTTCAATTCTTGCAGCGTTTGATTAAGTCTCATCAGGTGATAGTTATTGTTGAAGTTTTTGTAATGCTTTCTTTGAGCTAGGCAGGTCTGGTCCCAATTGGCCCAGTGAAAAGTTAGTTCTTTGGTCAGCTTTAAATGTGCTGTTAGATCACAAGAGCCTAGATAATCTTTTAGAGATAAACTTCTTACAGGTGCTGCGGCCATTACAAAATCCTCCGAGAAATTAAATCAGTCATCATTTATCCTCATTTTAGCCAGCTCGCTTTTCAAAAGGGTGATAATTTTGCATTTTTTAAAAATGCTTGAATTTATTCTTTTTGCTCCTTAAGTTTGCCAAAAGACGAATCTTAAAAATTGTGTCTTTTCTGTGGCACTTTTAATCACTTAAAATGAAACTTGAGTTATACTTAAAATATGAAGAACCCTTTCGATATCCTTGAACAAAATTCATTGAACTTTAAATTGACGCCTATTTCTTTTAGAGAAATTTTCTTCATCTCTGAGTCCCCATGTGATGTTTATGCCCAGGTCGACGGACTTTTTAAGGTTGTTCTTTACAAGAAAGCGGAAATTTCAAACTCACTATTAAAAGAATTATTACAAAAGAAATTAGCGAACCTCTTTGTCATGGAAGAGGACCGCCCATCTTTAAGACTTGCTCAGCAAGAAAATTTAAAAAATGTTACTCGCTCACTCTCTATTGGTGATCCGCTTGAAAAGGCCCGTCTGCAAACCAATCTTCTAACGTTAAACTTAGGTTACCTTTATGAAGATCCAACGGACGACAATCTTTTAAACCTACAGGTTCAAAGCGCAAAAAATCTTTCTATTTTCCTTTTTAATAAGCCTCAAATTCACGAGGCCCTATACAAAGAATTTATTAAGCAAGGACACCACTATGTTTTTGCACAACCTTTTATCTCAACTTTATTTCTTCTGGGAGTAATGAAAAACTCCCGCATGTATATAGATAAGGACATCGAGCTCTTCTTCTTAACAAGTTATTTAAAAGATATTGGGATGTCGGCCATTCCTGTAGAAAAATATAACCAAGAAAATCTCGATGATGAGGACAAAAAACTTCTCGCAAGTCACCCACAACTTTCCGTGAATATTTTAAGAGGACGAGTGCCCCTACCACCGAACCATTTAAAAATTATTTTAAATCATCACATCTACAGTACTCTTACTAACCAGCTTAATCTTGCTGACAAAGATGATCCAAATACAATTTTTGGGTTTGAAACAATGATGATTTCTGTAATGGATACCGTTGCAGCGATGACGACGAATAGACCTTTTAGAAAATCTGTATCTCTCTATCAAAGTTTGGATTTGATTCGTTTGCTTATTGGTGAACAATATCCTCAAGAGTTTAAGTTGATCGTGTTTTATTTTAAGAATTTTTTTAAATCAATTTAATCAAATAACAGAGTATTTCCCTCCTGCATAAATTTCTTTTCAAAGCGTAATCAGAATGAAACACTTTGAAATATGTTTTTAATGCCAATTAATTCTAGGGAGGGAAATAATGGCGACACCAGATATAAGTCCACTGACAGGTATCATTGCCGAAGATCTAGTCTATGTTGATTTTGGAGAACACGAAGGAAAATCTGTTCTTGAAGTTGCAGACACGTTGCCAGAGTACTACGAGTTTTTAATTGAGAGCAAAGAAGGTGGCAAATGCACTATTCGCCGCTCCAAAGACAAAAGCTTTCGCCTTTATGTTACTCAAACTGCCCATTAATTAGACACTATTCTCGGGGAAAGGCTCCCTTTCCCCGCTTCTTAACCAAATCCTAACAATTCCCCCTTTAATTTTTGAGTATTTTTGTCGATTATGTGATCCATGATCAAGCTAAATTCAAAAACTCAAGATGCTCTTTTATTTTACGCCTTGAGGCTCATTTCTCTTTTGGTCATAGGTCTACTTCTTTTCATTATTTTCATTCTATTTAAGGCTGCCTGGCCCTCTATTTCTCAGAATGGTTTGAGCTTCATCCTCAAAAAAGAATGGAACCCTGTAGAAGATCAATTTGGGGCACTCCCTTTTATTTTTGGAACCCTTATTACTTCTTTAATTGCTGTGCTTATTGCTACTCCTATAAGTATCTTGGTGGCCCTTTTTATTTCTGAATACCTCCCAAAAAATATCGCAAATATTGTATCTATCTTAGTTGAAATGGTTGCGGCCATTCCAAGTATTGTTTTTGGTCTTTGGGGAATTTTTTATTTATCGCCACTCATGAAAACAACGATTGCACCTTTTTTAAAAAACTATTTTGGATATCTGCCTCTTTTTGAAGGGCCGAGTTTTGGAATTGGTATTCTCACAGCTTCACTTGTCTTGTCTGTGATGATCATTCCGACAATATCTTCTATTTGTCGATCAATCTTTGAACTCGTTCCACAACATCAAAAAGAAGCATCGTATGCTTTGGCCTCTACTAAATTTGAAATGGTAAAAATGGCAATCATTTCTCCATCGATTTCAGGAATAAGCAGTGCTGTGGTTCTAGGCCTTGGACGGGCATTGGGAGAAACCATGGCCGTCACGATGTTAATCGGAAACTCTCCTGTCATTTCTAAATCACTTTTTTCTCCTGCTGCAACCATGGCATCGGTCATGGCCAATGAATATACTGATGCCAATACTCCACTTCATGTGGCTTCCCTTTGTTATCTGGCACTTTTATTATTTTTAATTACGTTTCTTTCAAACCTTTTTGCAAAAAGTATTGTGAAGAATTTTTCAAAAACAGGTTGATACAAAAGAATGAATATTAATTACAAATTAGTTAGAAAAATTAAAAATCAATTATTCATTCTCGTGGTTATAATGAGTGCTGCCGTTGTGCTCATCCCACTACTTCTCATTCTTAAATTTGTTTTTGAGCAAGGAGCAAATGCTCTCAGCCTAAACTTTTTTACTGAACTCCCAAAGCCAGTAGGTGAAATTGGTGGAGGGATGAAGCACGCCATTATTGGTACCATCTACATCGTTCTTTTAGGTGCTGCGATAGCCATTCCTATAGGCGTGAGTTGTGGAATATATTTATCTGAATTTGGGAAAAGTAAACTTTCAAAAACGCTGAAACTAACTATCGACTTAATGAGCGGAATCCCTTCTATTGTTATTGGTATCTTTGCTTATCTCATGGTTGTTGTACCATTAAAAAGTTTCTCTGCTCTTGCCGGGGGAGTTGCATTAAGTATTATCATGCTTCCCATTATTATTAAAACGAGCGAAGAGATTTTAAAACTTGTTCCCGATCATATTCGCGAGGCAGGCCTGGCGTTGGGACTACCACGGTGGAAAGTTATTCTCTTTATTATTTTAAAGGGAAGTATTTCCAATCTTCTAACAGGGATTATTCTTGCTATCTCCAGAGCTGCCGGAGAAACTGCTCCTCTTTTATTTACAGCATTTGGAAATATGTATTTAAGTTTTGATTTAAAAAAACCAATGGCGACTCTTCCAGTGCAAATCTACACTTATGCAATTTCTCCATTTAAAGACTGGCAACGACAGGCATGGGCAGGAGCCTTTGTTCTAATGGTTCTAATCCTGATAATGAATCTTTTTGCCAGATTTATTCTTAACAAAATCAAAGATAAAAAAGGGTTTTAAAATATGTCCAAGCTAGAAACAAATGACAAAATTATTTTAGAAGCAAAAAATGTCGAAGCGTGGTTTGGCGATTTTCATGCTGTAAAAGGAATCAGTGTTTCCTACAGTGAAAAAACAATTAACGCCATCATAGGACCTTCAGGTTGTGGTAAATCCACCTACCTTCGCTGCCTCAATCGCATCCATGAAGAAATCGAAGGAGCAAGAGTTAGCGGAGAAGTTCTTCTAGAAGGAAAAAACATTTACGATAAAAAAATTGATGTGGTAGACGTCAGAAAAAGAATCGGAATGGTTTTTCAAAAACCCAATCCATTTCCCTCAATGAGTATCATGGATAATGTTGTCATTGGATTGCGACTACAGGGTATTACTAAACGCTCAACTTTAATGGATGTTGCAGAATCATGTCTTAAAAAGGCAGCGTTATGGGAAGAAGTAAAAGATAAATTATACACTCTCGGGACATCCCTTTCAGGAGGGCAGCAGCAACGTCTTTGCATTGCGCGCGCGCTGGCAATCAACCCTCCAGTGCTTTTAATGGATGAGCCTACATCGGCACTCGATCCAATCGCTACAGCTAAAATTGAAGAGTTGATGAATGAAATCAAACGAGATTATACTGTTATCATCGTCACTCACAACATGCAGCAAGCTGCTCGAATTTCAGATTATACTTCGTTTTTTGTTTACGGTAAGATGATTGAGCACGGACTGAGTTCTGATATATTTACCAACCCGAAAGAAAAACAGACAGAAGATTATATCTCAGGACATTTCGGATAAAATTAAAGAGGATAATATGGATATTTCGCCAAAGGATTTACGAGATAATATTTTAAAAATGGCCAGTCTTGTGGAGGCTTCACTTTCATCTTCTCTTAATCTCGATAAAGGGATTGAAGAAATATTTGAACTTGAGAGAAAAATAAATGAATTCCACATGCTCATCGATGATGCCTGCTATAAATACATAGCTCTAAAAAGTCCAACAGCAAAAGACTTAAGAACTGCTATTGCCGTAATGAAAATAAATGCAGAACTTGAACGAATTGGCGATCAATCACTAAAAATTAAACGCCAGTATCAATCAGTTGGAAAAGAGAACCTTCCAATTAAAAATATGGCACTTGAAGTAAATATCATGGTTAAAAATGCTCTTGATTCATTTGTCAGAAGCAATATAAAACTGGCAACAGATGTTATTCAATACGATCAGGAAATTAATACTCTTAACCGCGATATCGTAAAAAACCACATCACCCAAATTAAAAATAATGAAATTGGTTTTGATGAAGGATATGCAATCATTAAGATCTCCAAAAACCTTGAGCGCATTGGTGATCACGCAAAAAACATAGCGGAAGATGTTATTTTCTTAGAATCTGGATCTGATATCCGTCATAATCCAGAATTCAAAATGGGGAAAAAGGAATAAGAAATGGAAAACGGATCAATCGTCATCATTGAAGATGAACAAGAAATCAATGAACTCGTTCAGTCACAAGTTGCTAGTTTTGGATTTAAGGTCATCCCTTTTTTGGATGGAAAAAAAGCGTTGGATTTCATTCAAACAAACGAATCAAAGGATACTCAGCTTTTTATCCTTGATCGAATGCTTCCTTCTATAAATGGTCTAGAAATTTGCAAATTTATTCGCCTTAATGATTCGACAAAAACAACACCGATTTTAATGCTCACTGCTTTAAGCACTCCAGAGCAAATTGTTGAAGGTCTGGATGCTGGCGCTGATGACTATATGACTAAACCTTTTGATCACTCTATCTTGCTTGCAAGAGTAAGATCGCTCTTAAGAAGACGCCAATTAAGTCAAAAATCAGAAGAAAATAAGAAACTTCTTCACCATAAAAATCTAATGGTAGACACAGATCAATGCAAAACGTGGATTGATGATCAAATTATAGATCTGACTCTCTCAGAATATAAAATCCTTTGCTGCTTTCTTCTTTCTCCGGGGAAAGTTCTTACAAGAAATCAGTTAGTGGAATTTATCCAGGATGGCCCCGTACATGTCACAGATAGAACAATCGATACTCATATTTTTGGATTAAGAAAAAAGCTTGGTGACAATGCTTCAATTATTGAAACAATTCGAGGAATTGGTTATAGAGTCATAGGTCATGATTGAAATTCGCTATAAAAGAATTCTTTTTTTTCAGGCGATTTTTCTAATTGTCCTCGCCATTTCTTCCTACGTTCTTTTAAAAAATAATTATATCCTCATCGATTTTCTCACAATGTGGATTGTTGCACTTTTACTCAATCTATTTTTTCTGAAGAAGTATGCTCTCCCAAGTAAGGGGCTTCTTCAAAAAATAGATTCTTTTACTGCAAAAGAGGATTTATCCTGGGCCGAAATCGAAGAGACTATAACTAAAAAAGATGTCGCACTCATAAAACAAAAAAAAGAATTTGAGTTAGAAAATTTAAAATACAAATTATTGCTCGACTCCCTCGAAGATCCTGTTTGTATTTTAAATAAAGAACTTATTATTATTTATGCAAACCTTGCTTTTATGAAGCAGTTTCATGTTAATGAAGATAAACTACCTGCTCCATTATTTGAGGTATCCCGCAATCTGGATTTTCAGGAATTCTTGAAAAAAACAATTGGTGACAAATCAATTTCCAAACTAAGTTATTTTACTTTTAATCAATTACAGGACTCCCACAAAACATATTTTGATTTAAAAGTTTTCCCTGTGAATAACACCAGCAACTTCCTGTGCCTTTTGCATGATGTGACTGAAAAAAAAATGGCAGACCAAATTCGCGAAGACTTTGTTGCGAACTTTTCTCACGAAGTAAGAACGCCATTAACTATCCTTAATGGACAAATGCAAAACTTAAAACTCTCTCTGCAAAATGATCAAAATTTTGAAACCCGTTTTGCTCCTTCGTTTATAAAAATTGAAAACAATTCCAGACGCTTGATAAATCTTTTTAATGACCTTCTTCGGTTAAACTCCATTGAAACGAAAAAAGATCTTTCAAAGGAAGCAATTGATATTGAAGAGATGATTAACTTTCTTTCTCAAGATCTCCTTATAAACTATCCTAACAAAAATGTAGAATTTGATATAAAACTTAATCAAAAAATCTTCCTAGTCGACTACAACCTTTTTGAGCAAGCTCTAATTAATCTCATCGATAATTCTCTTAAATATATTGAATCCAAAGGCATCATCACAATTAGAAGTTTCCATGAAGATGGCTGGGATCATTTAGTGATTACAGATAATGGTGTTGGCATTCCTGAAGATCAGGTTCATCGTATCTTTGAACGCTTCTTCAGAGTCGATGTCTCCCGCTCTTCTGAAATCAAGGGAACTGGACTAGGACTGGCCATTGTTAAACACATCATTCAAAAACATGAAGGGCGGATAAAAGTCCAAAGCCGCAAAGAAGAAGGAACTAGTTTTACTCTCTCTTTTCCAGAGAATTAGAGTCCACCAACGAGTTTTAAAATAACTCCAGGCTGATCATTTGAAAGCTTAAGCATAGAAAGACTTGCTGATTGGGCAATTTGCATTTTTGCTCTATTGGCCGCCTCTTTGGCAACATCAGTGTCTCTGATTTTAGAATTACTGCTGGATAAATTCTCTTTAGAAACTTGCAAATTTTGAATGACTGAATTCATGCGATTGCCCATGCTTCCAAGCATTGCTCTACTTTTGCTGATTTCTCCCATCATCTTATCTAGGGCACCAAGTGAATGTTGAGCTGATTCTTTTGATCGAAGATTAATGGAAGCAATTCCAAAATTATTGCTGGAATCCATAGTGCTTCCCATGTCGTAACGAATGCGATTTAATTCATCACCAGTTACTCCAATTTGAAGATCATAAACACTATTTTTATCTTTTATGATGTTATTGCCATTAAAGCTTGTTGAAGCAGTCAAACGCTGAACTTCTTGCTTCATGCTCTGAAATTCTTTATCGATTACGATGCGATCCATGTCTGAAACAGTGTCACTCGCTGACTGAATTGAAAGCTCTCGAAGCCTTGCTGTAACCTCTTGCATAGTGTTAAGAGATCCTTCGGCGACTTGAAGAAGAGAGATTGAATCGTTTGTATTTCTTTCAGCTTGAGAGTTACTTCTAATAATCGATTTCATTTTTTCTGAAATCGCTAGCCCTGCAGGATCATCTGCTGATCTGACAATTCTCTCCCCTGAAGACAATTGACTATCTTCTTTTGCTCGTTCTTCGGTTTGCTGTTGCAGATACCTCTGAGCGACCATGGATTGAATATTGGTCGAAACGCGCATTTCTCTTCCTTGAAATACATAAAACTTCTACCGTGAAGTTTCATAACGTATCGGAAGAATTTTCCTCAGGATTAATTTGCCGTAACTTGAGTATAAAGCTCCATCAATCGAGCTGTGGACTCGCGCCGATGAAAGCGGGAAACGAACTCTAATCCACTCTCAACCATGTGATCCCGAAGTTTTTGATCTCCTAAAACCGTTAGTAGAGCATTGGCAATGCTTGACTGAGATAGTGGGTCAACAAAGTAAGAATCAGGTCCTGCGCTTTCAGGGAAACAGGAACCTGTTGAAGTAATAACTGGAGTCTTTGAAAAAAGGGCCTCAACAATAGGAATACCAAATCCTTCAAACAAAGATGGAAAGCAAAAAACTTTTGAAGCTTGATACAAGGCCGGCAATTCATCGAATCTTACAGCATCTAAAATATGAACTCGCTGATTCAATTTCAGTTCCTCTACTCTTTGTTTGACTCGATCTTTATATTTTTTTCCTTGCCCGATAAGAACCAGGTCTTCTTCAATTTGATTGGCAATCTCAGCAAAAGCTTCAACCAAAGTCAGTTGATTTTTTCTTTCTTCGAATGCGCCCACATTAATAATAAATGGTTTGTTCAATTGATATTTATTGCGAATTGCTTGGATAATTTCTGATGACTTTTCATTGTAAAAATTTGGCGAGCAACTTTGATAGTGAACTACAATTTTGTTTTCATCTACGCCTAAAAGTTTAATAAGATCGTCTCTGGTTTGTTCACAGATAGCGATGACCATATCCGAATGCTTACAAGTATATTTAAACTTTTGAGAGTAGACCATGCGATCTATAAAGGGAAAAAACTCTGGATAGCGCAAATAAATCAAATCGTGCATCGTAACGACTTTCTTAAAAGGCAATGAATCCAATCGATAAGGGATTTCATGAGAGAGACCATGAAACAGATCCAAATTCTCTTTTTTTAAATCATTCCCCATCAGAAAACTTCTCCAAATTGTCGGAAGTTTTTTTTCTAAAAAAGAATTGGGCAATTTTAAATGAGCGTTGGCCGCAAGTGAGTCTACCCACTCTTGCCCTCTTTGATTAGTTATAGGCGGTGAAAAAAGAAATAAATCAATATCGGATTGATATTCTAATAATCCTTCTATTAAACCCCGAGAATAATTCCCAAGACCTCTGAAATTATGGGTGGCCCTTTTTGCTTCAAATCCAATGCGCATGAATGTCCTAAAATTAAAATCCTAGATTGAATTTTACACTGAAATCAACCGAACCTGCTAGCTTCATTGTGCTAAGAGGAACTTGATTAATGATTAATTTTGGCCGCAGTCGAACTAATTTATTTGCTTTTAGAAGTTCTTTCCAATTAACTGATTCTATATTGAGTTTAATACAACGCCCATCGCACCCTACTGCATCTTTCTTGCGGTCAAAATAAACCAAACGCGAGTAGCCTTTTCCATCGACAGCAAGACCCTCAATGGGACTATCCAGTTTTCCATACACTTCAATTTTTTGTATAAAATCTAGCGAATCAGTACTTTTAGCGTTTTTCACAGAGAGCATGAGGCCATCAAGGTTTATATAATCAATAAGATTAAAATCAATCGATAAAAGTTGGCTTAAATCTACATCCACTTCTGGCAATTCCAATTCGTGTCCGCCCTCTGTGGTAATTTTGGTATTTGCAAGAACGACCGCAATTACTTGAAAAAGCTTTCCAAACAGAGGAAATTTCCCTGAGTTCTTTGCATATTCATCTATTTGGGTGTCTGGAGTTTGGTAAGAAAAATTGATAGGTTTATCGTTTTTCAATTCATTGAGAGTCATAGGCTTATAAATAGGCGTAAGTTTCTCCCTTCCACAAGAGGAAAGGGCCATCACTACCAATGCCAGAGCTGTAAGCTTTCTCAATTTTTTCATGGGGAAGTTATAGCATAAAAAAGTGGCCCTTTTTTAGGGTCTGTATATTTTTCACTAACGACAAGTATTTTCCAAAAAAGTTCGAACTCCCATTAAGATTCATCCATGAAAAAATCAGTTTTATTCATCTTTGGCCTTTTTGCTACTTCGTCTTTTGGTGCGAGTTACGACACTCTTCCAAAGGGTGTTGACATGCTGGTTTTTAAGCAAGTAATGACTTCAAATATTGAATCTAAATTCGATGACAATCACAATAACAACTCACTCTCTCTAAGAGAAAATTTCAACGCGAGCAAACTTGAAAATATTACGAGCGCGTTTAAAACTTACTTTGATGAATTAAAGGCCATTTCTCCAGATGCCTATAACCAATTCTCTCTCGGGGAATTTAAAGCAAACGCCTCTGCAAAAGTAAATGCTCAAGGACTGGCGCTTGCTCATGGAATTACGGATCACGTAACGACGTATGCTTCACTTCCGATTTATCATATCAAATCGAATGTGCGCTTTACTCAAAGTAAAAAAAGTAACATTGCTGCCATTCAAGCAACTATTCAAAACGCTCCAACAACGAGCTCAACACTTTCAGCGTTTGTTAAGCAATTAACTCTCCAACTTCCAGAAACAAACGAACAACTTCTTCAATCTCTTATCGTTAATTACTATGGCTACAAACCATTAGGGAGTTGGGAAAAAGACGCTCTTGGAGACGCAGAGTTAGGTGCAATTTATCGTTTCACTGATTACTCCGACAAAGGTTTTGCACTTTCATTGGGAGCAGTTCTTCCTACTGGCGAAGCAGATGATCCAGATTCACTTCAAGATGTGTCAACAGGAGATGGTCAATATGATGCCTTTGTAGAATCGATGAGTGGAGTAGGATTTTTTGATAATACTCTTCAATTTGATTTGAAGGCCCGTTTTACTTACCAGTTTTCTTCAAAGAAAGTTATGCGAACGATATCCGATCCCTCTGTGCCTCTTAGTCAGAACAAAGAAACGATGACAGAAAAATTGGGGAATAAAATCGATTCAACTTTTACAGTCACTCTTAATCCAACATCATGGGTGAATTTTAATTCATCGTATATCTATGGCAATACTGGCTCAAGCAGATATGGAGCAAGCGATCCAAAAGTTAAGGCAGCACTGGAACAAAACACAAGTTCAATCGCTCATTGGGCAAGAGTGGGAGTTGGTCTATCGAGTGTAGAACTTTATAAAGCGAAAAAAATGGATATTCCATGTGAGATCAATTTAACTGCTCAAAAATTATTAAATGCAAAGAACTCTGCTAATTATGAGCGCTTTGATTTAGATTTTAGACTGTATTTTTAATTTTACTGAATGTAAGAATAAAAAATCTTACCATTTTCTTCGCTGACTAGTTTAAAAGGATCTTCCTTAATTAAAAGGCATCCATCTAAATCATAGAAATCAACTCCTCCAGAAATATTTAGTGCACTTGAGATTCCAAGACTAGTCTCTACCATACAGCCAAGCATTGTTTTTAAACCTAATAGTTTTGCCTGTCGAAGTTGTTTTAGTGCTTTCATATAGCCTCCGGCCTTCATCAACTTGACATTGATGCCGTGGAAGCGCTCTGGATAATAATTATTAATTTCTTGCTTTGTGACTGACTCATCAGCCATTAAAAAAACAGAGCTATGCTTTTTTAATTCGAGCATCTCATCATGCAAATCGCTTCTCAAGGGCTGTTCTAAAAATTCAAGACGAGAAAGATTTTCAAAATTTGATAAGAACTTCAAAGTTTCTGAAGCATTCTCAAAAGATTCATTGGCATCTACTCGAAGTGGTACATTGGTTAGACGTAAAATTTCTCTACAGAAATCATGAGCATTGTCGCGATTAACTTTTACTTTTAAGGCCGAAAAGCGTTGAAGATTATTTTCGCGGATAAATGCTTCCACCTTCCCTACTTCCATAATTGGAATGGAGAAGGAGGTCTTCACGCTGCTGACCACATTGGTCCCCATTAATTGGGCAACATTCTTACCTGACAAGATTGCTATGTAATGTACAAAGCTCGATTCAATTCCAAATTTCAAAGACTGAGGAAGATCCATCGTTTCCATAAAAGCAACAAGACTTTCCACTCCAGTAAAATCAGAAGGGGCATGAGATCTAAATTCTTCGAATTTTTCTAAGATCAATTCCCTTGTCTCGCCGTAACGGACATTGAACGCGACTTCACCCATTGCAGAGATTGAACCGTTTTTTACTTCAACAATAAAATTGCGCTTAATATCTGAGCTATTTCGTGAAATATTCCATGTAAATTTTAAAGGAAGCTCTATTTCTTTTATTGACCAACTAAACATGATTCTCGCCAAATTTTTTTATTAATCTTTTGGTTAATGATACTATATTTTATGCTTATTAATAAAGAAATTATCATTCGACTGGTCTCTAGTTTTATTTTCTTTGCAATCACCTTCCGTGTTCTCGGTCCAATCTTTTTTGATTTTCTAAAAAAGAAACTCCCTGGATCCAGCGGCCATGAGACTGATATTGATTATATGATTAAAAGACAAAAAGAGAGACTTCGTTCTCAATATGGTCTCTCTGGTGAAATTCCCTCTAATCGATTTGAGCAGGCTCCCAAAACTCGAGAGCTGCAAAAAATACATCAAGAAACTCAATGGGGAGGCGGAACACTCGTAAAAGAAATTCAGCAAGAAGTCGCCAAAACATATTCTTATTCTATGGCCGATTCAAAGGTAAATGCTTTTATTCTTCTTTGTGAAAAAAGAAATTATATCCATTTTTTATCGAACGAAAATCAATCCTCCAGTGAATCTATTAAAAACTACCTAGTGTCCCTTCTTCTGCTTTTTCTACTCATAGAAGAATTGCGTGAAAAAAAGTTCTTTCTTGTCGAAAAGATTGCAAAGAAACTTAGAATTTCAGCCAATGAATTTTCCATAGCTCTTCAAATAAAACTTCTAATGACTTTATCTCTAAAAAAAGACTTAAAAGAAGAACGCATTTTTACAGAAGCTCTGGTTATGGGGCAATACTCGGAAGAAACAATCAAAGAGGCAACTGATACCATCGCACTAAAAGAGGCCAATCTCTGGGCAAAAAGTCCTTCTCTATTCTTTGAAGAACTAACTCTCGCTCTCAATTATGCCAGTATGATTGCACCTATGCCAAAACTAAAAAATAGAAAAGATGTCGACACTGCTTATGAAATTCTAGGCGCTTCGAAAAATCAAAATACTGATGAGATAAAAAAACTCTATAAGAAAATTGCTCTGCAGAAGCACCCAGACAAGATTGTCTCTCTAAAATTGCCAAAATATTTAGAAAGAAAGTCAATTGATCGATTCAATAAAATTCAAGAAGCTTATGAAGTCATCATTGATAGCAGAAAATAATAAGGGTTACGAATATGTTTGCAAAAAAAGACAAAGGTGTTAAAGAAATTAAAAACGCTTTGATCGATATCATCAGTGAAACCAATGGTATCACTATCAACGATACACTTGAACTCTTAAGCTTTTATCCTACTTTGAAAAAAAATCAGTTAGTCGACAAATCGCTATCCGAATTCAGGAAACTTCTCAGTGCTTTTCAAAGTAATGAAGTCGATATCTCAACACTATTAGGTCATCCCTTTTCAGAGGCTTTCTTTGAGTTTTTTAAAGAATTCCCTCTTTCTTATCATGAAGAGCATATTCATTTAACCGGATCTCTTAGTGCTGAATTCATTTATCCTCGTCTTAAAGTTTTACTAGATGGGCCGAATGGAAAAATCTATTCTCAAAAAATTTCCGAAGTATATGGAAAAAATGCCCTTCCCATTAATTCTGTTGATGATGTGGATTCTCTAATACGCTTGAAAGAGGGCGAACTTTTCAAAACCTATTTAAAAATTCTTTATCTCCCAAAGCTCATACTTACAGATAAGAAGGCCCATGTCGATGCTGCCTATCACATGGCATCCGAACTCTACAGCAAATATAATGTTGGTAAAATCAGGCTTAAATTTACTTTATCAAGATCAACTGGATCAAGTGATGAACAAATTCCAGGTTTAGAGAATCTTTCCGAAGAAGATGTCGTTCTTGGCCTCTATGAAGGTTTCATGAAATTTAAGGCGGAAAAGCCATTTTTCAATTTTATTCTCTCCCCTAGTTTTAGAAAAGAATCTAACTTTTTTGATCAAACTCATTACGAATCTAAACAGGAGCACTTCGAAGATCAAGTTCTCTCAATTCTAGATATTTTGCAGAAACACCCTTATTTAAATGATGTGCTCAGTGAAGTTGATACCGTGGGTGACGAACGAGAGCTTTACAAGAAAAAACATTTTATCGAAATGAAATCCGGACTCAGACGTCTTCAATATCAAGGATTCAAAATCCGCTCTCACCATGGAGAAACTTGGAAGATCTTAAGACTTGGGGTTCAGGCCGTAGATAACGCTCTTAATATCTGGCATATTGATACTCTTGAACATGGATTAAGCTTAGGGATCAATCCCAACTACTATTTTCACAGACTCTATCAGCGGATAATGGAAATGAATCTGGCAGGCAAAAAACCTGGAATTGATAGTTTTGAGTATGCAGAGATCATGGATATGGAATGGAAAGAGGAAGATGTAAGAGACAAGATTCTAAATGGGACTCCACTTGATGAAGCAGAAAAAATAAAATTTTTAAAGACAAAATTTCATACTGCCAGGGAAATAGAACATTATCAGCATGATGTACTTAATCGCATGATAAATAAAAAAGTTTCACTGTTGCACTTTCCATCTTCCAATTTAAAACTCACCAATTGTTTTCCCGACTACAAAGACCATCCTTTTTCATGGTGGGAGAAAAAAGGAGTCCAACTCGGAATTGGCACAGACAACTACATCACTCTTTCAACTAATTATATCCAAGAGCTTTTAATTCTTCTTTATTCAAATCCGACGACACTTAAAATTATGAAGTTATTAATGGTGGCGACCAAAGAAACAAGAAGACCTTATATGAGTCATCTTTTATGGGAGATGAGAAAAACTATTCGCGAACCAAATCCGAAGCTTCCTTCGCAACTGTAGCTGGAGTAATGTCGACCATGCAAAGTTGGTAAATGTTTTGAGAACATTTGCCACTTCCATCTTTACTACATGGTCTACATGGCAAATCAACTTCCAAAGTTTTAATAAGAGAGCTCATAGTGAAACCAAAAGCTGTGGGCCCCATAAGTGAGAGGGCCTTAACTCCCAAAACATCTGCAACATGAAGAAGTCCAGTGTCAGCAGAAATGACGAGAGCAGATTTAGATACGAGCTGACAGCTTTCTATAAGGGACAATTTCCCAGCTAGATTGAAAACGCGTTTAGGATCAATGTCGGCCAGCTCCTGACAAAAAGTATCTTCCTTTCCCCCGAGAATAACAAAATGAGCATTAGGCATAATCGTGATCAACTTTATCCAGTGATCAAGTGGCCACCTTTTCATTTCCCAAGCAGCAGAAGGAACGAGAGCAATCATCTGTGCCTCCCCCACTGTCGTTGCAATGAGTGAGCTTACTTTTTGTTTAACCTCTTCTGAAAATTTCCAAGTCACTAAACGTGGAGAATTTCCTTTCTTAATTCCCCATTTTAAAAGTGGGGCCATATATGATTCAATACCGATAAAAGGCTTAGGAAATTTATTTATTCTGAACTTAAAAAGAAGAATTCTCTTTAAGCGATCTTTTGGTCTTTTTACAAATGTGGGGCGCTGGAGTCTGGTCATCAAAAATAATTTTAAAATCTTTGATCGCAAATTATTATGGGCATCGTAGATGTGTGAGTAATTTTCTTTTCGAAGTATTAGAGCAAACTTAACAAGACCAATAAAACCCAACTTCTTATCAAGAGACCAAACTTTATTTATTTCGACATTGAGCTTAACTAAAAAGTCAAAATCCGCTCTTGTTGCCCAGTGAATTTCTGTGTCTCTAGAAAATCTCTGACGGATTAATTCAACAACAGATGAGCATTGAACAATATCCCCAAAACTAGAGAAGCGAATAATTAAAACTTTATTTTTTTCCATTATCATTCAATAATAAACTAGGTAGCAACACATTGGAAACTACGGATTTTATCCATGGCCTTTAGCTTAAAAAATTTAGCCTCTCTGCTTAATGTGGCCATTCAACATAAGGCCAGCGATATCCATATTCGTACTAACGAGGTGCCATGTCTTCGTATCAGAGGCGATTTAGTACCAATTCAAACCAAAACTTTTACCACTGAAGACATTAATGACATTATTAAGATCCTGGTCGGCGATGAAAACGATCAAGCTCAACTAAATAATAAAAGTGAACTTGATGGAGCCTATGGAATTGAGGGTCTTTGTCGAGTCAGATTTAATATCTTTCGCTACTTTGGTCAATTTGGGATTGTTCTTCGAATTATTAACACTCAGGTTCCCAATTTAGCAAGTCTTGATATGCCTAAAATTATTTCTCGAATTGCTCTTCAAAAAAGAGGAATGATTCTTGTAACTGGAGCTACAGGATCGGGAAAAAGTACAACTCTTGCAGCGATGATTAATCATATCAATGAAAATCGCGCCTCTCATATTATTTCAATCGAGGATCCAATTGAATATCTTCACCCTCAGAAGATGTCTCGTATCTCCCAGCGTGAAATTGGAAGAGATACTGAAGATTTTGCGACTGGACTCAGATCAGCTCTAAGACAAGATCCAGACGTTATCTCTATTGGAGAAATGCGCGATCCAATTACAGCTAATATCGCTCTTAAAGCAGCTGAAACTGGACACGTTGTATTCTCTACTCTTCACACAACTAATACTGTTACGACGATTGGAAGAATCATTTCAATGTTTCCAGAGTATGAGCAACCGGAAGTAAGAAAAAGACTTGCGGAAAATCTTTACGCGATTATCGGTCAACGAATGCTTCCTGGTAAAAATGGACGGACTGTCATTGCTCAAGAAATTATGGTCACATCTCCCGGAATCAGAGATTGTATTGCCGGAAAAGACGATATCAACCGCATTCCAACCATTCTATCGCAAGGACAAGGAAAGTCTACAAACGGCAGTCAAACATTTGATCAACACATCATGTACCTTTATCAAAAAGGAATCATTGATAAAGAAGTTGCACTTGATGCGGTGTCGTCTCAATCAGATTTTATTCAGAAACTTATAGTTGAGTAGTTAATCTTCCATAACAAATGTATTGGCCAACATATCATGGATTGATAGACGCATTTTAGAGAAAAATGGCGTAATGAAACCAGCAAGAATAAGAACACTAATTGGCTTAAAGATAAGTTCTCGTTTAAAAGCTTGAGAGATAGAAATTGTATAGCGCTCTGAACCTCTCACTCTAAGACCCATCAATTTTTTTCCAAAACTTGTATTATAAAAAGCGATAGGAATAACAACAAAAATAAAAAAGCTCATAAAGCCACTTACCCCCATGATGATTTTCATGACTTGAGGCTCTGGTATTATGAAGTGCAGTTTATAGCGATCTAGAAAAAGCTGAATTAATATTCTCCACAAAGGTGCAGACATTTTTGTCAAATAAACAAGTGCAGCTTGAAATAGCACATCAAGAATAAAAGCAATTCCTCTTTTTGGAATTGGGGCAAGACTATAGACGTCTTCCTCTTTTTTAGCTTCCTCTTTTTCTAACTCTAGGGCCATGGCCGAGCGGGTTTTATTTCTAGGAGGTAAAGCAGCTTCATCTAAAGTAAGCTTAGGGGTCTTTTTTTCAAGTACTCGTGTTTTCTTTACTTCTGGCTTCTTATGCTCTTTGGACTCTTGATCTTCTTTTTTAACAGATGAAGTATCAACCGAAAAATCCCACTCTTCTGTTTTGTCATTTTTTTGATTTGTCATAATTCTTCCGGATTAACACTCATCAATCTTTTGAACAATTGAATCTAAGTGGGCCTGTGCCGTATCACAGCGTTTTTTCCACTCTTCGTGAGAGAGAGTTTTATCCAAATTTAATAGGAGTTTTCCTAATTCAGAGGAAGAGCGGTTGAACTCTTTCAAGAGTTCAACTGCTAGCTTTTCATCCTCAATATTTTCTAATTTTAAAAGAATGCGTTCAATTTCTTTATTGTCTATCATAAATTACTTAGAAGCAGTTTTCTTTGGTTTTATAGATTTTACGATATCATTAGCAACCATTACGGCCTCTTCTAAAACTACATCTTGTCTCAAAGACTTCACCCACTCTTCTTTTCTTTGCTCAAAATCTTTCGTCCATTTTTTCATATCGCCTGGACGGATATTTTCATGACTTTTTAAAGAGTCTTCAAAACTAGTTACGAGAAGATTTTTATCCTCTTCGTCCATTTTAAGTTCTTCTGCCATCTTTCTATTTTGGACATCTTCAGCTTGAACCTGTTTTAAGTTAAGTGAAACAATAGTGTCTTTTTTCTTTTTGTTTAGATACTCAATGTTTCTAATGATCTTATTAAAACGAGTATTCGCTTTTACACGGGCTGCACTCTTTTCTTTTAACTGAGGAATGTTGTAAGAAAACTTATTCCATTTATTAAAAGGTTTTGCTGCAATCTGATCCCATGGAAGTGAGTATTCCAAATCTTTTTCTCTACTATCAACATAACTAAACATATCAGGAAGAACGATGTCTGAAGTGACTCCTTTATATTGAGTCGAGTGCCCTGTTACACGATAGAACTTCTGGATTGTTACCTTTAGGGCCCCCATCGTTGGTCCAAACATAGACAGAAGTGGTCCCTGATTTAAATTTAAAACAGCTTGAACAGTTCCTTTTCCGTGAGAGAAATCTCCACCGATTATCACAGCGCGACCATAGTCTTGCATAGCTCCCGCTAAAATTTCAGAAGCAGATGCTGAGAAACGATTGATTAATACAATCAATGGTCCATCATAGAAAACATTTGGATCTTCATTTTCTAGAACTTCAATTTTTCCAGTGTGATCTTTTACTTGAACAACTGGCCCTTTACCAATGAAAAGTCCTGACATAAGACGAGCGTCTTCTAGTGCCCCGCCGCCATTATTTCGAAGATCGAGCACAACAGCATCAACATTAGCTTTCTTAAGTCTATCTAACTCTCTTCGTACGTCATCAGTACAATTGACTTGAGAGTTTTCAAAGTCTCGATAAAATTTTGGCAATTGGATATAGCCAACTCTTGAATCATTATCTTTATATTGAAGGACTGAAGATTTAGCAAAAGAAGCTGCCACTTCAATTTCATCTCTAATGATTGAAATTATCTTTCTTGTCCCATCAACTTTTTTTACAGTTAATCGAACTTCTGTTCCTTTTTTACCGCGAATATAGCGAACAGCATCGTCCACTTTCATATCTGTTAGGTCAATCGAATCACCTGCCCCTTGAGCGACAGCTAAGATAGTATCATCCTGCTCAAGATCTTTCTGTCTCCACGCAGGTCCTCCAGGAACAATTTGAACAACCTTAATATATGATCCATCTTCTTGAAGAACAGCTCCGATCCCCTCTAATTTTCCAGTAATATCGATATCAAAATCTTCTTTCTTTTTAGCTGGAAGATAATTCGTGTGAGGATCAAATACAGCTGTGATTGAGTTATAGAAATTATCTAATTGATCATCTCTGTCTTCTTTGGCCAGGCGGTCAAAAATTTTCTGGAATCTTTTTGACACAGAATCGTGAGCTTTAGCTCTCATTTCTGCATCAGTTAATTTTTTCATTGGAGGTAGTTTCTTTTGAGATTTAACTGGTGACTTCTTAGATCTCAGCGGTTTGTCAGATTGTTCATCAATTAAAGACAAGTATTTATTCAAGGTCGCTTGTTTAAAAATAAGCTTCCAATTTTCTTTTAGAGTATTCTCATCTTTTGCCCAATCTCTCTTTTCTGGATCAACTTCAACCTGCTCATTTCCAGTGAATTCAAATTGTTTTTTAAATACTTCTTTTCTAATACTCTCAGCAAGAGCTGTTCTCTTTTTATAAATCTCTAACGCTTTTTCAATAAGGGTATAGTCCCCTGTTACCATTTCATCATCCATAGAGAATTGGTAAGCTTCTAGCTCTTTAATATCCCCTTTCGTTAAGAATTGTTTGGAGCCATCAATCTTTTTTAAATATTGAGCGAAGGCTTTCTGTGAAACCTCATCATTAATTTTAAGAGCTCTATAGTGATATGTTTCAAGTGCATTTTTTAAAATATTTCCAATTAATTTTTCTCGCCTAGGATCTCGAACTTCCTTACTTTTAGAAGCTTCTTTTGCATTCGCAATAAACGATGATGAAAGAGGCGAAGAAGCAAGGCCCAGGACTAAAAAAGACAAAAGAAGACGTTTCATTTTTTCTCCAAAATAAGTATGCGCTAATGGCAATTACTCTATGATACCTCAGGAATCATAATAGGAGTCAAAAGAAAAAATTTCTTAGTCGGAGTCTCAGAAATTGAGATTGCTTGATCTTTTTTGTGAAGTATTAAAGGACTGCTCATGCTGGCATGAGCAGTCGAAGATATTCCTATTTGTTGTTATCGATTACCTGAGCTGCTGTCTGTAGCCATCCCAAGTTATTCTTTGCTACGTCAAGCATAGTAGTAGAGTATTGTACATCAGCAACTGTTGGTCGGTTTTCAGTACACATTTTAGAAACACTATCCTCTCCAAAAACATTTACATTCGCGCTTTCACCCGGTAGACCGAATAGAAAGTTTGGAATGTGACTTGAAAGAACTCTTAGGCGATCTTCCCAGGTTGTATCTAATTCATTAGATGACCTATAACCTGCTCCAGTTCCATTTGAATGTGTACCAATAATCGTAGCACGTTTGGAGCTCTTCAATAGAAATGACATCATATCGCAAGCACTTATACAATCTGCAGTTACTAGAGCAACTATTTTGTTATTAAATCCTTTTACCTTTTGATCAAACACAATCGGCGAATAAGAATACATGGGTGCGTACTCACGTCCACTATTAAGCGTTTTACTCATTAAATCGTTTACATCATCCAATGTAAGCCCCATCGATTGATCTTCAGCAGGAAGCTGCTGGTAAAAATCTGCTTCACTTAATTGTCTTGAATACTCTGTCATTCTCATTCCTGAAGTAGATCCTGGATAAATCTTACCCTCTTCCGCAAGAATACCTAAAATTTGTCCTGGGTAGTTTCCATTTCCACCACCGTTTACTCTAAGATCGAGAATAAGGGATAATTGATTCTCTTTTAATTCTGAAACAAAATTTCTAATTGCATCTAAAAAAGAAATTTGGGCGTCACCAACTTTCACCGTTCTCGCTGTAAAATTTAAAATCTGCATAACCCCATAAGATTTCCCCTTGCTGATATAGTATCCAGTTCTAAGAGCAATTGATCCGCTGTTATCAGTTAGCTCAGTTAGACCTTTCAGGTTCAAATGAAGCGTACGAGTAGAGTAACCCGAAAATGAAATGCCACTATCTGTCCATGTTTTGCTGGCATTATCGAAATTCATACCAATTGTTGAAGTATCAAGTGGAATCCCAATTTTATTTGCAAAATTTATCACATCCACTCTTGGTGTTGATCCAACGGGACTATTTACAAAGAGAGGAAGCTTGTAAACCGCACCACTTTTAAATGCCACTTTAATATAATTTTTTTCTTCGTACTTAAAATTTCTAATTGTCAGAGCTCGTACAGCTTGTGAATCACTCCATTCCTCTGAGCTTCCTAAAACATATTTTTTTAATTCATTAATTTTATTTTCAATGCCAATGCCGTCGATTGCGACAACTTCATCTCCTACTTGAATTCCAGAGAGGTCACTACCTGATAATTTCGTCGCGAGCCCCATAAGCTTTTTTTCAATTGAACCGACAATAATTCGTCCCTGAACTCTGAACAATCTAAGCCCAGTGTACATAAAGGGACGTCCAATTTTTTCTTGAATGCTAAAGTGAGTATCTTGAAAAGCAGAGACAAGAAGTTGCATGCGATCTAGAAATTCCATATTGCTCTTGGCCTGAAGAAATGCAATATTATCTCGAGCGACTGAGTCAGAACGATTACTAGCTGCTAGCAAGATGTCTCCTACACTATTTTCAGCAGCGATAGCATCTGCTTTTAGTTTTTGAAAATCTAACCCGATTCTTTCTTTTTTAAGAGGCAGAAGAGCGTAGTCTAATTCAACGCTATTTAAGAAATCATTGAGGATCATCACTCGGTCTTGGCGATCTAAATAATTAAATTTAACTCCAGCATAAACATCTCTTACGCTTGGGAGCATCTCTTTTTTTAGATTTAAAATATCTAAAACTCCTGCCTGTGCTTTTCCTTGAATAAAAGAACTCGTTAAGGCAGTTGTCACAGCTAAGGCTAATAGCTTTTTCTTCATCATAAAAAATACTCCTGTAAGTCATGAGATAGAAGGATTTTAGATGAATTAGGAATTTATAGGATGTTTGTGAAAAACTTATAGGAACTAAAAAAATGGGGTGTCTAAAGTTTAGACACTCGCCCGTAAAAACGCTCCCCAAGGGAGCGTTTTTACATGTTAATAAACGAGTTCGGGCGAGCGTAGTTTTATTTCAGATTACGAAGAACATACTGAAGAATTCCACCATTTTTCATATAGTGAAGCTCATCAAGGGTATCAACTCTTGAAGTCACAACAGTTTTAGTTACCTTTCCAGATGGATGCTTAATAACTAAATCGTATTTTAACCCCGGTTTAAACTCTCCTTGAGGAATAAGATCAAGAGTTTCAGTTCCATCAAGACCTAGAGATTTTCTATCAGTTCCTTTTTCAAAAACAAGAGGAAGAACTCCCATACCAATAAGATTTGATCTGTGAATACGCTCAAAAGATTCAGAGACAACTGCCTTTACTCCTTGAAGGAATGTTCCCTTAGCTGCCCAGTCTCTTGATGATCCAGTTCCGTATTCTTTTCCTGCAATAACCACTAGAGGTGTTTTATCTGCAATGTACTTCATGGCCGCATCGTAGATAGACATTTTTTCTTTTGAAGGAATATAGATTGTGTTTCCACCTTCTTCACCTCCAAGCATTTCGTTTTTAATACGAATGTTGGCAAATGTTCCTCTCATCATTACTTCATGATTCCCGCGACGAGATCCGTACGAGTTGAAGTCTTCAGGTTTAACACCTTTTGATTGAAGATAAGTTCCCGCTGGAGAAGATTTTTTAATCGATCCTGCTGGCGAAATATGGTCAGTAGTAATTGAATCACCAAAAAGTGCTAGAATGCGCGCATCCTTTAAGTTCACACCTTGCTCATACGATTTAGCATCGTTGATGTTTTCAAAGAAAGTAGGATTTCTAATGTAAGTAGACTCTGGTTCCCAAGAGAAGAAATCACCTTCAGATGTCTTAATGGCTTGCCAGTGCTTGTCTCCATCAAAAACGTTTGCGTAACGTTTTTTGAACATTTCACTTGTAAGTTTACTATTTAAGACTGCATTGATTTCATCATGAGTAGGCCAGATGTCTTTTAAGAAAACATCTTTTCCATCTTTAGATTTTCCAATTGGATCTTTTGTTAAATTAACATTGATATTTCCAGCAAGCGCATAAGCAATAACTAGCGGAGGTGAAGCCAGATAGTTTGCTTTAACATCTGGGTTGATTCTTCCTTCGAAATTTCTGTTTCCAGATAAAACTGAAGTCACAACTAAGTTGTTAGCATTTACAGATTTAGAAATATTTTCTGGCAATGGTCCAGAGTTTCCGATGCAAGACATACATCCGTAACCAGCTAGAGTGAATCCTAGCTCATCAAGAGAATGTTGAAGTCCTGATTCAACTAGATAATCTGTAACAACTTTAGACCCAGGAGATAGAGCTGTTTTGACCCATGGCTGAGATTTAAGACCTAGAGCTCTTGCTTTTTTAGCAACAAGTCCAGCTGCAATCATAACTGATGGGTTTGATGTATTCGTACAAGAAGTAATTGTAGCAATGGCCACTGCTCCATGCTTAAGTTTAAAATCTGCTCCTTCCACTGCGAATTCAGCATTAGCTGTTTCTGGATTGATTTTAAAAGAAGCTGCTAGCTCTTTTCCAAAAGCATCAGCAGCGTTTGTTAATTCAATTCTATCTTGAGGGCGTTTTGGACCAGCTAGACTTGGAACAACTGATCCTAAATCTAATTCAAGAGTTGAAGTAAACACTGGATCAGCGTCTCCTGCGTTTAACCATAGACCTTGCTCTTTAGCATAAGCTTCAACAAGGGCAACTTGGTCATCATTTCTTCCTGAGAATTTTAAATAATCAATTGTCTTTTCATCTACTGGGAAGAATCCACAAGTTGCTCCGTACTCAGGTGCCATGTTAGCAATTGTTGCTCTATCAGCAAGAGTTAAAACTTTTACACCTGGGCCGTAGAATTCAACGAATTTTTCAACTACGCCATGTTTTCTTAACATTTGAGTAACAGTTAAAACGATATCTGTTGCAGTAATTCCTTCCGAAGGTTTTCCAGTTAACTTAAAGCCTACAACTTCTGGAACAGTCATTGTTACAGATTGGCCAAGCATTGCTGCTTCTGCTTCAATCCCACCAACTCCCCATCCAAGAACTGATAGACCGTTAATCATTGTTGTGTGCGAGTCTGTACCAACACAAGTATCTGGGTAAGCAACGGTTTCACCATTTTCATTTTTGGTCCAAACTGTTTGTGCTAAGTACTCAAGGTTAACTTGGTGACAGATCCCTGTTCCTGGAGGAACAACTCTAAAATTTTTGAATGCTTTTTGTCCCCATTTTAAGAATGTATATCTCTCTCTATTTCTTTCGTACTCAAGCGATACGTTTTTTTCAAAAGAGTCAGCTTGTCCAAAAAAATCTACGGCAACAGAGTGATCGATAACAAGATCAACAGGAATAAGAGGATTGATTTTTTTTGGATCTCCTCCAATTTTTTTCATTGCTTCTCTCATCGCTGCTAAATCAACGACAGCAGGAACTCCAGTAAAGTCTTGCATTAAAACGCGAGCTGGATAGTAAGCGATTTCGCGATCAGATTTTTGAGTTTTTGCCCACTCGTTGATTGCTTTAGCATCATCGAATGTTACGTCTTTGCCATTTTCATGACGAAGTAAATTTTCTAATAAAACTTTAAGTGATTTAGGAAGGCGATCAATATCGCTTAAACCTAAATTCTTTGCTTCTTTTAAGCTGTAGTAACTGTAGCTTTTAGATCCTACTTTTAACGTTTTTTTAACTTTACTCATAATGACTCCCTTAAGTTTGCGGGTTAGTTATCGATTGAATTTAAAATTTCCTTATTACAATTCTTAAAAAATATACTCGTCTTGAAGGAAAAGAAGAACTTAGATTTTAAGGCATATCCGTCCTTACTTTCTATCCCCTCTTAAGCTTCTTCAATTATCGGATACTTAATTACAAGAAAAAAATGAATATTTCGAATAAAATATAGTAGAATTAGGAATATGTTAGATGGAATCGAAGCTTTAATTGCTCTTGAGAAATATGAAACAGTCAGTGAGGCCGCTATTCGCCTACGCCTAACACAATCTGCCGTGAGTAAACGCATTCAGGCCCTTCAAAGCGAATTGAAAATTAAACTAGTTGAACCTGACGGAAGAAGAGTCCGTCTCACAAGTGACGGTTATCAATTTTTAAATAAAGCAAAACCACTACTATTAGAGTTAAAAAATCTAACGATCAGTTCAGATAAATCTAATCTTTCGCACTTCTCTCTAGGACTCTCCGACTCTATCGCTGGATCATTCGGGCCTTTGGTTGTAACTGATACATTAAAAAGTTTTAAAAATATTGAACTCGATTTTCACGTTCACCGAAGTTTAATGCTCTTGGAAAACATTTCGTTGGGTCGGTATCAACTTGGTCTTTGCACCTTTGATGAAAATCGCAAAGATCTATTTTCGGCCCATTTATACGATGAAGCCTTAGTACTCTTAAACTCTGAACTAAAAAACAAGACAAACAAAAATCTTCCATTAATTACAATTGAGGAGAACTCTGCAACTTGGAAAAACGTAGGTCCTCTTTTAAAAAAAGAGTATCCACATCTCTTTTTAAATAATGTCATCTATGTCGAATCGTTTATGGCCGTTTATCAAATGACAAAGGTTGGCCTTGGAAATGGACTTATCCCCATGGGAATGACTCAAGAGTTTCATCTGACCAAGGAAAGTTTTAAAAAATTAAAAGTAACCAGATCTATTTCTCTAGTCACTAGAAAAACGATTGCTCAAATGGATTTCTTTGATCCATTCTTCAAAGAACTAAAAAACAATATTGAAAATTATTTTAAAAATTAATTTATCCCAAATAACTCGAGATCGTTAATTTTTTCCCTTGATAAAACTGATAGCTTTTTCCAGTGAAAGAAATCTGATCACCTTCAATGATGATTCCTCCACCATCAGCACAAGCATAGAGAGGCAATTTTGATTTTTTAGAATGATGAAGAAGTTCAGCATCATAGCGTTTTGAATTTTTGTAATGAGGAAAAAATTCAAAATTAACAACTCTCATTGCTGAAAGATTTTTCATTCCCCATGGATTTTCGTCGCGATCAAAGTGAGGAAAAGTGGCCGTGTGAACGTGAGGGGTAAGAACAATCGCTCCCGCCGAAAGACCGCATAGAACTCCACCTCGTTTTAAAAATTTTTCAAAATGAGCAAACATTCCGGCCTTTTTTAAATGTTTTAAAAAATAGAAAGTGTTCCCTCCGCCCAGGAAGATCAGATCACTTTTTAAAACTTCTTGAAGAAGTGTCTTAGTATAAGGAATATCTACGCAAAAAAGCATAAAGCGCTGAACGCCTAAAGCTGAAAATTCTTGCACGAAAAACTTGAAATCATCCTCAGCATCATATGAGCTTGAAGGGATGAGAGTTAATTTAGGAGAACTACTTTGTGTTAATTCCAGCGCACGTTGATTGAGAAAACGATTATCGTCTTCGCTTCCTCCCGAGTAGAGAACTAGTTTCATATTCCGTCTCTAAACTCTCGTACGATTTGAAGCATACCTTTTACCAAGCGAGATTGCTCTTTTTCTGCTTCAAAATTTGAAGGTCTGCGTTCTTTATCTGGATTTAGATTTTGATAATCCGTAAACTCTTTCAAAATAGTAGAAATTTCTTCTGCTCCTAGCTTCGGTCTTCTGTTCATCACTTTTCCAACAATTGTAGTGATTGAATCTCCAGTCACGCGATCGTATTTATTAATAACCGAAGATCTCATAGAGACATCGAGAAGAACTTTTTCAGGAGCTTCTTTAAATTTCTTTGAAACTAAATTCACAAGTTTTAAATAATTTTTTTGATAACTTCTAATTTTAAAGTCGCGACGAAGTGATCTTTTTAAATCCGCTTTTGTTGCATAACTTGATTTGATGATATCTAAAAACTCAGCTTCAGAAATATATCCGCCAACTCCTCTTCCCAAATAAAGTTGAGGAAGTTCGCGAAGAATATCGCGCATACAGAAAATGGCATTCCAGTTAATTCCATCTGGTACTTTTTGAGGACCTTTAACCGATTTTGCCATTTCAAAATAAGTAAAATCGGATCTATAGTCTTCAACTTCTTTTTTACAATTCTCTAAAAGATAAGAAGCGTATTTGGCGTTAAACCCAATTTTTTGCAATATGTTTTGATTTTTGTAATCAAAAAATCTCTTATCAAAAGTTTGAAGTGAGTGATGATTTTTAAAGTCATCAATTGATTTTTTCTTCTCATTTTTTATGTAATCAACGATTTGAGCAAAAGTCTGAACAATATAACGTGCCTTTTGTTTTTGCTCTTTTATAGAAGTTGACCATCTTTGTACGTCATCATAGCGGTACTCATGGTGATAAAGACCAAATTGTCTAACAGAACCATAATCAATGATTCCACCATCCATTAAAATATTGTCTCCGTCCCAATCAAGCCAACAGAAAATATACTGATCTTCAAAATTGGCAGACATTTCAGCGAAGGTCTCAACAACTCTCATTAAAAAATAATCATAAAGAGACTTTGAATCACTTGGAACATTCTTCCAAACTTTGTTCTTTATTTGGCGATCAATATAGTAATCCACCATGCGCTTAAGTGTTGGTAGATTATTTTGTTTTAAGTGATTAAACATATGAGAAGGGCGAAGAAGATTTTCATGAACTCGCACATTGATAGCTAGTCCTTTTGGAAATTCAATAATCGCTAAAACTCTTTCTGTCTCAAGTCCATTTTTTGCAAGGACTTCACTAAAAAAGAGAGCGCTTAAACCTTCATCTTTTTCAGAGTATCCACAACCGTAAGATACAGTTGGGTCTCCTGTTTGATAAAATT
The DNA here is from genome assembly GCA_037444575.1 of Bacteriovoracales bacterium. Taxonomy (GTDB): domain Bacteria; phylum Bdellovibrionota; class Bacteriovoracia; order Bacteriovoracales; family Bacteriovoracaceae; genus Bacteriovorax. Next base: position 347,818 of record JBBIME010000006.1, read on the forward strand.
TCTTATTAATATTGCAAGCAGGGCTTAATTTAGTGGCCCCTGTCCCACAACTAGAGACATCGTAAGTTTTTCCTTTATTCGTAATCTGTCCATTCCAAATGCTTCTTCCATCTCCAGAAGTCGTCCCCTTTTTACAAGGATGCTGAAGTTGAAGATAACGAGTGGCCATGTATGTATTCGGGCGAATTTCTTCTTTTGGATAATTGAAATTGTTCATCATATCGTATTCGTTAATGATGACGATGCTAAATGTTTGAAGAATTTCTTCTTTTAATTCTTTAGTGAGTTCATTAGGGTGATTTTCTGGAATAAGACCTAATTCACGAGCGAGATCAAAATTAAAGAAGGCTACTTGTCCCCCATGCCTCGTTCGTACTTGATACTCCACCACTGCTTCGGGAACAGATTTTTTTAAAGGGTGGGTTCCATCTATTTCTTTAAATTTCGGATAACCAAAATTCTCTTTAGAGGAATCTTTAGAAGGCTTGGACTCTTTTAATTTTGTATTTCCCATAATCTTATTTTCAAATCATTCAAACAAAAATTAAAGAGGCAAAACTTTCATGGCATTTTTTGCCGATTCGCCTTCTTCTCTTAGTCTACTCTGAATAGGGCAAATTTCAAGTACCGCAGTTCTTCCATCGCTAAAGGATATGGATGATCAAATGGTTGGCCTCCGTAATAGACCAAAGTTCCTCTTTTTCTATTTTTAGAGAAGGATTCACGACAAATGTCTAAAAATTTATCAGTTCCAATGTGACTGGAACAAGAGCTCGCGGCGAATAATCCATTGTGATTAACGAGCTTTAGGGATTGCGAGAAGACTTTTGTATAAGCTTCTGTCGCTGTATCAACCGCTTTTTGGTTAGGGGCAAAGCTTGGAGGATCAGTGATAACGAGATCCCATTTAGCCTTTTCTTTAATTCTCTCATCAATAAACAAAAAAGCGTCTTCTGCAATCGCTTCATGTTTAGTTTTTAAGTCATTCACTTCAAAGTTTCTGCTGGCCGCTCCTATCGCAGCTTTTGCGATATCAACACTTGTGACATTCGTTGCTCCCCCCTTAGCAGCAAACACAGAAAAGCCTCCTGTGTAGCTAAAAAGATTGAGAACACTTTTATCTTTAGAAAATTGCCCGATTAACTTTCGATTATCTCTTTGATCGAGAAAGAATCCAGTCTTCGCGGCATCTCTAATATTGCTGGCAAAATAACTTCCATTTTCAAGAAATAAAACTTCTTCTTTGAGCTTTCCAAAAATATCGATGCCTTTTATCTCTTCATCATTTCTTCTTTTGTAATAAATCGTTTTAAGGAAGGGAAAATCGCGCAATAAATTCTCTGCAATTCCCTGATGATTCCAAAATTTTTCCACTGCTGGATGATCATGTTTTATAACGGCCGTATCATCGTAAATATCAATGATAAGCCCTGGCATTCCATCCCCTTCACCATTGATTAAACGAAAGCTGTTAGTGAGATCACTTCTAAAATTAGATCGAAGAGCAACTGCTTTTTTCCATTGCAACTCACTCCAAAAGTTCATCGTATGAGCTATATTATTGGATCTAACAAAGTTCTCTTCAGCTAGACAAAGAACTCGAAAACGCAGTTGAGTATCCGGTTGAACAAGGCCAAAACCGATCACTTCATTTTTTGCTTTTAAAATAGAGAGCCCTTCTTTGTGACGTTCTTTTTGATCAAAGCAATCTGCAAATATCCAACGATGCCCTCGCTTAAGATGTTTGGTTACATCGCGAGTAAGATTAATTTCAGGAATTTTTCCTTCTGGAAAATTGATAAGGGATTTTTCTATATTCATATTTCTATGATACCAGAATATTCAAGATCGCGGAGCCAATTACAATACTGGCCCCCAACATTTGTATCAGAGTAAATCTCTCACCTAAAAGAAGACTCGAGAGAATGATGGTTATAGGGGCAATCGTGTAATAAGCAAGTCCAGTAATACTTGGAGACAAAGTCGAAGATATTTTGGCCCAAAGGCTATGAGCAATCAGTGTCCCAAAAATGGCAAGATAAAGAAGAACCCACCAATCAAGACCCGCAAGATTCCAGGAAGTTTTACCCGAAAAAAAGAGAAAGCATAAAAGCGCTCCAGAAAACTGAGCAAAAATTCTTGTCTCATTAGAAAATTCCTGGCCCTTTCTATGAAGAATCGGAAGAATGGCAAAACAGGTTGCACTCATCAATGAAAGAATGAGTCCTTTCGTAATATCATTTTTAAAATTCCAGGAAGGGATAATCATCAACACTCCTGTCACTGAGAGCATAAGGCACACAACATCTTTTCTAGTTATCCTGTGTCCAAGAAAAAAAGTGCTCGCTAGTATCAATTGCACCCCGTAAGTGGAAAGTCCTAAAACGCCAATGGATGCTCCTCCAATTTTTACGGCATAGACATAAGTGATCCAATGAAAGAAAAAGACTAATCCAATTGCCCAAAGTTTAAAGCTACCAGGACTTTTGGGAAGGTAACTTTCAAAACGAATCTTCTTTCTCCAAATAAAAGCGAGGACCAAAGCTGTGACGATCAAACGAAACAAGCAGATTGTTATGGGAGTAGCCTTAGAGAACTTAATGGCCAGTGGTACTAATGCAAAAATTAATATGGATAGGAGTCCCTGAAAAAACATACGCTCATTAGAATGCATTTTTAATCGGAGATCAATAAAGAAGAAGCTGGGTATGAACAAGTTGACCTAAAAAAGCTAAAGATGCACATTTCTTAACAAAACGGAATCCTTTGAGAATACAAAAAACATAACTAACTCATTAGTTTTACAAGAACTATTACCAATACAAGGAGCTTAAAGGTGCTGACTCCAGTCTGCTGTAAAAATTTCAGGGAACCTAGTGAAGAGTAGTAAATAAGTTTATAACTCTCTTATGGAAAATTTAGAAACAACACAATCAACAACCCTGCAAACAGAATCGCTTCAAGAAGTGAAGAGAACAACTGTGGAAAAGCCCGTAATCTATGATTACGTTGATTACAGAACCTTTCTAGCTGACTCGCTTAACTATATCCAATCGAAGAACCCTAAATATTCGGCGACAGCATTTGTTCGTCAGGCCGGTTTTGGAGAAAACTCGCGCGGGTATTTCAATCTCATTATGAGCGGAAAAAGAAATCTTTCATCTTCTACTATTTTAGGTTTTGCTAAGACGATTAAGCTTAATGAGAAAGAAACTTTTCACTTTGAAAATCTGGTTCATTATAATCAAGCTGAAACTGAAAAAGTTAAGGCACTTCATTTTGAAAGAATTTCTAAGAGCATGAAGGGCAAAAAAAGTGCAGCGTTTGAACTTTTAAAATCACAATATAATTATTTTTCTCATTGGTACTTAGTGGCCATCAGAGAGTTAGTTGCCGTCAAAGACTTCAAAGAAGATTTCGACTGGATCTCAAAAAAATTAAGAAATAAAATTTCTAAAAAAGAAATGAATGAAGCAATCAGCGATCTAATCAACCTTGGACTTTTAAAACGAAATGCCAATGGAAAACTCGAACAATCAGAAGAGTTTGTCAAGTTTACAGACAACTCGATGAACTACACAGTAGTTAATGCTCTTCACTCACAATTTCTTGATAAGGCAAAAGAGAGTTTAAGTGAAGATCAATACAAAGACCGCTCAGCTAGCTGTGTGGTAATCGCCACAGAAAAAGAGAATTTTGACAAAATCAGAGAGGAAATCAAGGCCTTTAGAGAACATATTTTAAATAAATATGGAACAAATTCTGGGAACCTCGACTGCGTTTTAAATTTGGGAATACAACTAAACCATATAACAACTTTGGAATAATTATTTTTGGAGAATTTTATGAAGACAACACTTATCCTGCTCTCTCTTGTTCTTGCCACCGCGGTAAATGCGAAGGGACTTAAGGCCGATGGTGGATCAAACATTGGTGGTGGAAATAACGGATCAGAGTATATGGCGACATGGTGTAAAAATCAGTCAAGCTTACTTAGAAATTATCGCGATAGAGCACATCTAAAAGTAAGCAACACTGGGGACTACAATATTGCCAATAAAATTTTAAATGATGGAATGGTTCAGGCGCTCAACGCCCTCAAGGGAAATAATGATTCTTTCCTTGCAAGAAGTCTTGCTCGCGGTCTAGAGATTTCAAGAAACCTTGAAGCGACTTCAGCAAAAAATGTAGATCGAAAAGCAATGGTGACAAATAATATTCTTTCTAGTTACTACGATTTCATGCTTGAAACAGTAGCAAGAAACCTGGACATCGGAGCTTATATCCCTTACATCCAATCTTCAGGAGAGCAAATGGATGAGAGAGCTGCTCACTTTGAAGAAAGCTTTGTGACCTATGCTTCTAGCCAACTTGACTGGATACTGGATAACCTTACTAGTACAACAAGACTTGGAGACAAGACAATTACAGTGCCAGTAGGAGACGCTAAATCGCTTATAAAAGTCTCTATGATCCTGCTTAAAGGAACATCTGAGGATCTAGAGGAATCACTCTGGAACTACCGTTTTAGCTGTGCCATTTCTGATATCCAGGTCCTTAACGAGACAATCACAAGCTATGACCAGGGAAATAGAGAGATGTTTGAGGATGAAAAGTCGGCCGTTAATTACCTTTCATCAGAAATCAATAGAATCTCTCGCTCTCTACAACTACGAACAAGCTGTAACTAGTATAAGCATAACCCTAGTGTCTAAAGTTTAGACACTAAGGTTTTCCCCCTTCCCTTTTTACAACATCCCCCTATTTGACTCTGAAAAATCATAAAATAATCCTATGAAAAAATGGTTCAAATCATTCATTCTAGGACTCATCCTGATTCCAGCTATTAGCTTTAGTGCTGATTTGGTTAATTTTTCCATTGATAAAAATCTATATGAAAATTTAAGTTCAATTCAACAACAAGCAATTGCCTCAAAGGTGACTGAGCTGAATTCATTTTTTAACGATGATGTTTTTCCAAAAATTCCAAATGAGATAAAAGAAAAAATCAAAGACCTTAAAGTGACAATTAGCTTTAGTGATAAAGATGGCCGCGATGGTCTTTTCATTCCTGATACTGAAAACCATAATCACAAAATTCTAGTGCAACTGATTCAAATAAATTCAAATGGACTCAAGGCCCTTCTTGCTCATGAGTTTTTCCATGCAGTCCATTTTGAACTCAATCCAAATGAAGCAACATGGGTGCGAGAAGGAATGGCCCAGCTCTTTGAATACATCACCACAGATGAATTAAACGGATTAAATCTTCAGGCGGCCATTGCAACACCAATGACTCCACTTATTGGTAGTTACAATATCGATGATCCAAATCCTGCTCAATACGGTCATGACATGCTCTACTTCTATTATCTCTATAAACATTGTGGAGGAGATCAAATTTTCTGGAGTCTGTCTGAAGGAAAGGACGAATTAAAAAGCACCTCTCTCATTGATGCTGTATTAAAAATTCAAGATTCAAAAAACAAAGAATGTAGCAATTTTTCCAGTAGCGCGATCTCATTTGAAGTTGCAAAAAACCATAATCAAGTTCAGCTTTCTACCCCAGAAGATCGTGAAAGATTTTTTCTCGCTCCGACAAATCTCTCTCCTAAGGATCTCGTAATTAATACTCCCGCAGAGCTCGCCTCTGCCGTTTCACAAATCCCCCTTTACAGCTCTCTTAAATTGAAGCTGGAGACATGGAACAATTTAAAAGGGCAATGTCGTAATTGCCAAAAATTTTATGCCAGACACTCATATCCCTATGATGTGAGTGAAGAACGTCCTGCTAACTCCCTCAAAAGTTATGACGTTATCCTCGTGAAAACTGGAGAAAACTAGTGCTGACTGAGGTCAGCTCAAAAAATACAAGAAAATAATATATGGATTGTAAAAAAATATGGATTCGGTAAAAAGAGAACAACAAAAGAACAATTGTAACTTTTAATATTTTGGAGAACACTACATGAAAACATCAATCACTCTTCTCGCACTATTAACAATTATGTCTTCTTCACCAGAAATGATGGTGGCAACAGCAAAAGCTGATGTGCTTTCACAAAGCGAAGATCTATCCAGCGTATCAAGCTTCTGTCGAGACCGTCTTGCAGTTTTAAAGCGAGCTTACAGAAAAGCTGAACTTGAATCACAAATGGGAAATACAGCAAACTCAGCGGCCCTTCTTGAAGAAGGTCTAAGAGAAGCAAGCGCAAGAATCAATCCTCGTTTTGGAAATGCTCTTACAACTAAGGCCATTAGACGTGGACTAGCGCTTCTTGAAAACTTGAAGGCAACTCAAAACAACAGACAAAAAGTAAGAGCGATCAACAACTTCTTATTTAACTACTATATCTTCATTGAAGATGTTTCAAACCGCATCGATATTCCATTTTTCTCTTATGATTCAGGTTTTTCAAGAGTCACAAATTCAAATGTGCAATTTGAAAGACTATTCATCAACTTTGCTAAAGAACAAGTTAACATGGTTTTAAAAACTATGACGTCAACAAGTAACGAGGGAGGATCAGAAGTGATCTACCCTATCGGTTCTCCTGAATTAGTTCTTACAGCTTTAAAAGTAACAACTTTGGCAATGGCAAATGATCTGAGCGATTCAATCTTTGCAGCTCGATACGCTTGTACAATCGAAGCTCTCGATAATGTTTCAAGCGAAATTTCTCGTCACCTTGCTGGTATGTCTCCATACAGCGATGACTTCATAGCTGTTCAAGAACTAGTTGGAGAAACTAAAAGAGCAGTAAGCGGAATGAGAGAATGTAATGGGGGTTATGAATCGCAAGATAGAGCGAGAACAACAGATGCCCTAAGCTATGCAATCAGACTTGAAAGTGGATCAACACAACAAGTTCATTTGAATGGCGCTCAGTACATCAAGAAATTAATCATCAGCGCAGAGGGCCTAAGAAACGATGCTATGTTTGACGTTGTTGTTAACGGAGATGTTAAAGGAACCGTATTCGTTCCTGGAAGAGATCCAAGCTACTTTGTGACAATTGAAGACAGCGCTGATTCAATCGAGCTTGTCTCTCGAGGTGGAACAGCAATTATTTCAAGAATTTTAGTTATATCTGAATAATTAAAGTAATCAAAACAATTGAGGAGAATATTTATGAAAAAGATGGCCCTATTATTGTTATTATCTATGTTTACTTTAACTGCCTTTGCTCAAAATCAAACACTAAGATGTAGTGGAATTGACCAAGAGACCAGAGAAACAAGAGATCTATTTTTTTATGATGGTGAAACTATCATGATGATTGGAGGTGGTACTGAAAATATGTATGTTCCACTGGTGAAAACTTCTGGGAAAAATAAAACTTTTGAAAATAGACAATATTTAATAACTATTTCCTCAAAGAGTATTGTAACTATCGACAAAAAAGGCATTTCTCGACATGCATACGGTGATGTGAGATGTGAATCGACTGGTGAATAAAGAGCTAAAAATTTTATGATTCAAGAAGCCTCCGATTTAAACTCGGAGGCTTTTTTTTCTATGAACTAGATTAATTGTCGTATCCATCCTGCATCAATGGGAGATTTAGTTATAAGTTTAATTTTTTGATAGCATGAGTACGGACATCCTGTCACCTTCAGCACCACCCATTGCTTAGAATTGATATAAGGTTCGGCAAGGTAATCTGGAAGATAGGCCAGTGCTTTTCCCTGCGAAACCATTTCTTCAATCAGCTTCAGGCTTGAGCTTCGAAAATTAATTATTCTTTTAAATTTATCATCACGCCAACCATCAACTGATTGCTTATTTCCAACTTCTCCGAGAATTGACCTATTGGGACTGATAAATTCATGTTGCAACAACTTTTCAATCGGGACAGATTTGTTCGTTTTTTGAAATTTAGAAAGAGGATGTTTCAAACTAGCAACAGTTACAAATGAAGCTTCAGTTCTATTTTTGACTTTAAATTCGCTCGATGAATCTTGAGTAATGATTGCAAAATGAGCTTCTCTTTTACTTATTTTATCCATGGCCTCATCTTCTGAGCATACAATAAATTCAAAAGCAGCGTTCGAATATCTAGCTCTTACTGTTTGAATGAATTCTGTGCCAAACTTTGCCAGTAGAACTTCAGGCCCTGCAATGTTGACTGAAATCTGTCCTTCGGCTCCAGTAATTTCTAATTTAGTCGCTGACTCAAGTTGGACAATTTGTGATGCCCGGGCCTTTAATATATATCCGTGATCGGTTAATTTTATGTTTCTGCCGATACGTTCAAAAAGCTTGACCTGGAGTTCTTCTTCTAAACGAGTGACAGCTTTGCTCAAAGATCCGGGCGAAATTCCTAGCTCAACAGAAGCTTTATGAATGTTCTCGTGCTTAGCTCGGCATATTCTATGGGAACAATTGGGAATAATACAAAATTATATAGAGATGCAGACAGATGTCCTAATCGACGCCCTTGTAAATAAAAAGGGGGCATTCCAAATATCTAGAGAACATCCCAAGAAGAAATCGTGGTCCCAGAATGAAAACTAGGACCTTTGGACAGAAGGATCAACTTGAAAGTAGAAAACATTTTATCTACAATTGCTGTTATTCACAGAATGCATTAGGTCGCCAGACTTAGATGTTGCCCAACAAGAACTGCCCGAATATCTATAATTCCCACTAGCGCAGTTGCTGTCACTTACAGAATGCATTAGATCGCCAGACTTAG
>JBBIME010000007.1:0-326492 GCA_037444575.1 Bacteriovoracales bacterium
TTAACGATATCAACCGAGATCTCCACAGCTTGAACAGATCCTTTGTTCTCAAGCCAATGTACGGTGTTTCTATCCTCGATCAAGATCGTACCTATTATAAATCTTCCCGAATAATTGATATAAGCTCTGGCTTCGTTTACTTTTAGATATCAGACAATCATTTCAGTTGGCGCTAGAATGACTTCGAGGTCGAAGTTACAGGAGGCCAGGATATGATAAGGAAATTAAAATCAGGACTCTTTCGACTCTATTCACGAAAATTAAATCCTAAAACTGGGAAGAGAAGAAATCTAGGAACATTTAATACTCTTGAAGAAGCAAAAAAACACGAGCGCGATATACACTTTTTCAAGAGTCGCCATTAAGAAAAGTATTTTAATCGTTATGGCGTGAAAATTGCTCCTCATTTCTTCCAGGAGGATCTATGAAATCCCAAATACACAACTTAATGCTCGTCATAATGATAATGCTCGTGTCCGTCTCGGTCCTAGCTAATGACCATCATCATACGCCTCAAGAATATGTCGTGTGTAGTGGATGGCACGCCCTCTGTACCGAATCCCTCGACTGTAAAATGAATGGCGACCTTGCTTCCTGTGATTGTTTAAAAGTAAATGAATCCCACATCGTTATAACAAGTGTAATTCAAGATCCTTTGATCAAACGCTTGACGCTCGCCAGATGCACGACGAAACATCCTTGCGATAAAGACCAGGCCCCTGTGTGTAAGGCCATCCAGAACGGCCAGTATAGAGTGGATCAAGTTAAGTACAAATGGGTGTCTACTTATTCTTATCGTGGATGGTGCAGTATTTTGGGGAAGAAGTTTGTACCTTGTGATCAACAAGCTCCAGGCTATAACGGAGATAAGTATTGGGCCATTTGCGATGGCGCTCCATGCAGGGAAAAAACGGATCCATCCGATCCGAATAAGCCCCTAAGCTGTCAGTGTCGAGTACTTGATACACCGTTTGTGGGCATTACAAGTTGCACCGGTATCAATGGCGGGATCATGTCAAGCTTTCCACTATGGGCATGGGATTTCCAAAAGAACACATTCCCATTTGTTATGCCTGGCTATGAATTCGTAGAGGGGGCATGTGCCTCATTAAAATCTGATCAGCGTTGATTGTTAGCCGAACTTTAAAAGTCTACTCTTTTCTGACTATATCAACCGAGATCTCCACTGCTGGAACCAATCCTTTGTTCTCAAGCCAGTGTACTGTGTTTCTATCCTCGGGCCAGCCCAATCCCGGCCCATAATCTGTAGCGATTCCATTTCGATGATCAGTGATCGAACCTTCTATTATGTAGACTGTGCCTGGTCTGTCTTTGTGATCGTGAATTGGGCCAAAGACAGCTCCAGGCTCGAAGGTCACAAGACGCATTCGAAGTTGGCGACCTTCCATTCCCTCGATCTCTGGGCCTAAGTCAATCGTCGTAAGTAGCTTCACCGTAACACCTTTTGTCTCATGTACCATCGCGCCTCCTTAGAAGATCGTACTCATTATAAATCTTCCCGAATAATTGATATAAGCTCTGGCTTTATTTACTTTTAGATATCAGACAATCATTTCAGTTGGCGCTAGAATGACTTCGAGATTGGAGTTATAGGAGGCCAGGAGAAGAAATCTAGGGACATTTAACACTCTTGAAGAAGCAAAAAAACACGAGCGCGATATACACTTTTTCAAGAGTCGCCATTAAGAAGTATTATTCTTTTTGGGAAATAATTTATACTATTTGGGAGTGTCGTCTAGTGAAGTTTACTTTTTAAAAGCTCGTTGAAATTCATCAAAAACTTCTGGGTGCTTTTCTTCTCCACACCACTTCTTAATCTTAGACATATTAACCGGATGTTTTTTAGCAACAAGGATGGCCTGATCAAAATTATCACGAGATTTAAAGTGCATGTATCCGGCAAGTCGATCTCGAACACAGTCTGTTGGAGATAATATTTTTATCTTTGTTCCTTCAACTGACACTTCATCAGGTTTAATTTGATTATCGTCACCAATCTCTAAAAAGCTTGAAGGAAATTCGACAAAGAGATGCTTACATTCAGGATGCTCGTAATGTCTCCCACCTTTTTTTACAAAACCAATTTCTTTCATAATCGCTGGAAGTTTTTTGTTTACGAACATATCAGTAAGGACAAAATCAAGATCTCCCGATTCATAAGCGCCTTCTGAGTAAATAGAAACCACGGCTCCACCAACTAATATTGAATCCACATTATGCTTCTTCAAATGGACGGCCACATACTTCCAGAGTTCTTCTTCAGAACAATTTTTAAAATCTATCTTCATTTTATCTTCTTGATAACTGGTTTGCCTTTTCTTCTAGGTCTTCGTCGCTCACTAAACATTACTTGCCGCTCTTCAAGTGGTATTGCTTCGTAAAACTCTTGAATCAATTCTTTTAATTTTTTTACAACTCCAAGTTTTGGGTTAAAAGTATAGATTCTAACCGTTCCCATTTTTTTACTGACAAATACACCAGCTGCCTCAAATTTATCGAGCTGTTTTTGAACTTGGCTCAAGGTGATTTCCATGTCGCGAGCAATGCCATTGGCGTATGCCTCCCCGTAATGGAAGAGGTAAAGCATAACTTGAGCAGCTGTTTTATTTCCGAATATCGCTTCAATCATAGTTTTTATATTATACACCAAATGATAGGATAATCAACCTACATAGTAGGTTGTACAACCTATCGTAACCTAGTCCTTTTGAGATGGTGCCTGGGACTCTTGAGATATTAATTGAATTATCGAGTATCAAGATTTCTTTACAAAGAATGATTAAGCTGAGTCACCTTATCCAATCTTTACATTTTCTTTCTATAAAATAATTTTGTTCATGTACCGATAAGATTCAAAACCTAAAACAAGGAGAAAATATGTATTGGTACATCGAGGCAATGAACAAGTATGCACAGTTTTCTGGTCGTGCTCGCCGAAAAGAATACTGGATGTTTGCGTTGATGAACTTCTTGATTGCTTTTGGTATTGGCTTCATGAGCGGTCTTTTTAAATTGAATCCAATTATGAGTATTACCTATTCACTCGTTACACTTATTCCTGGTTTTTCCGTAGGTGTGAGAAGAATGCATGATACTAAACATTCAGGTTGGTGGCTTTTATGTCCGATTATTAACCTTGTCTTTTTGTGCACGTCTGGGACAGTTGGTGAAAACAAATATGGACCAGATCCAAAACAACCTCTAGAAAAAAAGGACGATTTCAATTTGAATCAGGCTGCTTAGTTTTTTCATTAAACGCCTTTGCATATCAACCTCTTTAAGCGTTTACAAAACCGCCAAAAGAGGTTGATTGAAAACTCCCTGACGCTTACTCCGCTTCAATAATTTTAACTTTAATAGCACATAACCCCTTTGGTCCTTCGCTGATTTTAAACTCAACCCTATCATTTTCATAAGGCACTTCTCCCGATAATGAAGACTGATGAAAGAATAAATCATCCATCTCTTCATCAGGTTGTATAAATCCAAAACCTTTCTCAATATCAAAGAATTTCACAATTCCGTAGAACAGATGTTTTTGATCTATCTTATCCAAACGAATCGTCTCTTTGATCTGGTCTTCATCCCAAATTATTTCATGGATAGTAACTACTTTTTCCCCCTTATGAATTCTCTCGAGTTGAGATCTGACAGCATTTTCGCTCTGGTTATCGACAAGCATATTCTTTCGCTTACGGTTCTTCGTTTTACTCATATCGTATTTTACAAACTGAACATTTACTTTTTTCATTATATACCCTGGTCAATGCCTAATCGGCCGTTTTGATTGTTCACAAGATATATCAAACTTATGTGCGGTTGCGAAACCAAAAGTGTAGTGGCACCTATATAAAGCAGCTATTTACTAATTATGAAAAAAATTCATCATAATCTTTTTGAGGCATTACTCTGATTTCAATTTCTTGATTCTTGGCACTTGGATACATTTCAAAAATTGAATTTGCTAACGTCTTAAGTGAAGGACCTTTGCCTTCGGGAAAAATTATACCAATCAAGTTTCTATTATTTGAGAATCGTACAATAGCATCTTTTTGAAAAATCGAACGAAACCGGTGCTGTAAGTGCTCAATCATATCATCATAATCTATACCTACAGTTTCCAATTCACTTTTTCTTATTACAAAAAGATCATATCCCATATATATCCTTATTGAGCTTTACTGTTAATTGCTCTTTGCTATTTCTGTTAAAAGATTAGTCAGAAATTTCAATTGATCTTGTTCTTTATATAAATCGTGAAACAATTTTGTCGTTTCATCACCTCTATCAACAATCTGGAATTTTAATTTTGTTAAATCCTGAGATTGATTGGCTGCGATTCCCCCACCTAATCCACCTAGAAGGAAAAGAGCATAATTAGTGTTATCATTCTTACTATCCCAATTAATTGTTACATCACCAAAATAAGTTTTTTTCTTGTTCCCTGCATTTTGAAAAGTAAGCTCTTTATTTTTCCATAGAAATGAATAATTGCTCATACCTTTTCTACATCGAAGTTCACTTATCCAATTTTCGCCTCTTTTTGAGATTCCCGAGAATAGACCATCTTGATCTAAATTAAAATAAACCCTTTCATCATTTAGGTCTTTACTGCCGATATAACAATTTCCCGTTACATCTTCATTATCAATGAAAATTTTTACTCTTCCGTAGAAAGCTCCTTGCTCTGGTTTAATCGTGCTCAATTTGAGATTTTTACTATTGGTCGCGCACGAAGAGCAGATAACGATTGAGACTAGCAATACAATGAACATTGATGACTTCATAAGATATCCTCGTAAATAGGTTTTAGGGCTTATCGGAGAACGTTATGAAAATATAAAAAACCAAGTATCAAGATTTCTTTACACAATAGGACCACTATCAGCAATATTTTCTCAAATACAAATCCCTTCAAACATCAGTTAAAATTTAACTTTAAACTTATTCAAAAGGAAAAAGATGTCTAAGACAAAGATCTTTACTTTTATTTTGCTCTCCCTCTCTGTAGGAAGTTGCGCGAAGTTTACTACTCGAATGAGAGCAAAGCCTCAGCTCGTTTACAAAGATGGGCTTTTGATTTCAAATTCTCAAACGAATCCATACAAATTTGTATTTGATAATGGCATTCTTAAAGTTAACTACAAAATCATTGTTAAAAACATTAATGAGAAACCGGCCTCGATCAATGTAGAAAATGCTTTTTATGAGGCAAACTCTGAAAAGAATAATCTGTATTGTATGATATCCCATTTTGGTGGCAAAAAACGTATGCTTAGCAAAGATGAGGAGCTGGCAATTTCTTGTGAGGCCGATATTATTCCAAACAACATTAATAAATTAACACTCAAAGATACAGACATAAAACTTTCCATTCCTCTAGATAAAAACATCTACAGTTTCGCTTATAGAGTTTACGCTGAGGAGTTTGTAAAATGAGAAAATTAATCCTTCTAACTCTTCTACTTTCTAATCTCGCTTTAAGACCTCAAAACGCAAACGCTTCAGGTGGCGATGCTCTAGGTGCGGCAGTAGCTGCTATGGCCGTAACGGGAACAATTTATACCATTAATAGCTTTCAATATGATGAATGGCTAAAGTCTGAAATGGAAAGCTGGAAGTATGACGAAACAGATTTAACGACCTCACTTTCTCGCACGTGTGATCTAAACCTTGAATTAAGACTTCATCGAAACAGACGGATGTCCTACATTGTCTTTGTTATTCACAATCAAAAAAGTGAACCTATCTCAATTTCCACAAGTGATATCGAAGCCACTTATTCAAATGGCGCTGTTAGGAAATTAAAATCAACAGGAGTTGTCTCCGACATTAAAGTTGATCCAGGATGGACGATCCAAGGTGCTTATCCAATTTCAGAAAAGACTGAACTTGCTGATACAGATTACATCGATGTACGAGTACCAACTCTTAGTGCCGATGGAAAAACAGGTTGCGACTTAAAAGGAAGATTGAATAAAAATAAAAATCGAGTTGCTGAATATATTGATTATCATCGATTATTATCAGTTGAACTTGGCTTCTTTTATGGAAATAACTTGTTTAGCTCTTCAAGTTTAAAATCTTCTGCTGATAAGCAAGGCCTCTTTGGCTTTATTATGAATGCTTATTTTTATAAAAATATCGGTTTTACTTTGGGATTTTTGAGACAAGATTTAAAAAATAATAATGCTCCAGTTGTAAAAAGTGCAAAGGGCATTACTAGTGATCTAAAGCTTTGGGAAACTGATATGCTGATTGGTCTAGCGACAAATTTTTTATATGAAAGAAAATACAGTTTCTCAGCAAATGGTGGGGTCTTGGCTCATACTTTGGGAAATTCTTCAGATCAAAATTCTCATATAGAAGAAAAAGTCGGAATGTACTTAAACGCCAACGCTAATTATATTTTTTATTCTTCCGACTACCGCCCATTTGCAGGCGACTACATGGTCGGACTTGGCCTTCTTGGAAAATACATTCCCAAATATACAATCGGCACCGTTCAATTCGGAGGAACCAGCATTGCTCCATATGTGAATTTTAATATTGGGTTTTGAGGAAGTTCGATGGAGGTGGACAAATAGGCAACCTTCTCTGGTGGGATTTAAGATTCAACATCATTCGAAGCATTATAACTTCAAGAATCGTGACTTGAAGAATTTTTTTCAAAATTTTTCAAAGGTTTAATAATGAATGAGATTCGCAATGAAATTAAAAATGATCTAGAAGTAATTGTTGAACTTAGCAATCTCGTACTTCAAAAAACATTAACAGATATGCCCGTTTCAAAAATCAAAGCTATGGAAAAAGGCAACCGCAAGGCTTTTAAAAATTTTAGATATAATCTTTTCAGAAATTGGAAAATAGCTCAAGAGAAAATTTTGTCAATACAATTGCAGCTATGGAAAGAAAACCCTAACTTTGTGAACTTGCCTCATAAGGTCTTTTTTTACAGAAGCCTCCAAAGACTTCTAGATTGCATAATTTGGCATCATTTTGGTCCAGACATTACAGACATAAAGCGTATTTATGAATTTGATTGCAAAATACAAAACTTATTTGAGCATAACATATTAAGTCATATCGAGATAATGAGAGAAATAAATAGTTCCCCTAAAAATTTTGCCCTTATATCGGACCTAACATCAGGAATTAGAATTGGTGATTTATTTGTCATTGACGAACAAAGTAAGACAAATTTCATAGAGGTGAAATCGGGCGATGTGAATGCTGAAATCCTAGAAGCTTTAAGAAACCAAAATCAGAATAAACTAAATGTCTTAGAAAATGATCCAACTAAAAATAAACAATTATATCGAATTGTAAAACAAAAAAAAAGAGGTACTGAAATTCTAAAAATGCTTAAAAATGAAATTGCTACAGACGATAGATTTAACTCAAAATCCAATAAAGTTATGACTCCAGTAGTTCACACAATCATAAATGAAGAGCCGTTACAATGTTTCTCCAAGGAATTAAATGTTTTTTTTGAAATTTTTTCAACAGAGGAAAAAGATTTTGATGTTCTTGAAATAGAAAATTCCCTAATCATTGTAGCCTATCTCCCCACGCCTGATAATCTAATTAAGAGCAGGTCGATAATGAAACGGTTTAATGAGCATGAAACTATGCCTGGTTATCGATTTAACTGGCTAGACACTCTCACACACTCTACTTTTATGAGGCCAATTTACCTCCAACCAATCTCCCCTAAAGTCATTCATAAAATTATTTCAAAGAAAATTATTGTAGAATTTTACTTTTCTAATAATAAATTTATGAGAACTTTTCAAAATGAACAAACTAACATTGAGTACAAAAACAACAAAGAATATAGACGTATTGTAAATGAATTCAAATCATTTGTTGGAAGCTCTCCTTTTTATCATAAAGACAAAGGTGCTCTTTTTTTCAAATTTAAAGAAATAAACGAAGAAGAAATAATCTTATCTGAAGGTCTATTTTGTAGAATTCTATCAAACTTAATCTATCCCTCCTTCCTATTAAAAATGCATCGTTTTATGCACGAAAAACAAACTGAATTACAGTTGGGAAAAATTGTACGTCCTCTTTCTAATGGAGATTTAAAATAACTTCTCAAATCAGAATCTTAATTTTAACACACCGTACTCATATTAATCCGCTCTAGAGCTTCTGACCTTCCCCTACAGAAGCCGTTACATGTTCGCCGATAGGTGATTTCATTCTTTAACCCAGGCACTCGTCTTCTCTCGGCTTGAAGCGAGCCTGCTTTATTTTACTGTCGATTTAAAGATCTACAGCTCCAGCCTCATGTTTTCATTATTCTGTTCTTACTGTCTAGGGCCGAGTATGGCTTAGACAACAGAGTAATCTTATATTTATCTTTAGCATTAAATATTGATGTCGAGGGTATTAATGATGCCACCTCCCTAATGACCAGGTGCTTGTCATCATCCTCATTCGAAATTATCCATTCTTCCAAATAAGTAAAAGGCTTAATTAAATCACTTAGATTAAAAAAGATTTCGTTAGTCACATCCTGAAATGAAATTCCTGGACCAATCTCGATGACGAAATTTCGTTCAACATTGTGCTTTCCTTTTTTTAGTATGAAATTTATGGAGACATTCGGAATTTTTAATGTCGTCTTTCTTTTCTTTTCAACGGTAGGGACGATACTACTCAACTTTTGTAATAGTTCCATCCTAAATTCTTCTAGGTGTTCAACAAATTCGTTTGTTTCTTTAGAATCATTTTCAAAGCTCGCTTCAGAAAATCGTTTTATCATCTCTGTAAATCTTTCTATAAAAGTATCAATGTCTAATGATAGATCTGCCTTGCTAAACAATTTAGTAAAAAGTGACTCTAGCTCTTTTTGACTTGTAAGTTGGACTCCTTGAAAGTTTTTTAAGGTGGAGTTCAAATTTTCTTTCCTTACTCCGACAAGCACAGGAATTATTACTTTCTTAAGTCCAAAAGCATATCCAGACTCATAATAAATCCAGGGCTTGTCATGACTGTTTGGCGTTACTAACACGATTAAACAATCGCAGTTTTCCAATTCATTTATTATTTTTCTGTACCATTGATCTCCAATTTCATAACCCCCATTAGGACCTCGATCATTACAAAACCAACATCTAATTTTCCCAAGACTTAATGAAGAAATCTTATGACAAAGATATTCTGCAATATTTTCATCTTTGCTTGTATGACTAATAAAGATTCGCATCCATTATCCTCGATTAAAAGTGATGGCATTTATTTTAAGTAACTAATTTGTAAAATGTTACGACCAGAAAAAATCAATTCCATTTACGAATATCACTGAAATAAAGAGGCTACAAACTTCTTTGTCGCAATTATAAAAATAAACATTTCGTAACTCTTTATTCCTTATTCATATTTTTTCTATTGAAAAATCTAAGCAATATTCTTTTCGACATCATCTAAAACAACAGTCGATTCTACGATCTCATTCACTCGAGTGTTTTGCACTTGTAGTTCTGGAGTATTTGGTGATTCTTTTTTAGCAGGTTTCTCATTTAATTTCTTAAGGAGCTTTTTGTTATATTCACCATTAAAGTGCGAGAGCACCTTTTTTTCAATAATGTCCCTAACGGTTTCTTCACCTACTCGTACTTCGTGTTCAGCTGAAAGCTCTCTTGCAACAAGTTTTACAACCTTATCGCTAAGTAAAACAGCGACCACATCTTCTGTTTTTGTTGCTTGAACAACTTCTGCGACTTCCTTCCAGTCAGAGTTCAAATAGCTCGCGCGAGAAAATAAATAAAACTCTTCTGCTAATTCTGATACATCTGCAGTCATGCTTAAAACGACTTCATGTATTTTTACTGCAATAGGGGTCTTGCCTTGTTTTGTTATTTTATATAGCTGCCATCGATATGCATTTGTTAACATGAAGTAATCAAGGCCCATCGTTAAACAGTATGACAGTGTTTGATCAATGACAGATTGATTTAATTCAACATTTACCGCTTTTGCCTCAATGACAAAATCATACTTATCTGGCTTTGTCTTATTAGGGCCATCTGTGAGTTTTACAGCATAATCGATTCTACCATTTCGATCGCGCATCTCTGTTTTAAGCTCATTGTATTTGTTGTACCCAAGAACCTGGTGGAGAATATCGTTTAATAAAATTCTTGCATCTTCTTCACTAGAAGATTTTCCTTTTGCAACCAGTGCTGAAACAAGTGGAAGAAAAGTTTTGAATTCTTGAATGATTGCGTTCTTGTGCTTTGTATGAACTTTATACATAATGATGTCTCCAAAAATTTGAACGAGTATCGTCTTATTTAAGTCAACTTAACGGTCCATGAGTCATTAAGCTTGAATCAAGAAATCTTGATATAAAATTGCTTCCACTCAGAAAGTAGCCACTAACGTTCATCTCTGAAGATTAATTTTATAGATAACTAGTTAGAACTTTATTCATCAAACTTGAATAAGCTTGGAATTTTTAAAGTGTAATAGAATAGACAAGCTGCTTTTGATTTTTACAAAAGGATTCGCCATGAAACTTATAATCCTAATCTTCATCACACTTTTCTCTTTATCAGCATTAGGAACTGAATGCCATAAAGAGGATTCATCAATAGATATTATCCTATTAGCTACAAATGATCTGACCAATAAGGAAATTAATCAATCATCAGACTCATCTTCAACTTATACAAATGTTGAAAGAAGAGGATGCTGTTCATGGCATAGTGGAGTTTGTGGTTGCTCAAATGGAAGAGCTGTTTGTTGTGATAATACTTTAAGTAAAAGTTGTGGATGTGATTAATCGAATTTGTCTTAAGACTCAAAGGAGTCTTATGAAGTTTATATTGTATTTAATATTTTTTTCGATGTGCACTCGCTCGGTATTTGCAAAAAATAAATGCAAGAAAGAAACTAATGTCCAAAGCATAGTTGTTTTTAGTTGTGAGGGGACTGAAACATGGGGAAAAATAGGTTCTGAACGTGTGCAAGTTACTTATACAATGGCTCTGTATTTAGACAGTGGTAGATGTATATTAAATGAATCTTTTGATGGAGCGATAACAGACTCCACAACAACAAATATTACTTGTCGTATTCCTCCAACTAGTAATTCATCTCAGAGGTTCTATATTCTAAATCGATATACAGGTGATGTAGAAATTCATTCTGAAAATATTCATACTTTGCCGGTTGGAAATTTAATCTGTAAAAAAAGAAGTCAATTAATTTAATTTTATCAAAAAATTTCCAGATTACTTTCTGCAAATATTATTTTTAAACAACTTATCAGGTTAATATGGATTATATAGATGAATCAAAATATCCCAAAAAAATAAGAGAAGAATATACATTGGCATTACAGGAGTCATATCAACTTTCATTGGATTTAGTTGAAAAATGTGAGTCTTTGACAAATCAGCGTGCTAAAGATTTTTGTTTATTCGGACTGGCCAGGAGAAATCTTCTAGTGCGTGATTGTTTGGAAAGATTTCAATCCTTTTATGAACTTCAATTAGTCGAGAATTGGCAGTTTCAAATACCAGACGATATTTTGTTTGAAAAGACAGCCTTCTTACAAGTATTTTTAATTGCAATTGCAGGAGGTCTTGACAATCTTGCCTGGATCATAATTTCTGAAAAGAATTTAACGCTTAATCATATTGAAATTTCTCTTTCGAAATCAAAAACTCAAAAATGCTTGCACGGTAATTTACTTGCAGCTATCGAGAAGCATAAGAATTGGATAAATCATATAAAAAGTTTCAGAGACCCTACTGCACACAGGATACCTGTTTACGTCCCTCCTTACATACAAGATAGGACTAGCGGACATCGAATATGTTCCCCACATTATGCAATAGATTTTGAAGATGGCCGCCTAGTACCTTTACACTCACAAGTGCTAAGCGATGCAAGAGGTTTTTTCGAAATTATTAATGCTGGTATCCTCGATTAATATTTTTCATGGTGAGATAAACTATGTTTTCTAAACGTACTATAAATTCAGTTTGTATTCCAAATTGCAGTGAGAATTTAACTAACATATCGATGTTAACAAAAGTACATTCACCAAACTCATCCCTCCTCAGGTCCCCTCATAAGCTTCTTTCAACTTCTTCAAATCAAGTTTGACCATCTTCCACAACGCGTGCATGACGGCCTCTTTTTTCTTTTTGTTCTTGCTTGTGTTCCACTTATCAAACTCTGCTGGCACGATCTGCCAACGAACTCCATACTTATCAATCAGCCAACCACATTGCACAGCTTTGCCACCTCACTAGTGAGCCTCTTCCAGTAGGTGTCGATCTCTCGCTGAGTTTTGCAAGGAACGACAAATGAAATGGATTCGTTAAATGGCATTTTAGTGTAACCATTTAAGAGCATAATTTTTTGGCCCAAGATAGTAAGATGCATAGTAAGTACAGAGCCCTCTTTGACTCCCATCGGGTTACTTCCCCAGTAAGCGGTCTTGCCGATTTTTGTTCCTTTGAAAATTGATTTGTAGAATTTTGCCATCTCAGAGGCTTTGTCATTGGACCAAATGCAAGCATAAATTTTTAGCATAGAAAGTCTCCCCTAAAATAATGTTTTATAATTAAGAACGATTACTCCTTTTTGAGTAACCTTAGATTTTATAAGTTTTAAATCTTGCTTTGGTCCATCTTCTCTAAAAAGACGTTTCCCAATGCCTAGTGTGAGTGGATAAATCATGAGCACATATTCATCGATCAGATTGTGGCGCATAAGCGTTTGACAGAGATCTCCACTGCCAAACATATAAATATCCTTTCCTTCTTCTTCTTCTTTAAGTTTATTTATTGCATCGACGACATCGCCTTTTAACAAAGTTGAATTTTGCCACTCTGTTTTTTGTAGTGTTTTAGAAGCGACATATTTAGTAATGTTATTCATGAAAGGTCCAAACAACTCTATATCTTTGCCAATTGTTGGCCAATAGGAAGCGAAGATGTCATAAGTTTTTCGCCCGATGAGAAGAGCTCCTGCTTTAGCAATTTCTTCAGCAACAGTGTTGTCGTTATCGCCTTCGAAAAACGGCATTTGCCAGCCACCGTACTGAAAGCCGCCTTCGGTGTCTTCATCTTTTTTACCTGGTGCCTGCATTACTCCATCGAGAGTGAGAAATGAAATGACAATTAACTTTCTTTTCATACGTGCTCCTAGATAAAGGTGCGTGATTGAATGTATGCTAGATGAGGATGCGGAAAAATGGCAAGGCTGGAAGTCAACCTCCTTAAGAGGTTATGTAACCGCCTTTAGCGATGGAAGAGTTGTTTCTCAAAATCCAAGGGCTTACTTTCATTCTTATTATAGTGAATTCACAATCGCCGGCCAATTTAATTGGCAGTTTTTGGAAATAGTACGAAAAATGATCGATATATTTTTTAATTTAAAACAAATTTTGGGACCTAGTTTCAATCAGTTTTAATATTTTCCCAATAAAAATTTTTTTTAAGTAAATTTTTTCAAAGAAATAATGAAACCAATGTATATTCATTCAACCGGGAAACACTCTCTAGAGAATAACGCTAAAGGAGTCAAACCAATGACATTTAGAAAGAACATGCATGATGGCATCAAAGTGTCTGAATTTGAAGAAAGGCGTCGCTGCCGAGGACTATAAATAGAAAAAAAGTTGTTAGTATATATTGAGTTCCTACACACTTTTATTAAAGTAAAAAAAATTAAAATTTATAAAGTTTTGTAGTTAGCGAACTTGCCACTAACCAGCTTTCGAGACATTTAAATTTTCTGTTTTGTATTTTTACATTTATTTATATTAAAAAGGCCCGAATAACTTAATTGTTTGTGGGCCTTTTTAGTTTTAACTTTTTAAGATCTTTTTCCGTTCAGCCGTGAACTCCCACCAAGGCTTGGCCTTTCCTCCATTCATGAAATCGACTGCGGCCAGAAATGTATCGGCCATACAAGGATCATGGCGAGTGCCCGTTACTTTATTTAGCTTATGATAAAGAGCAATTCCATCCTTACCTTTTAGTTGTTCTGGATGGGTTATACCAATCGCGCGCAAGTCTTCTGCCACGGCCATGTCGATATTTGGAATTTGTTCGAGTAATTTTGCTTCAGAGGCTTTTTTTGCTTTCATCATTTTCATTCTATCTGTTTAGCATAAAGGTGCCTTTCGGTAATAATAATAGCGTGCTAGGATTTTTTTATCATAACACTGGAGAGCATATGAGCCGTCTGCGTGTAGAAAGTCTTTCAATGTCATTCGATGGATATGGAGCTGGACCGAATCAAAGCTTGGAAAATCCATTGGGTGAAAACGGTAAAACAATATTCGAATGGTTTTTCCAAACCATGACATTCAATAAAATGATTGGTCAGCCTGGTGGTACAACCAGCATCGATAATCAGTTCGCTTCAAGAGGGTTTGAGAATATCGGCGCCAATATCATGGGCCGCAATATGTTCGGACCCATTCGCGGACCTTGGGAAAAAGATTTGAAAGGCGAAGAATGGAAAGGCTGGTGGGGCCCCAATCCCCCATATCACTCGCCTGTTTTTGTTCTCACTCATCACGCGCGCAAACCGATTGAAATGGAAGGTGGAACAATATTTTATTTCGTCACTGACGGCATTGAATCCGCACTCAAGCAAGCGCAAAAGGCGGCTGGCGGAAAAGATATTCGTCTCAATGGCGGCATCTCAGTTATCAAGCAATATTTGTCTAAAGGGCTGGTCGATTACATGCATCTGGCCGTTTCACCAAAGCTTCTCGGTTCAGGCGAAAACCTTTTTCAGGGAATCGATCTTGTGAAGGCCGGCTACACTATTAAAGAAAGTGTTCGTGGAGAAAATGCAACTCATGTGATTTTTGAAAAGGCTTGAGTTAAAAAGTTAGATAATTTGAAGAACTCTAATACACGGAATTTGGTGGAGGTGCCGCGGAATTTATAAGTGAAGGATTTCATTCACTCACATTCGCAACTTGTAGCCAAAATAGCCACGGGCCGAGAGATTTTCCTTAAACGTCTTCACTACTCTTAAGTGTAACGTTGAATTTAGATTATTATAATAAAAGATTTTTGGAAAGTTGTTTCATATTATCGTAACAAGAAAAACGTGATCGTAGCTTTTTAGTGTTACTATCACGTAAATTGAAATGAATCATTTTCTTAGCTCGTTTGGCGTTCTAAATATTTAAATTATGCAATTTTTTATTACATCTGCAATAACTATCGTGTAATTCACTAAAGTACTGATCATTAAAAAGTTGATCCACTTTATCTATGGAAAAATGAAATTGACCTCTAAAACCAGCATCAGCACTTTGATGAAATTCACTCAGATATCTTTTTAAGTTTAAGTAAAGAGAAGTCGCTTTTTTATCCTCCATACCGATAAATATTTCGCTCACCTTATCTAAACTTGCTAAAAAATTATTTTGCCTAAACTTGAGTCTATCTAGATTATCTATGTTTTTAAAGTCATTCCAATCTTCCCTTAACGCTTCAAAAACAGAAACCATGTTTCTAATTTTATTAATCTGTTCATGTCTTTTTTGAAAATAAAAAACGATTAAACTTCCAGAAATACCTAAAAACCAACCTAAAATCACATTTAACCAATCCATAGATTTCCTAATTAATTGATATTTTTTAAAAAATATAGAAAACAGCTTAAGTTACAAATTAATAGACTTAGTAAAATCTTTCAAAATATCTACATAAATATCAAAATCTTTTCTTTCTTCATTCGGGGTCGTTTTAAGAACTAACTCCCACCCACTTTTCATTTTCTCTAAAAAAGCTGGTTCATAAATTTTCGTTAAAAGCTCAGTACTTACTTGCTTTGCTTCGAAAATTGGTTTTATAAGCTTGGAACACTTCTCTTTAAATTCATTAAATTTCTTTTCTCTAACTTTCTTTTCAATAAGATTAACTATGTCATAGTAGTCCCTGGCTCTATTGGCAGTTGTTTTTCTGTGAGGATAATCTGGATGCTGCTGGCAAATCGCTCTCATCTTTTCTACTACTAACATTTCTGTTGAGTAACAAAAAACAGTAGCCTCATCTTTTTCATTATCTATTTTTAGCTTCATGATCTCGCTATCGCCACAGTATTCATACTCACTAAGCTCTACAATTATTTTTGGAGAGATTGTACCATCGGGGATAATGGCCATCTTGCTTTGAATATCCAGGGGAAGACTTTCATTTTCTTTGTCTAATAACTTGAATGTGACTAGCCATCCTGTCCAAAAAGCTGGAGCATCTGGATGAGGATTTTTCGGCTTCTTTTCTCTTTTAAAATCAATAATTATTATATTGAATTTGGAGAATTGCTTATCCAAAGACCTCTTAAATTTAATAAAAAATAAATCAGGATCTGAAATTTCTCCCTCTACACTTGCATCAATATCCACCGAGAAACGATGCTTTATATCCTCTTTTATCCTAATTGCCTGTCCGCCCTTTATCAGAATTTTGTTATTAAAAACACCCTCATGATAAAGTGTAAAAATCACCTCTTTAATTATTTCTTCAATGTTAAAGGAATTATTATTCATTGATCATCCCTTCAAGTTGGGCAGGATAATAAATTGCCCATTTTTCATTATAAAGCCAATCACTTCGATATTCCCTATCAATGAAAAATTTTTTCATTGGTTCACCTTCAAAAAAAATTTTCCAATTTTTTGACTCTTTATCTTTTCCCATAAGATCCAGCATAAAACCTATTTTTTGCCAATAAGGATACACTGGAGCCATCTCACGATAATATGTGAGCAAATTATTTAAATTCAATTCACATTTTCTAAATGCGGTTACTATTACTCCGACTCCTCCAGAATACTGAGGGCTAATGATAGAATCTATAAATGTTCTTTCTAGGTCAGTACATTGAATATGGTACTCATTCAGACCTTTCTTTTTTATCTTAATTTCTTCAACACCTATGTTTTTAACATTTTGCTTTTCAAGAAAGTAAACTCTTGTGTCTTTATAAGAGATATATCTTGAAGAAACTCTAGCCTTTTTCCTAAATGTCATTTTCGCCATCTCTTCATCGTAATTATATTCACCCTTTGAGCCAGAATGCACTTCCTTACATAAGTAATGTGATAGCGGCTTTTGGTCTATAAGTTCATGGATATATATAGCGGACAAATTAGTGTAATACATATTCTCAGTTGCAAATGCATTCGCAAAGTCCAAACCATCTACATCATCTTGGAAAGAATAGATTTTTGCAGGCCCTATATTTCCGTGTGTTTTGTATTCTACTTCACGAAGTTGTGCATTAATTAATCGATATAACCCTTTTCTTTGATTTATATTTTCAAATTCACCAGCCATCTGAAGTCTAGACCATTCATCTAGTGAATCTAAATCGAGACCATCTGTTTTCAATTTTTTTTCTGTTTCTGAAAATAATAATTCAGAGAGAGCTTTATTTAGACAGCTCTTTTTGAATGCTGGAGGGAGGCTAGCTTTTAGCTTCTCAAATAATGGTTCGTATTTTGATTTCTTTGCCATATTACAATGTATATATACATTGTAATTATACAAGTGTTTGTTTTCTTGTCAATTAAAGTTTTTAAAAAATAATCCGATAGCAATGTATATATACATTGCTATTATACAAACAAAAAAATAAAAGTCAAGTACACATAAGAAATTACGTGTTTTTAATATGTTAGATAGACTTGAGAATTGAGTTTAAACTTCGAATTGTGTCCTCGTTACCTAGGATCAGCTCATTATCAATATGATTACAAGCAACACGGATAAAACGGCTTACACCTATACACTGCTCTTCTAAAATTCTTTTTAATGATTTCTCCAAATTCAGATTAAAAGAGAACATCATTTCTTTTCCAAAAGATTCATCCTGATCTAAATCTCTATACAAATTATCTAGTGGCCTTGTTGAATATAAGACGACTTGTGCTCGTAGATAATCTTCTACTTTGATTCCTGGATGAGCTTCTATAAATTTATCTCCTCGTGCAATTATCTCAAATGGTATTTTTACTTTGTAATTTATTCTTTCCATAAAATATCCTTTTTCCTAATTCTCACACGGAGAAAAATAAATTCAAGGACTACACAGTGTATATCACAATTGAAGCGACAAATATTTACATCCTTCCGCAACTCCCTTCTCTTCCACACCTACAAATCCAAATTAGTGGAGTCTCTCAAAAATGAGAGACTCCAATTATGAATTTTTTAAAAACCGTTCAAAAATAAATTCTGGGGAATTTGTATCAATTTTTAATTCTACGGTCGTTCCGTCATCTTTAGTGACTGATGATTTCAGATCCAAAGGATTATTGAATATTGCTTCAATGCGAATTGGGCCCACTTTATCTTCGGAAAGTTCAGAAACGTTCCCGAAAGCACCAAGACATTTTCCAAGCATGAGACGAATAGGCTTAGTTTCTTGAATGATTGTATCGTAAGACGCCTTTTGCATCTGAATTACAAAAGACATCTCCATATTTACTCGAATAGGTACGCCAAGAACAATGGCTGTCGCGGCAATCATTACGGTATCTCTATCTGTTGGAATAGGACATTTTAAGGAGATATTTGCAACTTTGTTTGCATCTCTTAATTTCTCCAAATCAATCTTTATTTGCTCAAGCTTCTGTGCTTCATTTTTTACGAATGATGCTTCCTCAAAGGGATAAGACACAATTGTTGAACCGTCTTTAAATACGAGAGTGTCTCCTCTTGTAGCTGTCATATAGGCTTTGGCAAAATCCAATCCGACAAGCGCTGTCTCCGGAGATTTCCCAACAGGATTAAAGGATAAGTTTTGAGTGAATCCTCCAACTTTTGAATCCCAAACAAATTCAAGACGAATACCATTTTCTTTTGATCGAAAAAGAATTTCTGAAGCCCCTGAGAAATCGCCGCGGATTTTCTGGATATTCTTTTCAATTTTGATCCACTCTACAAGCTGAGTTTCACCACGAAGTAATGATACCTCAACCTCTGATTTTTTTATTATCTGCTGCCTTAACGGATTTGTTTCAGCCAATTTTTTAGGCTCAGAATCTTTTTCGTCAGCTTCAGCTTTTCGATCATAGCTAATCTGAAGATTATGTGACGACGTGACTTTCTCATCTTTAGTTATTGTTAGCTTAAAAACTTGTGCCTTATCACCTTTCTCAAAGGCTGGTATTGGAGGCATTGGGCCTCTTACATATTTTTCAAGCAGTGGTGCTCGCCAGATGACAGTCGAATTTGATACAGTCAGTGCGACAACGAGAGGAGGAAGCTGTGTATCGCCATCTTGCTTACGCTTCCAAACTCTGATTCTTCCAATTCCAAGAGTAATTCCTGGAGAAAATGCGCTAAAGAACTCAAATGGTAATGGAATTGTTTCTCCTTTTGCAATCGACTTTATTATTTGAAATTCTTGTCTATGATTTTCTGACAGTAAGAGCCAAGTTGATCTTAAAATACTCCGCAATGCCAGCAATGGACGATATTCGATATTTCTAAATGGCAACTCTAAGGTATTGTTACCTAAATCTTTGATAGGATTATCTGAAATATCGACCTTTATCTCAATCGGCTTACCAATTCCCTTTCCTGTTGCAATAAGTTTTTCATCGGCATCCAATGAGGCTGGACCACTTTTTCCGCGAGCACCGCTAAATACACGCTCTATATCGAGCATATTTGCGAGTTCCTCTTCACAACGCGCACCCAAGCCATTACAAGTGTCGCATTCTTCTAAACTTATAACCCTTTTATTCCCCAAGTTTTCTGGAATTGCGTGAGAAATATTTTTAAAAGTAACACCATTGTCTTCTGTGAGGTCACAGAAAGCACATTTTCGTTTCTTATTGTTTTCGCCAAAAAACCAATCACTTTGTAGTCCATAAATTTCTGGGTCTAGTGCCCACGCAGCATAAGTGATTAGGTCATATTGATCAGAAAAATCTGGAGGTGTTTCTCCCCCCCATTCCTCTGTAAAATGACCGAGGTAAACAGCTTCACTTATTCCAAGTAGTTTTTTTAGGTTTGTTTCAACTGCCATAAAAACATTCTCCTTTTAAATATTATATAAGTTTTTGTTTAAAATGCGAGGTCTCCGAACAAACAATAATCACAAATGTCAGTTTGTAATTAATTCTTCCATAAAATTTCCTTTTTCCTAATTCTCACACAGAGAAATATAAACTCAAGGGCTACACAGAGTAGTTCATAAATGAAGCGATAAAACGTTACCATCTTCTTTTGGAAGTATTTTCAATCCCTCCGTAACCCCTTTCTCTTCCACTCCGGCTAATCTCAAATAAATCGCAAGCGTCTTCAAATCCTTCCATCCACAAATCTTCATAACTTTAACTGGCTCTACACCAGATCCAATCAACTGAGTCGCAAAGCAAGCTCGAAGAGTGTGAAACTTAATCTCAGGTAAGCCGATAGATTTGCAAAAATTTTTTAACACTTGTGCTTGTTTTCCGTCTTTCCATAATTCAAAACGTGGTAGAACAAATTCACTTTTGGAATTTGATCTAATTTCTAAAAGCAAGCTTTTTAGTTCTGATGAAATCGGAACTGTTCGCCAATATCCCGCTTTTGTATCTTTAAATTCATCGGTCTTAAAATTATAGGAACGTTCGACTTTAATCGTTCCATTATCAAAATCTACATCATTCCATTTAAGTGAATATAATTCTCCGTTTCTCATTCCAGTCAGTAAGGCCATTGACCAGACAAAATACCAATCATGATCTTGGGCCTTCGCTTGATAAAGAAGATTTTTTATTTCATCAATTTTTAAAATCTCTGGTCGCTTGTCTTGTTTAACAACAATCTTTAATCCAAATACCGGACTGTGATGAACACCTTTAACCATTCGCTCTTCAATGGCCCAGTTGTAAATCATATTAATCGTATTCTTAACTCGCTTTTGGAAAGCTTTACTTCGCCCTTCTTCAACGACTCTATCTAAAACCTCTTTACCCTCGCCTCTTGTTATTTCTGAAGCTGGGCGGTCTAGCCAATCTGAAGTCCAATTTGTGAGCATTGAAATATAATCTTTAATAGTAGATGGATTATAGGCCTTACCACTTAAGCTTGAAAAAGTGGCGGCAGATGCCGCCCACTGATTAATAATCATCCTCCAAGTAAATCCATGTCCCTCTTGATGAGCAATCTTTAAAGATAGTTCCTTAATAAGACTTCTCTCTTTTCTAATTGCCTCTGCCTTACTTTTTAATCCAGTAATTCTTTTTTGATGACGAATATGAGGCATAGACTTGCTTCGTAAATTTACATATACAGAAAATAAGGTTTCACCAATCGGATTTATAGATTCAGTAATCGCCATAAAAATTCTCCTAAAACAACGTCCCTTCTAAAAGACGATCAATCTCAGAACGCTTGAAATATAATCGACCTTGCCACTTCCTCTTTTTTAAAAGTCCCTTGCTCACTAGAAGCCACAAGGCATTTCTCGTTTTACCTAAATATATTGCGGCCTCTTTCGTTGTTAACCATATTTTTTCATTTACAGTAATTGTGTTCATCTTCATCCTCACTACAATAATGACTGGCCAATCGAGTTAGCGTTTAAGACAAGGTATTCTTTTTCTAATCCTTCTTTGTTGATAAACTTTTTTAAGTCCATACGGCCTTGCACAAAAACCTCTTGCCCTTTTTTTAAGTGAATTTTGCATTGTTCTGCTAATTTCCCAAATGCAACAACTTTTCTCCATATCGTAGAATTTTGTTCTCCTCTTATAGCAATTGATAATTCACAAACAGGCTTACCAGTCTTTGTCACAGCAAACGTAGGGTCTTGTCCTAATCGTCCAGATACTAATTCTAATTTTATATTTTCCATTTTATTCTCCTCAAATATTAAGTTTCTTAACTAAAAATTCTCCAAGGCTTAGCTTGGTTTCATTTTTTTGGTTATGTTCATCTAGTAGTCTTTGAACTCGTTCCATTTCAGAAAGAGAACCTTCTTGAATTTTTTCTAAGTCCTTTGCGCTGAGTTTTGGAACAGCATAAGCGGCAAGATCTTTAAATGTTAATTCTCGTCCGTAAGACTTATCATTAACAGTCTTAAGCATTTTTAAAATCTGTTCCAAAACTTCTTTCTCATGTCTTAGATCGACAAAAAACTTATACTGTGAATCCAATTCATTATTTTCTTCAAGTTTTTTGTCTTTCTTCTTTCTTCCTCTTCTCTCCATTCCTTCCTCATTTACATTAATTACTTCATTCATAATTATTTCTCCTTGTATTTATCCCAACCCTACGTGCGTTTACTCTCTGGGCCTGAAATTGACTCCCGCTCTGAACTCTGGTGAAAGAGAGGGAGTCAATTTCGATAAGGCCCAATTCAGTTTTAAAAACGCATGGTTGGGAGATGTTTTAAAAATGCCATGTCTCAGATGTCTTTCAGATGTCTCGCACATGTCTCAAACTCCAAATAATTCTAAAACGCTTTTAGATTTCCCATTTATTAATCCAGTGCTATTGGCAAGATCATTATTCCCATTAAATATTTCCGGCGTTGAAAATAAAAAAATCTTCTGGTTAAAATCATTACCCAATTCAGATGCAAAGGCCCTTGCGTAGTTATTCATCATCTTTTCATCTGGGAAAAAGTAAAAGGCGTAATTATAGAGACTGCTTTTTAAATAATTATTTCCTTTAAAAATAATTCTACTTTTTTCTTTTTGATTGATTTCGACTTCAATGGCAATTAAGAAGCTTTTGCCATTGAAGCTTCCGCTGACTCTTGCATCTGGTATAATTTCATCAAAACTCGTTTTCGATCTTCCATTTTTTATAACGTGTTCTAGCTCGACCTTTTCGACCGATGATTTAATCTTTGCAAGCTCAACACAGATTGAGCTAACCATTGCATCGTGATAGTAAGTTTCTTCAGATAGTGAGTTCTTTTGGTCAAAATTTATAAGTGCTTCTGATTTGGTTGTTAAAAAATAGTAATTCTTTTTTGTAAAAGGACTGTAATAGATATTTACAAAGTTTTGCGATTTCATCTTGTGTAAAAGCTTTCTGACATAATCATACTTTTTAAATCTCTCTATCGTGGCACATTCCATTAATCCCTTAATGTCTAATATTCTCCAATCTGATAATGGAGAAATAAAATACTTGTAATCTGTTCTTAAGTTTTCCATTTATACCTCAAACACTTCATTTGAATTTCTTCTAAAAGTTAACTCCTTCTTTTCTTGCTCGTTAATTTTCTTTGCTTGAATGTTTTTCACCTCCTGTTCTTGTTCAATTACAATTTTTCTTTCCCTTAAATTTAGTAGGTCTAACCGTGTTGGATTATGACGAAGAAGAACACATTGGCCGACCCTTAAATTTTTAATAATATCTGGGTGGACTAAAAGTTCATTTGCCTCACGCACAGAACTCATGCCTGTGTTTGATCCATTTTCTTCTTTGGTGGTATATTTTTTTGTGACCTTGGTTCCTATTGCATTAGCAAACATAGTGGCTCCATAGTCCATTCGTTGTTTTAAAATAAATAGATTGGATGAGTTTTCTAATATCTGCTGTGTTAGGTTTTCATCGATCCTGTCAATGTCAGACGCTGACTGAACTGCCATGAATAATTGAATTCCGGCCCCACGACATTTATTTTCGAGTTCAATAAAACGAGGCGTGACGATTGCCCCGAATTCGTCAAAGAAGACAGCAATTGGTTCTTTCATTGATTTATGTGAGTTAGATTCATTTATTAATTTGAAGTAAGACGCATAAAGAAGTTCACCTAAAAACATTTTTCCTAGCGCATAGGCAGTTTCTCCATATCCTTGAGTAGATAAACCAATATAAAGACATGATTTTTCATCTCTAATTTTCATAAATGTTTTTGTGGTTTCATCTTCTTCTAAGACTTTTCCAAAATCAGAATTTCTGATGTTATTTAATTGAACACGAAGACCTAGAGTTTCTTTTGTATTGAAGGATTCATCTAAAATGCTACAGATGTTTGTAAGAGAGAAAGGTCTTTTTGCCTCTTGAAGTTTTCTTAGCGCTTGAGATAGAGCATCCATGGCCACATTTTTATAAAACTGCTCACTCCATTCAAGACTTGAAATAATTCTGTCGGTTACTTGATTAATTGAACCTTCTCTTAATGGATTTAATTTTATTGAATGTTTATAGTGTTCTGAAAAAATATGGCAAGTACGATTATATTTTTTGCATAGAGCGCGAAATGTCTCAAGGGCCTCAAGATCACCTTTAGGATCAATAAAGATGATAGGTCTTTCATTTTGAAGACTGTTTTCTTGTAAAATGGAAATTAGATTAGTTTTACCGAAACCAGCCGCGCCAACAATGAATGAATGTTTAGAGAAATCAATTTCAGAAAGATTTAATTCTCTTCTTTGATTAGCAGAATAACCAATTGAATTATCCTTGGTTGCTTTCTTATTCGAATGAAGATGCTTCTCTTCAATCTTTTCAAGCTCAAAATAGTTTTTGTTCCATTGTTTATATGCCCATTTAATAGCATCTAGTAACAATGTAACTATACCAACGGAGACATCATGAAACACTTCAACAATCGGAGTGATATAATCAAAACCAGTATCATTATTTTTCTTAGTCATATTTATTACTCCTCATAAACGTGTTCGTAAGCCTTAAACGGTGAAATCTCTATTGTTTTACCCTGATATTGAATGGTCTTTGCTTCGGATTCGTACTCAAGTAAGTATTGCTTCTTAACTTTCCCTTGAAGGCTCTCAGGTAGCTTTTCAATTGGTACTTCATATTTTTTTACAGGCTTAAAATTTAGCTCTGGCTTGATATTTTTAAGCTCTGGATTGAAGTCAAATAATGGAGCGGATTCAGCTTTTTTATTCCCTTGATCATCAGGAATAATCATTTGCTTTAAATCTCTATTTTCTGGATCAGTGGTGTATAAATAGTTGGCCAGAAGTGCTCCACCTGTTGCGCCGATTGCACCAAAGACTAGTGCATTTCCATTTCTTGATTCTTTATTTGGTGAAAAGACTTCTCCTGACATCGCACCAAGAGTTCCACCAATAATTGAACCAACGGTGATGGAACCTCTTAAGGTTGAGCAACTTGTTAAACTTAAAACTATAAATATTATTAAACTAATACGCATTTAATCCCTCCATAAAAAAGATAAGAACTGGTTTTCCTGCTTCAATAAAAACCTTTGGCTCTTGTGATTTCATCGAATCAGTAATTAAATCTGTGGTCGCACTCATTGAGCTTGCTAATCCTTCAAGCACTTTATTTTTTTCTGAATTTGAATCAACACTCCCAAGGGGTAGAATCACTTTGTCCTTGGAAGCACTAATTACACCTTTTGCAAATTCTGAAATTACGGCTCCAGCAATATACGAGTCCTTACCATCGTTGTATTCACCACGAAGGCCCGCAGTTCCGTCAATGTTTAGAACTTGAACTTTTACTTCAACTTCTTTAGATGGTGTAATCATCCGATCACAAACAGTTAATACTCGTTTGTTTTTGGTGACTCCTGTACATCTAAACTTAGTGCCTTCTGGGAGTACCGAATTATCAAGCGATTCCACCAATAGTGGGGATTCGAGATTCGTTGAAACAACTGAATTTAATAAAATTCCATGAATAACTTTAGTCGTTTCAATTTTCTTTGTTCCATCCCAAATAAAAGGCTTATCATCGCTTGTTTTACTTTGAAGTAGTTTTAAAAGAGCATCATTTTGTTTTGCTAGTCTTTTAAGTGTGCCGTTCTCAATAGTTTTCTTTTTTGGAGAATTAGCAAGATTATCATTAGCTTTCTTATTTAAAGTATTTATCGTTGCAAAGCTTGAGACAGAAAATAATATTAAAAATATAAAATTCATAAAATGCCTAATTTAAAACTCGTTCACCGTTAATGATCAGTGGGATGCCTTTGGAAAAGTAATTTTTAGAATTGACCTTCTCGCCATTTACGATTAATTCAGATTTATTTTTTGAAATGACCATAATTGAATTTGAACCTTCAAATAGATCAAAGTTCTCAGCTTCTTTAATTTTTCTAAAGCTAGTATTGATTTCACCGTCTTCAACTTCAACAAATTGATGAGGATTTGTTGTCGTATCTTTAACGCTGAAGTAATAACGATTCTTTGCGGTGACAATAATTAGGTTTGTATCAATTCCTTTTTTCTTTGCCTTAATAACAAGTGTTTTATTATTATATGCAAGCTCAGAGAAAATTTCTTCTTTGGTTCCACCATAAATAAAGCCTCTGACATCGTCTTTAAATGTAAGTGTCGTTATAAGATTGGCAGAAATAAAAAGTGTGCTAATAGTAGCTGGTAATATTGAAAAGATCATTTTTCATCCTTTATTAGGTTTATTTCAGAGTTTGTGATTTCAGTTTCATTAATTTCAGAAAGCTTGAAGTAAAATGGATAGTCTTTGCTCTTATTAAAATTAACTAGAAAAGATCGAACTTTTCCTTCACCTTTGACTATGATTCGACAAAGTCCATCTTTGATCTCAAGAACATTTAAAACCTCATCACTTGCCACTTTAAAATCAGATTGTTTGAGTTCATTTAAGATAGAAGTTTCAGTTAAATCACTTATTGGAATTTTCTTGGCAATACTTACAAAAGCTTCTTCACATACCCATGTTAGAAGTGGACGATCATTAACTAACTGTGAATTTTTTAATACGAAATATTTTTTGTCTGATAAGACCATTGTTAAATTGATGGCCATTAAAATTATTGAAACGCCTAATACGATTCTTAGTTGTTTATTTTGTTTGATAAATTCTGCTTCAAATGTTTCAAATTTCATTTTGAACTCCTATCTTTTTGTTAGTTTTAAGAGGTTGTGACTTTTTTGGAGCTATAGGTTTTTGCTGTGACGGGATTGATCTATCTCTATTCACAATATTTCTATTATTCATTCGCTCAGTCCTAGGAATCGGATGATATAGCTTGTTTGGTGTCGGCAGATCACTTTTGATTCCGTATTTGGTTCTAATTCCATCTCTATGTTCAGGAGTAATTTTGTTCCAATATGATTTATCAAACATATAAGTATCAGATGATTGTTTGTTATTGGCCTTTATCGTGTTTGCACCAAGGCCATTTTTAACGTTGGCCTTGGTGCTTGTAAAATTAGATGAAGGTATTTTTGACAAAGAAACAGCTTCATCTTTTGTCATACCAATTTTAGATAATCGCTCATCAAGACTTTTTGGTGAACTAAAAGGATTTCTGATTCCACCTTTTTTATCAAGTTGTTTTAACTTGCCATTCTCAGGACTGCTCATTTTTTCTTTTTTTAATAATTCTCTTACAGAAGGTTCAAATAATGCTTTTGAACCCATTTTAGTTGCATTTGCTGAAGTTGATTTCACTCCACTTGCAACTAAAGGCGCTGCCCTTAAAACCTTCATCGCTGAATTAGTCATCATCATTCCAATAGCACTTCCAGAAAGAGCGACGCCACCACCGCGAAGAATTCCTATTGTTAAAACCGGAGTCATGAGAATTAATAGAGTCACACCAAAAAGCCAGATAATATGATCAATGCTTATAATTGATAGCTCTCCATTTTGGGCAGGTGCCTGAATTGAATTTCCAACGATTGCAAATATTGAAACAAGAACTATGGGCATAAGCATGCACCAAAGACTCGACTGAATTGTTCCTGCGATACTTCCTCTTGTAATGGGATAGAAATATAAAATGGCACTGATTGGAGCAAAAATATATGTTAAGTGATAAACAGTTGAGTAAATGAGTTTTAAAATCCAAACAAAGGCCTTACTTAAAACAAATAAGCTCGTACCAATCAAATCGTTCACATTCGGAATGGCAAACTTTTGTAAAAAATTCCAAGAACCATCGTCTTTTGTTCTAACTTT
This sequence comes from Bacteriovoracales bacterium, assembly GCA_037444575.1. GTDB lineage: Bacteria > Bdellovibrionota > Bacteriovoracia > Bacteriovoracales > Bacteriovoracaceae > Bacteriovorax. The sequence continues at coordinate 27,915 of JBBIME010000007.1, forward strand.
TACTTCTGTCCATTTTTTAAGGAATATATTTTGTGGAGAAACTTTTCTTAATATCTCTTCGCTGGCCTTAAAACTTAAATCGACACCAGTTTGGTGAATTGTAAAAAAAGCTCCCATGAATACCATAATAAGAATGAGCTTCTTGATGACTTCAAAAAATTGCAACTCACCAAAATACTCTAAGACCAATGCAAATCCAAAACTTGGAATTAAAAACCATCTGGAGACATTTAAAAGTTCATCTTTTAGAATATTGACGGTTGGTTCTTCTATGAGAAGCATTTCTTTTATAGCAAGATTCATTAGTTTTTCCCCAAAGACTTTGATGTCTTGTTGTAAAATTTAAGGCGATTAATTTCATCAAGACGCTTATCTTCTAATTCTTCAGCTTTAAGACGATTGGCAGTTTTTTGAGTTTTGAGCATTTCAAGTTGAACTTCTTGCATTTTCACTTGATTCTCCAATAACAAAGCTGTGTTTTGTGCTGTTAATTGATTAGCTCGACCGACATTTCTTGCATTGATAGAATTGGAAACTTGCTTTTCAGCTCTTTTGCCATTTTGATCATTTAATTTCTTATTTAAATCAACATAACGCTCAGTTCGTTTTTCATCTTCTTTGACATTGGCGTATTTTTGCATGAGTTCTTTTAGATCACTCATATTGTACTTTAACTCTCTAATTGCCCCGTTAAGCTCGCCAAGATTTTGAACTTCTTTTTTTGAAGCCAATTCTTCGGCCAAATATAAGACTCTTTCGGCCCTGAAATAATGATCTTCAGTGAGTTCACTGTATTCTCGAAGCCTTTGAGTGTATTTTTCAGCATTAGAAACAAGACGTTCTAGCTCATTAATTTGTTGTGCGGTATTCGTTACAAGTTGAATCATCATTGCCGATTCTTCTCCAATAATCGAGAATGCCTTCATAGATAGAACTAATCCCAATAAAAGAATGGTCGCTTTCATACTTCGATTCCTGTTTTTAAATAAATGTATTGATGAAGAATTTCTTTAAAATCTAATAGGTTTTTTCTTTCGTCATGGAACTGATTAAAGCGATCACGTTCAATCTTATCAGAATTGAATAGATGAAACTTAAACGGACTTGCATAAAATCTACAAATTTTTTGATGCAAGTCCGAGATTAAAAGGAATTCAGAATATTCACCCTTTTTTGACTTTAAGCTTTTTAGCATCTCTTTTTGATGATCAGATAAAAATTCACCACTTGTATCTTGTCGAAAAATAAATTTAAAAAACGTTGATGTATAAATTGTTCGACCTAAAGGAGTAGAGAGAAAGTCTTCAAGGTTTTGAGAAATAGCAATTGCAGATGCTCCGTGTTTTCTAAAAGTTCTAAAGCTTTCAGCAATGAACTGGCCATGATTTGCCAATAGATTCCAACATTCATCTAAGATAAAAATGCGTTTACCTTTTAAATGTTTAAAATATTCTATGAGATAAATAATTAATGGAGCCTTTATTCGATCAGGATAAAGAGTTAAATCGACATATAATAAATCAGCACCGTTGTATTGATCGTTATTAAATGAGCTTTCGAGTTCCTTGAAAAAATATCTTATGTCTTTAAAGTTTTCTTCTAGAATCGATATGAAATCTTTTATAGAAGAAATTTTTGTGAAATCTAATTCACTTAAAACTTCAAAAAGTCTTCCTTGATCTACTGGATTTAAAAACTCAGGATCAATGACACTCATTACAAATGCTTTAAGGTATTCGGGGCTCTTAAACTGTAGAGGATTAAAGGACAACGGAAGAGCAACACCATCCAAATAATCCACTGTCTTTCTAAATGAGTTCCCAAGATCAAGGACAATGCCTTTGGCCCCATTATGTACTTCTTCAAATAGTATATTATTCGCTAGAACTGATTTACCTTGGCCTAAAGTACCTGTGATAAGAGCGTTATAATAAACATTTTCTGGATGAAATAAATCAACTAACAGTTTTCTATCTTCTCTTGAATGAAGTTCAAAGCCTTGGTTATAAAGTGCTTCACAAGGCATTGGAAGTAAACCAGCGACAAAGTTTGCAGGGACAAGATGCTCGCGCTTCATCGTAGGATTTACTCCAGGAATGATATTAGAAAAAAAGTAAGCCAAGCCTCGGCCTTCAGATAAAACTTTTAGATCACATAGATTTGCTTTTTCATAAAGGTACTTACATTTTTGATTTAATTCATGAAGTGAATCTGTTTTAACTATAAACCATCCTTCCATTGAAAATACGACTTCATCGCTAGACATTACTTCTTCTAGAAGGTTTTCATTTTGACTTAAGGCCTTTTCAGATTCAATATTGCGAAGAGGATCTTGAGATAAAGAAAAATGCATCTTTCGTTTTAGATTAAGCTTCTTCTTTGCTTTTTCTGAGTTCTGTTTTTTAAGACAAATAATTGAGTCGCAAAAGTTTTCTAAAAATCTTGGATTAATTGAACTTGGAAGATCATAGAAATTTATTAATCTTATAAAGTGGTGGCCAAGGATAATGTAATCATCATAAATATCTATATCCCGATAGAGATCATATTCTGAAAATATTATTGAAAGTGGGGTTTCGACAATTTCTAGACGATGTGAAAGTCTATCAATGCTTAGATCATTTGTGTTTAAATAAAGTGAATCATCAATATAGTAGAATTTATAAAAACACTCCTCCTTGAATGTTTTTAACTCTTGATGAAGTTCTTGATAAAACGACTCAAACTCAACATCGCTTAATTGCGATAAGTCTCGATGAATAATTTTATAAAGGTAAGATGATTCACCATTTATTGAAGTAACTTTACTGTTTTCAACAGAAAATAAAGGAAATTTCATAGTAGAATCCCTTGAGTAAGCTTTAGAAGGTCATCGCGCCAATTAAGAGCTTTCCGTTTTAAGAAATAAAATTGAAAATATCCCCGTGGATATTTAAAACCGATCCACTTACTAATGCCTATTGAGATTGCAATCATCACTAATGCTACTATCGAACCAAGGTTTAAAATCAGTGATAAAGTCAGTGACGACATAATTAAGGCCAGATCAATAAATGACAGTCCCATAAAGTTTGGATTTGATTTCAAAAATTTTGGGTAATAAAATTTCATATCAAGCTCCTTGCTGAGTGATTGTTTTTAAGGTTGATATAATTGTCACGACAAGCATGATGCATCCTGTGCCAAATATGGCCTTTGTCATTTGTTCACCTCCATCGGGCTTCCCTTGAGCGATTGCAATACCTGCACGAACTATGGCAAAAACACCAAGAGCAATGCCGACTTTAATTGCTTCTTGTCCTAGAGCATCGGCAGTACCTTTTAAACTCGCAGCTAGAACATTTGATGAAACTAAAAATAAAGTTGTGATTAAAGATACTTTTTTCATAAAACTCCTTTGGTTAGTTATAATAATTTTCAATAGAGCTACTGACTCCAATTGAAATTTCTTGGTAATAAGTTCCTGAATCAATATTGGTAATTTTGTAAGGCCATCCACGGCTTGTAGCCGTATTGCCAAAACCTAAGATATTAACAAGGTCTAATGATTCACTTGAAATTTGAGTGTTAAATTGTTGTGCTAATGGTGGAGTATTAAATGCACATCCTCCAAAACCTTGCCAATATCCTGAATAGTCAACAAGCTTAATGCCAAAGAAGTCGTGTCCTGCAAAAGATCTGATCTTTAATGAAATGATATTGTCATCGACATCACGAATTTCTTTAATCGCTGAAATATTATTGATCGTTAAATGAACTCCAACATCAGATGTGTTAAGTAGAACTTTTTTATCTTTTAACAGAGTAGAAAGTTTAAAAACCTCGCCATTAATGACAAGATCAAGTTTTTCTCCTTCGCCAGTTAGATCAGGAGTGAAATTAAAACCTTCATTATAATCTTTGTATTCGTTAACGTCCCAAGTGCACGATACTGGAAATTGAATACAATTATTTCCACAACTTCCGCCAGGACGGTTCATTGATTCACGATGCTTATTTAAGCTTCGTCCATAATGGGCAACTGGATGCAAAGTCATTTCAATTTTAGAGTTCGGACTGACATTACCCAATGGATAAATGGTTTCTGACTTATTTCCATCAATTTTGGTGGTATAGGAATAAATATTTTCTTGAGTCTGAGTCGCTAAATCATTTCCAGTTATGTAACTTAATACAATTCGATCAGTGTTTTTGTAGGGATGATCCAAATAGTTCTCTTTAAACTCGTTGGTCATCACGAACCATTTTCCAAACTTATCTTTATCTTGAATTTCTTTTAGATGAGTAAAATCTGGAAGATTATTAGAAAACTGACCAATCTTAGTTAATTGATTTTCTTTTACCTCATAATTTTTATCAAATGCCGCTTTTAAGATACTTTGAAAGCTAGCTCCATTTTGAACAGCTACATAATAGATTTTTTCTTCTAGTGGAGTTTCATATAAAACAGGGATGGTCTTGGCTTTTACACTCGCTAATAAAGTTTTATAATTAGTGTTTAAAGATGGAATTTCAAAGTCATCAACTTCTGAAATAATGAATTCACCACGTTTAAAGAAGCTTTCTTTTAAAAGTGATTCTGGTGCGTGATCGATTACAACATCAAATGTCTCATAAATTCCTGACTGAAAATGACGATCAATATTAGTCGAACTTAAAATTTCATAGTTTTCAGTTTCATGATTTAAAAAATAGAAATTTAACTTTAAATTCTTTATGTCTTTATAAAAGGTGGAATCATTAAGTCGTGCCTGATTAGTTAAAGTTATTTTGATGTCATCAATAATATTTTGATCATTAAAAACATCTCGATACTTAATTGCCTGTGCATGAAAAAACTTAGGGTCTAGTTCTGGATAGCTTACCCATGAAAGATCATGTTCTTCAAAATTTCCACTGGTATGACTTGAAAATCTTCCAAAACTTGATGCCGTTTTTAAGGCATGATTGCGAGCGAAGACATTGCCCACACGATACTTAAAGTCTGGATTGGTATCTTTAACGACAGTATCAATGACAAATGACTTTTGATCTTTTTTAGCATCTGCATTTTTATCGTGATAAAAAACTTCAATTTTATAGTTCTGAAGAAATCTTACCTTTAAATCTGGAAGTTCAGCGACAAAGGGATTTCTGCCTTGTAAAACCTCATCTTGATCTTTAATCCCATCACCGTCGCTATCACCATTTGGATTAATTTCTAGATTTGAAATAGTGGCGACAGGGTCATTGCCACCACCATCACCACCTTTTTTAAATGCACAAGACGCAAGTAGCGCTGTTGTAATGAGTACAATACAACTTAGATTTTTAGTTTTTGCAAAAAAATGACAAAACGATTCCATTTACCCTCCTTTAGGTAATTAATTTCATCTATTTTTATAAATAGACTTTTTTAAAGACTGCTTTGAAGCCTGTCTTTTAGTTTAAAAAATGTGGATTCAGAAATTTTGATAAAATACTTTGTCCATTTTCATTATTGCCTACCATTGAATTAAATAGAGGCTTGAGATTGGATAGAAGCTCTTCCTCTGATATTTTTTTTCTTTTTGATGAAACTAAAATTATAAAATCGAGATATTTGACGGCCAGTTCTTCGGCCTTGTCACCCTGAATAGATTTTTCAGAAGAAAAGCAAATATCTCCTAAAAAATGTTCCAAACATAAAGTCGATGTTTTATATTCAAGTGAGTCTTCTTGTAGTGGAACTGCTACTTCAAAAAGCATCGATGTCGTGTAATCAAATGAGTTTAATTCAGCATTATGATCAGAATAAAAATCAAATTCTCCAAAAAGAATGCATGCCTTATTTCTCCAAAATGTAACTTCTAAATCTTTTTTTATATTATTTTTTAGAAAGTCATACAGAAGATTTTCTGACTTTGGCGTCTGTATTGTGTTGTTATTTTTTATTAATTCAAGTTTCATTTTATTCTCCCAAATAAATTTAGTGGCAAAAAACTAATCATCATGGTCAACAAAAACAATTAAAATATTTTTTTGGTCAAACAAAGTTCGCCATGGCGACGATGTAACAAAAAGTGAGACAAGGAAGTTATTAAAATTTAATTCTAAGCTATCGCCATCGTGGCGAATCGTCGCCATGGCGACGATATGGAGAAATCGTCACCGTGGCGACGATATTGGTCTAAGTGGTTGATCGCCGTTTCAAAAATGAAAAATCCTGTCGCCACCGTGGCGATCTATTTTGCAAGGGTATCAAAAAGGCCCTATAAAAATTTCACGTTGTAAGATAAATGGTTCTTGCAAAACAAATAATATGTTAGTTGAACTCTACTAAATGAGGACATATGAACTTAGAACACAGTTCCACCATTCAATCCAATGAAGGTGAGGTAAATTTAAATAAATGCGAGCGGGTTAAGGCCTGTATCGAATCTTATTTGGAGAAAAATACTCGTCTTACTCTTGTGAACGTTGAAGAAAAGACCACTGTTCCACATTCAACTCTTAGAAGAATCATGGGGAATAAGACTAATCCTCAACCTGAAGCAGTTATTAAAATCTTTAGAGGCCTTGGATTCGATAAAGAGCTATACAATTACATGTTAGATTTTCATCCTGAAATTTCAACCGTGATGGCTGAACGAAATAGTCACAATAACGAATATCAATTTATTGAAGATGAAAATCGAGAATATTTTTTAGATGAGTCTAATTTTCTTATTTTAAGTCTGGTATATACAACAAATGGAACGACTGAAGATGAAATTCGGTACGAACTTGGCCAACGAGGCGTTGATAAGTTATCAGAGCTTATTTCAAATAAAGTAATTGATCGTCTTGAAAGTGGTCGAATCATTGGGCGTATTAAAGATTTTAAACTCCCTTTTGCCGACGTTAAAAAGAGAGTTGAGTTTGCTTTAAAGTATTACCGAATTGATGAAGCTGGAAATATCAATAATTGGATGAGCTATCAAACTGAATCCTTAAACCATGAAGGATTAAAGGCATTAAAATTGTTAAATCAAAAACAATTCAACGAGAGAAAAGAACAAATTTTTAATAATGCAATGTACTTAGGTGATATAAAAGTCTATAGTACGGCCGTTTCAAGTACGTTTTTAGCTTTTAAAGAATCGGGAGCATTGAAATGAAAAGACAAATTATAATTGCAACATTGTGTTTATTGTCCGCTTTTACAGCTCATGCTTCAATCCCTTTTGATTCTATTGAGCTTATAGATTCAGCAATAATTAATTCATCTGAAATATCTTCAGTCGAAGTATATCTAAACGAAGAAAATGCAGTCATTCATTCAATCGAAACCAATAGTGGTGAAAGAATTAATGGCGACCTAGTTAAAAAAATCAATAATTTTGAAAAATCAAAATTCAAATTTCAAATACAATCAGTTCACGGTGGTGGTGAAGGGTCTGGGGGATGATAATTAATCAATTTTATGGACCCAAGAGCACGAGCTGCAAATAAATTTTTCAAAGCAAATCCGACAGTAAATTTAAATTCATTTATAGATGAAACTGGTCATACTGGACTCAATTTCTTAGATGAATCACAGCCATTTTTTATTCTAGGTAATGCATATTCAAAAAAAGACATCGACTTAGATGGAAGTGATTATTTCTTAGAAATTCATCAAAAATTAGGAAAAAACGAATTACATGCAAACGTAGAAGGAAATAAGGGATTAAAGTCTATTGAAGATCCTTTCATTTCTTTAATTCAAGAGCTCGATGTACAATTTCATTTTTCAGTAATTGAAAAAAAACATTATTTAAAAGTAATAATGTTTCACCATTTTTATGACAACGGCCCTAATAAAGCTGTTAATAGTTTTGCACTTGGAGTAAGAGCACTTCGAATGCTTCTATCTTTACACTTCATTCAATTGGTAACTGATGAGCATCTAAAAAAATACCTGCAATGTTTCAAAGAGAAAAATTTAAAACTATATTCAGAAATTCACTCTGACTTAGCTCAGAAAGCTATGACTAGTCCCTTTGATTTACGCACAAAGGAGTTACTATTTGATGCTTTAACTTATACATCCATGTACCCAAAAGAGGTATTTGAGTCAATGAGTTTCGATAAGATCGTCGCTCCAAACATTACAGCTTTCGTTTTAATGATAAATGAAATCAATGGAACATTTCACCATCAAACTTCTTTTAAAAAACTTGTTCATGATGAACAACTTGAGTTTGGCAAAAACTTAAAATTTGCATTCGAAGTTTTTTCCTCTAGACATCATCCCAATAATCCAACCTCATTCATTACTGATCATAGAGACGCAAAGGCACTCAAGAATACAAAATTTGAACTTAAACCTTCGATTAATTCTTATGGTCTCCAAACGATAGATCCGGCACTTTGGCTTTTCAAAAAGAATGTTTTTTCTGATCAAGACCACTCACCTAAAATTTGGGAAGAAATCATTCAAAGAATTCACTTAAGTGGTTTGACCTTTAGCATGCATGTAGATGAAGTTACTAAAAACAAGATCGAACTCGAAAGAATTCCGCTCAGTGACGAGCAATTAATGAAAGCACGTAAAATGATTCAATTTGCCGAAAAAAACAGATGGAAAAATGGCACATGAGTCTGTGGTAAAAATAAACCTCCCCTGTCCATAAAGCTATGTTAGATATATGTCTTTTAGGGCTTCAGAAAATGTTTTTCTTCCTTCCGACAGTTCTTGAAGTGAAATCTTTAGATCATAACTAGTCGGGATTCCCTCAAGAGTTAAAGTAGCATCTATTTCAAATTGTTTTAGCATCTTATTTATCTGAGAAAGAATAACCTCTCTATCTTCAGCATCTCTAATCGCTGAGAGATATGAAGAATAGAACCGAAAAAATTCATTTTTGTAATCATCGGCTAAATAACGTAATTTCCAGGCATAGCTCTTGGTTATTAGTGCAATAAAAACAGCTTCAATTCGTTTGTAATATTTAAGATCAAAATTTCCATTTTGAAATTTATCTTCACCAAAGAATGAGGGGAACCCCGTTCGATCTCGATTCAGCATTCGCAAAATAAGGAAAAATTTTAACTTTTGAAATTGGCTTTTAAATAATGAAAACCTGAAAACATCCGTCGCCTTTTCGAATCTTAAAAAAGTTGATGCTCTAAACTTTTTAGATCTGGGGATAATTTGTATATAATAATTAAATATCCTAGATATCCCCAAAGGCCAAATTTCTAGACATGCAGGACCATCAATTTCATTGTTTTTGCAGTAATAAATTTCACCCCAATAGTACATTTTTTTTGAAAGGTTATTGATGACGTCAGACACAAGATCAGTATCACTATGATTGTGGCTATGCTGCGAAAGATTGTTGAGCATTAACTTTGCTTTTTCTATTTCCGTTCCTTCGATTGTTACATTAAAATTTGGGTAATTACCCAACCTGCGGCTATAAGGCATTTTGTGTTGAGAAATGTCTTCAATGAAAAAATGGGCATTACCTCTTGTTTCTTTCAAAGTACGTCTATCGAAATCACGCTCCCTTGATAAGCCCTTTTGAATGAAAGTTTTTTTTAAATCTTTTAGCTTGCTAATAAGATTGAATCTTAAATTCATTTTTTCTCCTTGGCTTCTTCTCTCGAAACTCGCTCAAGTAGTTTCCCTTGATCTCTACAGAATTCCAATTCATCAATTGCAAGTGCTTTATTTTTTGGTAAAAGGTAATAATCAACAAAAACATGGAGTCCATCATTTTCACTGCTCATATATTCAAGCTTTTTTGCAACTAAGTATCTGATGAGTGCTGATGGGTGTGTCACGACATGATGATCATGGCCTAAAAATCCTCCAGAACGACTCCATTCTTTTTTCGATTCAACATTATTTATGAAATAATCATAGAGATCTCTTTCCCAGTTAAATCTCTGTGAATGTCGATGTGGTAAACTCATTAGTGCATTGTTTTCAGGGAAAGACAAAATCGCTGATATTTTTTTAAGTTTATTTTCAGCATCGTCCTTGAAATAATTATTCCAGTATTTAACGACAATCTCTTCGAGTGCACTTTTGTCTGTAAATTTAGACATTAAAAAGATAAGACCACTCATAGTAACAAGATCAATCATCGGAGCAATCATAAAGTGTAATTGATTTTCTACAGGAAAATTGTCTATTTTCTTTAGGTCGTCTCCTAACTTGTCAAACATGACAAGTGAACCAACAAAAAAATGTTTAAATGTGTTTTCATCTAGATCCTGCTTGTTTACAAGCTGCCCCAAAATATCATTCCCAACGAAGTGAAGAAACTTCCCCCCGTAATCAGGATATTCCGATGGGAATTTGTACAGGTTAAAAAATGTTCCCGCCTTTGACAGAAGCTCGCTTAGGGAGCCTCTAAAATCCTTTAGGTTTTTAGTAACCTGTTCGTGATCGTATTCAGGCCAGCTTAAATCAGCCATTTTTGAGTACGATGTAAGTGCATCATATGCCTTTTCAAAACGGTTATTAATTAGCTCTAATTTTGCATAATGCTCAAGCATTCTATCGAGATAACAGCAGATAAAAAGATTTGCCCACTTATCTTTCTCAGAAAGGGCATAAGAAGAACTTTTCTTTAATGAATCAACTTGATAAAAAATAAAATCATTTATTTCTTTATTCTCAACATGAACTTGCTCTGCATATTTCAGAAAAAAGACATTGTACAAATACCAATCTGGTGTAATTCTATTTCCATAAATCGAAACTTCATAGGCGATTGTCTTGTTTAGTCGTAATAGAAGTTCATGAGTAAAGGATGGCAAGCCCACTTGAAAGATTTTATTGTCAGATCCCCAAGGAATTATATCAATCAATTCTTTAATTTTCTTATCACTAACATCTTCTAGACGTTGAAGAAACGCAATCAGTAACTCAGATTTAGAATAACCAAGGCAATCTATTAGCTGTAAATAGTAGTCTTGTGAGCTATTGTTTTCAAACTCAGCTTCTATTGGAGCATTTTCAAGAATGAGTGATTCTACTTTTTCAAAAAAATTAATAATGATTTTTAAGTCATGAGTTTTTACAAGTTGCTTTCCCTGTATTGTCATCATTGATAGTGCTCTATTTGCAACTTCGTAATTTTTTTGTTTCAAATTGAGTTTGATGCAGTCAAAAACAATTTCAATAATTCGATTTTCAACAAAATCATGATCTCTAATTTCTTCGAATGGTAAATGTCCTATTTGCTGGTGCATTTCTACATCAAGATCAGATGATTCATACCATTTCTTGTGTTTGATCTTTAATTGAAAAAATTTGCTGTCGTATGGAATTAAGTCCTTTAACTCTAGATACTCCGAAAGAACGATAATACCATTTTGGCAAAGACCTAAATATGATTCTGTTTGAAGATGTTGGTGGCCGTCATCTTTTACAATCTTCGCTAGCATCTCAAATGATTGGAGACTCAAGTTAGCTTGCTTATTGTAGTGCTCTTGAAAATCGGGATTTGATGAATTAAAACTACTAGCCTTTGCAAGTTTAAATGATTCCTTTAATAAATCCAACGCTGAGCTTGCTAAAATTGTCGGATCTGTAAAAAAGAACAGATTATAACCTAATTTAATAAACCCAAAGATAGCTAAGCCAGACCCAACTAGTATAATCCATACGCCTACGGCAGACTCTCTAAATCCAAAATAATAAGATGCCATTAACGCCATTGAGGCAAATGTTAAAAAGCTCAAAAACCACACGAATGCATTTCCAATAGGTTCTTTCCGAAGTAATTGTTTTGCTTCTACTGGCATTCTTGAATAAACATCAGAACCTAATGAAACGACTGCGGCATAATACAATCCTATAATCACACCACATACAGACGCAACGACTGAAAGAATTTCGATATAAGCAGATTCAACACTATGACTACTTTTAAAATCAATACCACATCCAAAATACGGAACAAGATAAATCAATCCAAAGATAAAAAAGATAAGCAGAACGTCTTTCCAGCCAAGCTTTGCTAGTGCCAAAAAGTGAAATAATTGTCTAGTATAAAAAATGCGTTTTCGATCAATCTGATATAAAAATCTACGGACATAAAATGCAGTCTTTCTACAGAAGGTTCTTATGATCCAAAAAAATCTTAGCTGAGCCACAAAGTATACAATGACTGCGAACAATGTCCTCAAGTTGACCCTTTCCTGTTAGCTAAGTGATCTTCCAAATCCAAAACACTTTTTTCACTTGAATGCTCAACATTCCAAACATCGGGGGAAACTAGGGCTGTCAAATTATTCTTTTTGTCTTCAGTCATTACTGGTAGCTCCTAGCTCTCCCAGAAGCTCATCAATATTTTTCAACGACTGCTGAAGTAAAATCTTAATTTCTTCAGCATACTGTTCAGGCTCAAGCAATTCTTCTGTCTCAACTCCATGCGGGTTATAGTGAGCAGCTGATAAGTTAGTCTCGGCCTCAAGAATTTTTGAAACTGGCACTAACCAACTTCGTTCTGTGTCAGCACGTTTTTTGAAATTTTTTAAAAGATCCTTAAAGTGTTCTTCTGAAACTCCGTTTTTCTTCGTTAATTTCTTTCCGTCAATTAAAGGCAATTCATAAAACCAGATGTCTTGAGTTTTCTTAGTTTTATCAAAGAAAATAACTGAAGTTTTAACCGCTGAATAGGGAAGAAAAATACCGGCAGGTAAGCTTACGACAGTATGAACATTGCATTCCTTTATGAGTTTTTCCTTCAATTGCTTATAGGCAGAGTTTGTTTGAAAAAGTACCCCTTCTGGAACAACTACAGCAGCTCGGCCATTAACCTTAAGCGTCTTCTCAATATACTGAAGAAAGAGAACTTCAGTGGCCCCAGCTTCTATTGGAAAGTTCTTCTGTACCATTGCCTGCTCTTTTCCACCAAATGGAGGATTTGCAAGAATGACAGTATGTTTTTCATGATCTTCAATTGTTCTAATATCTCGACCAAGAGTATTTCCTTTAACGACCTGGGGATAGTCCATCCCATGAAGAGTTAAATTCATCAAACACATTACGAAGGGTAATGGCGTTTTTTCTTGTCCAAAAAAAGTTTTATTATTTAATATCCGTCGATCTTCAGGGGTCTTCACTTTGCCAAGCATATGTAGATGAGCTTCGGCCAAGAACCCACCTGTTCCACAAGCAGGATCATAGACAGTTTCACCAATCTTTGGATCAATAAGCTGAACTAATGCACGGATAAGAGATCTTGGTGTATAAAACTCACCTGAGTTTCCTCCACCTTCCCCCATATCTTTAAGAAGACCTTCATAAATATGAGAAAGACTAAATGCCTCTTCACCAATTTCAAAATGAATCTTCTTAACTTCTTCAATTACATCACGAAGTAAATAGCCGCTATTCACTCGGTTCGTAGAGTTTTTGAAAATAGCTGCAATAATATTTCGTGGATCTCCTTCTTTTGTTCCTTCATTTACAGAGGAGAGGTAAGGAAAGAGCTGATCATTGATAAAACTATTCAATTCCTTACCAGTTAGTCCTTTTTTGGAATCGGTCCACTTGTCCCACTGGTATTCGCTTTTTAGAAGTTGAGTATATTTTTTACCCTCAAGTTCGGCCAGATCAGCTCTTTCTTTTTCCTTGTCGGCAAAGAACTTAAGATAAAGAATCCATGATAGAACTTCGGTATAGTGGACAGCACCGCTAATTCCATCATCTGTTCTTAGGATGTCACAACATTTTTTAATGATGTTGGTTAATTCACTTTTTCCCATTTTGTTTACCTTCTAATTCTAAGATATACTTTGCACCGGGGGTTGCACCTGAGTATATTAATATATTGGCCAGATTTTTATAATCACTTAGCTTTTTATCTATGAGTGTCTCTATTTCATAGTACATTTTTGCGTCTTCAATAAGTTTACAAGCATTAAAATGATTCGAATTGTGTTTTAAATATGAATCCACATGATGAGTAAATGAGATAGCTCTTGTTTTTAGATAGATTTTATTCTTAAAAAACTTAGCACTTAAAAGACCACCTAAAAAAGCAATTGAAGTTATCCCTAATGTAATTAATCCAACAATGCGTAATGATTGTGTCTCAAACATCCAAAAAGAAGATGTCATTGAGAGGGTGGTACCAAAAAAAGTAAGTGCCCAGCCAATCATGGTATCAACTTTCTGCGCAACAAAAGCTAATTCGAGATGCTTATTACCCCCGATGTATGTTCCCGACATTTCTGCGATTTGGTGTGGAGTTGAAGCATAAACTGATCGTACTAAGAAATAACCACCAACAAAAGCTAGGATCGCACCAGAAATTGAAATGATGTCGTAAATCGTTTTGAATTTCATTTAGGCTTCTTCTTTGAAACAGCTTTTAATTTTGAAGAAGCACGTGCCTGTGAAACATTTCTAGAATCGACTTTTGATTCAAGTTTCAATGAAATTTCTTTTTCAGAAATAATCTTAGCTAATAATTCATGGCCAGTGCCTTCTGATGGTATCTGCTCCACAAGTTGACCTTCAAATGCTTTTAGTAATATTGATTCTTTCATTTTTGAAAAGTCATGCTTCTTTCGTTCAATATCCATTTTAAATTGAGCAACATGATTCAATTGAGATGTAATCGTAATGGCAATTCTTTCTTGTTCAAGCATCGGCGCTAAAGGAAATAGTATTTGTGTAATATCTTCTCTGGAAAGTCCAGGGATGAGTCCTTGAGCTTTTTCAGCAATCTTGTGAAAGGAGAAGCTCATAAAATAATCAAGATAATGGAGGCTTATTTTGTGTGGCTCTACTGCCATTAACTGGCGTGAGATACAGACCCCCTCAAGTAGATTGATGTTTGTCTTCCCGACTCCAGAGCCTTTTACAGTGATCAATAGGCTATTCTTCGGCGCGATAACCTTAGGCTTTGGCGTCCATTTTGTAATAACAGGTGATATATCTCCAAAATCAGAAGGACCTGTTAGGTATGGAGTACCCTTGCCGTTATTGTTATAATCCTTTTCTTCAATGTGTTGGCCAGAAAAAAGATTGATAAGTTCACCAAGTTTGACCCATTCCCACCCTTTAGGTAGATCGCATGGCTTTTCTTCATCAGAAATAGGTGCAAACTCCTGTATCTTTTTACCATTCAAATTTTTCACTCGTTCAACACGAATTTTCTCTAAAAGCTTTGAGGCCGGCTCATCTTTTGGATCTTGAGGAATAAGCTCACCTCTAAAGGCTTTTGCAAGCAATGACTCACGATACTTGCTAAGCAAAACTTCAACTTCATTTAATGATTTTTCAGTTTCATTAATCTTTTGAAAACAAGCTTCGATCTTTTGAACAATTCGTTCTTGTTCGCCCAATGGGGGAATGGGAACAGGATACTTATTTAAGAAATCCAAATTGACCCCTGTTTGCCCAGCTGAACGTTGAGCCACTGCATTTACATCCCGGTAAATTATTGGATTTTTTAAAAACCAATACATAAATTCTTTTTTCATAAGGCCGGAAGGAGATGCTTTCATCAATGCAACATTATATGAGCCTTCTTTACCTCTTAATATCTGAAAAACGGGAGGACCATATCGACCAATCATAATATCATCTTTTGTAAAAGATCTTTTCGCTTTTTCTTCCGGAATATAAACAGGGTGATCATCTGTCCTAAAATCTCTAATCTGTACTAAACGAACATATCCTTTTTTGGGTGCAAAAACGAAGTCAGACTTAGGTGGCTGGCTTCCCCCCTGAATTAGAATAGCTTGTTCGAAATTAACTTCCGCCCAATGTTCAGGAATATTTAACTCACTCATATATTCTTTCCATAAAATGAAACAAGAAAGTCATCAAATCTTCCCAGTAATTCTTTTTTCTTAAATAATTCATTAAGGGCAGGACTTAAATAAATTGCATCTTTTGATAGCTTTAAAAACTCAAAATGCTTTTCAAGATATTCATCAACTACAACTTTGAATTTTTCATCACCTGATATCACTCTTTCAATTTTTGTTTTCAGTTTCGTTCCAAATAGAAAATGCGAGTAAAAGTCCACTTCATCAACGTTAGCCTCTAGTGAAAGAACTAATGCGTGTTTGCTTAAAACTATTTTATCAACTTCCTCAAACTCTAGTTCCTGTTGAATTTGGCTTATCGATTTCACTGACGAATAAGCTTCAAAAATCTGATCATTTGATCCGAACACTTTTTGTAATTTTTTCTTTTCACGCAAAAGAGTAAGTTCATCGATGACTCTATCGTTTACATCATATAAGTCATTTGAATTCTCACCTTTCAACTTAGCCTTCATTTGTGCAAGAATCCGTGGATCAACATCGATGATCTCTTTAGGGTAAGGCTTAAGTTCAATGGTTCCTTGAGGCTTACCGTAAGTAAGAATGTTTAAATATTCATCATCATTCATTAAGCACTAATCCTTTCGTCATAAATTGCATTCTGGAATTCATTCACAAACACTTTCGCTTGCTCCATTCCTCCTAGAATTTCTCGAACCCCATTAAATCCCCCATGTTTTAGCATTTGTGGAATTTGAAAAAACTCTGGAGTGAAGGCCAAAGAGTTAAACTCTTCTGCCTTATAGACATCTAAGATATCAAGAATTAGTTGATTTTTATTTGCATTTTTTTCATTAAAGAAATTTGCATGAAATAGCTTCGCTTTATCAATTCGCTCATCTTTTCTAATATATTTTTGCTTAAAGATAAGATTTGAAAATACATCAAAGAGATCTACATCCCTAACGCCATACTTTTGAAAGAAAATACTTTTAAGGGCCTCAAGGCTAAATTCCAGCTCTTTCAACGTTTCATCATTGAACTGGTTTCTTTTTGAAATATCCTTCCAAATAGTCGCTAAGGTTTTCATGTCAGGTATGTGCTTCAAGAATGATTCTGAAGCATAGAGGACATAATCATCAGCATCGACGGGTTTTCCTGCAATCGTAAGAGTTTCCGTTTCAGCGACAATACCTACTCTTCCCGAAAGAAAGTCTTCACTCATTCGATATTGGATTTCTCTTTTTTTATCTTCGTCTACTTCATCATAAATACCTTTAGAGTCGATATTCTTTTTTTCTTGTTCCTCTTGAGTGACTGGAACTGCTGATTGAGTTACAGCCTCCTCGGTCGCAGGAGCAGTCTCATCTACTACGATAACACCTTCATCGATAAAATTAGCAGCTTCATCATCCCACTCGGGATCGTTAAAGAGTTGAGTTGAATAGTTAGCATATTCCAAAATATAAAAACCTAATTTCTCTCTCGATTTATCCATCGGCTCAAATGTTCGTGTCCCTCGCCCAATAATTTGTTTAAACTCAACCATTGATCCAATATTTCTAAAAATAACTACATTCTTAATATTTTTTACATCGATTCCAGTAGTAAGCAATTTTGAAGTTGTTACAATCACTGGTTGAAACGAATCAAGATTTTGAAATTTTTCCAAGTCCTGATATTTTCCGTTATTATCTTTGTCGGCTCCTGTGATCCTAACAGCGTATTCACCTTCATAATCACTGAGTCCATATTTTATTTTGTATTCAAGAAAAGCTTCTCGACAATACTTTGCCATATCTAAAGCATGACGCTGATCCAAGCAAAAGACGAGAGTCTTTCCAAGTGGGTCTGTTGAAAACAAATGTCTGAGAAGATGGTATGCAAAAGCCCTTGTACGTTGTGGGATAGAAAGTTTTCTCTCAAAGTCAGGAGTAAGATAATCCCTTACTTCTAATTTTTTTCCACGGACATCTTCAATGCTTCCGCTTTCAGGACGATATCCGAGTGCATCGATGTTTGAAGTTACTCTTTTAATTACATATGGTGCTAAGTAGCCGTCTTCGATTCCATCTTTGAGTGAGTAGGTAACAACTGGAGCACCAAAGTGTGCATAGGTATCGTTTGATTCATCACGTTTTGGAGTTGCTGTTAGACCTACTTGAATCGCTCCCTTGAAGTAATCAAGCAATCTAAACCAGCTACTAGCATCTTTACCATCTTGAGAGCGTCTAGCTCCTCGGTGAGCTTCATCAATTACAATCAGATCAAAGTAATCAGCAGGGAATTCTTTGAATCGATCAGGGCGACCAATTTTTTTTGTATCATCTTCTTCATCAATGCCAACCAAGGTTTGATAAATTCCAAAATATAAATCACGACCTAGTGGGAATACATCATCTTTAGGCCCTAAACGGTAACAGGCATCTTTATCCATTGCTCCATCGAAATCTGCAAATGCTTGATCTGCTAAAAGATTTCTATCAACGATAAAAAGAATTTTTTTAACGTACTTAGCTTTCCAAAGTTTATAAACAAGCTGAATAGAAGTGAATGTCTTTCCTGTTCCTGTGGCCATTGTCACTAGAACTCGTTTGTTGCCATGGAGGATTGATTCGATAGCTTTATTGACTGCGGTCTCTTGGTAATAACGTGGTTTTCTTCTCTGCCCTATCGCTGACTCATCGTAATACTCATGAGTAAGTGAATTAATGACCTGATCTTTTTTCTCAAGACCGGAGTGCTCGATCCAAAGATCAAAAAGTTCATCTGGTGTATGAAAACGATCAACTGTCTTTTGAGTATTTGCTTTTAAATCATAAAATTCAATTTGATGACCATTTGTAGAATAAGCAAACCATAACCCAAGTTTTCTTGCGTACTCCTTGGCCTGTCGTTCACCTTCCAAATGTGAAAGTTCTTCTTTTTTCGCTTCGATAACTGCGATAACTTTTGAAGAACTGTATCGAAGAAGGTAATCAGCTGTTAAACTTTTTCCACGTTTTGCATCTTTGCCATCAAAATGGATACGCCCTTTCGTTATGACGTACTCCCATTCAACTTGCCATGGGTGCTCATACCAACCTGTTTTTTGCAAAATTGGTTCGATCAACTCTTTTCGTGTTTGAGCTTCGCTTCTCACTTGCGTCTCCAATAAACTGTAATTTCAATAAATTATCTTTAAAAATATAGATTATGACAACAAAATATCCCCACCAAAAACTGAGTTTTTTTATCAAGAACCAAACGAATTTTACCGATAACTCTTTAACGGGAGAATCTATGAAAATCGGCAAACTTGAAAAGGTAGACCTTAGAGAGATTTGGAAAAATGAAGCAAGAGATTTCACCACTTGGCTTTATGAAAACATTAGTGGTCTAAGTGATGCGGTCAATCTCACTCTTCAAGCTCCAGAGAAAGAAAAACAAGTTGAAGGCTCAAGGTTTTGCATTGATATATTAGCAGAGACCGACGAAGGCGAAGGCGTGATCATCGAAAATCAACTTGAGCAAACAGATCATAAACATCTTGGCCAAATCATAACCTATATAACCAATATGGAATGCTCTCATGCAATCTGGATTGTAAAAGAGCCACGACAAGAGCATATCAATGCTATCAATTGGCTAAATGAAGTTAGTGATAAAAACTTTTATCTTGTGAAACTTGAAGCATTTAAAATTGGTGATTCTGAACCAGCTCCATTTTTTAGCGTAATATGCTCACCAGAGGAAGACATTAAAGAATTAGGAAAAGATAAAAAGGAAATATTAATTGAAAGAAAGGCCCGCAATCAACTTAAAGATAACGCCGACACAATTATTGTTCCTTCTCAAAAAGATGGTTTTGAAAAAGTCTTCATTGGTGAAAATCGCTGGTATGCTATTAGAATAAGCAAAAGCCGAATCCATCAGTTTAAATACATAGCTGCTTACCAAATATCGCCGTTAAGTGCAGTTACTCATATCGCAAAAATAAAAGAAATAAGACAGTATCAAGATAGTGACAAGTTTGAAATTCTCTTTGAGGCACCGGCCGAAAAAATTAAGCCAATAAAACTTGGAGAATCAAAGAACTCACCACAGGGCCCCGTATATTGTAAATATGATGACTTTAAGGATGCTTCATGTTTTGAGGATTTAATGGGAAAAGATAAAACTACAGCGAAAAAAGCCGCATAGAATTTGAGACTAGTTATGCTTAAATACTTATCTTTATCTATATGTTTGATAACGACCTCTTGTTCTACAGAAACTGTCGTCAATGAACAAGAAATTAGAAATTCAGTTTATTCAAATTGGTCATGCACAAAAACTTCTTTAGGAATACAATATCCGAGTGAGCCATCATGTGTGACTGAATATGGCTGTTTTAAGAGTAAAACTTGGTTTAATTATTGCCGGCAAGAAGTTGTAGACTACACCGATGCTCTGACAAGATGGAATTCATGTATAAGAGAAGAGCTAATCGAAAATGCAGAAAATATCAATCAAGCACTAGGTGAAAGAATTGAATGTATCAGCAATACACCTAACTGTGAAAAAACATGGACTGATTTAAGAATAAAGCCTCCATACATTTATAATGAGTGCTCAAGTTTAGCAATTTCGCCTAAAAATGAGCTTGATTGTAAATATAAATTACAAGATGTCCCTTTATGCCTCAAACATTACGATAAAGAATATAATTCTTTGTCAGATTGCAAATCCCAGATTAAATCATTTCAAGATCAATTAAAAAATTGGCTACAGAAATCTGTTATTCAAAAACAAGAGTCAACCAAAGACCAGATTGATTATGTTGTGAGTGAATTCAACAGACGAGCAAATACTCCGTGTAAGTAACAATTTCCTAAGGAGAATTTTTTGGAAACTTATTGTTACAAATGCAACACTGCTCTTTCTGATAAAAATATGTCCAACGAGCATATTTTACCTAAGTCAATTGGTGGCAGAATTACCTCTTATCAACTACTATGCAAAACATGCAACAACTTACTTGGCCACAAAATCGACAACCTAATTTCTGTTCATTTAGCTGAATTTTTCAGTTTGTTATCAATTAAAAACTCAAATGGCGAGTACACTAAAACAAAGATAAAACTAGACAATGGAAAGTCGATTGAACTTGATCCGAGCATAGGAATTGTTGAAGATAAACCACACGAAAACTTTCAAACTGATGGGAATAAATTCTCTCTGGCGATTATTTCCAAGAGTAAAAAACAAATGATTCAGTATTTCAATAAATATAAAAATCCCAAATATAGCAACTTGCAGATAAATGAAGTTGAATACATTGAAACACATAAATATGACCTATTAAAAGATCGAAAATCGCTCGTTACAATTCCTAAGGGTAATTTAATCCCTGCAATTTCAAAGATAGCAATTGGATACTATCTTTTTAACGGTGGAAGCATTTCAAAAATAAAACATTTAATTGATAATTTAGACAAAAAAAATAATTATACTGGAGTGTTTTTTTATTATCCCGTCCCAAAACCCAAACATAGCAAAAAATATTTTTATAACATTATTCATCTGATAAGTGATCCAAGCGAATCTATCGAGTACATCTATATTGAAATATTTGGTACATGTAAATATATGATTATTATTGACCCGAACTATCAAGGCCCTTTTCAAAAGAAATCATATATCGTTGATCCTATTAGTAATAAAGAGATCTCATTCGAATTCAGCTTAAAATTAACAAATAAGATGTTTAATCGTTTATTTTCTCTGCACGATAAATATGAAAAACGTTTCGAAAGCCATTATCATAAAAAAAGAGAGCAAGCTTGGAACATTTTTGACAAATGTACTAGAGATAAAAAAATACTCACATAATTAACGTGTAAAATTTAATTGGAATATTGAAAGTAAAATTATGATTCTTAAGTTCCTAAATTTTTTTGTGTTTTTAATTTTCTGTGCTTCTGCTAAGCCAGTTAAAAAATGAAGCTGCAACAATACTTAAAACAATTGCCCCTAGCATTGCCTCTATCGCCGCTAAAAATCTAGTTAATCTAGAAATCGGAGTTATATCTCCATAACCAACAGTTAGGCTTGTAATGGCACTAAAATATAAAGCTCGAGAGAAGGAAAGGTCTTTTGTCTGAATGCGATATTCATCAAACAGATGTTTTATATCCTTTTCTTCATTTTGCCCGTTAAAAACAAGAGGTCTTTCAGTTATTGGTTTCGTTTTCAAACTAGCTTTAATTTTAGAGTTATAGCAAAGGATATACATCATTAATGCTGAGTTTTGGTTGCAACCTTCATCATTCATAAAGTCATTACTTGGATCTGATTTAAGGTTCAATGTATTTGGAGTATCGTCAAAGTATACTATTTCGGCTTTTTCAAACAAGGTTCCATATTCAGCCGTATTAATAACATTATACTTAAACATTAAGTTTAAATTTATTTTAGTAGCTGCTACGCTTTCTACTTGAATTTGAAAAATATTAAGTTTTATTTTTCTTCCATCAATGTCCTTATTTTCATTCTTTAAACTTTCTAAATTTACAACACATGAATTACCTTTAAGCTTATATGTATTATTGAAAGCTAGTTTTTTACATAATATTTTCAAAACCTCTGCTGTTTGTATCGAATAATCTTCATCTTTTACTAAATTATAATTAAATCCATCATTTAATAGATAATATGTAAGACCAAAGCTAAATTGAATAAAAATAAGCAACACGATCCACGATAATGGATTTGCAATTAATCTTTTCTTATTTTTTTTGTGAGACATAACTATTCCTATCTGACTTTAATCATAAAGTATCAATTAAAAATGTCTATTAGAAAATAAATAAAAAAGAGAGTTGATCTAGCTGGAATATACCTTGAAGAAATAAAAATCTCCAAGGCACATAATTTCCTGTTCGCTATACAGTTTTACAAAAAAGACAATCTATCAGTTATCCCCTGAATATTTATCCCCGACTTCCTAATGTAAATTTGCATCGTTTTTAAATCTTTCCATCCCCCCATCGACATTATTTTGATTGGCTCAATCCCCTTTGAAAGCATGATCGTAGCCCATGAAGCTCTGAGGTCATGAAAGCGAATTAAGGGGAGATTTAAGGCCTTTAAAAAGTCTTTTAGTGGTTTGGCTTGAGTTCCTGTTTCCCAATCCCTAATTCGAGGTAATACAAATTCATCACTATTTTTTTCTTTTAACTCAATCAAAATTGGAAGAAGGCTCGGAGCGATTTCTACAACACGATCATCACCAGACTTAGTTTCCTTGAAACCATTTATCTTATTCCAAGAATGAGTGATGTAGATAATTCTCTTTTTTAAATCAACACTGTCCCATTTTAAGGCGTAAAGTTCCCCGTTTCTTAGTCCCGTATAGCATGCCAAGGCCCATACATAAAACCATTCATGATTTTCTTCTCTCGCTCTACTTAAAAGTATCCTAATCTCATCTTCCGTAAGCATCTTTTTTATTTTTTCGTTCTTTTTAAATTTAAGTTTTGGACATGGATCTCTTGGAATTATGTTTTGTTCTACCGCATACCTAAAAACTGCTCTTAGAATCTTAAGCATGCTTTTTCGATGGGCTTCAGAAAATTTACCCAAGTCTTCTTGAATAAAATCTCTTATCTCTCCTGTCGAAAATTCATTGATCCTTTTTTTACTCCAAATGGGAAAAGTATTGGCTTCAATACATTGCTTGTAATTTTTAACAGTGTTCTTAGCATTACCGCAATTGGCATAGTATTCCAAAAATCGAGCTACTATCTCCGGCCATAAAGGAAATAGATTCTCATTAAATTTTTCGCTCAATTTAATTATGAGGTCTTTGTAAATTTTTTCAGCTTCAGCCTTAGTTTTAATTCCTTGTCTCCTAATACTTTTTGAAGCTCTACTTACTGGATGTCTTCGGTGGTAAGTAACAGCATATGAGTTTGTCTTCTCATCAAATTTAATTCCCATAACCTTCTCCCATTACCCTAAGAAGGTATTTAAAAATGCTTTAACAGCCTTTAGTTTTGTTGAATCGAGCCTCTTAATCATTTCTATGCACTCGCCTCTCATGTTCTCAGGAAGAACAATATCGCCTCTAAGCATTCGCTCAAATTCTTGTAGCGAATATCCATAAGCGTCTAAGAATTTTTGAAGAGTTTCTTTATCGAGATCTCGACGCCCGTGCTCAGTGTGACTAACTGTTGAGTCAGACGTTCCCATAATTTTCCCTGCGGCCCGAACTGATAGGTTTCGCGACTCACGTAGGTATTTAAGAAGCTTTCCTTCTTTGCTTTCAATTTTCAGATCACATCTTCTAGATTTCTTTTTTTGATGTTGCATAACCACTCCTTGTATTTGGTTGTGAATAAAAAATTTCATTCAAAACGCTACTCAGAGTAGTTCTACAATTTCAGAAACTTGGGTTTGCTTTTTAGCATTTTTTTGGATTTTTACTACACAGCTTAGTCCATCAAAAATGCTCGTAGCCAAAGAATTGGCTACAAATAGCCACATCGAGACAGTTTTAAACAGTTTCAGACAGGCTTGTTTTCAAAAACAAAACGCAAGTTACCGTAATGAAGTAGTTGATTTCAAAAATGTTTAAGGAAGAGAGGTGTCCACCACCGGAATCCGATGGTGGAGGTGGTGGGAATCGAACCCACGTCCAAAGAATCATCTGTAAAGCGGACTACGTGTGTAGCTTTGAATTATCGTCTCAAAGCGAAGACTAGAAGATTCGGTAAACCTACAAGCTCGGTGATTTTAAAGTGTCACTCCCGACTACTCACTTGCCTCGTTAAGGTGAGACAACCTTGTTGTCACGCTTGTTTTTATCGGCCGTAACCACCTCAACACCTAGGCTTAAATTAATTAAGCAGCTAGAGCGTATGCGTAATCGTTAGATTCAGCATTTAAATTTTGATCGACTTTTTACCAGGACCATGCCGATCAACCTGGACACGCCCACTAAACGTCAGTACTCCCTGTCGAAACCGGTGCACCCCCATTTAGAGATAAGTCACTATAGCAGGTTTTAGAATAGAAATCTATGAGTGTTTATTACTCGGGATTTACTTTATGCATCCCTTGAGTTGCAGCTTCTCTTTGACTAGATTCAGTAGTTTCTTGAAATCAGATTTATCGATGACACCAAGAAAATTTTTGTCAAGATTTTGAGGAATACTCAATTGCATTGTGCTAGTGAAAAAAACAAAAGGAGTCTTGAAATTTTTCTCATATGTATAATTGAGCAAATCACCACCATGACCGTCATTCATTTTATAGTCAGAGATGATCAAATCGAACTTGACGTTGCTCTCGAGAATTGCTTTTGCCTCATCAACTGAAGCTGCTTCGGCGACAGAGGTTACTCCGACTCGTGTCAATTTCTCGATCACAATTTCGCGAATGCCTTCTTCATCATCAACGACCAATATGTTCATTGGTTCACATCCTTAAATTTTTTAGGTAGCGCACTATCGGTCAAAATAAGTATTTTTGCAAAAGTTTTTTCATTACCAACTACAAGATTGAGTTAATTTCCTTTAAAACAGCGTGGCCGAGACAGCAACTTCCACCTGATTTACGTCTTTGCCATTAGGATTTTTAATGTTTGAAAAGATAATATCAATATTGGCCGGAATAAAATAAGCGAGATCCATTTTCATTCTTGGCCCCACAAATAATCCGTTGATCATCTTTCCTCTTAAAATATTGTTATCGAGAATAATTCGATCAGCATAAAGAGATTCGCGACCAAAAAGTAAATGAAGCTCTTTGAAATAAAATGGAATGAGATTTTTTCCGCGGTAAATATCCCACAGTCGGTAGTCCCCCATTAACCTTGCCGACACAATCTCATTTCCATAAGCATTGCTGTAAGGGAGTCCGTAAAACTCGTGAGTGCGCTTATAGGAAACAGTCGACAATCCACCACCGTAAACAATTCCGCGAGAGAAATCTGATTTATAAAGTTTTTCAAATGTCCCTTTAGCAGATCCTACAAATTTATCGGTAAATCGACCACCGATCTCTCCACCTAAAAAAGTTACGAGATAACTGCTTCCAGTATTGGCCTTGTTGCTTTGAACATCCAACTCTCCACTAAAGAACTGAAGCAAATCATCGTACGCAAGAGCTTGATAAGTTAATTTATTGCTCACTCCAAACTTAGTCACTGATCGATCAGAAATAAAATCGTTCGTTGTTGATTTACCTACAAAAATTCCTGGAGTGTATATCCATCTTCTTTTTAAAACTCTGTAGAAAGTCTGGGCCAAGAGATCGCGAGAGACATTAATTTTCGAGCTAAAATCAGTCTTTGAATAATCTTGATCAAACATTGCGGAAGCATACCATTGATCGCTCACGCCAATTAGTTTTTGAAGATAATTAAAGGAGCCTCCGAGTTTATTTTCAGTTGGATAAATAAACGCAGTTGCATTCAATGTATGAATTTCCATTGGGTCTATAAACGTTGTCGTCGCTCCAATGCTTTTTAAATTTTCTGAACTCCCGGCTGCAAAAAACCAATAGTGTGGAATGAGATGATCATAGCGAGGATAACTTTCGGCCTTACCAGAAGCATAGGATTCTGTTGGTGCAGGCATGTCTTTAAACTCTGAGACTTCAACTTTTACTGTGTTTTTTTTATCTTTCATGACGTAATTTTCAGCATCATGAGCGCTCATCGCTGTCGTCATTAATCTGTTATCGAGAGCAAAAACTCTCCCATCGTTGTATTCAGCAAACGTGATGCGAGCAAAAAGTTCTTTAGGAATAGAGCTGATTTGAACGCCTTTGTCCCACTCAAGAACTTTTAAATCATCATGCTCTTTAATCACGCAAAAGTTTTCTTTAATCAAGGGAAGATCATAATAGCTAGTGCTCTTATATATGACTTCAAGCTTTTTAAATTTAGGATCAGTAAGAATAAGTGAGGACATTCCATAAGAATCATTAATTTTTAAAAGTAATTTATCCCCTACTTTCTTAACCAAACTAATATTGTCATTGGCAGAAAAAGTAAAAACGGGATTGTCATTTTGTTCTACAATCCACTTGTTTTCATAATAAGAAAACGTAATAAAATTTTCTCCACCAAGAGAGATCACATAACTTGGATCATGTAGAAAGCTTAGTGTTCTTTCAACTAATAAAGTATCCGGGTTAACCAGTTTCCAAACTTTATTGTGAATGCGAAATTGTGGATCATCGAGAAAAGACACAAGAAGTAATTTACTTTCATCATCAATTTTGATCATCTCTGAAACGTTCTCAATCGGAAGATCAAATTTTCCAATGAAGCTGACTTCATCTTTTAAATCATAAGCAACAAGGGCCTCGCTGAATCTTTCTTGTTCAACTTTAAAAAGTCTGTCGCCATCAAGCACGTACCCTCTTTGATAGTAATCACTTCCAAAGGCATTGCTGATTTTAACTCCCCACTCCTGTTTTCCTTGTGGCAGTGGTGGCT
The DNA here is from genome assembly GCA_037444575.1 of Bacteriovoracales bacterium. Lineage (GTDB taxonomy): Bacteria > Bdellovibrionota > Bacteriovoracia > Bacteriovoracales > Bacteriovoracaceae > Bacteriovorax. Next base: position 55,114 of record JBBIME010000007.1, read on the forward strand.
CGCTCTTTAAATATTCTTCGCGGAAATTATAAAACGCTGATTGCGCTGTTTCCCCTACACATTTTTTAAAAGCACTATTTAAGAAAAATGGAATGGAACGAGAATTTTCTTCAACAAGACATTTAATCGTCTGAGGTTTTTTATTTTCTAAATACTCAATGAAGTGAGCACCTGTCCAATAAGCAAGTTGTCCGTTAGGATAAACACCTGGGTCATCAAGACAATCAATCTTGCTGCAGAAATCGTGTTTTTTAAATTGAATAAGCAGTTCTTTATTAAAAAGAGGATTATTCAACCTTCCACCAGTAATTAAGTGCGACTCTCCCCACACAGCAATCCCTTCAGTAAACCATCTTGGAACAATTCCCGCTGGCACTTTGGCGATCGTCCCAAAAATCTGACGAGCAACACGAAGATAATATCTGGTTTGATCGAGATGAGTGATGTGCATAAACTCGTGCAGAACAAGTCCCTGCATCCAGTTTTCCATTACGATGAGATGCTCTTTATTATTTGCGGGAAAATTGTAGAGGTTAATAATATTTGTTGGGAAGACGCGGGCGTTTCCGTTCGTAACCTTCATGTAAGGATCTAAATTGAAATGAACAACGTCGTGGGGAACGTACTCAAAATAGTTGATCACTTTAATCAAATCTTCTTTAATAATCCGCTCTATTTTAAGAGCTTGCACGAGATCCTTTTCGCTATAGTGGATTTCCCCGAAAAAAGTTCCGTAATTAGTCGGCATGGAGACATTGATGGTTTTTAAAACTTCGCATTTCGCGTTTGAAAATAGTGACAAAAACAGAAAACACAGAGGGAAAAGGATATGCTTAGCGCCCATTTTTTTCTTCCTAATACGATTTAGAATTGGCATAATCATATCTATCTTTTAGCACTTTGAAACTTTTTTTAATTGGTTAACAATATAAGGAGCCACTATGAAATTTAAGTCTGCCCTATTGCTCAGCATTTTAGCTACAGCTCTTACTCTATCTTCTTGTGCAACAACTAAGAAAAAAACTACTGATGGCGTAACAGAATCTACTGAAGCTGGAAAAATCGAAAATGGCAAAAATGCCGGAATGTCTCTTGAACTTAATGGTGACTCTGATTCAAACAAAGCAGGTGCTCTAAAGACTGTATACTTTGATTTCAACTCTGCTGGTCTTTCAGCTGACACAAAAAATGCTCTTAACAACAACGCTGAATACCTAAAAACAAACAAAAATGTAAAAATCCAAGTTGAAGGTCACTGTGATGAACGCGGTGGAGTTCAATTCAACTTAGCTCTAGGTGAAAGAAGAGCAAAAGGCGTTCGCGAGTATTTAGTTGGTCAAGGAGTTGAGGCAGCTCGCATTTCAACAATTTCTCTTGGAAAAGAAAAACCAGTTGCTTTTGGTCACGATGAAGAATCTTGGTCAAAAAACAGAAGAGCAAACTTCGTTGTAACTGGAAAATAATCTGAAAAAAGTTTTAATACTCTCTATTTCTCTTATGTTTTTAACGGCGTGTGGTCTAACAACCACACGTCCAAAACTAGAAATGTCGATGGCCCAAGTCGCTTTCATGGCCGCCAAAGAAGCTCAGGCCGATATCAAAGCTCCAGGACTTTTTAGAAAAGCTGAATACTACTATCTCAAAGCAAAATCCTCTTATAAGCGCAAATACTTCAACAAGGCTCAACAGTACGCCCTTCTCTCTAAAAAGTACTCTGAACGAGCAGAATATGTTGCCATAAGGAAAAAGACATTAGAAAATTTATAAGTATAAATCTCTTTAATCTAGAGGAATTAACTTATGAAACGTCTTTCTCCAGTCCTTCTTTTGTCTCTTGTTTTTGCCCTATCTGCATGTAAAACCCAAGAAGATATTCGCCGTGAAAAAACGGTTGAAAGTTTGAATGAACAAGTTGCTCAAACTCAAAAAAGTACAGCAAATGCAAGTGCTCGCTTTACGGCGATTGAAGAGCAAATGAATAGACTTCAAGGACAACTTGAAGAAAGCTCTCACAACAAACAACAAGAAATTAAAGATGCTGCCCTTTTAAAAGAACGTCTGCAGAATCTTGAAGAGACAAATAAAAAACAAACTGAGGCCATTCGTTCTTTAAACGATAAAGTTCAAGAGCAAAGTAAATACATCGATCAAGTTATCAAATCTCTAAGTGTTCTTTCTGAGCAAAAAGAGAAAGAGCAGGCTTCTGCCAGTAAAAAAAAAGAGTCAAAAGAAGAAAATAGCGAAGCGCCAGCGACAGTAAAAGGTGCTATCAGCAAATATAAGGCAAAAGACCTAGAGGGCGCTAAAGTTTCTTTCCAAACGATCCTCGATGGAAAAAAAGTTAAGAAAAAAGACAAGGAAGCAAGCTACTTCTATCTTGGAATGATTGAATACAAAAATAAAAATTACGAAGAAGCTAAAGTATATTTCTCAAAACTTTTCACTGAATTCCCTGATTCATCTTACGCGCCTTCAACTCTTTTAAACCTGGCAAAAACATTTGCTCAGTTGAAATCTAAAGAAGAAGCCGCTCAGACACTTGATGAACTTCTTTCTCGTTTTCCAAAAAGCAAAGAAGCTTCTGAAGGAGCTAAACTTAAGGCAAAACTTTAAATGAAAAATTTTTTACTTCCTCTACTTTTGATCATTTCTTCCTGTTCAACTTTTGTTTCGAAAGTTGATGAAATGGAAACTGGAAAAAAAACTAAAACTGAGGCCAATCTCGCTTTAGTTTTTTCTCACAATATCAGCGGGGAAACTCACCCTTGTGGTTGTAGAAACTTTCCTCTTGGAGGCCTTCCTCAAGTTGCAGGCCTTATGAATAATATTTCAAAGAAGGCCGAAGTATTCTACGTCGATACAGGAGATACCTTTTTTCCTTCATCTGTCATTCCTTCTAGCATGAAGGATTCTCTATCTTATGCTGCCAACCATCTGGCCTTAGGACTTGATCAACTAGGACTTAAATATTTCGTTCCCGGTGATCAAGACTTTGCAATGGGGATTGATTTCTTAAGAAAATTAGCAAACACAAGAAACTTTAAGTTTCTTATCTCTAACTTAAAAGATGAATCTCTCATTAAGCACGAGCGCTTTGCCATTATCGAGAGAAACCAATCAAAAATTTTTCTTGTAGGTTTTGTTGCTCCTGATGTTTTTAACGATAGGACTGCAGATTTATTCACAGACATTCCAACAACTCTTCCTAAAGTAATTGAAGAACTAAAAGAGCATGGCTATAAACCAAATGATCCTTACCAACGCTTAGTCGTTCTCTCTCACTCAGGTTTTGATCCTGACGAAAAACTCGCCGAAAAATTTCCTTTTATTGACTGGATCATCGGTGCACATTCTCAGAGCTTCTTAAGATTTTCTCGCGATGTAGGAAACGTAAAAATTGTTCAGACTCTCTCCAAAAATCACTACGTGGGAGATATCAACATTGATATGAATGCCGAAAAACAAAAAGATACTTATGAACTTCATGAAGTTCGCGATGAATTGGAAAAAAGTTTAAATCCAAATCCATTTAAAAAATTTATCGACGAGCATAAGGCCCGCATGAGCGAAATCCAGATTGCCGAACAATCTAAAATGGGCATGGAAGTAGCTACTCCAAATGCTCCGGTCAAAAAATATAAAACAGCTGCAAGTTGTATTGAATGTCACCAACCTCAAGGTGATTTCTGGCAAGGAACTCCTCACTCAATTGCTTATACAACTCTTATGAACGTTCATGAACAAACCAACCTCGCTTGTGTAAAATGCCACTCTTTGGGACTTTCCGATCCAAAAGGATTTACGGCACCAAAAAATATGATTGCTTTTAAAAATAAGCCGATCATCGATTACTGGAATCAAGTTCACGCTATGAGTTTAGATGTTAAGTCTGTTCGAAAACTTGATACAAAACAAATTCAGTCCATTTCAAAAAAATGGATGGCGCTTGATAAAGAATCAGGTGTTAAACATAATTTTGCCAATGTTCAATGTTTGAACTGTCACACTCAACATGATGAGCATCCTTTCAATGCCGATATACCTCAGACAAGAGATGAAAGATCAGCAACGATTAAAAATAAATGTCTTGGCTGTCACACTAATGACCAGTCTCCTGAATGGTATTTAAAAGAAGGCGGAAAAGAGACAAAGAATTTAAATGAAAAAGTGTTCGCACAAAAGTTTAAAAAGTTGAGTTGTCCATTAATGCAATAACTCTAAAAACTTTTCGCGGTATTTTCCTTTATTGATAAAAAATACATTTCCATGAAAGGCATCTGGCTCATCCAGCTTCCAAAAAGTTTTATTTTTTGATGGTGCTTTGTTATATAGATCCAGTCCTAACTCAAAAGGGATAACCGGATCTTTTGTCGCGTGAATAACAAGAAGAGGCATCGTGATATGAGATAGCTTTGGATCAGCAGTGTATTCCGAAGAAATAAGCCACCATAAAGTTCCATGTGTTTTTTTTCTTGCAACCTCTTGTGGTGATCTGAATGTAGAATCTAATACAAGCAAGGAAACTTCATTCCCCCAAGGGACTTCTTCCAACCCTCGCAAGGCAATTGCGCCACCTAAACTCTGAGTGTAAATGATAAAGTGTTTATAATGTCCTGCTTTAAATTTATCGTAAGCAACTTGTAAAAATTTAATTCCATCCTCTACAACACCTTTTGGAGAGGGAGTTCCCTGAGATAAACCATAACCTCGATAATCAAAAATTAAGATATCGGTTTTTTTATCCAACATCCAAGCAAGATTAAAAGCATGCGATGATAAATTTTGAGCATTCCCATGAAACATGAGAACTAAATTCTCTGGATTGGGAGTTTTACTTTTTAAATCCCAGGCCAGAAGTTTTGTCCCATCAAAAGAAGGAACGTAAAATTCATTGAAAGTAATTCCATAGGCATGAGGATCCGCATACAGATAACGATCCGGTTGATAAATGATATTCGTACAACCGCTCAGGAGTCCCAAACATCCAATGCTTAAAAATAAAATCCAAAGCCTAATTGATTTAACCATGTTTCCTTTTTAAAACTTTTAAAGCGGGAGATCACGGAGCTTTCAAATCTCCACTCCGTATTCTTACCTGAAAAATAGGATTGTTTAAATCCTAATTGATTGTAGTAATCTTTTTTGATCTTTTTAGTGGCATCAAAGCGCAGTTCATTGAAAAAACCTATCTTTATCGCTGAACTCAATTGATACAATAGGCTTGCTTCAAACCCAATTCCTGCCCTATAACCTTTTTCAAAATGAGGAGATAACTCTCCAAAGACTCCAGTCATAAAACTAATCGCTAAGGCCTGATTAGGCCTTAGTGTTGGACCTAGATAAGCTCTGCCATTTATTTTGTGACAAAGATCACAATTTAAATCATAAATGCGATCAGCTGCAATTTTAGCAGTCCAGGAAAACTGCGGGTCATAAAAAGTATAAGTATGAAGAGAAGTTAGATTAACGCCGGTCAATTGATCATAGCTTACTCTATCGAGACTTTTATCATAAACAAGTGTGCCGGTTAAAAAATCAAATTGAGAAAAAGGATCGTACCCTTCATCTCTACTCATTAGATCGTGATAACCTTCTTTAAACTCTAATCCAAAAAGAGTGTGACTTTCTTCTGTGCGAGTAAAAAGGGAGAGCTTTTGAGGCTCATGGCCTAGATCAGGACGATTGCTTTGATTATAAGTTTCAGCTTTAACATCTTCTGCTTGCGTGAGAGCTGATCTTCTAAGCAAAGCTTTTCTCATCATAACTTTTTGATCAGAGCTCAATTGATTTTTAGTGCGGTAGCGAGTGAAGTCTAAAAAATTTATCACTCCATCGAGTACGGGAACATTATCAAAATTAACTGGAAGATCTTTTGAATCAGAAAGTGTTTTTACTTCTGTAATTTCATCTGTTGTTAGACTGGCAAATCGTTTTTCCAATTGTTTTTTTAAACTAGGCCTAAAGTGCTCTGCCTTAATTCGCCCTGGAATGCTCTTAAAAGCTTTGATCATTTCACTGGGAAGATAATACCAGCGCTCGTGGGTGTTCACATCATCATTTTGAAAAGGAACGGCTAAGATATCGACTAGGACCGCAGAGCAATTTTCATCGGCAAAATAATAATCAAAGTAAGTCGTCTGATAAACTTCCCAAAGATGATTAATCAAGCGATCAAGTTCATCACTGGTCATATTGAGATCATACTCGATAAGATCGCGTGATTCGCCATTATTGTATTCGTTAACTTTTGTATAATATTTTGTAACTTCCAATAGGCCCTTGTATCCACCAAAGAGTCCTTTGTACGCAAAGACAATTCCCACATCTTCTTTTTCTGGCATCGCTGAAAAGGCAACCGCGTAGTCTAAAAGATCTCCTGGAGATCTCTCTTTTTTATTTTTTTGATTCAATCGAACGAGAGTGTGTCCAAATAAAGAAGATGGATTGTTAGGATAAGAAGAAGAAAAAACAAGCGTGATTGAATCAGCGTTTAATCCACTTTTCCACTCGTCAAATTCAGGGCAACTCACAACCGGTGTGCTCTTAAGTAATCCTGCTTCTTTTAAAAATCTAAATCTCTCTCTAAAAACGCATTGAGGATGATAGTTAAACCATCCGGCCTTGGCGTTTTGGTCATTAAAATACATCAGATCTGCTTCAAGCTCTGCTTTGGGATCTGTCTTTCCAAGAGGAGATAGAAAAAAGTTAGAACCATCGGCACGGGAAATACCTTTGTAGTAGTGAAGAAGTTTTAACCAGTAGCTTTGCTGAGAAGGAGTAAGAGAGTCAAAACCTGCTGCAAAAGCAGCAGGTTTAAAAATTACATTAGATAAGAGAACTAGAAGAAGCAAAGAGCGCATTGTTTTTAATAACCATAGTTTTGCAATTCTTTAATAACATCATAAGCATTAGAACTATTAAAGAATACCTCTTTTAGTATGTGCTCGTCATTTAACTTGCTACTTTTTGATCGTAAATACTTCTTCAAAGGCCTGGTGAACTCTTCTCTTCCTAGGCTTAAATCATTCTTAATCTCAAAAAAGTAAATCAGAACATACTGTCTGAGTTCTAAATCGAGCTGAGCTTCCAGCCACGGAAGTTTTTCTATTCATTTAGACGCTGTTTTTGATTCAGCTTCAAGTTTGAAGTAATAAGTATTTGGAGAATATTCGTACGCAGCTCCATTAATTAAGTCAGTAGTACTTGAATCCCAAATAACATTAACTAGAGCAACTGAATCGTATGATTTATCAAGAGGGCGTGTCACTGTTTTGTATCCAGCAAGTTTTAGCATAACTGTATCATATTTATTTTTCTTTAACTTCACAGATAAAGGAGTAACTCCCATTGAATTTCCATCAATAATTACTTCTGCACCAGCAGGCTCACTTGTAAAAGTAACTGTTTGATCAGTCCCTTTAAAAACACTTGCACATGAAGTTAATAACACGGCTACAGCAAAAAACGATAAAATCCTTTTCATTAGAACTCCTTCTAAAATTGATTGCGTGATCATTACTAATAGAGAAAAATTATTGCACAATCATGAATATCGTTCAACTTATAATATTTACCCTTGTTGTCTATCCAACCTTTGCGGCAAGCTCATACGATAATGAATCTTGGAAGAACCTTCTCCACAACAAGGAAATTATTTCTCCAGATTGGTATCTCTCCAATGAAAAAACGCCAAAAGCAGAATTTGAACAATTTGAAAAAGAACTCAGATCCTCTTCAGGAGGCAGATTGGTCTGTGAATTTCCGGCCCGTTTTTACTATTTCAAAGAGATCTTAAAACAAGAAACTTTACACAATCTTAACAATTGCTCAGAGCTCAATGAGTTTTATCAGCAATTTAATAAGAATAGAATCAGCCTTGCACTTACCTCTGAATACTACAATGCTCCTTCATCGGCCTTTGGCCACATCATGCTTGTTTTCCACAATGATTCAACTCCAGAGCTTGATTCAATTGCTGTTCATTTCTCAGCATTAACAAGACAAGACGACTTTATTCACTACTCTGCCAACGGTCTCTCTGGAAATTATTATGGTTATTTTTTTCAAGAGCCATTTTTTAAAAAATACAATGAATATTCAAACATTGAACAACGGTATTTGTTCATTCACGAACTTAAATTAACAGATATTGAGAGAAAATTTTTAATCTACCACTTGTTTGAATTAAAGAAGGCACGCTTTAAGTATTATTTTTTAGCAAAAAACTGTGGCTATCAAATTGATAAGCTCCTCCAAACGACATTCAACGAAACAAATGATTCAGCTTCTGTTTACTTACTTCCAGTGGAAGTCCTTAAAAAAAATGAATCACATCTCGCTCGAGGAATAACTATTCCTCCATTGTCTATTCGCACTCAGAACTCAATAAAGAAATTATCAAACAATGATAACCAATTATTCCGGCAGATAGTAAACGATCAGGAGATAAAAGAAAAAATCGATAATGATTTAAGCAACGATCTCAAAAAATCTCTTTTTCTTTATTCTCAATATCAGTTTAGAAAGAAAAAAAATATTTTGCCCAGATATGACGATATTCAAAAGTTAAAAGTTGAAAATATCAATGCTGTAGATTTAAAAGACAAAGAGAGCGAGCAAGTTTCTTCACCTCTAAAAAGAGTTTCTTCCAGAAGGCTCACGCAGAAGAGTGCTTACTTAAATCACGATCACTCGCTTTCTTATTTCTTAGCATTTCGTCCCGTTTTGGTTGATCTTAACGATTTTCAAAACCACAATTTGCATGAATCGACTTTTAATCTAATGAATACTGAGATCAATTACAACCACTCAACGCTAAAATTAGAAAAACTAGATATCGTTGATCTTAAACTTATTTCTCCCTCGAAAGAATTTTTCCATGAACCATCATGGTTTTTTACCTCCGGTTTAAATCGAAATAATTATTTGAATGCTAACTCGTTTTCTAATTCTTTGGGGATCGGTCAATCTTTTGATTTAAAATTTTCATTTTCCTATTTTTTAGGAACTTCTTTTGATTACATTGAATTTGATAAATTCAAAGTAGCTTTTTACGGCATCTATGACATTGTTCACTATTTTAATGATCAAAATAAATTGTTACTTGAAGGAAAATATAAAGCTTATAGAAATAGAAACTTTTATAAACACGACTTTACATTTATTAGAAGCTTAGGAAGTGTCAATTTATCTCTAGGATACGAATACAGCAAAAATCCTAATGAGTTTTTTCGATTCGATTATTATTTCTAAAAAAAACCTGCTGCAAAAGCAGCAGGCTTAAAAATCAAATTAGATAAGAGAACAAGAAGAAGCAAGAGTTGCATTGTTTTTAATTTCAGCTTTAACATTGTTATAAAGCTCAACTCCTGAAGTCTTTTCAGACGGTAAAATTGTTTCGTATTTTGATTGAACCATTGAACCAAATGCGCGTGAATTCTGACAACCAAAAACTGAAGCAAATCCAGCAACAAATTCCCCATTTCCACGGGCCATTTCAATTGCTAGTGCATTCATGTTTGCTTCTGCGTAATGAATTCCTTTAGCGTCGTTTTTAACGATTGAGTGCTTAGCACATCCAGATGTCCCAAGAGTCATTGCAATTGTGCTTGAGAAAGTTGCGTTAACAAGATATCTTGTTGATGAAGACACGAGAGTTTGCTTTGGAGCAACTTCCCATCCCATCCCACATCCAGAAGATGAATCAGCAGCAAATACCGACGTAACAGAAATAAGCGCGAATAATCCGATAATTACGTTTTTCATTTATGTCCTCCCTGAACTATGAATGTTTACTTACGGCAATAGGATCGGGTATCATGTCAAAAAATTCAACAAAATTTAGTAAATGAAAGAAAAGTTAATATTAGGAATTGAGACTAGCTGCGATGACACTTCGATTGCCATTTTAAAGGGCAATCCCGATGATTTAGTGTCACGTCCAGAGATTCTTGCTCACCAATCCTTCTCTCAGGAGATCCTTCTTGCAAAATGGGGAGGCGTTGTTCCTGAAATCGCTGCCAGAAACCATCTTGAAAAATTGTCCCCCCTTTTGGAATCTGCTCTTAAGACAGCTGCAGTTACTGTTCAAGACTTGGATCTCATAGCTGTTACAACTCAGCCAGGCCTCTTGGGCCCTCTTCTGACGGGAATTAACTGCGCTAAAACGATTGCGCTTATGAATGAGCTTCCAATCGCTGCTGTTAATCACCTATACGCTCACTTAGAAGCGATTCATTTAACAACAACTGTACCTTATCCCTACCTTGGACTTTTAGTCAGTGGTGGCCACAGTATGTACTTTATTGTGAATTCGCCTAATGACTTTGAACTCATTGGCAACTCAATCGACGATGCTGCCGGTGAAGCTTTTGATAAAGGTGGAAAACTTTTAGGTCTTGGTTATCCCGCAGGAAAAATCATTGATGAGAAAGCAGAGTTTGGTGATTTCAAAAAATACCAATTCCCTATTTCAATGCTTGATTCAGGAGACGCGACATTAAGTTTTTCCGGAGTCAAAACAGCTCTAAGAAATTTTTTAGAAGCACATCCTGATCACGATTTTAAAATGGAAGATGTCTGCGCTTCTTACCAATACGCCATCGTTCAAGCTTTAACGAAAAAATGCCAGGTAGCACTCGATATCGCTTTTACAAAACATGGAAAAGATCTTCCTATCGTTGTCGGTGGAGGTGTTGCGAGTAACTCTGCTTTACGAAAAACTCTTTCTGAAAAATTCTCTAATGTGAATTTTGTTGCTCCTAAATTTTGTACAGACAACGGGGCGATGATCGCAAACTACGCGCTTAGAACTTTTAACAATGCAATCGCTTTTCCAGATTGTCTTCTTCTTGATGCGAGAAACCAGTTTGTCTCAAAAGCTCAAAAGCTAACAGATCAAAGGAAGCACAAATAATGAAACTTGAATTGCCAAGCGCCGATAAATCTCTAGGCCAACACTTTCTGCGCGATCAAAATATTATTCAAAAAATTTGTTCTGATTTTAAAGATAGTTCTGAAGCGATTCTTGAAATCGGTCCAGGACCTGGCATTCTCACTGAATACCTCGCTAAAATTGAAAAGCCTTTTTATGTGATTGAAAAAGACACGCGTTTTGGAGTTTACCTCGATCAATTTATAAAGCCTGATCAAGTGACGATGGCCGATGCTCTTGCGATTAATCTAAGTACGTTTTTCGAAGAAAAACACATTCAAGATAAAAAGATCTGGCTTGTCTCCAATCTTCCCTACAACGTCGCCTCACCTCTTTTGATTAATTTTTTGCAAGCTCCAGAAATAAAATTCATGACTTTGATGTTTCAAAAAGAAGTGGCCGATAAAGTTTTTCCGTTTTCAACTACAAAAAATTTCATGAGCTCCCTTTTAGTTTTATCTCAAGCTTATTTTGAGTGCGACCTTTTAGTAAAAGTTCCACCAGGGGCCTTTGCACCTCCACCAAAAGTGGATTCGGCCGTTCTTACGATGAAAAGAAGAGAGACTCCCTTAGTTCCACTTTCAGAGTTTAGAGAACTCGAAAAGTTTTTACGCCAAATGTTTTCTCAAAAAAGAAAACAGCTCGGTGGTGTTTTAAAAAGTTTTTATCCCGCAGGAAAAATCCAAGACGCTTTTAACGCTTTAAATATTCCCTTAACGATTAGAGCAGAAGCACTAAGCCTGGATCAGGTTCTGGAAGTTTATAGGAGATTGCGATAATGAAAAAATTAATTTTTTTACTGAGTCTATTTTCTTCAGCAATCTCGCTAGCTAGTTATCCAGAATTTTTTGGAGCGAGTTTTTCAACTGCTTTTATAGGCAATCAAGCTAACCTCGATCCCAATGATCCAAGCAATAACTATTACGCTCCCGCTGTTTTAGGATTTTCAGACAAAGTAAATATTCTGATGCAAGCAACTTCGACGGCTGCTCATTTTAAACCGATGAATGGAATCGTTCTTACAAACAATACCAATTCAAGCTCAGCACCAACGACTGGAAACATAACAAATGATTATGCTAAATTTTACGGCGGTGGTTTACACTTAGCTCTTCCTATTGGCTATCAGCATTTAGGAACACTGGGAGTTTCAGTCTTTGCACCAATGGGGCATTTAATTGAAACGAACTCAGGAGATCCATTTCGTCCTGAATATGTCATGTATCGATCTCGCTACCAAAGAACAAATGTCTATACAAACTTTGCTCGCCAATGGGGCGATAGTTTTGCATGGTCGCTGGGAACGCTCATGGGATTTCAAGCTTCAGCAGATGTAAGTGCGAACTTGAGTTTAAATGGTGCTGCCTACGGATCATGGGGAAAAGCAAAATCTAAAATTTCTCCTTCTCTTGGAGTAGTGGCTTCCTTCGTAAAAAAATTCGAGCACGCTAAAGCGTATTTTGCTTATCAACAAGAAATGAAATCAAATCTTCACGTCGCTGTGGCCGGTGAAATCAATAACCCTTCTCTTGCTCTCTTTGAAGCGGGAATTGATTCAATGATTTTTTATGACCCTCATACTTTTAGAGTGGGGTCTTCATACGAAGTTGGCCCTGTTGAAGTATATGGTGGAGTTGAATATCAATTATGGTCAGGTTACAAACCACCAACTATCTATATTGTAAAAACAGGTGGAGTTATTGTTCCTAGTAGTAACTTTGAGCGCATTACTCTCAGAGATACAATTAATCCTCGCGTTGGAGTGAAAGTAGATCTAACTGATCGCTGGAGAACTGGATTGGGAATTGGCTATCGCATGACTCCATTTAAAGGTGATTTTTCAGGAAGTGGAAACTCCATCGACTCAGATACATATATTTTTACTACAGGTCTGCAATACCGTATTGTTATTTGGTCAAAAGATGTTAATTTAGGAACGTCATTTGAGTACCAACAACTCAAAACAAAACACGTTACAAAAACCACTGGCCAGGAAGATGGATCGGCAGGTCCTAAGATTGGTTCTGGCGGATACGACATTGGTGGATATGTACTCGCAGGAACTTTTGGAATTAAATTTAATTTTTAAAATGAAGATATGGGCATAAAAATAATCGGAACAAATAAACGCGCTGGCTTTGATTTTATCTTAAAAGAAAAATTTGAGGCGGGAATGGTTTTGCAAGGAACGGAAGTTAAAGTTCTACGCGAAGGCAAAGTTAATTTAAACGAAGCTTATGTCATGATCGATAATGAGGGAGAAATGTGGGCGTATAACGTTCTTATCCCTCAATACACACACGGAAATATCCATAACCATCAAGAACAAAGAGTAAAAAAACTACTCTTAAAACGCCAGGAAATCACTCGCATCTATCACGAGATGAAAACTCAACACCTCACTCTTGTGGTAACTAAGATTTATTTTAAAGATTCCAAAATTAAATTAGAATTTGCTCTCGGAAAAGGTAAAAAGCTTCACGATAAAAGAGAGAGCGAAAAAGAAAAAGACGTTCAACGTAAACTTCAACGCGGAAGTTACGACGACTAAGCTTTCTTCAACATTCCAAAATGTTGAGGTCCAAAAAAAACGAATCGAAGCCTAAATTAAGCTTTCTTCTTTTTGCCTGAACTTTTTTTGCTCTTTCCGCCCATCATTAAGCTAAGCAAGAATCCCCCAACTAGTCCTCCCGCAGTAAATTTCATAACGAAGTAAAATGATTCGTCCAAGAAACCTTGCGAAAAAAACTTAGAGAAGGAACCCACGTAATAGCCTTTAGTCAAAACATTAAACCAGTCCAACTGCCCAATAAGGAAGTAAGATGGTCTTAAGTAGAGACCGACAGAGGTAGAAAGTGCTGTAACAAGTAAAATGGTTATTATGCGCTTCATGCTATAAGTATCTCAAAGGCCAAAAAAAAAGCTACTCAAAAATTTTTTTAGATCCTATACTTAATATATGAACAAAGTACTCATCCTTTTTGCTCTGGTATTTCAAGGCCTGGCATACGCCGAGACGTTGAGATTTAAAACTCCACCCATCAGTGGAAAATTGATTGCGAACAATCTTCAGATGACTGATTGGCAAACAGTTGTGAGTTGCTCTTACAACTTTCAGGGCACTAAAAAAACGATCTATCGTTACCCACAAACGACACTTAAAAAAGTAGACTCCCTCGCCTATTCTTTAAAAATTAAAGCAGCTACTTTACAAGAGCTTCCTCATTTAGACGTGCTAAACTGCTCTTACAAGCTCACTCTTATTGGAAAAAATTTAAATACTCACCAACTGGCCTTTGGAGAAATTTTACTCTTAGGAAAGGATTCAGGAGTTATGAGTGAAAGTGAATTGCAGTCCTTAATGGAAATAAACCAAGTGACAAGAACTCTTAACGAAAAAACAAAAGAGCTTGCTATCACTTATGGAAAAGATGGCGGAATTGTTGAAGATATTTAATCTGGATAAAAAATCAATTGCCTTGCTTTGTTTTCTTACTGATCTCTCTCTTTCAATTTGGTCTTATTTAAAACTTACTAATTACGACGAATATCTAAAAGCTGTTAAGCCAATAGTGGATTCACCGGATTTTCGAGTGCAGATCTATCAGGTGCTTCTTCAATCACTTACCTTCTCTTTGATTCTTTTTTTGGCATTTCATCTCGTGATTTATATTCTTCTCTATAAGGAAAAAAAATACGCCATCAAGTACGTTAGAGTTTATACAGCGCTAGCTGCTCTTTCTTGCTTCATCATGATTTTCAGTAATATGCCTTGGGCAGTATTGCCTCTTTTTATCTACGGACTCGCTTTTGTTTCTATTAGAAAAATGCTTCAGCCTCAATCTAACTAAAGAGTAATGAAATAAAATTGTCTTCTAATAAATTATATTTAGTGTAGACTCTAGATATGACTTACCATGAAGAGGAATTAAGAAATTTATTAAGATTGGAAGTAGCAAGTAAGAGTGATTCCTCCTGTATCGCTTTTGCCATCTTTTCCATCTTCAGTTTCTATTATCACTTTGGATGTGTCAGATTCGCTCTGTTAATTCAATCTATCTCTTCACTTATTTTCTTTGCCAGTATAATTAGATTTTTTTTCTGTAAAAACTTAGTGAAAGAAAAAATGGTCTCTACCGGTCAGTGGGGGACTCTCATTGCATTTATAGCTCTTAACTCCATTGGTTGGTCTATCATTTTTAGTACTGCTGCCTTTGAATTGAAATTTTCTGGAATTCATTTTGTCGTTGTGACAACTTTTGTAGCAGGATTTATTGGTGCTTCCATTGCAAACCTTTCTTATTTCTCCTATCTTTTTATTCCCTTTCAAGTTCTCATACTCTTTCCGCAAATAATCATTGTTCTCTACTACTATTTTTCTCCCGAGCATTTGAATTTTTTGCCTTTAACCATTTTATATTTGATGTACTTCATCTACCAAATTAAGCACGGAGAAGTATTTCGTATAGAGATCCTTAAACGTTTTCAATATCAAATTGAACTGGAAATTGCCAACAGGGAACTAAAAGAAAGCAAGGAAGAATTAATTGACCAGACAGTAAAGCTAGTGCACATCTCAAGACTGGCGGCACTAGGAGAAATGTCAGCGGGAATCGCCCATGAAATCAACAATCCTCTTACAATCATTAAAGGGGGAGCACAGATTATTGAGAAAAATATCCAAAGAGATTCACTTGATAAGGATTCGCTTCTTAAGCATTCCATCAAAATCCAAAATTCAATTAATCGCATAACAAAAATTATTAAAGGTCTGAAGAACTTCTCTGCTTCCTCCGAAAATCATTCAAAAGAAGTTGCCTCCTTAGCTGAGATTATCAGAGACACCCTTAATTATTGTAATGAACTACTTGCCTTTCACAATATCACTCTCGAGGTCGCCGACATTCCTGATTGTCAGTTAAACTGTCATCCTGTTCAAATTTCCCAAGTCTTTATCAATCTTATTAATAATGCCCGAGATGCCATTTTAGAAAATGAATTTGTCGATCAAGAGAAATGGATTAAGATGAGCTTTGAATTGGCCCCTACTTCAGTCATGATCAAATTTTCCAACGGTGGCAATAAAATTTCAGATGAAATTGCCCATAAAATATTTCAGCCTTTTTTCTCAACCAAACCAATGGGCTCTGGAACAGGACTCGGCCTGAGTATTTCGCAAAAAATATTAAAAGATCACAATGGTGAATTATTGCTTGATCAATCCAAGGACTTCACGACCTTCGTCGTAGTCCATCCTCTTAGTTAAGGCCTATCCAAAATTAGGAATAATAAATTTTGTTTCAGATGGTTCTGTCCATTCTGGAAGATCGAGGTTTTTTTCTTGAAGAACATTTTGTCCAGCAAGAGCGAGCAAGAACGAATCAAATGCACGAGGATTTTTTACTAAAATTTCAAGGTCATGATTATAGATAAAGATATCGAGCTTATCTTCAATTTTTTTAATAGCATCAAGTCTTGCCTCTAGTCCCAAATCAATATCAGAAAGCATATCAACGTCTTTCTTTAAAATAATTTTTGATCTTAAAAGTTCAATCAAAATAATTTGAGCATTGGCCTCAAAAAGTTCTACATGCTTAGGAAAATGGCGTTTGATATAACTGAATCTTGAAAGAATCATGAGCGAGATATTTCCAAATGAATCAAACGATGTATTGAAAGTATCCAGCAGTTGATCGTAATAATATTTCCACACCCAAAAATCCAACGTTCTATTCCAGTAAGGAAGAAAACCTTTCTTGAGTCGTCTCTTAAATGAGCGCGACAATAAATGGTGAGCAGTTTCCTTCTCAAAAATGTCGCGATTATAAACAATCTCGTCAGCTTTATTTCTTTCCTGCTCGTATTTTTTGGGATTGGAATTGATGAGTTTTAAATCTTCGTTTAAAAGATTTTTAATTTTTTCTCGAACTGCTACAACATTTGGCTTTGGACAATGACCAGCACCTGGGCAATCCAGTTCACACTCGCTGCAAGCTGCTTTTGAAAGAGGAAAATCTACAACCAATTGTTTGACGCCAAAGTTGTGAATCCAAGCGCGAATAGCTTCATCACTATCGTTTGCCTCTTCATCTTTAACAGGGAGAAGAGATTTTAAAAACCATCGTTCACTCTCAGGGTAATACTCGATCAAGCAGAAATAGAAATTATCATTTCTGCCGCCTTTCATACTGAGACTTCCGATATTTTTAAAATCCATTTTTTTCTCTATAGAGGTTTTTCAACCACAAAATCAAGTTGCTTCATCTTGTATTTTTCAATTAATAATTCAACAAATTTTTTGTCCGTTGGTTTGTGAGTTAAAAGGAAACAGCCACCGCCTCCTGCTCCACAAACTTTCATTCCAAAGTGATCGCCCGCATGCTTTAGATCCCTGTAGAGATCAAACATAGAAGGAGTCAAAATTCCTGGAAATAATTTTCTTCTCTCCTCACCTTCTGAAGCGATGAGAGGAATCAAGCTTTCGTAATCTTTTTTATGAATGGCCTCGAGAGCCTGATGAGAAAGATCTGCAATTTTTGTAAGGCCAAGTCGAACAGCTTGATCCTTGTTGAAAAATGCTTTGTAAACTTCCCAGTTATTAATCCCAGACAATCTCGTCTCTCCACTGTAAACCAATGTCAAATGAGACTCTAGAACATCCTTTAACTCTGGAGTGTAAAGTTGTTCAACAATAACTTTGCCGGGACTAGGGATAAGTCCTAAAACTCCACCAAATAAAGCAGGATAATAATCTTGATAGCCGGCAGGTCCACAATCTAAAATGCGAGCTTCAAGTGAATTTACTTTTTGAATCGCTTCAATGCGATCAAATTTAATTCCAGTAAATTGCGCAAGCGCTGAGTAACAAGTCACTCCCATTGCACTTGATCCACCAAGACCTGCCCCTGGAGGAGATCCAGATTCAAGTTCAAGACGAATTCCAGAAGGAAGTTCAAACAAATTTAAAATTTGAGCGATGAATGTGAGATTCTTAAAAAATCCGTTACGCAAATTTTCTTCGGTAAAATCAGAAAATTTAAATCGATCTGTTGAATTGTAATCGCGAGAAATAATTTCAACGCCATCAAAATCAATTGAACTAATGTTCACTTTTGCTTTAAGTGAAGTTGCAAGATTTAAAGTTACAACGTTAGGTAAAATAACATTGATAGGATTTAGATCTAAGGTTCCCCCTAGCAAATCAACTCTAACTGATCCTTCTGCAGAACTGGTTTTATTCACCGTAGACTCCGATATAAGGAAGCTCTCTGTATCGCCCATCGAAATCAAGCCCGTAACCAATAACAAATTTATCTTCAATATCAAATCCAAGATAATCAATCGGCACTGGCATTTTTAAGCGCGCACGTTTTAAAAGAAGCGAGCACAATTTTAAACTCGCTAATTTTTTTAGCTTCATATGATTAAGTAAAAAATTAATTGTTAAACCTGTATCAACGATGTCTTCAACCAAAATAACGTTTTTTCCAACGAGTGATTGTTTCACATCTAATCTGAAACTTACTTGTCCGGTACTCTCCGTTCCTTCGTAAGAACTTAAAGAAACCATTTCAACTTGGACAGGGACCTTGATTCTTCGAATGAGATCAGCACAAAAAATAAATGATCCATTTAAAACACAGACCAAAATAATTTCTTGATTTTCATAATCGCGATTAATCATCTCAGAACGTTCTTTTACCCGGGACTCAATCGCCTCTTGTGAAATAAAGACACCAATAGATTTTGAAGCTGTCATCCTAAATTCCATTTTATTAGGGTTGAGATTCCAGCTTCTAGTGTACTATAAGTTTTGAGTTTTGGAACGCGGCTCGCTTAAATTTACGAAGAAAGCAAGCTGATCTTGGTCTTCTCCGAAAAAGTCAGCGTGAGCGCGGCAGCGGGCTTCATAGAGATCCGTTTCACCAACGAGGACCTGAGCGCTTTCTTTTGGATTTTTTCTGAACGTTTTAGTCGCCGGTGCCCCACAGACTGTGCAAATGGCATGAATCTTATTTACAGTATCAGCAATTGCTAAAAGAGCGGCCATTGGACCAAAAGGCTTGCCCATAAAATCCTGATCAAGGCCTGCCATAATGACCCGAACTCCCCTACGAGCAAGTTTCTCAACTACAATCGTGATGTTTTCATCGAAGAATTGAACTTCATCAATAGCGACAACTCTAGTTGAGTCAAAAACTTTTTGTAAAATTTCTACAGAACTATTTACTGGAAGTGCTTCAATTGAAAGAGACGAATGTGAAACGACTTCTGTTTCATGGTAGCGATTGTCGATTGCCGGTTTAAAAATTTGGACCTTTTGGCGAGCAATCTGTGCTCTTTTCACTCGACGAATTAATTCCTCAGTTTTCCCTGAAAACATTGGGCCGCAAACGACCTCAATACTCCCTGAAATACCAGGTGTTCCCCCGAAAAGACTCATAGATTCCCCCCAAAATGTCTCAAATTCAAATATCTAAACTTTGTGTGTGTGTTCGGAAATGATGACAAACAAAACTGAGTCCTGCAACGAGAGAGGTCTCATTAAAAATTAATAAAATCTGACATTTTAAAGACTTCGAAGAGTTAGATCAGGGTTAACAGGAAAACAAAATAAGACGCACTGAACATTGCGAACAAAAAGAGTATAAATAAAGGAGTAATTAGCACTAAAGAGGCTTGCAAAGACGTAAATTCATATTTTTTCTTTAGTCCTGAAAAAAGGAAATAGGCCAAAGCGATATTGCTTAAAATATTCCCCACGATTGGCAGCACTAAAAAAAGATTAGAAGAAAAAGCAGTCGTTAAAATATCACCTGCTTTCTCATCAAATTGCTCATCTTCATAATCAAAAATATTGGCATAAAATTTAAAAGAGCCTTTCCAAAATTTATAAGCAAATTGGAAAATAAACGGATAAACGATCACGGCAAAAAGAGTCGTTAAGAGTGAGAGTTTTTGGAATTTGAAAGTAAAAGACTCGAGCATCAAGTGAGAGAAGTCTTTTGAACTCGAAAGATATTCGTAACTTTTCACTCCTAAAAATAAAGCAAAGACAGAGTAAAAAGCATAGAGCATATGAAGGGCCCAGGAAATTCCCATAAGCTCTAGATAAGAAAGTTTGCGCTCGTCTTTCACGTCAGCGAAATGTTTAAAGGCATTAAAATAGAGCGTTAGTGATTCCATCATATGTTCTACTCAAAATAATCAGAGCGTTTCGTACTAAAAGGTAAAGTGGCCCCTACATAATGGTGGATCTTAACTTTTTGATCCACATCTACCAAAATAGCGTCGTTGTCCTCTAGGATAACATTGAGAACTCTATTATCAAAACGAACTTGCATTATTTGTTTCTTGAGGATTTCACTTGGTTTTTCTGTCATATCAGAAACGTGATCCCCTTCCATCTTTATAAAATCGATAAGTTTTTTAAATTCTAATGGTCTGGTAACAGTACCTGCTTTTGCAGACGTCGCTTTAAAGAGCTCCTTGTCACTGATGTTTACTAGATCCGTCGCTTTCCCATAAAAAGTAATTCCGAGTTGATACTCTTTTTCCTTGGGCGAAATATTTTTTTTCCAGAAATCCTGAACGTTCACGAAAAAATAGGGAGCATCTTCAGTTTTTAGAACATAGAGAACTTTATCTAAACTGCTTGTTAAGAAATAGCCGTTTTGATCGCCAAATTTTTTGTACACAGTGAGGGTTATATTTCTACCGGCCCTATCTTTAATCTCAAATTGAGAAAGAACTTCAGAAAGAGCACTTTGCTCATAAGGAGCAATCACAGTTCTTCCTTCTAGTTTTGTCAACGTTCGATGAAAGGATAACCAGTTCTCTTCAAAATACCCCAGCGTTTTAGGAACGGGAGGATTGGTCGTCGTATTTTTAAAATTGATGGAATATTTTTTGTTTCTAAATGTGAGAATTGATATTTCATCAAAGTTTATCGCTTTATCATCTGGGTAGAGATCTTTAAAAAGTCTCGTGTCGTAGAAATAGACATTGGTTAACATAAAGATCATTTGCAATCTTTTAAATTTTGCTTCTGATCGTTGATAATCCTTATCATTTCGATACACACCTGGATCAGGAGACTGATCCTCAGCTATTACATATTGTTTTTTTCCGCCTTTAATCACTTCCATGTAAAATGTTTGATCAAAGTCGAGTTTTTTCCCGAGAGTGAAGTCGATTTCACCTTTTTCAAATTGAAATGTGAGCTTTAGGGCATCATCTGGAATATAAAAAGCTTTCCCTACTTTCGCGACATCCTCATCCTTTAAGAATGTTTTTACTTTGATTCCAGCCAAAATCTTAAAAAATTCATCAAGGCGCGCTTTTGAAAGAAGAAGATGATTTTCTCGAGAGTAATAATTATCGCCCTCTTTTATGAAATCCAGCTTAATTCCTTTTACGCCTTTTAACTCACCAAGAGCGCTTGCATCCAAAATTTCCGTTTTTGTGGCGATGGCCTTTTGAGCATTAATGTTTCCTCTTTCTTCGAACCAATAAGTCACAGCGATGGCCAGGATGAGGACCACAAAAAGTATAAGATTTTTATTTTTTTTAATTTTTTGGTTGAACATTATTTATCTCTTTTTCGACGATACATATAAATGCTCACACCGATAAGAATGAGCGGGGAAAAAAGGACAGAGAAATAAAAGACAACTCCCATCTGCTGGGTTGAAATAAACATTGGTTCATTTTGAACGATCGGAAGATTAAAAGAAATCAATCTATCTTCATCAACCAGCCACGATAATGAGTTTAAAAAGAGCGAATAATTTGTTCCAAATTTTAAGTAGGCATTAAGAACAAATCCTGAATTCCCAAAGGCCACAATTTTATTGTGATCACTTTCAAAAACAGCAGCGAAATTAAGAGGACCTGGATGATCCTTGCCTGCATTGTACTCAACTTTTTGAGCAGCAAATTCTTTTATGTTTGTTTCCCCCCAAGCTTCAGGAAATGCCGATGAATTTGTAAGCATCGTCACTCGCCCTTTTTCTTGTGAGATCTGTTCAGGAATTTCTTCGATTGAAGACACTAGAGGGAAAAACACTTGTCCTTTAAATTTTCTAGTGATCGGATGTTCAGCACTATAAGTTTCCACAAGTGGTATTGAGCCATTTGAACCATTCACAAAACTTTTTCGATCAATGACTAAATCGTTTCTTATATTGAGTCGATAGCGTCTTAAAAGAGCTCTAAGTTCAGGGTTAACATCGCGGTTGAGATCAGGATCAATCGCCACGAGAAGATTTCCTTTTCTGTCCAGAAAACGCTGCAGAACTTTAAGCTCAGTCCCTTGAAGTGCAGTCTTTGGGCCCCAAAGAATAACTGTCTTAGCATCAAAAGGGATTTCTTGAGTTGAAAGAAGACTTAACGGTCTAATATCTACGGCAGAGTTTTTAATGGCCTCATAAATAAACTTTAACCCTTCTGTTTCACCGGAAGTAATATCCCCTTCTCCGTGACCTTGAATAAAATAAACAACAGGGTCATTTGAGCGAGAAATTTTAATTAATCCGTTTGTTATATTGAGTTCGTCTCTTTCGGTCACATACTGACGTTTTCCCATGTACTCAATAACGAGAGTAGCGACTTCAGTGATGTGATAATCAGCTACCAAATCAGGGCGAACATCAATATCAATTTTTTCAATCGTGATATCATTTTTTTCTGCTCGATAAAATTCAAATAATGGAAGCCAGAGATTCGCTTCTTGCTTTCTTGCAAAAAGTTTAAATTTAACCTCGCCTTTCATTCTCTTTAAGACGTTTTTACTTTGGTCGGTAAGAGAGTTCATTTTGTAAGCGGAGAGATCATTTTGCACAGGGTGCTTGAAGGCCCAGTAATTCACCACGCCCAAAAGACAAAAAACCAAGAAAACGAAAACTAAGGTTTCAGTCAGTTTTTTAAATTGGTGACTTTGATAGTAAATGCTTAGCTTTTCTTTATTCATGTAAACGAGAATAAGAGTCAATGCCAAGTT
The DNA here is from genome assembly GCA_037444575.1 of Bacteriovoracales bacterium. Taxonomy (GTDB): domain Bacteria; phylum Bdellovibrionota; class Bacteriovoracia; order Bacteriovoracales; family Bacteriovoracaceae; genus Bacteriovorax. The sequence continues at coordinate 78,048 of JBBIME010000007.1, forward strand.
AAACACCGTCACTGCGATATCTAAAGTCAGTTCATCTGGAATTGAAATCCAAAGAGCAATGATAACAAAATAAAGAATGACGTTAATGATTGAAAGAAGCAGGTTATACCATTTTTTCATAATCTACCACTTTCTCGACTGAAGAGACTTAAGGGTTAATAAGAAAAAGAATCCAATGAAACTCGCAAAATAGATAAAACTGTATGAACGAAATAACCCCTTCACAAAACCTTCATAATGAAATGGAACCGTCATATATTGAACGATGAGAGCTAAAAGATAGTTATTAGTTGCATTCACTGTGATAACCATCAACATTGAGCCAAGCAAAATGCAAAAAGTGAGAAGACTCGCGACAATTTGATTATCAGTGAGGCTAGAACAGAAAAGGCCAACAGCAATATAGGCCATGATTGAAAGAAGAACTCCTAAGTAAGAGCTCCCAACAACTCCCCAGTCACTATAACCTGATAGCGCAAGGATAATAGGAAAAACAAGAGTAAAAGAGATCATGAAAAGAACCATCACCAAATTGGAGATGAATTTTGCCAATATGATTTGCATCTCACTTAGTTCTGATCGCAAAAGAAGATCAAGAGTTGATTGTTTTCTCTCTTCAGCAAATGATCTCATGGTAAGAAGTGGACACAAGAAAACAAAAATAAAATTCATGTTCCCGAATATCGGAGTGATCACGGCTTGAGTCATCGTCGCCGTCGTTAGCGTCTTTGCCTGCAATAGATAATTAAAGAAAAGCCATCCCATCATGAAACAGAAAAGACCAGAAAGGATATAGATTAGAGGTGAGAAAAAAGCATCCCCTAACTCTTTTTTTACTAATATCCCTATTTTTTTTAAATACATATTCTCTCGTTGTTGTTTTTCTTGGTGTTACTGAACCATTTGTTTAAAGACTTCTTCTAAATCAAGTTTCTCTTCGCCAAATTCCAGAAGTCCAATCGAGTCATCTGTTAAAAATCGTGCAATATCTTTTTTAGAATTTTCGTTGGCATTGGCCACAATTTTTAAAGTGATATCTTTTTTGTCTGGCTCACTTTTGTATTCAACAGATTCCAATTTAAATTGGGCCATCATTTTTTTTACATCTGCTTCACAAAAGGATCCAACTCTTGCTCGAATAACCATTCTTGTCTTTAAGCCCTCTAAAATTTTTTCCAGGGGACCTGTTACAACGATCTTTCCATGATTGATCAATGTGATATCAGAACAAAGAAGTTCAACGTCGTGCAACTGGTGAGTTGAAAATAAAATAGTGTGATCTTTTTTTAGTTTGGTAATCAAATCTCTAATTTCTGCAATGGCCACAGGATCAAGACCGACTGTTGGTTCATCGAGAATAATAATCTCAGGTGAGTGAACGAGGGCCTGAGCGATTCCTACTCTTTGTTGATATCCCTTAGAGAGATTTCCAATCAAGCGCTCTTTTACATTTGATAGTCCGGTTTTTTCCATGACATCAGCAACTGCTTCTTTCTTGTTTGATTTCTCTGGAGAATAGATATCAAAAACAAATTGCAAATAATCTTCTACTGTCATGTTGGGATAAACAGGAGGATGCTCTGGCAAAAAACCGACCTTTCCATCAACCTTGAACTCACCACTTGACTCGGGAATTAGACCACTCAGAATTTTCATGGTAGTCGACTTTCCTGCTCCGTTAGGACCTAGGAAACCATGAACACTTCCCTTCTTAACCGAGAAAGTAATTTCATTTAACGCCACTCTTCCTGGGTAAGACTTACTCAGTTTGTTTATGTCTATCGCGATATTGTTTTCCATAGGACCACGCTTCTTGTGTAATTTATTTAAAATCGTAGCAAAAGTTACATCAATTGAAAAAAATTTAGTATAACTTTAAAGAATGACCTCAAACTTACGATCAGACTTCAACTATGAATAATACTGAGCGCTTTAAATTCTTGACTAAAAAGGCCCAAAATATTGTGATCACCACACATATTTTTCCCGATGCCGATGGCATTGGAAGTGAAATTGCTCTCTGTCTGGCGATGAGAGCGATGGGCAAGAATGCGATCTGTGTTAATGAAGAGCCACTTCTTGAACGCTATAAGTACCTAGACCCAAGCAATGTCATAATCTCTGCAGACGAATACAACTCTTTCTACCCGGATGTCGAAGTTGATTTTTTTATCGTGACTGACACCAATTCACTGGAAAGAATTGGCGAAAGAGTTCAAACAATTGGCAAAAGTGCTCCCAATGTTCTTTTTATTGATCATCATCCATGCGCCAATGAAATAATGGCCAATCACTGCATTGATACAACTAAAGCCGCTACAGGTGAACTTGCAGGCGATCTTATCAAGTCTCTGGACATTGATTTTACCAGAGAAATGGCACTTCCCCTCTATACAGCAGTATTAATTGACACAAGTAGCTTTCGTTATCCAACAGTAACTGGTGACACTCACCGTCTGATTGGAAGCTTGATGGATACAGGAGTTCGCCCTCCTCATGCCTACAACATGATTTATGGAACAAAAAAAATCACATTCATGAAACTTCTTGGAAAAGTCTTAGCTAGTGCTCATACAACTAAAGATGAAAAGATTGCGTGGCTGACTTTGACAGAAGATATGCTTGAAAAATTTCATGTCGATACAGAAGACACGCATGCATTCATCAATCACCTTCTCGTTTTAGATAATATAAAAGTTGCAGCGATGTTCAAACAAATGGGCAATCAGATAAAAGTCTCTCTTCGCTCTGTTGGTAATGTTGATGTAGGTGTAATGGCAAGGGCCTTAGGTGGCGGAGGTCATGATCATTCGGCGGCAACTGTTATCGAAGGATCTTTAGAAACGGTCGTCAAATCAACCATTGAAAAACTTCAAGAACTTCTTGAATCTGCAGAAAAGAACGCACGCCTTTAATTGCTCCCGTTAAGGATTTTATCGAGGGCCTCTCTTTCGCGAGGATTAAAATTAAAAGCGCCCTTAGAAAGAACTGTTTTTAATTTTTCTTGAGTTGTTGGATCTTTAGGATCATTGAGTTTTACATCGCTCATGAGAAGATGAGAGTCTTTTACGCTATCTTTTTCTTCTGTTTCTCCCTGAACGGCTTCAGCTTTTTCTTTAGCTTCAACAGGTATCGGAGGTGCTGGTTTTACGTCTGAGTTCATAAAGCCCGCCCCAAATTGTTTGGAATTTTGCTGAAGAACTTTTGACTTGGCAGTATTTGACGTTTCGACGTGAGCAGCTAATTTTTCTCTGATTTCATTTTCGCCAATAGCCTTCTTTTCAGAGGGGCCCGAAGCAGCCGAAGCGGCACGCTTTTTCCCTCGAGCTGCTTTTTTTACTGCGGCTCCTTCTCTTGGTGCACTAGAACTTTCTTCGCGTGAAAAGATTTTCATATAGATTAGTCCCCACTAACTCTATTACAATCATAGCAGAGATCACTCCAAATTATTATCGGGCAAGGAATCACCTTAATGACTGACTTAAAAACTCTACTAAACTCTCATGATGCTGTGATTTTTGATATGGATGGAACTATCGTCAATACGGAACCGCTTCACGCAAGAGCTGCCGTTATCGTTTTGAGATCTCGAGGAATTGATATTGATTTAGAAGCTTGTCTTGATCAGTACTATGGAATGACTGATACCGCAGTTTTAAAACACGCTTGCCCAGAACTCACTGATCACGAAATCGAAGTGGCCATCGCTGAAAAAAATAAACACCTTCTTGAGATTTTTAAAAATTTAACTCACGAAGAAAAAATAAACTATATAACTCCAGGCCTTTTTGATTTTCTTCATGCTTTAAAGAAAGAGAAAAAAGCAACAGCAGTAGTGAGTGCCAGTGAAGATATTATTGTTGAAAAAACTCTCGAGTGCTTTGGCATCACAACTCACATTGATCTGCAAATGGGAAGACACCAGACGACTTTCACCAAACCTCATCCAGAGCCGTATCTTGAAGGAATGAGAAGACTTAAAAGTCTTCCAACTAAAACTTTAATTTTTGAAGATTCGCCAACTGGACTTCAAGCTGCTATTGCAAGTGGAGCTAACGTCATTCGCATTACTGGCTTTGCTCACTCTGATGAAGTGCTACACTCTAGAGAAATTAAAAATTTTAAATTTTAATTATTGTTCCAAAAATAGTTTTACTGATAAACCATCCGCCATCCCTGTCCATGTGTAACTTGATGGTGGCATGGCCCCTGTTAAAACATAATAAACTCCAGGAATACCTGGCGATACCACTGGAACAAAATACATATCTCCAAGATTTCCAGGCGTAGTCGTTCCTGGCGCAGTTGCTGTTGTTCCTAAAAAATTGAATTGAGTAAGAATCGGAAACATTGCAGCTGGGTCGGTTGAAGGGGCCCCTCTTCTTGTCTGAGTCACGCCGTTCACATCTACAAAAGTATTATTTAAATAATTACCAAATCCATGATCAAAAATATAATCTTTGGCAATCCCACTGCAATTGGCCCCTGTGAATGTCGTTATTCTCATCCCAATAAACCCCGTTGGTCCACCCCAAGGAGGAGTGAGATTACTTAAGGCCGTGGCAGCAGCGCCAGCTGTAGGATTAACACAGTTAGAAGAAAATCCTATAGCTGCTGTTGTTGAGATACCTTGCAAGTGAGGAAGAACATCAATTTTAAAAGAGGTTGGCATTACTGGGGCAGCACAACTTCCCAGCATAGCAGGAAGACATTCAGTTACATTTAATGTTTTAAATCCAACCGGAATACCATTGGCAGAAAGTGTATTGTTGTAATATTGAGGAGCACTGAAATAATTCGCCTGTGCCGTTTTAGTATTAAGACAATTTGCATACGTCATATTAAATGTAAGTGAAAAAGAATCAGTTGTGATGTTAGCCTGTTGATAAGCACATTCTTGAGCTCCTTCCATTGGATTTAATCCTTTCCATCCGATAGAAGCAAATTCCCAATTACCTTTTTGCAAAGTAAGTTCGAGTGTTGAATTATAAGGCAGGATAAAAGATTGCGTATTATCTAAGCTTCTTCCCATAACTAAAAGACCACCAGGAAAAGTAACTGCCGGATCAATGATGGCGCCAGAAAAAATTTTGAAATTTGTTTTAGCACTCCCCTTTGGTCCGCATGAGACTGCCAATAGAGCGATCACAACAATTAAAAAAATATTTTTCATGATAACCTCAGTTTTTATTCTTATAGTATAAGGCCTTCTCTCCAGGGAACTCTCAAGTCCGTAAGAAGACGTAAAACTCTTATAAACTTGTCGGATAATTCGCCTACTCCCTTAGGCATTTTATTTAGACTTATTTATAAATCTAATTTTAAGGAGATCGCTTATAAATAACTCTTAATCACAACAAAAATTGGCACTTTCATAAATCGTGCCTATTAGTCAACTATTTGAAAATTCTGAATCGCTTGCTTTTCTTGATCCCACTACAAAAAGCTCGTAATCTGTCTGTGTTTGAAAAACGTTTGTAAGTTTTCTGTTGTACGTATGTTGTTGTTCAATCACAGTTGTTAAGAAAAACTTGCAGCAAAATTTTTGGAAATGCTATGAAGAATATCTTCACGAAATCAAAGGTTCTGTTACTGTCTTCTCTACTTGTTCTAGGTGTCTTCTCTACTTCTTGTGGTAAAGGTGCTGGTGGGACAAACGTTGCAATCCCTGGTGTATCAACATCATCGATTACTCTGAACAACGACTCAGTACTTATCTCATTCGTGTTTCAAAACATCCAACTAGATGGTGGTCTTCGTTACAACATTCCAAAGTATCCAAATTCTTACCTAGAGATTTCTCCAGATCTTCAAACAGCTGGAACTCTAATGTCGATTAACATTGCAATTAAAGACGTTGCTAAAGCTCAAGTGCAAGGATTAGATCCACAAGCTCTTCCAGGTGGACGTGCTCTACCAGGTGTTGCTAGCGGACGTTTACCAGCAGTTGCATTTACAATTCAAAAATTCCACGGCATGAGTGTATATGTTGGTCCAAAATTATTTGGTGTGTTCATCCCACTTAACAATCTTGGAATCGGAAATGCTATCGTTACAGCTAGATACTACGCAAGCAATACAAGAGTTGGTAACATCTCTCTAGTTGGATCTGACGCCAACGGTGAAAACTCTGGTATCTTATTAATGCTTGATTTAAGTAGCTCTGTAGCTCAGACAAAACTTTTGACAGCAAAATAATTTAGAAATTAATTTCCATCCCACCTAAAAATAAAAAACCCCAGTGTTCATCTGGGGTTTTTTTATTTTTTCTTGTTCTTTACAAGTATGATTTGCCAGTGATTGTTAGTAGAAGCATCATTTCGGAGTTCGATATAAACAGGCTTATCTTTTTTCTCGATATCGTTATTTACAAAAAACTTGTTCCCTAAAACAGTTATAATATTAAAAAGCCCTTGATGGTTTTCAGTATCGATAAGATATTTTAAAAAGATCAACCCAACCGGCGCCTCGGCACTTCCCAAATTATCATAAGACTTCATATCGTTTAAGGCCGATCTTGTTTGAAATTTTTTGATTGGCCCAGAAAGATCAACAATCATCTGTGGAGTAAATTCAAAATCATCGCGGAAGGATTCCATATTAATCGAAAGGCTTTCAAGCTTTTTTTCTTCAAATTCTTTAAGCTTACTTTCAAACTCTGAAATTTTTGGCTTTGGTGGTTCCACTATTTCCATTTTAACAGGCTCTGGCTTTGGAGCTACAACAGGTTTAGCAACAACCACTGGTACAACTTTTGGTTTTGGCTTTGGTTTAGGAACAATAACAACCTTCGGCTCAACTTTGGGTGGCTTTAGAGCAGTGAGAAAATCACTAAGACCTTTCATATCAAATTCTTTTAAGGCCCCAGGAAGAAAAAGTTCCCCTTGGAGATAGCGACTGTTAGTTCTAACTAAATGCGAGTAAACAAGAGGAAACTGTCTGCCCAAAGATGAATAATGAATTTCTTTTGGCGAAAAAACTTTTACATATCGGCGAAGACACTCTTCTCCCATTCCACTGCGATTAATAATATTATAAACGTTTGACGTTTGAATAAGTTCAGTGGCCTTATCCGCATAAGAAATCCCATAGAGATTATCTTTCTCAGAACAGAATTCATGAATTAAATCTCTATCGCCTATGCAAATATTTTTAAGTGCATCTTTCAATTCTGCTACAGAAATAGTTCGGCAGTTTTTCTTTTCTTTATAACACCAGTCATGTAGACGGGCTTGAATCGGGTCAATTGTAAGAGATGTTGAGTGTTGAAAATCAGAAAGCCACTCAGCTGTTTCTTTTTTGTTAAAAGGAGAAACACTGATCTTGGAAATTTCATTAACAAATTTACCGTAAGCTCTTTCCTTAAATTTTTTCATATCATCTGATTGCGGATTACACTTACTAAAAAGATCATCGTAAGAAAGTGAACAAATATTCTTATCTGCCCCCAACTCTCTAGCAACCTTATTATTCATTTTAAGCGATTCAAACAGATAGCTAATAGAAAGAAGCCGATAGAGATAACGAATATAATCTATATTTTCTCCAAGAGCAGCATCTGGGCAAGTCGATTTATCAATGATCTTTTTAAACCAAAACTCATGGAGATCCATTGCTTCAGACTGGATTTGATCATTGAGATAATGATCAGCAAACTGATCATCTAACAACCACAACATTCCATCTTCAGGGCTAAAGCTAGCTCTTGGATCAAGCGGTCCGTGATAATTGTTCGTTTTCTTCTCACCTAAAAAAAGATTTTGATAATAGCGATCCAATGATTCAGCTTCGCTCAATTCTTTATCAACTTTTGCCAGAGACATCCCTGGTAAGAGTAAATTAAAAATACAAATGATCGCTTTAATTTTCTTCATTTAATTAAACCAAAACAAACTCATGCTCGGAACATAGGTAATCAATAAAAGAGCAATAACCAACAACACAACAAACGGAATCGATGCACTATAGAGATCAGTGATCGGCTTTTTAAATCTATTGCTGGCAATAAATAAATTGATCCCAATCGGAGGGTGAAGATACCCGATCTCCAGATTCGTCAAAAAAATAATCGCCAAATGCAGAGGATTTACACCAAAATCATGAGCAACAGGAAGAATGAGTGGTACAACAACGATAATCGCGCTGAAGATATCCATCACTGACCCAACAATCAGCAAGAAAATATTGAGGAAAAACAAGAAAGAGTATTTGCTTGTTAAATAAGTTTTCATCAAAGCAAAAATCTTCATTGGAACGTCTTCATCCACCATGTAATTGGTAAAAGCTAAAGCGCAACAAAGCACTAAAAGAATTCCACTCACTAAGCTCATTGTTTCAATAGAAACTCTTGGTATATCTTTAACAATGTCTAGGTCTTTATAAATGAAAACTTCAATAATAAAAATATAAAGAGCGGTAAATGCAGCTGCTTCAGTTACTGTTACAAATCCTCCATAGATTCCAATTAAAACGGCCACAGGCAGGATCGCTTCAAGCCAGGATTCTTTGAGAGCTGAAAGAAAATTTTTAAGAACAAATTTGTGTTTTACTTCTTTTTTTGGACCATTATAAATTGACCAGATAGATAAAATTAAAATGATCACAAATCCTGGTACGATCCCGGCCTTAAAAAGTTTATCGATATCAACTTTAGCAATAAGTCCGTAAAGAATAATTGGAAGAGAAGGAGGAAATAAAAGTCCTAATGAACCTGAAGCCGTAATAGCTCCCAGTGTGTATTTTTCAGAATACCCTTCTTTTAAAAGAATGGGATAAATCACTCCACCCAAAGCAATGATTGTAACTCCTGAAGCGCCAGTAAAAGCTGTAAAGAAAGCGCAGACGATCAGAGTGACAATTGAAATTCCGCCTGGAATCCATCCAAGACCAGTTTCGGCCAATTTCATCAATCGTTTTGGCGAATGACTTTCGGCCATTAAATATCCTGCGAAAGTAAAAAGAGGAATGGTCATCAGAGTAGGCGCCGAAGAAATGCGATACATCTCTTGAGCAACTGCTGAAACCTCTACTCCTGAAAAAGTAAAAGCTGCCAGAGCGGCCAGTCCCATAATAATGAAAAGAGGAACTCCGATACTTGCCAGCAAACAGATGGCAACTGTTACAACCCATCCGTTCATACTGCACCTTCTTTTTTCTCAAAGCTCAAAATAAAAAGAGTTAAAAATCTAAGCGAAATAGTCCAAGGCCAAATGGGAATCATCAATACTAAAAAGCCACTTTTAATTCCCCAGAACTCAACTTTGCTAAATTCCATTTCAACTCTTGTGAAATCAGTTCCCGCCTTAATAAGCCAGATAAGAACTAAACCAGAAGAAAGAAGAATGACCCTGTTGACTATAGTTTTAGCGTGCTCATAGCCTTTTACTTCTAAAAACTTGCTGATGAGATCAATTCCAATATGATTTCCTCTTCCTGTTGCGATAACACCACCGACAAATGTTCCGAGAAGAACAAGATGACGAACAAATGGATCAATCCAACTAAGATTAATTTGAAACCATCGCAGTATGATACTCAACGAACTACAAAACAAAATGGCGAGAATGCTTGCAACTAAAATGGAAGAAGCAAATTTCTCAATTGCCCAATCAAGTTTTTTTACGATGCCCATGGTATGGCCCCTTATTTCTTAGCTAATTCTGCATCTAATTTTTTCAAAGCATCTTCAGAGAATAATTTACCTTTAAGACGTTTTACAATCTCTTGACGGTAAGCTTGTGCAGCTTTGATATCGGCATCGCTAAATTTAATAAATTCAATTTTTTGAGCTTTCATACTTTTAAAAGCTTCTTCATTGTCTTTTGTATTTGTGTTGTTAATTTCACCTTCGTATTTTTTTGAAATACTAGCAATAATTTTTTGATCAGCTGGCGCAATCTTTGACCAGGCATCACTTGTAATAACAAAAGCGCCTACTGAATAAGAGATTGGGAAATCTACAACGTATTTAACTTTTGTATTCCATTGAAGAGAAATGATTCCAATCCCTGGAGCATAAGCTGCATCGATAACTCCAGTGGTTAGAGAAGAAAGAACATCTGGAAGAGCAAGAGGCACACCAATTAATTTCATGGCATCAAACATTGTATTTACAACCGGATCCCCTTCCCATGACCAAATCTTTAAAGATTTAATTCCATCTAAGTTTGAAACTTTTTTCTGAGACACCAGATAAATTTGTCCAATCTCAAAAGTAGCTAAACTTTTAAATTTATTTTTTTCAAAGTTCTGATTAAAGAAAGGAGTTAAATTTTGAAGAGTCTTTAACGCTTTGTCGCGATTGTAGTTAAATGTAAAAGGAATTTCCATTACACGAACATCACCATTGATATCGCCAAGTGTTTTTCCTGTAAAAATTCCACCTTGCAATTGACCGATACGAATTTTTCTTAAAACGTCTTGCTCGTCACCTTGAGAGCCTCCGTAATAAATTTTAATTTCAACATTTCCTTTTGTTGCATCTTTGATTTCTGTTGTCATCTTCTTGATGATTTTTGCCCACCCTGTTCCTTCTGGAACAAGAACTCCAACTTTTATGGGAGCAGCAAAAACATTAAAGGAGCATAGAAGCGATAGTGCCAATAAACTTTTTTTCATAATTCTTCCTTTTAAAAAAATTGCTTTTGATATTTATTCATTAATTCAAGTCGTTTTAAAGCAAGTGTTTGATAGAAACGTAAATGCGATTCTCTACTCCACGAAACCTCTTTTTGGGCAGGATCTGTTGAATACACGTGGAAAGAATTAAATTCCGCTTGCTTTGTTTTTAAAAATTCCAATTGCTGTTCAAATCCCTCTTTATCATTTTGAGGAATAAGATAGTACTGCATATAACTTGTGCGAATTAACCAATTGTGTGGATGATTTTCGATTGCTCGAAGAAAAATTTCTTTTCCCTTCTCTGGATTTCCTCCAAGCATTTTTGGTCGTCCAGCTTCAAAGGCCCCGTAAAAAACATCACATGTCCCATACATAATTTTTGGATCTTTCATACAAACCCAATCAAACATCGACTTGGCAACTGGAAGTTGGGCAACTAGAGAAATGTTATCTTTTTGAAGATTGATCATTCCGGCAAAAGACTGGGCTGTGAAAAGGACTGTTTCTAAATCCTTTACGTCGGTGCTTAATCGTTTATCTAAATAATGAGTGATTCCTTGAGGGTCATTCATTTTAGACAGGAGGTCGTTTAATTCAATTTTATGTTTTTTTAGATAACGAAGACCAAAATTAAATGCTCTCGTGTAATTAAAAAGTGCTTGAGATTTTCCAATTTCAGTTTTTAATTCTCCCCACTCTTCATTGAGCATATCGCTTTCGTTTACTGCAAAAGCGTATCCGGCATATCCTTTTGTGAGAGTAGCAAGAATATTCTCATTCTCAGGAGCTTCTGAGAGAAGTCCTTCCATCAATATTAGGTTCCCCGGGACTCCACTTCTAAACAATTCGAAGTTTGATTCAGTCTCCACCTCTTTACTGGCGCTATAGAGAAGAGGAGAGGAGGTTGTCACGGCTATATGATTAAATGAGCAGGAGGATAGTGCAGAACAGATGAGCACTAGGGCAAAGAGTGGGCAGTGCCTCTTCATAATAGCTTCCTTGTCAGGCAAAAATTACATGTTTCAAAGCTCTAGAATGCCCTACATTTCAATGATTTACAACACAAGTATCCTGGTCAATCTTTGCCCCCTCACCCCCCGTGGATAAAAAGTCATCTTCATGCTAGAATATGCTTAAGAATTTAATCTTCATTGCCGATATGATTTAGCAATTCACTCGGGAATGATTACTAAAGGAGAAGGTATTGAATACTACTTTAAAAACAAGGTAGCTTTTCTAAACCGCATGCACTGAGATAGCGTCTCAATGTTATTGGTTGGAGAGGGTGCCTAAAAAAGGCTTAGAGAAACCTAAAACAACAATTAACAAAGAGGACGACTATGACGACTGAAAATCAAACTACAATTTTGCCTAATAAAACAACAATTACAGCATCTACAAATCACACGACAAAGATGTCTACTCAGCTTGAAGAAAGAAGAGGAAACGCTATTAAGCCTTTGAGCTTAAGACCTAACCGTTCTGTGAAAAAGAATACGAGCCTTAAGCCTCTTGGTTTAAGAAGTCGTTAATCCTACTCTGAAAATAGGCTTCATTTTTTTTCGCGGTGATTTCCACCATGAGTTTTATTCTTTTATTCTTTGATTTATCACCGCGAAGAATTTCTACTTGATATTTTGGAACGCCAATCAAGTCTGATACTTTTTCAATAATGTCTTGATTGGCCTCTCCATCCACTGGCTTTGCTCTCGTTTGAACGACCAACATTCCATTAGAATCAATAAAGATTTTTTCGACTCGTGCAGATGGTTTTGCTTTAACATCAAACTCGATAATGAATCCATTTTTGGAGGTTTCAATCGTTTTGAAATTTAATTTTTTAGATTTTAAGAGTTCAAGAAGATCATTAATCAAAACAAAAGTCTCCAATTCTGACCTAATACAATTGTTAATTCGCTCACTACTTTATCTAGAGGAAATCCTACAACATTAGAATAACTTCCATTCACTTTTGAAATAAATGTCAGGCTCGGACCTTGAATGCCATAGGCTCCAGCTTTATCAAGAGAGTCACCTGTGGCCAGATAGGCTTCCATCAGGTCGCCGGTGATTTCGTTAAAAGTTACTTCTGTCGAATCAAAAAAACGATGCTCTTTAATTTTTCCAGTAGAAATATCCTTAAAAAGAAAACTTACTCCAGTCACAACTTGATGAGTTCGATCAGACAGTTCTGACAAAATCACTCTCGCCTCTTCGCGATCGCGAGGCTTCCCATAAATTTTTCCATCGAGAACGACAATGGTATCGGAAGAAATAATAAATGGATTGGAGAGATCATTTGTTTTATCTAAAACGGCATGGGCCTTCTGAGAAGCGATATCAATGGCCACGTCTGTTGGTTCGCTCGCAGTGGACACTTCATCTAAATCAGCTGTTACAATTTTAAAAGGAGTATTTAGCCATGAGAGAAGTTCTTTTCTCCTTGGACTCTGACTTCCTAATACGAGTGTATATTTTTCTCTTGAACTATCTGATCCCATGCATGCGCTTCCATAACAATTTGGTCGTTGAATTTAAAACTTCACCAGTTTCTTTTTCGTCGGTGTAGTCGCTATAAGAATAGTACTTATCGAGCGCTTTGATAAAGAAATAATTTCCATATTCCATCGCTTTCATACTTTCGCCTCTTTCTTTTAACCGATCTCTAAAATGAGTTGAAACCAAGAGATTTGTTGTTTCAATTCTTCTGAAATACTCCTTTAAAAAATCCAGGCGCAGTTCTAAATCAGATTTCTTTTGATCCTTATTTTCCGAGGACTTCAAGCTTCCCCAGAGACGATATCCATCATTTGCAGCCAAGATATTCGGATCGTATTTTTCCCTGAAGCAAAATTCAGAATATTTTTGCATCAAGAGTTCTCTAGCAACGAGCATACTTGGAATTCTTTTTGTAATAAACTCTCCCATCGTAAGCCAGTGAAGATTTTCTTCTTCTGTTGTTAAGCCTCTTCCTTTTTCATCCACTGCTAACCACTTATCGGCTTCAATGGGTGTTAAATCTTTATTTTCAAATCCTCTCATCTGAACAAAGACATCCTCTTCTGCTGCTGCAGCTGTTGCATCTTTTTTTAATCCCAAAAATGTTGGTGAGCGTTTTTTTAGATAGGATTTTCCCCCGAGAATACTGACGAGTTCAACAGTTGGATTATATCCCATCACTGTCACATTGGGCATGACGATAAAAGCATATGTAGGTTTGCCTCGAGTAAGTTTATTATTTTCAACAATAAGATTGTTTAAATTTTTATACTGCTTTAGAACTGTTTCTTTTTCTTCAACCAATTCTATCAAATCGCCTTCAACATATTTTTTTTTGTCGGGGATCGGTTGAGCTTCATAAAGAGCAAGTGGATTAAAGAGGACTTCAGTTTCACGGATATTGTTTTCTTCTAGTGTTGATTCATTTCTAGAGAGCCACAGCACATCCCCTACGTTCACGCGAGCGCTTATAAAATTTTCTTTAATTCCTATATTGAGTTCATTAAATGTGACAGAGGATTCTGGAGAAAGTCTCACCATGGTTCCATCAAAAAGAAAAATCCACGCATAGGAATCTCCTACCGTCTGAATCTCATCCCCTTCATAGATTGAGGTTTTGAAGCTTGGATTAAAAAAACTCTGACCGCGATCAATCCGACAATTCCCCACGCATTGGAAAAAGCGCCCCACAATTTCGCGGTTATTGCGCTCCTTTACAATTGTCTCCCACTCAGGGACCTGATCTCTTTCATCTCGCTGCTCTCTCCAGTCCGAAAAAGAAAGAAAGGTATTAAAATTCACCTCCCCCCATTTGGTGGCACTTTGTTTTTGGTCCTTAAAAAGCGGGCCAGTTTCTTCCGCCGTGCCCAAGGACGCCACCAGGAGAAGTGAAATAAAGAGTAAACACAATTTCATATAAACTTATTCGGCAGAGACCCTCTAGAAGTGAAGCTAAGCTCTGTTCAATTCCAGAGCTTAGTGATAAAATTTCCCCCTGTGATCACCCCCAAGGAGTAGCTTCGTGACAAATGTTCACAATACTGAAGTAAATGAATCAGAAAATACCTCATTTTCGTTTGTTAAAACCGAACACAAAATTTTAGAGTTTTGGAAAAATGAAAAAATTTTTCAGAAGACTCTGGAAAACACAAAAGGCAAACGACCTTATATTTTTTATGACGGACCTCCATTTGCAACAGGTCTTCCTCACCACGGCCACCTTCTCGCTTCAACTCTAAAGGACATCGTTCCTCGTTACTTTACAATGAAGGGCCGCTATGTTGAGCGACGTTTTGGTTGGGACTGTCACGGTCTTCCAATTGAACACGAGATCGACAAGAAGTTAGGTATGTCAGCTCAAGACGCTGTCAAAAAATTTGGTGTCAAAGGATACAACGACGAATGCCGCTCTATCGTCCAACGCTTTACCAGCGAATGGGAACGCACAATCACGAGAATCGGCCGTTGGGTTGATTTCGAAAATGATTATAAAACGATGGATGCCAATTTCATGGAATCTGTCTGGTGGGTTATCAGTGAACTTTGGAACAAAGACCTGATCTATCAAGGAACAAAAGTTGTTCCTTTTTCAACGGCACTTGGAACTGTTCTTTCTAACTTTGAAGCAAGTTCGAACTATCAAGACGTGCAAGATCCAGCAGTCACTGTTTTATTCAAAGTAAAAGATCAAGATTTTTACATCGCTGCCTGGACCACAACTCCTTGGACACTTCCTTCAAACCTTGCTCTCTGTATGGGGCCTGAGATTGAATATGTAAAAGTTCACGATAAAGACAAAGACATAAAATTTATTATCGCTAAAGACAGAGTTGAAGCTTATTCAAAGAAAAGAAATTTTGAAGTTCTTGAATCTTACACTGGCGCACAGTTAAAAGGACTTCGCTATGAACCGCTCTTTCCTTATTTCAAAAAGGATGAAGCAGTTGGTGCTTTCGTCGTCTTAAACGATGGATACGTTACAACTAGTGATGGTACAGGGATCGTTCACATCGCTCCAGCGTTTGGAGAAGACGATAACCGAGTAATGAAAGAAGCAGGAATCGGCGCTATTGAATGCCCGGTTGATGATGCTGGTAAATTTACAAGTGAAGTTTTTGATTTCCAAGGTGTGCATGTAAAGACAGCCGACAAAGACATCATCAAAAAATTAAAAGATGAAAACAAGCTATACGATCAAGGTGTTCTTGTTCACAGTTACCCATTCTGTCCGCGTTCAGATACTCCGCTAATCTATAAAGCGATCCCATCATGGTATGTTCGCGTAGAAGATATTAAAGATCGTCTAATGAAGTCCAACTCACAAATCAACTGGACTCCTTCGCACATTAAGGAAGGGCGTTTTGGTAAATGGTTAGAAGGATCTCGCGACTGGTCTATTTCAAGAAATAGAGTTTGGGGAACGCCAATTCCTATTTGGATCAACGACAAAACAAATAACCGCGTTTGCATCGGTTCTATCGACGAACTTTTTCAGCGCACAGGTGTTCGTGTAACTGATCTTCACAAAGAAAATGTCGATCACTTAACATTTACTCACCAAGGTGAAGAAGGAACATATAGACGTATTCCAGAAGTACTAGACTGCTGGTTTGAATCTGGTTCAATGCCATACGCTCAACTTCACTACCCTTTTGAAAATAAAGAAATGTTTGAGCAAGGATTCCCAGCGGAATTTATCGCTGAAGGTCTCGATCAAACTCGTGGTTGGTTTTACACATTAACTGTTTTATCAACAGCACTTTTTAATAAACCTGCTTTTAAAAACGTTATCGTCAACGGAATCGTTATGGCCGAAGACGGAAAGAAAATGAGTAAACGTCTGAAGAACTACACAGCTCCAGATGAACTCATGGAAACTTTCGGTGCCGATGCTCTAAGACTTTATCTAATCAACTCTGGGTTAGTAAAAGCGGAAGAGCAAAGATTCACTGATGCAGGTGTAAAAGACATGGTTAGAAAAGCTCTTCTTCCATGGCAAAACTCATTTAAGTTTTTCCAAACTTATGCTGAAGTTGATGGCTGGTCTCCAGTTAATAATTTTAAAACCTCAGACAATATTGTCGACAGATGGCTTCTTTCAAATCTTCAAACATTGAAGAAAAATATCGCTCGCGAAATGGAAGAGTATCACCTCTACAATGTTGTTCCAGCGCTCTTTACATTCATTGAAGATTTAACAAACTGGTACATCAGACTTAACCGTGCTCGTTTTTGGGGAGACGGTTTAACAGATGATAAGTGTGCTGCCTACTCTACGCTCTACACAGCACTTAGAGAGCTAACTATTTCGATGGCACCATTTACTCCATTTTTCTCTGAGTACGTTTTCCAAGAACTAAGAAAAATGAATCCAGCTGAAGTTCAATCGGTTCACCTTTGTGAGTATCCTCTTCCAAACGCTAGCCTTATCAACGATGATCTGGAAGTGGCGGTAGGAAGAATGCAACAGATTATTCTTCTTGGAAGACAGAAGAGAAATCAAGTGCAGATCAAAGTTAAGACTCCTCTTAAGAGACTTACGATTATTCACAAAGATCAAAAGTTATTAAACGAGATTAAAAAACTTTCTGATTACATCCAGGCAGAGCTCAATATTAAAAATATTGAATTTGATACTGCTGAAGATAAATTTATCACTCTTTTTGCCAAACCAAATCTACCTGTACTAGGTAAGAAACTTGGAAAAGACATGGGCAAATACAAAGCGTTGATTGAAAAGCTTGATAGCTCAAAACTTATGGAGCTTGAGGAAAAAGGTTCTCTCACTCTTGATGGTGTTGTTTTCTCAACTGAAGAAATTTTAATTTTCAGAGAGGCAAAGGCCGGAACAGAAGCTATGAGTAACCGCTTTATCTCAATTGATATTGATACTAAACCTGATCAAGCTCTTTTAAACGAAGGGACTGCTCGCGAGATGGTAAGCTTCATTCAAAAATCACGTAAAGATTTAAACTTCAATGTAAGTGATCGCATCCATATTACTTTTAATGGAACAGATGAGCTTGCTAAGATTGCTTCTGAATTTAAAGATTATATTACAGGGGAAACTCTAGCGGTCGATCTCGTTCATGCAACAGCGAAACAAGAGCTCGAGTGCGAAATTGAAAATGGAAAATTTTCTATCAGTCTAAAAAGGGCATAAAAAAAGGGAGCATTTGCTCCCTTTTTTATTTCTAATCATTTCATTTAAAACTAAAGATCAACAACACATTCAGCAATCTGATCATTTCTATCTGTATTCATAATTGTAGAGTAAGAGACAACTACATATTGCTTATTATCGCCAGCACTCACTGTTCTTATGATTCGTTCAACGTAGTTTGAATCATCAGATCCAACAAGGCTTCGTTCAGTTAGATCAAATTCTCTGGCCCCACGGCATCTACCAACAGATCCTTCTTGAACTAATTTTGAAAGATCTATTCCTCCGGCAACCACTCTAACTTGAAGATCTTTTTTAGGATAATTCACTTCTTTTACGTAAACCTGGCAAGCAACTCCTTGATCGTTTACTCCCGAATAAGTTCCAACGGGAAGATAGGAAGCCAATTGCTCTACTCCGCAAGCAAATGAACTTAAGCTCACAAACGATATGGCCGTGGCCAAAAGAAATTTCATACATTGCTCCTTAGGGTATAATTGTGCCCAGCCTATCAAATGAGGGCTTTTACTGTAAAGGAGCTTGGAATTTTTTCACACATCTAAATCATTGTTTCTAGATTCTTATCAGGTGGAGACTATATAAAAATTACAAAGACCTATTTGACGCCCGCCAAACACAGTAAAATTTGTGTATATAAAGAGATAAGAAACTTTAATCAATTGGAGACTCTTTTATGAAATTATCATCTATTTTAGCACTGTTAACTCTTACAGTATTCACTTCAGTTGCTCACGCTGATTACAACGTAATTAATTGCGATAGCATCCGTGGAACAGATCACGTAATGACTTTGATTGTAGTTAACCAAGACTTGAAACAAGTTAGAGTTGAAACTACAGGAAATAGACCTAGACCCTATATCCCTACAAAAGTAGCTAACCAAAACGTAGAAGGGATCACTCTTTATGCTCTTGGTGAAGTTGCTGGATTAATGG
This sequence comes from Bacteriovoracales bacterium, assembly GCA_037444575.1. Lineage (GTDB taxonomy): Bacteria > Bdellovibrionota > Bacteriovoracia > Bacteriovoracales > Bacteriovoracaceae > Bacteriovorax. The sequence goes on from JBBIME010000007.1 coordinate 96,786, forward strand.
AGGTGGATAACCAAGTTCTAGAAGGAAATGGCGGACAAGTTCGATTACTAAATGATGTTTTTTCTTGTATGTAATTCATAAAAAAAGGGGCGATAAACTCGCCCCTTTTTTATTTTTTAATTCTTAATACTCTTGCGGAAAAATCTCGTATTGTTCGATATGGTAATTGTTTTCAGAGCGAATCTGAATCGATTTACCATGAGCATCCTCTAGCGTTTCAATGAGGTCAAAGTCTTCACTTGTTAACGTTGCTGCCACTTCTGGATGGGCATAGATAAAAACTTTTGATCCCTTTGATTTAGCAAGAGTCTTATTGAGTTCGCGAATAAGTTCATAACAAACAGTAAGAGTTGATTTTACTCTCCCACTACCTTCGCAATATGGACATGGTTCACACATAATACGCGCAAGCGTATCGCGTGTTCTCTTTCTGGTCATTTCAACCAGACCGAGCCCTGATATCGGAAGAACATTTGTTTTAGCACGATCTTTTTTAAGTGCTTCTAAAAGTGCTGTATAAACAGTGATGCGATTTTCTTCTTTTTCCATATCGATAAAATCGATAATGATAATTCCCCCGCAATTGCGAAGGCGAAGTTGATAAGCAATTTCTTTAACCGCTTCAAGATTGGTTTTTAAAATTGTCTCTTCAAACGTTTTTCTACCAATATATTTTCCAGTGTTCACGTCGATAGATACGAGTGCTTCTGTCTGGTCAATATTTAAAGAGCCACCTGATTTTAAGAAAACTTTATTATCAATCGCTCTTTCGATCTCAAGATCAATTCCAAACTTTTCGAAAATGGCAGTTGTTTCTTCAGCGTAATGTTTAAACTTTCCTTTCATGGTTGGAAGAAATTTTTGAACAAACTTTTCCGCTTCTTTTAAATTTTCTTTTGAATCAAGGATAATTTCATCAACATCTTCATCTGTGATATCGCGAAGAACTCTTTGGATAAAACTTAAATCCTGATGAACAACAGAAGGAGCTTTTCCCGTAGACGCTTTTCTTTGAACATCCTTCCAGATTTTAACCAGCATATTGTAATCAAACTTTAAAGTTTTATACGATTGCCCTTCCGCTACCGTTCTAGCAATGACACCTGTTCCGTCTGGACGAATTGTTTCCAGGATTTCTTTTAAACGTTCACGCTCTTTCTCGCTTTCAATTCGGCGAGAAACACCTGTGTGTTCTATAAATGGCATAAAGACGATGTGTCTTCCTGCAAATGTAATATGTCTTGTAACTCTAGGACCTTTTGTTGAAATTGGTTCTTTTGCAACCTGAACTAAAATTTCATCACCTTCTTTTAAAAAAGATTCGATGCTGATGTCTGGACGAAAGCGCATATTAACTGCTTCAGATAAAGTTGAAAGTTCATCAGGAATCACTTCACCTTTTTTCTCGCTATCTTCAAGAGACTTTCGACTTTTTTCGGCCATCTCTCGTTGCTCTTCGATTGTTGGAATGTAAGCATCATCGACATAAAGAAAAGCAGCTTTCTCATAGCCGATATCAACGAAAGCAGATTGCATTCCAGGTAAAACGCGCACAACTTTTCCTTTGTAGATATCTCCTACAAAAGGGAAATCAACTCGTGCTTCTTCTTGGCGATGTTCGTGAGAGCGCTCCATAAGAAAATCGAGAATTTCGCCATTCTCTATAAGCGCCGCCCGACACTCATTGAGTGTCTGGTTGATAATTAATTGTTTAGCCATTAAAAAAATCCTTTAAAGTGTAATCACTTTCGAGTTTATCAAAGCTTGGACATTACTTCAAAAGAAGTAAGAATGTGGCACTACTTGCCAAAGAATAGGAGATATTTTTACTCCAGTATTAGAAATCGAAATTAAAACCGATGCTTGGCTCTTTCAAGTGATCTTGAGCAATTTTAAGATTAGTGAACTCTTGGCGAGTTAAAGTTGCATATTTTTCAGAATTAAGAGGAATCTCTGTTTGCCCAATAGTAGATGTTGTTTTCGAAGCTTGCATAACAATGACTGCGGCCACACCAACAACAATCCCAATCGCACCCCCGACAGCAATGTTCTTTAAATGTTTAGAGGGAGTATCAACAAAAGAAAGTGTAGAAAGACCAAGGATCGCACCAGCTGCACCTGCCCCTAAAACAACAGATATATCTCTAAGTGAATCATCCATAATACCCGATGCTTGATCATCAGCTGCAAATGCAGAAGGATTGGCCATAACTAAGGCAAAAGTGAGGATGAAAAACGATAAATATTTTTTAATGATCATTTGATTGCTCTTTGACTCGCGTTATTTTTGATTTTTATTGCTCTTTTGAATACACTAGCTCTCCTACTAATAAATACGAGAGCCCAATTCATGAAACAATCTTTCTCTGCTTATAATATTATACAAAAGAAACGAGATAAAGAAAAACTTACTAAAGATGAGATCACTTGGTTCATCAATGGCCTTACTAATGGTGAAATCGCTGATTATCAAATGAGTGCTCTACTTATGGCCATTTATTTAAATGGCTTTGACAAGCAAGAGACTGTTGCTCTCACCGATGCCATGCTTTATTCAGGAACAGTTCTCAATTTCCCTGAGCAATATTATATCGACAAGCACTCTACTGGTGGAGTCGGCGATAAAACGTCCTTCATTCTTGCTCCAATCGCTGCTGCTTGTGGAGTGAAAATTCCAATGATCGCCGGTAGAGGCCTAGGCCACACAGGAGGAACTGTTGATAAAATAGAAGCGATCAAAGGATTCAAAACAGATATTTCGCTCGATGATTTTGTCTCCCTACTTAAACAGCGAGGTATGGTGCTAATCGGACAAACTAAAGATATCGCTCCTGCTGACAAAAAAATCTATGCGCTGAGAGATGTTACAGCGACGATTGAATCAATTCCTCTCATCACCGCTTCTATCATGAGTAAGAAACTGGCCGAAGGAGCTGCTGGTATCGTAATGGATATCAAGACAGGAAATGGCGCCTTCATGAGCAAACTCAGTGATGCTAAAAAACTAGCTCAAAGTATTCGTGAAACAGGATTGCGTTTCAATAAAAATATGATGACCATGATCACGGATATGAATGAACCTCTTGGCGATGCCGTCGGAAATTCGCTTGAAATTATCGAGAGTATTGAAACTTTAAAAAATAAAGGTCCAGCTGATCTAACAGAAATTTCTCTATCACTTGCTGGTGGAATGGTTTATCTAGCGGGTCTAGCTAAATCACATAAAGAAGGAATCGCTAAAGCAAAAAAAGCCTTAGAGTCTGGTGTTGCCCTGGAAAAATTCAGAGAACTTATTATTCATCAAGGTGGAGACGCGAAAGTCATTGATGATTATTCACTTTTACCTCATACAAAAACAACCATCGACGTTTTGGCCACTAAAAATGGTTATGTTACAAAGATGGATTGTAAGGCCTTAGGTCTTCATTGTGTTCGCTTAGGCGGAGGCCGTAAAAAAACCACTGACGTAATTGATTATGCCGTAGGATTTGTTATGAGTAAAAAGATCGGCGACAAAGTAAAAAAGGGAGAAACTCTGGCGACTATACATTGCCATGCTGAGCAGACCGATATTGCCTCAGAAATAGCTAATGATATGATCAAAAAAGACATCACCATTACTGCTACAAAACCTCGAGCAAAAAAGAAATTAATCATAGAAGTGCAAACTAAATTTGCACCAAAAAAAGCAACTCAAAAAAAGAAACCAAAAAAATAAGTAAGAGAAAAAAATTATGTACGAAAAATTAGGAAAAGCAGCTCAATACATTCAATCAATAAAAACAACTAAACCAAAAGTTGGATTAGTTTTAGGATCTGGACTAGGTGTATTTGTCGATCAAATTGAAAACAAAACAATCATTCCTTATAACGATATCCCCTTCTTTAGAAAAACAACTGTTGAAGGACATGAAGGCCGATTGATTTTAGGAAAAGTAAAAGGAGTTGAAGTTGCTGTTCTTCAAGGAAGACTTCACGCTTATGAAGGACTTCCAATGGATGAAGTTGTCTTTCCTGTAAGACTTCTCTCTATTCTAGGAATTAACACATTAATTCTTACTAACGCTGCTGGTGGTGTGAATTTAAATTACCGCCCAGGTGATTTGGTCATTATTAAAGATCACATCAATCTTATGGGAAGAAATCCATTGATTGGTCCAAACATTAATGAGATGGGTCCGCGATTTCCAGATATGACTCATGCATATAATGTAGAATTAAATTCAATCATGAAAACTGCCTCTAAAAGTTTAGGTTATGATATTCACGAAGGTGTTTATGCCGGTGTACTTGGCCCAACATACGAAACACCTGCAGAGATAAGAATGATTCGAACATTAGGTGGAGACATGGTGGGAATGAGCACTGTTCCTGAGTGTATAGCTGCTAATCACATGGGAATAAAAGTTTGCGGTATTAGCTGTGTTACAAATATGGGTGCAGGAATTATTGACCAAGCACTAAAGCATGAGGACATTAAACATGAGGCCCAAAAAGCAATGAATCACTTCACTGCTCTTCTCAATGAATCAATTGGAAAATTTGGACAACTTTAAAAAAATTTTAAAAAATTTAAAGAGGCACTTTATGGATACAACAAAACTTAGATCTCTTGCACAGGAAGCTTCAAAAAGTGCTTACTCACCTTATTCAAAAGCAATGGTGGGATGTGCTCTAGAAACAACTGATGGATCAGTTTACACTGGCTGCAATATTGAAAACGCGAGTTACGGCGGAACAGTCTGTGCAGAAAGAGTTGCTATCTTTAAGGCTGTCTCTGATAAAAAAATGAGACTTAAAAAAGTTTATGTCTATACTTCTGAAGGCTGGCCTCCTTGTGGACTTTGCCGTCAGGTCATGAGTGAATTTGCTGATTCAGATCTAGAAGTCATCATTGGCGATGGTGCAGGCAAAGAAACATCTATGAAGTTCAAAGATTTGATGCCTCTTTCTTTTACGCCTGATCATTTAAAAATATAAAATTGAGTGAATTTGTTTTCTCTATAGTTTTGATATTTTTTATATCATTATCCCCTCGCTAAAAGAATGAGAACGTTACCTTAGTCAACGGGACAATCCCTGAAACTTTGGAGTTCTTATGAGAATAAAATACACTTCTAAAATAACGATTACTCTCTTATTTTTATTACTAAGCTTTTCAGTTTTTGCTACATCGCTTACTCCAAGTGAGGGCACCATCCCTGGTTCATATGTCGTGATCTTCAAATCGAAGATGACCCCAGAGAGTATGAACCTTTCCAAAGAAAATCGGATCAATGTAGTTGAAAGCAAAATCAACCAGCTTAAAGATAGCTATCAATTCGATGTAAAATTCAAATACGGTTCCTGCCTGCAGGGTTTTTCAGCAAAGATGGACGAAAATACAGCTGTAGCAATGGCACACGACCCAAGAGTCGAGTCGATTGAATTGGATCGAGTAGCTCATGCAAATTTGCAAACCATACCTGCAGGAATTATCCGCATTGGAGGTACTCGTAGCTCAACAATATCAGGCAATGGAAGTGGCACCGTGAGTGGAGTTGATATCTTTATCATTGATACTGGAATTCAAAGCAATCATCCAGATCTCAATGTTGTTGGAGGAGCAAACTTTAACGACGGAGGCTCTTTTGAAGATCTCAATGGTCACGGAACTTTTGTAGCTGGCGTTGCTGCAGCAATAGATAACACTAGTTATATAGTAGGCGTCGCTCCAGGTGCCAATCTTTATGCCGTTCGTGTTCTCAACGCCAGTGGAAGTGGAGCATTCTCCCAAGTTCTCGCAGGAGTGGATTGGGTGACTCTCCAAAAGTTAGCAAACCGATCTCGCCCAATGGTGGCCAACTTGAGTTTGGGAGCTTACGTAGGTACTACAAGATACAATTTTCTGGATTATGGAATTAGAAATTCGATTTCCGCAGGGGTCGTCTATTCACTGGCCGCGGGCAATGGTCCAAACAATGCTGCTTACTTTTCACCAGCGCACACGACAGAAGCTTTGACAGTCGGTGCGTACAACGCCTCAAATAATACATGGGCATCGTTTTCAAATTATGGTTCAGTTATAGATATTCTCGCACCTGGAGTAAATGTGCTCTCTACGTATATGGGAAGCTCGATGGCCTATATTAGCGGGACATCTGCCTCTGCTCCACACGTTGCAGGAACGGCTGCTCTCTACTTATCAAGAAATCCTGGAAAGACACCATCACAAGTTCGCAGCGCTCTTATAAATGCATCGGTAAATCCAAGACCTGGCCCAAATCCATTGATCAGAAATGTAAGAGAAGGAACTACAAATAGAAGTGTTTACACGGGGAATTTTTAATAGGTAGACTAAAACGCTCAGAGATAAGAAAACGTAATAAATTTTTTTTCCAATAGTGCCGATCAACTTTAGGATGGGCTTAAAAAATCGAATAATCTATTTTGTTACTTTTACTGTTTTTGTTTTTCTGGGCGCAGAAATTCAGCCTCTGATTAATTCGGCGAAGAACGATCGCTCACCTGCCAGTAAAATTGAAAGTGGTACTTGTCTTGAACTTATTAAATCGTTTTATTCAGCAGAAAGAAAAAAATTAACCTCCACCGTAATAGAAAACACAGCGAACGATCCGCATATGTTTTTTAGATCCTTCCCTCCACTTTTTTACAGACTCATGGAAAAAAATAAGTGGGAAAAAGATTTTTCTAAACTTTCAAAAGTTGAATCCATTATGGCCGGTGATGCCCACATGGAAAATTTTGGACTCAAATTTTATAATGGAAAACTTCGCCTTTCTGTCAACGACTATGATGATCTCACTCGTGGCCCCATCTTTCTTGATGTGGTTAGGTTAATGACATCAGCAAGACTTGCTGGAGTTGAAGTCGACGAAAAACTGGCCGAAGATTTTTTGAAAAAATACACAAAAGGAATTAAGGGAAAAAATCACGATTTCTCAAATGTTGTTAAAGACACAATCGAATCATCTCTAGGAAAACCCGTTATCAATGAACATCAAATCTCTATCGGAAATAAAATTTTTATAAAGAAAAGAACTCCAAATAAGGAATTAACTTCTACTCAAAAAGAAGAGTGGCAAAAACTATTACACGAATATGGAACTGTTAAGGATAGTTATTCATATGTAAAACAAAGCGGTGGATCTGCCGGACTTACTCGCTTTGAATTTTTAGTTGAAAAAAATAACGAATTAAAATGGATTGAGGCCAAAGAATGGGCCGAGCCGGCTTACGATGTTGGAGCGAAAGTCACTCCTCCAAGAGAATCTGATCGCTACAATTGGATTATCACTTACGATCGTCCCTACACCATCCCTCAGTTATCTTCATACAATGGACAAACTTTTTATCTTAGAAGTATTGATGACAGACAAACGGGAGTGGCTCTTATAGATCTTCACAAAAAAGACATCGAAGATGTTTTAATGGATGAAGCCTTTGCCCTTGGCGATTTTCATCAGTTCTTTTTAAAAGATAGCAAAGACTACGAAAAGGAATTAGAAAAATTAGACTATAGGCAATTAGTTGAAACCGTTAAAGCTATGGAAAAAGAAATCAAAGCTGCAATGAAAGACGTGACCGATAAGTAAAAAAATTAAAAGTGTCTAAACTTTATACACCTGTCATTTAAATCGTTTTCAGGCCATTTTAAATTAATATAATCATTAAGACTCCCTATCACTTTTCTGGCACTTTATTTGCTAATTCATCTTCAAAAAGAACTATCAAAAATTTGATTAAGGAGCTCTATATGAAACGCAAATTCGTTTTCGCATTCCTCTTGTTGGTATTAGCATTAAACTCATTTGGGGCCAATGCCTCTGAAGCAAAATCAGATCTGTGTTTTTCTGAAAAGAACACAATAATGATAATGAAAAAACAAGTTGAAGCAGCAGAAAAAGAAATCGATGCACTTAGAAGCAACCGCCGAAGAAGCTTAACTGGCGATATTTTGAGTGCGGTTATTGGACTTTCTGTAATTGGTGTAGATGAGTTGGGTGATCCAAGACATTCATCGCGTAACTACGACACCTTTAAACAGCCAAAAGGGTATAAAAGCCCTTTAAGACCATACGTTGTAGCTGCCCTAGGGGCCCAAACTCTAACGAGTGTCTACAATTTTAAAGTTTCAACTGATCAAATTAATCTTTTTGAAACAATGATTAGAGACCTCAAAGCTCAAATCAACCAGCGAGCAGCAGACATTGAACAAGGTCGTTGTTTGATGACAAAGGCCACTACACAAATTTCTAAATCAGAAAAATTATCTGAGGCAATCAGTGGTATTGCAGAATTAAATCGAATCCTTTCAGAGGCCTCAAACCAAATGGCCATCGATCTAGGGAACGCTGGAACAAGAGGATCTTCTACGGTTTCTCTTGGTCTAAACATCATCTCTGCCCTTGCAATTTTCTCGAGAGGCTATGAAGTTGGAGCAATCGCTGCATTGGCACAAATCCCAACTCAAATGGTAGATGCTGGATCGTTATATCTTTCACGTAGAGAGGCAAAACAAATTCTTGAATTAATCAATAAAACTATTGTCGAGTTGGATAAACAAGAAAGAGCTCTTAAGGCCATTCTAAATGCAGAAGGAATTCTGGAGTAACAATGAAATTAACTCCTGCAATTATATTATTAGCATCTTTGTTTTTTGGGGCCAGCAACGCATTTGCGGCTTCCCATAACCTTCAAGGTGCAGACCTTATCATTTATAAAGAAACTTTTGAAAATTGTTCAAAGGCCAAAGATAGTATTCTTAAAACCGTTATTAATTCAGACAGCATGCAGACTATGCTTATTACGACAGGTCAGACCTTAGAGAATTTAATCGTTCATCCAAATCCAAAAGAAATTTCAAACATGCTCGAAAACAGAGGTCTTGGAGTTTATGCAAGCGACAGGCTTTCTAGTATTGGTTTTATTTTTGCTTTGAATGATTGTTTTCCTAATTCTCCTCGAATGAAAGAAACATACGTGATCTCACTTATCACAGCAGATACGCTTGCTAAAATTCCTGCGATTTTAGGAGTTATGGCAGAATTAAAAATTGGCTCTGGTATTTCAAGTGGATTCTCCAGTTTGCTTGGACGTTTTAAAAGCGCTTATCCCAAAGTTTTTAAGACCACAATGGTTGCTTCTATTGTGGGCATGACCTATTGGAGCATACATAAAGCACGAGAAGAATTCTTGAGTGATGAACTCACTCCAGGAGAAGAAATGCGCATCAATCAAATGAAAGATAGTGTTGATCGCGGATTAAATTCAAATGCAGAAAATATTTTGGCAGAGGGAAATGATGTTATCGATGCTCTTCGGAACAAACTTGATACCGAAACGAATCCTGAAAAAATCAAAAAGATAAAAGCAAGCATCGCTGAAATATCAGGTAACCTCGCCCTTCTAAGCAAATCCAATTAGGTGCCAATTAGGTGCCACTACACTTTTGGTTTCGCATGTGCAAATCTCGGTACTCATCGGCAGCGTAAAGCAAGGTGATAGCGATTTGTGAGCTCTGCTAGTTATTTAGGATCAGCACTATGACTCTGTTTTAAAACTTCTTCAACAGAACTAGGCTTTGTCGCTTGTCTACTAGACGTACTTACATATCCACTGCAATCTGGTGAGCTGGATGATTTGACACTTACTTCTGGCAATTTTTTGATAGTTGCTGCAATTTTCTCTCTCATACAAAATGCACCATTTTTACGGGCTTCACGAGCTTTTGAGTTTGCGGGAGTAAATATAGTCGTATGTGGCTTGCAGGATTTAATATCTACCTGCTGCACATTAGAGAAGTATTCATAACAGCGATAAAGGTCATACTCATCTGAAGAATTGCAAAGGGAATCGACTAAATCCATTCCCATCTTTTTATCCATGATTGCAGAAGTGATTTTGCTAACTTCAGTACCAAGTGGAAATTTTTTATGAAACTCAACGATAGCATCAATGCGATCTTTTTGTGGTGAATTTATATCTAGTCCAGATGCCATTACATTTATAGAAACGACAATTAGAGATATTGTTAATAAGCTCTTCATTTAAATTCTCCCTTAAACTAATCTTCCATTTCACTCATTCTTATCGGAATTCTATTTATAAACTTAATGATTTTAAAATACCCAATGTATTGGAAATTGCGCATCTGCCGATCCAGAGTCGTCAAAATTCTCATTTCCTGAATGCTGTTTTAAAATGCCTCCGAAGAGGCCTTGTGATCTTTGAATATAATTTTTAGTGCGAGTTTAGTTTCGGCGACCAATAAGTTAAGGTAGAGCTGTCTTTGATTTTAGGCACAAGCATGGCCCAAACTGTTGCTCAGGCCTTACTCGTACTCAATTTTATATTTCTATAATTTTGAACATTTCATGCGAATAGTGGAAGTCGACTCACTGTTTTTGATATCAGTTAGATCTAGTTTTAAATCTATTCTTGATCCAGTTCGATTAATTTGTGCATCATAAATAATCCCACCAGCTTCGCTATCTTTTGCCCCCATCGTTGCTGTTACTCGAAAGCAATCAGGGCATCTCATGGCACTAACCTTCACATCATTTAATTCTAGACCAGAACTAAAGTCACCGGCATCAAGTTGCCACATCTTTGCGGGAGATGTTGTTTTTATTGCCATGGCACCATCGCCATCTTTTTTATTCATAACACAAATGTAATTTGCATCTTTAACCGGCGTAATATTGGGAAGCATGTCACCGAATTCGGCAAAAGCGCTCATTGATAGTAAGCATAACATGGTACCTAATGTAATTTTTTTCATAATGTTTTCTCCTTGTGTTGATTGCTATGTTTTGTATTTATTTGCTATTTATTCAGTTCAAACCAAGGAGTTGTCATTGCAATTCCTTGACCAGTGTAGTTGCTAGAAGTAAACGCACCATTAGCTCCAACTTTAATGTCTACACCGTAGTGAAAAGTTACTCTTATCATATTTGCATTTTGTGGATGAATCTCGATGTAAACGCGAGTCTGATTTCCCCCTACAGAATTTTCAGTAGCGAGGAGGTACTTATTGCCTTCAACACTTGGTTTTTCATTCATGTCTCGCTGAATTTGATTCAATGTAAATATATAAGGTATATAGCTGGTAACTGCCACATATCGCCCTTGAATAGAATTCCACTTATAAGTAACAGTCTGTAGCGATAACCCTTCAGGAATTCCACAAAAATTCATGCTGATGCTAAAGCGATCTCCCTTTGCCACTGCTTTTTGTTCATAAGTATCAAAATAACTTTGAGCGAGAAGTTTTTTTACAGTGTCTTGCTCTACCTGTACGTTGGCATTTGCTACTACTGAACTAAAAATTAAAAATAAAGATAAAAATAAATTTCTCATAATTTCTCCAAGTTTGGTTACTGTCCCATTTTGTACAGGATCACAGTTGTTATGGAGCATTTATATCATGCGTATTTTTTTACTGATTTAAATTGAAACTATTACATACCTGCGGGCATTCATTTCCGTTCTCATGGAGGGTACAATGAAGAATTAATGAAGATCAGTAATAGAGAATAAATTTAAATCATATTGCATCAAGCGATGTTGATCATTTTCAGTGGCCGTACGAATATTATCTTCTGAAACTTCCACTAACCAGTTTCGAAGTAAAAGTATCTGCTTAGCGACTAAGTCAAATTGCCCTTTGCGAATCTGAAGAACTCCTGTGTTGTATATAGCAGGCGCACATGGTGACTCGATGAAATTTAAAAAATTAAGGGTCGGTTCTCTGTGAAGTTTAAGATTAGAATACGTTTCTTCATCTTTATCATCGAAGGTAAAACTAGCATTAGTCTCGATCAACTTGCCATTTGAATCCCAGACTAAATATTTATTTTTTTCAATTTCACTCAAGGCACGTTTAACCTTTTCCTCTGTTAGATAAGAAAGTCTCAATTCTTTGAGAATTTCAGAAGTCGTCATACGTCGTTTTTTGAGAATTAAAAAATCAACTATTGAAGCGATCGTATTATATAAGTCAGGATCATTAAGAGTAATAGAAGGGTTATGTAAATCCTTGGCCATTATCGTAAGCTTTTTTTGAAAAAATGCTTTTACATCTTCATTCTCACTTTCTACTAAAGCAAACCAGGTCATTCTCTCTTTATCCACTTCGCGCATTTTATAATGATCGGCAAATTGGACTGCTCTAGTTAGTGTAAAAACCTTACGATGTGCAATCACGTCGGGAATGTAACCACTAGGCCACTTCAGTTTGTTTCCAATAAAACGAAAAGAAAAATTGGCATTAATATTTTTATTAATACTCATAAAATCTTTGAAATAATCAGATGCGTTCGTATAGTCGTGGGGGGAGGGAAGTTTATTTTTTTTCATATAGTATGTTAATATTGAATTATCAGCGAGTCATGTCAATCACCCATCATTACGGTTTTATCTGTACCCCTGCAGAGAACAGAAAGAATGACTTCTACTAAGAACATGTTGTAGAATTCCTAGCTGCTCCTTAAGATATTTAAAGGCTTTTACAGGGAGAACTTAATGCTTTATTTTAAATACCTTACAAAAACATTTTGTCTCTACTTTGTAATTCTTAGTTTTGTCTTCCCATCGAATATTTTTGCAAATCCTGTTTTATCTCCTGATCTTTTGGTTGAAACATCAAAAAAACTAAATGAGCTTAGCAACGTTAGAGGACTTGTTGATTATTTTGAAAATAATAATATCAGTAAAAAAGACATTAAATATTTAAAAAACTTTCTGACAAAAAATAATATTTCTCCTTCATATAAATTACCGAAATACCAATTAATTGGCACAGAACTTCATGGTCAAATTGAAAATAAAAAGATTGTGCTCAGTGGTTTCACAGAGAAAGATTATAAAGTCACTATTTCTGATAATACCTTCACGATTCCACTTAATGCTTCTTTTGCTGAAATTGAAAAAATTGTAACTACCAACTATAAAGAAAAAGCACCGACAACAACATCTCGCATATTTAATTTATTAATTAATGAATCTGAAGCACAAGGACTATTAACGGTATTATATGTTTTTCTGGGAATAATAGCAGTTGGAACCGTCGCCAGTTTTGCATTGGAATTTGCAAGTGTTAATAATATAACTAAAGGAGTGACGCTGCTTAATGATTGTTCAAAAGTTGATAGCAGTGAGGTTAGCACTCTTAAAAATAAATTGGACGAGGCACAGGCAATCTTAAAAAATAAATGCGGTTTGCTTTGGCTGGCAGCAAGTAATCCTTCCGCTAACCGCCTCATGCAGTGTAGTGAATTAAAAGAAAGACTTAAATCTTGCCGAGATGCCCTTGATAAAATTGGTACTTCGAAAACGATAGTTCCAACTTCAAATACGGGTAAGGCTCAGGCAAAATAATTTCGGCCAGGCTTCTCTGCCTAGAAATTTTTTCCAAACTTATGGAAAAATGTGCCTAGATAAAAATACACTAAGGCACTCTTGTATTAAACCGAAACGATAAAAGTACACCCAGGTAGCCAGCAGAGCTACACAGAGCAGATAAATAGCAACTATAAATCGGGGTCTTGCAATGTCATCAACTAGGCTACTTCTATTTTGCATTTTAAACGCAATCCTTCTCGCTTCATGCTCTATAATGCAGGGAAATTCTGGTTTTACTCGATCACCTTCCTCGAAAGAAGAAGTAGAAATAAATAATTATATTCCTGACACTGTTGGTGCCTATCCTCAGTTCAAAGAATCAGTTGTTATTGATTACAAAGAGCATTCAGCATATATGCTTACCTTTGATGACTATAAAAAACTCCCGAATGGTACAGTGTTGTATAGACCAGTTACGGGAGAAAAAATAATAAAAACTCAAAATCTCTTTGTTGCAAATTTGAATGGTGTTACTCAATATGCTTTTTTGGAATCTCAAATCCCTATCTATCGTCACAAAACGGAGCATGGAGGATATAAGGCATTAAAAAATATTATTGGTGAAAATGGAGTTCTAAATTATATACCTGATACAGTTAGGGCAATTCCTCAATTTAAAATAAATTTATGGATCCATGGTGAATCACTGCCGGGCTTTATAGTTTCCTACGGCGACTATAAAAATATTCCCAATGGTACGGTTCTTTATAGACATCCTTCCGGTGAAAAAGTAATAAAAACGCCAGAGCTGTATGCTGTAAATTTAGCTGGTGAAACACCTTTTGCTTTTTTAGAATCTCAAATTCCTACTTATCGTGAAAAAACTGAACAAGGTGGATATTTACCACTGAAAAGTATTGTTGGGGAAAATGGAGTTGTTCATTATATCCCCGATAATGTTGGTGCCTATCAACAGTTTAAAGAAACAGTAATTTTAGATAATCTAGAACATCCGGCATATAGAGTTACTTATGATGACTACAAAAGGCTTCCTAATGGAACAGCACTTTATTCACCAGTCACTGGTACAAAAGTAATAAAAACGCCTCATCTTTATGTCGCAAATTTATCAGGCGTAACCCAATACGCTATCTTGGAATCTCAAATTCCTTCTTACCGACCAAAGACAGAATTTGGAACGTATAAGCCGTACATAAAAGTTGATGAAAATGCGATAGGACTAAGTCCTGATTCCAGTTGTTCAGGCTTATTAAAAGATTTCTTAGACTAAGTGTAATAGAGGATTCTTGTTAGCTAAAAGCATGAGCGAGACTTCCTTATGAAGAGCCTGATTATTTTATAAGGCATGACCTACGTCGAACTTGGAACGTCGAAGCGCATAACTATAAGGGCGTAGACGAAATGCTGCGCGTTTTATCAAAATTGAAATCAGCTTCTGGCGATAACTTGATTCTCTTCAATCGAAAAAGAGTAAAGAGAACAAGACACCAACAACCCGTCTTCAGGTTTCTAGGCAAAAAAAAAGACCATCAATGTGGTCTTATATATTTAAAATGATTGAATAAAAATGGTGGGCGTTGAGGGGATCGAACCCCCGACATCTACCTTGTAAGGGTAGCGCTCTCCCAGCTGAGCTAAACGCCCATTTGAATTCGAAGTGTCCTAAAAGATAGTCAAAGCTTAAAAGTCTGTCAATTTAAAATTCAAAAAAAAGGGCCTCTTTTCAGAGGCCCTCCTTCGTAACTAATTGGTCAAATCGTTAATATTTAGTTCGCCACTTCCATTCCGCGGTCTCCGTCGACCACAGTAAGATTTGGTGCCACAACCTGCATGAATTTCTCAGGCTGGTTAAGCTCAAGAGCAATCTTTAAAACTTGCTCCACGTGCTCACAAGGATGGATTGAAAGACCATCTTGGATCTCTTCAGGGATATCAGCTAAATCTTTTACGTTTTTAGCTGGGATGACTACCGTCTTCACTCCTGCGTGTTTAGCCGCAAGAAGTTTTTCTTTTAGTCCTCCAATCGGAAGAACGCGTCCTCTGATTGTCACCTCTCCAGTCATTGCTACGTTCTGGTGAACGGCAATTCCTGTGATCGCAGAAGTTAGAGCAGTTACCATAGTCACACCTGCCGATGGACCATCTTTTGGTGTTGCTCCTTCTGGTACGTGGATATGGATATCATTTTTGTTATACCATTCAGAAGAAATTCCCAAACGAGGCGAGATCGATCTTACGTAACTTAAAGCAGCTTTCGCCGACTCTTGCATTACTTCACCGAGCTTACCAGTGATTTGGATTTTTCCATTTCCTTCAACTGTCACTACTTCAATATGAAGAAGTTCCCCACCTACACTCGTCCAAGCTAGACCATTAACTAATCCTACTTGTGCTCCTGATTCAATATCTGTTGAATCGAAACGACGAGGCCCTAGGTATTTTGGAAGTTGTTTAGAAGTTACGTTGAATTTTTTTCCAGCCGCAATTTCTTTTGTCACAACTTCAGTTGCAATTTTTCTAACAACAGTGTTGAGCTGTCTTTCGAATTCGCGAACACCAGCTTCTTTTGACCAACCACGGATGATATCCATCATACATGAGTCGCCCACTTGAACTTCGTGATCAACTAGTCCATTAGACTTCACTGCTTTTTTCAATAAGTATCTCTTACCAATTTCCAGTTTCTCTTGTGGAGTGTAACCAGAAAGATGGATGATCTCCATACGGTCTCGGAGTGGACCTGGGATTCTTGATAAATCGTTAGCTGTCATTACGAACATAACTTTCGATAAATCGTATTCCACTTCGATATAGTGATCAGCAAAAGTTTTATTTTGCTCAGGATCCAATACTTCAAGCATTGCTGAAGAAGGATCGCCGCGCTGATCAGATGACATTTTATCAATCTCATCTAGTAGGATCAGAGGATTTGATGTTCCCGCTTTTTTAAGCGCCATCATAATTTTCCCTGGCATAGCTCCTACATATGTTCTTCTGTGTCCGCGGATTTCAGATTCATCGCGTACGCCACCTAAAGCAATACGTTGAAAACTTCTTCCAAGTGACTCAGCAAGTGATTTAGCAATCGATGTCTTACCTACTCCCGGAGGACCAGCTAGACAAAGAATCGTTCCTTTTCCTTCTTCTTTAAGAAGAGATCTTACCGCTAGGTATTCTACGATTCTTTCTTTTACGTCTTTCATTCCGTAGTGGTGATCATCTAATATCTCTTTTGCTCTCGCTACAGAGTTATTGTCAGTTGTATATTCATCCCATGGAAGTGAAAGCATCCAATCAATATAGTTTCTCACAACCGCAGACTCTGCTGACATTGGAGACATTGATTTTAACTTCTTTAATTCCTTAGCTGTTTTTTCACGTGCCTCTTCTGGCATTTTTTTAGCAGCTAAACGCTCTTCCATTTCTTGGATATCAGTTTTTCCATCATCTTTTTGTCCAAGCTCTTTTTGAATTGCATTCATCTGCTCATTCAAATAGTACTCTTTCTGAGACTTTTCCATTTGCGTTTTTACACGTGTACGGATTCTTCTCTCAACATTGATGATTTCGATTTCACCTTGCATTTTCTCAAGAAGAAGTTCAAGTCTTCTACCTACTTCCACCGCTTCTAAAATTTCTTGCTTCTCAGAAATTTTCATTGTGAGGTGAGCAACCATAATATCTGCTAGGCGAGAAGGATCAGTAATTGAAGAAATGCTCATTAGAAGCTCAGGAGGAATTCTCTTATTAAGCTTCACATACTGTTCAAAGATTCCTTTGATGCTTCTGATTGTAGCTTCTAGAGTGACTGGATCCTTAGTTTCTGATGAACATTTTTCAACTTCCGCGAAATAGCCTTCTGGGCCAGATTCGAAAGTTTTAAGACGAGCGCGGTATTTACCCTCGATCAAAACTTTTACTGTGTTGTCTGGAAGTCTTAACATTTGGATGATGTTAACAACCACACCGACTTCGTAAACGTCTTCACGATCTGGATTTAAAACGCTCGCATCTCTTTGAGTAACGAGGAAAATTTCATTGTTGTTTCTTTGAGCTTCTTCAAGCGCAGAGATTGATTTTTCTCTTCCCACGAATAGAGGCACCACCATGTGAGGGAAAATAATCATGTCCCTTAGTGGAAGTAATGGGAACTTCTTAGACTCTGACCAGGCTTGCGACATAGTACCTCCTGCACTATTAGTTACGTCTTCTCTGTCCTCTTGATGTCACTTCTTGACTTCCCCAAAGGATTCGAAGGGTCTATTAAAATCATGACATGAAAGTTGTTGAAGATGCAAAAAAAAAGATAAGGCATTAATTGCTTTTTTATCAAAATCTTCAAAGACTTGTTGTTTATCAAACAAGCGTTACTGACCTAAGTTGCAGTTTTATTTGACCCCTCTGCATAGGGGCAAACTGTAAGGAAGAGTTAGTTGAAAATTTTTCATGCTTTGATACCTGAGTAAAAAGCACGCATTAAATACATGGCAAAGGTATTGATTGCTGGAAATAAAATTCCGATAAAAATCCTCGTTAAAAATAAAAAGGCCTTCCAATTGGAAGGCCTCAAAATTTAATATCGATTTATCGATTTCTTAAGCTGACTCTACATTCTTTTTAGCTGCTACACGAGGTTCTGCAGCTGCTGGAGCGAATGATTTGCGGGGTCCTTCCACTACTTTTGGAGAACCTTTTCCAGTCACAGAATCGTAAGTCACAATGACTTTGCAAACTTTTTCATTGCTTGGAACATCGTACATCACATCAAGCATTGATTGCTCTAGAATCGCACGAAGTCCTCTTGCACCTGTTCTTCTCTCAAGTGCTTGACGAGCAACTTCTTTAAGAGCTTCAGGTTCAAACTCCAGCTCAATTCCTTCGTACTCAAAAAGTTTTGCGTATTGTTTTGTAAGAGCATTTTTTGGCTCAGTTAAAATAGAAATTAAAGCTGCTTCATCAAGCTCAGACAGCATCGCGTTTACTGGTAAACGACCAATAAATTCTGGGATAAGACCGAATTTTGATAAATCCTCTGGTTCAATCCCTCCAAGTTTTTCGATAACTGATTGCTCAGCTTCCGTTTTTTCTGACATCAATCCCATTGGTCTTTTTGTCATTCTCTTCTCGATAATTCTATCCAGACCTACGAAGGCTCCAGCACAGATAAAGAGAATATTTTTTGTATCAACCTGGATGAATTCTTGTTGAGGATGTTTTCTTCCTCCCTTTGGTGGAACAGAAGCGATCGTTCCTTCAACGATTTTAAGAAGTGCTTGTTGGACACCTTCACCCGAAACGTCGCGAGTGATAGAAGGGTTTTCAGACTTTCTTGCAATCTTATCAATCTCATCGATATAAACGATCCCGCGTTGAGCGCGTTCAACATCGAAGTCACAATTTTGCAGAAGATTTAAAATGATATTTTCAACGTCTTCCCCAACGTAACCAGCTTCAGTAAGAGACGTCGCATCTGCAATTGCAAAAGGAACGTTTAAGAATTTCGCAAGTGATTGAGCGATCAACGTTTTCCCTGACCCTGTTGGTCCAGCTAAAAGAATATTTGATTTCGCAAGCTCTACGACATCCGTTTTTCTCGGGTCCCCTGCTTTATGAGCAATTCTCTTGTAGTGGTTATGAACCGCAACTGAGATAATTTTTTTAGCTCTTTCTTGTCCGATAACATAATTATCTAAGTGAGCTTTAATCTCGTGAGGCTTAGGAACATTGTCGACAACAGACTTTGCATTGCTCTTTTGTGAGTCTTCAAAAATGATATCGTTACAAAGCTCGATACATTCGTCACAAATATAACAACCTGGACCTGCGATAAGTTTTTTAACTTCCTTCTGTGATTTTCCACAAAAGTTACAGTGAAGAGCGCTTCCGAAATTTGTTTTTTCTTTTGTCATTTTACTCGTTCCTTAAATCGGCACACATTATTTTTTTAATTTGTTTCCACTTCTATCAATTACAACATCGATTAATCCAAGCTCAATGGCCTTTGTCGGACTAAGATAATTATCGCGATCAGTTTCTTTTACAATTCTATCCATCGTCATACCAACACTTGAATGTCTAATATAGATTCCATTCAATTGCGTTTTTAGATCTTGAATTTCGTTGGCCTGAATTTGAATATCAGAAGCCTGCCCACGAGCTCCACCAAGTGGTTGGTGAATCATAATGCGTGAATGTGGCAGAGAATGTCTATGGCCTGCAGCTCCTGCTGTTAAAAGCAGTGATCCCATCGAAGCCGCCATCCCTACACAGTAAGTGTAAACCGGGCACGAGATGTGTTGCATGATATCGTAGATCCCAAGACCAGCATAAACTGATCCCCCTGGGCTGTTGATGTAAAAGTGAATTGGAGCTTCAGCATCTGACTGCTCTAAAAACATCATTTGGGCCATAATTAAATTGGCCACTACATCGTTTACCTCTGTTCCCAAAAAAACGATTCTATCGAGGAGTAGACGCGAATAAATATCATATTGGCGCTCACCACGAGCCGTTTGCTCGATAACGATTGGGTTGGGGATATAGGCTTTAACGTCCATTCTTTTCTCCAGATAGTCAGACTTGGTTAGTCGGTTTTTTAGAATTCTCTTTCTAATCGGCTTTAAAGTATTAAATCTTTAACAATTTTGAGCAAAATCGTGAGTTTTTTAGATCCCTGAGTCTTAATTATATTAAGAAGTTGCCCCAATATTTAAGGGAAATTGTCTTGATCTTAAGAATCAACCGTCTTAAAGTTACGTCGTTCACAAATTACGTATAAATTTATT
Organism: Bacteriovoracales bacterium; assembly: GCA_037444575.1. Taxonomy (GTDB): domain Bacteria; phylum Bdellovibrionota; class Bacteriovoracia; order Bacteriovoracales; family Bacteriovoracaceae; genus Bacteriovorax. Next base: position 116,936 of record JBBIME010000007.1, read on the forward strand.
TTATGGAGGATTTATGTCTAGATTAGTCGGAAACACAGCTCCTGATTTTACTGCCAATGCAGTTGTTAATGGCGAGATTAAATCAATCTCTTTACACAAAGACTTTGCAGGAAAATGGAAAGTTCTATACTTCTACCCTCTCGATTTTACATTCGTTTGCCCTACTGAAATCACAGCATTCGAAGACAATCTTTCAAAATTCAAAGAACTAAACTGTGAAGTTATTGGATGTTCAGTTGATTCTGAATTCTCTCACCTAGCTTGGACACAAATTGAACGCACTAAAGGTGGATTAGGAAAAATGAACCACGCTCTAGTTGCTGACATCACTAAAAACATCGCTCGCTCTTATGAAGTACTTTCAAACGATGCTGTAGCTCTTCGTGGAGTTTTCGTTATCGACGATAAAAACGTAGTTCAAACAGCAACAGTAAACAACCTATCAGTAGGAAGAAACGTTGATGAAGTTCTTCGTACAGTTGAAGCTTACCAATACACAGCTAAGCACGGCGAAGTTTGCCCTGCAGGCTGGACAAAAGGAAAAGCTACAATGAAACCAGATCCAAAAGGGTCTCAAGAATATTTCAACAAATTGAAATAATTTCTCTATTTATTCTCTATTACGTTAAGAAAAAGGGCCCCAATTTGGGGCCTTTTTTATTTAGGAATTATCTCTCTATGCTCCCCGCCAAAGTAATTTTTTCACTGCCTAAAAAGTTTAATTGAAAAGTCATGTTCCCTAGATCATAGTGAGCAAAATTTTTGGGGGAACTGTAAATGAACACTGAGAGCGACAATCTAGTCAGTCTGGATCAATGGAAAAATCAAAAGGGAGACAACAGCTTCTCTGATTACCTTAAGGTTTTAAGTTTTAACGATCTCATGAACGAATCTAACGAGCTTATGGATCAAATGAGAAGAAACCAACACGAAGGCGACCTATTTTCTAAAACGCGCGTGATGATGAATGAGTTCACTTTCCGTCTAGAAAAAGAATCAAGATACCTTGCAGACTCAGTAAAAGACCTCAAAAACAAAATCGAAGATAAGCTTCACTAATAGGTGCCACTACACTTTTGGTTTCGCATGTGCGAAACCAAAAGTGTAGTGGCACGAAATCCTACTCTCTTATTTACAAATACTGGCCTTTGGATCTTTGCTGCATAGATAAGCTTTGATTGCGGTGTTTTCTTGTTTCAATTTTGCATTTTCAGTTTCAAGCTTACTAATTTTTTTCTCGAGCTGATCCTGCGCTTGAGTTAGACCTTGCACTCCGGCCAGCGCCACACCTGCTTCATCAATAAGAGCGATGTGTTTATTATCTTCTCCAGTTCCAAATTCATTGGCCCACTCTTCTGCAATCGGACCAATATGAGTAATACGAGCAGCCTCTGTTTTATAATTCCATCTTGAAATATTTAATCGATTAATTTTTCGAAGAATGTCAGGCTTTTCGAGTTTAATAAAATTTTCTTTCCAGTCACGAGAAGAGGCTCCTTGAAGAACTCCAGTAGATGTCCATAGACGAACGCCACTCGCTACGTTCCAACTGGCTGAGCTATTATTTGAAGCGTACCAATTCGCTCCCGAACCTCCAAACTCAATTATAGCACTGGTAGTCCCTGTACTTTTATGCACCCAAACTCCATTTTTATAATAAGCTCCGGATGCAAGGTCAGTTGACCCGTTCCATGGTAAAACACTGAAAGCATCATATGTAGAGGTTGCATATGCAACGAGAGCGCTACTGTTACCACCTGTCGCAGTCCCATCGAGAGTTAATAAATTGGTTGGGCCAGTTGTCCCAATCCCGACGTTACCAGCTGGAGTGATTCTAAAAGGAATACTCCATGCAGTCCCATCCCAGTAGGCTGAAATCAAATTGTCAGGGTCGCCTGTATATGCATCACCTCTTGTCCCGAAGACCCATCCTTTGTTAGTGGCACTACTCCCCAATTTAGCTCCATCAGACTTTGATACATAGCCAGTATAACTACCCTGACTGGCCTGGGTCCCTGGTGTAGAAATTTGCAAGAAGTTCGAGGCATTCGCAGCTGAATAAACTTCGAGTGAACTACTTGGAGCGATGGTCCCAATCCCGACGTTGCCGGTAGCTCGATTAATTGAAAAAGGTGAACTAAGAAAAGCGCCAGCATCTGAATAGCGGTTAATCATAAATGACGAGCCAGCATTTGAACCACTCTCAGCACTATTCTCTACGATCATCCCCCATCGCGGACTTCCTGCTGTATCGAGATAGAATGCTCCATATTGACCCGCTGGCCGATCAGCTACAATCCCCATGGATGTTGAACCGTAGACGTGTAAATTTGAAGTTGGCGCACTCGTCCCGATCCCAACGTTACCACTAACGATCAAGCCATTAGCTGGTGCAGCTGTAACTCCTGCATAAGTTCCGACAGCCATTCCTCCACTCACATCAAGTGAAGATTTAGGAGCACTATTGCCGATTCCAATTCCTGCTCCACCATCGTACAAAAGACTATTTCCAAGTGCAGTGGTGCTTGTCCACTTTGTCACATAATTAGCTGTACCAGATCCAATACTCGCAACAGTCGTTGCAGAGTTTGTAGCTGTGCTCACACAATAAATGACGTTAATATTTTTTCCGCGAGTTTCGTTTCCACCTGCAAGAGTGACACCCGAGGCAGCTTGACTAGCGGCTCCGGTATAATTTTGAAGTCCAGTTCCAGATAAAATACCTACTCCGCCCGTTGGTGCTGTGCTCGCTGCATACTGAATGGCATGCGTATGGCTTCCAAATTGATCTGCTTGTTTTGTTCCGACATTATCACCAGTTGTTCCATCGCCACGGGTTGTTCTTGTCGCTGCATCTGGATCAATCCCGGCAGCATGATTCCATCCACGTAAAAAATATCCACGATAATCTGGAAGATTAAATGAAGCACCCGATCCACCATAGGTGTATCCGATAGCTGTAAAGAGTGAAGCATAAGTTGTTGTTGAAACACTTGCCCCATTGGCTTCAAGCCACCCTGTTGGACATGCTGCCATTGGAAACCCTGCGACCATTCCAGCTGGATCAACTGCACTTCCAGCATTGCTAACTGTTACCCAAGTTGAACTATTGTAAACATTCAAAGCTCCCATTGTAGTATCGTAAACAACCATCCCTGCTGAAGGAGAGACGATGGCATTTTTTTGAGCAGTGGTCATACGTGGAGGTAAAAATCCTGAACTGGTCGAGGTTACATCTAAAATTGAAGATGGTGATGTTGTCCCAATCCCCACATTTCCAGCTGCTCGAACAACGTCTGCTGTGTTCGTTCCTTTTTGCCATTGCCCAAAGCCATCGACATAGCCTTTATTAGCAGCATCGCTAGCACCAACAGGAGTTGGTACAGTGATAAATCCTGTGAGTGAATTTATGGCAAGAGTTCCGTTGATTGTTTGATTTGCAGTTTTAGAAACATAGTCGCCGTTAATATCGTTAATAAATTTTTGAACTTTGTTGAATGCTCCAACAACCGTATCTGTATTTGCGATCGCTGGTTTTGAAGCCGTTGAAATTGTAAACGTTGATAAAACAGAGTTAATTACATCCGTTGCAAACGTCGACCAGGTTTTATCACCACGCCAATATTGTGCTGTTGTTCCTGCTGTAATCGCTGGCTCTTTTCCAGCAACTGAAGTTGTAAGTGAATTAATTTGCGCTTGAGATTTTCCAAATCCTTGCAACACTGTATCTGTGGCAACAACTGCTGAATTCGTTGCTGTTGATAAACCAGTCAGTGGAGCAGCAAGTGTTCTTGCATCTGTATGATATAAATTTGTTCCTTCTGCTACATCAGTTGTTGATAAAACAACTGCTCCTGTTTTTGTATTCACACTTGTTACTGGCGCAGACGGAAGAGATACCCAACTGGTGAGACCAGTTCCATCTGTTTGCAATACTTGATTGGCGGTACCGGCCGTTGTTGGTAGCGAGAAAGTGTATGCAGTTGTTCCGGCCAACGGAGCTTTTAATGTTACATAATTTGCAGCTCCACCATTTTTTAATTGCAGCTGAGTATTTAAAATGAGATCCCCACTCATTGTATCGCCTGCTTTAGCAACCCTTAGAGCATCATCAGCATCAACGTAAGCTTTATTTACTGCCGAGGTTAACCCTAGAGGAACACTATTAACGATGATATCTCCAGCGCCAGTTGCTGTGATAACATTGGTTAGCGAGACTGCACCCGACAAAGTATCAGCTGCATTTTTTAATAAATAATTTCCACTTCCTGTTGTGAGTGAATTGATTTGTCCTTGAGCTTTTTGGAATGCAGAAAGAACTGAATCAGCTGCAGTAATCGCCCCAGCTCCAACAACAAATCCAGTAAGAGGAACTCCTAAGACTCTTGCATTTGTAAAATATAAATTGGCCACGTTTTCAGGAACTGCACTGGTATCTAATGTCGCCCAAGTTTTATCACCACGATAATATTGAAGTGCTGTTCCTGCTGCTATTGTTCCTTGCTTACTATTAAATGTATTCCAGTCAGCAGAAGAGAGATAACCATTAGTTGTAGAGTTAGCTTGGGAAATAGAAATTGCTGGCGTTGATGTTCCTGTTGCTACACTTATAGGTAGAGTTCCAGTCACACTTGTTACGGTTCCCGATCCTCCAGGATTTCCAGGGGCCCAAGCAGATCCATTCCATAAGAGAACTTGACCTGTTGTCGCTCCCATTTGTGAAAGTTGTTTCGCTGTTGTTGCAATATTAGCAAAAGGCATCGAGTGAATGGCCTGGAACGTGTATGTTTTAGAGTGAGATGTATCCGTTACTCTGATTGCGGCACTTTCCGCGGCCGGAACATTTGATAAAACATTTGCGATTGTTCCATTTGCTCCACAAGCAAGATCTAGTTTTAAATGAAACACACCGTTGGTTAAAGCAACACCAGTAAAACTTTGCGAACATAAAATATTTGTTGGAGTTCCTGAATAAGCGAGTTCAACTAATAAATTAACAGGGCCTGCAACCGGAGCTCCATTTGCCTGAACAAGTCGACCAGAATAACTTAAAGAATCTGCTGCATTGGAATTTGTAGTTAGAAAAAAATTGAAAGCAAAACAGATGATTGAAAAAATCACTGTTGCATATTTTTTATGAATAAATCCTGGTCTAAGCATTCAAGTTTTTCTCAGGTTAACTATTCTATTTATTTTATTGTAAATCGAATATTAAGACGATGGGGCAAGAGCTTCCAAAAAGACAGAAAAGTTTTGTAGTTTTAATGAGTTATCGTAGTTTTGAAAATGATGATCTTGATCAGATCTTGATATTGTAATGAAAAAATTGCCAATCTTTTGATGCCATTCTTTCTTCTGTACTACTTAATGTTTGCGCAATTTACTGTTGTTTGAATTGTAGTTAATACCGAACCAGCAGTGGCGCAAAGCCAGGCGGTATTACATTCACCACCCCACTGGCCGGTAGTACACGCCATTGTATTTCCACCAAAAGCCGTTGAATAGCCAGCTGAAACACATCCACCACCTACAGCTTGTTTCCCTGCTGGACAGTTTGCAATACATACAGAGGAATTAACACAATTTGCAGTGACCGTCTGGTAACCCATTTTAATATTTCCTCCACCTAAATCAAGGCGTTCGGCCGGAGCCGTCGCCGCTGCCCCAATACCAACATTACCACCAGCTGGATTGAGTACGAGAGCTTGAGCTGCTCCCGCCGATGTGAGTCCTTGAATCATGCCGTTACCATTCGAAACATAGGTACCTATTCCAACTCCGTTAGCTGTGCTGGAAGCTCTAAACCATGATGCGAAACCAGCTCCATTATCTTTTTCTACCGTCAATCCGACTTGAGGAACCGTCGTCCCAATCCCGACGTTTCCTGTAGAGGTAATACGCATTTTTTCGGAATTAGCTCCTGAGACTCGCGTATAAAGCGCTAAAGCGCCGGCCTCACTGCCCGCAGTTGCGGTTTCAGCTACGCCCATTACATTTGCATAGGCTATTCCAGCATTTGCGGTAGTTGAATTTCCTCCAGATAGATAGATTTGACCTACTCCAGAGTTCGACGACATGACTGCGTTTCTATTAAATTGAGCAACGCCATTCGACGTGAGAACGTCCAGCGCATAAGCGGGACTCGCCGTCCCAATCCCGACGTTGCCGTTATCTTGAATAACAAATTGATCTGTAACAGTTCCTGTTTGGTTCTTACTAATCGCAAAGTGATAACCTGTTCCATCTGTTCCATACGTGAGCCGATTAAGAGTCGGAGAAGTACCGCCCGAAGTAAGTTGCACATATCCGGGACTTCCGGCTGTTGCAGCTCCTCCACTTCCCACCGTAAAATTTCCTGTTGTATGCAACTGAGATATCGGACTTGTCGTCCCGATACCGACATTACCTGTGGAATCAATACGCAAGCGTTCACTGCCTGAAGTATAGGCTCTAATTTGAGAAAGATCAGTTGAACCTCTAAAAATATCAATGGCCGCTTTTACTCCTAAGGTTGTTCCTCCACCGGCAGACAAGCGAAGTAAGCCTGAGTCGCCTGCTGTAGAATCGTTAAATCCAGATTGTATTTCACCAGCTATTGGTGCTGCACTTAAAGCTGGGATAGAAGTTGACACTGCGGAGTTCAAGTGAAGTGCTCCCCCTGCAATCGATAGTGCAGATCCGGGAGCCGCCGTTCCAATTCCAACTTTCCCACTCGCGCGATAAATATCTCCTGCGTTTGCTCCCGTTCCTTGTGTCCACTGTCCAAAGCTATCAACATAAGATTTATTAACTGCATCTGTTAAATTTGTCGGAGTATAATTAATTTTTAATGTACCAACTGAATTAAATGTCACTTGACCGGTTACTGTATTCGCAACTGTATTATCGCTCTTAGAAACGTAGTCACCATTAATGTCGTTAATATATTTTTGAACTTTATTTAATGCTCCAACGACTGTGTCAGTATTCGCGATTGCCGGTTTCGCTGCTGTCGAAATTGTAAACGTTGATAAAACAGAGTTGATTACATCCGTTGCAAACGTCGACCAGGTTTTATCTCCACGCCAATATTGTGCTGTTGTTCCTGCTGTAATCGCTGGCTCTTTTCCCGCAACAGAAGTTGTAAGGGAATTAATTTGTGCTTGTGCTTTTCCTGCAACAGCTTGAACTGTATCACCAGTCGCTATTGCAGCGTTTGTTAATGTTGGAGCTGTAATAGGAGTTGTTAATACTCGCGCATCTGTGTGGTATAAATTTGTCCCTTCTGCAATATCAGTTGTTGAAAGGGAGACTGCACCTGTTTTTGTATTCACACTTGTCACTGGCGCTGCTGGAAGAGTTATCCAACTAGTAAGACCCGTCCCATCTGTTTGCAGTACTTGATTGGCAGCTCCAGCTGTTGTTGGCAGAGAGAAAGTGTAGGCCGTTGTCCCAGCGAGTGGAGCTTTTAGTGTGACGTAGTTAGCTGCTCCACCATTTTTTAATTGCAGTTGAGTATTTAAAATGAGATCCCCACTCATCGTATCCCCTGCTTTAGCAACTCTTAAAGCATCATCAGCATCAACATACGCTTTATTTACTGCTGAAGTCATAGTTAGCGGAGTTGTGTTAACAACAATGTCTCCAGTTGCTGTTGCCGTAATAACATTTGTTAACGACACAGTTCCCGATAAAGTATCCGCTCCGTTTTTCACAAGATAATTCCCACTTCCAGTGGTAAGCGAATTGATTTGTCCTTGAGCTTTTCCAAACGCAGAAAGAACAGAATCTGTAGCTACGATTGGAGTTGTTGCTGTTGCAAATCCTGTAAGTGGAACTCCCAGCGCTCTTGCATTGGTAAAATATAAATTGGCCACATTTTCAGGAACAGCACTGGTATCAAGTGTCGCCCACGTTTTGTCCCCGCGATAATATTGAAGTGCTGTCCCAGCTGTGATTGATCCTTGCTTACTATTAAATGTATTCCAATCAGCAGAAGAGAGATAACCATTAGTTGTTGAGTTAGCTTGAGAAATTGAAATTGCTGGCGTTGATGTTCCTGTGGCAACACTTATAGGAAGAGTTCCAGTAACACTCGTTACTGTTCCCGATCCCCCTGGATTTCCTGGTGCCCAAGCAGATCCATTCCAAACTAAAACTTGTCCTGTACTCGCTCCCATTTGGGAAAGCTGTTTTGCTGTTGCTGCAATATTAGCAAAAGGCATTGAGTGAATAGCTTGAAATGTGTATGTCTTAGAGTGAGATGTATCCGTTACTCTGATGGCAGCGCTTTCTGCGGCCGGAACATTTGATAAAACATTTGCGATTGTTCCATTTGCTCCACAAGCAAGATCTAGTTTTAAATGAAACACACCGTTTGTTAAAGCAACACCTGCGAAACTTTGCGAACATAAAATATTTGTTGGAGTTCCTGAATAAGAAAGTTCGACTAATAAATTAACAGGGCCCGCAACTGGAGCTCCATTAGCTTGAACAAGTCGACCAGAATAACTTAAAGAATCTGCTGCATTGGAATTTGCAGTTAGAAAAATATTGAACAGAAAAAATATGGTCAGAAAAAACACTGATGTGTTTTTCATATTTTTATTTCGATAAATGAAGTCCGACCTCAACATGCATTTTTCCAAGGAATCGCTACTACTTATCTTATTGTAAATCGAATATTAAGACGACGCGGCAAGAGGTTCCAGAAAGAACAAAAACCCTGTATCTTTAAGTGGTTACGCCCACTTAAAAAGTGTTACCCTTGATCGAATATTGATATTGTTATGAAGTGATAGCCAATCTTTTACGTCGGATGATTATTTTGATTTAAGTGCTTTCTCTATTCTATCAAGACGAGCTTTGATTTCGGCATTTTCTTTTTTAAGATTTTCATTACTCTCTTTAAGCGAAGCGATCTCTCTTGCTTGCTTTTTATCACTTTCCCAAAGAGGTAAGATGTACTTGCTATAGAGATCTTTAATTGAATTAACGACTGCCCAATGAATCGGATCTACGTTCAACTCTAAATAGCCATCCTCACGCTTTTTAACCGCGTCTGGAATCACTTTCTGAACTTCTTGAGCAATGAATCCTGTTTTTGAAAAATCGGATGGAAGCTTAAGTGGATTATCTTTTTTGTAACTGTATCGAACAGTGTGAAGTTTTAAAATTTCGTTAAGCCCATATTCATAATCACCGTGAATATCTTTTAAGCGAATGTCTGAAGCATTTGTCCACGCGGTACCTGTAGAGAGTCCAGCTGTCCCAACGACGTGAAGAGTGTATGAGGGTACTGTCGTTCCAATCCCGACCCTACTTGCTGAATCCATATATAGTCCAGTTGTGAACGTGACGGGATTCCCGGCCGTGCCAGTTGTTCCCCCTACAGTTAAAGCTATAGTCCCATCGCCAAGATTGATTCCAGCTGCCCCTCTTGTTCCAAGATAATTATAGCCAGTACCTGCTGAATTTAAAATTGCTCCACCAACAAGATTGGTCAACCCTGCTCCCATTCCTACATCTACCGTAAACTGTGAACCATCAAAAACGCCGGAGGTGACACGTCTTACCTCTAAGCCAGGTCTTGGAGAATTAGAAATATCCCATTCGCTACGAATGGTTCCTACGACATTCAACTTTTCTGCAGGAGTAGTTGTCCCGATTCCGACGTTACCAGCATTGTCTACTCGCATGTACTCTGCCGCTCCCTTATAAACTCCAAAAGGAACACCTGTACTGGATGTACCGATTTGGGCCATAAGACCATGAGCATTTGTTGTACCATTATTTATAATTTGAGCGGCCCAGGCTGAATTGTCTGAGGCTGCTACATGCAACTTAGAACTCGGAGCCGTCGTCCCAATTCCAACATTGCCAGCAGGATCAATATACATTCGCTGAGCATAGGCACCACTATTTTCAGTACTAAAACTAATTGCTCCAGACTGCGTCCCGGTAGCATTGTGATTTACATTGATAAAATCCATCCAGGCCGATGCAGCACCAGTGCTATTAAACGCCATAACCGAATTCGAATTTCCATTCGTGGCATTATTGTTTTTCAAATTTATATTTCCGATTCCGGCAGTACCGTTTGCTGAATTTACTCTAAACATAGATGCTATATTCGTAGAACTTGTGACATCTAGATTGTATCCTGGCGTGGTAGTCCCGATTCCGACGTTTCCATCTCCACGAATTGAAAAGACTGCTGCACCACCATTGGCCCTTGCTTGTAAATAATATGAAGTGCTGTCATTAGTGAGAGCTCCAAATTGAGTGCCATACACTGCGGCTCCTGTCCATGCATCACTTGTTCCTGAGTGAAAAGCAGCTCCTCCGTGAACATCAAGTGGAAGAAATGGCGCAGTCGTCCCAATTCCCACATTCCCACTCGCGCGATAAATGTCAGCAGCGTTTGCTCCTGTTCCTTTTGTCCACTGTCCAAATCCATCGACGTATTGTTTGTTAGCAGCATCTAAAAGATTCACTGGATTTTGTACTGTTAAAGCAGCTGTTCCTGAAAATGCTAATGTTCCAGCTGTCACTGAATCCCCTGCTTTATTAACAGGAGTGTAACCAAGTGCTGTTGTGATGTCTGATAAACCAAGCGCTGTCCAAACTGAAGTATCAGCCGCAGTTGCTTTTAAAAATTTTCCAGCATCTCCTGCAATAGGTGAAGGAAGAAGAGCTGTTGGAATATTTATTGTTGGGTTACCTGCAACTCCATCACCGTTTGATACTGTTAATCTATTTGCTGTTCCTACAATACTTCGTCCTGCAAAAGTATCTGCTGCTGTCTGAACTAAAATTCCATTCGTGTTGTAAGCTGCAAGAGAAGTTAGTGTTGGATCGAGTGGTTGTTTTGCTGCTAAATCTGTTGTGAGGTTTGCAATTTTTGATTGAGCGATTGCTGCTGTTGCTGAAACATCAGCATCAATAATTGTTCCATCAACAATTTGCGCTGATGTGATAGAGGAATTAGGTGTTGAAAAAGCTGTCCATGCAGTTCCATTACAGTATTCAACGTTAGGAGTATTAAATCTCATTGCTCCGGCAATCGTTGCTGAACATGCAGTTGCATCAGCACCAACGCGAATCGCGCCGTTTACATCTAATTTGCTTTGCGGAGTTGTTGTTCCGATTCCGACGTTACCACCAGTCAATATAGATACTGCAGGATTAGGAAACGTCGCTCCCATTCCAGCTTGAATATTAAAATTTCCGCTGCTTCCTTCCGCGCCTACTTGCCATCCTTTAGTTGAATTAGCTGCCCCTAAACGAAACATTGCACTTCCTGTCGCATTCGTAGATACAACATCTACAATTCCAGCAGTACTGGAAGTTGTAAAATCAGCTACGACGAGAGCTGTTGATTGAACGGATAGGTTGCGTGCAGGAGTGATTGTTCCAATCCCCACATTACCAGCAGAAGTGATTCGCATACGCTCGCTTGCATCACTTGCTCCTGATTGTGTAGTGAAAAATGATAGGCGCCCTTGAACAGTGTGAGTGGCACTAGCAGGAGCTGCATCCACATGGCCTGCGATATATGCTGAACGGTAAAGTCCCGTTCCATCATGCCCCATAAAAGAAATAAAACCAAGTTCATCATCTAAGGCATCAGCGCCATAGGCCCTAGTTTTCCAAAAACTAAAAGTTGGTCCACTTGCTGTCGCTGTACTATTTTCGAAAGCAGCAGTACCAATAACATGCAAATTTGCTCCTGGAGCTGTCGTCCCAATCCCAACATTCCCAGTCAATCGATAAATGTCGGCGGCGTTTGCGCCAGATCCTTTCGTCCATTGTCCTAAACCATCAACGTAAGATTTATTAACAGCATCTGTAGGATTTGATGGTGCGAGTGGAATTTGTAAAGTCTGTGCTGCGTTTGCTGGATAAACAATTCCATTGATTGTTGCTCCAGCTGAAATAGCATTTTGTTTTCCGTTAAATGTATTCCAATCTGTCGAAGTTAAATAACCATTTGCTGATGTTGTTGCTGCTGGCATTCCAATGAGAGGAATGCTTGCTGTTCCAGTGTTTGTAATTGGTGCTGTCACTGAAACGGCTGTAACCACGACCGGATTAGATCCACCTGTTACTCGTCCCTGCGCATCTGTTGTTACAGACGAATATGTTCCCGCTGTCCCTGTATTTTTTAAAGTGAGCACTCCAGTATTATCTAGAGTTGCATCTCCCGATACCGCATGAGCATTGGCCACATTGCTAGCGTTCCCGATTAAAATATTTCCATTAGCAAGTGTGCTTGAAACTTTTGATGCAAGATCTGTTGTTAAATTGGCGATCTTTGATTGCGCAATCGCTGCGGTAGCACTTACATCTGCATCGACAATTGTTCCATCGACAATACTTGCAGAAGTGACTGTACCTGTACCAGCTGTCACACTAGAAGGATTTATCCAAGATAAATTTCCAGTTCCATCAGTTGATAAAACATACCCACTTGTTCCAGCAGTCTGAGGCAAAATTAAATTGTAAGCAGCAGAAGTCGCATGCCCATTAATTGTTACGTAATTTGTTCCACCTTTTATTTTTAATGAGCCATCAAGAGCTAAGGCCCCTGACATCGTATCCCCTGCTTTAGCAACTCTTAGAGCATCGTCAGCATCAACGTAAGCTTTGTTGACGGCATCTGTGAGATTAGTTGGTGTGTACGTTAAATTTAAAGCTCCAATCGTTCCAACGTTTACAACTCCAGTAATTGAGTCGGTTGCATTTTTTACAAGATATTTTGCACTCGCCGTATTGATTGCATCAATTTGTCCTTGAGCTTTTCCAAAAGCGCTGATCACCGAATCAGTATTTGTAATCGCTCCTGTTCCAACTGCAAAGCTAGTAAGAGGAACGCCAAGAACTCTTGCATTTGTAAAATATAAATTGGCAACGTTTTCAGGAACTGCACTTGTATCCAGTGTCGCCCAAGTTTTATCACCACGATAATATTGAAGTGCTGTTCCAGCTGCAATTGATCCTTGCTTGCTATTAAATGTATTCCAATCAGCAGAAGATAAATAACCATTTGTTGTTGTGTTAGCTTGAGAAATGGAGATCGCTGGAGTTGATGTTCCAGTTGCTACACTTATAGGTAAAGTACCTGTCACACTTGTTACGGTTCCTGATCCTCCAGGATTTCCTGGGGCCCAAGCTGATCCATTCCAAATTAAAACCTGGCCGGTACTCGCTCCCATTTGGGAAAGTTGTTTTGCTGTTGTTGCAATATTTGCAAAAGGCATGGAGTGCATCGCTTGAAATGAATACACTTTAGAATGAGTCACATCCGTCACTCTGATAGCAGCACTTTCGTTTGTTGGAACTGAAGAAAGAACATTTGCAATTGTTCCATTTGCTCCACAAGCAAGATCTAGTTTTAGATGAAACACTCCATTCGTTAAAACAACGCCAGTAAAACTTTGTGAACATAAAATGGTTGAAGGAGCGTTTGTGTAAGAGAGTTCAACGAGTAAATTAACAGGGCCAGCAACAGGAGCTCCATTAGCTTGAACAAGTCGACCAGAATAACTTAAAGAGTCCGCGGCAATTGAGTTGTTTGATAGAAAAAAATTGAAAGCAAAACAGATGATTGAAAAAATCACTGCTCCATATTTTTTATGAATAAATCCTGGTCTAAGCATTCAAGTTTTTCTCAGGTTAACTTATTCTACTTATTTTATTGTAAATCTATTATTAAGACGACTCGGCAACTGGTTCCTTAAACTCAGAAAAGTTCTGTAATTTTAAGCGGATATGTGTTTTGGGAAAATACTGATCTTGATCAGATCTTGATATTGTAATGAAGAAATAGCCAATCTTTTACGTCAGACGTGTTGTTTAGGTGAAACCCCTACAAGCTCTCTAGACTTTGATAATCGTGAAGGACCTTTGCTCTTAGAAGTGGAATTTTCATTCTGCGATCGTAACCTAACAAATGAGCAACTGTTCTTAAAAGTTCTAATTGCTCTGTGCGATTTCCAAGAGACTCAAATAAACTTAAAAGATAAACAGTATTTTTCGCAAACGTTTCCACATATTGAAAGACGGCCATTTTAAATTCTGTTGTTGGATTATAAAATTCACAACCAATAAAATTCACAAATACTTTATCGACGTTAGATTGTCCTTCAAATGATCTCACCATGCGCGCTTTAGTTTTTAAAATAGTGCGTGGGAATTCATCTGTATTTAGAACTTTCAATTCATCAATCGTCATAGTTTGCAAACGTGGAAATTGAAAAAGAGCAATGGCAATCGGAAGAGAATTAACTTCAGGAATGTGAGGAAGATCTGATAGAAGAATTCCCCCTTCTGAAATATTGAGAACACGCGCTTTAAAAACATGCTCCCCATCAACATACAGAGTTGTTGATTTAAGAGGAGCACGCAAATATTTTCTTTGTAAGCGCGGGTCGTTCTTCTTATTGTTCATAACTATTCATAATCTTATAATAACTTCGAAGCTACCTCAGATAATGGAGATCTCTCTCCTACTCTAAGAGTTGTGTGACCGATAATATCTTCTGTCTTTAAACGATCGACAACATATGCAAGTCCGTTATTTGTTTCATCCAAGTAAGGGCTATCAATCTGCTGACAGTCACCTGTTAAAACAATCTTTGTTCCTTCCCCTGCTCTTGTCACAATTGTTTTTACTTCATGTGGAGAAAGGTTCTGTGCTTCATCGACAATCAAGTACTGACCTGGAATAGATCTACCGCGAATATAAGTCAGAGGTTCAATATGAAGCATTCCTTGATTGATTAATTCTTCATATGAAGTTCCAGCTTGCTTACGATTTTGATTGAATAAGAAATCCATGTTATCAAAAATCGGCTGCATCCAAGGAGCTAACTTTTCATTAACGTCCCCAGGTAAAAATCCCAAGTCGCGTCCCATTGGTTGAATTGGACGAGATACAAGTAGACGCGAATATTTTCCTTGAGCAATTGCTTTTTCAAGTCCTGCTGCAATCGCTAGGAGTGTTTTCCCTGTTCCTGCTTTCCCTACAAGAGATACAAGAGCGATCTCATCGTTTAAAAGAGCATCGAGAGCAAATTGTTGTTCAACGTTCTTTGGATAAATTCCCCAAATCCCTTCACGAAGAGAAATGAGAGGAACAATTCCTTTTTTCCCTTGATGATAACGGCCAAGAAGTCTTCTTCTTGGATTGTGGAATTCTTGCAAAATAAAATATTCATTGGCAAAAACGCCCATTTGCTCATCTTCATCAAGAGCAAGAAAACGATTTGATTCGTATTCCTTTAATCTCTCAGCTGAAATTTCAAAAACTCTCTGACCTGAATAAAGTTCTTCTAACGTTACATCAACTTGTCCATAATCATCAGCAGGCACTCCAAGAATATCGGCCTTCAGGCGAAGATTGATATCTTTAGTAACGAGAAGAACATCTTCTCCTGCTAATTTCAAACTTAAAGCTGAAGATAAAATCAGGTTATCGTTTTTAGTTACATCAATAGGAAGATTTTTTGAATCAACATATCGATCGACAGAAATAATTAACGTTCCGCCGTTTTCTAAAACGACTCCGTCAGCAAGTGAGCCCAAGGCGCGAAGATCATCAATGTAGCGAGAGAAGTTTCTGGCGTTACGACCATTTTCGTTTTGATCCTTTTTAAAACGGTCTATTTCTTCGATAACAATCAAAGGAATAAAAACTGTGTTTTTTCCAAATTTTCTAAAAGCTGTTGGATCAAAAAGAAGAACGTTGGTGTCCAGGACAAAAGTCTTTTTCAACAAAACCTCCATGGCATTCCCGACCGATTTACTCAGTCTTCTCACATCATTATGATAAGCCTAAAAAAATTGTAGAGAACTAGAGATCAATTGAAAAGTCGAAAAGACTTAAATATAACATGAATCTTTTTGCAACCTGCTCACGATACTTCGAACCAACTTCCACTCCGTAGAAACCAGTCGTCAGTTTAATCGGCCACAACTTAACTGAAGCACCATAGGAAAGATAACCTTCACTCCATCCTGCTAGCACTGAAACGAAAGGCAAAGAGAGCTCCGCACCTAAGTGAGCTTTGCGACCAAAATCAATTGAGCTATTCAAAGGGTGCATATCAGCTGAAAGAGTGTAATCGAAGAGTCCGAAATCTTGCTTGTAAGCAATTCCCGCATTAACCATCATATCTTGCTTGGGAACATCTGCCGTTCCTTTTGTTTTAGTAAAACGAGTAGAACCAATATCTAGAATTGAAAGAGCAGAACTAAAAGTTGAACGTCCTGATGAAATAACATATTCAGAACCAACATCAAATCCCCAAGCACTTCCCGAGGAGTATCCCAAAGCATTTTTAAGTGAAGCGATGTCTGTTGCACCGGAATTGATTTTATTTAAAAGTGTCGTCCCAAAAAGATCAAATTGATTTTGGATTCCTTCTCGGTTTATGTGTTTTATACCTGCACCAATAGAAAGACGAGTTCCTGGAGTTGTTTTAGACTTTGCGTTTTTCTTGGCCTTTGAAGATAGGGCCCCAGATCCTACGCTGTAGGCATATCCAAACTCAAAACCTCGATCGTATCTATAATTAACATCAAAGATTGGATGGGTGGAATTTCTTAAAACTAAACTTGCTTTTGAATCCGCCAAGAAAGTGAATCCAAATCCTCCCATCTTTATCGTTGGGAAAGCTCCGACCTGAATATAAGCGGGCATATCCATAATTCTATTAGCAATTAAAGGAGCTGCTCCGGGACCTTTAGGCATATTTTTAAATCGCCCCTTATCTTCCAAAATATCAGTCATGCCTATTGTTGGATCAAGAAGAGTTAGACTCACTCCCTTATTTCTTCCAAGCGCTGCTGGATTATAAAAGAAAGTAAATTCATCGTCGGCTAAAGCGGTATAAGCATCTCCCATCAAAAGAGCGCGAGGGCTTCGAGCGAGATAAGAAACTTCAGCTGAGAAGAGTTTTGAAGAGATAAGAAATGTTAATAATATTAACTTTCTTATCATTGAAATGCTCCTTCAAACATTAAACCAAAGTATGATTCAATATTGGAAACACTTACAACTGTGTTATCTTCACAGATTGATTGATTGAGAGTTACTGCGACTGTTGCAGTAGTGTTATCAGCACCAATTAAAGCTCCCTTCGCAAGATTAATTGAATTAACAGCTGCAAGGGCCGCTGCTTTATCGGCCGGATTTGAAAAAACAGAAGCAACAACATTTGGTAATAATGCAAAGACACCATTGAGAAGAACTGTCCCTTGGCACAATCTCGTTTTTCTCGTCGATGCTGTTAGCGTATTACTTAATTGGGCGTGTGAAGCTGCATCTGTAGTAATATTCGTACAAGTACCAGCAGCTGCTGTAATTAAAGTTTTTACGTTGGCATGAGCATTTACATAGCTAGTAAAGCAAGTATTAGGTCCTGGCCCACTTCCTTTAACTCCTGTTGCACTTGAATCTCCATAAAAATACATATAGCGACCAAGTTGCACCAACATCATGTAAAGCAATTGAGCATCAATATCTCCGGCATCAGAACTTGAAAAATACTTTGCTCGTTCAGCAGAGGTTGGTTCAGTAAGTGAATCAATTCCCCCTGCGTACAAAAGAATGTTGATTGCAGTTTGAAGATCCTTAAACTTGGAATCATTTTGCAATGTACTTGAAACCGCTGCACTTGATGTTGTGTACTTTGTTGTTCCACCTAGAGGTGCAGGAGTTACAGTCTTAGCTAAGTCAGTCGCAAAAAGAGTTACTGTCGAATACCCAGCTCGACATGCATAGGCTGACGCTAAAGTTTTCAAATAAGCAGCGTTACTATTAACTCTTCCGTTTGCTTCAAGTGTGCTAATCGCTACTTGGCAATCGCCTTTACTTAAAGCGATATTGGCGCTCAAGATGGCATCAGCTGTTTTTTCATCTGTTGTTTTCCCACATGAAAAAAGCAACATCAAAGACAGAATAATAATGGAGTTTTTGAGCATAGAGAAAAGTCCCCTTCTCTCTATTATGCCCTTAGAATTTTTTTAATAAAAACTAGGGAAAAATCCCCCTAGTTCTAGACCTTATTCCTTAGATCCAGCGTTTAGGAACTGAACGATCTTATCCATTGCCTCTGAAAACGCTTCTTTGTGAAGAACTAGACTTAGGCGCGCGGAATTTGTCATCCCAAAATCAGTTCCCGGAACAATCACCACGCCCATTTCGTTTAGCATGTCTTCACATATCTGAACAGAATAGTCGGTCTTATCCTTTCTATTTTTTGTGTATCTTTCAAAGACCGGTGTCTGAGAAAAATCGATCATGTAATAAAAAGCGGAAACTGGTTGGTACCAGCACTTCATCAAATGGGCCGCTAATAATTTTTCTCTAATCACGTTGGCGTTGTCGCGCAAATGATTTTTAACTGGAATTAAAAATTGTGCTGAACCTGAAAAATCATAATCCATCATCGCTCTTTGAATCAAAGAGTTTGCACTTGATGTAAGTTGCCCTTGAAGATTTTCAATTGCTTTGCAGACATTTTGAGGACCAATGCAATAACCAATACGAAGCCCTGTGCTTGCGAAAGCCTTAGAAATTCCATCAACGATAATTGTGCGTTTTAAAAGCTCAGGTTTTTTTTGATAGAAATAAGTAGGCTTTGGATCGTAGTAACAAACCTCAAAATAAATTTCATCACTGATAACATTTACGTGAGGATGCTCCATCAAAAGTTCAGCAAATTCCTGCATCCACTCATCTGAATAATGAATTCCCGCAGGATTGTTCGGACTATTAATAATAATTGCTTTTGTTTTTTCTGAAATTGCTTTTCTAATTTCAGAAAGAGGTGGCGTAAAAACGTCAAAGACAGACGATTTAATCTCAATAGGAATTCCTCTACAAAACTTGATCATCTCTGGATAAGAAATCCAATAAGGAGAAATAATAATGACTTCATCCCCTGGATTAACGATGGCCCCGAGAATGTTTGAGATAGCATGTTTTGCACCATTGGAGATAACACAATCAAAAGGTTCATCGAGAGTTTGGAAATTAATTCCGCGAGTGCTTTCAATATGCGCTATGATTTTTTTTCTAAGATCAGTAAATCCTGCGACAGGACTGTATTGATAAGATTTTAAAAAATCCAATTCTGATCTGATTGCATCAATAAAAGATTGAGGTGGTCTAAATGGAAGCTGGCCAGCTGTTAAGTTGTAAACTTGTTTTCCACTTTCTGAGAGTTCCATTGCTTTTGAATTAAGCTTCAATGTTACGCTCTCAGGAATTCCTTTAACTCGTGAGCTAAGCTCCATATTTTCTCCAATATTTTTATCTTAGATTATTATTTCACTAATTTCTAAGATTGGGGAAAATTTGTCACGAAGATATAATTTTCACCTTGTTCAAAAAGTTTTGCCTGGGTGAGTCCATGTTCACTCCAGATAGTGTGCGCCAATCCTTTTTTTGGATCGGATTCTATCCAAAGTTGACCAAAATACCACGCTTCTTCCGTCAAGGCCTTCACGATATCAAAATAAATTTCTTTTAAAGAGTAAGGGGGATCTAAAAAAATAATTGTTTCACTTTTTTGTTCTTCGTCGAATTTTTCATAAACTTCTCTGAAGTTCTTAATGAATTTTTCTGCCGAAAAATTGCTGCAATTGATCTGACCATTTTTTTTGTGATGATTTCTAAGAAGAAGATTCTCGCGGTTTTCTTCGAGCGTTTTTAAAACATGTTTATTTACTTCATTCAAATAAACAGCTTCCGCTCCTCGCGACCACGCCTCAAATCCCATCGCTCCGGAACCTGCACACAAATCGACAAAAACAACTCCATCGAGGCTTTGAAAATAATCAAATATTCTTCGTCTGAGCATGACGGAAGTAGGCCTGATGATATCGCCTTTGGGAACTGAAAGAAATTGACCTCGAGCAAATCCGCCAAGGATTTTAATACTCATGGGCCTCTCCTAAAAAAGAATTAAGCTGATTTCTTTTTAGAAGCTGATTCTGAAGTCGTCAAAGGAATTGTAAACTTCACTCCGTTTTCCATTGTAACCTTGCAACCCTCTTCTTGGTTAATACAAAGCTCAACTCCGTTCATTGTGACAACTAATCCCTTAACTGGATCGATTGAAAGTTTCGCAGTTTCTTCTCCAACTTTAAACCCGAGATTCAAATTCATTGAGCCACAGGCCTCAAATGAAATCTCTGAACTCGCTTTTGAATAGGCCGGAGTTGTTGCTGGTGTGGATTTTTTTTCAAAAGATAAGACTTTTGGTTCAGCTTCTGTGACAGCAGCTGGAACAACAATGTCCTCTTTTGTTTCATTACTGACTTCAAGAGACATAGCAATTTCACGTTCAATTTCTTCTTGAAGACTTGTTTTTGCTGGAGGAGTTACATAAAGATCTTCTGATGGTGCAGTCGTATCCGCAGATGCAGTTACAGACAAATCTGGAGCAAAATCTTTTTCCAGGCTTTCTATTTCGTTCATGATATCTTGAAGCTCTGATTCGTTAAAATTACTTTCTGATTCTGCACTAGACGCGCCTTCAGCTTCCATCTCAACTTCATCTAAGATTTTGTCAACTTCATCAAAAATATCACTCATAAATTCCCCTAATTTAGACACAGAAAGTCAGCAAGGTTAATGCCTTATCTCCCAACCTATCGACGTCACATACCCAATTCTTTAGACTTTTTTATAGGCCAATAATTTCTGTGACTTGTGTCAAAAAAAATCCTAAAAAATTCATTTTTTTTAAGTGACTTCGCCCGCCTCCTACGTCACTATTTTCCTCTCAAAAACTTATTATTTTAGTTGGTCTTTTTAAGGATTAAAAATTGGATCATAAGGGAAGTAGCAAACCTAACTTCTGGGCATTAGACCCTGATAGTGCTTTCTCGACCTCATCTGTGGATGAGTTCGGTGAAAATGCAAGCGCACTCGCTCGCCCATTTAATCCGTCAGAGTTTTTTATTCCTGGTTGGAAAGGTGAAGGCTTAATAACAGCTTCCGCTATCGTTATTAAGAATTCTTTAAACAATCTAACAATCGATGCTCTCCAGCTTTTTAAAAAATCTTGTTCTGCTAACAAAATGATGAAGCTTCAAACCTACAATGAGTTTCTTCATTTTGCTGATTATGCCAAACTCGACAAATCCCTTCTGGGACAACAAAACGATTTCTGGCTTCATATGCAGGATGAGTCCTCTCCTCTAAAAAAACACCTTGATAATTTTGTAAAAATTCATTGTTTTAGAGCTGTGGCCATTTATCTTTTTAGAATTAAATTCATTATGGATCTCTCTAAAGAGCAGAACCTTCCAATCACTGAAGACATACTTCTAAATCCACTATCTTTTCTTGGAAAAATTTTTAAAAAAGACAGCTCGACTGAGCTTTTTTGTGATGCCTTACAAATTAATCAATACAGTTGGTATCGCCCTTCAAGTGAGTACAAAGAGTCACTTGTAAAACTTAAAGATGCATTTGAAAATGTGACACTTACTGAGCTGATCAAATTGATCTCCACTCCTAAAGATGATCAAATTTATTCTATTCGAAATTACTCTCACTCACTTTCTCATCTTTCATTTGGTCTTTTAGTAAATGAACTATTGGTTAAATTACCGAACTGGCTAAATCAAACTACAAAAAAACCAAAAGCACTTAACCCTGATAAGATTTGCATTCTTCCAAAAACGATCAATACTCGTTTTGCTGGAAACCATGTTTCTTCTCTTGCTCTTTCACACTGGCTTGCTCAAGAAACCAACATCAAACTTTCTCAATGGGATAATTTGATCTGTCCTGAATTTGAAGGACTGGAATTTATCGACGGTCAATTCCTTAAAATTTGTCAGGAACTACAGTTCTTAAGTTTTTTAACCAGAGTAGCAGCTGAACATAAATATGAAATTGTCCCTTTCATTAGTAAAATTATGAGAGAGAAATATCAAAGTTCACCTGAAGACTTCAGTGGGGCTCAAGCTTCTTTTTTAAATTTAGGAAATATTTCCGGCGGCGAAACTTTATACAATCGTATCGTTCTCAATTTGACAGAACTTCCAAAAACAAATCCTCACCATTTTCTGGTTCAGCAAATTCAATCTCAAAAAAATATGCTGAAAAAAGATGGGATCATTTTTGTATTCACTAATCAAAAACTTTTCGTTCCAAGCCATAGTGAAAGAGTTGAACAACTCCTCAAGGATTTTAAAGTCCAAGCTTGTTTCTCTCTTGAAGAGCTAAAAGGCAAAGGCGAAATTGCTCACTTTATTTATGTCTTAACAAAAAGAGTAGCGACTCCAAATGCTAATAAACATCTATTTGAAGTGAATAAAAACATAAAAGAATCATGCCTTTCATTTGAATTTAAAGGAACACTTACACGTTTTAACAAATTTAATAATCTCGTATTAGAACTTCAAAATATTATTAAAAATAAAAATCCGATTACAACTCCAATTTATGTTCAAGAGATTGAACAAGATATTAGCTTTGAATTTCATCAAGATGCCATCATTGAAGGAAAATTAGTTTCTTCAGTGGCAACAAAAGAAAATGGACACCTTCCTCATCCAAGTTTCTTTAGAAATTTAACGAAGTCGTGCACATCTCTAGAGACATTTTTTCATATCGAACAAATCTCTCAAGAAGACTATCAATCAAAATGTGTAACCTCTGAGCTACTCGGACTAAAGATTGGCCCTGAAAAGCAATTCCCACTACTTCTTATTATCGATCAGACAGATGCAATGAACGTTAAGATCGAACTTACAACCGCAGACAGTTACCGTGCGAAAGTTGAACAATACGGAACTGCCTTCTTTCATTATTTCGGATTAATTCCAAAAAGCCAGGTGATCAATCTAAACGTATTTCGAGAATTCTTCACATCTGTTTTGGGTCATCAAATCATTCAGTTACAGTTAAGCGATGGACCAGCTAAATTAAAAGCAAAGTTAAAGTCTCTACTTATCCCAAGCTTCTTCACTCAAACTCAAATGATGCCTCAGGAAGTTAAAGAACAGTTTGCTGTTTTAGATTTTGATGCTCATGAATTAGAGACTCATCACCCATACGATCTGCAAGTTAAATTCGAAAAAGCGAAAGCTTCTTTTGAAAAATATGCTGATGCCTATCCATGGCACCTACTAGGTCTTCTCTCTCATTTTAAATTGCAAGTTCAATCAAGACTTGAAGATTTAGATGTATCTAAACCAAACGCGATTAACTTCAGTAATCCACTGATCGCTGAAGCTCTTGTGAAATTAAAAACATTTGCGATTTATCCAAATAATCCTGATATCTATATCGATTACAAAATTAAAACTCATCAGGAACTACAGCTTCCTTTAACTTCACTTCAAATTAAAACGGTTGAAGAAGGGTCAGTTCTAGAATTTAAGTTCCAAGATAAAGATGTCATTCATCTCCACTCATCAAGTACGATGAATCATTTCATTAAATTCATTCTTCAAAATGCAACGGGAGTGAAGATCGCTGATATTCTACTGCACTTAAAAGTTCCTACGATTAAAGAACTAGAAGCTGTAACTAGCAACGTAGAACAAAGAAAACTTTCAAAGTCTCTGCTCTTAAAAGAAACTGAAAATCTAATTTCAATAATTCTTAGATCTCAAATTTCTAAATAATTAACAAAAATGTAACTTAGTTAATCGCAGTTGATTGTGAGTTTAAAGTCGCAAGAATTTCTTTTTTGCTTCCAACTTTTAAATCCACAAGACGAGCTTCTTTAGCTCCTGCTTTGAAGATGATTTTAACTCTTCCACCAGTAACTTCACCGTTCTGGTTAATTTTATTGTCGAGTTGCATTTTTGCCTGAAGCTCTTCTAAAAACGTCTGGCAAATCTGAAGATCAACATTCAATGCTGAAGATTGTCCAGCAATGCCTACTCTTTGTTTTAAAATCTCTTCGTCAAAGCCAAGGCCTGAATGAATCATATCAAAAGCAACGACATCACCTAAACGATGAGCGAAAATAGAAATGTTTTTCTCACCAGTTTCAGATTGAATTGAATTAATAGCATAGCTAATTAAATGATATAAAGTTTGTTCAAGTTCCTCAGTTCTTCCTTTAATCGTGAGATTTTCAGGAATTTTCATATCAAGGTGAACCCCTTGAGAAAATAGTTTTTCCGCCAAGAGATTGATCACGCTTGAACTCATGACCTCTAAATTTAAATCCTCTAACATCTTTTCCTCAGAATTATCAGCTGCTACACCAATGCTATCATCGTTCCAAATTTTATCAATCTTCTCGTTAACTTGAGCTGATGTCTGAAAATCTGTCGGCGTGACTAATCCCTCTAGAGATATTTTTGATTTATTTTTAATACTTTTTCCAAGTGATTGCTCAGCATGATAATTGGCAAAAAGTTTTGAACAATTCACAAGTTCATTTTGCTCTAGGGCCTGACGAATAATCTCCCCGACTTTCACACTAACAGCTCCTCCATTATCGAGAAGCTCTGCCTCAGCTTCTTTTTCACGAAGTTGATTTGAAAGACGGCGGCGTGCTGTTCTCATATATTCAGAAAGCATTACAAAAACTAAAAGAGTAGCTGAAATATAGAAAAATGTTTTTTCTTTATTAAGAGAATTGGATACTTCAGTTTTATATTGCTCACTAGCTTCTAAAATTTCATCCTTTGTTGTTTCAATTTTTTCAAATCTAGAACCGACATCTCTGACCTCACCTTCACCGGCAATAGCGCGGGCCGAGCCTGGAGAGAGAATATCTTCATGAAACCAGTGAACATTGGACGCAAGAGTACTAAGCTTTTTTGCCACATGAGAAAGTTCTGTTTTAAAGCTATCTTCAACATTTAAAATTCCTTCAGCGAAACATTCTTCAGTAAGATTTTCGAAGTTTTGTGTTAAATAATTTGAGGATGCATCCCCAATCATCTTCGCAGTATATGTTTGATTAACTCTTGCAAAACAAGTTTGGATTCCACTTTCAAAATTTGTCAGGCGCTTAATGCGTGTTGAGTTTTCTTGAATGGTATAAGTTGTTCCTATGAGGGCCGCCAAAAGAAATATTCCGGCAATGCTCTTTTTACTTTCGAGTAAATTTGTAATCTGCTTCATAGGTTGCAATCCTTGCAAGGTTTAGGCGTCCAACTTCCTTTATAGACGCTACTATCAGTGTACATTTGTAAGCGCCAGGGTCAACATTAGGTCAAAAATACCTGGGTTTTTTAGGGGCCCCAATGTATCATACTGAAATGATCAGGAACAAAGGGTTTAGGCTCTCTTTTTCAATATCTTTTCTAGTGGCCATGATTTTTCACGTGGTGGTTCTTTTATTTGTCAAAAAACCAACCCTTGATTTTAATATTATTAATAATCTTTCAGGGACTCGCCCCTTAAAAATCGATCGCATTGAACTCATCAAGCCTTCTGACATCGAAAAGATGAAGAGAGTCGGTGTAAAAAATGGCGTTAAAAAAGATTATTTTCAGCCTGACCAACTTAAGATCCCAAAGGCCTCTCCAGTAAAAACTCCGGGGCTTTCTCTCACTAACCTCGCACCTAATTTACCGGCACCGAAACCAATGCCAAATAAACCAGAGTCAAAAACTCAGGATAAAATTCAAAAAAAATCTAAACCAACTGTCGCTGTTTCAAAAGCTGCTGACATAAAAGTGAACACTACTGATAGTAGTGATAGCGGTGGACATTTCTATTTCAATCCTAAAAAAGAAAAAAAAATTGTCCAAAACAGTGAACAGGACAGCTTAAAACAAGAAGCCTACAAAAACATCACTACAAGCAACTCGAATCCTGTAGCACAAAAACTTTCAAATTTTGAAATCAGATATGAGCGCCCAGAAGGTGTTTCTGAAGATGAATTAAACTCTGATGAAAAAGCCTACTACGCTTTTTTCAAACGATCATACGCTAGCTATCTCTCGAAACTCTATGCTACTTACGACAAAGTAAGTGTTGAAAGACCAGCTCTTGAGAGAGCTTTTGAAGGAAAACATTTACTCATAGGAAAAATTGATTACGACGATAAAGGAAATATCGTTACTGTAAAAATTCTTAAGTCATCTGATAATGATGATATTCACTATTTTTTTGAAGAGACGCTTAAGCAATTAAATCTTCCAAACCCACCGAAGAGTTTTATCAAAAACAAAAAAGCATTTTCTACTTATTATCAGATACAGATAAACTAACCTAAAAAAAAGGGAGGATTTCTCCTCCCCCCAAATCCTAGAACCAACTCATTAATAATTTTAAAATTGTTGCTAGCAATTTTAAAATCTGGATTAAGAGTTCTAGAATTTTCAACGCTTTGAGCATCCTTGCCTCCTAAGATAGCCTTCATTGGCCAAAGAAGCTCTCAGCTTTGAACAAAATTATAAATATGCTAGAATAAATTACCCCCAAATTCAGGTTTGCTAGACCTATTGGGAATTTTCAACGCTTTGAAACCCCTTTTAATATGAGGGGTTTTTTTTTGAAAATATTTGTGAATTTTAGAGATAAAATTTTTCAATTTTGGAACTTTATCAAACCACTAGTTTTCGAAAAAATTCTTGATTACAGAATAAATTTAAGAGCTAAGAACATAAGAGCGGCCAGGACATAGGCCTTAATCATCGCTTTTGAGCCGAGATTTTTTAAAAAGCCAGCCCCCATGCTATCGATAAAACGAAAACCCTTTTTGACATTTTTCTTTAAAAGTTCGCGTTCATTTAGATCCATAATTTTGAAAAGCTCACCCACTTCGCGATCGAAAGATTGACGAAGATCTCTTGCCATCATTACTTTTGGAATAAAGGCCTGAGCGGCCAATGTTTTACTTTGGAATTTTTTTAATTCGTCTGCGCAAACAGCACAAGACTCAATGTGCTTATTTAATCTCTTATAAGCTTCTTCTTGTTTTGGCATATCAAGCAATGAATAGATATTCTTAGTATGAACACATTGTCTGGAAAAATTTTTATTGAAACTATATTCCTGTGGCACCTAAGCGACTCCTCCGCTTTCCAAACCATCAAAGTTATTTTTATTTGAGATGAGTTCGGTCATTTTTATTCTAGCAGAATACAGATGAGACATAATTTCAGCTCTCGTGTTTCCAGTGATAAATTCAATTTGATCTAATTCTAAGCCTGCCTTCTCTTTTAAGTAGAGAGCTGCCTTTTCATCAAATTCCAGAGAAAAAAATCCACCATCTTGTTCAACATCCGAGAAGCTTAATTTTAGCTGTTGATATCTTTTTCTAGAAAGTTCAAAAATAATTTTAAAAAGATGAAATTTAGTTTCATCTAAAAGATTTCTCACAATCTTATTTTTTGTAAGCGACATCTTCTCTACTAGCGGCTTCTTTTGAATTAAAAATGATTGCACACAATCGATCATTAACTGTGACGCCTGCAAATCATCAGGTATTAAAACATAAGCAAAGCTGTAAAGATCGGGGCTTAAATTTTGAATGAATTTTTGTAGTTCTTCGGTTTTCATTGACTCTTTAACTTAATCATTCCTCGATTAGGTTCTATTTATTCTACCTATTCCGTTAAATGAATACAACTAGGCAACAAAACGTATTTTCAACATGTTAACTAAGATATTGGCTAAAGAAATAATTAATTTCAAGAAATTTATCAAAACAGTCGATTAGCTTAGAAGAAAAGTAGGACCCTCTTTTAAAAAGGTTTTGGTCATGAAGAATTATCGCACAATTTCAATAGTCATATTAATGATGAGCGCACTCGGTGCTTGCTCACCTAAAACGACTAACTCAAATCCAGCAGCCACTGTTACTGGAACACTTCCAACTACAACTAATCCAGTAACTGGTGGGACAGGGACAGGAACAGGAACCGGAACTGGAGCTGGATCAACTGGATGTGATGGTGTTGCTCGCGCAGGAGCGACTCAGTGTTACTACAAAAATATTCCAACAGTCATGGCCAGTGGTGGCGCTTACGGATCAACGTGGTGGTCATCAACTCAGTTCATCGCTAGTTCTGGAAACTCTCCTAATCAATTTTCAACCGATGCTACATTTAACGTGAGAATCATTCCGCGTTCACCAGTTGCCAACGCTCTTTCGACATTTGGAAGAACGTGTAGTCCTTTCATGATGTATGCAACAAAATTAAAAGTGCAATTGATGTTACACAAAAATGGCGTAAGCGTTGGTGAAGTTGCGACTCTTACATCAACATTAGATGCACCATCGAATGTTTGGCGTTTCACTGTTCCTGTGAGTACTACTCCACTTGTTTTAGAAGTTGTGAATGTTCTTTCTGATTCAAGATGTACTAGTAATTACGGATCAGCGCCTAGCAGTTGTAAAACTAATCCGTATTTAGATATCCCTATCAACGGAACAACTTGGCCCACTGAGTGTGTAGGGTTTGATATTCAGTACTCAACTGACACAACTTATGATTTGCCAGGGGCACCTGCTAACTAAAGAAGTTTAAGAAGGTCGTGAGCTAAGTTCTTTTTATGAGCAAAGCTCACTTCCACTAGAAGTCCCGGGCAAGTGATATTAATTTCTGAGACATGTTCTCCCATAATATCGAAGGCCACCCAATCAACTCCATCGCGCAAAAGTTCAGCACAAATGCGATTGCATTCATCACTTACAGTTTTAGAAAGTTTTATCGCATGAAAGTCTGCTCCTTGAGCGATATTGGCAAGGAACTCTCCTTTTTTTGGAACTTTTAAAATTGATCCAAGCTCTATTCCTTTAAAATAAAGGGAGCGAATTTCACCACTCGTCACTTCCTTACAAAAAGGCTGAGCAACAACAGGCCCGTTGTTTTCTTTTACTTTTAATTCGAATTTTTCTTTTAAATCAGATTGGTGAAGAGAAATTTTTTCAACGCCAATACCTTGAAAAAGATCCAGAGGTTTTAAAATAATCTCTTGATGATTTTCAGTTTTTAACAGATGGGTAAAATTTATAAATTCAGTTGCACTACTACCTACATAAGTCGCTAAAGAAGAAGGCTGAGTATAAGCATGAAGTTTCTCATTATATTTTAAAATTCCATCCGGAGAATTCACAACCCGTATTCCTCTTTCTTGATAAAAACGAAGCATCCATAAATAGCGCAAATAGCGAGTATCAAAAGGAGGATCAATCCTCATGTGAATAATGTCTTCTCGAAGAACAGACTGAGTGCTCTCTTCTTTTAAGCTAAATGATTTTAGATAACATCCATCTTCATAAAATTCGGCAGCGAAATCATAGACCTTAAATTCCGGATGTTTTTTATTGCTGACATAGAAGTCTTTTTCAAAAAGAAGATAGACAGGAACACCAGCGGCCTTCATCGATGAGGCAAGCATCAAGGAGCTGTCTTTTTTTGGAGTTAGTTTTTCAATGGGATCAATGAAAAAAAAATGCTTCATTAGTCGTACCTTATCTAAAGAGGTACATAGAAAAATCTGCTACCTCTGATTGATTTTTATAGTCACTATACTTTTTTTCAATCCAGTTATAGTACCCTTTTAAGTCTAGCCCAAGTTTTTTCTGTAGTCCCTCTAGATCATCAGATTTTTTTTCATAAGTAAGAAAAGCTGCAAAGCTTGCATTGTTCCATTGTCTCTCAAGCGGAAAACAGCCCTTGGTTGAAACATTTAATTCCTGACATTTCTTCAGAATCTCTGGCTTAAATCTCTTCTCCATAAACTCATCCAAAATAACCTGCGCCTCTTCTTTACTCTTTGGCAAAAGCTTTTGATAAAGATCCTGCAACTCGGTAGTAAGATAAACGACATTCTTTCTGATGGCCTTGTCCTCTACTTCCTCTTTTTGCTGAATTTTAAGATAATCAAGCTGATTGGTATCTCTAAAATAAATCTCCATCATCTCTTTTGCGAAATAATTGGCCAGGTTTTCATTGAGTTCAACTTGATTATTCACAAAGAAAATAGTGTGAAATAGCTCATGAAAAATAAGCTCGGCCAATTCGTAGTCATTATAATGAAAAAAAGATGAAAGAATTGTGTCAGTGAAGTACCCAAGTGTGGAGTAAGCATAGACAGGGCGAACCCAAGTCACATAATTTTCAGTTTCCTGTTTTTTAGCAAAGTCTCTTGCTGAAGCAAGGTTAAAAAATCCTAAATAAGGAAAACATCCCATTAAAGGAAAGCATGTTTCAATAGGCTTAATTTCTGAATAAGGAGAAGCCACAACTAAATATGTAACGGCCTTATTCTGGAGCATTGTCGTCTGTGAATAAATGGGCGTTTCTTTTTTTCCCCAATATCTATAGAAATATTTTTTTAATTCCTGGATTTTTTTTATTTTCTCTTTTTGATCTTTAGAAACGCGAACACTTTTTAGCATTTCGCGATTATCGCGCGCTTTTGATTGAAGTGAGATCTGCCCCACTCCCTGCTCGTAAAGATAATCAAACTTTGCACACCCGCTTACTATAAAGATAAGCAGGAGACATTTTAGAAAATCCATGCAAATCCGACTAAGTACTTCAAATTATCCTTTGCTTTATTAAACTCGAAGTCAGGGATAATCGTTTTCACCGACCCCTTTAATGAGAATCTCTCCGTCAGTTTCAATTGTAAACTGAAAGCACCAAACGCAGAGTTGTATCTTTGTTTTGATTCAGCTAAATGAAAAACTGTTTGAGCACTTGTTACGGTGTTCTGAACAGTAATGTCACCTGATGAAGTGACAAATTCTCTTGCATACCCAACATTAATGGATGGAATAATTCTCGAGCCACGCCCTGCCAATAACTGCTTTATCCCTACACCATAAACATTAGTTTTAACTCTGTTTTGTTGAGCTATAACATCGAGTCCCGCTTGCACAGTGTAGCGATCATTCTGAGAATTAGTATCCTGATTATTGGAATAGTTTAAATCAATGGCGGTCAGGTCAAAAAGATAAGCAGAGATACCACCGGAATAATTTCTACTCACGACAGAGTTTTGTCTATTGGCCCCATAAATTTGACGATCGTAACCAAAGTCAAAATCTAACTCATAAGAGCCGGCCATACTTTTTAAAGGAAATATAAATATAAAGAGAAATAGGATTTTTAGATTTTTCATCAGTCACCTCGACTTGCTTACTAGCTATTCTAGCAACTAATGAATATGAAACCCGAGAGGGGGAATTTATTCCCCCCACTCATAGGTAATTTATTGTAATAATGAAGGAGCTTTACGGCCGAGATCAGCTATTAAATCTGCTTGGCAAGAAAGAGCTGTTGCCGAAGTGATTTTTACATCTACCCAATGCCACTTATAATCTTTCTCATTATTTTCCGGTATAAAGTGGACAATTCTGTTACAGTTTGTCCGCCCTTTCCATTTTTTCACTCCCCCCATGTTTCCATCGCTATCGACAAGGACACGATAAGTTTTTCCAATCATGGTTTGGTGAATTTTATCTTGAATTGTTAACTGATGGGCCTGGATTTCACGTAAACGTCTGCCTCTAACTTCATCCGATAATGAATCTTCCATATTAGCGGCGCGAGTTTTATTTCTTTTTGAATAAACATAAGAATAAATGAAATCAAATTGGGCCTTGTCTAGAAGATCAAGAGTCGCCTGATGTTCTTCCTCGGTTTCATTTACAAAACCTGCGATGATGTCAGTTGAAAGAACAATCTCTGGCTGGGCCTTGCGAAGTTTTTCAAGCAATCCCAAATAGTGCTCAGGTGTATATTCTCTGTGCATTCTTTCAAGAACTGTTGCTGATCCCGATTGAACCGGCAAATGGAGATGCTTTGATAATTTTTTTGAGCTTCCATGAACTGCAATAAGTTCATCGCTCACATCATATGGATGAGAAGTCGTATATCTGATGATCTCAAGTCCATCAATTTTATCGAGTTCGGTAATTAATTGGGCCAGACTCTCGCCATTGTCTTTTCCGTAAGAATTAACATTTTGACCTAAAAGAGTGACTTCTTGGATCCCTTGATACTTAACAAGTTTTTTTACATCCTCTACTACTTCGACCATTAAACGCGATTTCTCCTTTCCGCGAGTATAAGGGACGATACAGTAGGTACAATACTTATTACAGCCTTTGATAATGTTTACGAAGGCCTGTGGTGAATCGCCACTGACCTTTGTTTCAATAGAAAAGTTTTCACTGCGATCCCAAGAATTAATCGTGAATTTTGAGTCCCCGGCATAAACTCTAAAGACCATATCATTGATCGTATCGATAACATCTGGGCCAAATGCGAAGTCGAGGTGTTTATATTTTTGAACCAGCTCTTTACCTTCGGTTTGGGCCACGCATCCGCCAATTCCAACAACCAGTCCGTTCTTTTTCTTTTTTGCGTGCTTCATCTCACCCAATTGAGAATAAAACTTGTTGTTTGAAAGGTCTCGGACCGCACATGTGTTGAATAGGACCAGATCGGCCTCGTCTAGTTCTTCTGTTTTTGTGAAATTGAGATCCTGAAGATGGGCAGCGATTCGATCTGAATCGTGATAGTTCATCTGACAGCCAAAGGTTTTCATCCAAACCTTGCGTGGTGGAAACTTTAGATCGCCCATGACGACTACTTTTTCACCTGTTACCGGATCAATAATTGATTGCTCACGAGGACCTTCGCCTCTAATACCAAGACCTGTTGCCATAAGTTTACCCTGTTAAAAAGCCTTATCAGCTACGTTTATAAGAATGTGGGGGGAAGTTAACAGGTTGAATGAGAGATGTAAACGAAAGAGGGCGGCGAATGTAGACTTTACTGGGTCCAGAAATAAAAAAGGGACCCGAAGGTCCCTTTTTTAACTAGGTCGCTTAATTAATTAAGCTTTCTTAGCAGCTTTTTTAGTAGCTTTTTTAGCTACTTTTTTTGTAGCTTTTTTAGCTACTTTTTTTGTAGCTTTTTTAGCTACTGCTTTCTTAGTTGCTTTCTTTGCTACTTTCTTAGCAGCTTTCTTTGTTGCTTTCTTAACAGCCATAAAATCCTCCAAAAGTTTTTATTCTTTTTTAAAGAATAAACATATTTTTATTTTCGTGCAAACAAAAAATTACATGTTTGATTTATTTTTCGTATTTTTTTTTCAATCCCTTTAATTTTTTTTTCATTAAAATGCATGTGAGAGCTCTTATTAAGGCCCATTCCTCCTCTCATACAATCGCTGAAATGCTTTATTCATCGATATTTCATTCGTTTTCCACACCTCAGAAAAAATCAAAAATAATTTTTAAAAAAAGTTCATGAGGCCCAACGTTTGAAGGCCTCATGTGATGAAATAATTTGTTTTGGAGGTAAAAAAATGCCTAATTTGGGAAATTGAAGACGATTTTTTGGTGAATATCATCGAATGAAACGATAACAACACCACCTTTTTCGAGTTTTCCAAAAAGAATTTCGTGTGAAAGTGGCTTCTTGATCTCAGTATCGATGATTCGAGCAAGAGGTCTTGCCCCCATTTGTGGATCAAAACCAATTTTGGCCAGATGAAGACGAGCCTTTTCATCGATTCTGAGCTCAACATTCTTTTCAGCAAGCCTTGTTTCAAGCTCGATGATGAATTTATCGACGATTTTCAAGATCTGATCATCGCCAAGCTTGTTAAAATGAACGATGGCATCCAATCTATTTCTAAATTCAGGTGTAAAAAAGTTCTTTAAGACCGAATCTCTTTTAAAAGTTTGTGGTACGACTTCTCTACTGATCCCAATAGACCCTGCTTCCATCTCTTTTGCGCCCACATTTGATGTCATAATTATGACAACATTTCTAAAATCGGTTGAACGCCCTTGAGAATCGGTCAAAGTTCCATGATCCATGATCTGAAGAAGAATGTTGAAGATGTCCGGATGGGCCTTCTCAATTTCATCTAATAATAAAACGGCATGAGGATGCTTCTTCATTACATCTGTAAGAAGTCCTCCTCCTTCATATCCAACATAACCTGGAGGAGCGCCAATTAATTTGGCCACTGAATGCTTCTCCATGTACTCCGACATATCAAAGCGCTCGAGATGAACACCCATTTCGCGAGCAAGTTGTCTTGCCAGTTCGGTTTTTCCGACACCTGTTGGCCCTGTGAAAAGAAATGAACCTATAGGCTTATGTTCATGACCAAGTCCAGACCTTGAAAGCAGGATTGCATCGGAAACTTTGTCGACTGCCTCATCTTGTCCAAAAATTAAAAGCTTTAAATTGGACTTAAGGTTTTTTAATTTCTCGCGCTCATCGCTATGGACCGACATTTTAGGAATTTTAGCCATGGCCGCGACAATTGTTTCAATATCTTTTTTGGTCACATTAGTATGGCGCTTGTTTTCAGGCATGATTCTGATCATCGCGCCCACTTCATCCATGATATCGATTGATTTATCTGGATTTTTTCTATCAGTAATATGTTTATTACCAAGATCTACGATCAATTTAACGATTGAATTGGAATATTTAACGTTATGATGGTCTTCGAATTTTGAACGAAGCCCTAAAAGTATCTTGTAAGTATCTTCAAGTGTCGGTTCATTGACATCTACTTTTTGCATACGGCGGTTGAAGGCCGAATCTTTTTCAATAAACTTTCTATATTCTTCATAAGTCGTGCTTCCGATACAACGAAGTCGACCTGAACTGAGTGCTGGCTTTAAAAGATTTGATGCATCCATTGATCCACCACCGGTTGCCCCGGCTCCCATGATTGTATGGATTTCATCGATAAAAAGAATCGCCTCGCCTTTTCCTTCTTCCTGATAAGAAGAAAGTTCTTTCATCACACTTTTTAATCTCTGCTCAAAATCTCCACGGTATTTGGTACCGGCCAAAAGACTGGCAAGATCTAAACTAAATACTGTCGCATTTTTTA
Organism: Bacteriovoracales bacterium; assembly: GCA_037444575.1. Taxonomy (GTDB): domain Bacteria; phylum Bdellovibrionota; class Bacteriovoracia; order Bacteriovoracales; family Bacteriovoracaceae; genus Bacteriovorax. The sequence continues at coordinate 151,746 of JBBIME010000007.1, forward strand.
AAAGGTCTGGAACCTCACCTTTTACTATTCGATAAGCAAGCCCTTCAGCGATCGCTGTCTTTCCAACACCAGCTTCACCAACAAGAAGAGGATTATTTTTTCTTCTTCGACTTAAAATCTGAGCAACACGTTCGATTTCTTCAACTCGTCCGATAATAGGATCGATTCGATTTTTTTCAACTTCTTGATTTAAATTTACGCAATATTCTTCGAGTGCGCTCTTTTTCCCCGCCGAGCTTGCACCTGATTCAGCGCCAAGTTCACTTCTAATACTATCATTGATAGAAGCTTCGCTATTGATCGGCTTATCAACACCATGAGCGATAAGTTTAACAACATCAAACTTTTCAACTCCCTGGCTTGTTAAAAGATAATTAACAAAACTTTCTTGCTCATTAAAAAGAGCAACCAGTAAATTTACGCCCAAAATATCTTTTTTTCCTGAAGATTGAACGTGGATTGCTGCCCGTTGAATAACCCTTTGAAGTGTCATGGAGATTTCTGGTTGATAAAAAATTCCATTTTCACGAGCAAGGCTTCTAAGTTCCTCATCAGCAAATTGTTTTAATGATAGCTCTTTAATTTCCTCATCCGAAAGGATGCTAAAATGGGATTTATCTTTTAGAAATGCATTGAGCTCAGATTCAAGCGTTGAAAGATCAGCACCACATTGCTCTAAAATACTTCGAACCTCTGGATCAGTTAGCATTGAGAGAAACATGATCTCCAGTGTTAGGTATTCATGATGAAGTTCATTGGCCTTAACCACTGCTGCATTAATAATGAGTTCTAAACGTTTACTTTGCATAAGCCTTACTCTCTTTACTCAGGTTCTATCGAGCAAATTAAGGGATGAGAATTTTCACGGGCAAGCCTCTCGACTTTCTTTGCCTTACTTTCAGCGATCTCAAAAGTATAAATTCCACAAAGACCGATCCCCTTTTGATGTACTTCCATCATAATTCTTTCTGCTTCATCAAGTGTCTTGTGAAAAACGGATTGTAAGATAAAAATAACAAATTCCATTGTCGTATAATCATCATTATGAAGAAGGACTTTATATTTTTTAGGCAATTGAATTTTAGGTTTGATAATGGTGGATGTTCCACCTTCATCTTCATGTTCATGATTATGGTCGTGATTCGTCATAATTTATTATCGCTCTTTTTTATTTAAAGATGCAAGAGTTCTCTGCTAGTTGAATGAAGTAGTCGTCAGGAACCTGCACATTACTTCTTAATGAGCACATGATGTTGTTACTACTCTTAGCAATTTCGTAATAGACCAATTCTTTTTTTGAATCATCGAAAAACTCTATGTAGCAATCTGGAAAACCCAAAACATGTCCAAATTCGTGGGCAAATACACGCTTAGTTGTTAGCAAATCTTGCGAAGTACTTAGATAAACTAATCGGTTGTTTTCATCAGGGACATAGGAAATTTCTTTGTTCGTTGGAAGGATGGTCACGACGTCATCAGAATAACCTCTCACCAACTCAAGCTTCAAAGAAAAAGTCTTTGTGCTCCAGGTTTCTTCTGTGTATTTCAAAAGTTCAACCAGGAAATCATGATCAAAAGAACTTTCCAGAATCTTTATCGTCATGACTGTTTTATCATTTGCGGACTGGCACTGATATTTTAAATGCGTGGGCCTTAACTTAAAAAGAGTTGAATAACGTTCTTTTTGAAATCGATCGTAGTATCTACTGATCATAGATCCAATAGAATTTTTTCTTTGATTGATATTAAATTCAGCCTGACAATTGACGTCTTTTGAAAATGATTTACAAAGCTCGATTGTGTTGCTTCTGACCCATCTCTCCTTATCGGCAGTCATTCCGATATATTCACTATCGTTACATTTTTCACTTTGATATTTCTTATTGCAATCTCCACCAATATTCAAATAAGGCCTGATATCATATTTTTTCTTCTCAACTAGAGTATTAAATGCACATTTCTGATCTTCGTATCTGCGACTGCCATTATAAAGATAATAGAGATCTTCACTGCTCTGATTGAGATTGCTCTTAATCTGCTCATAAGCTGTCTCCATCTTTTCCGTGCTGATAATGAGAGGATTTTCAGAATTGTAAAAACGTTGATTAATAAAGAAAAATTTTTGAGGTGCTAGTGCTCTTTGGCTGGAAAAAAGTTCCCCTATCTTCTTTGAAATATCTGAGTCGGTTGATATCTGATTAGCACACTGATTCTCCATCATAACAAAGGAGACTTCACGGTTAAATGCGAGATCAGCTCTTTGATTTATGACCTTTCCACATGAATAAAATGTGAATAAAAGTACACCTAAAATGAGATACGACTGTTTAAACTTTAGACAGTTGTAAATTACGTCTTGAAGTAAGTCATGAACAATAGAAAACTTTTTTTCCATGACAGAGATCAGTACAAGAAGAGTGCCATCTCTACGAAAATAATTTAGCTATCCTTTTATATTAAATAGCATCTCATCAACAATTGTTTATGCTCACTTATACACTTTCTAAATTTTCAAAATGTATTATCCTATTATTCAAGCTAGAAGAAGGAGCTATTTACCAATGTTCGAAAAGCCAATAGTCGAAAAAAAGAAGCCACTCCTCGGAGATGTTTTAATAATTGATGATGATGTTTCAATCTGTGAAATTATAAAGCAGTATTGCGAAAACCTGGGATGTTTTAGGAATATATTATTTGCTCATGATGGCTCTATGGCCTCAACAAAATTGAGAAACCAAAAATTTGCTGTTATTTTCGTAGATATGAAATTGCCTAAAAAAAGTGGTTTAGATGTTATTCGAGAACTCGATGATAAATCTCTCAATCAAAGAAAGAGCATTGTGGTAATCTCGGGTACTCTTGATAAAACAATGCTTGAAAAAGCTGTGGCCCTAGGGGTGAAATACTTTATTCCGAAGCCTTTTGACGAAGCCGTTTTCCAAGAAAAAGTTTTAAAGCTCGTTGGAGCAAAATAAAAAAAAGGGCCGGTTAATCCGGCCCTTTTTTTATAATAATCTTTCGTTATTTTATTCTAATTAAGCAACATCCTCTTCATCATAATCCGTCCATGCCATATCCGGATCAACAATGACCATCTCATTTTTCTCTTTATGCATTTTATTGTACTTTTCTTTTTTCTTGTAAGCTTGTTTCTCTATTTTTTCGAAGGCCATATCAATGCTGTGATAAAGATTTTCTGACCATGCTGTCGCATGATATTCGCAATGAGGCGCATGATAATAAAGTTCCGCGTAGTGCACGCCATTTTTTACATAACAAGACCATTTAATCGATCCTTTATCGTGAAAAAACTTTGTCAGTTTCGCTGATGTTTCCTTAATTTTTTCGTCTAGCGCTGGAGTGTGTTCTAGGTGTAGGAAAGATGTCGTGATTTTCATAAACGTCCCTTGACTTAAAAAAGTTCTAGTTTTTCTCTTTTCGTTTTGATGATGGAAGAATTCCCAGCATCTCACGATATTTGGTAACTGTTCTTCGTGCGACTGCCAAATTTTCTTTAGCTAAAATCTCTACAACTTTCTGATCTGATAATGGTTTCAGTGGGTTCTCAGCATCAAAAATTGCTTTAATTTTCATCTTTAAAACTTCGCTGGCAATATCTGCCCCACCATCTTTTCCACCGATACCAGTATTAAAGAAATACTTTAATTCAAATGTTCCGATAGGTGTGTGCATGTATTTATTTGTTGTCACACGTGAAACAGTTGATTCATGCATCCCAATATCGTTAGCAACATCTTTTAAAACCATTGGCTTTAAATACTTCGGACCTTTTTTGAAAAACTCCTGCTGTTTTGCCACGATTGCTTTAGCTACTTTTTCAATTGTTTTTTGTCTGTTCTGAATAGACTTAATTAACCATTCAGCTGAACGAAGTTTTTCTTTCACAAACTCGCTTGCTTCATCAGTTTTATGTCCAGCTCCTCGCTTGATCATCTCCTGATAAAGTTTCGAAATTTTAAGTCTTGGAATTCCTTCGTCGTTAACTTGTACAACAAATTCTCCACCAACTTCCACAACATAAATATCTGGCAAGATATAGTGAGTGTCCGGTGTTGCAATTAATCGCCCTGGTTTGGGATGAAAATTTTGAAGTAGCAGAGATGTCTTTTTAACTTGTTCTGAAGTCACCCCTAATGTTTTTGCAATTTTTTCAAAATTTTTACTTTGTAAATCTTCCAAATGATCACGAATAATCCTTTCGAGAAGTGGTGATCTTTCCTCAGCAATTCTTGCTTGAGCAAGCAAACATTCCTGTAAATTACTCGCCCCACATCCAACAGGATCTAATCTTTGAATCATCTCTAAAACATCAAAAGCGTCTTCTCGTTTTAGTCCCGACTCGGCAATTAGTTCATCGAAATTGACGTCAAGATATCCGTCATCATTGATATTTCCAATGATCAAGTGAGCGAGTTTCCACTCTTGATCACTTAAATTTTCCATTTTCAATTGCCACTCTAAATGCTCGGCAAGAGTCATAGATTTTGAAACTATATTTTCATAGCTTGGCATCTCATCTGAATCAGATGATGGTGTTGCCATATTTGGCGCTGAAGAATTTGAATTGAATGAATCAGCGTATGAATCCCAGTCGAAATCATCTTTTTCTTTCATCAGTGGAGCTTCAGAAAAATCCTCTGATGTGGCCTCACGAGTTTCTTCGTTTTGCGAATCTTGTGAATCGACTTCACCTTCACCACCTACTTCCTCGAGCATTGGATTTTCCACAAGCTCTTCAGCGATGACGTTAGTCATTTCGAGGTGAGTAAGAGTCAGAAGCTTAATCGCTTGCTGCAATTGGGGAGTCATTGCAAGGTTTTGCGTTTGCTTTAACCCTTGGGACATTTTCACGGCCATAGTCTTACCTGTGCCTTCGAATTACATCCTGAATTCTTCTCCTAAGTAGAACTTCCTTGCTCTCTCGTCGTTTATTAATTCTTCTGGTTTTCCACTAACGAGTAACTCACCACTGTTCATAATATATGCCCGGTCGACTATTCCAAGTGTCTCGCGAACGTTGTGATCAGTAATCAGCACTCCAATATTTCTTTTTTTCAAACCTTCTATTAAGGCTTGAATATCTGCAACCGCAAGCGGATCAACTCCAGCAAACGGCTCATCTAGCAACACAAACTTCGGCTCAAGAGCGAGCGCTCTCGCGATCTCTACTCTTCTTCTCTCTCCACCTGAGAGAGCCGAACCTTTCGATTTTCTCACATGATCCAATTTAAAATCGTGAATCAGAGAGTTCATCAATGAGAGTCTTTCACGGCGGGATAAATCTCTATTTTCTAAAACCGCCATAATATTTTCTTCAATTGAAAGATCGCGAAAAACAGAAGCTTCCTGAGGAAGATAGCCAATGCCGTTTAAGGCCCTTTTGTGAATTGGCTGTTCTGTTACGTCGATATCATTCAATGTAATTTTTCCTTCATCAGCTTTTACCAGACCAACCATCATATAAAATGAAGTAGTTTTTCCGGCCCCATTGGGACCAAGGAGACCAACTATTTCTCCCTGACTAACAGCTATGCTTACATCTTTTACGACAGCTCTTCCGCCGTACGTTTTTTTCAAATGAAAAGCTTCAAGCTTTGTGTGTTCCATAAACCTCTGACCTATCCTTAGTCTTTCTCTTCTTTCTTTTTATCCAAAATGATATTGGTATTAGCATCATCAACTTCAACGGTTTCCACATTTTCTCTGATAATGATCCTATTCCCTTTTATCACATCTTTCTCCTGAAAAACTTTCGGAAGGCCAGTTAGGATAATCTTCTTATCACTAATAATCCCTTCGAGCTTCTCAGAAAAGGCTTTTCGCAAAAGAGGCTTACCATCTTGCATAAGACTCTCCTGCAATCTCACATCGTCATAAAGAGCATAATACTTGAGTCTTTTATTGTAGTTTTCTAAAAAGACTTCTCCCCTCTGCGCATTTGCTTCTAAGTTTTCTTTTTTAAAGAAGACGTTACCTTTCATTTCCGCTAATAGCTGAGGCCCATTAATCGTCAAAAGATCGGTCTTAAAACTAATGCTTTCCTCATATTGTCTCTTGCGCTTAATCTCTCCGGATACACTATCTTTGTACTCAAATAATTGCTCTTTGGGGCGGTATACTGCAGATTTAGAATTGACTATTACTTGATCACTTGTTTTCTCTATAGTGCTTAAAGTTTTGACATTATCATAGGCATACAAAATATCTCCATTTGAGAGAATGGAAACTTTATCTGAATTTAAATTGGTATTACTCATCTTTATTTCAACATCATTTTCTAAAAAAATTTCTTTCTTCTTTAGAAGTGCGCGAGAGTTTTTTGCTTGAAAATATATTGGCTCAAGTGGTTTATCGTTTTTTTCATAACGATAAGCAATTCCATTAGGATCAAAGCCAATCACTACACCATCAATGGATGAGATACTCAGTTCTGATGACTCAAGTTCAAGGTATGGTTTTGAATTCTCCACTGAATAATAAGTAACATTTTTAAAAAAACTTTCATCGACCTGATCATGCTTAGGCCCTTTTTGAGGAATAGCTTGCTCACTTCCAAAGTCGTCAAAATGACCTAAATGGGAAATCAAACTAAGCCCGACACACGAGAACAAAAATAAAAAAATGATGGCGTATTGGCGAATCTTCAAAAACATTTCCTATAAGATTTCTTAGACATCTTTCTTATCGTATTATACCCTCCAATCCCTTATAATTTTAAGTATTTATTTTCCCTGATTTTATCCAACATTTCTTTACTAAGTCCCCGTATTCAAGGTATTGTTGACTACACTCATCAAGTACTTATTGAAGGATTAACCTAGGATTATCAAGTGTCGTTAAAAGACCTGCAAAAGATCGTCGACGAAGGCCATAAACTCACTCCAATGATGGAGCAATACTTTCAAATAAAAAAAAATTATCCAGACACTCTTCTGCTTTTTCGCATGGGAGATTTTTACGAAGTCTTTTTTGAAGACGCTCGTACCACATCTCGCATTTTAAATATCACTCTCACTCATCGAGGAAAAATTGGAGATACTCCAATTCCGATGGCCGGAATTCCTCATCATGCTGCTGCTACTTACATTGATAGAATTACAAACCGCGGATTAAAAGTTGCTATCTGTGAACAAATTCAAGATCCAAAAGATGCTGTTGGAATTGTTAAACGTGGTGTGACTCAAGTTGTGAGCCCTGGAATGCCTTTTGATTTGGATAAAACCCAAGGCAATGAGCATCGCTACATGGTTTCAAGTTTCAAAAAAGAGGACGATTATTTTTTAGTTGCTCTTGATTTCACAACAGGGGACTTCAAAGGTTACAAGTATCAAAATTTTGAAGATTTTATTGAAGGTCTTCGCCTTCTTGCTCCTCGTGAATTCATCACCTACATGGGACAATGGGAACAAGAGAGCGATGTTGAGAGCTTGCTTGCTCACTATGGAGTTTTAAAAACTCACTTAAGCCAAGAATACTTCACTCCAAAATTTTCTGAAATTTATATTGAAAAACTTATTCCTGGCTTTAAAAGAGATAAGATTTTAAAGCTAGACGTTGATATCCTTTCGGCCATTGGAGCTCTTTCTTTCTACGTTTGCTCAACTCAATTGCTAGAAAGCTTCATGCATATTCGTCCTTTCAAAATGATCTCAAACGCAGGGTCGATGAAAGTCACTCTACCAACTCTTACAGGACTAGAGATTCTTCCTAAATCTCGTGAAACATACAAAGAATCGCTTCTTGGTTTTTTTGATAAGACTGAAACAGCAATGGGTGCTCGCTTTCTTAAAACTCTATTCACTTCTCCTTTGTATGATGAAAAACAAATTAATGCTCGTTTAGATATTATCGAGTCACTCACTCAAAATGATTCACTCATTAAAGAACAAAAAACTGAGCTCGCTAAAATTCGCGACATCGAACGCATTCTTGCAAAAGTGGCCATCAACAAAGGTTCAGCTTCAGACCTAATCAATCTGGCAGTGGCAACTAAGGCCTATCAAGCTCTTCTAGACATGAATAAAAATCTTCCGAACAAGGCAGATCTTTCTAGTAGTGAACTAAAAAAACTTTCTGAACTTGCAGACCTTATCATCAAGACTTTAAATGATGAAATTGGTGCAAGTCTTGAAAAAGGAAATTTAATACGAACAGGAGTGAATTCCGAGCGCGACCGCCTGGCAAAACTTCACTTAAATGTCGGTGATGAGCTTCTAAAAATGGAAACTCGCTTAAGAAATGATAGTGGCATCCAAAAACTTCGCATCAAATCCAACAACGTCGCTGGATTCTTCATCGAAGTTTCAAAAGGAAGTACGACAAAAGTTCCAAAAAACTTTGAGAGAAGACAAACGTTGGTGAATGCTGAGAGATATACAACTCCAGAACTTACTCAACTTGAAAAAGACACAATTACAGCGCAAACAAAATTAGAAAAACTTGAGCGCGAAATTTTTAAAGATCTAATTAATACAGTTCACGATTTAAGACTTTCTATTATGAGCATGTCAGCTCATATTGCATTAATGGATGCTTTTCAAAGCTTGGCAACGATTGCTCTCCAGGAAGGACTTACAAGACCAGCAATTGAAGCAAAAAAACAAATTCTACACATTGAGAGCGGGTTTCACCCTCTCATTAAATCGCTCATTAAAGACCAATTTGTTTGTCACGATCTTCACCTTGATAGCAACGTTTACTTTGGACTTATCACCGGTCCAAACATGGCCGGGAAAACAACGGTTATGCGAGAAGTGGCCATCATTCAACTACTCGCTCAAATGGGTTCATTTGTTCCGGCCAAAATTGCTAAGCTTGGACTTTGTGACTTCTTATTCAGCCGCCTCGGTGCAAGTGATGATATCTTAAAAGGCCAATCTACTTTCATGGTTGAGATGGCAGAGACAGCAGAAATTCTTCGCCACGCTACTAATAAATCACTCATCATTTTGGATGAAGTTGGAAGAGGAACATCAACTTATGATGGCCTATCGATTGCTTGGGGATTAGTAGAGCACTTCATCGAAGAAACACGCGCTCTTACTCTCTTTGCCACTCACTATCATGAACTCATTGATGTGGCGGCAAATAATCCAAACGCAAAAAATCTTACGGTTGAAACCGTTAACCATAAAGGAAATGTACAATTTCTTTATCGCTTAATTGAAAAACCAGCTTCTCAAAGTTTTGGTATTTATGTAGCAAGTCTTGCGGGATTGCCAAAAAGTGTCCTTCATCGATCTCAGGAAATTCTTCTTCAGTTGGAAAAAAATCACCAATCTCCAATGATAGAACAAAAAACGATCTCTAAAGAAGCGAGCTCTCAACTTTGCTTCTTGGATGACGTAAAATCTGAAGAAATCCCTGCTTATCTAAAAGAGCTGGAAACGGAGCTTGCGAAGATTGATGTGATGAAGATGACTCCGATTGATGCTCTTATAAAGCTCAATCAGCTAAAATCTCAACTCTCAAACTGATTAGATTCAATAGGGCCTTCATCAAAAGATGAAGGCCTTCCGTTTATTACTTTAAAGTTGCTGTTTGAAGACGACCGTGATGGAACCCGCCATTTGTCCAGACGGGATGAGCAGATCCACCTGCTGCTGCAATACCAGAATAGTCACCGATATAGGATGATCGATCCGCATCAATTATCGAGCGAGTTACTTTTTTATTCACACTAAAACTATTTCCTCCATCATCAGAACGTGAAGCATAGATGTCGTAACAGGAGTTATGTTTGCTGTCACTGTTACGAGTATCAAACCAACTGGTGTGAATGACTCCTGCAGAATCGACAGTGATCGCTGGAAAAAACTGCTGCCCATAGGATTTGTCATTGATTGCTTTAGGAGATGTGAAAGTAGTTCCTCCATCTGTAGAAGAAATAAATTCGACTTGTGCGCCAGCTTTGTTACTTGGATAATCAGAATAAACATCGTACACGCTTCCAGGAACAAGTGGGTTACTTGCAAGCATCGGAAAGCTATTTTTTCTATAAGGTGATTTAAAATTCAATTCTTGGAAATAAGGAGTGATTGGTTTTGGTTGGCTAAATGTCTCCCCTCCGTCCAATGATTTTGTCAGAAAATGTCGGCGAAAACCTTGTACATAAAATACTTCGTAAGCAACATAAATTTCACCGTTAGAACCAATAGAAATAGAAGATCCTTGAATTGATCCATACTGTTCATAGGGACTGATAACCCTTGGATATGACCAAGTCACACCATGGTCAGAAGATTTTGCGAATATAATCAAAAATGGAATAGTGTCGTTAAAGTGAGTCCATGACACATAGACATTCCCAGCAAATTGAGAATTTGTGTTATCTACTGCAAGCCAAGGTTTGTCTTCAAAAGAGTATGCATCAACGCTTGGATTAACATAAACGGGGCGAATTTGGTCAGTGCTAAATTTAAAATCAGATCCCATCGTATGTAAGTTGGAGACGGCCACATACAATCCGTTAGCTTTGTTGCTGCCGTTAAAATAGAGATTGGATGAATAGACATTTCCTCCTGAATCCATTCCGACAACTGGATCGCTATTAGCTTCCCAAAGTAGACCATCACTAGTAATGAGAGCATCTCCCATCGTCGGAAAATAAAATTCCTTCCAGCTTCCAGGTGCTCCATTATTTAGTGAAAAAGAAAATTTCGTCGTGTTATAGCCTCCTCGAATTCCAAAATCGCTTATGGCCGCAACCAAGTTGTTTGGATTTGTTGGATCAACAACAATATGTTCATCTGCTCCTGGTGTAGTGGTAGTAGCTGTCGCAAGATTTAGTACAGTATAAATAGGTGCGACAGAAGGCATGTATGGAACGGAAACGTTTTCTTTCTCGATAAATGGAGCTATTGAAGCGTACCCTGAGGGAATGGCCGAATTCAAAGAAAGGACATGAGTTTTAAATATTCCTCGCCCATCAAGCATCATTTCTCCAGGATCAGTTGCATGGGTTGATAGAGGTATACTTAAGATGGATGTGGCTAAAAAAAAGGTCGTCGAAAATATCTTATGCTTGATCATCATTCCTCCCTGGTAAAAAGAGTTACAGAAAGTGAGACTCTTTAATGTTGGATTAATGATGTGCCTGATTGCAAGAAACGCCATTTCTTGAGAGTTACGTTTTGCGAGAATGATATTTAAAAATTATATTTACAGATAATAAAGGTGAACATCTTCAAGCTTTTTGACTTTAAAGCCTTCGCCAAAATATTCATCTTTCATCATTAGGTTGTGACAGATTCTCCCCTTCACAACCAAAATGCCACCACTGGTAGTTTTTAAAAGCTCCAAAATCTTTTTTATGTGCTCTTCAGAACCGAAATCATAGATAAAATAAATATCTCCTGCTGGCAGTTCTGTTAACTGTCCTAAATCTCCAACAATCATTTCTTTGTTTGTTGTATAGAGAGAATCGTAAATACGATTAGCTTCTTTTACTCTTTCTTCTACCAGCTCAATTCCTAAGAAATGAGTAAGAGGGTAAAACTGATGTAAAAAAATTCCAATTCGTCCGTATCCCGCCCCAAGATCAATAATTTTTTGAAAAGGCTTGGGCTTAATAACATCAAACATTACTTTAAGATCGTGATAACTAGACTGAAGAATTTGGAAATCAAGGCCGACCCAAGTCTGGGCACCATCATGTAACAGCGGTCCCCACTGATCAAAATGTGTTTCGGGTGCAATTTGAAGGGCCTTTACTTTTAAAATTTCTTCGATTTTTTTGATCTCAAATCCAAGGTCTAAATCGATCTGGGAAGATATTCGCCTTTTAGACAAATCGTGATCACAAGGCTTAAAAAGAGGACTAAAAATAGTATCTATTTTTTTTAAACGGGGAGAGCTCTCTAGTGCGGGAAGATTGAAGTCCATATCACTAATCCCTCGGTCAATTCATTTGACCTCACTATTTAATTATTCAGCTAAATAAAAAAATATTCAAGTATATTTTTTTTATATGGATCGAATGCAAGTCCTAAGACCAAATTAATCAGGGTCTTATCCCATTAACTGATGAAGAATTTTTTACAAAAATGGAGTTATAAGCTCAAAGCAATTATTCGTTGAATTTTTAAATTTCCGATATTTAATTTGAGGGAACTTGAAAGTGAAATTCTCACTTCCTTTTTTCCACCAATATGAAGAATCGGCAGACCTTATGGCATACTCAACTTGACCTGATTCCTTATCAATAGGGATCATAAACTCGACCTTGCCATGATTAATTTTAGGTGAAATCTCTCCAGCATCGGTCCACCCATTAAGCGTGAATCTCATTTTAGAATTTTTAAAATCATCTAATGCTATCTTGTGTCCAAAAAAATTGACTTCATCGCCAGTAATTGAGCTCTCAATTGAGATATAATATAACTTCTTTTTTGCATCATAAACCAAACGCTCAGAAGCCCCATCAATGGCAGAACGAATCTCTTTGACAACAATCTGATAAGGAGATGAAGTCTTATAGGTTATAGTGCTCTTAGAGACTCGACTATTAATAGAATCCCAAAGCAAAGATCTGTTATGATTATTTAAATAATCGCCTACTAAAGCGACATTATCATCGTGAAGTTTTTGGCGATAAAGATCAGGAAGCTTCCTATTTTTTTGTTCGATATTTAAACCGATTAAATAAATTAATGCCTCTTTATCAACACCCTCTTCTTTTGCGTGATTTACGGCCCTCTTGAAAAAATCATTATAGGCCGTTGCAATTGAAACTCGTCTTTCTTGTGAAATTGAAGCTGGCAATGAGTTGGCCATAGATTCAATTGGCTGGTGATTTTGATTTAGAAGTATTTTAAAGATCTCCCCAATATCATATTTTCCCATTTGAGGTGGCATCGATTTATCGACATCTACAAATGACTCGTTACCTTCACTTAAGAGCCACTCTAGCTCCTTATAAAGTGCCCTGCCTTCACTCTGATGAGCGTATTGTTCGACAATATTTGAAGGGAAACCTGTGAGTTTAAGAAACTCATTTTGCTTATGAAATAGATAACGGTTGTTAAGGGTAACTTTTAATTGATCAAAGGTAGGAAGATCTTTGAGATCCTCAGTATCCAGATCTCCAAACTGTCTGATATTTTTTAAAAGCTCGTTAAAGGTAGGCGTTGCATGCTCATCTATCTCAGTTGTAAAGTCGTTTCCAAACTTTAATACTTTCGCCTTACCAAATCCTGAAAGTGATGTCTCTGTTCCATAATCAAGAAACCGCCCAGTGATTTCAATATTAGATGGGGAACAAGCTGCATGAAAAATTTTTCTAGCATGGGCAGCGGCGTACTGCTTTGCAAATCGATCCACCATTTCGTTTAGGCCAACAGCTATTCTTTTTCCTTTAGGTAGCGATAGAGGATCTACAGATTCTGGATAAGGAAGAACATTTGGCAAAATAGAAATCATTTTTTTTATTCTTTCGACTTCTGTTTTTGCCCAGCCACCATCTTGCTTGTTGGTCATAAAATGGGCAGGACGAATTGGATCCTCTCGAACAATAAGTGCCCTTGGTTCCTTCCCCCCATCATTCCATGAAGTAAAATCTCCCGAATCGATGATTAGAAGTACTCGATTTCCACCAACAGGAAGCTCGCGATGATTAATTTCACCCCAGATTGCCTCGGTAATAGATTCTTGAAAAGAAGCTCCACCATGCGCATGATCAAAATTAGTATTTGGATCTACAAGTGGAGTGATACCAACACCCTTAATTTGGAAACTTCCAGTGGTGGCAGCTCGCCCACTTCCCCCGTTCCCAGCGATAAAGGCCCCACCATAGATATCAGCATGAAAAGTTTTTTCTTTCTCTAAAAAAAGATCTGGATTGCTATTTTTATTCGGAACCATATACCCAAATTGATCAAGAAGCTTCTTCTCAAACTCAGGAGTCATTCCTTCTGCAGGTATTTCAATCCCTTTCTCTCGAGCAAGCTCAAAGTTAAACCAAACAACTCTTGCTTTTGATAAACGTTTAGTTTTTACAGGGACAAACGAGAGCTCGTCCATTTTTGAAGAAGCAATATTTGTAGGGAGTCCGCTTGCAATTTCATCAATACCAATTGATGTCGGATGGCGACTAGGGATAGTCGAACAAGACCAAAGAAAAAATACTAGGAAAATATATTTTAATAATGAAATTTTCAATGCAACTCCTAATGAAAGCTATTCGAGTGATTGCTGCTATCTCTTGAGTTAAAAGAAACTTCAATAGCGATAAAATATCCGACTATAACCGTCAGTATCATGCCTGCTTTTTTATACAGCATTTTTACCTAAATTTTTCCCCTAAATGCTCGATAGGTAATGAGATAGCATCAAGGGAGGAATCCATGTTTTTGGCCAGCGATCTTTTAAAAAAACGAGTTTATGCTTTAACGATGGATTTTTTTATTGTCGTTGTTACAAATTATTTTCTGATGGCCTCTTTTACAAACTTTTTAAAAACAGTGTTCTTCTCTCTTCCACTTCGCGCTCAAATGTTTTTGGTTCAAAAGCTTGCGGTCATGTCATCAATCTCTCTTTTGTCTTTAACCTTCGCCTACTTTTCTATTTTCTATTTTGTGACCAATGGACGCACTATGGGAAAATCGATGTTTGGCTTGAAGGTGGTAACAGAAGACAATACTGAAATGACTTTAAAACAATCAATGCAAAGATCAATTGCCTATTTAACTTGCGCTATGTTTGGATCTTTTTTGTTTGCTCTCTCTTTTATCAGAAAGGATAAAAAAAGCTTGGCCGATGTTTTCTCAAATACATCTGTTGCTTTTGATCAGTATACTGAAGAGAAAGTTGGGTCAGAATTCCAATTAACTTTGCTAGATTCTATTTCCTCTGAACCTACATTTATATCTTCAGAAGAAGAGAATAAGGCCGCTTAATTTTTCTTTTTAAATTTTGGATCAGTAAGAGCTTCTCTCAAAAAGATCTCTAGGTATTTCTTTTCTGACGTTGCGAGAAATAATCTGTTTCGAATTTTAGGATTTTGCGCCACTTGCGACGAAAGCCAAATTTCATCTAGCATTTTTGGACTCTTTTCCACATCCACATTGACAGGAATTTTCTTTCGTCTTTCATCTGAAATTTCAAAATCTCGAAGAGATGTACCAAGAAAATTATAATGCTCAATAACTTCGCGAAGAGTTTGAAAAGCACCGTTATGCATATAGGGGGCCGTTAATCCAACATTGAGAAGACTTGGTACTCGAAAAAAATAATTTCTTTTAGAATCGTTAATCACTTCCCCTCTTCCTTTATCTACGGAAAAAGGTTTCTCTCCCCATTGAGGAAGAGAGATCGAAGCAAAAACTGTATTATTTCCTAACTCACTACCTTGATGACAACGAACACATTGTCCGTGTTGTAAAAAGACCATTAGTCCTCTTTTTTGGGGAGTAGTTAGCGCATCGTTGTCCCCTTTTAAATAACGATTAAAAGGAGATCCCGTTGATTGAAATTCTTCACGCTCAAATGCACCAATGGCCTCAGCGGCATGTCCAATATTTATTTTATTAAGCGGTGTCTCTGGATATGCTTTTGAAAAAAGTTCTTTATATGTTTTGTTTCCCTTTAATCTGGAAGTAATTCTCTCCCACGCTTCTAGATTATCTTTAGCATCAGCAATTTCGTTTTCTCCTTTTTTTCCTTGCATCTCAACTGGATTAACTAAAGGAAAAAGAGCTTGTGCTGAAAGAGCACTCGTTAGCACAGAGGTAATATTTTGGGCCTTCGGATTTTTTCCATTTAAGGAAACTTCTGGAGTGGTAAAAACTTTGTCTTTAAAATTATAGTGGACACGACCATCCCAGAACATAAATGGCTTATTTCCCAATCCCAAATTGAAAATCTGTTGAGAATTTCTTTTTAAAATTCCTTTTCCATCCTCAGACTGAGATAAGGGAAGCGAATCGCATGTTCCCTTTTCAGGATCATGACATGTCCTACAACTCTTTCTTTGGTTTCCCGATAAAAGGGGGTCGCTAAAAAGTTTTTTGCCCAATTCAACTTGAGCTCTATTAGGATTAAGTGGAGGTGCTTTGAGCGGTCGGATATTAAAATATTCCAGACTATCTCGAAGAATTGGATCTAAAAGAATATTTTTGTCTTCTGAAAAAACAGAAGTACTCAAAAAAGAGATACTGAGGAAAAACAATAATCTCTTCATTCGTTCACCTCAACTTAAATTTTTTATTCAAGCATGCTTCGTAACATCCACGCTGTTTTTTCATGAACGCGAAGTCGTTGGATAAGAAGATCTGCAGTCGGTTCATCATGAGCTTCCATAACCATCGGGAAAATTCCTCTGGCCGTTTTTACGACAGTTTCATGGGCATGAACAAGGTCAGAAATCATATGAGTTGCATTGATGTCGCCAGTGCTTTCCTTAATTGAAGTCAGCCTTGTAAATTCGGTAAAAGTTGCTGGCGCTTTAACTCCGAGAGCTCTGATTCTTTCAGCGATATCATCAACAGCAACAGCTAATTCATTATATTGAGCATCAAACATCAAATGCAGCGTCTGAAACATTGGCCCTGTTACATTCCAATGATAGTTATGAGTTTTTAAATAAAGTGTATATGTGTCTGCAAGAAAACGAGATAATCCTTTTGCGATTTCTTCTCGGTGTTTTTCGTCAATACCAATGTCGATTTTTGATTTCATAACAACTCCTTCCAAATGATAAGTATTAATGTGACAACTACACCACTGACTAAAGTTGGATTTACGCTTTTTACTTTTACTTTGCTTAAGGCCTCTTGAACATTTCTGCTCATCATCGCTCCGCCTGAAAAGGCTAAGATATTCGAGATAAGTTGTAGGTTTCCTTTGCTCATATAACCGCCAAATGCACTTGATCCCAATCCAACTATCGCTATAAACATTGCTCCTACAGTTGAGAGAATTGGATCTAGTCCCAAGGCCCTAAAACAAACAGCGGCCATTCCTCCTTGAAATAAACTGTTCAAAATAATTATCGAGAGAAGCGAATAACTTAGCCCTGCATGCGAAATATTCATTGCAGCTCCGGCAGCTAGTCCTTCAGGAATATTTTTTATAAGAATTAAAAACAACAATAGAGCTACTCTATTTTCTTCGCGTTTATGAAAGGAAAAATTGAGATCGTTTGTTCTTTCTATAAATCTTTTGGAGAACAAAATAAAAAACATTCCAGAAACAAAAGAAAAAGTGATATCCCACGTTGGAGAAATAAAATTAAATGCTGTCAGTAGTAAAACAAAACCTAAGAAAAGTTCTAATCTCCTTTCAATAAAGTTTTCTTCATCGATTAGGGAATCTTGAAATATTATTGTCAGGGCACCGATAATAGTTGCGGCCCCAATAAAAATTCCACCTAGTAAGCCTGAAAATAATCCGCCCATTCGCCACTCCCCTTCCGGAAAAGTATCGAATATTTTGGCTCAAAAAAATAATTGATAAAAACCTAGAAATTCATAGGAATTAGTTATTGAAAGGCTTTTCGCACAAGCCCTCTTAATGACTTGTGCGAAGCTTTTTACTTAGTCCAGTTAAAGTGCAGCTCTTTAAGTTGAGCTTCACTCGGTCTTGATGGAGCCTGTGACATGAGATCACTTGCCGATGTCGTTTTTGGAAATGCAATAACATCACGGATAGAATCGCTTCCAGTTAAGATCATAATCAAACGATCTAAACCAAAGGCCAATCCTCCATGCGGTGGAACTCCATACTTTAGAGCTTCAATGAAAAAACCAAATTGATTTTTAGTCTCTTCCGGTGTGAAGCCTAAAACTTTGAACATTCTGTCTTGAACGTTTTGATCATAGATACGAATTGATCCACCACCGATTTCATAGCCATTGCAAACAACATCGTATGCTTCAGCTGTCAGTGATCTAAGGGGACCATTTGGATCTGTATGATCGGCACTCATAAAGACATCTAACTTATCTCTTGATGGCATTGTAAAAGGATGGTGGCAAGCAGTGTAGCGACCTTCCCCCCACTCAAGAAGAGGAAAATCATAGATCCAAAGAAATGCTTTCTCTGATCCGATAAGATTTAATTTATGACCTAAATTTCTTCTTAGAGCGTCTGCACTCGCATGAGCTACAGAGTGATCGTTATCTGCAAAGAAAAGCCAAGTTCCATCGCCTTTATTCTCCGAAAGAGAGAATAATTTTTTCTCGATATCATCTGTAATAAATTTTGAAATACCTGTGCTTTTTTCACCTTTAGACAGTTTATAAAATGCAACTCCTTTTCCGCCAAAAGGCTTAACAACTTCTACGAAAGCATCAGTATCTTTACGTGAAAATTGCCCCATAGATTCTGGAACAAACATTGCTTTAATTAAACCGCCGGCCTTTGCCACACTGGCAAATGTCGCAAAATCTGAATCGGCAAAAATATCAGTGACGATCATTTGCTTTAATCCAAAGCGAAGATCTGGCTTATCACATCCGTAAATATTCATTGCATCTTTGTAAGTCATCATCGGAAGCGTGAAGTTATCTGACAGATCAAACACAACTCTTAAAATGCTTTCAACCAAGTTTTTCATATACTCTTGAGTAGAGAATGATACTTCGATATCCACTTGAGAAAATTCTGGCTGACGGTCGGCTCTTAAATCTTCATCGCGAAAACATCTACAAATTTGGAAATACTTATCTGTTCCACCGATCATCAAAAGCTGCTTCAGCGTTTGAGGTGATTGAGGAAGAGCATAAACCTGACCAGGGTGCACGCGTGAAGGAACGACATAGTCGCGAGCTCCTTCAGGTGTTGATTTATAAAGAATCGGAGTTTCTACTTCTACGAAATTTTCATTCACCAAAAATGATCTAATCTTATTCATAGTGCGAGAACGAAGAAGAAGAATATCTTGTAATTTTTTTGTACGAAGATCGAGATAGCGATATTTTAAACGAAGATCTTCTGTCGCTTCTACTGAACCGTATGGAAGAAAAGGAATGTTATCAATGTCTGAGCGGGAAAGAAGTTTTAATTCCGTAACTTGAACTTCAATGGCTCCAGTTTCCATGTTGGCATTTTGTGCTTCCGCTGGGCGAGCAACAACAGTTCCTTGTGCCATAACGACTGATTCAAGTGAACACTTCTTAAGCTCTTCAATATTTCCCTTGAAATTTACAAATCCTAATTGAGTGATTCCAAATTTATCGCGCAAATCAATAAAGTGCAGACTTCCCAAATTTCTATATTTATTTACCCATCCACAAAGGGTCACCGTTTTTCCGATATCACTTGCTTTAAGCTCGCCACAGTGATGAGTTCTCATTAATCCTTTGATCGCGCTGGCCATTGATTTCTCCTCTAAAATTGACGACAATCTCCATAAAACCATATGGGAATTGCTCATGACAACTATATCGCAGAACACTTTAAAGCTCATTAAAAATCTTATATTGATAACTGTTATTGCAAGTAGTTTTGCTTGGGGAAAAGATAACTTCCAGATGAAAAATCCCTATGGAAACACTGTGGAATTGAAGCTGGCGCTTAATAAAGCAGAACACAGCAAAGGGCTGAGTGGACTGAAATCTCAGGATTTCAAAGATTCTATGGGAATGCTCTTTGTAAATGCCGAGATGGGTTCCAGACGCTTTTGGATGCCTGACACCTACTTTAATCTAGATATCATTTTTTTGGATCGCGATTTAAAAATTGTGGCCATTGAAAAGAATGTCCCAGCTCACCCGGGAATGGGCGAACCACCGGCCATTTATAAGACGGAGACCTACACTGCTCAATTTGTTCTAGAAACCAAGGCAGGTGCCTTGTTTGGTAAAAAACTTAAAAAAGGCGATCAGTTAAAATTTACTGGATCGACTTCTCTTTCGGAAATAGCACTAAAAACTCGTCAGATGCAATAAATCCCAGGTTATCTCGTACCAATTTTTTTTGAAAGGCCATGTCAGTTTTCATGCGCTCAATCTCGCGAACCAATTGCATATTTTCTTTTTTAATGCGATCGAGTTCCCCTAAACGCTCATTGTGTAGAGACCTCTGAGAGTAATAATCCTTCACTCCACCACTGGCAAATAGCAATCTAAGAACCATCACGGCACAAAAAATCCAGCATCCTTTTACTAAGTAGCCAACGAGAGTTGGATCAAGTGGCTTAGATTTTTTTCGGCCGCTCGTTGTTGTATAGCTTATTTGGCTAGAAACTTTTCTTGGAGTTCTTTTTGCTGGTGTGAAATCTGCTTCATTAGGGCGAGCCACGCTTCTTCTTGTAACAGCGGTAGCTTGTACTCTCTCCTCTGCTCTTGGTCTTCGAGGCGGCACTCTTTGTGCTTCTTCTTGTACATTTTCTTGAATTATTTCTTGTACTTTTTCTTGTGGTTTATCAAACAGCGAAGCCTGCTCTTGTGAAGCAGCTGCTGCTGGTTGAGCTTGAGGTTGTGAAAAATTTTGGGCAGAAGCACTTTGTCCCGCTTGGCGATTTCGCTCAGCTTGTCTGGCGCGATTTCTTTCAATTGCTTTTCTTAATCTTTCATTAGCAATTGTCGATGTATCAATTCCATCGTCGTGAGGGGCTGTCTGTGGTTGTGGCCGTTCTTCCGGCTTGGCCGATTGAGGCCTCGACTGAGTAGTATTACGCAAATGCGTTTCGTTTGAACGATCAAATGAAAATTCCAAGCAAACATCCTGTCGTTAAAGAAAACAAAACATCCTGTTTTATCTTATTTTAACCGAGCTTGGTTTTGACTTCAATCCAAAACTTTCTGACTATCGCCAATTCATGAAAGTAATAGAATAAAGTCCGCCCCACGCTGTTGTCCGGGAAATTCTCGATCTCGGTCTGATTGACCCCTTCGAGAAATATATTCTTAAAAGAAATAAAACTTAAATGCTCAGGTTTTAAAGAAGCTACAGTAAAACTCTTGTCATCACAAGAAAATTCACTAATTGGAAATGAGCTACGGAGTAAGGTTCGGGCCTGATTCATGCGAAGAGCAGCGATGTTGCCATCTCCTATAGGACCAAGTTGAATATATTTTTCAGCACGATTAATTCCATGGGAGCGGAAAAAAATTTCAAAGCGCCCCTGTGACTTTGCCTCTTCTGTGTCTTGGTCAATATTCATCCACCAGCTAAATCCAGGATCACTGATATTGCAAACGGCATCTTCTTGATGAGGAAAACGACGGTTAATAACTTGTTCGCGAATGGCCTCGGCCAACTCAAAAGTTTTCGTTTCGAAAAATTCAACTGAATCATCATTAGATTCTTTATCCAATTTCAAGACTATTCTTTTTGCTGAACTTAAATTTTTAAGTTCATCGAATGCTTCGCGAACATTAGTTGCAGAAAAGCCTCTTACACAAAAAGTGCTATGTCCGTTGTCGATTTTATAAATAATCCCGGGAGTTTCTGGAAGGATTCTTTTAAATGTTTCTTCCATGATTTCTGGAGGAATCTCTAAATCAAACGCCTCTTCCTCTGAAGCATCTGAATCATCCGAAATCAGACTATCGGCCAGATCATAAAGATAATCGTCATCTAAATCGTCTGTGTATGAAGGGACTTTTTCTTCGGGTACAGAAGAATTATTAACACGCAGGTACTCAGAGAGTGCCAGTGTCTCTTGAAGAAGCATGTCTAAACTTAAATCAGATTCATCCATTTTTTAATCTCGGTAATTAATTGTAAAATTAAAAAGTCTTTTCTGACAAGTTTTCTATGAAATTTTTCGTTTTTAAGCTTACTAAATCAAGTGGTGAACTTTTCTCTACGAACTTATAGTAACTGCAAACTGAAAGAAAAGTTAGATTCTATCCTTTCTTATAAAATTACTATTTATCAACTTATGGTTGGCAAAAGCTCTGTAAATTCATTAATTCTAATTCGAGAACCTTTCGCTTTTGGACCACTTGATTTAGTAAGCTTATTTTTCTACCAAAGAAACATTAAAAGATTGATGAGCAGGATAACTAGCAATGGAGAAAAATCAAAAGGCAATTGTGGCGGGAGTCTTTTTCTAATTGGATCGCAAGTGTAGTTGCAAATCTTTCGAAGTTGTCTTCTCCACTGATGCTTCTCGAGATCTGGAAAATAGCTAAAAATAGCATCAAAAATAAGAGCATAAATATAAATCTTCAAAAGTGTTCTTATTACCATCATTTTTCGACTCCTAGCTCTCTTCTTTCTTTATAAACGTGACAAACGCAGGCCCCATAAAAGAAAAAGCACATGAGATAAAAAATCCAAATAACTCCCACAACCGAGGTGTAGAGATCCCCATAATTTCTCATCAAACCTATGCGAACATAATAAATATAGACCCAAAAAAGAGACTTACCGACAAAAACAGAAGCTGAAAATGCAAGAGCTGCAACAAAAGCTTCCTTCATATGGATCTTCCATGAAAAAAGCCATCGGTAAAGAAACGTAAAGTAAATAATCAATACTGAGATATGAATTGAAGTTGAGCGAAGCCAGTATGACTTTTTCAAATTAATTTTTAAAACGAAGTCGAGCACCGGACGCAATAAATCAATATTGTCATAGATAAAATGAGTGAGGTAGTTAGTTTGTGCAAATCTTACAACATAAATGATTACAGGTGGCAAAATAAATATCACCCCAAGCATTATGAGGGTCATCCCGATGATGACAAACCCTTTTAAAATTCTCCACAGAGAGAGAATACTTTTATCTTCCGTAATAAAAAAAATCCCCATCCAAATTGAATTTAAAAAAGTAATGGCGGAAACTGCCAAGAAAAGAAAGTTCAAGATCGTAAAATTTGTGCCGGCAAAAAGTGGTCCTTTAATCAGTGACTGAAGTTTTAACAATAGCTGAGGTGCTACATCTGGAAAAAATTGTGAGCCGATGATGAAGAGGTATTTTTGAGTTCTATCCAAACTACCAAGAAAATACCCAATAGCTCTCACCAGCAACAACGCAAATGGCACAACTGTAATCAAAGCATAGAAGCTGGTAGAAGAAGCAAGCGTTGTCCCTTTTTTATGATAAAAAAGAAGCGCTCCTCTATAGAGATTGGCAAAACTATCCTTAACAAATTGAACCATTGATTCCATAGCATAATGCTAACGGAAAGTTTTCCATTTTAAAACCTAAAATAAAATCTTCTATTTGTTTGTACATGTGTTGTAATATAATTTTGAATTTTTTATCCGGCCAAATTTCCCTGGAGATATCTATGAGAGAATTGTACCCTGAAATCGAACCTTACAGCATAGGATTTTTGAAAGTTTCCGATATACACACTCTATATTTTGAAGAGGCGGGAAATCCTAAAGGTAAACCAGTGGTCTTTCTGCATGGTGGACCTGGCGGAGGTATGATTCCAAACTATCGCCGATATTTTAACCCTGAAAAATGGAGAATCATTCTTTTTGATCAAAGAGGATGTGGCAAGAGTACCCCATTTGCAGACCTACGTGAAAATACCACTTGGGATCTTGTCAGTGACATTGAAAAACTTCGCAATCATCTATCTATCCAAAAATGGGCCGTATTTGGAGGATCATGGGGATCAACACTTGCTCTCTCCTACGCTATTAAGCATGCATCTTCTTGTACTGAATTATTTCTACGCGGGATTTTTCTTCTTCGTAAAAAAGAAATCGATTGGTTCTATCAAGAAGGGGCTTCAAAGATTTATCCAGATGCTTGGGAAGAATATGTAAAACCAATTCCTATGGAAGAGCGCAACGATTTTGTAAAAGCTTTCCACAAAAGATTAACTTCAGAAAATGCCTCTGTCAGAAAAGAAGCGGCGAAGGCCTGGTCTATTTGGGAAGGATCAACATCAAAACTTATTCCTGACACTGATGTTGTCGCTCGCTTTGGCGAAGATGAGTTTGCCGACGCATTCGCAAGAATTGAATGTCACTACTTCATCAATAAAGGATTTTTTCCTGAAGACAATTTTCTTTTAAACAATGTGGATAAAATCCGCAACATCCCTACTGTCATTGTTCAAGGCCGTTACGATGTCGTTTGTCCAGCTGAGAGCGCGTGGGATCTCCACCGCGCATTCCCTGAAGCCGAGTTTTATATGATAGCAGACGCCGGTCACTCTCTTTCTGAAAAAGGAATAACCGACGCTCTTGTTAAAGCGACAGACAGCTATTAATTACTCACAACCTGGCATCTTAAATGAGGCTATCCGGGTATGCCAATTAAAGCTTCCGTTCTGGGCCAGGTATTGATTGGTGTAATAAAACGTACAGTCGTCAACGGGATCGACACTCATGCTCGAGTAGTCACCCCATCGATCTAAGTGGTTTCCAGTTTGCGAACCTGTACCTTCAATGATAACTCCTTCTCCTTGGCCCATTACTCCAAGCTTATCTGTTGTTGCATGTCCGGTGTAGCGAATTCCTGGGTGCATGCTTGCTCCTGAAATACTATACCCCAGTGCAATGTTGCCGAGTTTATCCATCGCAATACTTCCCATCCAGCGAAAGAATCTATCGGGAGCGTATGTCCCTTGTTGGAAAACGTAGGTACCGATATCAGGACTGCGTATTTCATACCAACGAACCCCAACTCTTCTTGCTGCTGCAATACTATGATTGACGACAAGTGATTCATGGTCACCGAAATTTCGATAGGCCAATCGATACATCAAACGGTCACCGAGCGAATCGAGAAGTTGTGTCGTTTCAGACTGAGGAACACAATCTCCTCCGTTTCCACATGGAAGAAAAAATGGAGCAACTGCAATTTTTGTTGGGCCAGTTATACGAGACTTTTCAGGACATAACCAATCGACGTGAAACTTCCAAAGATTGAGTGCGCCTGAAGCAAGATTTATAAGATAATTTGGTGAACCAGAAGGTGGTAGCATTTTACCATCAAGATCTGATGGTAAAGGACTTGCGACACTCGAGTTAAACTGAAAGCATTGTTGACTTGCCTTAGCTCCCATTAACATTGCTCGGCGATCATAAGCACAGGCTTCTGCCCCCGTAAACTTATTCCCTTTGAATGTGTTGGCGGTAATGTAATAGGCATCAGGCCAGACACCAATCTTTGTATAATCAAAATCATTTTTATACGGAAATGCGTAGCGAGCGTATGCTCCTGTTGGGTCACCTGTTCGAGAAACAGCTACACATTGCATGTAGGGCTTTTTTTGAAAAATAATTTGGCTAATAATCCAGCGATCAGCAATTTTGTCGTATTTTACAACTGGGTCGCCATCGTTGCTTAACTCACAATTACCACCAAACCCTGAGAAAATTGTGTTGATAGGAATTGGCCCTAAAAGAGGGGTTCCAGCTTTATCAAAAATTGCAAGCGCGACATTTACAACCTCAACGATATGATTGGGTCCAACGTCACTGTTAGAGTCAGAGGGAGCAAAGTTCACATCGTAAGTACCGTTGGGACCTGAGAAGCCAAGACCAACTCCTTCAAAATTTAATAGAAGTGGTGGAGCCTCTTCAATGCCTATCTTACTCTGCAAGTATGGATCAAACCCTAATGTATTTTTAATAAGATTTGGAATTGAGAATTTAGGTACCACTTTTTTAAAATTATTCCCCGGAATCGGGATTGGAATTGGTGGTGGTCGCATGTCTCGAAGAGGCATGGAAACATCATAGTTTACCGCAGGTCCTGAATCCTTTGATAAAACCACCACGGGATCGGTATCAGCAAAAACAGTAGATCCGATAACGAATGAAGTGATTGCTAAAAGTGATAAGTATTTCATAGACACCCCTTTAAAATGCTCATTAAATAAAGGTGCCAACTGTTGAACAGAAGAAAAAATACAATTTAAGAATAGATTAGATAAGTTTTTCGAAAGGTGCCATCACCCATTATTCCATTATTCTTTCTCGACTGTAACACACATGAAAGTTGCAAGCTTGGAATATTTTCCAAACTTAAAAGGATCGAGAGTTCTTAGAGCATCGATAGGTTTTAAATCTTCGACACGCAAAATTTTAAATCCTGCGGTGATTAAAGGATTAATTACTTCTTCAAATGATCGGTAGTAATCAGGCACAATCACAGGCTCGTCAGTAAAAGCTTTCCAACTGGATTCAACTAACTGAACGCCAAAAGCACATTCTGGTTTATACCAATTCCATGAACCCAATGGATGTTGGATGGTAAAAATAAATTTCCCTTTTGGTTTTAACAAACGATGAACTTCAGACAAAGGTGTAGACCAATCTTTGATGTAATCAATGGCCAAAGAAGCCACGGCCATATCAAACTGACCATTATATTCAGAGCTAAGAGGTAAAGGAAGAGCTCCATCGGCCACAAAGAATGTCCCATTTTTAGGATTGCGAGCTTTCGCAAGTTCAATCATTTTTGGACTTACATCATAGCCTACAACTTTGGCCCCTTCGTGAATTAAGTATTCTGCTAAAATTCCAGGTCCACAACCCACTTCAAAAATTTTAAGACCCTTTACATCTCCAACAGCTTTTCTCATCGCTGGTTGTTCGATGTAAGCATTCTCGGCTTTTTTTGTAGCAAGCTCAGAAAAAGATTCTGCTAATTTCTCATAGGCCTCTAGTGCTATTGGCTTTTTATCACTCATTAAAAATTCCTTAATTATTTTTTCTTAACTAGAAACATTCCATCTCTTATCGGAAGAAGTGTTCCATAAAGATTTGGATCAGCGGCAATATAATCATTCACCAATCTGATAAACTCAGTATTGCTATCTATGAGTTTATTTCCTTCTAACTCAGTTCCGGGAACAACTCTCCCACTCCAAAGAGTATTATCAATCACGATAATTCCGTTCTTTGAAAGCATCGAAACGGTAAGTTTTAAATACTCAATATAATTTTTCTTATCGGCATCGATAAATACAAAATCAAATTCGCCTTTAAGTGTGGGAATAATATCTAACCCACTTCCTAAAAGACTTTTTATTTTGTGTCCGTGCTTAGAACGATTCCAAAAATCAACCGCCAAAGCTACATTTTCTTTATTGATATCAACAGTGAGCACTTCTCCGTCATCTGGTAGATTTTCCGCCATAGCAAGGGCTGAATAACCTGTAAAAGTACCCAATTCTAAAACTCTTTTGGCATTAATTGATCGAAGAAGAAATCCCATGAAGGAAGCTTCCATTTTCCCAATGAGCATTTGGGCCCCGTGGACGTTAGCCCGAGTGTATTCCTCTATCCGATCGCAGTCAGGTGAGGGTAAATTACTTTTAGCGATACAGTAATCTTCAATCTTTTTATCAACCATTTGCATATAAATTACCTGATGTTAGAGCGCTCTTTGCCTTGGGGGTTGCCCTCTTAACAATAGCCTAAATTGAGTGTAAGGTATAGCCATGAAAATCGACGAATTGAGCTCCTGGCTTCCTAATTTAAATAAGAATGAACCACTAGTGATTGCTGGCCCTTGTTCAGCTGAATCGCTCGATCAGGTTTTAACCACAGCTCATGCACTTAAAAATATTCCCTCTGTAAAAATTTTTCGCGCTGGAATTTGGAAACCACGAACTCGTCCAAATAATTTTGAAGGTCTCGGGGAAATTGCTCTTCCATGGCTCTCTGAAGTAAAAAAACAAACAGGACTTCTCACTACAACTGAAGTCGCAACTGCTAAACACGTTGAACTTTGTTTAAAAAACGGTGTCGATATCTTATGGATTGGAGCGAGGACAACGGCCAATCCTTTTTCTGTTCAAGAAATCGCTGACGCTTTAAAGGGCGTAAATATTCCAGTGATGATTAAAAATCCAATCAATGCAGACTTGCAGTTATGGATTGGAGCTATCGAGCGCATTAATAGCGCCGGTATCACTAAACTCTTGGCCATTCATCGTGGCTTTTCTGTTGGAAATAAACTCGAATTTAGAAACGATCCACTTTGGAAAATTCCAATGGAACTCAAAGTGAAGCTTCCTAATCTTCCTTTGATTTGCGATCCTTCTCACATAACAGGAGAGCGCGAGCTTATTCAAAAAGTTTGTCAAAAGGCTATTGATCTGGATATGAACGGCCTTATTATCGAAACTCATCCTGATCCAGAAAAAGCGTGGTCAGATGCTGCTCAACAAATTACTCCAGAAAAATTAAAGACCATTCTTAGTGAACTCGCTCTAAAAACTGAGTATTCAAGTGATGCTGATTTTGGAGCAGAACTATCTAATCTTCGTGCTCATATTGATCGCCTCGACAATGAACTTCTTCACACTCTGAAGATGCGCTCTGATGTCGTAGAAAAAATAGCGAACGCCAAAATTAAACAAAACATCACAGCTCTTCAAAGAAGTCGTTTTGATAGTTTGATGAAAGAGCGTCTTGATTCAGGAAAAAAATTAGGATTGGAAGAATCTTTTATCAAAGAAATTTTTGATTCCATTCACGAGCAATCAGTAAAACTTCAGACAGATCTTTTCGAACGCAATAAAAAATGAAGCTTCTTCGTTTCGTGTTTATTCTTGAAGATTAGGACCGTAACAGAGTTGATGACGAGGATCTTGTTCACAAAGAATGCCAACCTCACTCTTGATTGCTTTTTCAAGCCTGGAGATTTTTACATATGACATAATGATTTCACGGCTTAGTTTTTCAATCTCTTTTTGATTTAACTTAATTAACCCTTCTTCAAATCCAGAGACGGCCAGATAAGAACCAAGCATAACTTTTAATCCGCCAAATCGCCCCTCTCCACCAAACTGAATTTTATAGGCCCCGACTGCAATTGCAACAATCGCAAGAGTTCCGGCAACATTTCTAATCTTAATATAAGTTGATTTCCCTTTTTTAGCTGCCTTCAAACTCTCCTCGAGTTTCTTGAGAGAGTTTTTCGTCACCTGTATTTCATCAAGTCTGACAGATATAACTTTAAGAGTATTCATGGCATCAGCAGCTAAAACATCATCTGTACGCGAAGATGCAAAAGCCCCCTGAATGGCCAGTACAGACATGATAATGAATAGCTTAACTATTTTCATGTTAGCCATTTAACCAGAAAAAGTGCAGTTCGGGGGGACAATTCACTAAATAATGAAATAAGAACCCACTGTCTAAAGTTTATACACCTCTGTAAATATGACCTCTCTTTATTGAGAAGTTTTCATTATCTGCTTTAATAAGCTTAAAAGACTTAAGCCCCACTCAGGAGATATTATGAAAACAAGTTTATTAGCAACTGCAATTGCACTCATGTCTATTTCAGGTATGGCAGCTGGAGATGAAGTCGCTCAATTCTTAAACTTAGACAGTAAATCTGAAATTGAGAAAACCTATAATGTGAGTATCCCAAAGGATGCTTTAAAAAGTGAAACAGTAAAAGTTGAAGAAAAATACGATAGTGAAGGACTTTTTTACAGCGTTGAAATACAGACTCTTCTTTTTATTCCAACCGGTGCATCAGCTGCTGTTGGAAAAAGCTTTTTGGATAGAAAAATGGAAGCTGAAGTTTTTGCTGGTATTAATGCCATTCGATTTCTTAGTACATCTAAAAGCGTCCATATTCCATATGGAGCAAGAGTAAGAGTGGCCTTAAATGAAAACAAATCTATTTATGTAGAGTATCAATATCAAGACATAATCGATTTTGGAGATAAGGAAGGCTTACTTGAAAATCCACACACTCTTTCAATTATCAAAATGAGTAAAGATAGAAAAGAATACTACGGGTGTGGGATTGGACAATCAATTCACCATGCTTGGGCAGATGAAAGCCATGCTCCAGAAAAATCGTTGTCAGTAAATTGCAGAATTGGAAGAAGATTTTAATTATATATTAAAGCAGAGGTGTTCATAGAACACCTCTTCCTTTTTGTCTTTAAGACGCTTTCTTTAAACCAGTTTCTTTTCTCAGTTCACAGTATTGAGCAAACTCCAATCGAATATATCCAGGATCTAAAATCTCTACTCTATCTTTCATTGAGTAAAGCCATTGAAAAATATTGTCACACATTTCAACGGTTGCTGCCCAAATCATATCGCCTTCGGTGTTTGATGTAACAAAAGGATTTCCTAAGAAGTGATGACTTGGCAGAAGATCAGTCTCATATTGATTGTAAATTTTTAAAACCAATCGCTCTTCTTTGCCATTAATAAGCCTTAGGTGACAGATAAATTCATTAACTTCAATCTGACTTAAATTTGGCTCATACGGTATTTTATATTCTTCTACCGATTTGATATCTTCTAATCCAAAATAAACTAAAACTTTATCATTCGTGCTTTCACCGACAACGCACAAGACGCCATCGAGAAAAACCAATCGGTGAGGAAAAATCACGCACTCTTTATCAGAATAAAAATGAATTTTAATAGTTCGTCTGTAACTAATGTCGTAATCAATCTTCTTTTGGAGATTTTCAAAATCGCTTAAGACAAGTGCAATATCAGAAGGTTTTTTATAAAGATTAAATTGTTCAAATGCCCTTTGGGCCACCAACATCTTATTCTGAACAATTTTTTGATAGTAATGTTCAAAATTTTTCTGATTCTCCCCCTCTCCAAAGTTCGCTTGTAAGGCCAGCCATTCAGAAAAAGAGAACTCCATTTTTATGCGACACTTTTCTTTTAAGGGATAGATATAATGTTCGTCACTCACGCACATGATATCAAAGTTACTTAAAAATTCTGCAAAATCTTTAAAATCTTCTTCGTCTATGTTTAAAGAAGAATAGAAAATTGCCTTTTCTTTTTTCTCTTTAAGCTCTTCAAACGAAACCAGAAACTTCCAAAAAGTGTCATTCAAAATAAATTGCTGCTCAGACATCGATATTCCTAATGTAGAGTTATAAAAGTGCACCAAACTTGTCGGTTATTAATCGATGAATCTTGAGATTTATTTTACTGAAAAAGTCAGATATTTTCTATAAGCCGTTAAAATCGTGTGGATTTGATTCAAAAAAATAGCTCTTTCCGAGGTAATCGATCTCGTAAGTCTTCGCGTGAAGATAAAGTCTAAGAGCAGGCTTTCCACCATAAAACTGGTCCCCTCGAATGGGATAACCCAAAAAAGCAAGTTGGGCCCTAATCTGATGGCGAAGTCCACTTTTGAGCTCAACTTCCATTAACGTTGTATTGGTTTTTGGATCATAGCTCTTTGGAAGTAAACTCAACTCTCCCACATCTCCCTTAGCAGAGTTCGCGGAGACAACAATTCTTCTTCCTTTCTGTTCACTTGAAGAAAAATAATGAGTGAATGGACCATGCAGACTGCAATTGCCCTCCACTCTACACTGATAAATTTTCTTTTTGGCAACAGATCTAAAATGATCTCGAAGGTATCGGTAAACCTCTTCTTTTTTTACGTAGACAAGTACGCCGGAAGTTTCAAAATCCAATCGATACAAAAGGCCGCGATCGTACTGGCCAGAGTTCACTTGAAGAAGAGAGGGATAAATATGTCTTAAAAAACTCAGGCAATTATTTTTTTCATCGTAAACAAGCGGATGAACAAAAAGATCGGCCGGCTTATCCATCACTAAAAACATTTCATCGTCATAGATGATTTTTATAGATGGACCAACATATTCAGGATTGATCTCTCCATCATTAACAAAATTAAGAGGCAAAGAAAGAATTGAATGCGCTTTCATTGAACGAGAAAGAAAAGACTTATCAAAATATTTTTTTAACTTAGATGAAGAAGCATTGAAATTGCTCTTTAAAAAATCTTCAACTGAAGAAATTGATTCAAGCAGACAGTAATCGACAGTATTTATAGTCATAAAAAAGAAAGCCTAGCATAAGCTAGGCTTTTTAGTAAATAAAACCAAAAGTCCTACTGACAAAAGGTTTAATCGCTAGAAACACAATTTAGAAATTTGAATCAAGATAAGCTAAAACTTTTTTTCTCAATTCATCCATTGTCATCTCAGAGGCATCTTCGCCTTCAAGAAACAATTCTCTTTTAATGTAATCAACTGGAAATCCAGTTAATTCTGCAAGGGCCCCTAATGAAACTACTTCTTCCTTGGTAGTTGACTTAGATACATCTTGTAAACCTGCAGCACCCATCCAACACTCCTTTGTCTTAAATCAAATGGCCGATTCTTAGTTCCCCCATCCAATCCATGAACGGAAGGTTCCAGAATTTTTATCCTGGCCAATTAGTCAATTACTATGACGCAGAAAAATCATATCGACTCATTGAAATGCATGTCAACAATTCCTGTCCATAATAGTCAAGATGTAAGATTTTATTAGATATTAACAATTCTATAGAGTTAGCGTGTGAATAAAGCTCTCTTCTTTGTAAGTCATTTCTTTATACTCTTCCTTGAAGCTGCTTAAGAGTGTGATCGCCCCTCCGGCCTGATAGAGAAGA
The DNA here is from genome assembly GCA_037444575.1 of Bacteriovoracales bacterium. GTDB lineage: Bacteria > Bdellovibrionota > Bacteriovoracia > Bacteriovoracales > Bacteriovoracaceae > Bacteriovorax. Next base: position 184,044 of record JBBIME010000007.1, read on the forward strand.
GTTCGCTTGTCTTGATTAAAATCAATCTCACTTGATCTTATATTGATAGAAGCACTCTTCATCTTTTTAAAAAGAATAACGGTTGATCCACAATAAAAACCTCTCTGTCTTTTTTCTAATTTGTGAATCAAGCGCATGGCCCGAACTTTTGGAGCACCTGTTATACTTCCACCAGGAAAAATTTTTTGAATGACTCTCCAAAGATCCACGTCCATACCAAGCTCGACATCAATCTGAGAATATTGATGGAGAAGTCCGGGAACAAATTTTGGAAAATTTTTTTTCACAATGACTGCTCTAGGCTTTTCAATACGAGAGAGATCATTGCGAAGAAGATCACTGATCATATAAAGTTCAGCCTGACTCTTTTTATCTTGAACAAGGGTTCTCCAAAGTATTTTCCAATCTGCATTATCTACTCTTTTTAGAGTTCCTTTTATCGGCATACTTGAGAGAGTTTTTCCTTTGAATTGAAATAAGCACTCAGGAGAATTACTTAAAAATAATTTTTTGAAATAAGGAATGTACGTTGCTGAACCAAACTCTCCTCTTTTTGAAGGCGATCTCCATAAAGCAGAGATAAAATCCATTGGTGAATAGTCTTCAGAGAAAGAATATAAAAAAGGATAAGTGAGATTAAATTGATAACAATTACCTTTTACGAGTTCAGAATATCCTTCTTCAAAAGATTTTTCATAATCTGAAGGATCAGGGTAAGAGATTGTCTTTAATTCAATCTTCTTAGTGGATTTCAATGAAACTTTTTTAAAATTTTTAAACTCACAATCAATCGCAAGAAGTGATGAATCTTCTAATAGATCGAATTCTTTTTCGATTAAAAATCCAAGTTCATAAAAAAGATGGATTACTCTTGGATGATCAAATGTTTTAGAAATTTTATTTTTCTTAACTTCTAAAATCCAATTATCAAAGTCGTAAGAAATTTTGGATCCTGATATTAAATCGACAGCATATTTTTTGTAGTAAGCTCTCGCTCTAATTGGATCTTCCAATTTTATAAGATGACTTTTATAAGGAATAATTGAATAGAGATTATTGCCCATCACGATGAGCTAAATTCTCAAAGCTTGTGTAAGCACCAACCCAAGCAAGCTTAGCAGTTCCAATTTCACCGGCACGGTTTTTACCGATGATAATTTCTGCAACACCTGGCTCTTTTGTATCTGGGTAATAAACTTCATCACGGTAAACGAACATTACAATGTCCGCATCCTGCTCGATTGCTCCAGATTCACGAAGGTCAGCCGTTGAAGGACGTTTATTAGGGCGAGATTCAACTCCGCGGTTAAGCTGAGAAAGAGCGATAACAGGACAACCAAGTTCCTTGGCCATAGTCTTAAGCCCTCTCGAAATCTCTGCGATCTGTTGCTCACGTTGAATACTCTTATTAGTCGAGCCCATAAGTTGTAAGTAGTCGATGACGATTAAACCAAGACCTTGCTCGGCCTTAATTTTTCTACACTGACTTTGAATATCAAGGATTGTTGTATTACCAGAATCGTTAATAAATATCGGAAGAGCTGAAAGTTCTTGAGTGGCCTTCGCGATACTTCTTAGATCTGTATCGAGAAATGCTTTTTTTCTAACTCGTTTTGAATCAACTTTCGCTCGCCCAGTAAGAAGTCTCATTGAAAGTTCGGTTGCAAGCATCTCGAGAGAGAAAATAGCAACAGGAAGTCCTGATTGAATACATGAACTGACTGCTACGTTGAGTGCCAGAGATGTTTTTCCCATCGCTGGTCTTGCCGCTAGAACAATCAATTGTCCAGGCTGCATTCCAAGAAGAAGTTCATCAAGTCTTGGATAGCCTGTTGAAAGACCTGCAATCTCTCCCATTAAACGAGATGTATCTTCTAATTCTTTTAAATTTTGTTTTAAAGTTGAATTTAGTTTAACCATCCCGCCAGATTTTGCGTCATTGGTTAGTTTAAAGAAACTTGCTTCTACTTCCTGGATAAAATCGTCAGCGTCTCCAGTGAAAGTCATCCCCATTTGAGCAACTCTCATTGCTGTACGAACAATTTCTCTCATTGAATGTTTATCTTTTACAATTTTAGCGTAATCGTAAACGTTAGCAGATGATGCTTGATCTTCAACCAGGGTTAGAACAAAAGATTGTCCTCCAATTTCTTCAAGCTTTCCTTTCTCCGCTAGTTTTGAGCAAACTGTAACATAGTCAATCGCACGATTGGCCAGTGAGAGATCCATGATCACATCGAAAATAATTCCATAGCGAGGATCATAAAATTGATCAGGACTAATTTTTAGGTTTGAGATTTCATCAAAGACAGAGCCATCAATAATCAAACAGCCCACTAGTGCCTTTTCTGCAAGAAGGTCGTGAGGTAGTTCATTTATTTGATTATTATTCGCGGCCATACTTCATCCTAAATAAAAAGGACCTCTGTAAAGAGGTCCTTCCATTCTATCATTAATGCATTCGAAAATTAAGAATTAAGATCTAAGAAGTTTATCAACTTCTGCTTTCAATCTTTGCTCTTCTGTCATTTCTGCAGCAGGAGTTGCTGTTTCACCAGCAGCTTTTGCTTCAGCAGCAGCTTTTTTACGAGCTTCAGCAGCTTTAAGAGCTTCTTCTTGGTTCTTTTTAAGCTCTTCAGCTTGTTTAGGATCGATAGCAACTTTTACTTTGAAAGTAGCTTCAACATCTTGGAAAATTTTTGCTTTAGCATTGAATGTTCCAAGACCTTTGATTGGTGATTCAAGGTGAATCAATCTTCTTTCAACAGCAAGTCCACGGTTTTCTAGTTCTTTAGAAAGTTCAGCAGTTGTTACTGTTCCGAAAAGTTTTCCAGAAGCACCGACTTTTTTAATAAGTTCGATAGTTGTTCCTTCTACTTTTTTCTTAAGTTCTAAAGCCGCATCTTTTTGTCCTTTGATTTTTTTCGCAAGACTTTTTTGTTGAGCTGCTAATTGGTTTTTATTTCCTTCGTCAGCTACCATCGCAAAACCATTTGGAACTAGATAGTTTCTAGCGTGTCCAGCTGATACGTTTACGATTTCACCGATGTTTCCTAATGCAGGAACTTTTTCAGTTAAAATAACTTTCATAATATATCTCCTTCGTCTTTTTTTGAATTTGTAAAAAATTTTCTAAAATCAAACCATAGATCAAACATTCCGAGAATCGCTAAAAATTTGTAGGCCATCACTAATGTGAAAACCACAAACATCGTCTTCAAAAATCCGCCAATTCGCAAATACTGCAAAAATGCATTGTAAACGCCGAATCCTTGAAAAAGATAAAACACGCCCATACAGTATAATAAATTACTTCCAATAATTTCTGTTACTTTAGGAAGACCATAATCCGCCCCAACCACGAAAGCTAAGGATACAATCAAAGGCCAAACGAAAAAATCTGGAGCTTTGAAATTAATCAGATCTTTTAAAGTGTACGAATAAAGATTTTTATAACGCCAAACTATCGAATTACGAAGAGTCATATATAAACTCACCCACAATCCGAAAAAGACGAACACAAAAATGATAGCAGGCAAGATGTTAAAGATTTCATTAGTAAGCTCATCTGGCTTAGAAATAAAATCTTGAAAAGCACGGGCCTCATCACCACTTGTATTCATGGCTTCATTATCTTTATTCTGTTCTTTTACCATCGCCATCAATTTCACAACAGCTGTCTTAAGCTCTGCTTTAATTGAAACTTTGCTTAATTGATTATAAGCAACTAGTGATCCACCAACTATAGTTACGAGAATGATGCCAGAATAAATTAATCCTTTTACAGGATTAATATTTCTAAAAATCACTTCCGCAATCAAGATGGCATAAAGGAATGCAGTTAAATACATTCCAGCAAGCACTAGCGGGATGTTAAACTTAACAGAAACTAACCAAAGAGCGCTGGTGCAAATTCCACCAATAAACAATGTTGTTAATCGTCCATAAAGAAGAAAAGCCAGGATCAATGGAACCGGAGCAAAAACTGACAGTGGCCCAAAAGAACAAAGCGCAACTGAAATGACAGCAAGGAACATCAGCTTCCCGAAGGACGCTCGCTGATCAAATATTTTGTGCTCTACTTCTGGTTTTGTCATATTTAGCAATACCTGCTCATTATGCTCTTTCAGCTACTTTGTTAGAAAGATAGCTTGAAATACCAAGTTGTCTTGCGTGCTTGATAGCTGAGTTTGAAAATCTTTGGTGCTTCATTGAAATTCCAGAAACTCTAGCTGGTGAAATTTTTCCGAATTCAGAAACTAACCAGTTCCAAGTTTGAGGGTCTTTCCAATCTGCTTTAATTTTCTTAGCTGTGAACCAACAAGATTTTCTCTTAGCAAATTTTCTTCTGTCGTCTTCCATATCCTCGAAACCTTCTTCTTCGTCGTCTTTCTTGTTATCAAGAACAGATCCACGGTGAGTTTTTGAGAATGGAGATTTGAAGTTTTTAGAAAGTTCTTCTTTTTGTGCATCGTCACCGATAACAAAAATTAAAGAACGAAGAACGCCTTCATTGATACCAAATCTTCTAGACAACTCAGTGTTAGCTTGAGTGTTTGATTTGTACATGAAGTAATGGAAATGACCGTGTTTTGCTCCATTAGCATATGGTTGTGCTAAATGAATTTTTCCCCAATCGTCAGCAATTAAAAGTTCTCCTTCGAAACCTTTTAATGCGTCTTTAACGATTTCTGCGATCTGTGCATGAGCTTCTGAACCGAGCTCTGGCTTTGTCACTACTGACAACTCATAAATCATAAAATCCCCCTGGACTAATAAAAATTAGGTCCTGCCCCCCCATGGGACAGAACGAGTAATTACATTTGAATCAGGGGAAGATAACACTAATTTTCTGACATAGGAAGGAATTTGAGAGAGACTTGCTTATTTGAATCAGTGCATAAAAATGCATAATTAAAGCTCGTTTTCTCCTCTAGAGACTCCGGATTTAAAGGCACGCATCCAAGCGGGATTGCAATGCTCAATCTAAGCGGCCTAACAAGGCCCTTGTCGGTACCTATCATGCTGTAAAGACGTTCACCGTAAATCAAAGTCGAGTTAATAAACACTCCAGGGCGCCCTTCAGAAAGAATCGGCATCAGGGTTTCTGAGAAGTTTTGCCCAGGGAAACTCGAATCTCTGTAGACAGGAAGGTCGAAACGATCTCCACGTCCTGTAAAAAATGTTACGCTTGAGCGATTTTCAACTAGGAAGTTTTTCTCACTTTTTGAATCAAAACCACCAATCAGGCCGATAATAGGGTTCTCCCACTCCTGTTTTAAAACAAGGGGTGCTGAAACTCCAGAATCACTTTTTAATAAAAATTCTGCCTGTGAGCGATTGAGAAGTGATGTGAGAATAGATTCGTTCGAAAACTTTCCATCGAGAGTATTTAAAATCGGGTAAACAAGAGAACTATCTAATCCCACTGCATTTGAAAGCGGTTTTGTTTCAATGCCATTAGATCTCAAAATTAATTCAAGGAAAGTTCTTTGATTGCCATCATCCAATCTAGCTAGAGAATGAATCTCACCTCTTTGAGATTGCTCATCCGTCTGAGGAAATGGCGCCAAGAGAGTTAGGAATTGATCCTCGTATAAATGAAAATCTTTTCTCATCTTTTTCATTGCGGCGACACTGTCAACCACGCGAAGTTCAATCTTCATTGAATCATCTGTTGTTTGAAGTACTGGGTTTAAAAAATATTGATGATAATCTGCCGAAGTCACTCTATCTAAAATATTTTTTGAGTTATCTTCCTCTGGCATTGCATAGGCTTTGTAAATTGAAGGCACAACAATATTTCCAAGTGTGGCATGGTTGATTTTCAACCATTGAAACTTCTCTGCTCCTCCATCAATTGGAAGGCCTTCAAATGTTGAAAGAGGCATAGACCATTTTGAATATTTTCCAAAAAGAGGATTTAAATTATTATCCAAATTAAAAAATAAAAGTTCATCTTTTTTGGCTGAAAGAGCATAGATAAATGTATCTACTTTTCCATCGAGATTGATGTCTTGTCGATGAATGGAAAGCACGCGATTAACAAGAGGAAGAGTAATCGTTTTTACAACATAAGCCCCATCAACATTTGTCAAAAGAGAAACGATTGTAGATGTAGGTGTCTGCTTTGCTCTTTCAATGAAAAAATACTCTGGATAATTCAGGCGATGAAACTTATCCATGACTCTGACCATTCTTGATAGTTTACGGTCACCATTGATGACTCCCATGTCATCAAAATTTCCGCCAGCAACAGGTGCTGAAATCAGATCACTATCACCATTAATGTCGCGGCTAAAAACAAGACTCGTTTGAAAAAGATTCTGATCAACTTTAACAGTCATATTAATATGGGAATCGTTTGAAAGATCGATCAAAGTTCCTACGACTGTGATGAAAGATGATGAATGACTTTTAAGATCTTTCACATCAAAGCAACTTTGATCAAGCTCAATAGCTGCTGAAGAAGTGCTCACACAAACAGATCCGTTGTAATTAACTTCTGATAAATTCTTTAAAGGTAAATTAAAGCTAAAGCGACGATCACTGGCCTTAAATCTAATTTCAGTGATGGCTTTAATTTGCGGATTTAAAAATGCACTCTCTGTACTTGGATCAACGGCGGCCAGGCTTAAAAGATTTTTAAGATCGAGAGCACCAAATTTTGTAATACGATTATTTTTTGATTGAGAAACTGGTTTTGTACTTCTAAAAAGTAATGAGCGAACCCGATCATTAGTTAAACCAGGATTTAACAATTTTAAAGTTGCGACAGCAGCAGTTACGTAAGGAGCTGCCTGGCTAGATCCACGTTTAACATCATAATTGGCGATTCTGAGAACACGAGATTCCAAATTTCTAGGTATGGTACTGATGATATATTCACCTGGAGCAACCAAGTCTACCTTTGATCCATAATTTGAAAAATCTGTAAGCTCTCCACGATTATCAATGGCACCAACACAGACGACATTCTCGTATGCACAAGGAAAAGTCGGAAGATCTTTAGAGTTATTTCCTGAAGCCGCGATAACCATAACGTTTTGGTCTTCGGCCATTTGAAAGGCCATGCGAACTTTTGGTGTATCAATTAATTTGGGCCATCCCAAACTTAAGTTAATAACTTCTGCTCCATTTTTAATCGCAAAGATCATCGCATCGGCAATAACATCAGTGATTAATTTTCCGTTATAAACAAAGCCGCTCACTTGAGAATTTAAAACTTTCACGGGCATGATTTTAATTCTTGGATCTGCAGCGCCTGCAATACCAATATTATTTCTCACTGCCGCGATAATTCCGGCAACGTGAGTTCCGTGTCCGATATCATCACTTACGTTTGTATTTCCTTCCAGGTAATTAAAGCCATTGCAAGGTAGATTTTTAGCATTTGGAGCATTCGTGCATAATTTGTCATTGTACCAAATACGTCCTTTTAAATCGGGATGATCTATATCAACACCACTATCTAAAACAGCTACAATTAAATCTTTTTTGGGAGATGCAATTGCACTTGTATCAATCCAGTTAATGTCATTGCCTGGAATTCCGACAACTCTAACTCTTTCAAGATCAGAAATATTTTTTAAAATAGTCTGACCGTTATTTTTCAAGGCCCACTGTCTAGTATATAGAGGATCATTAACCGCTAAGTTGTCAGCGCTAAAAGCTTGAACTGAAAGGATCGTGAAACTCAAAAGTGTTTTTAATTTCATAGATAATCCCTCATCCAAGAACCAGAGAGCTCTCCACCTGATAATCCCAGTAAATCGCGTACAACATTGAGAGGGCCATTCCACTCTTTGCTTCCAATCTTTCCAACTGTATTTGAGAAAATTGTATCGTTTAAGATTTCAGATTGAGATCTAAATCCGTCAATCGTTCCATAGACGTAAAGATTGTTTTCACCGATCAGCTGTTTAAAATCCTTAAAATCAAGATAGGCCAGCATATCATCGATAAGTTCTACGTTACATGATGCTCTTTCCTCATCATTCTTACTTTTTTTACAGTTGTTCACATCGCGTCTGAGGATAGAGAGATCTCCACACGCCTTCGTATTGCAGTGACCGTTAGAGGCGCTTATTTGTCCCATATAATCGAGTTGGATTGTATCGATATCGTCTGAGGTAATTGAATTAAGTTTTTCGATTCCTCTATCATAAAGATTGATGTGATAACCAACCTTAAAAAGTCTAAGCTTTTTAAAATCAATTTGATCGACATCGAAAAGCGTTGTCTGAAATTTTTCATTCACCTTCGTCATCATTTTCTTTAAGGCCTTCACTGACAATGACCAGCCTTGTTTGGAATCCGAAAGCGAAATAAATTTGTGTTGAAACTTTTTATCGGCCCCCACCTCTGCTTCATAACGAATATGCTGAGTATAGGATCTACCAAAAAAGCTGTCTCCAGGGTTAACGTTACCTTCTGTTGAAAGTGCCACGTTACCTTTGGTTTGCTCACCCAAATAATAGTTGGCCACTTCCTTTGAAAAAGATTCGATATTAATTCCATTCATGAAATCTTTATTTAAACTAAAGTAGTTCCCATTGATTCCATTTTTAGCATTGAGATTGAAATACGTTTTTCCTTTGATCGATTTCATTTTCCAAAACAAGAGAGAAAATCCGAGAGTTCTGTCTTTGAAAGATGCATTGATGTCCACAGGAGTTACAATATTATCGAGAAGTTCAAAGCTATTAGTTTTTAATACATTGTAGACACCTAAAGCATTTGAATACAGGTTTGGATTTTCATCCAAATCACTTGAGAGGTTAACCATATAAGATTTTATATTGTAGTTACCGCCATCATATTTCCCGCTCACTTTAATAAGGGGAATGTATTCGCTCAATGAATAACTGATATTGATATCTTTTACGAAACCGTGGTCGTCATAGATTTGAAGGACCTTTGGACTCTTTTTATATAACTGAATACGACGAATAGTTGTTACTCCAGCACCAATTCCGCCACCTGCTGTAAATAATCCCGCAGAAAAATTAAGCCTCACTTGTGCTGTTGGCATTATACTTTCTGTTATGAGGAAAGATTCGCCAGTATCTAAAGACATTTCAATTTGTTTTAACAACTCTTGAACCTTTTTAGATTTTTCATCTTTTGTTGCTGTTGAATTTTTAAGTTCCGACAGAGATAAATAATGCTCTTGAAGAGAATGCACTATCAGATCGAGATACATATTTTTGTATGGCTCTTTCATACTCTGCTTTAAATTTTTTACCGGCTTTAAATGAGTGTATGTTCTGACAAAAGATGTGCTTGCTGAAACACTTCCGGATAGACCATATCCTAAGTTCTCTACTCCAAGATAGGCTCCCATGTCTGCACTAATTCCTAATGTGTCTGCCAGCTGAACGAGGTTATCTGTTCCAAGATAATTCCCGAGAACGACATTTCGCGAAAGAATTAAATGTATATTTCCTGTTGGAGTGTACCAAGTATCAATTTTAATTGGTTTTATAACCCCTGTTTTTAAAAAGTTATCTAGTCCATCTTGAAACTGCTTCCTAAAAAAATCTGATCTCATCTCACCAATATCAAAAGCAGAAAGATTTGAATTAAATTTTGTCACCAGGTTGCTGAAAACGTTTGCTTGAAGTTGTGAGTAGAGATAATAACGAATCTGATCAAATGGAGTTTCAGCATCACCGTACGCAAATCGAGATGCATAACCAGGGAAATCCTTCTGTAATATTTTTCCATCCTCTACAATTTTATCCAAAGGCGCTTTATATCCAGGAAATTGTTGTTCCATTTTTTGCGCGTCTTTTGAAAGTCTAGAAATTGAAATTTTTTGATTGAAATTTATCTCCTGAGCTTTCTCTGAAAAAAGTCTATTAAGTGAATTTCGTCTGGAAATTAATTTCTCGACTAACACTACGGCTGCATCACTTGGAAAATAAGCAGCGTCAACAATTGTTTTAAAATCATCGCGAGTTAATTTATTAACTTTTCGTAGCATCCACTGAGCATCTTCAATCGTTGTCGCAAAATCATTTCCCGTAAAATGTGGTAAGGTCACTGAACGATTATCTATTTTCCCATCAATCCAACTAAGTTTGTTAATGCTCTCGTATAGATCTGCCAGAGAGTATGGGATAAGAAGTGATCTGAGCGTTCTACTGTTAATTGTTTGTGTAGGAACTCCCATTGCTACGTTATAAAAATCAGTTTCTGATGGCTCTGTCACTGCTACATCTTGGATTTCAACAACAAGTTCATTGACACTTTTTACCCATCGTTCTGAGGCTCCAAGAGTATTTTCGGGGATATCCTTTTTTAGAAACTGCTCTCGCTCTTCAAGTGAATTAAAACGAATAAAAAGTTTCTTTAAATATTTGATCGCAGGAATGTTATAACCCAACTTTCTTAAAAGATTTTTCCTAAGAAGAAGTGTGTGTAGTGTTTTATCCAAGTGGACGGTGTAAATTTTAGCGCCATTATCCGGAATTGCATTAAATCGATAAAGCCCTGTATTAGAAGTTAGCGATCCCTCAAATGTAAGTGTTTCATCGTTGTTTAATTCAATGGCCTGTTGATCATCTAAAGTGCTTTCTGCTTGAGACCAGATTTCGTTAGACTTTGGTTGCAATAAAGATAAGTCGACATTATGGAGTGAGCTTAAATCCTGGGCCTCTCTCGCGGAGAGAACTGTTTCGCCGTACACGAGGTCGTCGCTGGCCATCCTCACACCTTTTTGCAAAGGAACAGCAGACTCTCCTGCATGAGTGAGAATAGAAATGGAAAACAATAAAATTGTTATTATAAAATTATTCATCAAACCCTAAGTCTGCAAGAAATTATCCAGTTTCAAAAACTTATGAATTTCACTAAATACGTTCTAAATGGGTGTATAAACTTTTGACAGTTGAAAAAGAAATCTTCAGATAGTGAGAACAAAAAGGGCCGGTCTTTCCGGCCCTGTCGATTGAAAATTAAGTCTTAATTAGATTTTGATCCCAAATACTTCTGGTAGAAATTTTTGTTCTAAGTTTTGAGAATTTGTTCCAATTTTGTCAGCAATTTTAGCAAGAACATCAGCTTTTGCTTTTGAATCAGAAGCAGCAGCTTCAATTTCTTGAACGCTTACACCTGTAAGAGTTTTAATATCAGAAAGAAGTGCATTCTGATCATTTTGTGTTAACTCCCCATTGCCATGAGAAAGCATTTTTTCAATTTTTGAGCCTAGAGTTAGCATTGACATAGATGTCTCAATGCTTACGTTATATACAAAAGAAACTTTTGCTGCTTTTTCGTAGAACTTCATTTTCTCTTGTTCTTTAGCAAGTAAACTTACGTCAGTTGATCCTGCTTCATCTTCATAAAGGTATCCAGAATTTCTACCTTGGTAATAACCAGTACCATAGTTGTAATCGACAACTTCGTAATCGTTACCATAGAAATCACCATTGTAACGTCCAGAAAGAATATCGCTTCTTTCAATTGATCTGAACTCACTTGCTACAGCGTTATTGTTTGAATAATAGTCATAGTAAACAATTGTGCGGATGTAATTTAAACTAACGGCTTTATATTCGCCATACTTTGCATCCCAGATAACAAACCATTGCTCCTGTCCTGGCTGTTGCGAACGAAGAGTTTGGTTAGAATAAAGTTGAATTGCAGTTGAATAAGTTCCATCCACATTATTTAAAGCGGCAACAAATTCAGATGCTAGAATGTTTGGAGAAGTATGAGGTCCGTAACTAGATGGTCCACCACCGCAGCTAGCAAGTGCTAGAAGTGCTGAAAGCATTAAAACTCTTAACATTGTCTTGATTTTCATTTTTCTGTCCTCTCTAAAGTCGAATTAGCTCAACAGGTATTAAGACCTTAGTAGCATTCCATTTTTTCAATAGTCAACCAATTCACTCAATTGTAAATTTTTTACATTTTTTGTAAGAAAATCAGTCACCTTTTGACCCCATTTCCTTAAAGAAAATGCTGAAAAATGCCGTTAAATTAAAGAGTTTTTGCCATTTTTGGACAGGCGGCTTATTGAAAAAGTTATCTCTCATTACAATTTTATGTCTTGTAAGTGTTTCATCTTTTGCAGATGAACTTGATTCTGTATCGCTTATTGTCCCCGTCTCTTATGATTTAAAGCCTTCATCAACTCAAAATTTTAAATCGAAAATAACAGTAGGTATCGGCGACATAATCAACACAAACGTTGTCACAGAAGTAAAAAAGAAAGTTGAACCTTTCAAAGCAGCTCTCTCAAATTATTTTAAAAATCCAGGAGAGCTTGATTCATTTGTCGAGAAAGTTTCCAATGAAGGAAAAAGCACAATCGTTGGTGATAATCTAACAGATGCAAAACTAATCAAATTCTATGAGCACCTTGGCAATAAACTAATTGGCGGAATCGCTGACAAGATATTAAATGCTGAAGGTGTTAAGGATTCTGATCGAAGGGATTTGTGGGTCAAGAAAATTCTTGCTCCTTTCAATACGTGCATAAGTAACTCTAAAAACTCTCAATACGATGCCAGCCATTGTATGGATGCGCTTACATCTGGACTTGTTCCAAATATCGGGAATGGCCTGGTATATGAACTCTCGAGATCTAACTTAGGGAATTCTCTGCCTGATAAACTAAGACCTGGTTTTTACTCCGAGCAAGTTAATAGCTACAAAGGCTGCATGAAGCAAACAGAAAGCTCTTCGACTGATGTAAAAAACTGCGCTCTCTCTGCCATGAAATCAGGTGTGATCAAAATCACTGACCTAAAGTTAACAAGCACAATCAATGGAGCTGCTTCATCGCAAACAGCTTCTAAATCTATCAAGCAAGCTGTTTTTCCAGACTTCGCTATTTGCAGTGGAAAAGTCGGAACAGATAAAACATCTAAGGTCAATCTGAGTACTCAATTTACGGATTGTATTGATGGCCTTGTAAGATCAACAGGATCATTGCTCGTCCAGGATAAAATTGGCAACACTTCGGCCATAAAAACCAATTTCTCAAAAGCTGAGATTTCAGAACTGATCACTGAAAAGGTACAAAACTTTAAAAGTTGTATCGATGAATTAAAGAAAAATGACGATCGCAAAAATGGAATGCTTGATACTGGGAAATGTGAAAACTCAATCACAAACGATATTACTTATAAAGTAGTTGTAAAATCTCTGGTCCAAACAGCTAACAGCTCTTTTAAGACTGATCCACAACTGGCAAAAGATACAGGAAAAGAAGGAAAACACCTACTCGATCAATGCTGGGATAATAAACAAAATGAAACTGATAAAGAGAGCTGCTTAAGAAAAACCATTATTTCTTTTGGACAAAAAATTGCGGCCATAAAACTAGATAAGTCCATTCCCGATGATTTAAAAATCAAAGAGGATCTGACTTATCCTTCTCTAAAAAACCTTGCCGACTGCTTTAAAGAGAAGCTTCCGGCCAGTATTTCAAAAGCCTCTAATCTATCTGCTTCGACCGATTTTTGCTCGAATAAACTTACTCGAGATGTAGCTTTTCAAGTTGCCAGAGAATCAGTTCGCCAAAAAGCTGAAGAGAAAAAAGTTTCTCCAGAAGTTATCGATCAATTGTTAAAAACTTATGTTGATCAGAAATTCATGACATGTATTGGAGCTCCTCTTACTGATGAGTTGCTCAATAATTGTTCAGCTGAATTAAAAAAGAATGTAACAATGGCAGTCGCCTCTATTCAAATCCGATCAAACGCTGATGGCAAAGTTTCTCCCGAAGAAACAGAAAACTTAGTCAATAATCTCGTCAATCAAAAATTTAATGCCTGTGCTGGCAACAATCCAACAGATGCCTCTCTTAACTCATGCACTGGAGATCTCACCAAAGCTGCGACTAAATCAATCATCCTCTCTTACGAAAAAAAATCGATTAAAGACCAGCTCAATGCTGATTCTGTTCCAGTAGAATTAAAACCGGTCGAAGAAACTTTTGTTGCTTGTATGGATAAGCCCTATCCTGCAGAAGAACTTTCAAAAGGCATAGATGAATGTACAAAACAATTTGCAATCGAATTTGCGCGCGCACTGGGCGAACTTAAACTGACAACACTTATGAAATCTGTTCTCGGAACAGAAGGCTACAGTTCTCAGAAGAAAAACATTGATGAGATAATAGCGAAATACGATTCCTGTCTTAACGATTTAGAACAATACAAGATGGAAGATGATCTCCTTGGCAAACTCACTATTTGTACTGATGGTCTTCAGAGAAGAGGTGTCAATTTTGTTTCAAGTAGTCTTAATACCTGGATGAGTTCTGAGGATAAAGATGCTGCGACTGAAATGGTTAAGCTTGAATTTGCCAGCTTTATCCCTTGCTTAAGCGCGCTAATGCCAACCTCTCCTTATACTCCAAACTTAGACCAGAACGTGGAATCTGTTTTGAAACCGGTTGCCCTATTAATTTCTCAATACATTGAGTATTCTCCAGAAAATGCCAAGCAATCACTGGAAGAAGTTATCAAAAAACTCTCCACTGACTTAAAGGATGTCGCAAGTAACCCTACTTCAAAGAAAGAGCTTGTTAATCTTCTTTATAAAAATGGGGCCCTTGATCAGTTTTTAAAATCAATGGTTCGTGGACAAGTCAAAGAAGGTCTTGAAAAATTGCCTGAATCAGAGCTTCCAAAAAATCTTCGCGATCTTCTTCTCAAAAAAGAAAATTTTGACAGCATATTTGCTACGAAAGAAGGACAAAAGATTAAAGATCTCGTGATGGAAAAAATTCTCACTCCATTACTCGTAGATCAAACAAGCATGAAGTCTCCAGCAATTACAGCAGGAATGGATGTGGTGAAAGATCAAGTTACCAAGCTTCTTGTCTACTCACCAAGCTTTGGTGAACAAATTGTAAAAACAAGCATTCAAAATAAAATTAACGATATGAATATAATGGTCCGCTTTTTTGCCAAGGCCCTCTATGGACGCAATTCGCTTAATTGGGAAAAAGTGAGAGCTACCCCAAACGGTAAAGCGGCAGAAGCCTACATTGAGGATAATTATCTTCTTCCCAAAGTACGCGGACAAAAACTTTCAGCTAATGAAGAAAAGAAAATTTTAGCAGAGGCTGAAAAATTAGTTAAAGATGCTGTTAAATCTTACGATTAATACAAAATGAAAAATATTGATGAAATACATTTTAAAGTTCTCATTGCAGATGAAAACATCCAGCACCGGGATATATTAGCATCAAAGCTGCGGTTTCAAGGCTTCCATGTTGAATTAGCAAACGGCGGATTTCATCTTCTTCATTTATTAGAAAAATACTGGGATTTTAATTTAGTTATCCTTCATGGTGATATGGGTGATATGCCAGCGGAAGAAATGGTTTCGCTCGTCAGAACCACAAAAGACAAAAAAGAACTTCCTATTTTATTTATATCAAATAAAGGTGATCCAAAAGAAATTGGAGAAATGATTTCATCGGGAGCCAGCGAATACTTAGTTAAATCTCCAAACTTTCAGCCCGTATTAGAGCGAGTGAATAAATACTTCACTCTTTTAAAAAACTCTTGAGAAGATATCGGCACTGCATATCGACGAACAAGCACTACCTCCCTTAAGATTTCTAGTTAAATCTGGATAACACCAACGAAAGGAATATGCGTATGAAAAAAATTAAAGTGGCCAACCCTGTGGTTGAATTAGATGGCGATGAGATGACTAGAATCATCTGGAAATTCATTAAAGATAAACTGATCCTTCCTTATCTAGATTTAGATATTAAGTACTATGACCTTGGAATGGAATACAGAGATCAAACAAATGACCAAGTAACAGTTGATGCTGCTGAAGCAATCAAAAAATACAATGTTGGTATTAAATGCGCGACAATCACTCCAGATGAAGCACGCGTGAAAGAATTCAACCTAAAAGAAATGTGGAAGTCTCCAAACGGAACAATTAGAAACATTCTTGATGGTACAGTATTCAGAGAACCAATCATCTGCAAAAACGTTCCGCGCTTAGTTCCTAACTGGACAAAGCCAATCATGATCGGTCGTCACGCATTCGGTGATCAGTACCGCGCTACTGACTTCGTGACAAAAGGACCAGGAAAGTTAACTATGACTTTCGAGTCTGCTTCCGGCGAAAAAATTTCAAAAGAAGTTTACAACTTCAAAGGTGACGGTGTTGCTCTAGCTATGTACAACACTGACGAATCAATCAGAGGTTTTGCTCACTCATGTTTTAACATGGCCCTTTCTAAAAAATGGCCACTCTACTTCTCTTCTAAGAACACAATTCTAAAAAATACGATGGTCGCTTTTAAAGATATCTTCCAAGAAATTTATGAAGCTGATTACAAGAAAAAGTTCGAGTCTCTAGGAATCACATACGAACACAGACTAATCGACGATATGGTTGCTTCAGCTCTTAAATGGAATGGAGATTTCGTTTGGGCATGTAAAAACTACGATGGTGACGTTCAATCAGACACAGTTGCTCAAGGTTTTGGTTCTCTTGGACTTATGACTTCTGTTCTTATCACGCCAGACGGGAAAACAATGGAAGCAGAAGCAGCTCACGGAACTGTTACAAGACACTACAGAATGCACCAACAAGGAAAACCTACTTCAACTAACCCAATTGCATCTATTTTTGCTTGGACTCGTGGATTAGGTCACAGAGGTAAACTAGATAACAATCAAGAGTTGATTCACTTCTGCCAAACTTTGGAAAGAGTTTGTGTTGAAACTGTTGAATCTGGAAAAATGACTAAAGACTTAGCTGTTTGTATTTATGGTGAAAAAGTTGAAGCTTCCCAATACTTAACAACTGAAAAATTCCTCGATGCTCTAGATAGCAACTTAAAAAATGCCCTTAAGCTATAAATAAAAAAGGCCCCTTCCTGGGGCCTTTCTTTTTTACACACTCCCTCGACTTACAACCTCCTTCATTCTAAAAAGACGACAAGCCTTAGGAGGACCTATGAAATATTTAATGCTTTTAAGCGTATTAGTTGCTTTTAATGTTCATGCTGAACCAACTGCCGATGATTTAACTTTAGCTGATGAAGCTATCCATACCCCAGCGATGAATATCGAAGGTCAATATCAAGTAAAAGAAGAACCAAAAGCTGCGCCAGTGGCAGTAAAAGAAGTAAAAGTAGAAGAACCAAAGCCCGTTAAGAGATTGTCTCAATCTGATAGGCTTAAGCTTCTTAGAGAAAGACTTGAAGAGCGCAATAGAATAATGATTGAGAAGAAGATGGAACAGATTCGTTACCAACAAGAACTTGCTCTAGCTAAGAAATTAGAGCAATCAATGAATCAAACTATTAAAGCTATCGACACTATTAAAAATTAATTTTCGACTAAAGTTTCGACAGGTAATTTTTATCTGTCGAAACTTTAGACATCAGCCAACTCAACTTTATTCTTTCATATCATCTACATAGCTCTTGGCATGCCTCTTGTACTAGATAGCAGTATCTAACGTTTCAGGGGGACAATTATGAAAGCAAATAAATTATTTTTCTGTGCTCTTAGTGTTTCTCTCTTATCTCTTCAAGTAATGGCACCAGCAGATTTCATCATTCATACAAATTCATTTAAAGGAAGAATGCCTGCAAATGAACAAGCTCCTGCAAAAAAAGTAGTAGCAAAAAAACCAGCGGCAAAAAAAGCAGTTACATCTAAAGAAATGAAGGATCTCAAAACAAAGCTAGCAACTCTTGAACAGAGCTTGAAAAATAAAGAAGATCTTCTTGATCAAAAAACAAAAGAGATCGAACAATTAAAAAACAATCGCACTGACGAAAAAATTGCGGCCCTAACAAAGTTAATTGAAGACCAAAGATCGGATATCGATAAACTTAGAAACGACATTAAGAATTCTGAAGTAAAAGATTCTACTGTGGCAAAAGAAAATAAAGCGCCAAGTGATATCGTTCTTTGTAAATCAGAATCTAAAGGCGAAAAGCTGGAGGCTGATGTAAAAAAGAATCTTGAAGATAAAGAAGCTGTCTTAAAGCAAATCGAAGGTCTGAAAAAAGAAAACGATGGATTAAAATCAGAAATAGCTTCATCTAAGCCAGTAGAGAAAAAATCTTCTGAAAACTCAGAACTCATCGCTCTTATGTCACAAATGACAACAATGTTCACTGCTCAAATGCAAGCACAGATGCAAGCGCAAGCTCAAATGCTAAGCATGCTTACTCAAATTCAAGGAACTATGTTTCCTCAAGTGAGTCCATACGCTTCAGATTTTTCACAAGGATTAGCTTACCCAGGATACCCAGGTGGAAATGGTGGCTTTAACAACATTGGTATTGGATGGGGAGGAATGGGTGTTGGAATCCCTGCTAACTCACAATGGTCTGCTTACTCTAACCCATATGCAATGCCAGAAATGAATCGTCAGCCAGCTCAAACTCAGTCTGACTTTGGTTTCACTTTCAACAATCGAGAACCGCTAAGAGGATTTGATTTTACTCAGCCAGCAGTAGATCAAACTTTATCTCGAGTTAAAATTTAATAATCGCTCTACAAATTAATACCTATAAGGCATCCCAAGTGGATGCCTTTTTTGTTTTCTCTGACCAAATCAATCAAGTGTTTCAAAATAAAGAGGAAAATATTTCCTTTTTTTCTAAAATTTTTTTTTAATTCTTCGAAAAGCTAAACAAGTTAGTTGGATGAAGGAATGTCTAACTTAAGAAGCAACTGGATGCTACTTCAATGAACATAGGAAATATCATGAAGGCGGAATTAACGAACAAGGACTCTGGAGCAAAAATTCTTATCAAAAAATGTCACATCTGTGGACACGTTATGGAAACAGCCCAGGAAGTCCAAAAATGCGGAAAATGCAAAAAATCCTTCCTCCCTGTCAACTATTTCTCTAAAGTTCACTCTAAATCTCAAAACGAATACGACCAACTTTTTGCACATAGCCATGAATTATATGAGGACGATCTCATAAAAGGTCTTACAGTTCTTTGGTAGTAAGTGGCAACCCGTTCTAGAAATGCTATGAATAGGTATGCAATCACTCCATCCAATCATTCAAAGACTTTTTGAAAAAAAAGGTTTCGATCAAAAACAAATTGAGAACTTTTTGTCATGGGATTTAAAGTCTATCCCAGAGCTAACAAGTCTTAAGGATTTGGATATTGCCTCTAAAAGAATTATCGAGGCCATAAATCTTAATCAGAAGATTGGAGTTTATGGCGATTACGATGTAGACGGGACGACTTCGTGTGCTCTCCTCTTTCATTTCTTTAAAATGTTGAATGTTGAGATTGATGTTGTTCAGCCTTCTCGTTTTGTTGAAGGTTATGGGTTACATCTTTCTTCAATTGAAGAAGCCGTCGAAAAAAATCTCAAAATCCTAATCACTGTTGATTGTGGAATTACCAACAATGAAGCCGCTGATAGTGCTCGCGCTAAAGGGTTGGATCTGATTATTACTGACCACCACAAGGACGCCAGAGAAACGATGCCAAATGCTTTCGCTGTCATCAATCCAAACAGACGCGATGAAGATCCTGAAGGTGAATTACGATCACTTGCAGGAGTGGCAGTGGCCTTTGCTCTTGCCGTTAGTGTGCGATCTGAATTAATTAATCAAGGAAGAAGCGTTCCAAGCCTCTACCCTCTTCTACAATTTGTAGCGATTGGAACTATTTGCGACTTGGCCTTTCTAGGTCCTGTTAATTTAAAATTAGTCCGGCATGGACTTAAACTTTTAAAAGAAACACAGTACCCGGGACTTCGCGCTTTTTTTACTGCCGAAGAATTAAAAGCAAAAACAATTCCTTCTGAAAAACTGGCCTTTCATGTCGGGCCTCTTATTAATTCTAAAGGACGTTTAGATCATCCTGAACTTGCATTGCAACTTCTCATTGCCAACACCCCAGAACGCGCCCGGGAGTGCTACGATCATTTGGTAAACTGCAATCAAGAAAGAAAATTTATTCAGAACGAAGTTTTTAAAGAAGCAAAAGAGCAAGTTTTACGAGAAAGAAAAAGCATTGATAGAAATCAAGAACATCTAATCACGATTGTTTATCAACCACATTGGCATGAAGGCGTTATTGGAATTGTCGCTTCAAAATTAGTCGATACTTTCAAAGTGCCTGCAATCATCTTCACCGATTCAGAACATCAAGGTGTCATAAAAGCGTCTTGTAGGAGCGCTGGAGATCTCGACATCTTCAATCTATTAAAGAAGAATGAGCATCTCTTTATTAAGTTTGGTGGTCACAAAGCGGCTGCAGGACTTTCGATGAATAAAGAAAATCTTCAAGAATTTATCAAAAATATGAATGCTCTTTTAAAAGATATTCCTGCTATCGAACGCACTCGCATGGAGTTTTACGATTTAGAAATCGATGCAATTGAAATTAATCCAAAACTTATGCGCGATCTAGATCTCCTTGAACCGTTTGGGATGGGAAATGAAAAACCCATATTTAAAATTAAGGGAATAAAGCTTGATTCTTTCGACATTTTAAAAGATGTCCACGTTAAGTGGAATCTCTCTCAAGAGAAAACCAAATTGAGAGGAATTAGTTTTAATTATGTTGGAAAATACGAGGCAGCGGCCCCTCAAGAAATCTATTCAACTCAAAATTTAAAGAATGAAGATCTATCAGTTTATTTTACTCTTGGGCTTAATCGCTTCAATGGAAATGAATCAATTCAATTGATGATTGATCGCTTAGAGTTTGGACTCTAGTCACAAGCATCTTCCCTAAATAAAATCGTTGAAGATATTTATACCAAAACTTTTCAAAACATATTAAGATTTCTTGATAAAGAACTTATATCAAGGATTCGTACTATGAAATTACTATCGGTAGTAATTCTAATTTTTCTGATTTCAATGTCTATTCACTCAGAAGATAAAGTTAACTCAAAAGAAGTAAAGGTAGAAGAAGGGTTTACTCTTGTCAGTCACAGTGAGGACATGACCCAAACGTTGGCCTTAAAAACAGAAGCTGGATGTTTTTTAGTTGAGTATAAGCATCAATACTCAGAGGTCTTATCATGTAAGGAACCTCTAGAAATTACCTATACAAAAGTTGAATGCGAAAAAATAGGAGCTGGCAAACCTCTTGAAATCGGAGTTGTACAAGCACTGGTAACTTGTGAAAAGAAAGAAACTTTCAGCTTACACTTTAGAACAAAGGATGCTGTCATTTCTGCTACCTTACAAGTGAACAAAGCGGCGACTGGAAAAAAAGGTCTTGGAACAAAGTACATTGTTAAAAATGCCGCGAAAGAAAGTAAATTTGAAAAAATTCTTCCTCGGCCAGAGCTAAAGGATCTTACGACGAAATTGCCAGAAGAAAGCCCTATTGAATTTAAATATTCTGGTTTTGCTACCATTGAGCATGAAAGAAGTAGTCGTTATGGATACGATGTAGGTGGAAAAGGATTAACAGCAATCCCAAATTTCACCTCTGGAAATAACACAACAGACACATTCTTCTCCGATATCAATTTTTCTCTCCATAAAGATAGATCAACTCTTCAAACAATATTAGAAATTGGTGAGATTTACTTTGGTGATTCTGCTTCAGGAGGAGGACAAGGGGCCAGACAAAGTATTGTGAAAGTTCGAGATATTTATCTTGATCATCAATTCACAACTGACCTTGAGGCAAAAGCTGGCGTGATCAACTCATCTACAGATCCTCGAACTTTTATCTACAGCGATCACACTTCAGCTGCTCACCTTTCTTACCAAAGTAACCTCTACAACGCCCTCGTCTGGTATGGGATTGCTCAAAAGAACATGCCTTCTGCTACGACTGCTCTAAAAGATCGTTATGCTTCCTTGCAATTAAATTTTAACTTTTTGACTGGAATTAAAAATACTCTATATTATGTTTTCAGAAATCAAGGAGGAGTCAATTATGCCAATGAAACGACTCCTGGAAATTTCAATACTGTAGTTGCAGATGGAAAATCACACTGGGTAGGACTTACGTTTGAATACGCGGGCCTTGATCCATTCTTAGTCGAAGCAACTTATATTGCGAATTGGAATCAGTTCCCAGGTGCTACCGGAGTTGCTGCCAATACATCCAATTCCTATTTGGCCGATTTAAAAATGGGTTATACATTTGCAAAACCACAGATCACGCTTTCAGTAGAAGGCTTGATGACCCCTGGAGCAAAGGCTGCGGTTGATCCTGCAACTGGAAACAAGGTCATCACAAAAAGAAAGGGATTTAGTTCTCCAATTTCTGCCTCATACTTATTAACAGTAGCAACGAATGATGGTGTTGATGATGCTCCAGGAACTCCAAAGCAATCTGTCATTGGAAGTTTAGGACAAGATGAGGGACTTAGAATTTTTGTTGGAACAATAAGCTCAAACCTAACTAAGTCTTTTACACTTTTCACTCGATTTGGAACTCTAAGCTCGGCGGCAGAAAGTTCATCAGGATCTAAAGAGATGGGACAAGAGTATGACATTGGCAGTATTTATCAATTAACACCAGCAACTAACATAACATTTGATTTTGGTTATTTTAAACCTGGGACATTTTTTCAAAATCGCAATGCTGCGACTTTGGGATCTCTTAAATATAAACTGACTTTCTAAATATCAAAAAAGCTCGATTCAAGCTTTGAATCGAGCTTTTTTTAAATCTATCTAACGATCGTAACTTTTTCAATAACCACATCTTTTACAGGGCGATCCATCGCACCAGTTGCAGTCTTTCCAATTTTAGAAACAACTTCCATTCCCTTAACAACTTTTCCAAAAACAGTGTGGCGTCCATCAAGGTGTGGAGTTGGAACAAGTGTAATAAAAAATTGAGAACCATTTGTACCTGGACCAGCGTTGGCCATTGATAAAATACCAGCACTGCTGTGGCGTAGATTTGGGTTAAACTCATCTTTAAAACGGTATCCAGGGCCGCCTCTTCCTGAACCTTCAGGACATCCACCTTGAATCATAAAATTATCGATAACTCTGTGGAAAACTAGTCCATCATAAAAAGGACCCTTTCTAGTTGTTTCTTGTCTGCCTTCAGCAAGGTTAACAAAGTTCCAAACAGTTTCAGGACATTCTTTAGCAAATAGTTCCACCTCAAACTCTCCAAGGCTTGTTTTAAAAACAGCTGTAAGACGATCTAGGGGTTCTTTGTAATCACTCTTTTTTACACTTCCAAGTCCAAACATAAAATCTCCTTAGTAATTTAATATTTTATATAGTCCCTTTATATTTTCGCTGATTGTTCCCGTTGCTTGAGAATAAAAATAAATTTTTTGCGTAGAAGAAAAAAATTGATCTAGTTCAATCTTAAATCCTGGCGTTTTATTTCCAGAACTATCAAACACTGAAAACAATTCTGCTGTAATCATTTTTGTGTTTATATCTGGAAAACGTTTTTCAACTTCACTTCTCGTTAAACAAAGACTAACAAGAACAGGTGTCCCCTCATCCATTACTTTTGAATTTAAAAAATTCTTTAATTTCTTTTCTTTTTTACTATCGCCCAAGACTTCATCGAGCCAGACAAGATTAATTCTCATAAAGGTTGGTGGATCAAAAAAAATAATTTTACTTGAAACTTTTTCACTCACTTTATGAAAGAGTAACTCTTCATCTTTAAGAGTGATATTATGATTTAAATCTTTGGATTTAAATTCAGCATACTCTTCGTTAAAACTCGCCTGAACTTGAAGGGCCTTGTTATAAGTAAGTCCATAGCTTTTCATTAAAGCATCAATATCAAAGTAACGAATAGTTGATGTCCGATAACATTTTGCGAATTGATCAAAATTGGCCCAAGTTGGAATATCTGTTAAAAAATATTTTTCCACTCCCGTTGGTGTGTAGTAATCCTCCACCGTTCGAGGCTTCATTCCCTGGACGGCGACATCAGCACAGCTGGAAAGAATGAGAATTGAAATTATTCCAAGAAAATATTTTTTCATTCCGCCCTCGAGAAAAAGGCCATTATTTTTTCTTCTATGATTTTTATCATCGCAAAGCCTTCATTTAAATCTGAAGCATCAAGACGATAGTAACCAGGCTCATCTTTCAATATTCCTTTAGTAAAAGACTCTTCGTCCTCTACTCCTGCTCCAACAAAGATAGCGTCTGCGGGAAGAGTTTTTAAATCATTCTTTGGAGCGTATTCTCTAAAATCAGGAGATTCAATTGTTGCAAAAACACCTTCGCGATCGAGCAAGCGATCAACACTCGTTACATCGTAGCCTTGAAATATTTGAAGTTTTGCTTCTGGCTCAATTGGTTTTGGTACTTTTACTTTTATATAATCTTCAAGATCTCGCCACTCGCGAATCTTTTTTTCAAACTCAATTTTTTCTTTTTCAAAAAAATCAGATCGGAAGAGCATTAATTCTAAAAGCTTTGAATTGATCCACTCATTTTTATATTTTTTATTCGCTGGCGTAGGTGTAATCCAGGCAAGGGAATGATCAGGGGCTGAAAAAAGCCACTCTTTACACTTTAAAAGAGTGAGTACTGCCGATTCATTATTTCCAACAACAACCAGTTTTGTTTTTCCACTTAAATCAAGGTTTGAAAAAATATCTTTTTCATAAAACAGCGGCGCAGTATTCTTAATATTAATTTCATTAAGGGCCAATGTATTTGAAGGACCGAGGGCAACAGGAGACTTCCCTCTTCCGCGCGCTTCGATAACAATATCGAAATCCTCAAAACTCTCAACTGGCATATGAAGAGAATTTACAACCTGTTCTCCTAATTGTTTAAACATTTCAGGATTTTCTTCAAGCTGCTTTAGAATCGCCTCTTTTGGATTGACGGAATAAATAACTCTAAACAGATCATGCAAGCGAGATCGTTTAGGAATTGTCTCATCAATGTGCAAAAAGCGTTTATGAACGCGAAGAACTTCTCCGGCCTTAGTCAGTTTATTTTCTTCGATTGATTTAATTGCTGGGACTAAAGTGTCATTCCACAGAGCACTTAATGTTTTCGTCTGTCCATTAAATGGAACAAGCATTTCTGGAAAATGATCGAGCAAGAATCGCGAGTTTCCACCGAGAGCATTTTTTTGAAAGAGGACAACCTCTGCCCCCATTTGGTCAAAATGAAAAGCTGTAAAAATAGCGAGGGGACCTGAGCCAATGATGGCCATTTTCATAGTCTTTGTACTCCAAAGTTTTGAAGTACAAAGCTATCATAAAGAATTAACTATTTGAAATAAACTTTAGTGTCACCCTTATCAATTGCTGAGTGTTCAGCGAATTTATAAAGAAAATCTATGAAGCTTTGCATAGCTTCAAAGGTAGGAACACTCTTATCGAACTCACAACCATATTGAATATGGGTTGTTCCGTCTTCTGCAATCACTTCTTTTGCGTGACGCACGTTCATGATCACTGGAATGTATGAAGCCTTCGTAAAGTACATTCTCATATGGACTTCGAAGTCTTGGGCCAGTTTTTTGTCTTTTTGTGGGTTCCATGGAATCTGGAACGAACAACCATCTCCAGCAATATCAACCAAAGTTACTGGATATATAGATCCGTTATCATCAATAACAGAATAAGCACCCAGAAAATTTTGAAAAACAATTCGATTAAAAGCTCTTCTCTTCATTTCGATTGTTTCTGCTTTTTTCTTGTTAAAATCGAGCACTTTAAAATCAGTCATAATCCAAACTCCCAAAAGTTTTCTACTTAGGATCTATTCGGACGATTAAATTTATTTTTGAATTACTTTTTTAGATAACTTGGGGTCTGGGAAATTTCTTCTCTCATTCGGCAATAGGATTCAAGTCTGGAGAGGATAAGCTTTGTTTCTCGAGCATTTTGATCAAGTTTCGTAAAGAAATAACACCCTTTTGAATCGGCAGTATGATCACAATTTGAGAACTTACACTGAACAGCTCCCTCCTCGAGATCTGGAAAGTACGTTATTAATTCTTCTTCTAGTAAATCTTCCAATCCAAAAGATCTTATCCCTGGAGAATCTATTAAAGACATAGAATCGCAGTCGGCTATTTCACTCCAGGTTGTCGTATGTTTCCCTTTGCCTACTTTTCCCACAACATTCGAAAGCAGATGGATTTTTCCCTCGGAAACTTGAGTAATCAGACGACTTTTCCCGACACCAGACTGACCTAGAAAAATGGAAGTTTTGTGAAAAAGTCTCTCTTTTAGTTCAGTGAGACCCAGCTCCAGAAAGCGCGGTTTGTAAGTTGGATCAGCAGCAGAAACTTCAAAGCACTCTATGCCTAAATTATTCATGCGATCAAATTCAAATTGAATATCGAGCTCCGATGGATCATATTCATCCATCTTATTAAAAACCATTAGAGGTCTTATTCCCCATTGGTGAGCACGAACTAAAAAGCGATCAACAATCCCTCTTTTGTATTCTGGACGAGACACTGAGCTTACAATAACCATCAGATCACAATTAGAAGCTGTGACTTTCTTTTTTTGCTCACGAATAATGAGTCTGTAGATTTCATTAGTGCGAGGAAGAACTTCTACAATCACGTTGTCTTCAATCATCACATAATCGCCGACAACAATAGTGTTCTCATCTCCTTTTAGAAGATTTCCTAGAGCGGTTGCTACCACCATTTCTTTTGTATCGAGGATTTTGCACTCAAACTCGCGCTTAGCGGATTTAAAAACGCGTGCCTTTAGCATGACATAAATCCTTCTGGAAAAAATTGTC
The DNA here is from genome assembly GCA_037444575.1 of Bacteriovoracales bacterium. Taxonomy (GTDB): domain Bacteria; phylum Bdellovibrionota; class Bacteriovoracia; order Bacteriovoracales; family Bacteriovoracaceae; genus Bacteriovorax. Next base: position 210,717 of record JBBIME010000007.1, read on the forward strand.
CTTTGGGGTCCATAAGTTTTTTTAATTCTCGAAACACCACTCGCTCCCCCTCTTTATAAAAAGGAGCAATAAATTTTTTCTTTAAAAGACCTATTCCATGTTCAGCAAAAGGAGATCCATGCCACTTTAAAACTTCTGCGTAAAGACTCTCTAGTTGATGATTGCAAAAATCATTCTTATCAGGAGTCGGCATAAAATTAAAATGCAAATGAGCATCGCCAAAATGCCCAAAGAGATTATAAGCGACTCCAAGGTTTGTGTATCTTCGATAAAAATTTAAAAGATCTTTAAATTTATCAGGAGTCACTTGAACATCTGTCCCCTTCTTCGTCACTCCCATCTTTGAATTTGCTTCAAATATGGCACGCGGAACACTCATGCGAAGATCGCGGCATTTGCTTGGGGCCATCTCAAAAATATTTTCTTCACTTATGTGCTTTAATTTTGTGAGCAGATTTTCATAGATCATTTCAAAATCTTTTTTTCTTATTTCTAAAAACACGACATCCTGGTCTTTGCTTGGATTTTTCTCGCTTGGTAAGTAAGAAAGAGAATTGGAATCCATAAACTCAACGGCGCGAATTTCAGATCGAAAAGCTTGAACGGCATTATAAATTTCTAAATGGGGTTCATAATTTTCTTCCCACTTAGGAAGAAGAATAAGGAGATAAGTTTCTTCTTCATAAGGAATTGTCTTTAGTACAGCTGAAGTGATAATTCCCAATTGGCCTTCTGTTCCAGTCATTAAATCTGTTTCCACTTCAAGTCTTGGGAAGGGAGCATTTTTTAAATCTTTATAAGGAACAAAATCTTTCTGATAAGAAGTTAGATCAATTGGAAGATTTAATTTTTTTTCGGCCGATAATTTTTTTTCAATTCCTTCATAGTTTAAATAATGAAGCTCAACGATTTGAGAACGAAGATTTTTAAAACCAAACGATCTCTCCCCTGTGCAACTTGTAGCGATGCCAGAGAGAACTCCTGCGAGCTCTTCAGTTGGTGAAGTCATAATTTCTCTTCCATGACTTCTACAAAAATCTTTAGCTTCCTTCCAAGTTACAAAACCAGAAACCAAAAGACTGTTATCGCTTAAAAATTGCACACTCCCTTTCATTGTCGAAAGATTTCCTAAAACAGTTGTGGGGTTTAATTGATTTTTGATACTCTCGAAGGGAATAACGGTCGAAGTTTGAGATGAGTGAAACAAAGTCGGAGTGCCCGATTTGATGTGAGAACGAAGCTCATCTAAAGTATAAAAGTTTTTGGTCTTTTCTTGCATCCCCACTATTCTAGGCTTTCCATCCTGATCAGCAAAGATTTATTTAAAATTCTAAGCACTTAGACCTCCGAAAAGGCAAGCTTTCGCTTGACATTAGGGCATTAAACCATTAATTTTCTTTTCACCGAAATATTATGCACCCGTAGCTCAGCTGGATAGAGCAACCGCCTTCTAAGCGGTAGGTCAGAGGTTCGAATCCTCTCGGGTGCGCCATTTACAAAATCCCCTAAAAACTTTAAAACATCACCTTCCCCTACTAAGGTAATTATAATGAAAATTTTAATAGCTCTCATTTTTACACTAATTTCTCTTCCATCATTGGCAACTGAATCCTTCATTTGCACCAGTGGCAATTATGAACTTAGATTAAAAATAAGTGAGCAAGAAACTTTAAAAACTGTTCTCTGGACATTGAAGTTTGCAGGTGAAGAGACAGCAAGATTTGAAGGCACAGGAATATGGCAGAAAGAATCTGATTCAGTTGATGCCTTCTCTGCATATGATGAAAACACGGCTATTTCATATAAAAACAATCGCACCATTTTCGTTGATCCGAATGGTGAGGTCACATTGCTTTCCTCATGTGTCGCTGATCACTAATAAATTATCTATTTTTTTCCTTTAACCGAAGTTCCCTCTTTGATTATATCCCCAGGATAATTAATCACCACATCGCCTTCATTTAAGCCATCGGTAATTACCGCTTCTTCATTTCCATGCAATGAAAGAGTGACTGATTTTAGATGGGCCACACCATTAATGACTTGATAGACGGCCCAGTTGCTTCCTTGTCTTACAATAGCACCAGCAGGAATTTTCAATGCAGAATCAAGTTTGGATACTTGAATGTTTAATTGGGTGTGAAAAGTATGCCCAAGTTTTTTCTTTAACTCAGCCGATAATTTTTGAGGTTCCATAATAACTTCAGTTCTCTCTTCTTCTACTCCAAGAGCAGAAATTTTGATGAACCCGGCCTTACTAATTTTTGTAACAGTTGCCTGAATCTCTTTAGCATCTCCCCACCCCGTGGCCTTGGCTAAATTTCCTACTTTGACTCTGGCGGCATCAGTAGTGAGAAGTTCTGAAACTATTTCTAATTCACTTGGATCCACTACTTCAACAATGGGTTCTCCACGATGAATAGGCCCAGCACTTTCGCGATAAATTTTTGTGATGACTCCGGCCACAGGAGATTTAACTGGCACATACTTTACGTCCCAAAATAATTCTGTGATCGTTTGATTTTTCTTAAGGATATCTCCAACTTTTAGATCAACACGTTTGATATCGCCCTCGGCAAATGCAGTTACAGTGTATCTGTTTTTAGCTCTAAAAAAACCATCCGCTAAAATTTCTTCCGAAAAGCTGCCTTTAGTTACTTTTGCCATTTCTACTTCAATGACTTTTGGTTTTAAAATGAAATAAGCGCCTCCAAAAATCAAAACTAGTGAAATAATCAAAATAATGTATTTAAGTTTTACTTTCAATTTTTATTCTCGTGATTTTAATGCTTCTACCAAGCTTAATTTATCAATCATACGATAGATTTGCCATGAACATAATCCTAAAGAGATTAACACGACTAGAATGGCTTTAATATAGGTTTGAGTGTGAATGACAACTGGAAAGGCAAAAGTTTCAGTGTGAATCCCCTGTAAACTAAGCTTGGTCATCCAATAGCCTATAATACACCCAGGAATCAAGCACAGAAAAATCTGAAGCGAAACCTCTGCTAAGATAAGAGTGAAAACTTCTCCTTTTTCAAATCCCATAACCCTTAGACTGGCCATTTCCCATGAACGTTCTGAAAAATTAACTCTAACCGAATTGTAGATAACCCCTACAGCGATCGCCATGGCAAAGAAGATGAGAATCGAAGTTGAAAGTTGAATAAGACTTCCCATTGTATTCTGAAATCCTTTATAGACAGATCCTTTAAGGATCACAGCTTCGATTCCGGGAATATTTTTAAATTCTGTATAGAGGAAATTTACTTTATTTGAATCGGCCTTGATGGTTGCCATATTGTAACTTGCTTCTTCATCAAGAATTTTCCACAACTCCTGAATCTTCATTGAAGCAGTTAAGCCAACCAATTCATCGCTAAAGCCGGCAACCGTAATCATTATTTTTTTTGAATTGGATTCAATAAGCTCGACTTCAACTTTATCTCCCTCTTTTACACCCCAGGATTTTTGAAAAAAACGTCCCAACATCAATCCGTTTTCCGGAAGCGTAATCTTATTTAAATTCAGCGACAGCGATTGTCGCATTTGAGTAGCATCCGGCCAACCTGTAAGTGAGAGTTCTTTTTTGTGATTGAGAAAACGGATCCGCACAGGTGTGACTCGATACCCTTCAATAGAGATCACACCTGTCGATTTGGATAATTCCTGCAATCCATTAAGAGAAACAGGTTTAAGTAAACTAACACTCAAGTCTTCGCGCTGGATTCTTTGAAATTGAGTATCTAACAACTCATAGAGCATATCACTCCAAGAAAATGAAGTAACAATTATTCCAAGGGCCGTGGCCATTCCCAAAATGATCATCACCAATCGATCAGGTCGATGAAAAATATTTCTGAAAATCATTTTGGACAGAGGACGAAAACGCTTTTTACCAACTGCTCTATCAAAAAGATTTTTTTGATACACAGGAGGCATTGGAGGTCGCATCGCTTCAGCTGGAACCAGAGCAAAAGCATTCCGAATACTCTGCCATGCCCCCAGCAATCCCGGAAGAATTCCTGAAAGCACGCAAATAATTAAAGCTCCATAACTTAGGTGAAATTTTAATTCTGGAAAATGAAAAAAATCCAAATACATTTTTGAAAAAATCTGCCCCAACCAAGCGCCAATCGCTAATCCTGGCAACGTACCAACCATCAAGATTAAAATGACTAATGTGAGATAGTGACGAGCGACTTCCCAATTAGTAAAACCAATTGCCTTAAGAGTGGCGATTTGAGAGCGATTCAAAGCAATAAGACGAGAGAAGATCACATTCACCAGAAAGGCGGCGACACTTAAAAAAATAACAGGCGCAATAATCGCCATAGCTTTTTGTTGAACAATCTCATCTTCAACAAACATATTAGAGATTTGTCTGTCGCGAGCATAGGCTCCAAGCCCACCATAGGGTTTTAAGATTCGATCAAAGGAAGATAAAACATTTCCTGAAGTGGTATCGGGAGAAATACTCGCCGTCACACTGTTTATTGAGTCCTGAAGCTTGGCCAGTCTTGAAAGAGTCAAATACGACATCCATAGAACGCCATAGTGAATATCATCTGGCAGTGGAGCTGCAGAACTTAAGGCATAGACAAACTCTGGAGATATGGCAATTCCCACGACTTGAACAATTTCCAAATGCCCTTCGATTAGAATTTGAAACTGGCTTCCTGGAATTAATTTGTGGGCCTTGGCAAAACCTTCATGCACAACAACCTCGGCCACATTCCCCTCGACGGGAAGTCTCCCCATTCTCAGATAGAGTTTATTAAATTGGGGTTGCCCACTTGTTGGCATAGAAATAATTCTTGTTACTGCCGGTTCATCTTGATTTGCCAAATTGGCAATACTATCAATCATGATTCTTCCATCAATATTTTCAACGCCAGGAATATTTTTTAATTCACCAATGATTCCCGATGGTGCTCGTTTAAATTCTGAAAAAATATCAGCAAAAGAATATTTGACGTAAAAATCATCGCGAGCTTTTTTTAAGGATTGGTAGGAACTCCAAGAGGCAAGAAGAATAGAAAGTCCTCCAATAACAATGAGAGCTATAGATAATGTCTGGAGTTTTAAATTCCAAAAATCACGAAAAAGTTTTTTATTAATTGCCAGCATTACCACTGAATCTCATTCAAACTCATACGCTTAGGATTTGTTATAATTGATTTGATTTGCCCATCGGCCAGGCGAATCACTCGATCAGCAAGACCCGCAATGGCCGCATTGTGAGTGATCACGCAGACCATAGTGCCAAGTTCAGTGTTGACTCGTAAAATCGCTTCCAATACTTGCTTTCCCGTTTCTACGTCGAGGGCCCCTGTCGGTTCATCACAAAGTAAAATATCCGGCCGTTTTGCAATCGCTCTAGCAATTGCAATTCGTTGCTGTTCTCCTCCTGAAAGTTGCGAAGGAAAATGATCAGCTCGTTTTGCAAGGCCTACTAACTCTAAAGCTTCGGAAGGTTTAAAGGGATTTTCAGCAATATCTGTTATCAGCTGAACATTTTCTTCAGCTGTTAAACTTGAAATAAGATTATAAAATTGAAAAACAAATCCAACATGATCTCTTCTAAACTGAGTTAATTCTGCAGGTGTAGAAGTGACTAGATTATGATCTTTGTAAAATACTTCCCCGGAGCTCGGATTATCAAGTCCTCCTAGAATATTCAGCAAAGTGGATTTTCCACTACCGGAAGGGCCAAGGAGCACGACGAACTCATTACTGTAGAGCTCTAAATCTAATCCACGGAGAGCCTGGACTTCTACTTCGCCATTCTTATAGATCTTTTTCAAGTTTTTTGCAGAAAATACTAATTCTCCCATAGCTTTTTAGAACCCTGTCCAAAGATTAAAATCATTTTATTAAAAACTGATTATTTACTCGAAGCTCGCTCAATAACTTCTTTTAAAATGATCGCGTGATTTATTTTATCGTCATGAGCAGCGTAGAGCAAGGTTACATTTCGTTTTTGAGAGAGCTTTGCCAGAAGCTTTATCTCTTTTTGTGCTTCTTCATTATGAAGTTCTTTTTTGTACTCTTTTTTAAAATCTTTGAATTTAAGTGGATCATGACCGAAACTTTTTCTTAGCTCTGAACTAGGACAAAGTTCTTTTGGCCATTCGTCAAAAGTTAAATCTGATTTTTTCATTCCTCGAGGCCACAAACGATCTACTAAGACTCTATGGCCGTCAATTTTTTCTGGATTTTCATAAACTCTCTTAATTTTTACCATAATTACCACCTATGTATATTGAAGTGTTTTCTCAAAGAAATATTTGCAAATAAATCGCCGGCATAGAAATTGCTCTTTTTAGTGGTAGTGAAGAGGTTAATAAGGAGTTAATTATGAAGACAACAATTGCAGCAATGATTCTACTATCCATTACTTCGTATTCAACAGCATTTAGCGCTGATAAGAATAAAACAATTGAAATGACTTTTGAACAACGTCAAAAAATGGCAACTGCTCATGAAAACATGGCGACTTGTCTGCGATCCGACAAAAAGATTGAAGATTGTCGCAAAGAGATGATGCAATCTTGTCAGGAAACGATGGGAAAGGATGGATGTCCAATGATGGGAAAAATGCACGGGATGATGGGAAAAGGCATGATGAAAAAACAAGCTGAGTAAAATTAAAAATAGAAATTAAGGAGTTTTTATGTTCATATTACCAGATTTTAACTTTGCAAATGTAGCAAATATCTCTCAAGAAACTTTCACATATCATTATGGAAAGCATTACAAAACATACATTGATAATCTTAATAACTTATCTAAAGATTTATCGACACATAATTTAGTAGATATAATCAATAGTTCTCAAGGTCCTTTATTCAATAATGCTGCTCAAGTATGGAATCACACTTTTTATTTTCTAGGCCTTACTCCTCGAAGATCTAATTTGAAACCAGACTCTAATCTTAGTAATCAGATTGATACTCAATATGGGTCATTTTCAAATTTTAAAGAAGCATTCTTTAAAGAAGCTCTAAATCTTTTTGGTTCTGGCTGGACCTGGTTTGCATTAAATAAAGAAAGCAAGAAATTAGAGATTATCAATACCTCTAATGCCGTAGTTATAGATTTCAAAAAATATGTTCCTCTTTTAATCTGTGATGTCTGGGAGCACGCCTATTACATAGACTTTAGAAATGCTAGAAATAAATATTTAGAAGCTTTTTGGAATGTCATCAATTGGGAGTTTGTTGAAAATAATTATAACACTCAAAGCTTAGTTGACGTAAATGAAATAGTTCAACCACAAATTAGCATCAGCAACCCACATGGTTCTCCTGGAGATTATATAAGTTCATAACTGGAGGAGATGCTGATAAATAATTAAGAAGCAAGAGACTTTTTGATTCTTGAAGTCACTGGTTCCATATTCAAAATAATCAAGACACCTTCTTTTTTCTCTTGCTCTTGAAACGTTATAATTTCTTTAATGTCATTTTCAAATTGGCTCTTCACGTTTTGAACCATCAAACTAGGAACCTTCATCTTCTTATCATCATCTACAGTCACAATACTTTCAACGGAATCAACAATAAGGCCGAATCTCTCATCACCGCTTTCAAATATCAAAATCTTAGCATTTTCATTCTCTGCTTTAGTCTTCTCCATGACATATAGTGAGCGCGTATCAACGATAGTAACGAGCTTCCCTCTCAGATTTAATACCCCCTTTACAAAGAAAGGCATTCCGGGTGCTGAGATAATATCATCAGTGTAATTGATGATTTCTCGAATATCCCTTATGGAAACGCCAAAGAGATGATCCAGCTTAAATGAGATATACGATTGCCTGTTAAAATGCTTCTTGCTTAGGTTTTTTTCTTCATGATTAGAACTATAAAACTTGCTATGACCTTGAGTAATTTCAACAATCTCATCACTGGACAACACTTCCTGATAATTTAAAAGAATAACTTCTCCTATCTCATCTAAACAAATGCATCCAGAGAATAACTTAGAACGTTTGTTACTTAAAAGTGGAATCGGCATAATATCATTTATTGAATATGTATTGATACTTTCCACCACGTCCACCAAAAGACCAAACAGCTCTCTCTCAATTTTCAATATTATAATTCTTTGATCTTCTATTTTATTTTCCGCTCCCTCTGCAATTCCAAGAAGCTTGGATAAATCAATCACCTGAACTGTTTGTCCTCTAAGGTTCACCATACCGATACAAAGTTCATGCTGAATTGCCGACTTTTGAATTTCTGGGACTTTGATAATTTCATGAATCCCGGATATCTCAAATCCCATTTTTACTTGATTAATCGAAAAAGAAATACATTTTTTTCGATTTGCGTGCTGATGGTTAGCACGAACCCTTCCATGATTATTAATATTTTGTTGCTCAATAATCTGTGGAATATTTTCGATTGAGAATAATGCGAAAGGATCAATAATCTGAAGGATTCTATTTCCATCTTCAAGCTTTATTGCTCCGGATATAACCTTATGAGAACTTTCGGATGCATAAAAAAATTCATTGAGCATTAGTTGACTCACTCGAACTATTTCACTAGTTGAATCAAACAGAAGACCAACTTTTGCTCCTTCATGATCAATAATTCCAACTTTCTGAGATGACGAAAATTCCGCATCATCGAAATGTAAGAGAGATTTTAAATTTATAATTGGGATAATCATCCCTCGCAAATTAAAGACGCCAAGAAGAAAGGCCGGAGCTAGAGGCATTTTTATTATTTTATCAGGAAAATTGACGACTTCTTGAATCGATTTAACATTTATCGCAACTTCCATTGATCCAATATTAAATGATCCAAAGATTTCATCCTTTGGTTTTAGTATTATGTTTTCCACATTTTGATTATTCATTTAATCCTCATCCAAACTACAATCAATATCACGTTGTCGTCTCTAGTCTGAGAACAGACACTGTTCCTGAAGTGCAATCAATAAACATTTTTCGTCCAATATCTCCGGCAATGTCTACTTCTCGAACTTTGAACCCATACTTAGTTAAATACTTCTTCGCTGCTGCTATATTTTGAAGACCTATATGATCTACATTCTCCCTCGCTAGTTGTGACATCATATTGCCACCCCCTGCAATAGAAACTTCGATTTCACTAACATCGCCCTCTTTCACTTTTAATAAGGCCATTAGAGAAGGAACCGCCTGACTTACGTATTTGGCATTAATCACAAACGATGACTCGTGAGCCTCTGGCAATAAACAATGAGCAAGAGCACAGAGACCTTTTTTTTTCCACACAAAAGCAATTCCTACACACGAACCGAGTGTCGCTCGTAAGACTTCACCTTTTCTACCAACTTTTACTTCCCCAATGTTGACATGGATTCCATTATCATTGGCCAATCTTAGACTCCACTTTCTCATAAACGAGGGCCAGTTTATATTTAAAAGGGGTGTTCAAGCTCCCTAATGATTCAGATTCTCCAATGACAAGAGTTCCGTTTGAGATAAGGCTTTTGCTAATATTCAATAAAACTTTCTCCTGATCCACTGGCTTAAAATAAATCAGAACATTTCGAAGAAAAACAATATCGTAACAGTTTCGTTCTGCAGGAACATTATAAAGGTTATGAAGATTAAATTTAATTCTTGATCTAACTTCTGAAGTAACAAGAAAACAGTTCTCTTCAGGGCGCAAATATTTATCAAATAATTGTTTATTGGATATTTTAAAATGCTCGATTGATCGACCAGAATATTTAGCTTTCTCCGCGATTGCTATAACTTCGGAAGAAATATCAGTTCCCAAAATCTGATAATTAAATCCAACATTCTTCAGGCGATGTTCTTCGCAACAAATTCCTATTGTATAAACTTCCTCCCCTGAAGAGGATGCTGCTGACCATATTCTCAATGTCTTTTTTGGATTTGCAGCAGTCCAGCTCGGAAGAAAATCTTTTAGAAAAAAATCCCAAACTCTTTGAGTTCTAAAAAATGATGTCTCGTTAGTGGTAACTAAATTAACAAATTCCTGGATTTCATTTTTATTGGAATTGAGATAATTAAGATATTGCTCATAACTTGATAATCCCAACTCCCTCGCTCTTGGACGAAGCCGTCCTTGAATTAAGATTTTTCTACTTTCGTTCATAGATATTCCAGTAAGCTTATGAATCAGCTCCAAAATTCTATTTAAAGTAGACAGATCTAACTCTTGAAATTCTCTGCTATTCACAAATTAATTCCTGAATTTAGCTACAGTTATTTTCAATTCTTCAGCTCCATTCGTAAGACCTTGAGTTGCGTTGGCAATCGTCTCTGAAGATGAAGCTGATTTCTCAGTTTCTGTAGCAACCTGCTGAATAGCTGAACTGATTTCCTTAGCTGCAATCAATTGCTCTTCTGCTGCACATGAAACTTCTGAAATTGCCTGAGTTGTTTTGTTAACTCCTTCAACGATTTTTTCGAAAGCAACTCCAGCTTGTTTAGAAATTTCGCTTCCTTGAGCCACGCGCTTTACTGATTCATTGATCAGTTTAGAAATTTCTTTTGTTGCTTGAGACGAGCGCTCTGCGAGTTTTCTTACTTCGTCTGCTACAACTGAAAAACCTAAACCATGCTCTCCCGCTCTTGCTGCTTCAATAGCTGCGTTAAATGCCAAGAGATTTGTCTGGCCGGCAATCTCACTGATAACTTTTACAATTTCACTGATGTCTTCTGATGATTTACTGATTAGCTCCATTGCCTCAATTGCTTTTGCAATTGCCTTCGCTCCGGCCTCTGCTTCCAGATGAGTTGTTTTGGCAACAACGTCAGTATTTTTTGAATTCTGAGCAATTGAATTAATTGATGCTGTCAGTTCTTCGATTGAAGCATTCATTTCTTCTGTCGTTGCACCTAGAGCTTGAGCTCCTTGAGCTACTGTAACCGCTCTTTCAGATATCTCTTTCGTACTAACAGAAAATTCCTGAGCTAATCTTGTTACAGTTTCTTCTACTTCGACCTGAATAGAAATATCGGCCCCGAATTTTGTTACTCCACAGGGTCTTCCGAATTGATCAAAATTTGGATTGCACGTTGCCTGAAGCCAAATGACCTTTCCCCCTTTTCCAATTCGTTTATAACGTCCACTGTCTGCTTCACCTCGCCCCAACTTATTCCAAAATTCTTTATATGCTGCCGAATTAGTATAGGAGTCATCACAGAAAATACGGTGATGCTTTCCTTTGATTTCTTCAAGAGTGTACCCAACAGTTTTTAGGAAATTTTCATTCGCTGAAACAATGGTTCCATCTAAAGCAAAATCAACCACTGCTTGAGATTTACTGATAGCATCCGCTTTTAGTTTTTCACCTGTAATATTCGATGCAATTTTTACTACTTTTGTTACTCTGTGCATTTCATCAAAAACAGGAGCATAAACAGCTTGTAACCAAATGACTCTTCCATCTTTTGAAATTCTTTTAATTGAATCACTCTGACTTTTGCCCTCTCTTAAATCTGTCCAAAATTGGGCGTAGTCATTGGAGTATGCCTGGGTTGATTCGACAAACATACGATGATTCTTACCAACAATCTCTTCACTTCTGTATCCAGTGGCCTCAAGAAAATTTTTATTAGCATTTACAATATTTCCATTTGTATCAAATTCAACAAAAGAAAATGTTGAATCGATCGCGCTAATAATTCCTTTTGCATTTTGGCGTTCTATCTCTGATTCAGTAATATCATAACGAACTCCAAGATATTTTCTTGGCTTTCCATTACTCCCCATAATTGGTGCGATCACTGCGTCCACGTAATAAGGTGTTCCATCTTTCTTTCTATTCTTAACAACTCCACGAAAGATATTACCCTTACCGATAGTTGACCACAGTTCTTTGAACACTTCCTTTGGCATATCTGGGTGCCTGGTTGTATTATGTGGCTTTCCGATTAGCTCTTCTCTACTGTATTGAGACAGATCAATAAATTTTTGATTAATGCTGAGAATATTTCCCTTTAAATCCGATTCTGAAACAATGCTTGTAACATCCATTATTGATTTGCGAACTTGTAGTTCCTCTTTGATGGCAGTTAAATCTGAAGCACACATAAGAACTTTAGTGACTCTACCTACTTGATCAAAAATTGGATTATAAGTAGCATTCAACCACAACTCTCGTCCTGTCTTATTTGTCATTTGGTGTTCACCTGCTACAAATTCTCCTTTAGCAAGCTTGTTCCAAAACTCATGGTTCTCATTGTCTAATAGAAATTGCTCGCTACAAAAATCAAGGTGACTTTTCCCTAATGCTTCTTCATGTGTATAACCAAAAACTTTCAAGAAGTTTTCATTGGCATATATTACAGTTCCGTCTAATTTAAATTCAGCGATAATTTGAGAGCGATTAAGTGCAACGAAAAGAGGATTCGATTCCAATTCATTTGAGTTATCGTTAGAGATCTTTAAAGCTACCATGTTTTTCTCCGTCCAGAATCTTGTTATTTTTTCTTTTCGGATATTTTTTTTCCTGATTGATTATGAATTCATTACAGTGCAGATAGACGTTTTTCATTGATAAATAAAATTTTCGTTTGCAAATATTGCAGTAAAACTGTTTTCGAATTCTTATAATATAAATTTCGATCTCCATTATTTAATTCTAAAGAGAAGCTCAATTTTACCTAATGAAAAAACAATTTTGGGAAATAATTATTATTTTACTTTTCACTCTGAAAATGATTTTTTGTGTACCAATCTTGTTTATCTTACTCTTTACCTGTGCAGTTATTTTTGTATTCTTGATCATGAATCACTTCTGCATTAAATAATAAAACCTTATTTTAAACATAATTACTTCTAATAACTTTTTCTTATCATCGAGATAAGAATTTTATCCTATTAATGATTTTAGATTTTAATTAACGTTTTAATCAGAGGGGAAGTTGGAGACTTATGATAGTTAAATACATAATGCCATTTATTATTTTGATAAGTTTACTTTCTTGCACAAATAAAGATTTTGAAAAAAGACTTATTGTAAAATCCCTACCTGTTAATGTTTCTTCTGTCACGAATGAAGCCAATGTTCTTAGAGGTTATGCTGCAAAATTAAATCAAATTGATATTGATAAAAATCTTTCTAAGTTAAAGCAGAAGGTTGATAAAGAGAAATTTAAATACAGAATTCTTGAGTTCAAGATTGCTTATAATAAATGTGTCGATAAAGTCGTGGAGATTGAAGCTCCCAATTCAAAAGACAAAATGAAAAAAATTGGGCAATTAAAAGAAGATATGCTGGAGCTGGATGCAATTTGGCAGTATATTGTAGCTAATTATGAGATTTAAATATTAAAAAGGCGGACTAAGAGTCCGCCTTTAGCATATTAAAGAGATTGTAAAAGTTTCCCTGCATTCACTCTTCCGTTAGCGATGTTTTTACCTTCTAACATCTTAGAATAAACTGCAGTATTAATGATTTTATTTTTCAACTCCAATGGAGAAAGTGTTGGAGCTACACTGAGAGCAAGACCAGCAATACCTGAAACAAATGGAGTTGCTTGTGATGTTCCAGAAAGAACAGCATAACCATTGTTTGGAACAGTAGAAAGGATATTAGTTCCAGGAGCTGAAACGTGCACTGACTTTGGTCCATAGCATGAGAAAGATGATGGATAATCTTGAGCAGAGAAGGCCCCTACAGAAATAACGTTATCTAATTTGTAACTGGCTGGATAAATCGGATTAGCATCGTTGTTGTTAGCCCCAAAGTTTCCAGCAGCGGCCACAAAAACAATTCCCTTATTGCCAGCATCTCTGATTGCGTCTTCTAAAAATTTAGAATAAATGCGATTTCCCCAAGAATTAGAAAGAATTTTTGCTCCGGCCTTAACAGCATAGTTGATTGCTTTTAATGCGCGCTCTAAATCCCCTCGCCCAGTTGCATCGGTAAATTTAACGGCCATTAAAGACACGTGGGCCATGACTCCGGTTACACCAAATCCATTGTGGCTAGCGCCGATGACTCCAGCAACGTGAGTGCCGTGTTTATTATCATCCATTGGATCAGCTTTATTGTTTGATACATCATATCCGTAAATATCATCAACGTAACCATCTCCATCATCATCTACACCTGGCTTTCCATTGAGTTCTTTCTCGTTGATCCACATGTTCTCTTTTAGATCAGGATGTTTGTAATCAATACCTGTATCGATAACAGCAATGACGACATTCTTATCCCCTTGAGAAATTTCCCAAGCTGCTTTTGCGCCAATATCGGCCCCAACAATTCCAGCGACTGGTGACATTTTTGTCGGAGTAATAGGTTCATTCTTACCATTATTTTCTAATCCCCATAGTCTGAAAAAATCAGGTTCACTTGGTTGGTACTCGTTAGTATCAGCGAAAATAGAGTAGCTCACATTTTCTTCATACTCTGTTCCTGAAAATTCTTCTTTCATCGACTGATGAAAAGAAGCCTCTTTTTCATTTGGAACAGTGACTTTAACGTAGTCTTTGCCTAAAACAGAAAATTGTTCTGTTTGGAAATTTAAAAAATGAAGAGGAGCCTTCCCATTAAAACGAACCAGATATTCTTTGGAGAAAACCTGAGAGCAAAGCAAAACGGGGATGAAAGCAATCATTAGCTTAAAATTAATCATATTTTCCTCTGTGAATTTTTTTAGTTAAATGAAATTTTATAAATTTAATTCGGCTATTGGCAATATATTTCAGTAGAGAGGGAAAATGTTAGAAAAAACCTCATAAAAGTCACTAAAAACACATAAATTCTAATGCAAGTGATGCTCTTTAAAGATAACTCTGATCATTTTGTAATTAATCACGATAAAACGATAGGCTTGCCAAAAAATATTTTGCCTTAAAAAGAGATTAAACTTCGTTGGTAGTGGTGGTAATTCACTTTGACTTCTATACATAACACTCTCCTATTCTGGAATGAGCCACCAAAATAATTTGGCCTTTGCTTTATACATGAACAATGTGTGCAGCAATCTTTTCATCCAGTGTCCAGCTAACCCAATTTCACCGTATGTGTAATTTAAATCTCTCCCCGACTCAGGAAACTTTTGAAAATTAGGAACGATTGGATACATCGTCATTGAAACAGCAGAACCATTTTTTAAACTTGCTCCAGTCGATGCAATGCATGCAGCAGCTAAATCAGCTAAAGAAGCTGTTTTAAGATCAGTTACTTTTCCATGAATTGTTTTAACAATATTTTCAGCGATCACTCGCCCCATTATTGCCGAAGGCATTCCAGTGCGAGGAGGAGCTGGTGTAATATTTGTTCCCAATGGATTTTTTCTTGGAATAGAAATTTGGTGAGGAGGAGCAAAAGCTATTCCAACGGCAAAAACATTATTGTAAAGATTGTTTGTATAATGCTTAGGCCAATCATCAGGTTTCCAGTTTGAAACATCCTTGGGATTATAATCACCATCAACCTTCATGAATCCACCAGGATTATAAATCTGATCAGTTATATTTTCTTTTTTTCGATTAATTGTTTCGAGTTTGTTTCCTTGGAATGGAGGAATCAGCATCGCAAAATCAAAATCAAGGGTATGGATTTCACCTGCTAGATTTTCATACTCTACTTTATTCTTTGAAACTTCTCGAACATGAGCACCTAAAATATATTTTATGTTTCTTTCAGTATAAAGTGATTCTGCAAACACTTTTGAGGGAGTTGTAAAACCACCAGAGCTTAATAGAAGTCCATTAACTCCAAAATCACCAAGAGCTGCTTCATTTGTTAAAAAAATAACTTCAGCATTTTCTCGAACACCATGACGGCGAAGTTCGAAATCAACATTGAATACATACTCAAAAGCCGCTCCTTCACAAGTGCAAGCTCCATGTCCCATTCCTATAACCAATTTTTTCTTTTCCCCTTTTTTCATTGCAGAGATCAATTCGTCCAACTTTTGAGAAGCCTCTCGCGCATGATCAGGTGTACAAACTGAATATGAAAATCCTGAGGTTGGACCTAAACCTTTTGTAGCTTCATAAAATAATTTGGGGCCAGTCGCATTGATTAAATAATCATATGGTTGATTTGAAATTTCTGGCGTATTTGTTCCAGTACTCTCCCATATTACATAGGGAGATGGAAATTCATCGGTTCCTTCAGGTCTAAGCCCAGTGGCCTTGCCTTGATGAAAGATGATACCTTCCTGCTTATAAACTGGGGCCAGAGGGATCTTGACTTCATCTTCAGTCATCTGCCCTACGCCTACCCAGATATTTGATGGAATCCAGTTGTAATAAGAAAGAGGTGATATCACATGCACTTCTGCTTCATCGCCTATAAGCCTTTTTGCATATAGTGCCGCTGTATGCCCTGATACACCTGCTCCTAAAACAACAATCTTCGTGGTCATAAATACTCCCTTATTTTCGCCACCAATCCCACACAAAAGCATCCCTCCCTATTTACGGCGGGTCAAAATGCTTTAAGCCATATAAAAAATATATGAATGGCAAAATTATATAAAAGGAGATTTATCTTAATGCTAAGGTTGCCCCAATAAAAAATTATTTACAGTGGGTCTTTTTATGAAAAAAACACTTACCCTTCTTGGACTCTTCATCATTCTTTCAAACTCTGCTTTTTCGGCAGTAATAAAGAGCATGGATGCTGATAATTCATGCACCCTATATAAGGTTGTCGCTCCAGATAGCGATGGAAAAGTAAAACTCAAAGAAGGCGAAGTAATGGTTGAAGGTAGAGATACTTACGGACTTACCTTTAAAGAGATGGAAATTGATTTCGATAAAAGAGAAGTTTTGGTTCAACCAATGATGAGTATTATTTTTGGGTTTGATCGCCCACTTATTCCTGCAAAAGCATCAATTTCTGAAAGTCATCCGGATTTCAATTTTCTAATCAATCACCTCAATCGAAAAATTTATATTTTTGATAGAGTTTGCATCACTGACGATAATAAAATTTCTTACGCGAAAGAGCCTGAGCCAAGTTCAAAATAATTAGTAGACTTCTAAAACTTTATAGCTTCTTGTTTCTTTAGGTGTTTCAACTTCGAAGCTCTCACCTTTTTTTAGTCCCAAAGCTTCATTTCCCAATGGGGAGAAGACTGAAATGACCAATACGGTTTGTCCATCAATATTCAATAAAGTTCCACCAGAGGTCGAAGTCAAAAAATAATAGCGTGCTTGATTGTTGTGTTCAATGAGGGCCAAAGAACCCATTTGCAGATTACAAGAAGATTGCAATTCTATTTCTTCAAGCATCTGGATATCCATTTTGATTTCTTCTACACGCTTTTGTTGAGCTCCGGCCAAATAAGATGCCTCGATTGCTCTAGTATCGTATTTCCCTTCAGATTTTAGATCATCAGCAGTAGCTAAATCCTTGGCTGAATTAGCTGCAGATTCTACTTCCACTAATTCCTTCTGTAGGTTTTCAATTAATTTTTCAAGAATTACTTTTTTATCGAGCATGCAAATACCTCAAAAGATCGATCAATTTTCTTTAATTGACCTCCCCTTAAAATTAGGAGAATCTATGAGCTAAATTATAGCCCGGAAAGTTGAAATGAAAAAACTTATTATATCACTTTTATTCGCTCTTTTATCAATAAACGCTCATGCGCAAAATTTCAAAAAAGTTTTAGTTATTGTTTTTGAAAATACAGAATACTCAAAAGCTGCAAAACAACCATATTTAGCTAGTCTTGCTCAACAAGGTGCTCTTCTTACAAATTTCTCTGCGGCAATTCATCCTTCTCAAGGAAATTACATCGCAATGATTGCAGGGAGTACTTTTAATATCACTAACGATAAGCCGATTAATTTAAATGCTAATCATCTAGGCGATCTTCTTGAAGATGCAAAAAAAGACTGGAAAGTTTATGCTGAAGATTATCCTGGAAACTGTTTTTTAGGAGCTACTGCTAATTTCTATGCGAGAAAGCATGTTCCTTTTATAAGCTTTGTTAATGTTCAGCAAAATCCTACACGTTGTTCAAAAATTGTTGAGGCTAAAAACTTTTTTACTGATTTTGATGCTGGAAAATTGGCCGATTTCTCAATGTATATTCCAAATTTAAAAAATGACGGTCATGATACAGGTGTTAGTTTTGCTGATACCTGGTTTAAAAAAACATTTGATTCACTTCTTCATTCATCAAAACTTCCAAAAGATTTACTGGTAGTTATTACATTCGATGAAGGTACAATTAGTAATCAAATTTACACTGTTCTTTATGGGGCCAACGTTACTCCAGGAACAAAGTCGAATAAGCCAAATAATTTCTATACGCTTCTTAGAACATATGAAGATGAGATGGGATTAGGCTCTTTGAATAAAAGCGATATGAGCGCACAAAAAATTGACGACGTTTGGAAAAAATAATCCAAACGTCATCGAGTCTATTCTTTCAATTTTTTAAATAATCTTGGATAACCTGACGTTTTATAGCGATTGGAAATCAATTCAAAGATAGATGTCTCTTTGTCTTTCGTAATATCATTTTTAATTACGTAATCATCCATCGTTTTAGCATTCACTACTTCAGAAGCTTTCTCTTCTTTTGCTAGATTATTCTTTAAGGCCGCGTCGTCTTCCATTTTAGGCATTGCTACTGCTGGAATAGCAACTGCAGGAATAGCGGTTATTGAATTCTTTTTAACGTCTTTTGGCTTATCTTTTTTAGCGTCTGTGGCCACAGTCGCAGCCCCTCCACCAAAACTAGCATACATTGCTCCGGCAGTTGTCTTTCTGTTATCCAATTCCTTTTGTGCAATTCCTAAAAGATTGCTGCGGAATTTATCTGTTTCTTTAGCGAGGTCAATTTTGTTTCCAAGAGCTTTCTGCATTGCTTTTTGTTGTTTTGCAAGTTCTGCTCTAATCGCGTTTGTTTGGGCCCCCTGAGAATTAACACCATTCATTGTTGATCCGGAAATAGTGCTCTGGCCATTAATGCCATCAGTAACTGTGGCTAGACTATGCATTTGTTGTTGAACAAAATCCGGCATTCCGCTGATACCTGGTTGTGCATTTAATCGAGCACTAAATGATGGACAGTTCGCAGGAGTTCCCCCTGTAATACAAGGGAGAGCAGTTCCTAAATTCACATTTCCATTTGATGTTGTTGTGCTAGAAATAGTTGGATTGCTTGTAGTCATTGATGACGATGTTGTATTATTTGGATTAACACTCGCGGTATGAACTCCTGATGCCATAGCATCCATTTCACGGATAATTTTATCAAGATTATCAATATTACTCTGAAGTTTTTTAATTTGCTTGTCTGTTGATTGAATTGAAAGACTAGTTAATCCAGCCAGAACGCCCCAGACTATCGCTCTATTAAATGGTGAGAATAGATATGTGTCCACCTGCATTCCAAGACCTGCTGTTTCTGACATTAAAAAAGCCACTGCTGCTGCCGAGGCAATTCCAATTCCGGAAAAAATATCAGCTTGAGCTGACTGTAAAAATATTTTTTCAAAAAAATTAGAATGATGTACCGGAGCAATTGGAGTGTAGTTTACATTTGCATACAATGCTTTTTGTAAGAATGATAAATTCGCAGTGGGCGGAGTCATACAGAGACCTTTGGTCGTTAACTCGATAGCCCCTAGGGGCTTACATGCTGCTACCCCTATCGCAGCGGCTGGGCATATAGTAGCTACATCTGTTTCACTAGCTGTTATGCTTGTCTGCATTGTATTACTGGAAGCACTAACGACACTTGATAATCCAACTGCAAGATCTTTGGACATCTTCCCAGTCCTCATTCCTTGTATGGTTATTAGAATAGCTGGTGCTGCACAACAAGTCGAAACTCCTTCCGATGCTGTACAAGCCGCATAGGCTGCCTCACTCGCTGTCGTGCAACCAGTGGTACAAGCAGCCTGCAAATCCATCTCAGAAAAATACTGATAACCAGCTACCACTGCCGCATATAGAAATGCATTTTGTGCCATACTTTGAAATGATTTTTTTTGCTCTGCTGTTTTCATAGCTTCTTTGTATGAATCATTTAATCTTTTGAGCAAATCAATTTGTGCTTGAGTTGGCCTTCCCGCTTTATCTCGTTGTATTTGAGTATCAATATCTTTTATATTTTTTTCTAATAACTGATAAGATTTTACTTCACCTGCTAAGAAGGCCACTCCTGCTGCCGCAGCCAGCATCATATCTGTGGTCATTTTACATTTATAAAGTCTTGAAGCAACAACTCCTACACCAACCATCGTTAGAGTTGCAAGCAGGTCCTCATCGCTAGCACCACTTGTATGAACTGTTTCTGCTTTTGCCGAATTAAAGTTTATAAACGATTTATCGTAGCTGAAATTCAGCATGAGCAGCGAGCCCGATAAAACTGTTACTAGAAGTGTTTTGTAAAATGCTTTCAACATACGTGCCTCAATTAAAACTAATAAACTACTCTTTTAATTTTTTAAATAATCTTGGATAACCAGATGTCTTGTAGCGATTTGAAATCAATTCAAAGATTGAAGTCTCTTTGTCTTTCGTAATATCATTTTCCAATTCATACTCATCAATTGAAGCTGTTTTTACATTCGCAACTTCAGGAGCTTTTTTTTCATTTGCTTGATCAGTTTTTAATGCTGTATTGTCTTTCATACTAGGTATTACAGCAGCTGGAATAGCAACCGTAGGAATTGCTAAACTTGATCCTTTTTTAGAACCTGTTTTCCCCTTGCCCGCATCCGTTGCAACAGCAGCAGAGGATCCACCCATTCCAAATTTATTTGCGCCGAAGTTTGCAAGCATATCACCAGCGGTTGTCTTTCTTTTGTCTAATTCTTTTTTCAGAGTGTCTTTTAGAGATGCATCTAATTTTGCACTCTCTTTGGCCAAATCAATATTACTTCCACTTGCTTTAAGTTTCGCCTGAGCTAACTTTTGTTGTTTTGCAAGCTCTGCTCGAATAGCATTTGACTGTCCTGCCAAATTATTCACACCATTCATTGTTGAACTTGAAATTGTACTCTGGCCATTTAATCCATCAGTCACTGTCGCAATATTTGAAATTTGTTGTTGAACAAAATCTGGCATTCCAATGACAGTCGGTTGAGCATTTAACTGAGTACTAAACGATGGACATTTTTTTGGATCTCCACCAGTCATACAAGGGAGACTTGTTCCTAAGTTTACACTTTCATTTGCTACTGTTGTGCTTGTGATCGTTGGATTTTGAGTAGTCAGTGATGCTGACGTTGCGGTGTTTGGATTAACATTGGCCGTTTGCACTCCATTGGCCAAAGCATTCATTGAATTTAAAATGTCATCGATTTTTTTTATGTTATCTTCAATTGTTTTAATTTGCTTGTCAGTGGCCGACATTGCACCATAAGTTAATCCACCAAGAACTCCCCATGCTATTGCTCTATTCATAGGAGAAAACATAAACATATCAATCTGCATACCCAACGTTTTCGAAGTAGCGAGAACATAGGAAATAGCTGCACTTGAAGCAATTCCCATCGGCGAGAAAAGTTCAGCACGTGCTTCCGACATGAACAAATTTTTAAAAAAATCAATTTTTTGTTTTGATTGGATTATTGGTGTGTAGTTGTTGGCATACAAATTTTTACTAATCGTAGAATTATCAACGACCAGAGGAGCTGGGCAATAACCCTTTGTTGTTAAATTAAGAGTTGCAATGGCCTTACACGCGGCCATCGCAGGTGTTGCAGCTGGACACTGTGAACTCATTGTCGAAAGAGAGGCTGAAATCGTTGCATCAGTAGCCTTATCCTGCATCATTTTGGCGTTAGATTGTTCAGGCGTCAGTGCCATGATGGCCTGATTACTAACAGGCGCGACTGTTGCGGCTGCATTAGCTGCACCAGTTTGAAATGGGTAATAACAAGTGGCACCTGCTCCAGCGCAACTCGCGGCAAATGCAGATGTGCAAGCAGATGATGCTGCTGATAGAGCAGTATTACACGTTGAAAGCGCTGTCGTCTCTGCTGAGTATTGCATATAAGCCGAAACTGCTGCTGCTGCAAATGCCATTGCGGCCATGTTCTGTAATGACTTTTTTGTATTAGCTGCCTTAAGCGCTTTTTGATATGACTCTTTTAATCTTTTGAAAGTATCAATTTGAGTCTGGGTGAGATTTCCAACTTTATCGCGATCGATTTGTTGTTGAATATCTTTCATTGCATCTTTTAGCCCCATATACGCGGTAATTTCTCCGCCTATGAATGCTAGACCTGCAGCTGCTGCAAGCATCATGTCTGTGGTCATTTTACAAGTATACAATCTCTGAGTGAGAAGCCCCACCCCTGTCATTACCAACGTTCCCATCAAGTCGCTATCTTTTGCTCCACTTAACTGAACACTCTCTGCTTGGACTGAATTCATATTTACATGCAGGCTTGATCCCTTGAAGCTAAAATCCAACATGAGCAGGGAGCCTGTTATAAGTGATATAAAAATTGTTTTATAAAAGAGTCTCAACATACGTGCCTCATTCACAGCGAAACAAACCTACTTCGCTGCAGGTACCTCCTCTAACAATCTTGGATAACCTGATTTAATATAGCGATTCGAAATCAACTGAAAGATTGACTCTCCATTATTGGTATTAATATCGTTTGTTCCGATATCATATTTTTCTTCTTTCGCTTTTACTCCACCAGCATCAACTGCGACTGCAGCATTTGGAGCTTCGTCTAATTTCAATTCAAAACCTTTTTCTTTTGGTGCAGCGGTTACAGCAGCACCTGCTCCACCCTTTGACGCTTTTGTTGATTTTCCTTCGGTAGGCTTGCTGGCAATTGATGCGTTTGCACTGCTTGTTGGAGACATACCAATACTTGAAAGAAACGCGCCTGCTGACATATTATTTTTCTTTAAAGCACTAGCAGCACCAGCTCTTAATTGATTTCCGAAATCTGATGCTCTTTTATTAAAATTAGCTTGAGATATCCCCGCGCTAAATAATTTATTTTTCACTGAGTCCGTTAATTTTCTTATCGCGGCTCCGCCGGCAACGATTTGCCCAGCCGTTGTCATTGTCGTTCCAGAAATTGAATTTTGCCCACTCAGTCCATCACCAAGATTCGCTCCTTGTGAAGCTATCCTTTGAAAAGCATCGGGAAGATTTGAAAATCCTGGCATATTTGCAAGCGTATTAGATAAAGATGAACAGTTAGTATCTCCCGAACCGACCAAACAATTCGTTCTTGCTGCAGGATTTGTACCCACAGGTATACTGGCTGCAGGTACAATTGGTGGGACAATATTCATTTGTTGTTCATTTACATTGGAAGCCTGGACTCCAGTGCTCAAGCGGTTGAGATCGACTAGAATCTGATTGATTTTTTGGATGTGGTTTTCCATTATTTTCATCTCATTTTCAGTTGCCTTTGCTCCAGAATAAGCAAGGCCCGACATTACAGTCCATGCTATCGCTCGATTCGTTGGTGTAAACATTAGTGTATCAAGGGCAGTACCAAAAGAAGTTTTAACAGCGAGAAAAGTAACTAGGGCTGCAGCCCCAAGGCCAAATATATTATTCCAGCTAGCTTCTGCTTTTGGAATAAAAGCATCGAGTGCTTTCTGAAGCATATATTTAAAACCAAGTGTTTTATCCACTGACATTCTTTCAGGTTGCATCACCATAGAGGCATTGGCAAAAAGTAATTTCTCAGCGTTGTTTGCCGAACCATTGGATGTATAAAATAATTCTGGGGCAAGCGGTCCACAATGGGTTGCAGCGAAAGAGGCTGTCCATGCATTACACGGTGCCGCTGTCGCCGCTTTAATTATCGATAAGCCCGTAGGAGATTGTATACAAGATATCAAACTCGCTTCAAAAGCAGCTTTATTAGTCAAAAATTCAGGAACTTTCTTTACAGTTGGTCCCACTATCTCTTTATAAGAATTTAACAAGTTTGCAAGTTCAAGTGTGCTGGTCATGATAGGAATACAACTTGCGCACGTATAATCAGCGTCACTAGCTATACCAAGTGGCCCCGTTGTACCAGAAATCGCACTAGCACATGCTGCAAACAATCCATGCTCTGTATAGGACTGGTAAGCAGCAATTCCCATCCCCGCAAGATAAAGGACGGCAGCTGCCTCTTGAAACATTTTTTTATTTGCCGCTGAGTCTTTCATCTTCTGATAGGATTCTTTTAACTTCTGCAATGCCTCAATTTGAGTTTGATTAGATTTCGCGTCTGTACTTATTTTGATTTCTTGCTGTAATGCCTCTGTTTCCTTTTTTAAATCGTTAAGATTCATTACCTCCCCTGCTAAATATGCTGCACTAGCAGCTGCCACGACCGACATATCAGTCGTAAACTTGGGATACATCAATAACCTCGTTCCAAGGACCCCCACCGCTAACATGGTGATAATTTCTAAAGCATTGTCGACATCGTTGTTTTTTTTGGGCGCTTCAAGATTTAGCGTCTCTGTTTTTGTATAGTTTCCATCTGCACCACGAGTGTATCCAGTCTTACTCATGTTGGATGTCGCTGTTTGCGCGAAGGCCGTCATGTCCATGATCAACAGAGAGCTAGACAGCACAGAAACCAGAAGTGTTTTGTAAAAAAGTTTAAGCATAAACTTACCCATCTTAGTTGTTATAATCCATTGTACATTATAAGCGTTTAAGGCCTTAAAAGATGGAAGGAAAGAATGACCATTTTGAAGAATTTCACTCGGATATTATTTGAAAGGATTGGCAAGGACCTGCCCAACTTTTGGGGCAGATGTAGGACACTTACCCCTTATAAACGATCCTATTAGATCCCCACTTCTTACTTTTCTTGCGCTCAGTTTTAGTCGAGTAGCCGCCTTTAGAATTGCGGTAAGAAGGAAGGTTTGGATCAGAGGCGCATTTAATTTGAAAATCAACCATCGATTTAAAAACATCAAGCATATTATCGTGTTTACTCTCTAAACTCTCCAATCCCCTTCTTTCACTTTCTGAAAGAAAAAAATGGATCGATTCAAGAGTCGATAAACAATACTCTGCAGGCTGCTCCTTAATCAAAAAAAGTGATTCACGATTAGCAGTAAATGAAACGCGAGGAAGTGTATTAATATTTTTTGAGAGCCTCATCATTTTCTTAGCGCAAGGCCAAGTACCATCGATTAAAAAAACAACCAGACGTTTTCCATTTAAATTTTTAAGAGGTGTTACGTCATCGCTAGAAATATTGATTGATTGCTCCCCTGGATACAAAACCATACAATAATTCTTCGGATCATTTATAAGAGCATTCACTTCTGCATCGTTCGTGAAATCAATCCCTACAATCAACTTCGAATTTTTCAAAGTTGCGAGCGTTATTCTTCCAGTTCCCATCTTCTCTTTCTTGGCTTCCATTGGATGCATTAAAAGTACGAAATGCGTTTTAGTATCAAAAGGTTTTATTAAATGACATAGGCAAAGACTCTTCACTCGAAAACATTTAAAACAAAACTCTTCACGCTTAAAAACGGAAGCCGAATCTTTTTGTTCTTGTTTTCTTTTGAGGTACGTTGCTTTATCCATTTTAAAATTTTAATCCCTTATAGATTTCTTCATCAAACCCCATGGCGATAGTTTGATCATTTTTTTCCAGAACAGGTCTTTTGATCATGGAAGTGTTTTCACACAAAAATTTTATTTTTGAAGCATCTGTCAGAGACTCATACTGATCTTTATTTTTTCTGTATGTAGGACCTTTTTTATTAACAGGAAGCTCTCCAAAAAACTCTGCCCAACGCTTAATTTGCGCAGCTGTTGGAGGTGTTTTCTTAAAATCGATAAATTCATAATCGACTTTTTTCTTCTCAAGAAAAGTTCTCGCTTTTTTAACCGTATCGCAATTAGGGATCGCATACATTTTAAACATAATTATTTTTTCCTAAATATCACAACTGATTTTTGATCCTTAAAAACGATCTCTAGCCCAAAACGATTCGCTAAAAAAGCAAACGTCTTGTCATTGTAAAATACCACATGGGTTGGGTCATTTTTATACCACCATGCTTGATAGTCAACATCCTCTGGCAAAAACTGAGTCATAACTGCAAGAACGCCAGAAGGTTTTATTAAACTTGTAAGTTCATCCCAACTCACGCTAGGATTTTTAAAATGTTCGACAACTTCTGTTGACGTCACAACATCATATTTTTCATTTAATAAATTTTTATGGGGGAAAAAAAGTGGATCGTAATCATGAACATCTCCTCCTTTTTCTTTCAACAACCGAGAAACTGTTGGCGCTGGTCCGCACCCATAATCCAATGATGTAAATTCCTTTGGCAAAAATTTCGTCAGTGGACTAACTAATCGATTTAAAAAATCGACATAGCCTTGATCTTGATTGCTATTTTGGTGATAGGAATATCTTTTTGATTCTTCTTCAAAACTTAGATGCATCGTTGGATTTTTAAATACTAATCCGCAGTGCGAGCACTTAAAAACGTCACTTGAAAAAGCGGTGCTGGATGAATGACAAAGTAAACAGTTCACTAGAAGTTGATACTATAGATCAACGTCGTTGGAAATGGATTTCTTCTTAATTGGCCCATTTTTCGAAGTGGTTTTACTAAGAATTTGACCGAGCATAAAGCCTAGAGTTCCACTCTTTTTAGACGCAAAAAATGATCCAACAATGGCCATATCTGCTTTAGCGGTTTTAATCAGACGAAGTGATTGATTATTACTAATCCCATTTTCAGTTGAACATTGAGATGCCGCTCCTAAAACCGCATTTGTTCGACATACAGAAGGGCGATCTTCATAAACCTGACAGAGTCCCTCTGTCCCCAAAAAAACACATTTTCTTGATTCGTAGGAAAGCTTATAAAATTCATCCGAGCAATTTCCAGCATTCATTTGTTTTTGCAAAAGAGCATAATCAATCTTTACGCCCTCTTGAACCCTAGAAGCAAGGAGCTGAGCCTCATCTTCAGTGATACTTACTTGCGTGTGACAACATCCAGTGCACCCTTTTTTACAAGGAGATAATTCTTTTACTAATGGGTGAGCAAAGACTTCACGGTTATAATCATCAACTACATGATGAACAAATCTAGCGCGTTCTAATGGAGACGATATTTTTTTTAAGTGGTGAATGATTGAATCAGTAATACTAGAGAAAGCAATCTGCCCTCTCAGTAAATCAAATGTCTGCTTTGCGATGGCCGGAACATTCATTAGGACCTCTTGCAGGGTCTTATAAACAAATCTTAGCACATTGGCCGATTTCAAAAAGACTAGACGGAATTATTTGCCGAACTCCTCAACGATCCCTATAATTTGCCCATGAGTCTACTCTGTACCCTTAAAAATATTCGCTTAAGCTTTGGTCCTAAAGTTATTTTTAATCAAGCTCACCTCTCCATTTCTGTTGGAGATCGCATTGGTCTATTGGGATTAAATGGAAAGGGAAAATCGACTCTATTTAAGATTTTGACAGGATCACTAGTTCCTGATCACTCTACACCACCTTTTGAATTTAATAAGGCCCGGGGTGATGGTGATGAAAGTAAGCGCTTTTCACTTTTTTATGTTCCACAAGAACTACCGCTTGAAGGCCTGGAGCACATCCGTTTAAAAGATTATTTTTTTGTTTTCTATCCAGAGTTAAAAAAAGTCTATGAAACGAATCTTCATCAATTTGAAGAAATGCATGGCTGGGAAATGATTCAAAACTATGAATCTTACCTTAAGTATTTTGGTCTTTCTGATTTAGAAAAAAAAGTAAGTGATCTAAGCGGTGGTGAGCAGAAAAAAATTCTTTTGGGTCTTGGGCTCTCAAGTAGGGCCAATCTCATACTTTGGGATGAGCCCACTAACCATCTCGATATTGAAACAATAAAACTCTTTGAAGATGAACTTGATTCAACGACAAAAGCGTTTATATTAATTTCTCACGATCGCTTTCTTCTTTCAAAGCTCACTCGAAGAATTCTTCATATTCAAAACGGAAGAATCGAAAGCTTCAATGGTTCTTATACTGATTATCTCGCCTATCTTGAAAGAGAGGAATCTTCCAGGCTTCGCTTATTAGATAAACTAAAAAACAATCTCGAGCGCGAACAGGCCTGGATGAGACAAGGGATTAAGGCGCGCGGAACACGCAGTAAAAAACGTGTTGAAAATTTTCTAGATTTAAAAGATCGCGTCTCAACAATTAAAAGTGAAGCCAAAAAACTTCTCGATCTCTCTTTACAGAAATCAACTAGGCAAACAAAAGTTCTCGTCTCATTTAGTGATCTTACTTTTGCTTATCCAAGTAGTTCTCCCTTGTTTGAAAATATTTCAGGCGAAATCCACAAGGGAAATAAGATTGGTCTTCTCGGTAAGAACGGTGTCGGTAAAACAACACTTTTAAAACTTATAAAGGAAGATCTACTCCCGACTCATGGAAAAATGAAAACCGCTGAGAATTTACAAATTCAGTATTTTTCACAAAAACGCGATGAACTTGAAATCGATATGACTCCGTATCAACTTCTTGGTGATGGCTCTGATTTTGTCACGCTACCAGATGGTTCTAAAAAACACGTAGTCTCCTATTTTGAAAGTTTTCTTTTCCATCGCGATGATATCAATCGCCCTCTGAAAACATTTTCAGGAGGAGAAAAAAGCCGTCTGCAATTGGCTCTTAATCTCACAAAGTCAGGCGATATCCTTATCTTTGATGAGCCTACCAACGATCTCGATCTTGAAACAATTGGCATTCTCGAAGAAAAGCTTTCTGAATTTCAAGGCGCCGTTATTCTCATCAGTCACGATCGTGCATTCTTAAGTACAGTTACTAACAAGGTCTGGTTAATTGAAAATAAAAAACTTCAAAACTTTGAAGGTGGCTATGAACAAGTGGCCCCTTATCTTGAAGCAGTTGATTTAGAAAAAGAGATTAGCGAGGAAGAAAAAACAGCTCAACCTCAGTCTCAATCTCAGGCACCATCTCCTGCAAAAGAAATCACTAAATTAAGCAATAAAGATAAAAAGCGACTTGAGACCATATATGAAGAAATTGAATCGACTGAAAATAAAGTGAAAATCATCGAAGAAAAAATTGCGGGATTAGATTTCACGAAGCTTGCTGATCCTAAAAATCAGGAGTTAAAAATCCTCACCGATGCCCAAACTGTCCTTGAAGAACGCCTACTTACTCTCTATGAAGAGCTTGAAAGTTTAGAAGCTCGCAATACCTGACAAAACAGCAAGGGAATAATTTTTATCCCTTAATTTATTCCTATAAATCACGATAAGATTTTATTAGGAGTTGGCCATGAAAAAACCTCTTTTTTCTGCACTATACATTTTATCACTTATGACTGCTGGATTAACTATCCACAAAGCTTTCGCTGGAAGAGGCCCATCAGTAGAGCCAATGACTGAAGTTTCAATTGAAGAAGGAAGACCAAATAAGCCTCAAGCTGGATTTGATTTTGCAGCCAATCCTCATACAGAAACAAAGAGAGTTCCTGCAAACATCACAGCTAAAACTCCAGAGCAAAGTACTCCTTACTCTTATATTGGTCCCATGATTTTCCTTCTGGCGCTTCCTATCGCTCTATGGATTGTTGTTGCAAAAAAAATGAAGAATTCAGAATCACCGGAAAAAGTTGGTTACTATCCAAAAACTTATCAATTCAAACCTTATACTTCTGGAACTCCGAAAAATGATATGGAAGAAGATGAAGATCAGGATTATCCAAAGGCTTCTTAATTAGCAAATGATTTCCATTTTCCATTGCCATCATAGATAAAAACCTGGCTTACTTCGCGGAATTTTGAAATGAACTCTTTAACTCCATCGTTATTTAAATCTTGGAAATACACCTGATAATTTCTTAAGTGGTAATGCCCTTTAAATGATTTATGTTCATCAAAAAAGCTTGGCCCTTTAAAAGCCGTGAGCGTTTTCAAATCATTATTATCAATTGTCACAAGATAAATTCTAGAACTGGCCTGCATCTCCGTATACTTGCTCACTCCCTCATAGAAGTACAAAACAAGCACTGATGTTTTAGGAGATAAATTTTTTAACTCAATTCTGAAAAGCTCTGAGTTATAGCCTTTGGTCTCAAAGCGATAGCTAAAAATTTTTTTCCTTTCACCTTTTGCATTTTCAAAAATCTCAATCCAGTCTTCGCTGTCTTTTTTTACATAAACTATTTCTTCGGGAACCTTGTCATGATTGAGGTCGAGAGCGTAATAAGGTGTGTGGATATAATACGAATATTTCTTTTCCCCGACCTCTGCCTTTTCTTTGACCAGCTCCCCTGAGAAAATCTGACGGAAATAGCGCTCATCTTGGGACATGGCCCTGCACGGTAGAAACAGGAATAAAAGCAAAAATAAGAATTTATCCATTAAATTCAGTGTATACGAGCTTTAAAAAAAGCGCGAATTCGCTAAATTTTACCTAGGAGGACATTCCCATAAAAAAAGATTTCAGCTAGACTATTAACTAACTTAAACTCTCGGATTTTTCATTCTACTAGGTAAAAAATGGATTTCACTCTTTTATACACAAAAAACCAAGGACAGGGAGTAGTTCGCTCCTTTGGCCCAAACCAGTCCCCAAGCAGCAAAATTATTGATCTGGCCGAGGCAAAACAATACCCAATCCAGGGATTAATCTTTTCTGAAGAATTAAAAAGTGATGATTTTCTAGCAGGTCTAGAAAACGAAATTAAATTTTATCCAATCCGTTCACATACTGAATTTGGTTTAACTCTAGATAGTTTTGAAAATTTAAATTACGACGATGCAAAAAGAATTTTCGATAAAATGCGCGAAAACTGGATTCTTCAAAATAATATTTCATTGATTGAAGAAATTTTTAAAGTGCGCAATCATCTTCTTGGGCTTTGGCCAAATGATCGCTCTGGATTTTTTGAAGAATTGTGGTTTATTTTAAAATCCAATTTAGGTGCTTCAAATTTAAAACTGATCTATAACGACATGATCAAGTCAAAAAATGAAAATGAAAAAAATAAACTTATCAAAGTTAAGGTTCAAGGGGAGCGCTATCCTGAACTGACTTCTTGTGATGAGATGGATGAACATGTTCTAAAAAGTTATGAAAAAGAATTCGGAAACATATTTGAAATAACAGATTACAATAAAGAAAAAGGTCAGTTAGTTATTTGTGGAAATATCAAAAAGAGTCCTGTTTTGGTAATGGCCAATGTTTATCAACTCACTCGCCTGCAGAAATCTCTTCTCTCCTCATTATTTGAAGGTTTAAATTCTTAAATATTAAGGGCCTTCATTGAAGGCCCTTTTTTAATATCAAAGCACTCGTCCCATAACCTCTACACTCAAATCTGCATGAATTTCTGGAGTCAAATCCTGGGCTTCTACAACGTTTGTAACTCTGCAAGTAGGAGCAAAGTCAAAACCACTAAAACTTCTAGTCACCTTCTGCACGCTAAATGGAAGTATCTCCAAAGTCACATCTTCACTCAAATTCATCTGTCTTAAATCCAAAGTAATTTCAAGATTACCTTCGGAAGTTATCATCGAGTCCAAATTATCCAAGGAATATTCAACTCCATTTAATTTCAGTGTCATTCTAAAATCCTGTTTTTGCCATTGTTTTTGAATTTTTCCTCCAGTGGCCACCTCAATCTTATAGTCACAGCCTCCGCACAATCCAGCTTCGCTCATATCCCTGGTACATCTAGTTGTTCTTGCAGCACCTGCTCTTGTTACAACTGCAGTCTGTTTTAAATAATAGTTTATTTTAAAATCCAAGGTGATTTTTTGATTGTTTTTAAATTGAAAGGATTGCGAATTTAATTCTTTATAGGCCAATTTCTGTTGATAAAAATTAACGTCGTTATTTTTAATATCTGATGTGCTAGCACTTACCAGATAGTAAATATGTCCCTTCGTTAAAACTGAAGGAGTTTCCATTGCCCAAAATAATGTCTCCCCGCTCTCTGGCTGAACTCCCAATTGAGAAAGAGCATCCTCTCTTTTGATTCCAGTAGGAACAAAAAAGAACTCCAAATGATCATTAAAGGAAACAATAATTTCAGCACAAGTCGATTTGTAATTTTCGTAATCGACCTTTTCATTTCCTCCTAAGAGGTGCTCCTCATTTAAGAATTTAAACTCATCTCCACTATCAATTTCAACTTCCATTTTTTGATTTAATGTTTTTGTCAAACTTACATTAAGCAATTTACGTCTAAGAACTGATTGATCTTTAGAGTGAGGCAGATGCAAGTATGAATTGTTTTGAAAAGGGATTTTCGGATTTTTCGTAGTCACATTGGAATTGTTGCAAGCAACCGCAGATAAAAGACACAGCAAAATCAAAAAATGTTTCATAGAAGTCTCCTTTTGTTGATGGGAGACTTCTAGCTCAAAAATTAGACTGTGGTCTTATTTTCAAACTTGAGGGAAGGAATTTTTTCAAAAATGAAATGAGCTTCTAGCGACGCCCGAAAAGTCCAAGGGGTTCGCCCCCAACTACGTGAAAATGAGTGTGAAAAACAGTTTGGCCCGAATGAGGTCCTAAATTAGTAACAACTCTAAATCCATCTGTGCTTAACGGCTTATCTTGAGTGTATTCGGCGATGGCCTTAAAAATTTCTCCAATCGATGTTGAATCCTTGCTCATCTCATTGATGTTTGCAGAGTGGATTTTATGAAGAAACAATAAGTGAACTTTTGCTTGTGGATGAATATCTTGAAAAGCATAAACGTGTTCATTCTCAAAAACTTTTTTTGAAGGGATTTCGCCTTTAATGATTTTGCAAAACAAACAATCGCTCATCTTCTTATTCCTTAACTCTTTTAATCTTAGCTCCCAAGCGAGAGAACTTCTCTTCTAGTTTTTCATAACCTCGATCAAGGTGATAAACGCGCTGAAGCTCTGTATCTCCTTTCGTCGCAAGGGCAGCAATAATAAGAGCTGCTGAAGCCCGTAGGTCTGTACACATAATCGGAGCAGCAGTAAGAGGATTTCCTCCTTCGATAACTGCTATTTTCCCTCTCAACGTAATATCAGCTCCTAGTCGAACTAATTCTGGAACGTGCATGAATCTATTTTCAAAAATATTTTCCTGAATAACTGAAATACCTTTGACCTGAGTGCAAAGAGCAATCAGCTGAGCTTGAGCATCAGTAGGAAATCCAGGAAAAGGTGCTGTATCAACCTGACAGCCTCTTAATTCACTTTTAAAAACCATTATTTTATTTTCTGTGGTTTCAATTTTAGCGCCCATTTTTCTTAGTACATCAATAACGAATTGAAGATGGCGAGGATCTGCTCCCTCAATTGTGATTTCTGATCCTGTTGCTAAAGCGGCCATGAGATAAGTTGAGGCCTCAATTCGATCTCCGATTGCCTCATAAGTAACTTCTTTAAAACTTTTTACGCCGGTAATTTCAATTTTTTGTGTTCCAATTCCTTTGATATTTGCGCCCATCGCATTTAAGAAATTGGCAAGGTCATCGATCTCTGGTTCAAGAGCTGCATTTTCAATAGTCGTCACGCCATCAGCAAATACTGAGGCCATAATTAAATTTTCTGTCGCACCAACAGAAGGAAAATCTAAACGCAAGTTTGTAGGCTGCATTTTTGCGACATGGGCCTCAACATATCCGGCCTTCAAATTAATAACACATCCCAGTTTCTCTAAATTAGTTAAGTGCAAATCAATTGGACGAGTTCCAATTGCACAACCTCCAGGAAGAGAGACTTTTGCTTTTCCCAAACGGGCAAGCAGTGGACCAAGCACGAATATAGACGCGCGCATTGTTTTTACAAGATCGTAAGTTGCTTCATGAGAATTCAACGTCGAAGCATCAAACGTTGTGATGTCTTCATTTTTTGTAACCTTCACTCCAAGATTAGAGAGAAGTTTTATCATTGTTTTAATGTCCTGAAGCTCAGGAATATTTTTTAGATGAATGGGTTTATCTGAAAGTAAAACTCCGGCAAGAATTGGCAGATACGCATTTTTTGCTCGTGAAATTTTTACGGATCCCGAAAGAGTGCATGGCCCACTAATAATTAATTTATCCATATGTCCCTCTATTTTTTAAGTCTTAAAAAACGATTTCTGTCCGTATAATCTTTTATGATTTCGACTTTAGCAAATCCAACCTTCAAAGCTTTGTCTTTAAGCTCTTCGAGATGGGCCTCATGGCCTTCGATCAGACTCATACCATTGTTGTTAAGCTTTTGGTGAATACTTCTAAAAAAATCTTCAAACCAAAGATCGTAGGCGGCGTCATCCAAAAAGAGTGCCATCTCAGGCTCATAACTAAGTACTTGATGATGAACAGAATCGACATCCGCATGACGTTTTATATAGGGCGGATTGGATAAGATAAGATCAAAATTCCCCTCAGTGCTTAAAAGTCGATCTCCCTGATGGAATGTAATATTATGCTTGGCAGAAATTGCGTATTGAAGATTGAAGTAATTTCTCTTTGCAACACTTAAGGCCTTTTCAGACAAATCGATGGCCACAACATCTAAAAGCGACACATCCTCCATCATAAGAGAAAGAGCAATGGCCCCAGAACCGCATCCCACGTCTGCCAGCCGGCACTTAGTATTTCTATAACTTTTTTGAATTTCGGAGGCGGCCAGCTCCACAAGAATTTCAGTTTCACTTCTCGGAATGAGAACATCGGGAGAAACTAAAAATTGTGAGCGATAGAAGTAAGCGTGCCCTGTAATGTACTCCAGAGGAACTCCGCGACGTAATTTTTCAAAAAATAAAGTAAATGGATTATGCTGATAAGAGAGATATGGGGACTCAAAAAGCTCTTCTGAGTCCACACCATTTATTAAAGCGTATAACTTGATATCATTTTTTAATCGAAAGAGAGTAAGACCGGGGTAATTGGCGAGAAGAGATTTTTTTTCTTCGTTAAAGAAAGCTTGTAAATACTCTCCTAGGCCCTTAACTGCCATGCAATTCCCTTTATTAGTCTTCGTATTATTCTTTTTTTATTATTCCTCTTGGCCTTTCATGAGTTCAGCCTGGTGATGAGCAATTAGAGCGTCAGTAATGCCCCCAAGATCGCCATTCATGACACCATCAAGATTGTGAACTGTCAGACCAATACGATGATCAGAAATTCTGTTTTGAGGATAGTTGTACGTTCTAATTTTTTCTGCACGATCCCCTTCACCAATTTGTCCTCTACGCTCACTATCGATTTCGTCTTTTTGGGCCTTAACCATTTGCTCATAAATTCTTGAACGAAGAATCTTCATCGCTTTTTCTTTGTTTTTAAGCTGCGACTTCTGATCCTGGTTAGCAACAGACATACCTGTTGGAATGTGAGTGATACGAACCGCAGAGTCAGTCGTGTTAACCGACTGCCCACCAGATCCACCAGAACGGTAAACATCAATCCTTAGATCATTTGGATTTAGTTCAAATTCAACTTCATCAACTTCTGGCATAACTGCAATCGTTATTGTTGAAGTGTGTACTCGTCCCATCGTTTCCGTTTTAGGAACGCGCTGAACGCGATGAACGCCTGCTTCCCATTTAAGTTTTGAATAAACTTTATCACCTGTTACGGTGAAGATAATTTCTTTTAATCCTTGATCACCTTCAGACATTGAATCAACTTCAATTTTATAGCCAAGATGACGGAAATAGTTTTGATAAAGTCTGAACATATCGGCAACGAATATAGAAGCCTCGTCACCACCTGCTCCCGCTCTCATTTCCATGATAACGTTTCTGTCATCTAATGGATCTTTTGGAAGAAGAAGAATTTTTAATCTCTCTTCCATTGGGCCGACTTGAGCTTCAAGCTCAGAAAGTTCCATTTTTGCCATCTCTCGAAGATCTTCATCTTTTTCATTGCGAAGAATTTCTTTAGATCCATCGAGATCTGATTTTAATTTTTTGTATTCTCTGTAGGCATTAACAACTTCTTCAATATTAGAGCGTTCAGAAGAAATTTCTTTAAATTCTTTTTGCCGTTCATAAATTGAAGGATCGGCCAGCTTTTCAGTTAGCTGCTCGTATCTTGAAACAACTGATTCTAATTTATCAAACATGGACATGGATATTAGCCTTCTACAAAATCTTTAAGTTTTAAATTACTATTTTCAATATCTGAAAGGGCCTTGAAATCAATTTCATCAACTGTGATTTTTTTCTCACTGGCCGCTTTTAAATTGTATTTTTCTTCAAGAAACAAAACCGCTTTAATTGAAGCAAGTGCGATTTCCAATTGGCGATCATCTGGCTCTTTAGTTGTAAGTCTTTGAAGAAGTTTTCCTGGATAACTCATTATCTTCCCAATAACTGAATTCGGGTCTTTTCCTACAAACTTAATAAGCTCATAAGAAACCCCGGCAATTGGAAATGTTAAAACAACTTTAAAAAGCATGGCATAGATATGTTTTAAAACGACTGGAGAATTTACTCCAATCGGAATAATT
The DNA here is from genome assembly GCA_037444575.1 of Bacteriovoracales bacterium. Lineage (GTDB taxonomy): Bacteria > Bdellovibrionota > Bacteriovoracia > Bacteriovoracales > Bacteriovoracaceae > Bacteriovorax. The sequence goes on from JBBIME010000007.1 coordinate 247,109, forward strand.
GCAAAGATAATTGCAAAAAGAATAATTGAAACAAACATCAAAAAGAAAATGAAAGTCGTTCCACAACGAGGGTGAAACGTTGGGTATTTTCTCGCATTTTCGATTGTGAGTTCTTCACCAGCTTCAAAAGTTGAAATCGATTTATGTTCAGCTCCATGATATTGAAAAACTTTTTTAATATCTGGAAGAAAACTGATTGCATAAACATAAGAAAGAAAAATAAAAGCTTTAATCGTTCCATCAACAGCGTGAAATTGCCAACTTTGAAGATCCCACTTAGCACCACTGTATTTTTCAATAACTGCTGTAAGGGCATGAGGAAGAAAAACGAAAAGACCAATACCAAAAACAAAAGAAAAAGCGATGGATACAAAAGTCTCAAAGCTTACTTTTTCTTTAGATTTTTTCTTAGCTTCATACTCGCTTTCACTCATTCCCTTTTTAAGAGCTTCTTTTTTATTCTCCTCATCCATTGCGATATTGGCAGAATAATTGAGCGAGACAATCCCATTGGCCATTGTTTCGACTAAAACAAGAACTCCTCGAAGAAAAGGTTTCTTCAAAAAAGAGAGTTTTTGAGAAAGTCCAAACCACTGATCGCGTCTTAAGCGAATTTCGCCATCTGGCTTTCTCACTGCTACGACAAACGCGTTTGGAGATCTCATCATTACGCCTTCAATGACAGCCTGGCCGCCAATTGAAGCGTATTGCTTAGAGATCAAGAGAAGAATTTTTTTCACAATATTTTTTTTCATACAAAACTTAGCTCTTTAAGAGTTCATTGAATCCAAGAAGTCAGAATTACTTTTTGTCTTGGTAACTTTTGAAAGAACAAATTCCATTGCATCAATTGGTGCCATTGCATGAAGAACTTTTCTGAGCAAGTAAGAACGTTGAAGATCTTGAGGTGCCATAAGAAGGTCTTCTTTTCTTGTAGAAGACTTGTTGATATCAAGTGCCGGGAAAATTCTCTTTTCAAGAAGTTTTCTATCAAGTTGAATTTCTGAGTTACCTGTACCTTTGAATTCTTCAAAGATAACCTCATCCATTCTTGAACCTGTATCAATAAGAGCTGTAGCGATGATTGTAAGAGATCCACCACTTTCAATATTTCTAGCAGATCCAAAGAATCTTTTTGGTTTATGAAGAGCATTTGAATCAACCCCACCTGAAAGGATTTTTCCTGATGGTGGAACAACTGTGTTGTATGCGCGAGCAAGACGAGTAATAGAGTCAAGAAGGATGACAACATCTTTTCCAGCTTCAGTTAAGCGTTTTGCTTTTTCAATAACCATCTCTGCAACTTGAACGTGGCGAGAAGCTGGTTCATCAAAAGTCGAAGATACAACTTCTGCTTTAACGTTTCTTCTCATATCTGTAACTTCTTCTGGACGCTCATCAATTAAAAGAACGATTAGAACTGCTTCAGGATGATTAGTCGTTACAGCATTGGCAATATCTTGAAGAAGAACTGTCTTACCAGCTTTTGGAGGAGCAACAATCAAACAACGTTGTCCAAACCCTTGCGGAACAAACAGGTCAATCAAACGAGTTGAATAATTAGTTGGATTATACTCAAGATTGATTTTTTTCTCAGGGTAAAGCGGAGTTAAGTTATCAAAGAGAACAGTCTTCTTGTGCTTATCAGGAGACTGAGAGTTAATTTCATTTACTTTAACAAGAGCAAAATATCTTTCACCTTCTTTAGGTGGACGAATTTCACCTTCTACTGAATCTCCTTTACGAAGACCAAACTTTCTAATTTGTGATGGCGACACATAAATATCATCGGCACCTGGAAGGTAGTTATAAAGCGGAGATCTTAAAAATCCAAATCCATCAGGAAGAATTTCAAGGACACCATTACCAAAGATTGCTTTATCGTCTTTAGATGTAGCTTTTAAAATGGCAAAAATAAGCTCGTGCTTTTTTAAGTTACTAGGGTTTTCGATCTGTAACTCTTCTGCCATGGTAGTGAGTTCGGCGATGTCTTTTTCTCTGAGATCATTGAGATGCATTTGAAGATAACTCCTGTTGCGTGTAAAAATATATTAGGAAATAAAAAATTGAATTGTTGGGAAAAAACCGAATTTTATTGAAACCTCTTATTGATTAATTTCGGTGAATGGAGGGGAACATTTTTTGATAAGTCTATATTAACCTCTAACATTTTTCTGTCAAGAAATAAGACCTGATTTTACGACTTGTGTCGCTTCTTTTTATGAGCTATAAGCCTTCTATATGCTAGATTTTTCGACATACAAGCGTTTTAAGACCCTGGAAAATAAGAATATTATGGCCATCGACTTTGGCCTAAAGGTTGTTGGAACTGCTTTTTTCTGTCCTGGCCGAGATCCCTTTCCTTATCTTGGCGAGAAAATCATTTTTAAATCCCAAAGTGATACTATTCATTCATTAAAAAAAATCATCGACGATGAGAATATCGAAGTTCTCGTTTTAGGAGTGCCCTATTTCATCGACGGCAAAGAGAGCGAGACGACTAAGCTCATAAAGAAGTTCGGTGAGATGCTCAAAAATTCTTTTCCTGAGTTGGAATATTACGAACAGGATGAAACTCTCACAACGAAAGCTGCTGAAGACAGAATGAAAAACTCTCCTCAGTTTAATTTTAAAATTGATATGACGATGATTGATTGTGTAGCTGCTACTATTATTCTGGAAGACTTTATTCGCTCTTAAATTCTATTGTTGAGTAATTTTGTTTTTAGCTAGGAATTTATGGCCGCCTAGTTTGAAAGCCTCCTATCCTCTATTAACCTATAGATATTATGAAAAAATCTCACATCCTTTTTTTAATTGGCGCGCCACTCTTTGCAATGCTTTTAGTGGCAATAAGAATTTATTACTCTGCAGTTGTTTGGCGATACCAAGGGCCTGATGCAGATTTCTTAATCAGTCCAAGTGAAAACTTTTCTTCAATTAATTCTCGCTTGCAGAAACAAAATCTCATTTCATCAGCAAGGCTCTTTCATCGCTACTCTCAATTTAAAGGTGTATTAAATAAATTTAAAGCTGGTCACTACATCATTAAACATAACTCCAATCTTCTTGATGTTTATCGCACTCTCATTATTGAAAAAGCTCAGGTGTTACTTTTTACAATTCCAGAAGGGAAGAACATGTTCGAGATTGGAAAAATGCTCGAAGCTAATTCAATCGTAAAATACGATGAATTTATCGCCTTAGCGAAAGACAAAGACTTTCTTCGAGAATTAGGAATCGAAGCTGATACTATTGAAGGGTACCTCTATCCTGAAAGCTATGACTTTGCTCCAAATCTTCCAGTTAAAGCAGTCATGAAAACAATGGTGAAAGAATTCCATAAAAAATTAGCTCAAGTCGATTTTTCTAAGACCACTTTAACGAAGAGACAAGTCCTCATTCTTGCTTCCATGGTTGAAAAAGAAACGGGTGATAAAAAAGAGCGTCCTATAATCGCCGGAGTTTTCTTCAATCGCTTAAAATTAAAAATGCGATTACAATCAGACCCAACGACAATCTATGGAATCTTTGAAAGGTACAATGGCAATCTTACAAAAAAAGATCTGCTAACCCCATCAGCATATAACACCTACACGATTGCAGCTTTACCGATTGGTCCTATCAGCAATCCGGGAATCGAGGCGATCAAGGCTGTACTCAACCCAGCAACTCACAAATATCTTTATTTCGTAAGTCAGAATGATGGAACTCATATCTTCTCAGAGACCTATGAAAAACATGAAGCCGCTGTAAACAAGTGGCAAAAGGATCCCAAAAATCGCGAAGGGCGAAGTTGGCGTGATCATACTAACGAATAGATCGATTAAAAAAAATTAGTGAACTTGCTCTACTGACTTCAATGTACGGCGAGCGTAGTCTCTCACAAGCATGTCTTTGTCTTCTGATAAACGCTTGAGCGTTTCAATTGAAGTGCTAGGATTTTTTGCAACTTCGTGACGAACAGTAATTGAATTATGCCGAGTAAGAACGTCCAGTATTCTTGGAGTTGAATTTTTAGATTTAGCGAGTTCAAGAGCAACACCAGGCATGTCTTCTTTTAAAAATTGAAACATCTTATCTTCATCTTTGCATTCTCGGACAAGTGCCAAATATTCTTCTGCGTACATCTCTTTCTCCATACGGTGTTTCTGAGCTTTAGCCTATGTTAATCATCACTGGAAATCTTGTAAACTTTTTTGACACTTTTCACGCCACTTATGACTAGAACAATGACAGTAGATGACAGTTTTAATGGTAGTTTTTTCCCTTGTGTCAAAAACAAAATTCAGTGTACAATTATTCTGTTGCGTCCCATGCGTTATTTTATAACTTGCATGACACTAGTACTGAGCATCTCAATAAATATTTATTAAGGAAGAGAGCTCTAATTCAAGGAGGAATGTGTGGAGAAAGCAAAAATGGAAAAGTTTAAAACACTACTCCTGCAGGCTAAGGTGAGAATCATGAACGGTGGTATTCTTCGCTCAAGTGAAGACCTGACTGTTTCTTCTGACGATCTATCTGATGAAGCCGACCTTGCTTCAAGTGTAATCAATCAACAAGTATCATTTAATATGCGACAAAGAGAGCTGGGTAAGCTTAAAGCAATTGATGATGCTCTTTATAGAATCGAGCAAGGAACTTACGGCCACTGCGAAGAATGTGATGAGGCCATTGGTGAAAAACGTCTAGAGAATCAACCTTGGACTACCCTGTGTATTACTCACGCGGAAGAGCAGGAAAGAGAAAACCAAAAATTCGTCAAAGCTGTTTAATAAAAGTCTCTCTCACAACAACAATTTCTATAAAATAAAAAACCCTCCGCTTGGAGGGTTTTTTATTTTTAAATACACTTTTTTTTCAACATAAATTGCTGGAGCGAGAGTAAAACTTGAATGACTTTTTCGGCTTTCCTTCTTGCTTAACTTCTTGTTTTACCCCTTGATCCATGGCCTTTCTCTCGTGGCTTATTACCCTGTTCTCGCAGGAAAATAGGCCCATCGAAATCAGAATAAACAGAAGGTAAAATCTAAAAAGTCCGTTTTCCATACTATACCTCGCACTCCCATTCCGTTGAGATTTTGCCCTCTTAACCGGGCGTACTTAAAAACAAAGCAATTCTGAGGCCTAATTTTTAGTGTCATTTCTACACTGTTTGAACTTTCAGACTGGTTGTGATTTATAGTGCTTTAAGTTTTTCTGCTGGAGGTTCATATGAAAATCATGCTTTCCCTAATCCTACTGATCGCTCTTAGTAACATCGTTGCCGCTTCTCAAATTCCGGTTCTTTCATGCGTTGGAACAGAGCCTTTTTGGGATATCTCTACTAATGCGACAGGGCTTATTTCCTTTAGAGACCCGCTAGCAGAAAAGCGATACACAAAGGCGAGCATAAAAAATGCTGAAGGGACTGCTCCCGGATTTGCTTTTCAAATTGAAGCTAGGGATACAGCAAATGGCATCCTTAAGCTCAATGCTGTTAAGACTGAATGCAATGATGGAATGTCCGATACTATCTATACTTACACAACGTTAGTTGAGATCGACGGCAAAATCCTGATGGGCTGCTGTCACTAAAGTGGCTAAAGTTTATACAGCTCACTAAAGTTTTTTCGATCGTTTTCTAGACACTTGGTATAACCCGTTAATTTGATTGTTCATTCTCTTGGCCTGAAGCTTGCTTTTTAGACAGGAGAATATGTTAAGCGAATAGATAATTCGCGGATCTAATTAAAGGAATATTATGAACAAGATGACTTTCAAGAAAATCGTTTTAGCTCATGTGATTGCGACTATGTCATTTACGGCAATGTCTCAATCGGTCAATGTATCTGTTCCAAAAACAGTTATAGGAAGAGCTGAAGAAAGATCTTATTTTGATTCAAAGGATCTCACTTCTCCTTATGTAAGCTGGGGAGTTAATCCAAACAATCCATCAAGCATCAATTTACTTGAAGCATGGAAAAAATTTAAAAAGAAAAAAGATATCGTTGTAGCTGTAGTCGATACAGGAATTGATCGCGATCACCCATTTCTAGAAAATAATATTTTTGTTGAAACAGGAGCTGTAGATCCAACGAACTTTGGTGTGGATTTCTCAAAGGATAAAAAATCAAAAGGAATGCCGACAGATAATCATGGCCATGGGACTCACGTTTCAGGGATTATCAAAAGTATTTATCCTGATGTAAAAATTCTCGCTTTAAAATATTACAACCCAAATGCTTCAGGACTTGATAACTTGAATTCAACAGTTGAAGCTCTTCGCTATGCTGTTGATCACAACGTTGATGTTATTAACTACTCTGGTGGTGGACCAGAGGCCGCGACTGAAGAACTTCGCGTTTTAAAAGAAGCTGAAAGAAAAGGAATTCTCGTAGTAGCAGCTGCAGGGAACGAAGAATCAAATATTGATGACAAAAGAAAAGCTTACTTCCCAGCAAGTTACGGTCTGAAAAATATTATTACTGTTACTGCTCATGATGAAGACTTAAAGATTTTGAATTCTTCTAACTATGGTCATACAAGTGTAGATATCTTTGCTCCAGGTTACAGAATTAAATCATCTCTTCAGAATGGTCGCACTGGATATTTAACAGGAACGAGCCAGGCGACTGCATTCGTTACTGGTGTTGCTGCTCTTATCAAAGCAGAGTATCCACAACTATCAACTGAAAAAATTAAAGAGATCATTAAAGCTTCAGCTAGAAAGGAAGCTACGATGGAAGGGAAATGTGCAACAGGTGGTCGACTTGATGCTGGTTCAGCTTTAGCTCTAGCTGGTCAAGTTTCAGGTGATACTATGGCAGGAAGACAGCTAGCTAATTCAAATGAAGCAGCAAGAAAAGGAACAATCATTTACCGAATTGCGAACTAATTATATCTTTATACCCTACGGCCATGGTGAGAACTGTGGCCGTAATAATGATAACTTTCAAAAGATACTCTACTTTAATCAGTCCCCACAAACGATGAAGAAGAAATGCTTTCTGCCAAGAAAGTTCCGGCTCAATTGTTATGCGAGCATTTTGAAGGTAAAGTAACAACTCCTGTCCGATCAAACTAGCATCATTTTCTTCCAACAAAGTCTGAATAATTTGAGGATGAACACTATAGCGCAATAATTCGTCGATTATTTCTATGCTTTCCACATAAAAAAGTTTTCTGTCTGAAGCATTAATTAATTCGATTGAATTAAATGCAGATATCAGGTCGGTAAAGCGTTTTGAAAGATTGCGAACATAACTTTGTGCCTTAGGCGATTTAATATTTTCAAATTGAGGAAAAAAACGATTGATAACATTTTGGTTTTCAATATAACGCTCTTTCATTCCGTAAAAGCTTTTAGGGCCAAAAGGAATTCCTATTGGATTATAGAGCAGAGATCTCCCACAGGCTTCACAGAGCTTATCAGAAATATAAACCGATTGGCAGTAAGGGCAGCGTTTTATAGGCTGATAGGCCGTCTTCGGAATGCGAAGGCCCTCTCGCTCAATTTGAAAATCATGATTCATAATGAAAAGTTTAAAGGGAAAACGATCTGGTTGGCAATTAATCCAAAAAAAATTACCATCAAGTATGCTTTCTAAATTATACATTCCTAAAATTCAGTTTCTCCTTCTCTCTTTTTTAGGAGGGCTACTTTACGCGAGTGGGTTTCCTCTTTTTGTAGGTCACTCTTTTTTCCTTGGTCCTATGATTGGATTTTTTCTTTTTAACTATGCCCTCTTTAAGGAGACAGAACTAAAAAAACAAATGCTGATCGCTTTAGCTTTTTCATTTGGATTTTACCTTTTAGGCTTTTACTGGATTCCCTATACTTTAAAAGAATTTGGAGGACTTCAGTTTCCAATCAATAATCTTTTAGGGCTGCTCTTTTCTCTGGTTATTATCCCTCAAGTTTATATTTATACCATTATCAAAAGAAGAATTAGCTCTCCTGCTCTACTTGCGATTGCCTATGTGCTGCTGGAAGAATTTGTTCCTCAGCAATTTCCGGCCCACATCGGACATAGTTTTCTTTCCATTGCTCCGTATTTTCCCTTGAGGCTTGCTCCTCTATTTGGAGCTCCTGTTTATTCATTTCTCACAGCTTTTATTGGACTCTCTGTAATCGATCACATCCAAAATAAAAGGGTGCCGGTTATCTCCTACGCTCTTTTTTCTTTGATGGTTATTTTAAACTTTGCTCTACCTGCTCCATTCAAAGGAGAAGCTCTTCCTCCTTTAAATGTAAGAGTGGTGCAACCCAATATTGGAAATTTTCTTAAAATCACCTCTGAAAAAGGAGAGACAAATTCACTTAAGAGTGTTTTTGATAATTACTATGAATTAAGTACTGCTCCCTCAACCAAGCCACTCGATCTTATTGTCTGGCCAGAAACAGCTTTTCCAACACTCATTTCCAGCGATATAATGAAAAAAAATGATGATCTAAAAATTCCTGGAACTCTCTCTCAGATCATAGAAAAAACTCAAGCTGAACTTTTTATTGGTGGATATGATTTAAAACCAAAAATCGGTTTTGACGATTATGAAAGTCAGTACAATTCTGCTTTTCTCTTTGGCAATGATCAGAAGTTAAAAGAAGTTTATCGAAAAATTCACTTGATTCCTTTTGGTGAAGGGCTTCCATTTGGTCCTTTCAATAAAGTTCTAAGCAAGGTAATCACAAACGTCTCTTACTTTGCAGAAGGAACAAGTTTTCCACTTTTTAAAACACAAAATGGAATACCTTTCATCAGTGTTATTTGTTATGAAATTCTTTTCTCTAGATTTTTAAGAGAGTTCTTAAATAATCAAAGCACACAGCCGCAATTTCTTATCAATCTTACTAATGATTCATGGTATGGCGACACAGCTGAACCTCATCAACACTTATTTCTAGCAGAATGGAGAGCACTCGAATTCAATCTCCCAATAATTAGATCGACCAATACAGGAATCACAACTGTCATATACCCAGATGGATCTGAGTCAGATCGACTCACATTTGAACAAAGAAAAGATCTTGATGTTGAATTAAAACTTAATGCGAGAAAAAGCACAGTCTATCAAAAATTCGGATTATGGATGGTCTTAGCTCTGGCTGCACTTTTTTATGGGGCCGAAAAATCTTATCGGAAGTTTAAGACTTAAGAGCGAATCCTTCTTTTAGAAGTTCGTGCAAACGAATAAATCCTAAAAATTTTCCCGACTCAACGACTGGCAAAATTTGAATTGAGCGAGTGTTGCTTTCCATTAATTCAAGGGCCTCAAAAGCTAAGTTTTCTGGTCCAATCGTAATTGGATTAGTATTCATAATATCGCGAACTGGAGTTTTAAGGCCTTGATTTTCTCGAGTAAAGGTACGTCTGATGTCTCCCTCAACCATGATTCCTAAAAATTTGTTATTTTCAACAATCGCGCATCCACTAACTGGATGCTTAGTCATTTGTAAGACAACCTCTTGAAGAGTTTGATCTGGGGTCAATACTGGGCATGATGCTGCTTTAATCATTAAATCTTTTACTTTCATTCGAAGCGATTTACCAAGGATTCCACCTGGGTGGTAAACAGCAAATCCTTCTTTAGAAAGTCCAGTCAGGGCCTCTAATAAGACGGCCATGGCATCTCCCATGGCAATTGCGACTGTTGAGCTTGTTGTTGGCGCCTGATTATTTATGCAGGCTTCTTTTTCAACTGAGCAGTCAAAAAGAATTCCACATTCATCTCCAATTGGAGATTTTTGAGCTCCGATAAGACCGATGCGGTTTTCTCTTTTCGTTGGAATAAAAGGAAGAAGTTTTAAAATCTCTTCTGTCGTTCCTGACTTACTTATAAAAACGATGGCATCTGATTTTCTTAAACGTCCAAGATCCCCATGCAAAGCTTCAGTTGGGTGTAAATAAAATGAAGGAAGTCCAAGAGAAGTGAATGTCGAAGCACATTTTTGAGCAATAATGCCAGACTTCCCTACTCCACAAAAAATGAGGGCAGAATCCGTATCCTGCAATTTTTGAAATAGGGCCGCTAATTTTTCGACCTGAGCTGCTCCGGATTTCTCAAGAAGAGTAGCCGCGCGTTCCAGTGCCTTTGCTTCAAGTCTTAAAACATCTGCCATTATTGTAGTGTGGGCCATACATTCCTTCTCATCAAATATCTTTGTCTTATTTTCAATCTTCGTTACAATGTATTTAAGATGATAAAAAGTTTTTTACAACTAATAAAGATTTCTTTCTTGTTCCTGCTTCCGTCTCTAATGTTTACGGGCTGCTCTTCTTATGAAAATTTCAAGCAAGTTAGCGAAGAATTGGAGATCCCAAGCCAGGTTTATCGCGCAGACTATAATAAAGTTTGGCAAGAGGTCATGAAAATTACCAATAAATATGACCGCGAAGTCTACAATCAAGAGGCCGGCGTCATAAAAACCCGTTGGATGGATAACACGCTTGAACTCAATTTTGCTGATTCTTTTGGATCAAATGACGCTGTAAAATCAGCTCAGTTTAAACTAATCATAAACGTTGTTAAAGGGTATCGGGGTAGCAAGGAAGTTTGTAAAGTTACCGTCTTTAAAAGACAAAGGGTTGAGCAGGATTTTCTTCAAGGCTGGAAAGTTATAAGAAGTGATGGAATCCTGGAAAAAGCTATCCTATATCGTCTAGAAAGAGCGCTCGCCATTGAATCAAAGCTTCAAGAGATTGAAGAAAAGAAAAGCAAAGAAGCTGAAAAAGGTTTCTAGTTATTCTAATAATTATTACTAATACAAATTTCCCAAAAATAGATTATTGAATCGTAGTATCTAAGGCCATTCTCTGCCAGAAAAGTCTCTTTGTTTTAAGATCTGATCCAGGAGATTTTTGACCAGTAATTTTAGTTAAACTCAGATCCATTTCATTGAAAATATCGTTGTAGCGATCTTTTTGTATCATTTTTATAAGAGGAGCTCTCGCCTCTGCAAACTTTAAATCTCCAATGGTCGTAATAACAGACTTGATGAGATTCGAGCGCTTGGTTTTAAAAACCTTTCCATTTAACGTTGGCTGATAATAATTTTTTTTATCGTAAAGCATCGCCCATACCTGAGGAGCAGATTTCTCGATCTTCAAAGCTCTGATATTTTCTAAGGCCTGAGATCTTACGATGAATGAATCATCTGAAAGTAACATCGCATAGTGAGCACCATAATTTTTTTGTTTTAAGGCAAGCATGGTCTTAAGGCTGGCCATTCTCATGACCCAATTCGGATGTTTTAAAAATTTTGCCAAGAATGGAGCCGACTTATCCCCCATGATTTGCCCAAGTAAAAAAGTGGCCACCCAGCGGTTTTTATCAGGGTATTTTCCATTTTTCATAACTTCAATCAAGGCCTCAACTGATTGCCCACCGTTTTTTAAAGTTTCACTCTTTAAAGCGGCAATCTGGTTTTTATCAGTGTAATTAATCATGTATTTTTGAAGAAGAACTTCTTTAACTTCACTTGCATTAATTGAAGCTTGAGCTGTTACACAGACTGCAAGAGTTGAAAGAAGAGAAATTTTCAGGAGAAACTTTGAGTTAATTCTAAACATAATAAGATCTCCTAAAAAGTTGTTAGCCCAACATTTTTTCAAATTCAGATAATAATTCTTCGGCTGATTTTTGTTCCCCTTCGACACTTGGAACTTCTTCTTGAATCTCAACAACTGCTGCTTTTGGTGCAGGTTTACTCTCTGCAATCGCTTTTGCCATTTCTGCTTCTAAGTCAATTTCCTCTTCTTCTACTGGAGGAGCTGGAGGAGGAGTCACTTCCGGAGCTTTTACTGCAGGAGCTCCTCCTTTCTTAAGGGCAGCAAGTTCAGCTTTAAGCTGATCGTTTTCCTGTTGAAGTCTTTTTAGATTAGCTAAATCTTCTTCGATGATTTCATATTCTTTCAAGCGTTCACGAAGATCATTTCTTTCACCAGTAACTGAACTTAATTCGCGTTGCAAATTAGCATCGCCCCCACTCGCTGCACGAGCCTGGTTTAGTTCTGCCTGAAGAGAAGCTATGTCTTTTTTCAACATATCTACTTCAGCTCCACCTTTACCTGAAGATAATTCTTGTACTTTCTTTTCAAGATCTCCAATTTGTCTAGAGCGATCATTGAGCTTTAATGTAAGTGAAGCAATTTCAGCATTTTTTTGATTTACTTCTTCTGAAGCAGAACCAATGCCGATGTTTGTTGAGCTTGGAAGATCTCCGACAGGAACAACAGAAGGAATTCCATTTCCAATATCAAGGCCTCCTCCTCTGAAAAGAGAAGATTTTAATGAAGTGGAATTTTGAATAATTGAATCTAAATAATTTTTAACAACACTTGCTGGTATTTCATGCGAGAGTTGATGAAACTTTTTTCTATTATAAAACCAATAAACAACAATACCTGCCATTGTTATAAGCAAAAGCATGCTGAAGACAGTTATGGTTTCATCTGTAAATTTTGTAAGAATTAAACGTAATGTTTCTGACACGCATCCCTTCCTAGGTAGTCATAAAAGAATCTAATAAAATTATAAGCTTTTAGAAAAATTTGACAAGATCTCACTATGGAGTGGAGCTCTTGCCGCCAAAATTGTCTCTTGAAATGGATGAAATTTCTGACCACTATAATCAGTTACTACTACACCCGCTTCAAGACAAATAAGTCCCGCCGCCGAAACATCCCAAGCAGCAAGCCCTCTTTCCCAGAAACAATCAAAGATTCCTTTGCTGACATAACAGAGATCTAAGGCTGCACTTCCCATTCGTCTTATCCCACGGGTTTTTCCCATCATATTTTTAAAGAGGGCAAACTCCTCTTCAAAAACGACTCCTTTTTCCGTAGTAAACCCCGTCACCAGGAGTGAGTCTCTTAAAAGTTTAGTGTTGCTAGCTTTTTTGAGTGAAAGCGGCTTAGATTTTTTTGAATAAAGATTGATTAATTTAGTACCCTTTCCTTTTATGGCAAAGAAGCACTCTCCACTGCTTGGCCGTAAAACCACGCCAACGACAGGCTCCCCATAATGAGCAAGAGAAATACAAACCCCAAAATAATCAAGCCCATTTAAGAAATTATGTGTCCCATCAAGGGGATCAATTATCCAAACCCACTCTTTTTCTTTTAAAAATTCGTATCGGGCCATCTCACCTTTAAATTCTTTATAGGCACTTTCTTCAGCGAGAACAAAATGATCGGGATAAGCTTTTTTGATTCCATCTACAATGATTTTCTCTGCTTCAAGGTCAGCATTTGATACAAATCCCTGAGCTTCTTTATTTGTGATTTTTAGCGAAGAAATGCGCAGTTGTTTTTTTAGCAGATGATCTCCCGCCAACTTAGCAAGCTTCATTGATAATTTTAGTATTTCAGTAGAAATTACTTTTTTATTCGTAATCGCTTTCGTTTTCTTCGTCGTAACTTTGCTCATAGTTTTCCGAACCGTCTTCTTCGATTTCATTGTTGTTTACCTGATTTCTATCTTTTTCTGGAACTCTGTACGACTCTTCAAACCAATGCCCAAGATCAATCAACTTGCACCTTTCAGAGCAAAAAGGTCTAAATTCAGATTCATAGTAAGAAAATGTTGTCCCACAAGTACACTTTACACGTAATATTTTATTCATACCAATTCACCATATCTTCCAAATAGGGCAATCGCCTGATCGAAGATTGAATCATTCCGCTTAAAACTACAGTGCTCAAATTGAGACACATTGCGGATTCCTTTTACTGAATTAGTTAACCAGATTTCCTGCGCGTTCTCAAGTTCAACTTTAGAAATTGCTGTCTCTACAATATTAAAACCGCCTGCCTTTAATTTTGTTATCAATTTTTGTCTGGTAATTCCTTCCAACACCATTGATGAAACCGGAGGCGTTTTTATCTGATTTAATTTTGTAACAATAAAAACATTTGAAGAGCTTGCCTCTGCTACATTTCCATTCTTATCAAAATACATGACATCATCAAAACCTAAAGTCTTAGCTTTTGCGATTTCCAAATCAGACTCAAGATAATTTGAAACTTTTAAAAAAGATGGAATCATGCCTGGCGTTTTCAACTTTATCGCTGAAGTCATCTTTAAAGAGTCAGAGGATTCATCAAGTTGTCGTCTTTCCAGGTGAACAGAGTCATCAAACAATGTCAGTCTAAAATAAGACTCATCTTTAAATTCACTTAACACATGCTCTTTCAATTTCTGATGATTGCTTGTCCATCCAACGTTGGGAAACAAAAACTCTGCCCCCTTTAGAAGGCGATCAATATGAGAATCCAAAAAAAGAATTTTTCCATTTTTAGAGATAAAAGAAGTAAAGGTCAGATGACCTCGATTTATTGAAGGTATTTGATAATATTGTGCCTTGTCTTTTGATAAAATTTTCATTCGCTTTGCGCTGGCCCCTTTTAGCATATAAGTGTAGCTTTAAGGGGAATATTTGCCAAGCGATCAAGGATTCTTATGACAACAAAAGCGCCCATCGTCATTGTAGGATTTGGCTCTCAGGCCCGCGCCTGGGCACTTAATCTTCGAGACTCAAAAATAAATTTTAGAATTGCCCTTCAACCGGGAAGTGCTTCTGTAAAAAAAGTAGAGTCGCTAGGATTTAAGTGCATTACCCTTGAACAAGATGATCTAAAAAACTATTCGCTTTTTCTAATGCTCATCCCTGATGACAAGCACCTTTCTTTTTTTGAAAAAAACCATCGCTTTTTTAAAGAAAAAACTCACTTTGTCTATGCTCATGGATTTAGTTTATCAAAAGAGCGTTTGCATGAAAAATACGCAACTTTTTCTCACTCACTCTTAGCTCCAAAGGCCATAGCAAGTGATGTTCGTTTTCAATATGAGACCAAGGGAAAAATTGGAGCTGCTTACTATGCTCAAACTTCAGGTGATGAAAATAGTTTAAAAGAACTGGCAACTCATTTAGGATTCACGGCGCTTTTTAAAAGTCACTTTGATGAAGAATGCGTTGCTGATCTTTTTTCAGAACAATCTCTTCTTTGCTCACTTATTCCTTATGGATCTTTGAAATCATATAATCTTCTAAGAAAAAATGGCGTTTCAAAAGAAGTGGCTTTTATGGAATGTTATCTGGAATTAAAATCAATCTCTCAAGCTTTTGTAACATTGGGTCCTGAGGCTTTTTTTAATCTTATCTCCCCAAATGCACTCATTGGTTCACAAAAAGGCAGAAAACTACTCTTAAATGAAGCCTTTGATAGCGGTTTAGAGCAGATTCTCGTTGATATAAAAAATAAAGAGTTTTATAAAGAAGTTGAAATCGATGCCAATCTTTTACGCAAAAAAGTCCTAGAAGAATGGAGTCAGGAAGAGCTTTCAAAAACATTTGAAAAACTAAAACCAGAGCTAATTGTATGACTTACTTAAATCAAAAAGAGACACCAAAACTTAATACGCGCCAGATTCGTTCATTTAAAAAAGAAAAAACGAATCGCACTCTTTCAATGCTCACTTGCTACGACTTTCAAACGGCTCAGCTTTTAAATGAAACAAGTCTCGATTTAATTCTTGTGGGCGATAGCCTTGGAAACGTCATCCTTGGATATGAAAATACAATCGAAGTTACTGTTGATACCATGGCCCTCTTTTCTAAAGCGGTAAAGCGTGGAGCCTCTAATAAATTTGTTATCGCCGATCTTCCTTTTGGAAGTTACGCTTCGATGGAATTGGGACTCGCTAATTCTATTAAACTTTTTCAACAAAGTGGTGTTGAGGCCCTAAAACTTGAAGGAGCTTTTCCATATCAATTAGAACTCATCAAGCGCCTTACTCAAATTGGAATTCCTGTCATGGGCCACATCGGATTAACTCCTCAATCAGTTCATGAACAAGGAGGATACTTTACTCATGGTAAAGATATAAGCGAACAAGAAAAACTAATGAAAGAAGCTTTTGCATTGGAAGAAGCAGGATGCTTTTCAATTGTTCTTGAATGTGTGGAAGAAAAACTTGCTACTAAAATCACACAACAATTAAAGATTCCTACAATAGGAATTGGTTCGGGAACTAATACTGACGGACAAGTGTTAGTCATTAACGATCTTCTTCATTTAGGAAAGAACGATCCTCCTAAATTTTGCAAGCCAATTGCTAATCTTTATGAAACAAAAAAACAATTACTCAGCGAGTATTTAAAATAAGATGCGATTAATCACTGTTGATAATGGAAATACAAATCCTCACGTTGGCATCTATTTAGGTGATAAGCTTTCATCTGTTATTCCTTTAAAAGAATACTCTCCACTTCAAGATGATTTCATAATTGTTTCTGATGTCGGAGCCCCCCTTTCTTTTAAACCTAGTTTTAATCTAAAAACAAAACGCCATACAAAAGATAATCCCCATTTTTTTGATATGCCTGTTCACTATGCTGAAACGTTGGGCGAAGACCGACTTGTTTTAGGCTATCTTCTTTTTAAAAACATAAAAGATACGAACGAAAGAATTCTTGCTATTGATGCAGGAACTTTTATTACGATGGATATAATCACTTCTTCTGGATTTATGGGAGGCTATATATTCCCAGGAATGAAGACCTTTCTTTCGTCTTACTCAAAAGGATCTAAGCTCCCTATTCTTTCAAAAAATGATTTAATGATTAAAGATCTTCCTCACACTACAGAAGAAGCAATACAAGGAGCGTCTGACGTTTATCTGGATTCAGTTTTAGGAAGCGTAATAAAAAAAACTTCCCCGAGCAAAATTATAATTACAGGGGGAAGCTTAGAGGTGATTAAAAATAAAATTGAAATGCTTAATTTAAAAGTTCAGCTTGAGTCAGATCCTCATTTAATACATTCAGCACTGGCGCTGATATATCATCTTCATCTTTATCCAAAAGAGTCTTAAGCTTAGCTGGAATTTCTACTGCACGATATTTTTTTCCATTCGTCGTTCTAATCCAATATCCTTTCACTAACTTTTCTTCAACAACCATGCGAATAGGTTTCATACTCACGATATGATCAAGATTAATTAAAAGTGTTTCAAAAACATTGTCCACTGACTGACCGTCTTTTGGTGAAACAATTTTAAATTTTTGTAATGACATAAAACCCTCTTGTAGAAATTACGATAGAGGGATTATAGACCCTATAGGAAAACTTAAAAGAGAGGTTGTATAAATTACAGGTTCTTTATGTGTATCGCCCGAAGACGTAAGGCCGTAAAAAGGCTGATCGCTAGAGGCATGTAAAAACCAAAAAACTTGAAATTGATGAAAAGAAGAGCCGCCACAAAGGAGCCAGCGATAAAAGACCAATAAATTCCAAATCTGCACCACATTGCAAATAACTCGCGTTGATGAAGATTATTGCGTGTCGACCAAATCCTAACCAGACCAATCCCAAAATCAGTTGTGGGCCCTGTTAGATGGGTTGTACGAATAACCATACCGGAAGCAGAAGAAATAACCGCATTTTGCAGACCGCAAGTGAAGGCTAAAAGAAAGAGTAGGAAGTAATCTCTTTGGGCCGTAAGCGGCTCACCAAACTCTCCAAAGTATCCAAATGTACCTAAGAGCGTAATAAGAAGAATGTTGAAGATAATGAAAGAAAAAATAAGTGAGTACCGTGGTATCTCGTTCTTAATTCTTTGGCGCTCCACATTCCAGGCTGAAATAATGACCCCAAATAAAAAAAAGATAGGAACCAAAAGCATTCCAATCATTGTTGACCAATCAAATTTAGCGCCGGCCACACCAGCAAGTGTTGCAAATCCAGTGACATGGGAAACAAATCGATGAACTGCAAGATAGCCTGCAGTGTTTAGTGATCCCCCCTGGAAGGCCAGGAGAAACCAAATAAATAGATTGTTTGGTTCAAATAATAAGTCTTCTTTTCCTTTAAACATTTAATAATTATTCCCCCGCGGCTTCCAAATGAAAAGTCAAAATTGTATAGTTCGCTTCATGAATGATTTTGATTACCAAGATTACAACCAGCGCTTTGGCGGTATCGCCCGACTTTACGGCGTCGAAGGATTAAAAAATCTTTTGAATTCGCATGTCCTCATCGTAGGCCTTGGTGGCGTTGGAACCTGGGCAGCCGAAGCTCTCGCTCGTTCGGGTGTTGGATCCATCACTTTAGTTGATCTCGATGATATCTGTATCACTAATACTAATCGCCAGATCCACGCAATGGATGGGCTGATTGGAAAAATGAAAGTCCATGCTATTAGTGATCGAATTCTCGCGATCAATCCTCAATGCAAAGTTTTAGCTATTGAAGAATTCTTCACTGCAACGTCTGCCGATATGATCCTGGATAAAAAATACGATTATGTTATCGATGCTATCGATAGCCTTCAAAATAAATGTGTGCTTGCAGCTCATTGCAAGGAAAAAAATATTCCGTTAATTGTTACTGGCGGAGCTGCGGGAAAAAGAAATCCATCGATGATAAAAGTTGATGATCTAGGACTTGCTTGTAACGATTCTCTTCTTTTTTCTCTACGAAAGAGATTGCGCCAGGAATTTTCTTTTCCATCAGGAGCAGGTTTTACTCGAAGTAAAAAACAAATTTTTAATATCGCCTGCGTCTATTCAGCAGAAGAGCCAATGTTTCCTAAAAGCGATGGAAGCGTTTGTTCCGTCGCCGATGCTTCCGTCAATCTTAAATTAGATTGTGAAACAGGTATGGGCTCCATCACTCACGTCACAGGAACATTCGGCTTTCTGGCCGCTAGTCACGTCATTGATAAAATTGCCTTGAAGGCTTAAGAAATCAAATTATTCTTTAGAAACACCTGTTACTGTACAATCGTATTCTGGAGATACTGATACTGGAACAATTAGTGTTACATCATATGTTCTGAATTTGATCTGAGATGGAATACCTTTATTCAAAGAGATCTCAAGAGTCTGTTTCTTCTTTCCGATGTTTCCCAAATGTCCTTCACTAGATCGGAAAGCCGGTGTCTTAATGATAATTCTATCAGCGCTTATTTCTTCTGAAACTTTTTCTAGATTTACTAATCCATTTGCACGCATCTCAATATTGTTATTGCGAGCATCAAAAATAAATCTAAAGTCTTCGTTGTAAGAGTCTCCGCCACCAAGGTCACATTTTGTATGAATTACTTTTCCTGCTAATAATTTTTCACTTTTTAGTGAGCTTGCAAAACTAGTTTGAGAAAACGCACTTGCGATAAGTAAGCAAAAAATGATCTTTTTCATATGAAATCCTGGTTATTAGATTTTGGATAAGAAAATCTACCAGATTAAAAGAAATTCTCAATCAAGTATGTATTTATTACAGAGCGATCAGTTATCTTGCAGGCCTTCTCGGTAGGCTTTATCTAAAAGAACATTGCGTTTTTTTTCATCAGCATTTTTAATCATGCCAAAACTTGTAACTGACACTGGACTTACACCGCAAAATTCCAGAATCGCTTTCTTCATCATATTAATGGCAGGGTGAAAGTAGACAAGATAAAGCCAAACGACAGGAGCATCACTTGTTACAATCAAGCGCGCACTTCGTCCGACTAGAAGTTTGTCCCACTTAAGGGAGTTTTCCCGGTATTTAAAGGCATAACCTGGAAGAAAAATGCGATCAATGAAGCCTTTCAAAAGGGCCGGAGGTGATGACCACCAAACAGGAAAAACAAAAACTAAATGATTGGCCCATTTAATAAGTTGTTGGGCCTCAACTAAATCTGGTTCTAAATTTTGAACTTTCTTATATCCATTTCGAAGAATTGGATCAAAGCGAAGATCGCTCAAATTGATTCTCTTCACATCTCCACCTTTTTCTTTTGCACCTTTTTCATAAGAGTTAGCAAGACAGGCGCAGAAAGAATTTTTATCTGGGTGGCCTAAAATGATGAGTGTCCTCATAAAATCGCTTTGTCTCCATGGAGTTTATGCAAAATATTTTTAGCGATCGTAGGCATGACATATTGGTCAATGCGCTCGTTAAGAAGAGCTAGTTCGCGAATGAGAGTTGAAGAAATTGTAGCAAAGTGGGGTTTAGCAAAAAGGCAGATGGTTTCAATTTCTTTATTGATCCCTCGGTTTCCAACAGAGAGTTCAAGCTCCATTTGATAATCTGAAGAGTTTCTTAACCCGCGCAGCAAAAATTGAGCACCTTTATCTTCAGCAAAACGAGCAATGGTTCCCTTATGCTCGCAAACCTCAACATTTTTTAACTTATAGTATTCTACATAGGAGCGCATCATATCCAGACGCTCTTCAGAGGTAAACATATACTCTTTTTTTGGGTTGGTTGCTGCTACCCAAATGACCTTATCGAAATGAGTTGCCGCTCTCATCATGATATCAGCATGTCCCCAAGTGGGAGGATTCGCGCTTATGGGATAGACAATGATTTTTTCGCTCATAAATAGCTCTCAAATTTTATGTTTTCTCCTCTATTATACACTTTATAAAAAGAATTCCTAGTGTTAGACTTTTGACTTCCAAAAAAGGATATAAGACGGTTCATTTACCAAGGAAAAATCATGTCTGACAGCACCACTCAAAACACAGTCGAGTACAACTTTCAAGAAATCGAAGCCAAGTGGCAAAAGTACTGGGACGAACACAAAACGTTCAAAGCAGAAAACAATTCAAAGAAGCCAAAATACTACGCTCTCGATATGTTCCCCTTCCCATCTGGAGATGGACTCCACGTTGGTCACCCAGAGGGATACACTGCAACAGATATCATGTCTCGTTATAAGCGCATGCTAGGATTTAATGTTCTTCACCCAATGGGTTGGGATTCGTTTGGTCTTCCAGCTGAAAACTATGCAATGAAAACGGGAACACATCCAGATATTACAACGAAAAAAAATATCGCGACATTTACTCGTCAATTAAAGTCTCTTGGATTTTCTTATGACTGGGATCGCGAAATTGCGACTTCAAACGTTGACTACTACAGATGGACTCAATGGATCTTCGTTCAGCTTTACAACAAAGGTCTTGCTTACGAATCAGAAATGAATGTGAATTGGTGTCCAGCTCTTGGAACCGTTTTAGCTAATGAAGAAGTCATTGATGGAAAATCTGAAGTTGGCGGCCATCCCGTTATTCAACAAAAAATGAAACAATGGGTTTTAAGAATCACTGAATATGCTGAGCGCTTGCTTGCTGACATCGAAGATGTTGACTGGCCTGAATCAATCAAAGAAATGCAGAGAAACTGGATTGGTAAATCTGAAGGGGCAACGATTCAATTCAAAGTTGACGGTCACACTGATTCAATCGAAGTATTCACAACAAGACCTGATACTCTTTTTGGAGCAACCTATATGGTTATCGCTCCTGAGCATGCTCTCGTTTCTAAACTTACAACTGCAGAACATAAATTTGCAATTGATGGTTACATCGAAACTTGTAAGCTAAAAAATGATTTAGAAAGAACAGAACTTAACAAAGATAAATCCGGTGTGTTCACTGGAGCTTATGCAATCAATCCAGCAAACAATAAAAAAATTCCTATCTGGATTGCAGATTACGTTTTAGCAACATATGGAACAGGAGCCGTTATGGCCGTTCCTGCTCACGACGAAAGAGATCATGAGTTTGCAAAAAAATTCAATCTTCCAATCGTTCGAGTTATTGAAGGCGGAGATAAAGATATAGACGAAGCCGCTCACACTGGCGACGGCAAACATGTAAGCTCTGATTTCTTGGATGGATTGAATGTTGCTGACTCTAAGAAGAAAATGGTTGAGTGGCTTGAATCTAAAAAACTCGGCGCTGGAAAAATTAACTACAAACTTCGCGATTGGATTTTCTCTCGTCAAAGATATTGGGGTGAACCATTTCCAATTTTAAAATATGAAGATGGTACTGTTAGATGTTTAGATGCTGATGAACTTCCACTTTCTCTTCCTGATCTTCAAGAATTTAAGCCATCTGGAACTGGTGAATCACCATTAGCAAACGCTACTGACTGGTTATGGATTACTGATCCAAAGACTGGGAAAAAAGCAAAACGCGAAACAAACACAATGCCTAACTGGGCAGGCTCTTGCTGGTACTATCTTCGTTTCTGTGATCCAAAAAATGAAAAAGAACCATGGAACAAAGACGTAGAAAAATATTGGATGCCAGTTGATTTATACATCGGGGGAGCTGAACACGCTGTTCTTCACTTATTGTATGCTCGCTTCTGGCACAAAGTTCTTTTTGATCTAGGTTTTGTTTCTACAAAAGAACCATTTCAAAAATTAGTTAACCAAGGACTTATCTTAGCAAGTGACGGCGAGAAGATGAGTAAGTCTCGCGGAAATGTTGTTAACCCAGATCACGTTGTAAAAGAATTTGGTGGAGACTCTCTAAGACTTTATGAAATGTTCATGGGCCCATTAGAAAAAGTAAAACCATGGAATGAAAACGGTGTTAAGGGAGTTTTTAACTTCTTAAATCGCGCTTATAGATTTTTTGCAGATCCAACTCACATTGCAAGTGGATCTGAAACTGATGAGACTCTTAAGATCCTTCATAAAACAATTAAAAAAGTAACTGGCGATTACGACAACCTAAGATTTAATACGGCCATTTCTAGTCTTATGGTTTTTGTTAATCACTGCTACAAAGTTGGAAAAGTAAATAAAGAGACAGCTGAAACTTTCGCTCTTCTTTTAGCTCCAATGGCCCCACACGTAGGTGAGGAACTTTGGTCTCTTCTTGGACACAAAAACACTTTAGCTTATGAAGCATGGCCTAAGTTTGATGAAGCTTTAGCAAAAGATGACACAATTACTGTTGCCGTTCAGGTCAACGGAAAACTTCGTGCGACTTTAGAAGTTGAGCCAACAATTACTCAAGAAGAAATTCTTGCATTGTCTAAAGCTGATGAAAATGTAGCGAAGCATTTAGTAGGAACACTTGTTAAAGAAATTTATGTTCCTGGAAAAATTGTAAACTTTGTAGTGAAAGCTTAAAAAAGAAAAGGATTTATATGAGTAAAAATTTTTATATTACAACCGCAATCGATTACCCAAACGGAAGTCCTCACATGGGGCATGCTCTAGAAAAGATTGTCAGCGATTCCTATGCTCGTTGGTATAAATTTCTAGGATACAATTCTTATTTTCTCACTGGAACAGACGAGAATGGACAAAAGCTTCTTGAATCAGCAAAAGAAGCAGGCATGTCGACAAAAGAATACGTCGATTTAAACTCTTCTAAGTTTAAAAAACTTTGTGCTGATTTAAACATCTCAAACAACGATTTTATTCGCACAACTGAAGATCGCCACCATCATGTATGCAATGAACTCTGGAAAAAAATGGAAGCTAAAGGCGACATTTATTTTGGTGTTTACTCAGGCCAATACTGCTTAGCTTGTGAATCTTTTTACACAGAAACTCAAGCTCCTGATAATATTTGTCCAGCTCATGGAAAGCCTCTTACGTTAAAAGAAGAAGAAGGCTATTTCTTTAAAATGAGTTCTTATCAAGAATGGATCATCGCTCATATCAAGACTCATGAGAACTTCATCGTTCCGCATTCGTCTTTCAATGAAATGCTCTCTCGTATTGAAGGCGATAAACTTCGCGATCTTCCTATCTCTCGTCCAAATGAAGGATGGGGAATTCCAGTTCCAGGAAATCCTAAGTTTGTTATGTACACTTGGTTTGATGCTCTTATTAACTACTATGCTGGAGTTGTTCATACTGAGAATGAAAAATTCTGGCCAGCTTCTATGCACGTTATTGGAAAAGACATCGCTTGGTTTCACACAATCATTTGGCCAATCATGCTTCACTCTGCTGGAGTCGCTCTTCCAAAGCAAGTTTATGTTCACGGAATGATTCTCGCTGAAGATGGAAAGAAAATGAGTAAATCATTAGGCAATGTTGTTGACCCACATGATATGCTAGCAAAATATCCGCTTGATAGTTTCCGCTATTATCTTCTTCGCGCTATTCCTTCTCATAGTGATGGACGTTTTTCTGAAAAAGAATTGATTGAAAAACACAACGCCGAATTAGGTAACAGTTATGGAAACCTCATCATGAGAGTTTTAAAACTTTACTTAAAAGACAATGCTCCTACTCTTGATGGAAAAGGTGTCACTCAAGAAGTTCATTTCGATGACTGCTTCAAAAAAATGAAAGAGCATATGGAAAAACGCGAACACAACAAGGCCCTTGAAGCGCTTTGGGAAGGTGTTAACAGCATGAACCAATACGTAAACACTAAAGAGCCATGGAAACTTAAAGAAGATAAAGTGGCCTTGAAACAAGTTGTTTATAACTGTGTTTATTCAATTCATGCGATCTCTACTCTGCTTTCACCTTTTCTTCCGGATACAGCGGAAAAGGCCCTTCAGCCGCTGGGAATAAAACTCACTTCTTTTGAAGAAGTAAAATTTGGTTCAACTGTTTATGAATTAACAGAGCCAACGCCTCTCTTTCCTAAAATTGATCTACCTAAAGCTTAAAAACATTCTTCCCTGGGGAGTCTCTCCTCAGGGAAGCCATAAAATTGAGTCGCTTTTTCACTCTCAATCTAAACTTTTCTTATATTAACTGTATATTTTTCCCACAAGCAAAAATGTTATAAGTAATGGTAACTGTTAACTTATCTAACAATACTCACTTTCTCTTTCCACCTAAAAGGAAAAAGGCTTTAAAATCAAATGCATGGATGAAGAACAATTAGCATTAGTAGAAGAAGGTTTGAATCTTCTGATTAAGAAGTTCAAGCTCAATGAAAATCCCGGAGATCTAGAGCGCTTAAAGGCCGCTCAGGATGCAAAGCTTGCTATTCGCAAAGTCATACTCTCTGTTGCGATCAAAGGCGATATCAAAGACATTTGTCCTGTTATTGAAGGTGGCAAAGGGGCCGGATGGGAAGTGACAGATTTCAACGATAAAATTATTCGATATCATGCCTAGTCTTGAATGCTTCTTCAATTTAATCAATAATAGCTTCCATTAACTTGGAGGCCGTTATCATGATGGAAAAAATCACAGAAGACATTAAAAAAGCAATGTTCGCTAAGGACAAAGATCGCCTGGATGCCCTTCGCTATTTAAAAGCGATGTTCATTGAAAACAAAACATCTAAAGCTCCTCAGCCAGAAATGGATGTACTCATCAAGCATGTAAAAAAACTCAGAGACTCTCTAGAAAATTTTCCTGAAGGAAATGAGCTTAGAATAAAAACAGAGAAAGAGATCGCAGCCTTAACTGAATATCTTCCAAAGCAATTAAGTGAAGCGGAAGTAAAAACCTTTATCACTGAAATTATCGCTAAGACTCCTGGAATAAACGCAGGTCTAGTAATGAAAGAATTGAGTCCAAAGATAAAAGGCCAATTTGATAGCAAACTGGCCAATGAATTAGTTAAAGCAGCTTTGAGTTAGTATTTACAAGTGATCGATACCGGAAAGTGATCACTTAAAATTTCTTGATAGAATCTATAATAGAATGCATTGGTGAGCTGATTGATGAAAACTCTTCTCTTGTAGCCATCAATGCGTTCTTGAATTTGAAACTCATCATTAACAACAGCATTCGATTTCACTGTGAGCATTCCCGTTAATTGGGTAGTGTAATTATCAACCATTCTTCCAATTTTTGATTGTGCTGTTGTCGATAGAGGGTAATCCAATTTTGTAGGAAGCGGAGTTTCTTCTGGTGGAATATCTCCACCGATTCCAACTTCTTCTAAGGGCATTAAAGATTTTAATCGATAGCCCACACCACTACGAACACCGTAAATTCTTTCTACGTCTGACTCGATATTTGATTTATAGTAATTGTAAACTTCACCATTTGAACAATTAGAGAAGACTGATTTATCCAATACAAAATGATCATATGAACTAGCTACACCATTAGTTTCCTTCCCTTCACTACTGTAACGAGTAGGTGAAATGGTTGTAGGCTCATCAATGAGCAAGCTTCCTCCAGGGAAACTTTTTAGGACTTCTGTCCAGAAAGGATTATTTGCCACAAGATTTGTATCAGAAACAAACATAATGTTTTTATCGTTATATCTTTCTCTGTAGCGGTTCATGAAATCAAGAGTTGTCTTAACTTCAGCAAATCGAGCAAAGTTTGAACTGTTAATTCCTCCTCCTAAAGTAGCAGGAGAATCCACACCAAAAGTATCGTTCATAATTTTTTTAGAAGCTTCTTCATCACCGGAAAAAGTAAACACAACGTGTGCACTCACTAATGTGAATGTCTTATTCGCTGCTGATTTAAAACTCGCCATAAAAGGTCTACGGGCAAAATTGTGAGTGAAGTCCTTGCCCATAAATTTTGAAGAGAGATTAATGATACAAGCGTAAGGGACTCCCCCATTCTCATCTTTAAATTCTTTACAATGAGGATTCACAATAGGAGTGATAGCACTTGCTTTAAAAAAGAAGCCAACCATTTCTTCAACTGATCCTTGAAGAGCGGAGTCTCCTCTAGGTGATAGAAGCAAAGACCAACTTGGATCAAGTTGTTTAAGGGCCATCAAAATTTTAAAATATCCAGGAGCTCTATAAAGAGAATATGCTGTTCGCGTATCAGTGATTAACTTTGTAAGTTTATCATCGAGCTCTTTTAATTTTTTTGCATCAGTTGTTTTTTCCTTCGCTGCTTTTAAATCAGCTATCATCTTCGGGCTTTCGCGAAGAAAAGCTAGCACTGTCTGATTATTGGCCCCATCATGTCCGACTGCTCCCAAAAGTTCTAATCCAGAAACAACATCGTATTGGTTCATAATTTTTGCAACGAGAGAATAGTCTTTAAAAAGCGCTTTTGAAGTACCAGGGTGAAGAAGATTATAGCCAGCAATACGAAGATATCCATTTGCTTTTGGACCGATTGAAGTTGGCCCGAAATATTGATAGTTGCTGTTGCACTCTACTTTAAATTGTTTTTTCACAAGAAGGAGATCGATGACCTGACAGGCCTGATTGTATTCAGCAATTTTCTCCTGATCATCCTCAGGAGTCTTTGTTTGAGCACTTAGATCAGAGGACTCTGCAAATGCAGAGGCAAAGAGAGAAAGAAGAAGTAAAAGGGCCAAAATTATCTTCACAATATTCCCCAAGTAATTAGCTCAACTAATAATTCGCATTAGTTTAACCACTAATTTCTTTAATGATCAATTCTCACTGTGCCTTTTTAGGGCGCTAACTATTTGAATATCCAATATGATCGAAAAAAAGAAGTCCCCAAGTAAAAATGACACACTATCAAGTAAAAGATCAAATATTCCGAAAATTATCTAAGTACTGAAGTTTCCAAAGCGAGGAATTTTTCTATGATTAAGCATCTTGTTGTTCTCTCCCTTATTTTGAATTTTGCTCCTATGGCCCATGCCTCTGGGACTACAAAACTCGTCGATTACATGATCTCAGGCTCAGGTCTGGTGGAAATTTTAGGAAAGTATGGAATCAGCGGAAATGATGCCAAACAAGTTGAAAGCTATGTTGGTTCAGCTATAACCGCCCTTGGGTCTAAGAAAGTTTTAACAAAACAAGAGCTCTCAGGAGCGCTTTCAAAACTTCCAGTCACTGGATCAGATGCAAGTGTTAGAAAAGAGCTTCAAATTCTTCTAGATAAATCAGAAGGCGAAATAAAAAAAGAAGATGTAGTTAAAGCTGTTAACAACATCATCTATCTGGCCAACAGACACGGAAAATCAATAATCATCACGTGTGCTGAATGTGTAAATGAAGGTCTTGCTAAAAACGGATTTAAATTTACAGTTGAGAACATCAAAAATTCTTCTTCTGTAAAAGTTTTAAATGAAATTCTTCCAAAAAATCCAGCGGAACTTAATACTTTCATCTCGACTCGCATGAGAAGATTAGGAATGGGAGATTATTCAAGAGTAACTCCAGATATGGTAGCTCCTTCTGAAGAAAAATCGCTAGGTCTATTTTTAGGTCTTGCAGAAAGTGGATCTCCAGAGCAAAAAGCATTGATAGCTTCTATTAAAAAACTTGCAACAAGAAACGGAAGAACAAATATCATCGATCCAAAAAACCCTCAGAAATTTTGGAAAGTTGTTGCTGATGATATGTCCCCTCAAGATATGAGTGGATGGACAAAAACTTTAAATGAGGTTTCTGCTCGCGCGGAAAAAGATAATATCACAACAGAAGAAGCTTTCTACAGAACACTAAAAGAGAAAGCTGAAGGAAATGACTATCTAATGAAGCAATATGAAACGCTGAAGTCGAAACGTTGTTTCTTTAAATAGTAAGTGTATAAAACAAGAAATTATATAAGGCCCTCATCGAGGGCCTTTTTATTTAAAAAGCTAAATATCAGACGTTCGAATGAAATCCCACTTTATGATTTTCATATTATGAGCGATCACTGTCGCTGAACTAGAGGAGCGAATTTTTAACTGGTCAAATTCATTTTTTAGCGGATCCCCTGAAGTAAGGGCCAGCATATGAACATGGTCCTCCTTAGCATCTTTTGTTAAAGCATCATGAGCTCCGCCTAGATCATGCCCATATTGAATATGTAGAAGCTTCATCGGTTTTTTTGTGCTCTCTAAAATGAGATCTTTAATTCCAAGTAGAGACAAAAAAGAAATAGGCCCTTTATGTTTTTCAATTAATTCTCGGTAGCGTTTAATTTCTTCATGGGTAAATGAATAGATAAACAGTTTCTCAACTGGAGCAATTTTAAGCCAGCGGAAGCGACTTAAAAGTTTTGCTACCCTATTTTCTTTTTGCTCTCCCTTATCCATCGATATCGCGTACCCACGAGGGCATTTTAGATAATATCGAATGGCCCCGTGACTTAACATCTTTAGAGGAATTTTTTTTCCTCGATAATCAGGATGAACTTTTAAATCGCAAAGATAAAAAACTTTGTGAGGAATCTCTCTAATGATCCCTGCACTAACTGCCACGACTTTATCATTAATCGTGCAGACAAAATAATGAACGTCTCCTAATCGATCAAAAAAAGCAAAATAATCGCTTCCATGATCGATGCGAAAAGAATCATCCCCTAGGGGATAAATGGCAATCTTTTCAAGAGTGGCGAGCTGTTCTTGATAAAGATAACGATCATCTTTTTTTATTTCAAAAATTTTCATTATGCTCGAGAATGAAATCCGGAAATTTTTCTCATCATTCTTCTTTTGCGATGAGTGTACATAGCAAGATAAAGGTAATTAAAAACCTCTGCCCCCATGCGAAGACCTTGCTCGATAAAATAACGATTAGTCTCACTTTCTTCCCATGCAGGCTTTAAAACATTGAAGAAATCCATGGAGTGACGAACATCTAACTTCTCATGAAGATTGTAATGGATCATTTGATCTTCTTTGAGCCATCCATTATCGACAATTCCCTTTCCAATGCCATTAGAGATGTCAACGAACATACGCTCAATCATTCCCATTGCACCTACTCCGATGAGATATTCATCAAGCACGCATGCTCCAGTTAAAGTTGTATTAAACACTCTAACTTCCGGCCAAAGAGCTCGTTTATCAACATCACTTTCTTTTACATTGTCTAAACGAAGAAGTAGTTCACAGAATGTTTTTCCATGAATTTTAGAGAAGTCCCCTTCCCCATGCTCCTCCCAAACATTTCGAACAACTTCCATACGCAGAGTTGGAGATGGAACTTTTGCGGCCAATGCCGCCATTGGGCGGGAGAAAAATGTTACAGCGAAATAAAATTGAATTTGAGTTTCTATAAAATCCTCTTTATCAAACTCCTTATTTCTTAAAGATGTAAAGTAAGGATTATTCATGTAATCCGTTTCCACTAATATCTGGTCAACCAATTTTAAAAGATCACTCATTCTAATCTCCCTAGATCGCTCTTTTTGTTGCAATATTTAATTTAGAATAAAATAGACTTCGATCAAGATTTAACAACTGACATTCTTCCTCCGTGTGGAATTGAAAATGAGGAGAGAAAAAATCAGTAAATTCTTTTTGATGATTAAGTTGGCGAAAGACAATCATTGCATTTTCCTTTGCCTCTGCTTTTAACCGCTTTGCAATTGATTCAATATAGCTTTCAGAACTCCAATCAAATATATTAGAGAAGCTCAACAAATCAAACTCAGAAAAGCTTTGCACTTCATGAAGGAGAGAATTTTTTATTTCAAACTCTTTGTATTTTTTAGGTGGAACTTGGAAATGGGTTGGGTACACGTTTGGTAAATAATCTCCCAACAATATGTGGTGAATAAAATAATTATCCTTGAGATCTGATCTCATAAGCCCTTTTTCAAAGACGCTTTTAAAATAGCCGGGATAAGAATGCTTTGGAGCATGTTGAGTTGCATCTGGACCAAACATAGTGTTTAGTATTTCGTCCGAAAAATAAAGCTCAAAGGCAACTGGCCAATAACGATGAGAAAAAATTTTTTCAATTTCATTGTGTTGATTTGAAATAATCAATTCCTTTAATTCATCATGACTTATGATAAATTCTTCAACAAAGAGGCGAAGAGATCGAAATAAACTTTCAAAATTTCCAGTTTGATTTAACTTTACCAATTCATCAATTTTGTTTTCAGCTAAAAGCTTCTCTTTATTTTTTATCAATTGAATCTGAGTGGGATTCGGCTCAATTAAGGTCTGCTCAATCTGAGGAAACAAAAGGCGCACAGTTAAGGCCGTGCATCCACCAGAACCGATTAACAGGATCTTTTTTATTTGAGAATTTCGCTTTATCAGTTCGCATTCTATATCCGGATCCTCACGAACGACAGCAAACTGCAACGTATTGTTCTTCATATTCTTATTCCCACGCTTAATTTAACCAAGGGACAAACATTCCTGTTTTACTTTTGTATTCTGCATATCCCTCTTTGTACTCGGATAGATCAAATCGCCCTTCTTCCTCTCTTGCTGTTTTGTAGTAAAAATAGATGAGCATCATTATTAATATGAGAAAAGGATAACTAGAGTCAGCGATGAAGGTTCCTAAATAACTCAAAAGATATGTTGAATAAAACGGGTGTCTTACATACTGAAATGGGCCAGTAGAAAAAAAGTGCAGCGGCTTCTCTTCGCTTCCAGCGACTAAAAGCTTATGTTTTCCAATGTAAGAAATAGTCGTCCAGAAAACAACAAATGAGAAAACTTGGATAATAATTGCTCCGATTATTCTCGCAGAATAGGGTGACGACAAATTCTTTGTCAGCAAGTACACTTCTAAAAACCAAATGCTCATTGAGACTATTTGTATTTTTATAAGCTTCTTCCAATTAATACTTTTATTGTTCTTAAAAAAGAAGAATGCTGCTCCCATGAATGAAGCAATATTCAGAGTTGTTAATATGAGATTTATCCAATTGACCAATATTCCCTCAATTTTTACATGATCTCAAGAACAGCTGGATCTCTGTTAATAACTAGGATCCGAAGCGCATTTAAATAACGTTGAAAAGAATCAGCGTCGGTGTAATTTGAAAGTTCTTGAACTGCTTTGTGAGCAAATGTTCCAACTTCTTTCATTCCCATTAACTCATCAGCAGGTATCGCTTCCCACAATGCTTCTGAAATCGCTTTCTCTTTTAAATTTGCAGGATTCATCGCCATCATTTTAAAAGATTTGTAATCCATCTTCTGTCCGCCCTCGAGATATTTTGCATAGAGCTTTTTGGCCAATTTTTCTTCTAAGTCGCGATAGTCTGTCATGATTTTAGCAGCTTCTTGTTCACTCTTTTTGCTGGCCATCTCAGCTACAGAGTATTGAAAAGCATGAAAGGCCCCAAGTGTTGTTTGCGATTGAACAAACTTTCTTAAACTTAGAGTCGTTCTCGCCTGCGCTTTATAAGATTCGTACACAAGACGAGCTCTTGCGGTAAAAACTTTTTTCATGACTTGCCCTTCAGACATCATGCTAAGAATCGGAATTTTTCTTCCTTTGAAAAAGTTAAATTCAGGCATCCCTTGAACTTGAATGATATAGGGAATCTCTCTTTTCTTCATTGGAATTTCTATGAAAATATCTGTGAGATCTTCCATATTCCTATTCACAAAGGCCTCGAGAGAACCTGGTTTAGAACTTAATGTTGCGAGTTCTTTTTCAATTCGTAAAATTTTACTAGCGTTCTTTGCAAGAGACTCATTTCTCATGCGCAAGAACCAATCGCGAGCACTGCTAAACACAGGAATGCGTCTTCCTATTCTATCTTTAGCATTTAGTTCGCCCATAATCCTCACAGCTTTATTTAAGCGCTCTCCTGAGTAACTACTAACTAATCGAAGCATTTCCTTAGGGTTGTCGGCAAAATAAGAAGACACCACTTTTGCGGCTTGAAGATCAATCTGACTTTTTGATTCTTTAACTGTCACTTTTCCTACTTCTTTCTTCAAAGTTCTCAAAGCTGCGAGTTTTGCGCGTTTGATTGGGTCAATCACTTTCCCAATTCGAGAGAGCATTGTCTCAATATCAATCTCTCCTGATGTATAAAGTTTTTTAATCATATCGATTTTTGTTTTAGCAATATCCAAACTATTTTTATCCAGGCCCAAATTATTCGAAACACTATCAACGCCTAATAAGTAACGAGCTGACCTTACTTCTTCTTCCTGGACAGCAGACTTAGCAGCTGATTTAAAAGCTGTCTTACCTGTTTGTTGCATAAGAGATTTTGTTGAAACGGCAACGAGTTTAGGTCCTAGAGTAAGTGATCTGGTTGCAACCCCTATTAAAGGGAAAATGCTAATCGCTTCAAAGGCGGTCCAAGCATAACTGCGACGAACTTCATTTGAGCTTCCAAGATTGGCAAAACCTAAATCTTCCATCACTTTAATTTTTCTTGCTGACTCTTCCGAATCAAACTTTCTTTGCAGTTCATTGGTTGTCAGTTTTACTTGAATTCCAAGCGAAGCAAGACCGGCAACTGCCATTGTTCCACCTAAAGGAGCACAAATTCCCCCAGAGACAGCAGTACAAGCACCGCCTACGATTATGGCGGCCATACCAGCAACACCTGATCCAATCCCCCACCACATATCTCTAAATTCACCAGGAGACATTTCATTAATTTTTTTGAGCACTTCTTCTGGAACAGCTGGTAGTCCTGCCATTTGGTTGAGTTCGTTTTGTGCTTTTGAGGTTGAATAAAAAATATTTTTAAATTCTGTTTGATCATTGATATTCATCGAACAGAATGTATCAAGATGAGACAAGATTTGAAGTTTTCTCGCCATAGCAGCTTGTCTTAAAATATCTTTAAAGATTGGTTTTTTATATGAGTCATCGATTGCAAGAAAATTGAGTTTCAAGTTAAAAGAATTGTCTATTCCATTTACCTTCGAAAAATCTTCAAATAACTTTTTCTGTCTTTCAACATCGTTTCTGATTTTATAAAGCTTTAAGAAGAAATCTCCAAGTTGAGCTTCGCTTGATTTTGAAACCTGAATAATTTCCTGACGGGTCCTTTCCGAAATATTTACACCAGAGCGAAGAGCACTTTCTTGATTTAAAATAGTTTTATAGGAAAGATCTTCCGTAATGCTATAAAAATTTGTATTACCACTTGTGACGCTAAAAAGTTGAGCATTTCTATGATCAATATCTTCTATAATGTTTCGCCAGATAGAATTTTTCTCATCTTTAGATAAAAATTTATCAGCGTGATCATAAGACAGTGGATAATTCAGTCCTAAGATCTGACCAGCCGTTTTGATTTTTGTATATTGAAGATCAACATTTTTTTTATCACACTGAGCTTTTTCATTTACATTAAACCAAAGCCCCATGCGCTCATAGGCAGGAGGAATTCCCTCTTTCTGATATTCTAATTGATCGAGAGCAACCATATAACCAAACTTCAATCTGGCCCACGGATTTCCAGAAGACATTTGGTCTAATAAAAAATTAAGTTCAAAAGGCTTTGCTTCAGGAAGAAGTTCTGTCTCATCTCTAAGAGTTGTCCAAACCATCCCTAGCAATGGATAAATATTCTGGAATTGTCTTTCTTCCAATCTTCTGGTTGGAATGTACTTTTCACCTGATCTAAATTCGCTTAACAAATTAGAAAGGTTTAAAACGCGATTCCCATTGCAAATTGAATTTAGATCTTTGTTGAATTTAAAACCCGCTCGTCCGCATGATTTTGCCACGATCCCCTGGAAATCAGAATCCATTGGAAGATTGCTATATTGATAAAAGGTGTCTGCTAAAAGTTTTAAACTCCAATCTCTCCATACAGGAGAAGAATACATTGTAGGAAAATCAATCATGACTTTTTTCCCTGCAAGTTTTTTCTTCATTCTCTCTGTAATTAATTGAGTGTAGTCATTAAAACCATTTTGTTGCATCAATGAAAGCAGGTAAGGTGAAAGATTTTGTTTTCCAGGGTAAATTTGCTGGCTACTTCCATCTTGAGATTTTATTTCTGCAATCTCATCAGCAGGAAAAGACCCGATAATATTTTGAAAAATTTCACTACCGGCGTAAGTAACATTTTGCTTGTTGACTCTTCCTCTAAAAACAGACATGGCCTCAGCTGATTTAAAAGACATGATCGATTGAAAATGAGCGACGTCATCAAACTGCGGGCGAATTCCACCATTTAAAGTGCTTTGATTTTTAAAATTCATCTTAGCATTTTTATAATTTTCAAAAGGAATCATCCCACTATAGCCATCTTTTGTAGGATCTTTATTGATATTATCTATATAGTAATCAAGGTAAGCGGTATCGTCTTGCTGGTAGGTTAACCCATGACTTGCAAGAATTCCTTCAAGGAATTGTTCTCCTGCGCCTTCTTCAAATTTGAATTTAAATTTGGGAGGTAAGTTCCCGTTAAATTGATTCTGACATGAATTAGGAATCTGAAGTGCCCCCTTTGTTCCCAAAATTGTATCGTAGAGATAAACCTGCGAGAGCATCATGTGCAATGTCATCCACTTTAAAGCTAAGACATAGTTTCTTGAAGTTGGGGCCTTTAATAAAGTGATTACATCATGGCGAATAATTTCTGTTGGAGAAAAATTCAAAAGATAAGATCTTGAACCGGATTCACTGATCTCCATGTAAAATGGACTTGTAGAGGGATTTGGCCCCATCGTTAGAAGACCGAGTTGCTCTGTACTTAACCCTTGGGAGAATGATTCAGGAATTGAAGGTCTAAGATTCTCAAAGAATTCTCTGCCATCATTTTCTTTAGAAAGATAAGAGCGTTTAATAATGACCAAATCGCGAATTGGCATAAGAACATTTTCAACATAGGTTGCAATCAAATCGATTCGATCATCAACAGAGTACCTCTCGTCCGCACTGATTGCATTAACTGTATTTAAATGAGTGCGTGCTTCTCTAGTTAGTGCTAAAAATTCTGGATCAACTTTATCTTGAAAATAACTAAGCGATTTTTGGGCTTTCTCTTCTTCAATTGTTTTTTGTACGATGCGATCAAAAAGCCCTTTTGTTTTTATCTTCGGACAATTCTTTTGGACGAACTCTTCCTTATCGAGTGTAAAATTATCTTGAGCGCATGAATCTTTTTTCAAAGAACTCATCAAACGCTTGAAGTCCTCATCCAGTTGTTCTTTAGAGCAGTTTGCATCTCGCTCACTTCCTACGGCCTTTGCTTTAAAAGCATTCATCTTAACTTTATAGTCATTAAAATCGGCCACAGACGATGGTCTTCGGCCCCAGCCAGGAACTCTGAAACTGCAGGCTTCTAAGAGAAGACAGAGAATTAATAGATATTTCATCGCCATTATAAAAGACTCTCCAGTTTACCTTATCGGTTCAGTCAACTAAACCTTTAGTGTCTATACTTTAGACACATACTAAAGATTTATTTAAATTAACCGACAAGATTAGTATGAAATGCTTTCACCTGTTGGCCATCTGTCTATTCTTTGCTTCGTGCTCTACTGCGATAAGAGTGCCGAGCACCCGTGCGCCCGCAGATGTTGAAAGCAGCAGCTGTAGTGATTTAGCCAAAAGTCTCTTCATGAGTGACGGTTATGATAAAGATCTAACCAAGGCTCTCGCTGATAAAAAACTTATCTCATTCAAAGAAAAAATAATGCAGATTCATTATCCACGCCTTGAGTGGATAAATAAGGTCAAAATTTCTTTCAATCAATCTTTGCGCAATTGGAATAATAATCGCTATCCAGCTTTTTATATCTTCAATGATGAAGAAATTATTCCGACAGCAAAACGTTATGCTGAAAATATAGAGAAGATTGTCTCTGATCAAGTCCCCGTTGATGATGAACAGACGACTAAGGCCTATCACGCCGTTACTGAATGGGTTGATGCTTTTTCCAGGTATAAATTTGAACTGGATCAATTAATTGAAGAGCGAATTTCTCTTCAATACAACATCAGCCTTCTTAAAAAATTAAAACTTGAAAATGGTGAAAGTCGCGATATTCAAATCACTGTTAAACGCAATGGGATTCTCCAGACTGAAGTCATCACGTTAAGAGATGAAGATAAAAATCTTCAATTTACCATTAATAAATTAAAAGAAGAAATGGTTCAACTTGATGGAACTTTAATTAAAAATGGAAAAATCAAAGATCGCATTGTTCGCCAGGCGATGCTTTTGGATATGCTGACAATTGTCCAAAGAGAGTTAGATTACGCGGTAAAAAATGCTTCACAACCAAATGCTGATGTCATGAGAGCATTAGATAAATTATCTGTCCTTATTAAAGAGACTGATTACCAACCTTCAACTTACGGAATTTTCAAAATCCAAGACAAAGTTTTTATTCGTGAACTAGTCGCTCTTTCTAAACTTGATGTAGCTTATAATAAAATTAAAACTCCACTGGTAAAGTTAAAGACTATTCTTTCTGACTACTTTAAAAACAGAAACGCTGGATCTGACCAGGAAAAAGTTGGCTTTTTTAAAAGGATGTATGCAAAGATCACAAGCATAACTCCAAAGCAGGCTTCCATTGGTGCTGGATCAGTCGTCCTGGCAGGGATAGGATATGAACGATATTTCTGGTTTAAAAAACAAGACACAATCGAGTTATCCGATAAACAACCTGCAAACGAAATGGGCCCGGAAGATCGGGCCCATCAAGAGCAATTAGAACAAAGTAAAAAAGTAGAAGCAGAAAAACACGATAGTCATAGTCACGTTGTAGAGGTTCAGATAGATAGCCTTATAAAAAATTAGCTACTGTCTCAATTCTTTTCTCAAAATCTTTCCGACATTACTTTTAGGAAGTTCAGTCCTAAACTCCACGTGACGAGGAATTTTATAACCAGTTAGATTCTCTCTGCAGTATTCAATAATTTCTCCAACTGTCAAAGACTCATCTTTTTTTACAATGAATAATTTAATAGCTTCAGTTGTTTTTTCATCAGGAACACCAATGGCCGCAACTTCAAAAACTTTTGGATGTTGAGCGACAACATCCTCAATCTCATTTGGATAAACATTAAATCCTGAAACGAGAATCATGTCTTTTTTGCGATCGACGATTTTAATATAACCGTCACTATTCATAACTCCAACATCACCAGTTTTTAAGTATCCATCTTTAGTCATGACCTTTGCAGTTTCATCATCTCGTTTCCAATATCCTGCCATAACCTGAGGACCTTTAATACAAATCTCTCCGGCCTCTCCTATTGGAAGTGTTTTTTCATCATCGTCCCTAATATCGACATCAGTCGAACAAATAGGAAGTCCAATAAATCCATTATATTCTTTTAAGCTCATTGGATTGATACACGCTGCTGGTGATGTCTCAGTTAATCCATAAGCTTCAATAAGAGTTTTGCCAGTTACTTCTTTCCATTTTTCAGCAACTGTTTTTTGAACGGCCATCCCTCCACCAAGAGTCAGCCGCAACGAAGAAAAATCAACAGTCTTGAATTCTGGATTATTAAGAAGGCCATTAAAAAGAGTATTAACTCCGGTAAAGGCAGTAAATTTCCATTTTTTTAATTCTTTAATAAACCCTGAAATATCTCGAGGGTTAGGGATGAGAACATTTAATCCTCCAATTGACCCAAAAATAAAGCAGTTCGCTGTGAGCGAAAAAATGTGATACAGCGGAAGTGGAGTAATAATTATTTCTTCTCCTTTTTTTACCAGTGGAGAAATCCAAGCTCTCGCCTGCGAAATATTTGCAACAATATTTTTATGAGTAAGCATTGCTCCTTTTGCGACACCTGTTGTTCCACCCGTATATTGAAGAAAAGCAATGTCATTTTTATTCAGTGAAGGTTTATTAAACTTATTTTCATCTCCAGCATTCACAGCAGATACAAAATGAATCTCTCCTGGAAGATTATAAGCAGGCACCATCTTCTTAACATT
This sequence comes from Bacteriovoracales bacterium, assembly GCA_037444575.1. GTDB lineage: Bacteria > Bdellovibrionota > Bacteriovoracia > Bacteriovoracales > Bacteriovoracaceae > Bacteriovorax. Next base: position 285,341 of record JBBIME010000007.1, read on the forward strand.
TCTAATCACGAAATTAACGATCAATGATTTTGGAAATCCAAGCATGTCACCAATGGAAGTTGTGAGAATATACTTAACATCTGTTTGAGATAGAATTGGCTCTAGAGTGTGAGCTGCATTTTCAAATATCACAATGGCGACAGCTCCTGAATCTTTCAACTGATGTTCGAGTTCGCGAGAAGTATAAAGAGGATTAACATTCACAGCGATCAAACCAGCGCGAAGAATTCCAAAAAGGGCCACTGGGTATTGAAGAATATTAGGCATCATCAAGGCGACCCGATCACCCTTTTTTAAACCAAGATCATTTTGTAAATAGCTGGCAAACTTCTGACTGAGCTTATCAATTTCTTGATAGCTGAGCGATTTTCCCATGCAATAAAAGGCTGGATTGTTCGAATAATTTTTAAAACTTTCTTCCAAAATATCGGGTATCGAATTGTATTTTTCTATCTGATCTTCAATAGTTGCAGGCACTCCCTGTTGATAATTCTTAAGCCAAATCTTTTCCATAAATTATCCTTTGTAGTATTACCTTTAAGTGTAATGTAGCCACCTCAATAACACAAAGAGCCATAATAATATTTATGTAAATTTATATTTGGAACTGGCATTGACCTGTGTTATACATTGAGTCTAATAGTTACTTGGTCCTAAGCGTTTACCCACTTTTGACCTTTTTTTGGAGTTTTTTTTATGGCTACTAAGTTGTACGTTGGCAATCTTCCTTACTCTGCGAAAGAAGAATCGCTAAAAGAACATTTCTCATCTGCTGGTTCAGTTGCATCAGTGAAAATCATCATTGATCGTGAAACAGGAAGAAGCAAAGGCTTCGGATTTGTTGAAATGGAATCAGATGATGGAGCTCAATCAGCTGTATCTCAATTGGACGGTCAAGAGTTCGAAGGACGTTCTCTAAGAGTATCTGAAGCTAAGCCACAACCAGAGAGAGAATCTCGCGGCGGTGGATTTGGTGGTGGACGCTCAGGTGGCGGCTTCGGTGGAAACCGTGGCGGAGACCGTGGTGGAGATCGCGGAAACCGTGGTGGAAGATACTAGTCTCTAATTTATTTTAGAATGCTAATCGCACCTATATAAAAACGGCTCCTTCGGGAGCCGTTCTTGTTTTTAGAATATGAAAAATTCATTAATCCCAAATGTAGACTACTACATTGACTCTGAAGAAAATCTTGTCTTCACTAAAGAGTACCATTTAAAGCGCGGTTACTGCTGTCAAAGCGGATGCCGTCACTGTCCCTACATTTATAAGAATAAAATTGATCCTAATGTTCCTTCTGAACTTCAATCGGGTTGGAGTGATGATGTTGAAAATGATTTCCTCGATGATGATGAAGATCTTTGAGAAAAAAGAATTTCATCTTTAGATTTCGTATTAGGTGCCATCACACCAATGGTTTCGCATGTGCAAACTTTATATTTCATCTCGCAATTGTTTTAAAAATTGTTCAATGAACATAAAGCGATTTTGTGCTTCGATTTGCGCTGAGTGAGTATTCATCAATCCGACCACTTTTTTAAGCTTCATCTCAATATGATCAAGAGCGTTTTCTCTATCATCAAAGGAACGATTTAGAGCAAATGGATCATCATGATTATAAAAAGGTCGTTGCAATTGAGTCGAAATAGAAAATAATCTGGCGAGTCCAATCGCCCCAAGTCCATCCAGACGATCAGCATCTTGAACAATCTTTGCTTCTAAAGTGAGAGGTCTTATTCCGCCACTGAAACTGTGTGCTTCTATTGCGTGAGCTATTTCTGAAAAATATTTTTGAGGATAATCAACTTTCGTTAAAAAATTCAATGCCGACGCTGCGGCCATTTTCGAAGCCTCTGCTCTCTCTGGATGGTTTTTGGAAAGATTTACAATGTCATGCAACCAAGCTGCCGGGATAACAACTTCAAGATTTGCTCCCTCCTCTGTCGCTATTTTTTTTGCGGTCGATACCACTCTTTTGACATGGGAAAGATCATGGGCCGGATCTTTTTCTCCAAGTACATCTTTTATTTTTTCAGCAAAAATATCTTCAAATTTTTTCATTTGTTTGCCTACTCAAAAAAAGTTACTCGTCCCGTTGAAAGAGAATGGTAAGCAGGAATAATTTTGATTTCTCCTGAATTTACTTTCTGACTTAAAACCGGGCCAACAGTACTCAGTTGATGAGCAACTTTTTTCGCATTGGCCGTAATGGAATTATAAAGATGATCGCCTGGAAGCGCCCGGCATTCCTCAATGATGGGCATAATTTGCCAAGAAATTCCCTTCACGTTGGGATAGTGCTCTGGATTCATGCATGCGCGAAAGGCTCCGCAATTTTCATGTCCCATGACAACAATGAGAGGTACCTCTAAAACTTCTACAGCGAACTCCAAGCTTCCTATAACAGCGTCAGACAAAACGGTTCCTGCAATTCGGCAGGTAAACAGATCCCCTATCCCTACATCGAAAACCAATTCTGGAACAACTCGAGAATCAGCACAACTGAGAATTCCTGCAAATGGATATTGTTTTAAGTATTGAGCAAATAAGGTTTCTCGGCCGCGCTCAGGATGACTTGTGTTTCCAGTCGAAAAATCGTTATTTCCCTTTACGAGGAGATCGAGTGCTTCCTTCCAGGTCTTTGCTTTTTGTTTTCCTTCCGCTGTAAATCTTGTTTTCGCCATTCGAAGAATCCTTGATAAAATTCTCTTTTTGTATCCGTGACAATTTTTTTATAGCTGCTTCTTTTTTGAGAGCGTCACTTCTCGAATCACAATTTTCAACATACACAACTTTTTGTGGTTTATCACTTCTAAAAAACTTTGCACCGCCTGAATACTCTCCAGAGTGCTCTTGAAAACGTCTTTCGATGTCAGTTGTAATGCCCGTATACAGACGATTTTTCTCTGTAAGGATCATGTAAACAAACCAAGATGACTCCTTTGTCATTTCTTTACTTCAAGTTCGATGTAAGAAAAAGTACTTACATCAAAAAGACCGCGATCTGTTAATTTTAATTTTGGTATAACTGGCAGAGCAAGAAACGCCATCTGAATGAAAGGTTCTTCAAGTGTGATTCCAATTTTTCTGTATTCTGTTTTTAATTTTTTTATATCTTCGTAAATTTCATTTCCCGTTTTTAAACTTAATAATCCAGCTAGCGGAAGTTCAAGAAGTGCTGTGACATTATCGCCATCCACTACGCACAATCCACCTCCTGATTCAATAAGAGCATTGGCAGCAACAACAATTTCTTCAATCGTTTTTCCGACAATCATCAAATTGTGAGAATCATGAGCAACACTTGCAGCAACCGCTCCACGTTTAAGTCCCATTCCTTTCACGAGCCCTAAAGCAGGAGAAAGGTTCTTTCCATAGCGTTCGATGTTTACCATAAAAAGAATATCGTCTTTATCAAATTTCTCTCCATCATATTGAGCTGTAATATGATTGGTAATAATTTCATCTTTCACAATTTCGATGACGTTATAGCAAGCAGGTTTTAGTTGATAATTAAAATCGCTAACCGAAAGAGGCTTTCTCTTAATTGTATTTTCCAGAGGAGGATTAGACGAGTTGAGCTTTTCTTTAATCGTTAGATCTAAATTTAAATCAGCAACTCTAACTCCTCTAATAAACACATCAGCAATTTCTACATCTTCTAGATTTTTAAGAAGAACAATATCGGCCTGTTTCCCTGGCGCAATTAATCCAAGTCTCTTTAATCCAAAATGGCGAGCTGCTGACATGGAAGAAAGCCTGTAAGCGACGTGCACTGGCACATTGAGTTCTCGAATCATTTTCTTTATCAAGAAATTTATATGTCCTTCTTTTAAAATTTCATATGGATTTCGATCATCGGTGCAGAGAAAACATTGAGGTGAATTAAATTCATTCACTAGTGGAGCAAGGGTCTTTAAATTTTTGGCAACTGATCCTTCACGAATGATAAGCGCCATTCCCTTTTGCAATTTCTCTTTTCCTTCTTCTTTAGAAACTGTTTCGTGACAATTTTGAATGCCGGCAGCGATATAAGCATTGAGGTCTTTTCCTCGGAGCATCGGACAGTGCCCATCGAGATTGAAGTCAGAGTACTCTTCAATCTTATCTAGAACACTTTCATCCCCGTTAATGACTCCTGGAAAATTCATCATTTCAGCAAGCCCCAAAACATTGGGGTGTGATTTATGTTCTTTCATTTCAGAGAGCTTAAAATCTCCACCGTTTGTTTCAAATCCCGGAAGAGCTGGAACACAAGACGAAGTTTGAACAAAAAGATTTTGGTGCATTAATTCAGAGGAACGCAAAAACCATGAGAAACCTTTATTCCCTATTACGTTGGTTATTTCATGAGGATCACAAATGGCCGTCGTCACTCCAAGAGGAAGAGTCATGCGTTCAAACTCAAACGGATTCATCATGGAAGATTCTATGTGAAGATGTCCATCAATAAAGCCAGGGACAGCGATAAGCCCTTTTGCATCGATAACTTTTAATGCATTTGCTTCAGCATATTCCAATCCGATTCCAGCAATTGTTTTCCCCGAAAGAACGATGGCCGAATCAACAACTTCTCCATTAACAAGATCGAGAATCTTCACATTTTTAATAAGAACATCTGCAATCGACTCGCCACGAGCTACATCCAATACTTTTTTTAACTCACTTCGACTTAGTGTTTGGGTTCTTTTTTTAGCTAGTGACATGATAGATCCTAAAATTTATTTTAATTGATTGATTAAATCGTCAAAGAGTGGACGAGCGGCCAATCCATGATTGTAATCACCGTTGTAAAGAAACACGAAAATGATAGGTGAATCATTCTTTCTTCCGACATATCCAGCAAGGCCTACGACTCCATCCAGATAGCCGGTTTTAGCTCGAACCATACTCTGCTCACTCTTATTTTTCATTCTATTTTTTAAAGTTCCATCAACCCCAGCTATTGGCAAGCCAGAAAGGAATTCTGGAAAAATAAGGAAATCATTCTTTATAGTGTTTAATACAAGCGCCAATTGCTTTGGAGTAAAACGATTGTCACGAGTAAGCCCTGATACATTTTCTAAAGTATAGTCTTTGCGGTCAAAACCAACATGATCAAGATATTTTTTTATTTCTTCAATCCCGTCTTTCATGCGGGCGGGATTTGAGCTATTTTCTGCTGCTAAATTTTTAGCGAGCATCTCTGCTACAAAATTATTTGAAAATTTAAGCATGTCAGAAGTAATCTCATTGAGATTCTTTGATGGAGAAGTGGCCAATGTTGCTGACCCAGCTTCGCAGCTTGCGATCTTTACTTTACCTTTTAAGGTTATCCCTCTCTCTTTTAAAAATTGCTTTAAATGCATTCCTATCCACAAATTAGGATTTGAAATGCTTTTATAAATAACTGCTTCTTGTCCATCTTCAGAAATAGATCCACTGACAATAATCTTGTCATGATCACCGGCCTTAACTCTATGAGCTTCAAGAGTCTTTACTCCTGATTTTGCCACAGTCTTAGTATTGTTTTCCAATTCCAGGTAATCATTTTCAGGATCGAGGAATATTTTAGCAGGTGCTCCTGCTTTATCTGCCGGGCGGATAAAAATATTGATACTATTCCAATTAAATGAAGCTGCGGTTACAGGTGCATCAAAAGCTCGATCCACTCTTACGGACTCTCTTCCTAAATCAAAAAGTTCGTCATCAAAGCGAGTCGCATCTACACTTAAATCGCCTTCGATAACATTTAATCCTGTTCGCTTTAATTCATTAACTAGAAACCACATTTTCTCTGAAACAAAAGAAGGATCTCCGCCTCCTTTTAAACACAGGTCACCTTTTAGAACTCCTGTAATGATGGGATTCTTGGCAAGAATCTTCGTTTCAAATTTTTTATTCATGGGAAGCACATTAAGAACGGCTGCCCCTGTAACAATTTTCGTAAGAGAAGCTGGAACCATCAAACGAGTAGCGTTTACATTAAAAATTTCTTTGCCTTCATCTTCAATGTAAAGGCCAAGGTTTTGCTCAGAAAAATGGTGCTTTTTAATAATCGCTTTTAAGCGGTCATTTAGGTCGGATGCCAAAGAAGTTTGTACAGAGACCATAATAGCGAGAATGATATATACAAAATTCATAGAAATCTCTTGGTAAGTTTTGTTAATTTGGATAATATTTTAACTTTAGTTTCAAATCTTTCACAAGGAGATTATGTGAAAACACCTTTAAGTAAGTTCGCAATAATTGCACTAAGTGCTGCCTATACCCTATCAGCTCAGACCTCTTTTGGCGCAGAAAAACTGAGATTAATTGCTGATCAGAATATTCCAGCGGGAGAGAAATTCAAAGAAACCGAAATTGGGGGCCTTTCTGGACTTACCTTTGATAAAGCGAAAAATAAAATCATCGCCATTAGTGACGACAGAGGCACAGTAAATGATGTCCGCCTATATGAGTTTGATCTTAAACTTGATGAAAAATCTTTTAATGTCACACCAACTGAAGTGGTTATTTTAAAAAATAAAGAAGGAAAACCTTTCAAAAAAGGAACCATCAACTTTAAAGGGGTCACTCTATTTAATAATGATATTCTTGCCAGCACTGAGGGGCGACTCAATAAAGAACCACCGATCAACCCTGAAATTTATCAATTCTCTAGAGAGGGAGCATTCAAAAGCAATCTTGAAATCCCAGAGCAGTTTCTAGATAAAAAAGAAGATAGCCAGTTTGGCCCAAGAGACAATCTTGTTTTCGAAGCGCTTTCAGCAACCAAAGATGGAAAATCTCTTTGGGTTGGAAATGAAGAAGCTCTCTTACAAGACGATCGCACTTCTACTCCAAACTACGCAAGTACAGTTCGACTCATTCAATACAAAGATTTAAAACCAGTAAAACAGGTTGCCTATAAATTAGAAAAAGTTCCTAGCGTAAAAGTGGCAGGACTTACGGTTGGAGAAACTGGTCTTTCAGATATCCTTGCGGTTGATGACAACCATTTTTATACAATCGAAAGAAGTCATCTTCCTCTAGCTAAAAAAACTGTGATTAGACTTTTTAAAGATTCCATCGATGATAAAACCACTGATATATCCAAGGTGGATTCAATAATGAAAACAAAGAAAAATATTAAAACAGTAGATAAGGAACTCATCGCTGATCTAGAGGATTTCAAAGGTCAACTGTCTGCAAACTTTCAGACGGTAGAAAATATCGAAGGAATCTGCTTTGGGCCAACTCTTCCAAATGGCCATGAAACAATTATCTTTGTTAGCAACAATGGGTTTAAAGCGAATCAACGTACTCAATTCCTGGCTTTTGAGATCTTGCCATAGGGCAAATTTTAAAAACCATCACAGTTGTTGCATGTTTCATTTGATTTATAAGCTTTGAGTTTTCCAGCGTTGTCAACTTGGATGCGGAGATCAAAGCTTCTGTCATTTAAAACAGCGTTCATCGCTTGAAATGATGAGTATGTTGAAGAAAGCTCATGCTCTCCAAATTTAAAAGTTATTTTTGTACCATCCTTAGCAGCAGCATTTATTTTTACAAGAACCAGTTCACTTAATTTTGATTCTGGGATAATTGATAAAAGAAATGCTGACCCAAATGTTTTAAACATTTCATTTAATTTTAGTTTCTCAAATGTTTTTATTTTTTCATCAATATCAGTCGTATTGAGTATGATATACAATGATTTCTTTAATTGGCTTAAACTATCGATGAAGAGAATTCGTGCAGGATCATTCTCTGGCCTTGATGTATCCGCTAGATAAACAGTATAAGGATAGCGATCCGCCAATTCTTTCAACTTTTGTGAAATCTCTTCCATTGTCATTTTCGGCATTGATTGCATGGCCTCTTGGTGAACAACAATACTAGTGTTTAAATAAGCAGCCTGCTTATCCTGGCCATCTACAAAATTTCCCCAATCGATTTGGTTAAATATAAACGGTGATATAAATTTTAGGGAGGCCATTTCATGTTTAATTTTATCTGCTTTTAAATTGGCATCACTAATATTTCTATAAAGATAAAGATCTGAAAGAGATGTTGGTGTTGGTTTTTGATTAGAATCGCTTAAATTCGCATTGTAAGCAGTTTCAATACCATTGTATTCCACCGAGCTAATAAAATCTTGGATGGCATTATAGTTATCAGTGGTTAATCGAGATGAATAAAACAAATCAACACGTTCATTGTTTTCATTCCATCCTTGGGTAATCGAATGCCCCATATAATCGGAGTAATTTCTATTCCAAACATTTAGAAGAAACTTTGCATTTGAAGAAAAACTTAGTGAATGAAAGTTAGTAGACATTGTTCCTTTAAAAATTCTAATAACAGCTCTATCTTTAGTTGGTTTTTCAATATCTAAAGCATGAGCGTCTTCAGCTTTTTTAACTAAAAGAACTAAACGGCCACTAATACTTTGATCTGCCATCTGAAAATTTAAAATACTTACATATTTTAAACTTCTAAATTCTTCCATAACGAAGTTATAGGCATCTGTTCCTTCTTTTGTGTCGAAGTTAAAAATATAATCGGCCATATATGTTTCTGTTGGTAGGTCCTCAATCGGAGTACCACTCATTGCAGCTGTTAAAATATTGAGTTTTACGTATCTACTTAGCCATCTATTAACTGCACCAACAGCAAAGTTAAAAAATCCTAAAGGGGCCGCTGCTGCACTAAATGATGCTGATCCTAATGCTCTGGTTGCAATAAAACGAACTCTTGCCGCGTTTCCTCGCAGACGGTAAACATCTACAATTAAACTTGAACCTCTATTGATTCCGACAGAGGCGTTTTTTGCGACTCCGTCAAAAATTGATCCCACGCCAGCAGAAGCTCCGATACCAACTCCCATATCAACTCGAACAACATCTCCGGGATTTAACTCTGATTTTGCTCTTTCTGAATCCCATGGAAAACGGTTTAAGAAATATGGTTTTGCTTCTATGGCATCTCTTTTTTCTTTGAATAGTCTTACAAATGTTACTTTTGCACTAAGAGATGCACCAAGACCAATATCACTTATTGCTTTAGAAAGGCCGATGTTTGCATCATAGGCATCAGAGCGAAGATGATAACTTCTTACATAAGCAGGTTCTGTATTATATCTATAGTTCATTGAAAAGCCGGCACTCATTCCAGAGACTATGGTTTTATTTACAGAAATAGGAGTTAGATCAAAAGATATTCTCGTATTTTCCCATGTCTCTTTCCAAAAGCCGTCTTTTACCGGGGTAATTAATTCACCTAGCGTTTTTGGAATTTCTGCCAAGGTGATTGATGGGACAAGAAGAAAAATCATTCCAACAGTAATAATGTTCTTTCTTAGTGAGAATTGATTTTTCATAAAAACACACCTTATAAGGATATATATATTTAATTTTTTAAAGCAATTAATGTGCCTTTTAAAATTTGAAAACTAACCTTATTTACGATCTATGAAAAAACAGAAAATTGCCTTCACTTCCCTCTCGTTTTCAATCATTACCTCGAGCTTGAAATCGTCTAATTTTTAGACAGCTATAAAAAGTTTAACAGGTAATGGGCGTGTTCCCACCTCTAACCTCCTAAAATCCCCTCCGCAAATCTGGCACTCTCCTTGCTTTATTAATTCACAAGAAATCTTAAAAAAGAGAGTACGTTATGAAAGCACTATTTATCACAATCATCACCCTCACTAGCTTGAGCGCTAATGCGAGTATCTTTTGTCACACTCCACGTTCAAATAAAGTTTTTGAGATTAAAGATTCAAAAGTTACTTTCTATAATGAATTCGATACTGCAGCTAAAAGAGAACTAGCATCAGTATTCTCTAGATCAAGACCAAATGAGAAAGGGATGACAAAAGTTGTAGATTTTGAAAATCAAAAGCACACAATTCATATAGCAGATTCATCTAATTTTTCTGATGTTGATGACTATATCATTATCAAGGCTAAAACTGGCCATGAAGTGACTTATCCACTTACTTGTGAACAAAAATAAAAATTAACTTTGCTCAAGTCCCCCCCTTGAGTGAAATACCCAAGCCTTGTCTTTAGCCCCATTAGAGACGAGGCTTTTTTTTCAGGGGATTAGAAAATAATCAACAAGGATCCTTCTTCTAGCGCTTCAATTTTTAAATTCTTTTCATCCGAGACAGTAACTGCCTCATAAGAATTAATATCCTGATGATTAATTCGAATTTTTCCATTGAGGTTTAAGATCGAACATGGACGATCTAAACTTTCTAGCTCGCGAGAATAATTCTCATTGGGATTTTGATTAAGAAAGAAGAGATGAAAATCAGGATGAGTACAAATATCATTTAAACCTTTCATTGAAAAAAGATTATTTTTGTACTGAAAACTTTCAAGTGTATTAGCAGATGGATCAAAGTTAATTACGTCCAAAGATTTTTCAACATGCAACTCGCGTGAAACTCCTTTTTCGTCAAGGCGATCCCAATCCCACACTCGATAAGTGATTCCTGAATTCTGTTGAACTTCGGCCAGAGTGATGTCTCGTCCAATAGCATGAATAGTTCCTGCAGGAACAAAAAAGAAATCCCCTGCTTTGACCGAATAAAAATTTAAAAGTTCGTTGATTGGCCTCTTCTCCAGAAGGGCATTTTTTAACGTCTCTTTTGTGACAGAAGGTTTTAATCCTAAATAAATTCCGGCATCAGGTTTAGCATCTAAGATAATCCAGCACTCTGTTTTTCCCAATGAATTTTCATGTAGTCTGGCATACTCATCAGGTGGGTGAACTTGAATCGAAAGCTCATCACTTGTATCAATAAATTTTGCTAAATAAGGCAAGTGTGCTTCGTGAATTTCCATTGTTTCGCCAATGGGTTCAGATCCTTTCTCGAATGAGAGTCCCTTCATTTCTTCAAGTTTTTTTCCTCCCCAAATTTTTCTTACAACGGAAGGACTAAGTTTCTTAATCATTGTGGCTACATATCCTCATAGAGTTGGCACTATTGTCTCAGCCCTCCTTCGAGTTTTCAAGCTAATAACCCAAATTCCCGATATTTGGAGTTCTCTATTAAAATATCATTATGAAAAGAACTGTTCCAACTCTCTATCTACACAATAATATTTTCTATCCACTTACTGTGATTCCTCTTTCAGTAAGTGATCAGACATCTAAACAAATGCTTTTAAGTTGCTTTGAAAACAACTTAACAATCGCTCTCTATTATCCAATCGAGCGGTCAAAAAATGTTGGAACACTTGGAAAAATTCTTTTAGTTGATCACAACAGAGATGGAAGCTTGAGCGTAATGGTCCAAGGATTGGCGAGAGTAAAATTGCTTGGTATTAAAGTTCAAGAACCTTATCCTCAGTTTCTTATCGAAGAGTATGGGGATTCGGATGAAAGAAGCCAGACCTTAAATGACTCTCCATTAGAACGACTATATTTAATACTTGATCACTGGCTGCAGCGCCATGTCCATTCCCCTAAAGAGCGCGAGCGTTTCATGAAAGAGATGGGCAATCCTGCGAAGCTCATAAACAATCTGTGTATGCTTCTCATTAAAGACATTGAACTAAAGCAAATATTTTTAGAGAGTACTTCTCTTACAGACAGAGTGCGGATGATGAATGCCTTGCTAGTGGGAGATTCTCCAGAGTCAGAAGATCTAGGAATGTGTGAGGCGATCAAAAATTTTGAACGCCTCGAAACAGATCATTTTAAAAGTGTGAGCTAATTAAAAAACAGTAACAACAAAATTTAATAGGAAAAGTCCAAGTCCCGAGATAACTGGGATACAAAGATTATCGTCAACAAATTGAGAACAAAGTTCTGAAATGGCCCCAATTAATCCTGCTGCAATTGCGAAAATGAGAAGATTCATATTTGGACTTGCGTGAATCAATCCATAAACTAAAGTTACGATGTAACAAACAGAAAATGCCGCAATTGATCCTTGAAGTGATTTGTTAGGAAGGATTTTATCGCGCCCATAAAGGATTCCACAAAACGATGCTATCGGATCTGCAAAAACTAAAAAAAGTACTGAAAGGATAGCGATTCGCTCTGGGAAAAAGAAAAGTGAAAGAGACACACCTAAAGCGTAAAATGGCATCCCACTTACAGAATTTTTTTCAGATTCTCTCATGACAGGTTTCATAAGCGTCATAAGCAATTGGTTCATTTTTTCATTTTTTAGACGCAGGTATTCAACAAGAAATGAACATACAGAGAAGACTAAAAGCAAAGCGGCCATTGAATCAGTTGTAAGACCAGATTTAAGATAGACAGTGAAGCCAATTAAGCCAGTGGCCATGTGCCAAAGTTTGCGAGTGATATGTAGATCAGATCTCATGCTAAAGGGTGACGAAACTCTAATTTGCGAGAGAAGCGCTTGTCCCATGAAGTAACTCCTAGGATACAAATAACCAAGAAAGATGGTCATTTATTGAATTTGCTTAACATTTGGGTAAAGCCTACTAGCACTCCCAAAAACTGTAAATCTCTCTGCATTAATTACAAGAATCGTGGTTACAACTACTTTGGTATTTTTTCCCTTACATTCTCCTATTTTTCTTCCTATAATGTATCAAAATACCTGCTAAGATTATGAATTAAGGCTTAAAAAGAGGATGGAATCTTGTGTCTATTTTAAATGAACAATCGAGCCTAAGCAGCGAATTTCAGACGCACTTAGGAGCTCAAGGGCAACAAAAAATATGGGCCATTGGCGGTGGTAAAGGGGGCGTAGGAAAAAGTCTCGTTACGGCCAATCTTGCTATATGCTTGGCACTCATGGGCCATAAAGTTGCTGCCATAGACCTCGACCTGGGAGGTGCGAACCTACATACCTGCTTAGGTGTGCCTATCCCTGAAAAAACCTTATCTGATTATCTCTCTAAAAAAGTTAGAAGCCTAAATGAACTGCTTACTCCGACTGCTATAAGTAATCTGTATATTATCAGTGGTGCTCAAGATGATTTGGGAATAGCAAATCTTAAACAAATGCATAAAGCAAAACTTCTCAGTCAGCTTGGTGAACTTCCAGTTGATTATGTTTTGCTAGACCTTGGTGCAGGGACAACTTTTAACACTATCGACTTTTTCATTTCAGCGGATCAAGGAATTATCACAACTCTTCCTGAGCCGACTTCAATTGAAAATTCATATCGATTTATTAAAGCTGTTTATCACAGAAAACTTAAAATGGCCGAAGAGCTCCTCGAGATTGGACCGCTTATTGATCAAGCGATGAACGCAAAAATTTCTCAGAACTCTACACCTGCTGACCTCATCAATCGCGTAATTGAAATCAATCCGGTTGTTGGTCAAAAGCTTCGTTCAGAAATTAATAAACTTAATCCCAAACTAATTATCAACCAGGTTCGCACACAAGCAGATATTGATATTGGTTTTTCGATGAAGTTAATTAGCAAAAAATATTTCGGGATTAATCTCGATTACGTAGGTTATCTCGATTACGATGCAACAGTATGGCAAAGTGTGAAGAAAAGAAAACCTCTTCTTATGGAATTTCCGAATTCAACACTTGTGAATAATTTTGATCGAATTATCCACAGACTCTTAAACATTAATTAATAAGAAACATAAAACAATTATGAGTGACCCAAAGAATTATTACGAAGTTTTAGAAATTCCTTCTACTGCTAGATCTGAAGAAATCTACCATAGCTACCAGCGAGCAAAGTCAGCTTATTCATCTGATTCATTGGCCCTATATTCCTTAATGAGTCCTGAAGAGTGCAGAAATATTTTAGAATTAGTTGAGGAAGCTTATTCTATTTTATCTGATCCTATGAAAAGAAAGCGCTACGACGAAGCCCGTGGAATAAACCGCGACTTCAGCACGCACAGTTACGATGTCCTTGCCGACAGAGTTACTCCACAAAGAAGCGATGTATATCGCGCTAACAGCACCCCATCGTCAGCAGTAAGCTCAATGCTTCGCGAGGAATTCACTTTAAACTCAACTACTTCAAGACCAGTTCTCTCTGGAGATACTTCAGCAGATGCTCAAGCAATGAGTGTTACTAAACTAGTTACACAAAAAAGATTTGCGCTTGATTATACTCCTGACACTGAATTTGAAAGTGAAATTGAAAATGCGACTGAATTCTCAGGGGAATTTCTTCGCAAAATTCGTGAATATAAAAATGTTGACCTTGACCGCCTAAGTGATATGACTAAAGTATCCAAACTTTATCTTCAGGCCATCGAAGGTGAGAATTACGACAAATTACCTGCTTCGGTTTATGTGCGCGGTTTTGTATTTCAATATGCAAAGTGCTTAAAACTAAAAACAGAAGTTGTTGCAAACTCGTACATCGCCCGAATGAAAAAAGTAAAACCTTAAAAAACTTTGAGACCTTTGTGAACAATACACCTGAATCTTCTCTCGATATTGATGATGACTCTTTAAAACTCACCATCACTAACGAAGACCGTGAAACGTACAAGCGTCTTGATCAATTTCTTGCCTCAATCTCATCTGGCCATTCACGCACCTTTTTGAAAAATCTTTTTCAAAAAGATCAAATTGTAGTCAGTGAAGATTCACCAGTTCAACCAAAGCTTGAATTAAAAAAAATGCCTCCGGCTGGAACGATTATAGAAATCCTCGTTCCCCCACCGCTTCCTTCAACAGCAGAACCTGAAAATATTCCGCTGGAAATTCTTTATGAAGATGAGCACTTGGTATTTGTAAATAAACCAGCAGGTCTTGTTACTCATCCTGCTCCGGGAAATTATACAGGCACATTGGTAAACGCAATTTTGTATCACTGCAAAGATATTAAAGGAGTTGGTGATCAAAAAAGACCGGGAATCGTTCACCGCTTAGATAAAGGCACAAGCGGAGTTATGGTCATCGCTAAAACTCAGGCGTGCCATGAAGGTTTAGTTCTTCTTTTTTCAACTCACAACATTGAAAGAATGTATGAAGCACTTGTTATGAAAAATCGCTGTCAATCTTATGGGACAGTTGAGAGCTTTATCGGTCGCGATCCTCACAACCGCCTTAAAATGAAAAGCAGTGGGACTCGTGGAAAACAGGCCATCACTCACTACAATGTTCTTGAAATATTTGATCGCCATTTGCACATGGAATTTAAACTTGAAACAGGACGCACACATCAAATCAGAGTTCATACTTCTGAAGTTTTAAAAATGCCGATTCTTTGCGATCCGACCTATGGCTCTCCCAATGAACATTTAATGAAACTAGGGGCCAGCTATAAAGAACTAATTGGCGATTACCCATATCCTTTTCTTCACGCCAAAGTCCTAGGGCTTGTTCACCCAATCACAGGAGAGAAATTGCGTTTTGAAGTTCCTCCGCCTAAACTATTTCAAGATGTATTAAATCTTTCTAGACAGAGTAATTAAAATGGCAGAGGCCACAATTGTTTTTGAAAAAGAACTACCCCGTGGAAAGTTTTGTGTATATCAAACAAAACCCTCTTTTGATTTAATCAAAGTCAAACAGACTCATTCCAATATTATCCTTTCTGAAAAAAGCTGTAGCGATCAAGTTGCTGATGGAATGATTGGCACTTCCTCTACCCCCATGGCAATCCTCACTGCTGATTGCTTGCCAGTTCTCCTTTTGGGAGAAAAAGAGCATGCGTTTATCCACGCTGGTTGGCGCGGACTTCATAATGAAATTTTAAAAAGCGACCTTATTAAAAAGATGAATCCCTTTTACGCTTTCATTGGGCCTCATATTAGTGTGAAACACTATGAAGTGCAGCCTGACTTTAAATCAAATTTTGCTTATCCCAACGCGTTTATAGAAAAAGAAGGAAAACTTTTTTTTGATTTATCTGTTGTTGCGAAAGCTCAACTTGAAGCATTTTTTCCGAATATTAAGATTGAAGAAGCGAGACTCTGTACTTTTGAAAATGAAATACTACACAGCTATCGCAGAAATAAAACAACTGAACGCAACTGGAATGTTTATATCCCTTAAATGGAGTTTTAAAATATGGAACACAAGTCAGTCTATCACGACACAAAACTCAACACTACGCTAATTCTCATTGTCTTAAGCGCACTAATGATTGGGTTCTCAGTCTATCTTACTCAGCACTATTTCGATTTAAGATTTCCAACTGGTCTAGAGGGGAAATCCATTTGTAACTTAAATCAATTTTTTAACTGCGATAAAACGACCCTCTCGGCTGTATCTAACATTGCAGGAATTCCTATTTCTGTCTTTGGAATAATTATCGGTATTCTTACGATGCTTGGCTTAATCATTAAGAATGAAGATTATGAGCGCACAATTTATTTCACTCTTGTTGTTAAT
Source organism: Bacteriovoracales bacterium (assembly GCA_037444575.1). Classification (GTDB taxonomy): domain Bacteria; phylum Bdellovibrionota; class Bacteriovoracia; order Bacteriovoracales; family Bacteriovoracaceae; genus Bacteriovorax. Next base: position 301,621 of record JBBIME010000007.1, read on the forward strand.
TTTGCAGGCTGCCTTCTTCTTTTCTCTTATTCTCTTTTTGTTCTAAAAGGCCTTTGCCCATTTTGCACTCTTTATTACATTGCTTCTGGGCTTGCTCTTCTTCTTTTTTATAATAAAAGTAAAACCAGCAAACCAGCTTTAAGTTATTTGGGTTTTTTCGCAGTAGTTGTTCTAGCTATCAGTGGTCTTACTAAAATGAATGTTGATTCAAAGGTTAAAGCTCAAAGTGAAGTTGCAGTAGATTTGATTAAACAGTATTACTCTCTTCCGGACTTAGGATCTCCCAAAATTTCTTCAGAATATAAAATTGCAAGTGCGGCCAATGCTCCAATTAGAATGGTCATCTTTTCAGATTTTGAATGTCCTGCCTGCAAGGCCCTTTCTGAAATAGTGCCTCAAATAGCTTCTCGCTATGAAGGAAAAATTGATATTCAATATTTTTACTACCCTCTAGATAATAGCTGTAATCCATCAATGGAGAGACCATTACATCAATATGCTTGCAAGGCCGCTTATGCTGCCAGCTGTATGCCACCTCAAGACTTTGCAAAAGTTCATGATGAAATCTTTCGTAACCAAAATAAATTTGAAGCAGGATATGTTGATCAATTTATCAAGTCCAATAAACTTGAAACTTGTGTAGCTGACCCGAAAACGAAAGAGAAAGTTGTCTCCCTCATAAAAGCGGCAGATCCATTTAACATCCGCTCTACTCCAAGTTATCTAATTAACGGAGTAAAAATTGAAGGAGTTCTTCCCGTAGATCAAATGTTTGCAATTATGGATGAAATTCTAAAACGTTCCGGCAAATAGTATTGTCTGGCGAGTTTCTTCAGTGAAGACCATAAGTCATCATTGGAGAAATTTGCCACGATAATAAATTCGCAAATAAGCTAATAAAAAAACAGTCCAGTAATTTCTGTTTGAGAACGTACTTTAATATCAAAGCTTCAGTCAGAATGGCGAAGCTTTCCGCCAATAAAATATTCTGCAAATAAGTAAGCTTTAAATTCATGAAGAAAAAAAAGACGATGGGATGAGTGATGGCATTTATTCCCGTAACCAAAATGAAGTCAGTCACGAGGGATAGGTCCTTCCTTACCATTTTCATAAATAATAAATACGCAGGCATCTCTAGTAGATTTGACTGAAGAAAAATATAGAAATAACTCATTGGCGAATCAATTTTATAAGTTTGTAGAAATTAAACACTTGTAATAATAGTAAAAGAACAATCGCAATTATCTGTCCGATTGAGAGTGAAATTTGTCCCGAAGAAAGGTCACTGTAAAAAGATCTCATGACAGGATTTGCATTATTAAAATTTTTTATCATGCCCAAAGGTGTTAGAAAAAGAGCAGAATCCCAATTGGTTTCTGATAATTCTGGAATCCTGTAAGTTGAGAAAAAGGAAATTCCCATAAGGCATAATAACTGAAATATAAAATGATAAAGAATCTTTACTTGCAAGTTTTTTGCTCCCAAGGAAAACCATCACCAAATATATCGCCATTATCACCAACGACAGATCGAGGATAAATGGATATTGTGCAGGTTGAATCGCCATGCTTGATTACTACATACTTTCCATTAACCAGTTTTAGTTCTCCGTCATTGCATTCAAACGTCATGACCTTTTCAGATACTCCTTCTTTTGGAGGATTATAGATGCCGAGGTTTTTAAATGTTTCTTCAAAAACTTTTTTTAACTCTGGTTGCATCGTCGTAATAACTGAAGCAACAGAAGGAAGAATTTTTTGAAGTTTGACAGCTTCATCCCCCTTGAGTGTGATTTTGTAATAAGGATTGGTAATTCTTCTTACTTCCCTTTCCTGATGATTGATCAGTTTATATTCCCGCATCTTTATTTCATTTACCTTGATGACAGCAATTCCCCCGTCGTTGGCATAAGCAAGCTGTGTTGAGATTGCCATAGTGGCAACAATAACGATTCTTCCAACTTTCTTTTTCATGGCCGTTCCTTGAAAAGGTTAATCTTCAGGATTTGGATACCTATAAAAATTTATTTTTGATAATTAAAGAAAACTCAATTTATTGATTCATTCACAAATCCTATAAATCTCATAAGATTTCATAGTCATTCTTTGTTATTTTTATTTGTATCGTTAAATCTCATTTATCTATTTTCAACCTTTTCAATTTAACTCCGAATTTTTCCGATAATGTACAAAATACAATAAGGCTTCATTCATTATGCAATCTAAGAAAAATTTGTTGGTCATCGATAAATCCAGTGAGCAGATAACTCAAATAAAAAAACAGATTCAAGCAATAAACAGCAAGGTCTCAATTTTTACTTTAAGTAGTCGCGAGCAACTTAATTCAATAACTCAAAATAATATCAAATGCATATTCCTCAATGCCAACATTGGAAAATCTGATACTTTATACTTCTTGCGTTTTCTAGCTACATTGAAAGAAATTACAAAAACTGAAATACCAATTTTTATTACCTCTGAAGACTTTGATCTCTTAATGGAAATCATCGAACAGTTCTCTTTTGAAAAAATGGAGCTTGTTCACACACCGCTAGACTTAAATGCACTAGTCGAAAAAATGAGCGTAATTCTTTTTGGTAGCAAAGCAATTCCAGTCATTCAAAAAGAGAATGCCCCTCAAAAGAATCTCAACATGAACGTTGAGTTTATGAATATCTTTATCACAAGTACTCAGAAGATCATCACTGAAATGGCACAGGTCAAAGATTTGTCGCACTCTCCCCCAGCTCTCTTGTCTAAACTAAAAGAACCATTGTCTATTACGATTTCAGCGAATATTGCGATTACCTCAGCTCACTTTGAAGGAAATTATTATATCGCGTTTCCAACACAAACTTTTCTCAATTTTTATGAAGTTGTTGTTATGGAAAAATGTACAGAAATTAATGATGGAAATAAGGACTTTGCCAGCGAGCTTGCAAACATTATCTACGGTCAATGTAAGCAAAAACTCTCTGCCGATGGCCTCCACTTAGAAATGGTTATCCCATCAGTACACATGGGAGAAATACAACACCCGGTTGTCATTATTATCCCTTTTATCTGTTCTTTAGGAAAATTCTATTTGGCGATCGCCCCTAAAACAAAATAGAATTTCACTATGAGCAAGAGTAGACGCGAAATTCCTATCTTTAATCTTCCAATTATCGAGACACACTTTCATCTCGACATGCTTAAATCTATGTCTCGCGAAGAGGTAATTGCAAAAACGCGTCTTCATAACATTGAAAAAATGATCACCATTTCAACATCCGCGAATAACTTGGACGAAGTGATCTCAATGGCCGAAACATTTCCTGAAATTTACTGCACTCAAGGACTTCACCCTCACGATGGTAAAGAGTGGAGTCAAGATGTAAGAGATCACGTTTTAAAAAATCTCAATAACCCAAAAAGAAATAAAAAAATAGTCGCGATTGGAGAAATTGGATTGGACTACTATTATTCCAAATCTCCTCGCGATGAACAAATGAAAGCTTTTGAAGAACAATTGCAAATGGCGGTTGATTACAATCTTCCAGTCGTTATTCACACTCGCGAAGCAGACCTTGATACAATTGCAGTTCTTAAAAACTTCAGCGCTTCTTTAAAAAGAAAGGGAGTCGTTCACAGCTTTACTTCCGGATTGCCACTTGCTCAGTTTGCTTTAGATGAAGGATTCTGCTTGGGATTTAATGGCATTATCACTTTTAAAAACGCTGAGAATGTTCGCGATGCTTTAAGGATCACTCCTCTGGATCGAATTCTCCTTGAGACAGACTCCCCTTTTCTCACTCCTGATCCTTATCGAGGAGTAGAAAATGCTCCTTACTATCTACCTTTTATTGCTGAAAAAATTGCGGAGGTAAAAGGAGTTTCTCTGGAAACGGTTTTAAAACACGCCTATAAAAACAGCATCGAGCTTTTCCATTTGTAGTGAAAATAGCACCTTAGAACTTTTTACCTGATTAAATAATTCTAACATTTCTTCCGATAAGCCCCATATTATAAGGCCTCTTGCGTGGAGTTCGGACTGTGAAAAGAAGCTTGCTTACATTGTTTCTTATTTGGACTTTAACAATTCAGTCAGCTCTAGCATTTACACCACAGGCGTCTACTAATAATAGTGTAGAAATGCAAAAGCAAATCGACCATGCAATTGCTACTTACAATGCATTTTCCTCGACTCCGTCAAAGATAAATTTTCCATCCTCTGAATACAGTAAAGCTGTTAATGAATACATGGAAAAACATAAAATTAATGGACCACTTCCTAAAGCTAAATTTATTAAGACAAATACTTATGAATTATCCTTAAAAGGTAAAAACATTGTCGTCGAAATAAATCCAATCCTTGGGATTATTCGCATTAATGGGGTCACGCTTGTGCTAAACTCCAAGGGCGGACTAAAAGGGCAACTAGAACAAGTTGAAAAATTTTTAACAAATCCTAAAACAATTAGTGCCTCTGGCAAAAATGATGTTCTGACAAAAACAGCAGAATTATTTTTTTCTATACTTGTTCCAAATGCAAGTGCTGACTGCTTAAGTAAATATGATAATGCAATTATCGCTCAAACTCCTGAGCACAAATGGTATGAAAAATTGCCTGCGGAATGGCCTTTGGCAATCATTATCCTTGCCGGGCTTTTACTTCCTCCTGTCGCTGCCAATATTGTAGCAGGAACTGTGACTGCTGGGCTTATTGGTATTGCCATTGAAGGATCAGTTCATGCTGAAAAGTATGATCGGATCCAAGCAGAGAGAAAAAAGAAAGAGGATGCTCTTGAAGAGCTAGTAATGATAAAAGGAGCTTTATCAATAGCGGAAAGCGGAACAGTTCCCCCACCTCAACAGACTGCAGAGAGACCATTTACTCAAGACGAATTGAGATTTCATAATCTCTATTTTAAGTATTCAAGCTTTATCCAAAAAACAGGTGGAGTCCTCCTTTCGAAAGAAGAATTTTTAAAAGCTCTAGCTACTGCCAACAAAGAGGAGAAGCTTTGTAGTCCGACACTATTAGATACAGTTGCAAAAGTAACAGAAAAAATAATGGTACAAAATTCTTCTCTTGATCCAAATGAATTAATTAAAAACATTGATCCCATAACTGATGATAAAGCAGCATCGACAGTTGATGATCATCGTAGAGATGCACCTAAAGATGTGCCTGATGTTGGTGTTAGTGAACAGAAGAGTAATTCAAGTGTTGGCGTTGACAAGTAAACAAACCAAGCATTTTACTCGGATAAATCCGTGTCTTAATATAACCTTCATTTATTAATATAGTATTAACTTATCAATAAAATCTCCGATCGATAAAGAATATTGAACATTCTAACAGATTGGAGACGAGCATATGAACTTTGGGGCAATGAGTTTTAAAAAGAAAATCATAATAAGTTTCTCATTCATCATCCTCTTGTTCGTCATGATTTTATCCTTTCTTCTTAACTCCCAATATAAACTAGGGGCGCTTCAAGACGAGGGGGCGGGTCGCTTTAAAGATACAGAAGTGATTTCCGAAATTCTTCTAGAAGTTACTGAAGTCTATACAGTGGCAGCGGATGCTCAAATTAATCACAATCTAGATGAAACCAAAAAAAGTTTGGCCGAGATTAAAAAGAGGATGCAGACAAGCATTCCCGTGATCACTAAAATGGCCGATACAGATCAAGAAAAAAAGTGGGCCAAGGAATTTGAAGCAAGCTACATCAAATATGTCAGTACTATTGAAAATGAAATGCTGCCAGAGCTCGAAAAAAGTGCTGTCTTAAATCAAAAAACAAAGGAGCTTGATGATAAGATTGATGGGCTTAGAGTTGAGACACAAAAACCCTTAAAGTCATTTTATGAATCTATTCGCAACGAGTCTCTGGCCTCTGATAAAATATTTGATAAAACTTTTAACGAAGGAATAAAATTATCAATTATAGCTGCTATCATCGCTGTAATTATTTCTATTTTCACAGCCCTATTTATATCTTCTAAAACGAGTTCGGCATTAAACAATGTCAAAAATGAACTGGTAAAAACTTTCGAACAAATTGTGGAAAACGCTAGCAAAGTGGCCAAGGCTGCTGAGCATTTATCTGAATCAACCACAGAGCAAGCTTCTGCCATTCAGGAAACATCTGCATCCATGGAAGAAATGAATTCAATGATAAAAAAGACAGCTGAATCCGCAAGTGAGTCAACGAGACTTTCCAAATCAAGTGCTCAAAATGCGATTAAGGGAAAGGAGACGTCCGAGCATTTAGTGAGATCAGTAAATGAGATTGAAGAAAACAATAAATCGATCATGGCCGAAGTCCAAACAGGCAACGAAAAGATTGGAGAAATTGTAGGCCTCATTAATGAAATAGGTGTTAAAACCAAAGTGATAAACGATATCGTTTTTCAAACCAAACTACTCTCTTTCAATGCTTCTGTTGAAGCTGCACGGGCGGGAGAACAAGGTAAAGGTTTTGCGGTCGTTGCTGAAGAAGTTGGAAACCTGGCACAGATGAGCGGTATAGCTGCAATGGAAATTTCAGCAATGCTTGAGAGCTCTACCCACAGAGTAAGATCCGTGATTGATGAGACTCAAAAAGGCGTTGGTGATATTTTATCAAAAGGAAGTCAAGTCGTCCGTCAGGGGCTAAGTGTTGCGGATCAGACTGCAAAAATTTTAATGATCATCGACGGCGATATTCAGATGGTGGACACTAATATTTCTGAAATATCTATTGCCAGTGATGAGCAATCAAAAGGAGCAGATCAAGTTGCCCAGGCCCTCCACCAATTGGATCAGGCAACTCAAGCAAACTCGAGTCTCTCTCAAGAACTTTTTGGATATTCTAAAGATCTTTCTGAGCAAACAGAAAAATTAAAAATCGCTGTTAGTGAACTTCAAAAAGTCGTTGAAGGCGCATAAAAAAAAGCCCACATATTTCTATGTGGGCTTCTTCTATTATTAAATCGAATTTAATTTTTTAAAAATTATCCAATTGTCGCAATCAAAGATGCAATCAAAAGAGAAACAACTGACATAACTTTAATTAGGATCGCAACACCTGGTCCAGATGTATCTTTAAATGGGTCACCAACAGTGTCACCAACAACAGCAGCCTTGTGTGTGTCAGATCCTTTTGGATGACCTGGAATTCCACCTTTTTCGATGAACTTCTTAGCGTTATCCCATGCTCCACCAGCGTTTGCCATGAAGAGAGACATTGTCGCACCAACAGCTAGAGATCCAGCAAGCATCCCTGTAAGAGCTTGAGGTCCCATTGCAAATCCAACGATAACTGGAGCTAAAATAGCAATCATCCCTGGAAGAATCATTTCTCTTAAAGCTGCAAGAGTCGCGATATCTACAATTTTACCTGCTTCAGGTTCAGCTTTTCCTTCGCGAAGACCTTTGATCTCGTTGAACTGTCTAGCGATTTCAACAACGATTGCCTGAGCAGCTTTACCTACTGCAGTCATTGTAGTTGCACCAACAAGCCATGGAAGAATTGATCCGATAAGGATACCAATAAGAACTCCTGATGAAGTTAATTCAAGTGACATCTTAGCAAGACCATGAGTTTCTCTTACGTGGTTAACTTCCATTGTGAAAGCAGAGAAAAGTGCAAGAACTGTAAGGATAGCAGACCCGATAGCAAAACCCTTTCCGATAGCTGCAGTAGTGTTACCTACAGCATCTAGCTCATCTGTAATATCGCGAGTTGCTTTTCCAAGTCCTGACATTTCAGAAATACCACCAGCGTTGTCAGCAATTGGCCCGTAAGCATCAACTGTCATAACAACTGCAGTTCCTGCAAGCATACCAACAGCTGAAAGAGCGATACCGTATAGACCTAAATATTTATCAGCGATGAATGCAGCAGCAACAACAAGTAACATTGGGATTGCAGTTGATTCCATACCAACAGCAAGACCGCGAATAACACCTGTACCAGCTCCTGTTTTAGCTGCTTCAGCAGTTAAACGGATTGGTTTACCAGCAGTGTAGTACTCAGTAATTAGACCGATAAACATACCACTGAAAGCTCCAGCTGCAAGAGCTACTGTAACTCCTTGAGAAATTCCAAACATTGGAACTAATACATAAGAAGCAATAGTTAAAATAATTGGCGGAACGATTAAAGCATTTCTTAGAACTGTTGCAGGAGATGAATTCTTAAACATACGGGCCATGAAGATAACGATGATTGAAATCACCATACCAAGAGCTGAAAGTAAAAGAGGAATTGTAACACCAGCAAGACGAGCTGCTACTTCATCAGTTCCAGTGATTAGTCTAGCTAATCCAGAAGCAGGAATAGTAAGAGCGATGGCCATTGCAGCAACGATAGCTGCTACCATTGATTCATAAATATCAGCTCCCATACCTGCAACGTCACCAACGTTATCACCAACGTTATCAGCAATAACTCCTGGGTTACGTGGATCATCTTCAGGAATGTTTTCTACAACTTTACCAGCAATATCAGATCCAACGTCAGCAGCTTTAGTATAAATACCACCACCGATACGAGCAAATAATGCGATTGATGAAGCACCAACTGCGAATGAGTGAAGAATTGTTGCAAGAGCAGCTGAATCCTTAAACATTACGTAGATTGTTCCAAGACCAATAAGTCCAAGTGAAGCTACTGCCAGACCCATAACCGCTCCACCATCTAGTGCTACTAGAAGTGCTGCTGCTTTTGAACCTGTTGAAGCTGCTTGAGTTGTGCGAACGTTTGCGTAAGTCGCAGCTTTCATTCCAGCGAATCCCGCTAGAAGTGAAAGGAATGCTCCCACAACAAATGAGATAGCTGATACAGCACCTAAGCCGTACCAAAGAGCAGCAGCAACCACTGCTGAATAAATCGCAAGAACTTTATACTCGCGAACTAAAAAGGCCATCGATCCTTCGCGTACGTAAGATGCGATTCTTTCGCTTGTTTCATTTCCGCCTGGCTGAGCTTTTACTCGGATGTAAAAACCAAGGGCGATTACTAAACCAATCACTCCTACAATAGCAGGAGAGAGAATTAGTGATTCACTAAACATTGTTGCTCCTATGTTTGATTAAGATTTTCCGTTTAAATTAGAATAGTTAAGTTAATCTAAAATGATCAATATCGTCAAGCTTTGCGCGGCGCAAATCAATGATCCGTTTGTGAACTTATAAGAGTATAAACCATTGTGAATATTAAAAGATAAAGGAGAATGAAGCCATATTAAATGGCTTCACTCTATAAGATTATTTATTTTTGAAACTTTTCAACAAGAATTTGAGACTGTTGATCTTTTGAAATACTATTCACAGCTCCAGCATTATTTGGATACAGAACTAGAAGTCTAGCACTCCCCGCCCCTCTCTTAAGAGCAAGAGTCTCCTCGTCTTTCGCGTTTACAGTTACAACTTCTGGCATATCGTAAAAAGCAAAAGCATTTTCAGCGATATTTATTTTTTGCCATTGTTCACCATGGTTGGCCAAGAAGTCATCTGAGTTATCATCTGATTCAAGGTTAGACACAGCTAGTTTTATCCCAATATCACCTTGAGCATCAGGTGCAATCTTAGTGATATCTGCTTCAATGACGGCTACGTCTGAGTGATCGTAAAATTTCATCTCTCCAACATCGAGAATAGCTGGAATATAGTCTTCTTTAACTGTCTTAGGAGATAATTCAAACGACTTTCTAATTTCTCTTGCTGCTTTTGCGTCTAGGAGTAAAGAAGCAAACATATCTTTTGAGATACCGCTTACATAACCTGTTTTGATCCCTAAAAGTTCAAGATCAGCAACACCATCATTATTAGAATCAATTTGAAGTGAGATATCACATGGCTGCCACTGAGTTAATGAATCATAAAGCTTCACTCCGATTTGAAGAACTTTTTTAGATCCACCCTCTGTCTCTTTATCAACAATTCTAATTCCTGCTGCTTCAAGATCACAAGCTGTGCTCTTAGAAAGATTTAGAGGAGGAGTTACAACTTTTCTTTCATCTGTGCCTAAAAGATTGAAGATAAGAGCATCTCCATCATTCTGGCCATTGTTGATAAGTTTTAAATTAACCTGAGTTCCCACTTTATCAACTTCTGAATTAGTCATTGTTAAAAAATCAGTTGCTGCGATATCTGTTACTTTATTTAGTACCGCAAGGAATGGAAGATTAATTTTTTCTGCTCCATCTCCTGAAGTTAAAATCACAAATCCATCAGATTCAATATTTGCTTGATCTTCTGCAGATCGAAGAAGTGTAAAGCTCACTGTGATCTTTGCAGTTTTGTGCGCTTTAACTTTAAATGAACCTGGAAGGTTTACTTTAATATTTTTGCTAGACATTGCTTTTGAAGAGAACACGATGTCTTTGTCAGAGAAATTTGTTAGCGTTACAGATTTTGCAATTGTCTTATTACTTGAAATTGAAACTTCTCCAAGAGAAAGTGTAGCTGGTTCAGCAATCACTTGCGATTTGAATGCTTGTTCAACTTGCACTCGTCCTGCTCCTTGAAGAGAAACTGGAACATGAACATTCCCTTTCATCATAATTTTTGAGCTATTTAAAACCTTTGCTTTTAACTGAGCTACAGTCATTTTTGGAAAAGCTTGTTTTAAAAGAGTCATAACTCCAGCGATATGAGGTCCTGACATTGATGTTCCACTGAACTGAACGCCCTCTGATCCGCTTCCCATTGCTGCTGAAATAACGTTAGCACCAGGGCCTGCAATTTCAGGTTTAATGAGAGAGTCAGTTGAGCGAGGTCCGCGAGAAGAAAAGTCAGTAATCGTATCAATAAGATCATTTCTTGTAATATTTTTTCCAGGAGAGAAGTTAAATTCAACTGCTGCATTATTCTTTAAAGCATCTTTAACAGAAGCACCAAGAGCTTTAGTAATCATAATTGCTGGAATATCAAAATGCCCATCTCCTCCCATTTGGATTGGATTTCCATCTTGGTTATTCGCGACTACGGCACCAATAGCTCCAAGATCTACGGCCAATTTTAGCTTATCTGCAAATGAGATTGCGCCACGATCGATAAGGGCGATTTTACCTTTTACTGACGCTTTAATATCTTCAGCAATTGGATCAGCACCATTGCCAATATAAACGAGAGTCCCAGACACATGACTTTCTGCTGCTGGAGTAGAAATATTTCCTTGAACGGCTTCAACTAACTGAGCATTGGCTTCACCAATTTTTAATTCAGCAGCTGGGATTAAAATATTTTGAGGCATATCATCGATAGCTGCTGCAACCGAAATTGCTTCATTTGCAGTTGAAGGAGCTCCTACGATATAAGGATTGTCTCCTGAGTTACCAGCACTTGCGACAACAACAGTTCCACCTCTAGTTAAGTTACTAATGGCTTCAGAGTAAAGAATTTTAGGTTTTCCGTAACCTCCACCTAAAGAGAGGTTAACAACATCAAGGCGATCAGCTGGATCTAGTTTTTCACTTGGGTCAGCTGCATACTCTAGAGCTTGAATAACAGCGATGTCAGATGTGCTTCCCTTTTTTCCAAAAACTTTAAGCGCATAAAGTTTCGCATCCGGAGCTACACCTGAATATGTTTTTACTCCATCTCCAATCCCTGCAACAGTTCCACTAACGTGGCTTCCGTGTCCAGCTTCATCAATCGGGTTAGAGTCACGTTTAGGAATATTTTTTTCGATATCAGAGTCACCAGAAGAATAATCAGTACCAACAAAATCCACTCCTCCAATAACTTTTTGATTTGGGAATAATTCACTTGGTGCTGGCGCTGATGGATTAACTGAATCATATATTTCTTTTTTTCCAGGTCCACCAAGCATTGAGTGAGTATAATCGATACCTGTATCGATGATCCCTACTCGCATATTTTGTCCGCGAATACCTGCTTTATGAAGAACATCAGCTCCAATAAAAGTTACGCTATTGTGTTCATCGAGACTTTTATCTGTAAGGGCCGCAGTTAAGGCTGAAAGCCTTTGTTCAGTTGAAGAAACTTTTGGACGATCGAAATTTGTATTTTCAACAACGTGTAGTTTCATACCGTTGATTTCAATTTTTGAAATTTTATCAGCGAGCTCACCTGGAGCTACAAAAGCGATAGCATTTAATACAAGCTTATAAGTTGAAACAATTTTTATCTCAGGAGAAAGCTCTTGAAGTCTAGCTATGACATCCTCTTGTTCTGCAAGTAACGCCTTCTTGGCCTCTTCATCGATGACTGCTTTACCATCCACGATCTGTGCGTCTTTTAAAAGAGGATTTAGTTGCAATTGAATTAAACCAACATAAGGTGCTGGTGTTTGTTGGCGCATACTGAAGTAGTTCCCAAGTATAAGCCCGAGCTTTCCAGAATTTTTTGGTGCACACGAAGTGGCCAGTGCCAACGTAAGTGCTAAAACTGAAATTAACGAAGAAAGATTTTTCATAGAGAACTCCCGTCACTTTAATGGACGGGGCACTATAACAGCGTGAAAAAAATAGTCAAAGATTAGATTAGTCTTTTTCCAAAAAGTTTAAATTTTTAAGTTTTGGGGCCTTGAATGATGTAAAAATTACCACTAGAAGTGTCATTGTGCCACCAAAGACGACTGAAGGAACGACCCCTAGAAGCCTTGCCGCTAGTCCTGATTCAAAGGCACCTATTTCATTCGATGACCCAATAAAGATGGAGTTAACCGCATAGACCTTCCCTTTCATATCAGCTGGAATAAGTGACTGCATGATTGTTCCGCGGACAACGACAGAAATATTATCGAAGGCTCCACTTAAGGCCAAAATGAAAATTGAGAAATAGTAATTTTTGGAAATACCAAAAAGAATCATGCAGATCCCAAATCCAAAAACGGCCAATAATAATTTTTTTCCAGTATTTCTTATTGGAGGCCAATGAACAATGATTGCTGCCATTAAAAAAGATCCCAAGCTTGGAGCTGCCTTTAAAAAACCGAGACCGCTAGGTCCTACTTTTAAAATGTCGTTAGCATAAATGGGAAGAAGAGCAACCGCTCCTCCAAATAAAACGGCAAACAAATCTAGCGAGATTGCTCCTAAAAAAATCTGACTACTAAACACAAAGTTTATTCCTGATTTTATAGAGTCAAGCATTGGAGCTTTCGGATCATTGGGACGCAAATGTGGCTTGGGAGAAATAAAAGAAAGAGCAATGATTGCGAGAAGAACAAAAAACGTGATCACAAGATATGCATTGTAAGAGATATACGCAAAAAGAAATCCACTTCCACCTGCCCCAAGCATAAAAGCAATTTGCCAAAGAGTTGAGTGCCACGATGTTGAGTTTACGTAATGCTCTTTAGGCACACATTCAGTCATGATGGAAAAAAGAGAAGGAGCAATTATCCCACGGGCAAATCCGCTCATAGCTATAATTGTGTAGAGAACCCATACCTGATTTTTTAAAGCAATATGATAGGAGGTAAAATAGAGACCTAGGCTGCAAAGAAAAAGAACGGCCTGACAAGAAAATACAATTTTTTTTCGATCGTATAAATCAGCAAAGTGCCCAGCAAATAAAGTCACCGAAAAATTGGGGATGATCTCCACTAATCCGATTAAACCCAAGGCCAGTGGATCATGAGTTATAGAGTAGATATGCCAACCCACAATCACCGATTGGATCTGTAAAGCTATCGTCATTAATGTTTTAACCATTATAAAGAAGCGGAAATCAGGAAATCTTATTGAGATGTAGGGATCAAGTTTTAAGGGCTTATCGTTTTTCATTTCTGTATTGTAGCGGGGTTAGCGCTGATTGACCACAAAGGCCCAAAAATGTGATAAAATACGATAGAAAAACTAAAGTTTTATTCACTCAAAGCCACCCTCTGCATGCCGATACAGGTGTATGACCAAAATGGGAAATAGCTTTTTTTCAATTTCTTTTGACCTCGTCGTTATCGATCGTCCGATTCCATACGATCTCTATATCAATTCATCGGCAAGTGAGAACAAAGAAAAATACGTTCGCATCTATCCAAAGAACGATACTTTGAGTTCGGCGGATTTAAAGATTTTTAAGAAAAAATACTTTCAACTTTATGTTCATGAATCTCAACGCGAACAATACCTAAAGAGCCTCATCCATTGTAATGGCGTAAGCGATAATCAAAAATCTGAAATTATCAAAGAATCGGCCATTCATTATCTGGATAAACTATTCGATGCAGATAAAGAATTCACCACTGAAATTCTCTCTGAAACAATTCAAGGTTGTAAGACCACTGTTGAGTCAATGGTCGATGTAATTAAAGATTATGACGTTTCAAAACTTCAAAGCTTAATTGCCTCTTTGAGTTTTCATGATTTCTATACATATGACCACTCAATCAATGTTTCTATGTATTGTATTTCGCTCTTTAATGCTGCTAAACCAAATGCACCAAAAGAAGAAATTATACTCGCCGGTCTTGGCGGGCTTCTTCACGATATTGGAAAAGTAAATATCTCAACAGAGATTATCAATAACCCGGACAAGCTCACAGACGAAGAATTTGACGTCATAAAAAAACATCCAAGTTATGGACGATGGCTTTTAGAAGAGAATGCCTGCCAATGTGAAGGCGTAAACTTTAATATTCTTAAGCGAGTCGTTTACGAACATCATGAAAATTTCAATGGAACAGGTTATCCAAATAAAATATCGGGAGCAGATATTCATTTGCTTGCAAGAATAACGGCCATTGCTGATTTCTTCGATGCGATTACCACCAAGCGCTCTTATCACGATGTTCTTCCAACCGAAGATGCTATTGCAGTCATGTCAAAAGCAGTTGGAAAAAAACTCGATCCTCAATTGTTTGAAATTTTCACATCGAGTGTGAAGCAATTAGTGCTTACTGGAAAAGTAAACAAGGAACTTCCTGAAGATTTCGATCCTTGCCAACCTCAAAACATTCTTCCTTTTAGAGCTCCGAAACCTAACTATAAAGTCGAAGGTTTTGGTGACCAGGAAAAACCTGTCCATTTTGGAAAAATAAAAAAGAAAGTTGGTTAACTGTCTAAGGCCTTGATCAACTCATTGACTTGAGCTTTAGTATTGAAGATATGAAAAGATAATCTGATATTTCCCTGGCGAACAGAAACATCCACATTGCGTTTTTTCAGTTCAGCTTCAAGAGCGATACTGTCAGCATTTGCGGCCTTCAAACAAACAATATTCCCCATGTGTTCAAGTGGAGTGACGAGTGAATATTTATCTTTAGGATAATTGGCCAGAAAGTAATCGCGAATTTCTGCATTATGCTTTTGAATGTTAGCTAGTCCCATCTCTTTAAGAAAACTCAAACTTCCTTCAAGGCATCCAGAACAAAGCAAATTGGCCGCTTGTCCTCTATCGTACTGACGAGCTCCTGGAAGAGTCTCAGTTGTGTAATCTAAAAGATTATAAACTTGTTTTGAATTAGGACTTAAAATCCAATTCGCATTCAAATGATAAATTTGATCTTGAGCTCTTTGACTAAAGTAAGCAAAGGCGTGCCCATAAGGGCCTAGCATCCATTTATAAGACGAACATGTTAGAACATCTATATATGAAAGTTCTTCCGGTGTGATTTCTAAACCACCAAGGGCTTGGGTAACATCACAAACGAAGAAAATATTTTTTGATTTTAAATATTTCCCAATTGAAAGCAGATCTATTTTTTTACCTGTATCAAAGGCAACATAGGAGATGTTAAAAATTCTAGTTTGTGGGCTTAAATTTTTTTCAAGCCACTCTGGAGTTGGAACAACTTCCGAACCCAAATCCAATTTATCAAAATGAAATCTGCCATGTCTTTCAGCAAGCATCCAAGGCAAAATATTTGAAGGGTAATCTTTATTGATGGCCGCAACTCTATCACCTTTTGCAAAGATGAATCCATTGGCAACAATATTGACGACATCAGAAGAAGACGTTGAGTGAGTAATTGTGTCTGGGCTGACTTTGAGAAGATCAGCAAACTTCACTCGCAGCTTTTCAGAAATACTCATCCAGTCGTCATAAGCGTAAAACGAAGGATCGAGCTCGCGATTCATGGCCGCAAGAATTGTATCCTTAGAACGCAAAGGACTTGGGCCAAAATAGGCTGCATTAAAATAAATCGAACTTAGTGAGGAGAACTCTTTTTCGATTAAGCTTTGTGTAGCTAAATCCATTGACTACTTACTTTGTAGTTGTAGGCGCCGTTGTCGCCGGAGTTGTTGCTTTCGCAGCTGGTGCTGCTTGAGTTGCTTGAGTTGCTGGAGCTGCAGGTGCAGTTGGAGCTGCAGGAGCTGGCGCAGCCTTATCTGTATTCAGCGGACGTGAAATTGGTTTTTCTGTATCTAATAATGATTTTTGATATTTTGTATCTTGCAAGCGAGCAAGAAGAATAGAATTTCCAAGGAAGATAATTGCAAGTACCGCAGTGATCTTAGTCATGATATTTCCGCGAGTTGAACTCGACATGATCGATTCACTTCCCGCTGCTGTCATTAACCCAGCCTCTGCTCCTTTACCAAATTGAAGAAGAACAGTGATGATAAGAAAAACTGAAGTGATCGCTTGAAGTATCATTAGAGATGTAGTCATGTTTATCCATTCCTTAATAAAAAATAGTTCTAATTAAATAGCAGACTTCTGCCTATCTCGCAACTTATCTGGCAACACTTGCACTGGTGCACAGTGCCCTAAAATCTGCTGCCTTTAGGCTTGCCCCACCCACAAGAGCACCGTCGATATTTTCTTTTGCTAGCAGCGAGTCGATATTGTCCGGCTTCACAGAACCTCCGTATAAAATAACAGTGCTATCAGCGTTCATTGCTAATTTCGAACGGATAAAAGCATGTGCTTCCTCTGCTTGTTCAGCCGATGCAACTTTTCCAGTTCCGATGGCCCAAACAGGTTCGTAGGCAATAAGTAGAAGATGGGCCTTATCACTTGGAATATTTTTTAAACCTTCAGTTATTTGTTTTTCTAAAACACTAAAAGTTAAATCAGCTTCTCTCTCGGCCAGTGTTTCTCCCACACAATAAATAACTTTCAATCCATGTTTTAATACAGCCAGAACTTTCTTATTTAAAAGTTCATTATCTTCTTTATAGATCGTTCTTCTTTCTGAGTGACCGATAATTACGAACTCTGCTCCGATATCGGCCAGAGCAAGTGGAGAAATTTCTCCAGTAAAGGCACCTGAATCGTGCTCACAACAATTTTGAGCGCCGATTTGAATTGAACCAGTCGTAAACGCGATCTCTTTTAAAATAGGAATATGAAGAGCTTGTGGAGCAATCCATGCTTTGCATTTTAACTCCATTTTCATTTTACTCATCTCTACAAAAAAATTGCTGATCTCATGTAGAGTCTGATTCATCTTCCAGTTACCAACGATGTGTATTTCGCGTTTTTTCATAATGCAACCTTAATCTATACCAAACTTCAGTGCCTGAATTCCAGGAAGAGATCCATTCTCGATGTACTCAAGACTTGCTCCACCACCAGTTGAGATGTGAGACATTTTTGAAGCTAGCCCTGATTGATGAACAGCTGCTACTGAGTCTCCGCCACCAACTAAAGTGAAAGCGTGAAGATTTGATAATGTCTTAGCGATACCAAAAGTTCCTTTTGCAAAACTAGGATTTTCAAAAAGTCCCATTGGACCATTCCATAAAACAGTCTTCGCATTTCTAAGGTAGTCAGTATAATTTTGAAGAGTCGAAGGACCGATATCTAATCCCATTTTTCCATCTGGAATATTAACTTGTCCTAGATCTTCAGGCGCGCCTCCAAAAGTAGCTGACACAATATGATCACTTGGAAGAACGATTTTTCCTTTTGACGGAGTTCCTAGAATTCTTCTAGCAAGTGCCACATCTTCATCAGAACAAAGTGATGTTCCAACAGTGTGACCTTGAGCTTTTAAGAAAGGATAGGCCATCGCTCCACCGATAAGTAATTTATCAACAGAAATTAAAAGGCTATCGATAATTTTAATTTTATCTGAAACTTTTGCACCACCAACGATAGCTACAAATGGCTTCGTTGGATCGTGAACAACTTTATCAAGAGATTCAACTTCACGCTTTAAAAGAAGCCCGCCATACGCTTTGTTTTTAAAGAAGGCATTGATCTCATATGTTGAAGCATGCTTTCTGTGAGCAGCTCCGAAAGCATCAAAAACAAATACATCGCCATAGGTTGAAAGCGTTCTAGCAAAATCGCGATCATTAGCTTCTTCTTCAGGATGAAAACGAAGATTTTGAAGCATAATAATTTTTGGTTCATTTAAAGTAAGAAGTGTTTTAATTCCACGATCAAGTGCCGTCTCAGTTAAAACAACTTCCTGCCCTAATTTTTCCGCTAGGTATTTAGCTACAGGCTCTAATGAATACTTTGGATCAATTCCTTTTGGTCTTCCGAAGTGGCTCATCAAAATAAGTTTTTTTGGTTTATGGGCCAATATCGCCTGAATTGTTTCAATGGCCTCATCAACACGAGTTGTATCGCTGATCTTTGTTGGATCATTTTTATCCATCGGCACATTGAAATCAAATCTCGCTAAAACTTTTTTGTCTTTTGCTAAGCTTCCAAAACTTTCATCAGTGATGTATTTTAAGGCCATGAATTAAAGTCCTTTGCTCGCAATGAATTTTACTAAATCTAATACTCTATTAGAAAAACCACACTCATTGTCATACCAAGACACAAGTTTCACTGTATTACCAATAACATTTGTTAGACTAGCGTCTACACATGAAGAATGCTTCATTCCCATGTAATCAACAGACACGAGTTCGTCTGTTTCATAACGAAGAATGCCTTTTAAGTAAGTATCCGCTGCTTCTTTTAAAGCGGCGTTGATTTCTTGTTTAGAAGCTGGCTTTTTTAGAGTCGCTGTTAAATCTGTTAATGAAACGTTTGGAGTTGGAACACGAACTGCGTATCCATCAAGTTTTCCTTTTAGTTCTGGAATGATTTCTCCAACTGTTTTCGCTGCTCCTGTAGTAGTAGGAATCATTGATACAGCTGCCGCTCTTGCTCTTCTTGGATCAGTGTGTGATCCATCAAGAAGCATCTGATCAGATGTATACGAGTGAACAGTAGTCATGAAACCATTTTCAATTCCAAATTTATCATGAAGAACTTTTGCAATTGGAGCAAGACAGTTTGTTGTACAGCTTGCGTTTGAAACGATGTGGTGTTTAGTTGCATCGTAAGTATTGTTATTAATTCCCATAACAAATGTAGCATCTAGATCTTTTCCAGGAGCACACATAATAACTTTTTTAACAGTGCCTTTCATATGCTTACCTAGACCTGGCTTATCTTTAAAGATCCCAGTTGCATCGATAACAACCTGAACTCCTAGATCACTCCAAGGAATCTCGGAAGGGTCGCGTAATGCAAAAAACTTAATTGCTTTACCGTTAATGATAAGATTATCACCTTCAAGTTTAGCTTCATGATTAAAGCGTCCATGAACAGAATCGTATTTTAATAAATGAAGATATTCTGCAGCTGATCCTGGATTGTTTACTGCTACGATTTCAAAATCATTTTCCGCTCGATTAAAATACTCGCGAAGAACTGTACGTCCGATTCTTCCCATTCCATTAATTGCGACTTTAGCTTTAGTCATAGGACCTCCTAAGGCAGATATAATTACGTTTCTAGAATTCATCATTTTTTTGATTGCCTTAATATGCCATATTAGCGAAGAATTGAATAGCTTAATTCGCCAAGGAGTTCTCTTGAACAAAACGCAGTTTATTTCGCAACTCAGTACTAAAGAAGAGGTGCTCTCACCCTTTTTAGTCAAATACATAGCTACGGCCTCTGGCAAAGATGGCAAAAGTTACTTGAATGTTATTTTGGTAGATAATACTGGCGAAATAGAGGCGCGCAAATGGCAAGGTGCAGAGCTGGCGATACAAAAAATAAGTCCTGGCGATGTAGTTGTGGTCAGCGGCAAAGTGAATCTCTTCCAAGGGAGAATTCAGCTTATCATTCAAGAAATGAGCAAGTTAGAAGAAGGGCAATTTAGACGCGAAGATTATGTTCAAAAGGCAGGAACGGCTCCGGAGAAAATGTTTAATGAGCTTCTTGCTATCGTCAATTCACTTGAGGAAGTCTATATCCGAGATCTACTTCTGATGATCTTAAATGATTTTGAAATTTCAAGAAGACTTAAAGTTTGGCAAGCTGGGAAATCCATTCATCACGCTTACCAATCCGGACTTCTTGAACATATTCTTTCCTGCACTCAACTAGCAAACACACTCTCTCTTCACTACAAAGTAAATCGATCGTATGTGGTGGCAGGTTGTGTACTCCATGACCTCTGCAAAATTTATGAGCTCACAGAGGGGCCGGTTGTCGATTATACAGAAGAGGGAAAGCTTATTGGCCATTTAGTAAAAGGTCTTGAAATTGTCGATCACTACGCAGGGAAAATTAAAACTTTTCCATACAGCGTGAAAACACATATCAAACATATTCTGCTCTCTCATCATGGTGAATACGAATACGGTTCGCCAAAAATTCCCAATACCAGCGAAGCCTATTTGGTTCATTTGATCGATCTAATGGACTCGAAAATGAGCTCGTTTGAACAAGTTAAAAAAACTGATCCAAGTATCAATAATTGGAGTGGTTTTATTAAACATCTGGATCGACTTGTTTATAAAAGCGAATTGCCTTCTTTCTTAAATTATTTAAGCGAAGAGAACAATTCTTCATCTGAAAACTCGGCAAAAACAAAAAACAAAGAAAAAAGTAACTCAACGGCCTTTGGAAATCTCCTTAAAGATTTTAAAGTTACTGAATAAGAGGAAATTTATTTATACTCTCTTTGATTTTTGTGACAAGATTTCTTAATAGAAGGAAAATCTCTTCACTTTTTTATAATTTTGATCTTAAATTTTATATATATGAAACATGTACTTTATATCGACGACAACGAAGCAAACTTAGCCGTTTTTAAAGAGAATTTCTCAAAACATTTTGAGATCACAACCTCTAATAATCCGCTAAACATTTTCAATCTTTTAGAGGCAAGAAAATTTGATCTCATTCTCCTAGACATTCACATGCCAGAGAGAGACGGATTTCAAGTTCTAAAAGAAATCAATGAGTCTCGGTTTTCAAATGTCCCAGTTATCATGTTCACATCTGATGAACTTCAAATGGTTCGCTACAAGGCCCTTGCCTCTCAAGCCTGTGACATCATCTATAGAACACTTTCAGATGAAGAAATTAAATTGAGGATCTTAAATAAGATCAATCTTTTTTCAAAAGGAAGTGCAGAAAAAAAACATCTCACTTTGGGAAAACTCAGTTTAAATCTTGAAACGCTTGAAGCTTTTCATCAATCAGTGAATCTCAATCTCACTCCGATTGAATTTAAAATTCTTGCGTCCCTTATCAAGAGCTATCCTCAAAAAATCTCTCGTGAAACCATGGTTAAAAAAGCATGGAACACCACCAGCGTTCAAGACAGAACAGTGAACACTCACCTTACCAATCTTAGAAATAAGCTTCCTCGAGATGAATTTGTAATCGAATCTCCACGCGGGACAGGAATCGTTCTTAGAAAGGCTGAAGATTCAGAAGGTGATGATTCAACTTCATTACATTAGTATTTTGCTCACTTATTTTTACTAGGGCAAGTTTACCTATCCTTCTGCGAAGGACCTTTGCATCATATAATCTTCTTTATGACGACGGTTCAGCCAAAATTAAAAGGGCCCATTAAAAACGAGAATCTAAAAAATCTCAAGCCTATCAATGGGAAAAGCGCAGCACAGGAAGGGTTGAAACCTTCAGCGACTCCTGAAATTTCTGAGACTGCTAAAACTCTAAATGCGAATGCTCCATCAGAACCAACTACCGATACACCAAATACACCAAGTACTCCTGATGCCTCTATTGCTTCAGAAGCTTCCAGTTCTGCTAGCTCTGTAGCAAAAAATCTGGCGAAGATGCCTGTTCTTCCTATTGTGACTCCAAGTGAATCAAAAGATATGAAGAAGTTGGAGGAGAAGATAACAGAGCCTATTGCCTCTAAAGTTAGTTTTATAAAAAAACCAGCGGTGATTTTTATTGAAGGCTTTAGTGCATTTGGAATTTCAAATGGCGATGGCATTAAAGATATGGCCGATAATCTTCCAGGATCAAAAAGATTCTCTTGGGATGAACAAGATAAGATAATCGAAGAAATTAAAAAACACTCTCCTGAGCAACCAGTTATTATGGTCGGTCATAGTTTCGGTGGCGATAGTGCAGTTGAAATTGCCAATACTCTAAATTCTGTAAAGAATGGATTTAGATCTATTGATCTTTTAGTTAGCATTGATTCCGTAGGAATGAATCACAATATTATCCCGATGAATGTAAAAAGAAATTTAAACTTTTTCGGAGAAGGAGTGGTTCCTTTTCTTCATGGCGATCCCAATGTAGCAAGAAACACAGGCTACACTGACGTCCTCAATGAACTTAGAAGCGAGCTTCATTCAAAAATGGATGACTCGGAAGAAGTGCAATTTAAAATTTTTGAATCTATTAACGATGTATTGAGCGAAAGCAATCATCCAGATCTCTTTGAAGAAATCCAAAAAAATGATCAGCTCAAAAAACTTATTGGCAATCAGCAGCCTCATTCGAAACAGTAAGTCTGCTCTTATCCGGAGCCCCCTCTACTTGTAAACAAACTGGCAGTTTATTTTCTTTGGATCCATTTAGAAAATCGTGCATCCTAGGACAATCAGTGTAAGTATCCATATAGATATTGTGAACAACTTTTGAATCTCGATAGAAAGTCATCCATCCCGCAAAACCACCGCAATCTAATATGACTTTTTCAAATTTGTCGGTCTTAACTTCATAAGCGTAATCTCTATCTGAAACAGGAATGTAATCTTTCATCAAAGCTCGCTCAACTGTTTCAGCCTTGAGGGTAAAAGTAAAAAGAATCCCGACTAAAACGATCGCCTTTTTCATAAAGTTCCCGGTTAGATTTATTACTAACCTAGTCGGGCATTAAAAAAATAAGTTGAGTGTTTTATTTAAAAAAGATGACAAAAAAATTTTCTTCGGGTTTTTTTGTGTGCTAACCTTTATTATCTTAATTTTTCAACCAATTCGGAGGGTTTTAATGAAATTAGTTCTTCTACTTTCTCTACTTGTTTCTTTTACTGTTTCAGCTCAAACTAATCCAGGTGCTGAACCAGCTCCTGCTCAAGATCAAATGGGTTCTCCTGCTGCTGGAGAAGCTTCAATGGCACAAGAAACTAAGCCAATGGCAAAACATAAGAAAGCTCGCAAAGCTCACCATGCAAAAGCTAAAAAGCACCACAAGAAAAAGAAACACTCAATGTAAAAATAGAAAGGGCCGTGAAAACGGCCCTTTTTTTTATCTAGTTTTAGAAAAATCCTATCTACTAAAACGGGATGTCATCAGCTGTGAAGTTTGTATCAGTTGAAATGT
The DNA here is from genome assembly GCA_037444575.1 of Bacteriovoracales bacterium. Taxonomy (GTDB): domain Bacteria; phylum Bdellovibrionota; class Bacteriovoracia; order Bacteriovoracales; family Bacteriovoracaceae; genus Bacteriovorax. The sequence continues at coordinate 325,070 of JBBIME010000007.1, forward strand.
CGTACTCTTGGTTAACCATGCTTGAATCATAAGATGGTGCTGCCCCAGCGCCTTGAGAATTTGATCTTTCAGCTCCAGTTGAAGCTTGTCCACCGATGAATTGAACAGTCTTCGCTACGATTTCTGTCGTATAACGTTTTTGTCCACTCTTATCATCCCATGAACGAGTTTGAAGAGCGCCTTCAATGAAAGCTTGTCTTCCTTTTGTTAGGTATTGGTTACAAAGCTCTGCAAGTTTTCCCCAAACAACAATTCTATGCCATTCAGTTCTTTCTTGTTTTTGTCCTGCTTTGTCTGCCCAAGATTCACTAGTAGCTACTGTAAAATTACAAACGGCCATTCCACCTGGAGTGTATTTCAACTCTGGATCTTGCCCTAGACGGCCTAAAATAATAACTTTGTTAACGCTCATTAAAGAACTCCCCTTGTGTGATTCACAGTAAGTGCTACGTAAAAAACTTACTGTTACCTGATTAATTTAGTCTAATGTTGCAACTTTAAACTTAAATCACCACGAGCAAAAGAAGAATTTTCTGACAAAATATAAGAGGGGAATTTACTTAAGATCGCTTTACGACAGCTTCCGGTTTTTGATCAGTTACGCCCTGTTTTTGCGCCCAAAAATCTTTAACTAGTTGACGGGCCACTTTTACATCCCGTTTATACCAAGTTGCATCAAATCCACAATGAGGGCACGCAACCTGTTTCTTATAATCACTGCGCACTGCAAGCTCAAAGACACCCCAGATAACGAAGAAGATAAAAAAGCACTTCACGCCCGTAAATGGAAAAAGCATGCTGCCTAAAACAATTGAAGTAAGAAGAATTTGAAGATAATTTTTTTTAGTCAGACGAGGAGAAACAGAAATTCCTCTCTCTGTACGACAAAGCGGACAGAAAAACGTATTTGCTTTATTTTTGAATTTATAAACTCGATTTTCCAATGGACGCATTCAAAGATCTCCTAACAATTATTATAGCGCCATTTCTGCTAAAAATTGAATGCGGGCGATTTTTCCCTTTGATAAAAATCACTGATTCATTATCGAAAAAAATTCAAGCACAGATAATTTATAGATTAAAAAATGAAGATACCAATGATAACCGCTTTGAAAAAAGCTTGTCATGAATTTGGGAAGCTTCTGGTGGTGGGGAATCCGAATTTTCCTGCCCAGGATTCAGTCTCCCCCACCACCAGTTTTTTAAATTCTAACAGATGTCACAAGAAATTCAATCGAAGAATTACCTGAGTTTTAAGCTTGGCTTTGTATTGAAAGTCTTTGCTTTAAAAATCGTTTGCTGTTCATTTGATTAGTGATTTAGAGTGAGCCCCTTTGTCTGGAGAATTTTCCCATAATTAGTGAACAGCTCGATTGATAATAACTTTCATGCTATTAGCATGGACAATTCAATGGAGACTGTT
>JBBIME010000008.1:0-312000 GCA_037444575.1 Bacteriovoracales bacterium
GCACTCATCTCTAGGATATTTGAGTCCTGAAGAGTATGAGTGCAAGATATTAAAAATGAAAAAAGATGATCGTCCTGTTCAGAAAATATGGGGTCGACGTATCTAGTCGATGGGGCTCATTCCAGATATCGACACTAACGTTTTAGGTACTGCAGAAAGAGGAATTTATCAAAAGGATCAGTTCTATCAAATTCCAGAGGAATTTCATGTCGAATTTGATATGGGAACCAAAGAGATAGCTTCCTGGGTGAGAGTAAACAAAAGGATAAAGGAAAAAATTACCTTTGAACCATTTAATTTAACCTCTTCGACTTATCCGTGGAAAGATGAATTTGATATTATTTTTTGTCGAAACGTTCTCATCTATTTTAATTCAAGCACGATTTCTCATGTGGCAAAAAATACTTACCAAGCTGCAAGCAGTGATTCATTTCTTTTCATTGCCCATTCCGAATCTTTGCAAAATGTAAAATCTCAATGGAAATACGTTAAACCTTCATTGTACAGAAAATGTAATTAATCCGCTTCATACTTAAGAATTTTAAATTTCTGATCTTTGTCAGCTTTGTCTGCGATCATTATCATAATCTCTATGTTTCAGCTTTGAGCTTCTGCCTCCGATATTACAACATATCACAGTACTCGAATACGCATTGTAAGTGACACTGTGCTGGCTGAAAATGTTTGAAAATGAATTCTTCGTAATTCACATCAAGGAAGGTAAATGAAAAATTTAGGGATAAGAACAAAAATATATTTTTTATATGGCGCTATTCTTATTTTGTGTATAACCGCTGGTCTATCAACCTTTTACATGGCAGAAAAAATTATAAGCCGCTATCAGAGATTTGATGAAGTCAATTTACCGAAAATTAATTCACTCTTGAAAGCACAGTCAAGATTTCGTTCAATGCACCTCAATCTTTTGAACTTAACTCTCACTAAAGCAACTAAAGAATTCCATGATAATTCACTTAAGCAATTCGAAGAGGATCGGGTACAATTTGATAATTCTATCAGTGATTATGTTGCGCTACCATTTCATCCTGGTGAAGCTGAACTCTATAAAAAACTTGAACGCATAATAAGTACAATTCACATTAAGTCTGACATTGTAATTGGATCTTATAAAAAGTTAAAAATTGACAACGATCGCGATGGAAGAAAAAAAATAGTCAAATTGGAGAGCGTTGAGATTGAAGAACTGATTCCGACATTTTTGGAAGCCGAAATTGCTCTAGCTAAATATCATAAGGATACTGCCAATATTATTTTGTTGGAAGCTAGAAATGCAATGATCGCGGAAATGAAGATGTTATTTTTTATTGTGCTTGCTGGTCTTATCATCATAGCTGCCCTTAGATACGCGCTTAATTCTTCTCTCAAACAAGGTATATAGTCATGAATTTGTTAAACAGTTTTAGTCTTAAGATTCGTGTGATTTTAATTGTGGTTTTAGCTCTTGTTATTTGTTCCTCTGTTTCGATTGCTGGATTTTTATATTTTAACAACCAAGAGTTGTATCGAGGAGTTATTGAAAAATCTCGTGCCATTCATTTGAGATTAGATGCAGCTGTTACATATGTGGCCCTACAGCAAGGGCTTGAGCCTGCAATCAAAGAACTAAAACAAAAGTACCATTCACATGAGCAAATTACAAAAGAGGATAAAGCAATTGTCCTAAAACAAGTTCCAATTGTTGCCGCGATGAAAATTGGGGCCATGGATGCTGACAAGGATAATTATGAGTTTCGAGTTTTTTCAGATAATCCCAGGAATGAAGGTAATCAGGCCACACCAAAAGAATTAGAAATATTTAATAAATTTGAAAATGATTCTTCCTTGAAAGAACAAATTATTAATACAGGTGATTCAATATCTATTTATCGACCTGTTCGATTGAGTAAAGAGAAGGGATGTCTCAATTGTCATGGAGATCCTGCAGAAAGTCCGTGGAAAAATGGAAGAGATATTCTTGGATACCAGATGGAAAATTGGAAAGAAGGTAAGCTCCACGGTGTTTTTGAAATAAAAACAGATCTTTTGAAGTTGGCCGCAACCAATGGAGGGCATAATACAATTTCTCCGAAAGATATCTTGATCGTAGGTATTCTTATAAGTGGAGTTATTGGAGTTTTTGTTGCAGTTCTCTTGTTAAAAAAACCTCTATATGATTTAAACAATCTTGCTAACAGTTTAGATAAATCTGGAAAAGATGTAGGAAATGAAGCTGTTCAGATTTCGTCATACGCCGATGAGCTTGCTCAAGCCTCAACGGAGCAGGCGGCTTCCCTTCAACAAACTTCGTCATCGATTGAACAAATCAGCTCCATGATTAATAATAATAGTGAAAACTCAATACAGGCTACTTTAATTTCAGAGCAAAGCTTACTATCAGCTCAAAAAGGAAAAGATGTCGTTGAGAGTATGATTGGTGCCATCGGAGATATCGATTCAAGTAATATTTGTATTGCCAAGCAGATAGATGAAACAAATAAAGAAATTGAAAGGATTGTAAAAATTATTAATGAAATTGGCTCAAAGACAAAAGTTATAAATGAAATTGCCTTTCAAACGAAGTTACTTTCTTTTAATGCTTCAGTAGAAGCGGCCAGAGCGGGAGAGTCTGGAAAGGGATTTGCCGTCGTCGCTGAAGAGGTTGGGAATTTAGCGGCAATTAGTGGTGGTGCAGCTAAAGAAATTACAGAAATGCTAGTTGAGAGTACTCAGACTGTTGAAGAAATTGTTAAAAATTCCAAAGAGAAGATTGGAAAATTAATTCTAGAAGGAAAGATAAAGGTCGAAAATGGAACTCGCATTGCTTCTGAATGTGAAGATACTTTTAATGAAATACTAGAAAATATTTCGAACGTGTCGAAAATGATTTCAGAAATTTCAAATGCAAGTCAGGAGCAATCCCAAGGGGTAAGAGAGATAAATAAAGCGATGGGGCAATTAGATCATGTTACTCATCAAAACACCGCCAACGCTTCGACAAGTGCTCAATCTGCCGGAGTACTTGCGGAACAGGCCGAACAACTTAACAGTATTGTTACTACGTTGGTCGTTATGCTTCGAGGTGCTTAATTCGACAGACGAAAAATAAAATTACCGCGCGAGAAATGATGTGTACCTTAATTGGAATGCAAAATTAAAAAATTATTCGATTTTTTGGAAACTCTTGCTGATTTATTTTCAGAGAATGGCAAATTCATCGAGAAAACTACGAAGATGGCTTTATAAATTAGGTGCAAAAATGCTTTTCGATAAATTTCTTGGTCTTATTTCCATCTCAGCGGGGGCGAATTTGGCGGGAGCGAATTGGCCGACAATCGCTCCTGCTCATGTAGGCATACCGTCCATCCTGGACATAACTCTCACCCTACGGGTTCTCGTCCCTTGATTTCCACAATCATGTTTTAAAAATAAAAAAGCCACCTTGCGGTGGCTTATTATTTTTTAAAATTAATGGCGGGAGCGAAGGGACTCGAACCCTCGGCCTTCTGCGTGACAGGCAGACGTTATAACCAACTTAACTACGCCCCCGTGGATGTAGCTGAATACAATGTTGCATAAATATAAGAATTTGGAGCCTTATCGTCAAGGTAAAAAATCGAGCTAATCTTAAAAAATTTCCAAATAATTGACCTGCAAGGGGGTATTGTTCCCGGGCCTTATTCAGCTTAGACTATTCATGTTTATTATTTATATACAATTGGGGTCTTGTGAACATTTTTATTACCGGGGGAACTACGGGGATTGGTCTAGCGCTAGCGAAGCTCTATTTAGAAGAGGGGCATCGTGTAGGGATTTGCGCTAGAAATCTCGAGAAATTCCCAACAGAAATCAGAAACAAGTATAAACTGCTAAAATGTTACCAAGTCGACGTCGTTAACCGCGATGAGTTACGTGCCGCTATCTTTGATTTTGCCAATGGTGAATTGGATATTGTTTTTGCCAATGCAGGAAGATCTGTTGGCGCTAAATCGAAGACGCCCCATTTTTCAGTAGCTAATGACATCATTGATATCAATGTAAAGGGAGTGCTCAATACTTTTGAAGCTGCCCTTGAATTGATGACTCCAAAGAAGAAGGGTCATTTGGTTGCAACAGCTTCTGTCGCTGGATTTATGGGACTTCCTGGAGCTGGAGCTTACAGCGCTTCAAAGGCAGCTGTACTTAAGCTTTGTGAATCTTATTCGATAGATTTAAAGCGCGTGGGAATTGATGTGACGGCCATCGCTCCTGGTTTTATCGACACCCCACTGACTCAGCAGAATAATCATAAAATGCCTTTTATCATGAGTGCTGAAAAAGCAGCGAAGCTGATCAAAAGAGCGATTGAGAAGAAAAAAGTTCTTTATGTATTTCCTTGGCGAATGAAAATCATCGTTGCGATTTTAGAAAAAATGCCGAGAAGTTGTTATCGAAAATTAATGGGCTTAAAAATGTTTAATTACAGTTCGGAGGAATAGTATAAATGAAGAGGTTAATTTTAGTTTCTCTTGTTATTTTTTCATTTAGCGCTTGTTCAAAAGAAGCAGAAAAAAAAGTTGAAGCAAAGAAAACTGCTGAAGTAAAAAAGGAAGCTGCTAATAAAGACGGAGTTCCTTGCGACAGCAAAGAAGATATTCTGAAAAAACTTGAAGAAAAGAAAAAATCTGAAGCTGAAAAGGGGAAGGGATTCAGTCTTCAAGGTGGAGATACTGGGTGCAAGGTTAAATAGCGCTAAATAATTTCTAAAACGTGAACGATTGAATCTTTAACTTCCCAGTGAACATCGACATCACCTAATCGCGATCCATATTTTTTGAACCCGTCTTCGTGATAGCGAGGGCGGGGATCCAGCGATAGAACTTCAATAATCTTTTCTTTTAAATCTTGCTCACTCTCACAATGAAAAATAACTTCTAATTTTTTATGTTCGACTTCTTCAGTCCAGCCACTGCGGGCTTCGGGAATGGATTCAATTTCTTTTAAATAAGGCTTGATATCAAAAACAGGAGTGCCGTCTAAAAAATCTCCTCCTGAAATAATAAGTGAGCCTTCTTCAATTCGCTCCAGTTTCACGAGTGATAATCCTAAATTATTTGGTCGATTGGGAGAGCGAGTGGCAAATACTCCCAATTTTTTATTTCCACCAAGCCTTGGAGGTCTAACACTTAAAGAACTCTCAGCACTGTTTGTTTCGTTTGCATGAAAATCAAAAATGATCCAGATATGTGAGAAGTCTTCTAAACCGATGAGGGCCTCTTTTCGATTATAAGGAGAAAGCAATTCAACTTTTGCTTCAAAGCTCACAAGACCTGGTTGTCTTGGGATTGAAAATTTTTCTTTAAAAAGAGAGTGGATAATCGCAATAGGTTTCATTACTCGTCTTATTTATCTCATTCGGTTTCAGAATCTTCTTCTTTTGCGGCATTGAATTCAGCGAATTCGTCAAGGTAGCTAAGTTTAGTTGTGTCTGTCATTCTATCGATATAAAGCTTTCCGATGAGATGATCGATCTCGTGTTGAAAAACAGTCGCTAAAAAATCTTCAGCGATAAATTGCTTTTGTTCCCCGAATTCATTGATGTAATCAATTTGCACAACTCTAGGCCTTTCTACAAATCCTCGAAGGCCCGGAACAGACAGACATCCTTCCCAGAATCCTTGATGAAGAGAATCTCTCACCGTTACTTTTGGATTGATAATTACAAAAAGAGGAGAGGATTCAAGTGTGCCATAGCGTTCACTGTTAGCAGGAAGTTCTATTAAAGCAATTTGCTTAGAAACATTAATTTGAGGAGCTGCAATGCCAATTCCCCCTTCAAGTTTCATTGTGTCATACATATCTTTTATGAGTTCTAGGAATTTCGGTGAACCAATTTCAGAAAGATCAACAGAATCAGCAATTTTTCTTAGAGTTGGATTCCCCATGCGAATTACAGTTCTTGCTGTCATTAATTTTTATCCTCTGCAAATAATTAAATAAGACAATAAAGTATTATCATAATTTTAAGAATAGAGTAAACTTACTTAGCCTAATTGAATGGCCTTATTTATGAATGACTCTAAAAAAATAAAAGAAAAAAATTACATAACGCCCAAAGGTTTTCAAATCCTCCAGGATGAGCTTCATCAACTCGTAAGAATTGAGCGTCCTGAAGTCACTAGAACGGTTGCATGGGCAGCTAGTAACGGAGATCGATCTGAAAATGCGGATTATATCTACGGTAAGAAGAGGCTTAGAGAAATTGACAAAAGAGTTCGCTTTTTAACGAGCAGAATTGATATCGCCATTGTTGTGGACCCAACAAGTATCACTGTCGAAAGAGTGCAGTTCGGGGCCACTGTTGAACTGGTTGATGAAGATGGCAATAGCAAAAAGATATCAATAGTTGGTGTCGATGAGATAAATACAGCAAAAGGCCATATTAGTTGGAAATCTCCTATCGGAAGTTCTTTGATAGGTAAGGAGGTTGGTGATACAATCGAAGTCCGAACTCCTGGTGGGATTGCATCTTACGAAATTGTAGTTATTATCTATAAGGAAATTTAACGGATTAAATTTTTATGAATATAGAATGTGAAATTTCTCTTGGCGAACTTGTAGATAAACTTTCTATCTTAAGAATTAAGTTACAAAAAATAGTCGATCCAGTTAAACTCTCTCACGTGAAAAAAGAAGAGAAAGTTCTCTCTGATAAACTTCAATCCTTAAATCTTTCAGGAATTGAATTTCATCTTGAGCAGATGATTGAGGTCAATTTAAAATTGTGGCAAATCGAAGATGATATCCGAGATTTGGAAAGAGTTCGTACTTTTAATCAGGAATTTATTGATCTTGCTCGTGCTGTCTACATTACCAATGACGAGAGATTTAATAGAAAAAATACGATTAATACTGTTTATAAATCAGGCCTTGTAGAGGTCAAATCATATCAAGAATACTAAAAGGAATTAGGAAAAACTCATGGCCAAAAAATTAACTACAAATGAAAAATATGTTCTATACGAAGGATCAGTTCAAAATCCTGGCGCGGATATCGCTTTCATTAATCGCGAATACAAAAAAATCTATGGGAAAAAACCATTAGTATTGCGTGAAGATTTCTGCGGTACCGGATCTATGGCCTGTGCATGGGTTGCTCAAAGTAAAGATCACAAAGCACATGGAATTGATCTGGATATGGAACCTATTTCATATGGTGTTGAAAATCATTTATTCAAGTTAAAAGAAGAAGAACAAACTCGCATGGAGTACATTCTTGGAAATGTCATGAGTAGCTATAACTTCAAAGCAGATGTTATTGTCGCTTTTAATTTTTCTTATTACCTATTTAAAAAAAGATCAGATCTCGTTAAATATTTTTCTCAAGTAAGAAAGCACTTAAAGAAAGATGGCGCATTTTTTATTGATCTCTTTGGTGGAACTGAAGCTAGACAGCCTCTTGAGGAATCAGTAAAACATAAGACTCACACTTATTACTGGGATTGCGATTCTTATAATCCTCTAACAGCTGAGTGCCAATACTACATTCACTTCAAAAAAGACCAAGTTAAATACGAAAAAGTTTTTCAATACGATTGGCGTATGTGGGATGCTCGTGAGCTTCAAGACGTTCTAGAGGATGCAGGGTTTAAACAAACTCATATCTACTGGGAAGGCGTGGATAAAGACGGACTTGGTAACGGTGTTTTCTCTAGAACTACTAAAGCTGAAAACTGTGAATCATGGGTAACTTATATCTGTGCTACGCCCTAAAAGCGTTTTAAAAAGACGCTAAAGCAAAGCCCAAATTAAACATGAAATGAATCAGGATCGGAACGCTGAGTGAATTTGTTTTCAATCTTTGCCATCCAAGAGCGAAGCTCAAAAAGATTACATAGATTGATTGATAGAGAACGAAAGTTTTAAATTCACTCGGCACAAACCAATAGCTGAGTAAATGTCCCACTGAAAAAAGAATAGTCGTTGTCGCTATTAAAAACCAATCTTTGCTATAAATTGCTTTCAGCGATTCCCACAAGGCCATTCTAAAGAGGAGCTCTTCAAGAAGAGGAGCAACTACTAAAAGAAAAAATAGTGTTATCAAAGAATGAAAGTCAAAAGGGATGATAAGTCCAAAAGGCCCGGCCATTTTATAAACGAGAAATCCAGAGATAAGGGCACCAGAAGAGATAAGAAAATCTTTTAAAGTGATATTTTTCCAAATTCTTATATTTTTTCGATAGCAAAAATAAGTAGTAAGAACAAAAATAACTTCAAATAAATAGGAATAGTACTCCGATACTGATCTCCAAAATGTCTCCAATCCTAGCCTTAAGATGAGAAATATTGATATCAAAAAAATAGCGGAAATTTTTTGAGATTTATTTTCCAATCTTAGAGAGCTCCAAAGGCATGAATTCAAATTTGGGATAATTCTTTTTTAATTCCGAAATCCAATCTTTAGAAGAAGTATTAAAAACTAATATTTTTTTTCTTTCACTGGCACTTTCTTGGACGATGGCAATTTGCTCATCAATAACGTTGGCAATGTTACCAGTATTTTTAATATGAGAGAGGAAGATTTTTTTTCCGAAATTTTGGGTAAAGAAAACATCGGCCCGATTTGATTCTCTTTTTTTATCCGGATCCTGGGCATAAAGATATTGAGAAATTAATCCATCAAATAGGTAGTTAAATTCATCAAGACCCAAGAGATTTGTAGTAAGTTCTTCATCTGTAATCCAGAAGGCCCCAAGTACATCGGGAGTGAACAGGTCGATTACAGATTTTAAATTTGATGATGAATTAACTGGCATGATCTTTTGCTAATTTATCCAAAACGCTATTAATAAAGCCAGGAGCATCGTTAGGACAATATTTCTTAGCGATATTCACGTATTCATTAATAAAAACGCCTGGAGATGTATTTTTATCATTTAAGATCTCATATGAACCTAATAATAAAACGGCCAGATTCATGCGATCAACTTTAGCAAGGTTTCCACTTGTTAAATATTTTTCAATCAATTCAGAATTTTCTTCTTCGTGTCGAAGAGAACCCAAAATTAAGTCGCGAGCAAAATTCTTTGTATGTACATCTATGATATTGTCAGGGTGTTCACTGTCTTCTTCATAATAAGATCTATCAAAAAGATTAAGAGCATCTTCAAATGCTTTATCGTCACTAATGATTTGGTTTTTTTCACCAACGAAATCTGAAAGCAAATGTTTATAGATAAATTTAAATGCGTACTCGCGGGCGAGGGATCTTTTTTGTAGTTTTGAGTTGTCGGTAGAGTTCTTATTGATAGTCACGTTTATCACCTTTGTCGCTAATAGATTTTTCTGAGTGGAGATTGTTTTTCAGACCGTAGACGAAATCCTCGATGTCTTGATAGTCCCAATAAAATGAGGCAAATCTGACATAAGAGACGCGGTCTAATTTCTTTAATCGATCCATGATGATTTCACCAAGATCAGAGGCCTGCACTTCTGTTTGAGAGATTTCTAATAAAGACCTCTCAACACCGTTAATTAAAAGATTGATGTCATCAATGGAAATTGGTCTTTTTTGACAGGCCTTCTTAAGACCTTTCATAATTTTTTCGCGATTATAATTTTCGCGACGACCGTCTTTTTTTACAATCAACGGCATTTGAATTTGTATTTTTTCGTAAGTTGTAAAACGCATTTCACAAGCGTCACACTTACGACGTCTACGTACAGAGTTTTCTTCAAGAAGCATTCTTGAATCAATTACTCTCGTGTCTTGGGCATTACAGCTCGGGCAGTGCATATTATTTATAAACCGGATAAGTTTTGCAAAGTTCTAAAACTTTAACTTTAATTTTTTTAAGAACTTCTTCATTCGTACTATTTGTAAGCGCCTGATGAATCCAATCAGCAAGCACAACCATATGTTCCTCTTTTAGTCCACGAGTTGTGATGGCCGGAGTTCCAAGACGTACGCCACTTGTAATAAATGGTGAGCGCTTGTCTTTAGGAATCATATTTTTATTACAAGTGATCCCAGCGTGCTCAAGGGCCTTTTCAGCATCTTTACCTGAAAGTCCAACAGAGTCTGTTTTTACCAGGACTAAGTGATTGTCTGTTCCGCCTGATACGAGATCAATTCCTTTTTCTATTAAACTTGCCGCAAGCTTTTTAGAGTTAGCGACAACTTGTTTTTGATAAGCAACAAACGATGGTTCAAGAGCTTCTTTGAATGAGACAGCTTTAGCTGCAATCACGTGCTCAAGAGGTCCTCCCTGGATTCCCGGGAAAACATTTGAGTTAATTTTTTTAAACAACTCTTCTTCGTTTGTGAGGATTAATCCCCCACGAGGGCCACGGAGAGTCTTATGTGTTGTTGATGTTGTTACATGAGCGTAAGGAATAGGGGAGATATGAAGTCCTGCTGCTACTAACCCAGCAATATGGGCCATATCAACCATAAACATTGCTCCAACTTCATCTGCAATTTCTCTCATGATTTTAAAATCAATTTCACGAGCGTAAGCAGAAGCTCCACCAACAATCAATTTTGGTTTTTCAGCTTTAGCAATTTCGCGAATGAGGTTGTAATCAAGTCTTTCAGTGTCTGGATGGAGTCCATAAGAAACAAATTTAAAAAGTTTTCCTGAGAAATTAACAGGAGAGCCGTGAGTTAAGTGTCCACCTTCAGCAAGGTTCATCCCTAGAACTTTGTCTCCGTATTCAAGCATGGAAAAATAAGCTCCCATGTTTGCCTGACTTCCCGAGTGAGGTTGAACGTTTGCAAATTTAGCATTGAAAAGTTTTGTGACTCGATCAATTGCTAGAAGTTCTGCAAGATCAACGAACTCGCATCCGCCGTAGTAGCGCTTATTAGGCAATCCTTCAGCATATTTATTCGTGAGGATTGAACCTTGGGCCTGCATAACTGCTGGGCTTGTATAATTTTCCGAAGCGATAAGTTCTAATCCATCTTCCTGGCGAGTTCGCTCAAGTTCAATGATCTTAAAAATTTCTGGGTCTGTTTTTGCCAGTTCGCTTTCTCTATTTGGAAACATATCTATACCTTCTTTAAAACGAGTGATGAGTTCGTTCCACCAAATCCAAATGAATTGTTAAGAGCGTATTTAATGTCAGCTTTAATGGCCTTATTAGGGACATAATTTAAATCGCACTCAGGGTCTTGATGTTCAAGGTTAATCGTTGGAGGAATGATTCCTGTGTGAAGTGCCATCGCACAGTAAATAGCTTCAATTCCGCCAGCAGCACCTAGAAGGTGTCCTGTCATCGACTTAGTAGATGAAACATAAAGATTTTTAGCATGATCACCAAAAGTTTTTTTGATGGCCTTGGTTTCACCTATATCTCCAAGTGGAGTAGATGTTCCGTGAGCATTAACGTAACCAATTTCATTAAAATTGATACCTGCATTTTCTACTGCCATTCTCATGCTGTTGCATGCGCCTTCTCCTTCCGGATGTGGGGCAGTGATATGGTAGGCGTCTGAAGTTGCTCCATGGCCTACGATTTCAGCGTAGATCTTAGCTCCTCTTGCAACGGCCTTATCGTAATTTTCTAAAATTAAAATTCCGGCCCCTTCTCCTAAAACAAATCCATCGCGATCAATATCAAATGGTCTACTTGCTCGCTGAGGTTCATCATTTCGACGTGAGAGAGCTTTCATCGTAATGAATCCTGACATTCCTAACTGTCCGACAACTGCCTCTGATCCACCAGAGACCATCACGTCTTGGCGACCAAGCATGATTTCATAACAGGCAGCAGAGAGAGCGTGAGAAGCTGAAGCACAAGCTGATGAGATTGTGTAATTTAAGCCGTGAAGTCCAAAGCGAATAGAAATTAATCCAGTCGACATATTTGGAATAACTGCAGGAATGAAAAAAGGAGAAACTCTTTTCGGGCCTTTTTCAAACATAGTATGAGCAGTTCTTTCTATTTCAGGAAAACCGCCGATACCAACACCTAAAATACTTCCCATTCGGTGAGAGTCATACGTGTTGTTAATTTTGTTATCTGTAATAAGTCCAGCATCGTTTAGCGCTTCATATGCTGAGTGCATAGCAAAGTGAATGAAGCGATCGTAGCGAGGAGCTTCTTTTGGTTCAAGTATATGGTCAGCGATGGTGAAATTTTTAACTTCGCCAGCGATTTTTGTTAACATTTGTTCGGTGTTTGCTTGTTCGATCAAGCTCACTCCCGATTTGCCTTGAATGGAATTTTCCCATGTATCTTTGAGTGAATGACCAAGTCCTGTGATCATACCCATTCCGGTAATGGCAACTCGATTGATTTTAGTCATGAATTGTCTCCGCGTGATTTTTACCCTGTAAAACAACAAAGGCCCCGTTAGGGGCCTTAATTATTTAAATTAGGCTTGTTTTTTTTCTAAATAAGTAACGATGTCTTTTACTGTTTTTAATCCTTCAGCTTCTTCCTCAGGAATTTCTACACCAAATTCATCTTCCATCTTCATCATCAATTCAACGATATCAAGTGAATCAAGATTTAGATCGTCAACGAAACTAGTTTCAAGATTGATTTTTGAGATATCAATTTTCGTTGCATCACTGATAAGTTTAATTACTTTGTCTTTCATTAAAAAACTCCTAAAAATTTTCAAAAATAAGTAATAGTTTTATTAGATGTATAGTCCGCCGTCAATTTTAATCGTTTCTCCAGTGATATACGACGATGCTTTGCTCAATAAAAAGCAGACTAAATTGGCCACTTCTTCTGCATCGCCCATACGTTTTAAAGGGATGGAGTTTAGGTAAGCCTCTTTTACTTTCTCATCTAGAGTATGTGTCATATCAGTTGTAATGAATCCCGGACAAATTGCGTTACAGCGGATATTTCTTGAAGCCAGCTCTTTTGCATAAGACTTCGTAAAGCCAATAAGACCTGCTTTAGAAGCAGAGTAGGCAATTTGAGAAGCATTTCCCATTAGACCTACAATCGAACTAACGTTAACCACTGAAACATTCTCGGCCTTTAAAAAGCTGCGAGAAAGAATTTGTGTCAACATGATTGCTGAAGTGAGGTTTGTGTTTATTGTCTGAACAACATCCTCTTCTTTTAAGCGCAAAACAATTTGGTCTTTTGAAATGCCGGCATTGTTAACTAGACCTGTAATAGGCCCATTCTCTTCAATGAATTTTTCAACAGCAGCTTTCATTTGTGCCGTATTAGTCACATCAAATAGAAGTGCAGTTGCTTTGCTGGCCCCTTTTGTCTCTAGTTCTTCTTTTAATTTCATGGCAGCAGCTTCATCGCCTCTGTAGTTGAAAACAACATGAGCACCTTGAATTGCGAGGGCCTCTGCCATCTTTTTTCCAAGTCCTCTTGAAGCACCAGTAACTAATACTGTTTTACCTTTTAGATCATTATAAGTAGCAATCATTTTAGACTCCTAAAACTTGTGCGAGCTCCAAAAGAGCTTCGTCTTTATCAAGGCAGATAACTTTGATGTCCTTATTAATTTTGCGAACGAGACCCATTAAAACTTTTCCCGGACCTACTTCAATACAGATTGTGTCAGAGGGCAATTTCTCAATGGATTGAGTCCAAAGCACAGGCCCATAAGCTTGATGATAAAGATTGTTGATAATTGTTTCCGGACTTGTTCCTACTGGATATTCGTGAGCGTCGATGTTGGCGATATAAGGAACTTTATTTTCATGCCACTTAAAGTGTGTGAAAGCGTCCTTCAATTTATCAGCAGCAGGTTTCATAAGGCTTGAGTGAAAAGGAGCAGAGACATTGAGTTCCATCGCACGATGAGGCTCTTTATAATTTTCCGAAAGCCAAGCAACTGCACGAGCACATGCCGCGCTTTCTCCAGAGATAACAATTTGCGAAGGATCGTTAAAATTAGCAGGCATAACTTCAGAGCCTGGTTTTGAAGCTTGCTTACACGCTTTTGTCACAATATCAGCAGGAACTTTTAAGATCGCAAACATCTTTCCCATGCCGACAGGAACAGCTTCTTGCATATATTTTCCACGCAAATGAACAGCGTGAATAGCATCGTAAGGAGAAAGCACGCCTGCGGCCACAAGAGCAGCGTATTCGCCAACTGAGTGTCCTAAAACGCGATCTACTTTCACGTTGTGCTTGTTTAAAAATTCCATGAGGTGATTATAGAGAGTCACAGAATGTTTTAGGATTGCCGGCTGAGTGTTGTGAGTTAATTTTAATTCCTCTTCTGGCCCTTCATGCATTAATTTTTTTAAATCGTATCCTAAGATTTCATTTCCTTTGTCAAAGAGTGTGTGGTCGAGATCTTTTCCCATTCCTACGTATTGCGATCCCTGGCCTGGAAAAAGTAACGTAACAGATTTACCCATAAACAATTCCTTGTTCTAGTATCTTAATAATGTAGCACCTGCAGTTAGGCCCGCTCCGAAAGCATCAAAGAGAATAACTTGTCCTCGTTTGATTCTTCCATCCATGATGGCCTCATGAAAAGCAATCGGCACAGTCGCAGCAGATGTGTTTCCGTATTTATGAATATTCACGATCATTTTTTCCATGCTCATATCCAGAAGATTTGCAGTGGTTTCAATGATTCTTATATTGGCCTGATGAGGAACAACCCAATCAACTTTATCTTTAGACATGCCGGCCATTTCCAAAACTTTTCTTCCATTGTCTGCAAGAGTTCTCGTGGCCACTTTGAACATTTCTTTTCCCTTCATTTGCATGAAGTGAGTTCCTTCTTCAATGTGTTGGCATGTAATTGGCGTTACAGCTCCACCAATTGGCTGGTCAAAAAATTCTCCGCCAGTTCCGTCTGAGTTTAGAATGCTAGATAGAATTTTTGATTCAGATCCCTCTTCAGCACGTCCGACGATTGCTACACCACAACCATCTCCAAAGAGAATGCATGAATTTCTATCTTTCCAATTCACTTCTCTTGAAAGCATTTCAGAACCAATGACTAGAACATTTTTTGCCAATCCAGTTTTAATGAATGAGTTGGCCATGTTAACGCCATAAACGAATCCTGAACACGCCACTGAAATATCGAGGCAAGTGCAGTTATTTGTAATGCCTAATTTAACTTGTAAAATACAAGCAGAGTTAGGAAGTTTTACATCGGGAGTAACTGAAGCAAAAATAATGAAGTCGATATCGTTAGGTTCTAGATTAGCGGCTTTGAGGGCATCTCTGGTTGCATAGAGGGCCATGTCTGTAGGGAATTCTCCGCCTTCTGTTGAGCAGATTCTTCTCTCTTTAATTCCCGTTCTTTCATAAATCCATTGGTCGTTTGTTTCGACAATTTTTTCTAGATCAAAGTTTGTTACAACTTTTTTGGGAACGTACATCCCAGTTCCTAGTATCTTAGATTCATAGGTCTTCATCGTGATGTCCTAGTAAAGGGGGCCAATAAAAAAGAAGCCCTTATCTTCTTGCGAATTTAAGGGCCTACTTTATTTAAATTTAAAATTATAAATGTAAAATTATTCTGCTTCAGCTTCAGTTTGAGCTTTTACAGTAACAACTTGTTTCCCTTTGTAGAATCCACAAGCGCTACAAACAGCGTGAGGCATTACATGTACTCCACAGTTTGAACAAGTCATTGGGTGTTTTCTATAAAGTTTATGGTGTTGACCAGCTCTTCTTAAACCTTTTCTTGAAACTGAATTTTTCTTCTTAGGAACTGCCATTGTATACTCCGCGACAATTATTAAACTTCAACTGTATTAAATTTTTTCAAATATGAAGGACATATCTTTACGCCAAGAAGGGTGTTTCGGCAAGTTTTTTTCAAAATGCCCTAGTGCGCAAAGAGCAAATATTAAAAAAGAACCGGATTTTTGCATTCTCCTTCGCAGCGCGGAAAAGGATCAATCTCAATATATATCTGCTCGTGAATAAATTCTTTTACGTCGGCAAGGCCCTTGTGGAAAAAATAAAGCTCCATTTCCTGCCCATCGGCAAATGCGGTCGTGCTTTCGGCGTATTCTGGTTTTTTTTCCTGGGTTTCATTCAAAAACACAGCACTCAAAGAAAGGTCAAGCTCTTGGGGAAGCGGGTAAAGGCAGCGAACACAAGGGCGATGAAAATGGGATTTTATATGAGCAAGAACAATCAGATGATCATTTAAAAAATTATTTGTTTTTCTAGTGATTTGAGCCTTGATTTGCATTGAGGCCGGAGCAAATTTTGCGTCCTCATCATTATCTTCTTCAAGCTCGACTAAAAGTGAGTTTACCCAATCAGTTTTTTTATCAATTTCATACTCTTCAATAATATCAAAGCTGTATTTGCTGACGTAAACTTGCGGGTCTAAGTGAGTGTTAATTTTGCTCATAAATGTGAATCCATCTTATCAATTTTTGTGAAGAATTGATTTAACTCAAGAGTTTTTAAAAGTACAATCGAAAGCATGAAAATCTTAATCTGTGGATTCATGGGAGCGGGAAAATCTAGTTTCCTCAAAAAGTTAGAACCAAACAAATTGGGTTTTGATTGCATTGACTTAGATTATGCCTTAGCTAGCGACTTAAGAATCCGTCCCGAGCGATTGGGAGAGTGGATCTTAGAAAATGGTTTTCCGCTTTTTCGAGATAAAGAGAAAAGTAAAATTAAGGAACTTCTGCGTCACCCGCAATCGATGGTTATTGCTTTAGGGGGAGGCTCGCTAAATCCTGAGGTTCTGTCATTGATTCAAAGTAGAACTGATTGTAAATTGGTCTTTCTCGATACGCCCTTTGAGGTTTGTTTGGAAAGAATTAAGGCCGATTCCAATCGCCCTCTCTTAAAGATGCCAGAAAGTGAATTAAAAAAACTCTATGATTCAAGACGCACTGATTATTTAACTGCGGATTTGGTGCTCCTTGAGGGAGAGATAAAAGAGATTGAAGGCCTTGAGTCTTTGGTGCATAATTTACAAAGTAAATCTCAAAGGGGTGAGAAGTGAGCGACGGGCAAATATCAGTAGCATTACTTTTATCTGATCTAAATGACGTTAAGGAAGTAACTGCAGTTTTTAAAAAACTTGGAATTATTCCTCATTTCTATGAAGATCTGAAAACTTTTTGGGATGGCACTCTTTCTCGAATTCCTTCTCTTTGTATCATTGATGTAAAAAAAATGAGTGAAGGGGATTTGCTTCTTGCTAATCATCCTCATGTAAAATCTGAAAAACTTCCGATCGTCTTTTTTTACAGCAGTAACACTGAGCCTCTGACATTATCAACAAATGATTTTTTTCATCTTGGACTTCTTAAAAAAACGCAGAACTATGAAGCTCCACTTAGCGCTATTTTAAAGCGCCTCAATCACTTCATGAAGCTTGAGCATGACAACAATTCACTTAAGAATGAAAAACTAAGTCTTCACGAAGACATTGAAAAACTAAAATTAGAAAACTTAACAATGGTTAATACAGATCAGTACCAGTCGATGGTAAAAAGAGTGTGTTTACAATTGGAAGAATTAAGAGATGAAGATTTTTTTAAAGCAGTTGAAAAAGTTTTTCAAGATATCAATGAAATTTCCGAATTTGCCATGATGGAACTTAGTTTCAACGGACAAAAATTAATTTCGCCATTATCTCACGTTCAAAAATTTCGAGTGATTCCTTCTCTGTGGTTGGGGCAAGCTTGCCCTCGTGGAATTGAGCCTTTTGCTCAAAACATGGCCACTCAAGTAGCCGTTGATGTAATGGGTGGAGATCTTGTCTCTCTTTTAATTAAGGGCAATTTTGCTCGTCCAGATAAGATCATGTTCATTAAATCTAAAAATGAATTGTTCTATAACCAGTTTGACTGGAATATGCTCGAAGCTTATCTGAATGGTTTTTACGCCAGCTTTAGAAATAAAATAGAAAGCGAGCCAAAAGTAGATAAGAAATTTTCTTCTTCGTTTGAGGCGATGAGTTTTCTCGATCAATTTCTTTTTGGTTCAAGCAAACAAGATTACCGTTTGGTCGATCTCGATCTTACAAACTTAGTGGACGCCGTTCTTAAAAAAAGTGGCAATCGCTTTTTTTGGAATAAGTTTGAAAAAGAATTTATCAATCGCCTTGAAATTCAATCGAGAGTTGATTTTAGAGTTTTTGATTTCGGAGTTGATCATCTGGCGTTTTTAGTACCAGCAATCGAACTCGATTCTTTTTTTGATGAATTAAAAGATTTCTCTTCAAAATTTTCTTACTGGAAATATTTTGAGGACAGTGAAGGTGTGCTTTCTCAAATCATTAAAACAAAAGTTACAATGGTTCCACTTTCTGCTCATGCCTACTTAAAATCAACTCAAGCAGCGGCCCTTGCAACCAGCGAAAAAGCTGCTGATATCGAAGCCCTTGCTAAACGCAAAACACGCGAGTTAATTTGGGGCAAAGAAACAACCCATGAAGTTTAGAAGTCGCCTAATCGTCGATCTTAATAATTTAGCACACAATTATTCGCTTATTAAAAAGATGTCGCCGAAGTCTGAAGTTCTTTTTATGGTGAAGGCTGATGGTTATGGGCATGGAATGATTCCCGTTACTCGATATGCCGTCACTGAACTTGGTGTTAAAGAATTTGGATGCGCAACTTTAGGAGAAGCTTTAAAGCTTCGTGAAGAATTAAATGACCTTGAATTTGATATTTATGTTTTCTCCGACACTCAATTAGAGGTTCCAGAAAATGTTGATATTTACGTGAGACGAAGAATTATTCCAGTGATCTCGAATGTAAGTGAACTTGATTACCTTCTTCACAATCCAGAATTTAAACATTTTCCAATTTGCTTAAAATTTAATACAGGGATGAATCGATTAGGAATTGATCCAAGTGATGCTCCACTTGTTGTTGCCAGATTAAAGCAGCATGGTCGATCGACTGTTCATCACCTGATTAGTCATTTTGCTAACGCTTCATTTCCAATGGACACTCATGAGTTCAATATTTCCCAAAGAAGTCGCTTTATAGATATAAAGAAATTTTTTAGAGATTCTGGAATTACAATTGAGAGAACTTCTCAGTCAAACTCCGGAGCCATTGAGCAAAGACATGGATTTGAAGATACACATATCAGACCAGGACTTATGATGTATGGCCCAACTTCACTTTCTCCTGAGTACGCTGACAAAGGACATTTCAAAGGAAAACTCGTTTCACGTTTAGAGACACATATCCTGCGAACTTTTGATGTAAAAGCAGGGGATCCTGTTGGCTATGGTTCTACACCTTGCCCCTATGATGGTGTGGTTGCAGTGCTTGCCATTGGCTATGGAGATGGATTTTCAACTCGCTATAGTGGCGCTCATCTTTTCCACAAAGGTTTTAAAGGTGTGATCACCGGCCGAGTGAACATGGACATGATTCAGGTTCTTTTTCCTACTGAAGCCAAGAAGCAAATAAAAGCTCATGAGGTTTTTGTCATCTGGGGAGAACAGGAAGGTGATTTAATCAACTTTTCTTTAGAAACAAAAACTATTCCATATGAACTTTTCTGCTCACTCCTTCCTCGCATTCCTAGGGTTTATCGGTTACACTAATTCAGTGAAAGACAAAATTATTAGCATCGTTAAAAAACAGATCGAAGATCTAGGGCACACTGTTATTGATGCAGTTAATGGCCTTGGTGCGATTACACAATTTGGCGCTCGTTTTTTTTACTGGAGTGTAAAAAAACCGTTTCGTGTTCATCTTCTTTTTGAACAACTCTTTTTCATTGGCAATAAAAGTCTTTTGATCATCCTTCTTTCAGGGATGTTTACAGGAATGGTTTTTGCCACTCAAACTTATTTTGGATTTAAGCTCATCAACGTTGACTCTCTTGTCGGGGTTATTACTGCTTTATCTTTGGCAAAAGAATTAGCTCCGGTGTTGACTGGTCTTATTGTAGCTGGAAGAGCGGGATCAGCGATGGCCGCTCAGATTGGGTCAATGAAAGTTACTGAGCAAATTGATGCTCTTGAAGTTATGGGAATCAACTCCATTCAGTATCTGGCCGTTCCAAGAATTATTGCAGCAACAATTGCTCTTCCAATGCTTTCAATTGTTTTTCTTTTTATTGGAAATTTTGGTTCATGGTTAGTGGGAACTAAAACATTAATGATTGATGAAGCCATGTTTTTTTCTAAGCTCAGCGAGTTTATGTATGTGTCCGATATTTCCCAAGGTGTAATTAAGGCCATGGTTTTTGGTTTTGTTATCGCCTTGATTGGAACTTACTTTGGTTTCCAAGTTGAAAAAGGAGCCGTGGGAGTTGGACGAGGAACAAACCTTGCCGTTGTGTGGGGAATGATTTCCGTTTTAATTCTCGATTATATTTTAACAACATTCCTTGTGAAGATTTTGTAGGGGCAGACTGTGCATTTTGATAATCCTGCCATTTCTATAAAAAATGTTACAAAAAAGTTTGGTGATCACACCATCCTGGATAATCTCAATTTTGATATTGAGAGAAATAAGATCACGACCATTTTAGGATTTTCCGGAGCTGGTAAATCAACTTTATTAAAGCATATTTTAGGAGTTCTTCATCCTACGAGTGGGACAGTCACAGTTCTGGGCAAAGATCTTGAAACTTTGAACAAAGAAGAGCTGAGAGATTTCAGAAGACATTACGGGATGCTCTTTCAATACGCAGCTCTCTTTGATTCATTCACCGCTGAAGAGAATGTAGCCTTTCCTCTTAGAGAGTTTACAAAACTGACTGATGAAGAAATCAAAACAAAAGTAAAAGCCCTGCTTATTTCTGTTGGAATTAAGGAAGAATCTTTTCAAAAATTACCTTCTGAACTTTCAGGGGGGATGAGAAAGAGAGTTGGGCTTGCTCGCGCACTTGCTCTTAGTCCAGATATTATGTTGTATGATGAGCCGACCACTGGTCTTGATCCTATTACAACGAAAATGGTTAACGATCTCATTGTTGAGACAGCGACCCAACACAAAGGCCGAGAAATGACTTCGGTTATTATTTCACATGATGTAAAGGCCACGTTAGAAATTTCCGACTATGTCGCATTTTTGGATCGTGGTAAAATTATTGAATATTTACCTGTCGACGAGTTTAAGAAATCAACCAATCCATTGGTTCAAGAATTCCTAAGACTCTAAACAAGGTTTAAATTTTAAAAGGTGATAGAAATCGATGAATGAATTTAAAGTAGGACTTTTGGCCATTGCCACGATTGTAGCGGTGGTATTTATGTCTTTTAAAATAACTTCCAATCAATCGGGCTTTGGTCAATACGTTACTTACAGAACAATCGTTAAAGATGCTTCTGGAATTTTCCCTAAAACACCAATCAAAGTTGCTGGTATCAATGCCGGAAGAATTTCTTCTATCGAACTTCAAGGAAATACGGCCCTAATTACTTTTGAAATTCTAAAACAAATTCAAGTTACAAAAAATTCTAAATTAAGAATTAAGTCAGTGGGGTTTCTAGGGGATAAGTATCTTGAAATTTATATTGGCGATTCCCAAGAATTATTGCGCAAATATGATTTTATCGATTCAGAAGAAGCTGCAGGTATTGAAAACTTAATCAAAGATACTTCAGAAGTTCTTGCGGACGTAAAACAAATTGTTCGCACGTTAAAAGATTCAGTTGCTCCAACAGGAGAAGTTTCTCCAATTAAAAAGATTTTAACAGATGTTCAAGATTTAGTGGCCAATACAAAAGAAGTCACTGCAAGTCTTAAACGAATGACTAATGGTAACGAAGAAAAAATCAATGCTTTAGTTGATAATCTTCAGGCTTTCACTGAAGACCTTGCTTATCAAGTTGATAAAAACAACGGTGATAGTGCCATGGCCGATATTAAAGCGACCTTGGCCAATACTAAAAAGTTAACTAGTGATTTGGAATCGATTATTGCCGATGTAAAAAAAGGAAAAGGAACTGTTGGGAAAATGTTGGTTGAAGATGAGATCGCTGACCAAGTGAAAGATACTTTATCCAGTGTTCAAAAAATTGTTGGAAAAGCAGATGCTATTAGAACTGAGTTATCAGTCTTTAGTGGTGTCGATAGTAAGTCTGGTGGATCAACAGAAGCAGCTTTTCGTATCTATCCTTCTCCTGAAAGATTTTATCATTTAGGAATTTCAACTTCAGAATTTGGACCTGATAAAGAAACAGTATTCACAACGACAACAAATGGTGTGACTACTACACAAAGTCAAAAATCGAATGATAAGAATTCATTTCGTTTTGATGCTCAAATCGGTCGACGTGTAAATTACTTTGATTTCCGTGGTGGTATTATCCAGACAACAGGTGGATTGGGAATAGATTATCGATTACCAGGATATAATACCAAATTCTCAGTGGACGTTTTTGATTACAAAAAGAATCAGGGTGCTAACACTAGATTCTCAGCGGAAGCTCAAATTTGGAATGTTCTTTACGGAAAAGCTGCAATTAATGATTCTTTCAGAAAAGGGCGCAGTGGAATCTTCTCAGGTGGTCTAAGATTTAATGATGAAGACCTAAAAGGTTTAATAGGATTCTTCTGGTAAAAAAAATATAATGGAACGAAACTGGCTTATTCGTACAACGCAAAACCAGATCCTGGGACCCGTCGCAAAAGCGAAGGTCTTGGAATTTTTGCAAAAAGGGGCCCTTGGTCTTAACGATGAAGTCACTAGTGGTAATGGCTACTGGTTTTCACTTAAAGAAAAAGAGCTTGTCGAAAAATATCTTTATGGCGATGTTCCTCAGGGATACAATCCGATCTCTGAATCAATAAGTGTCCTTTCGAAATTAGACAATCCGGATAAGACGACTTCATTTAGTACTGCTCCAGCAAATAAAACTCAAGTGCTTCAGGCCGCAGCATCTGGAGTTGCCATTCCAGATAGTAGTGATCTTGAGTTTCCAGATATTACTGTGATTAATTCTTCTGCGAGTGCTCAGATCGCAACGAGTAAGTCCACTCCTTCTGGCGAGGACGTTAAGCTTCCTAATCAGGATGATTTAGAATTTCCGGATATCACAATCGTGGCAAAAGAGATAAAGCCCCACGTGATTGAAGAAAAAAAAGTTGTCGAAGTAAAACCTGTTCAACTTGAAAAAGTTCAAACGAATGCAGTTGCTGAAGGGCCAATTGTTTACCCGGAAGCTGATGACCTGGATTATCCAGATTTGGGGATGGCCAGTGAGCCGGCCGAAGAAGTAAATGAAGTAGAAGTTGGTTTAGCTTTAGATGTTGAGAACACTCCTGAAATAAAAGTAGAAGAAAAACCAGAACCTGTTGTGGCCTCTACTAAAGCAGAGAAAGCAAAAGAGATCCATCCACATGAAGATAAAAAATTGCTTCATGAAAGAAAAGTAAAAGCTTCAGTTCAAGCAACTCATAAAGAAACAGCTAAAGTGGTGCCTAAAGAAATACCTCCACGATCGATGCCTGAGCATTTAAAAAAGCGCAACGATAATTACTTAATGTATGTTCTTGTGATTCTTGTATTGATTATTCTTGGTCTATTTTTTTATTATTACAGCGCTATTTTAAATAAACCTCTTCCGGTTTAAAGATATGAAAATTAAATCAGACGATGTTTTTATTTATCCTACTGACACTGTCTGGGGGATTGGATGCTCACTTTATTCCGAAGAAGGTTATGCCAAAATTGCGGAAATCAAAAAAACATCCACAGATAAACCTCTTTCAATTATGTTTGCCAGTGCTAAAGATATCTATGACAGCTTCACTTTTCCAGAAGAAGTGACCCTTTTATGGCTTGAAGAGTTTTTTAAACTTGAAACAACTTTAGGGTTTCCTCTTTCCAGAGCTAAAATCAAAATTCCAAAATGGGCAACTGGTGGAAGTGACTTTGTAAGCATGCGCTGTCTAGATAATGACGTAATTAAAAAAATTTATAGTGAACTAAAGACACCATTTTTTACAACAAGTCTTAATATCACAGGTGAGCCTCCTGTTACGATTATGGGAGAGGCAAAAAAATTTAAAGAGATCTTTGCGAAAGATGCTCATTTTTTTAAAGATGAAACAGAAAAAAAATTATCTGGATCTCCTTCGACGATTGTGTTTTTAAAAGACAATTTAGATCTTGAAATTAAGCGAGAGGGAAGAAGAATAAACGAAGTCAAAAATCACTTAACGAAATTATTTTGCTGATTGAATATAAAGCGAAATCATCTTTTCTTTAATTTCTAAATCTTCTAAATCTGAAAATAATTCTTCTGCTTCTTTTTTTAACTTTCTAAATTCTGGAGAGTAAGGATGAAGCGTTGTGGCCTTCTTTTTTTCTATAGGAGCAATAAATTGTTCATACTGCTTTGAAAAATGAGTGCTATCGACGATAAATTTAATAGAGAGAATCATCTTTTCTAGTGCTGGAAATTTCTCCACAATTTTTTTCTTAAGAGGAAGTTCCATATAACTTAGTTCATTAGCAAATGCTGAGTGATTAGAGAGAATAATGAGAACGCCATTTTGGTTTTTAAGAGGGATTGTGTGCTCAGAAAGTTTAGGTCCAGCTATTTCCTTCCAGCTTCTAATAAGTGCCAAGAAATCGAAACTTTCGTGCAGATGCGCCTTCTCCTTTTTAAAAGAATTTGAAGGTGATCCCGAGTGATCAATAAAGTGTGAAAGCTTCTTTAACATGATTGTTTTTTAAGGTAGCATTAGGGTCATGAAAGTGCGATTTTTTTATTACTTGATGATGATTCTAGGCACGACTTTAATGGCCGGATGCGCTGGGTATCACTTCAACACAAGCAATAACCCTTTGATTGGCTATGATATTAAGACCGTAGCTGTTCCCATGTTCATAAACAGATCTGTGATTCCCCAACTTGCTGCGCCAATGACTAAAGAAATTACATTGGCACTCAATGATTACTCCGGACTTAAAGTGGTAAGCGGGGACTCTGAAAATACAGATGCTGTTTTGATCGGAATTATTGAGTCAAGAGATCACTATAATGAAGTTGTAACTACTTCCCAAACTCTCTTTACTGATTCAGATAAGGATATTCAGAATTCGATTGGTAATCGCGCTCCATTTTATTATCCAGTTCAATCAACTTACAATTTCACACTTAAGATTATTTTGATTAAGCGTCCTTCTAAAGAAGAATTAGAATTTTTTAGCAGCGAGATGGGGTCAAAGGTACTTATTCATCCAAAGGTCGTTTTGCAAGATTCAATTGGCTTAACGGGAAACTTTTCGAGAGTAGCAAGCCCTACAGCAACAGCAACGGCCGCAGGCGAAGTGAACTTTGTGAAGAACAAAGGAATTTTTGAGAAGAGTTTGCAGGATACTTGTTATCAAGCAGCTCAAACTTTTAAGCAGGTTGTCCTCAATGCTTTCTAAGATAATGCCATGGGATTTTATTCAAAAATTTCCAAAAACAATTGATCAGAAAGTTTTCGGTATTCACTCATTTTTAATTGAAGATCCTTATCTTGAACGAGTGCTACTAGATCGTCTTCCTAAAAATGAAGTAAAGTTTTCTCTTTATTCAGGGGCAGAATTCACTAGAGATTTTATCGAAGAGCATTTTGTAAATTTATCTTTTTTTTCAAGCTCCGATCATATTCTTATTATGAATGCCGAGACTATTCCAAATGGATCTTTGGAATTTCTCTTAGAGACAGACATTGACTGGAGCGAAAGATATCTTCTATTGTTTTCCAATAAATCAAACAAACAATTTTCAGAGTTTTCCAAAAATAAAAAAGTTAATGGATTTGAAATAGAGATGCCTCGTTTTTGGGAAGGTCCAAAAATGTGGCAGTTTTGTCTTGCTGCCAGAGAAATCAGTTTGGATGGAGCTGTTAGTCGCTTTGCTCTTGAGAACTTAGAGCATAATTTTGAATCATTTTTCTTTTTGATAGATACTATTAAGATTAATTTCCCTGAGGGGAAGGTTGACCAAAACCTTTTAAGGGAATTGATTAATCGAGAGCGTTTTGATTTTTTTGAATTGATTGAACTTTTTCACAAGGGGCCAAAATTCTTTTTTTCGGAAGTTTTAAAAAAAGAAATGGACTACGACTGGATGAGGACCTTGAGTGCATTTATGCAAACTCATCTCCTGAAAATTCTTTACCCCGAGGAAATTCGGGCTAAGGGGAAGCTTTCAAAGTACGATCAGAGTGTTCTTGAAATGAGTCAGAAGCTCAATCGCGATACTGTGAAGTACTACATGAGTTTATTTGCGGAGCTTGAAATTCTTTCAAAATCGAGTGACGCTTTTTTGATAAATCGGTTGAGATTAGAGAGCATGAAATAAAAATAAAGCCTCCGCATGGAGGCTTTTATTTTTAAACTTTCTTATTATTTTAAAAAATTATTTAAGATTGTTAATTTGAGTAGCTAAGCGAGAAGTTCTTCTTGCAGCTGTAGCTAATTTAATAACTCCAGTTTTTGCAAGTTTTCTAAGTTCAGCTTGAGCATTGCTTAGAAGAGTAGCAGCTTCTTTTTTATCGCCAGCAGTAATTGCGTCTCTTACTTTTTTAACAGCAGTTTTGCTTTTTGATTCGTTCATTTTGTTCACAAGATTTTTCTTAATATCTTGTTTTGCTCTTTTTTCTGATGATTTGTGGTTTGCCACAATTAACTCCTACCGTTAGACATTATATCTTTTGCAACTAGCAATTTTAATGAGAATCATTTTTTATTCTAATTTGAAAAACTTGGCAAGGTTTTATTTGTGAAACTTAACGCCAGTTTGTATCATATAGCGATTTTACTTATCAAAATTCATTGAGAGAGGTTCAATATGCAAAATATCCAATGTATTGGAATTGTTGGCGCAGGGCAAATGGGAAGAGGGATCGCCCAAGTTGCTGCCATGTCGGGCTACCAAGTCCATGTTTATGACGTTTCTAGTGAGGGGCTAAAAAAAGGGGTGGAATTTATCCATACTCAAATGAAAAAAGGCCTTGAAAAGGCAAAGTGGGATCAAGCCTTTGTCGATAAAACCATGGGTTTAATCACTCCCGTAACTGACTTAACAGCATTTAAAAGTTGCGATCTTCTTATTGAAGCCGCTACTGAAAATAAGACAATTAAATTTGATAT
Organism: Bacteriovoracales bacterium; assembly: GCA_037444575.1. Taxonomy (GTDB): domain Bacteria; phylum Bdellovibrionota; class Bacteriovoracia; order Bacteriovoracales; family Bacteriovoracaceae; genus Bacteriovorax. Next base: position 26,989 of record JBBIME010000008.1, read on the forward strand.
TTTTAAAAAACTAGATGAAGTCGCTAAAGCGGGCGCAATTCTAGCGACAAACACTTCATCAATTTCAATCACTGAAATTGCAGCAGTTACAAAGCGTCCAAGCTTGGTGGCCGGTATGCACTTTATGAATCCAGTTCCCGTTATGAAGCTGGTTGAAGGAATTAGAGGGCTTGAGACAAGTGATGAAACTTTTAACACCGTTGCAGCAGTTGCTGAGAAAATGGGAAAAGTTTTTGTTCGCGCTAATGATGTTCCAGGATTTGCCGTTAATAGAATTCTTATGCCAATGATTAACGAAGCTGTTTATGCTCTTTATGAAGGTGTAGCGAGTATTCAAGACATCGATCAAGCAATGAAGCTAGGAACGAATCAGCCAATGGGTCCTCTAGAGCTCGCGGACTTTATCGGACTTGATACATGTCTAGCGATTATGGATGTTTTACATGAAGGATTAGGGGATACGAAATATCGTCCATGTCCACTTTTGAAAAAATATGTTTTAGCAGGAAGAATGGGACGCAAATCAGGAAGAGGGTTTTATGAATATAAATAGACAATGGAATACATTAAAAGTTGAAGTTGCAAATCATTTCGCAACAATCACGATCAATCGCCCAAGCAAATTGAATGCTCTTAATATAGAACTATTAGGAGAGTTAAAAGAGCTTTTAATTGAAATGCAAAAGGATGAAGGTTTTTCGATTAAGGGAGTGATTGTTACAGGAGAAGGTGAGAAGGCCTTTATCGCTGGAGCTGATATCGCTGAAATGAGTGATATGACTCCAAGTGATGCCTATACTTTTGGTCAACTCGGCCAACAAGTAACAGTTCTTTTTGAAACACTTCACGTTCCAGTTATTGCTTGTGTTAACGGCTTTGCTCTTGGTGGAGGATGTGAAATTGCTATGAGTTGTGATTTTATCTACGCCACAGCGAACTCTCTTTTTGGCCAACCAGAAGTAAAGCTTGGGTTGATTCCAGGATTTGGAGGAACTCAACGCCTCGCTAAGCTAGTAGGAAGAAATCATGCAAAGGAAATTATTTATACAGGTAGAAATGTTAGCGCAACAGAAGCCCGAGAAATGGGTCTTGTGCTTAAAGTTTTTCCTGCAAAAGAGCAGATGATGGAAGAAGCATTCAAGACACTTAAGGCCATAAGCCATAATTCCTCATTTGCTGTTTCAATTGCTAAAAAAGTTATGAACGAAGGTATTGACTTAACTACTACTGAAGGATTACAGCTAGAAAAGAGACAATTCTCTGCAATATTTTCTTCAGAGGATATGCGCGAAGGAACTAAGGCCTTTACTGAAAAACGAGCACCACAATTTAAAGGAAAGTAAGGAATAATCCATGCAGTCAATTTTTGAAGCACAATACAAAGAAATTCGAGACATGGTCTCAAAATTTACCGACTCTGAAGTGGCCCCATTGGCCCAGCAGATTGATCACGATGGAAAAATTCCAGATGATCTTGTTAACAAGCTTTTTGAAAATGGTTTCATGGGATCGTATGTTCCTGAAAATTACGGTGGAGCGGGAATGGATTATTCCTCTTACGCCATTATAGTCGAAGAAATTTCCAGAGGCTGTGCTTCTACCGGAGTTTTAATTTCTGCCCACACTTCTCTGTGTACATGGCCGATTTTGGCTTATGGATCTGAAGAGCAAAAACAAAAATATCTTCCAGGACTGGCTTCTGGTGGAGTGATTGGATGCTTCTGTTTGTCCGAACCAAACGCTGGATCAGATCCTGGAACACTTGCAACATTTGCTGAAGATAAAGGCGACTATTACGAAATTTCTGGGACTAAAAATTTTATCACTAATGGAAAAGATGCAGGAATTGCTCTTGTTCTAGCAAAGACGACAAAGACTAACGATCACAAAGGGATTACTGCGTTTATTGTTGAGACGTCTACCTCGGGATTTAAAGTTCAAAAACTTGAAGATAAACTAGGGATTAAAGGGTCATCAACTGCTCAAATCTGGCTAGATAAAGTAAAAGTTCCTAAGTCCAATGTTTTAGGTGAAGTTGGAAAAGGATTTAGAATTGCTCTTTCAACTCTTGATGGTGGACGTATCGGTATTGCAGCTCAGGCCTTAGGTATTGGAGAAGCAGCTTTTAGATATGCAAAAAAGTACTCTAAAGAACGCGTGCAATTTGGAAAACCTATTTCAGAACTTCAGGCCATTCAGTTTAAACTTGCAGACATGTCTACGAAGCTAGCGGCAGCTAGACTTCTTATAATGAATGCTAGTTATTTAAAAGATAATGCATTCCCATACACAAAAGAGGCAGCTCAAGCGAAGCTTTTTGCCAGTGAAGCAGCTATGGAAATTACGACTCAGGCCATTCAAGTTTTGGGTGGAAATGGATATACCAAAGAATATCCAGTTGAGCGCCATTTTAGAGACGCTAAAATCACTGAGATTTATGAGGGGACATCTGAAATACAGAGAATTGTTATTGCCGCCAATGAGTTAAAAGAGCTATAAGCTTGACTTGATTTAACGCGAAGGTATTTAATTGATAAAAAAAATTTTGGAGAATTTAGGTATGAAGAAGCCTGCAAAACCAGCAAGCAAAAAAGCTGTGCCAGCAAAAAAAGCGGCACCCGCTAAACCAGCTAAAAAAGCGGCACCAGCAAAACCTGTTAAAAAAGCTGTGCCAGCTAAAAAAGCAGCACCTGCTAAGCCTGCTGCTAAGAAAGTTGTAGCGAAGCCAGCTCCTAAAGCAAAACCTGCGGCTGCGCCTAAAGCAAAAGCTCCTCAAAAAAATATTCAGAAGAAAATTCAGGAAAAAATACAAGCTTCTAAAAAAGCAGTAGCTATTAAAGCAGCTAAAAAAGAAGCTGCTATTAAAAAAGGTCTGGTAAAAAAACCAGCACCAGCGATGACTAAGGCAGCAAAAGCTCCTGTTGCTCCTGCTAAAGTTGATTTAAAGACGACAAAAAAAGCAGAAGTGCAAAAAGCAACTCCTAAAAAAGAAGCTCCAAAAGCAGCGCCTGCTCTATCAAAAGCAGAAGAGAAAGCTGCTAAAAAAGCGGCACTTCTTGAAGAGAAGGCAGCAAAAAAATTATCTAAGAAAGAAGAAAAAGAAGCTCTAAAAGCAAAAGGCAAAAAAGCTTTAAGCTTTGAAGAAGAAATGGAAGAAGAAGCTTCTAAATCTCGTCGTGATGAAGATGAGGAAGATGATTTTGAAGATCTCGCTCCTAAAAAAGTTAAAATGACTTTTGATGAAGATATCGAAGAAGAAATTATTCCAGTAAGAAAAAAAGGAAAAGCTGGATTAGATGACGATGTTAAAGAAAATCTAGCTGAAGAAATTTTAGCCTTGGCCGAAGATTTCTCAATTGACGACGTTTTTGCTTCAATTCGAAATATGAGCCTCTTTAAAATTGAATCTGATGAGTGTGTGGTTAGAGGTTGTGATAACCCTGCTACAACTAGCGGATATTGTCGTTACCACTATATTAAACTTTGGAAAGACGTTAAGAAAAAAGAGCTTATTCTTTCTGAAGGAAGACTTGCTAAAATCATTGAGGAACTTGTTCGCAAGTATCCAATGAAATATATCGAAACAATTATTCACGATCTAGCAGATGATAAAGCATTTAATCATGTGCTTAAAGATCTCGACATCGAAACAGATGAAGCAGAAATCGATGCATTTGATGATGATGAATTAATTGATGATGATCAAGATATTGCTTTTGAGACTAAAGTCGTTAAACCTTCATTTGAAGATTAAAATAAAAAAGGCTCCGAAAGGAGCCTTTTTTTTTGCTTATTTTTTTTAATTATTCGCCTAATAACAGATTGGCCTGTATTGAAAGACCTACATTTTCTCTGGTCACTTTGTAGAAAATCTTTTGTTTTGAGAATTCTGTTTCTTCCCAATCTAAAACATAGTCCTCAAAAATTTCATCTTCCGATAATTCCTGCTCAATGTTTGCAAAATAGGTGTCAAAGAAAACACCTGCACTATCAAACATTGTATCCATAAGTTTGTCAGTTTCAGTTGTCGAAGAGAGGTCCGCCGATACAAAGAGTGAGATTGGAGCTTCGTACTGATCAAGTCCGACATAAGAGATGATAAGTAAAACTTCACTCGGGTATGAAAATCCATAAACCTCAAATGTTTTGTCGCTATCTAGGCACTTATCGCCATAAATATTTAGAAGAATTTGCTTTAAACTCTCTGCCCAATCTTTAGGAAAAAGCACTGCAGGAATATCGTGATTAAGTCTAGAAAACATAGCAACCTCATTTGTTTTGGTTCTTAGGTATAACTAAAAAATGCTCTGTTTGCAACGAGTGATGAGTGTGGTCTAATATTTCCAATTAAAATTCTCAAAGGAAAAGGTGTTTATGAGCGTTTATATTCTCTCTGGTGCGCGCACTCCAAATGGAAGTTTTTTAGGTTCACTATCAGGCGTTTCTGCTCCAAAACTTGGTGCGGTAGCAATTGAAGCTGCTTTGAAAAAAGCAGAGATCAATCCTTCACAGGTTGATGAAGTTTTCATGGGGAATGTTGTAACTGCAGGAGTTGGTCAGGCTCCAGCTCGCCAAGCTGCGATCTTTGCAGGTCTTCCAGAATCAGTCCCATGTACAACACTTAATAAAGTTTGTGGTTCAGGATTAAAAACAATTATCACTGGAGCTCAAACAATCCTCGCTGGAGATAATAAACTTGTTGTTGCCGGTGGTATGGAGAATATGTCGATGGCCCCACATCTTTTGATGAATTCTAGAAATGGAATTAAGTTTGGGGAAGCAGCGATGAAAGATTCTATGCAATGGGATGGATTGTGGGATGTTTATACAAACAGAGCAATGGGAAATTGTGCTGAAGAAACGGCTGCAAAATGTTCCAATCGCGAAGAGCAAGATGCTTTTTCAATTGAATCATTCAAGCGCGCTCAAGCGGCCATTAAAGATGGAATCTTTAACTCGGAAATAGCTGCTGTGACAATTAAAGGTCCAAAAGGGGACACGGTTGTTTCTACGGATGAAGGTCCGGGCAAAGCAAACTTTGAAAAAATGCCAACTTTGAAACCCGCATTTGAAAAAAATGGAACAATCACTGCAGCGAATGCTTCAACTATTAACGATGGAGCAGCTGCAATCGTTTTAGGTGGAGAAGAGTATAAGTCTCAAGCAAAATTTAAAATTGTAAGCTACGCTAGTCACGCTCAAAACCCATCAACATTTGCTACAGCTCCAATCGAAGCAATGAAGAAAGCATTAACGAAAGCGAACCTAAAACTTGAGCAAATTGATTTGTTTGAAATTAATGAAGCTTTTGCAGTAGTTGCACTGGCCGCTATGAAAGAGTTAAAATTAGATCATAACAAAGTCAATATTTACGGTGGAGGAGTGAGCTTAGGACACCCAATCGGATGTAGCGGAACCAGAATTGTTGTGACATTGATGACAGCAATGGAAAATAAAAAATCAAAATATGGTATGGCTTCAATTTGTATTGGTGGTGGAGAGGCACTCTCGCTTATAATAGAAAGACTATAAGATCAAAAAATTTAGAAGGATTCTAAATGACAGCAGCACCAGCTTCGACTCAAAAAAAGTCCGGTATCAAGGTTTTACAACCTGGAGAAGTTCTCTTTAATGAAGGGGATGCTGCTGTCTCAATGTACATTATTCAAAAAGGGCAATTGAGACTTTATCGTCCGAAAGGAAAAGGATTCATTGAACTCGCCGTTCTTAGAACTGGCGAGATGCTTGGTGAGATGTCTTACTTTGATCCTGATTCAAAAAGAAGAAGTGCTTCGGCAGCTGCTATTACTCACACTGAAGTTATAGAGATTTCTTTTGCAGCACTTGAAAAAACCATGACGTCATTAAACCCGTGGTTTAAAACTTTAATCAATACACTTGCTGAGCGATTAAGAAAATCCAACGAGAAGGTAAAGGCCTTCGAGAATAATTCAATTGGATTTTCTGGAGAGTTTAAATTTTTTCAATCGGCAGATGTTGTAAAAATTCTTTCAATTCTTTTCTTAACGTTTAGAAGTCTTGCTGAAAACAAAGAAGGCAAATGGGTTTTACACATGAGTAAACTCAAAACGTATGCCATTGATATTTTCAACGTGAATGAAGCCAAATTAGAAGAATTCATTCAACTTCTGATAACAGAAAAAATTATTGAAGTAGCAGCAGATGAAGATGGATCTCCTAAAAATTTAATTATCAAAGAACCTGAGACATTTAGAATTTTCCAAGTGTTTTTTAATACTCAACGATCAATGAAAGACGATAGAAAACTTATCATCTCTAACAAGTGTGAAAAGTTTTTGATTAAAGTATTAGAGACAGTTGAAGGCCAAGAAGCGATAGATGGAAAAATTGAAGTAGATCTTTCGGCCATCGTTAATCATTTCAAAGAATACAATCTCGGAATCGCTCTCGACGATTTTCAAGGTGCTAAAAACGCTAAGTTTTGTGGCGAATATAAGATGGAAGATAACGGTAGAGTAACCACCGTTATTAATCTTGATTATCTAAAGAGAATGTTTCCTGTCATTCGTTTTATGAATGCCCTTAATCGTGTTAACGATGCAAAGGCACAACAACAAGCTCGTTAGTGCTTAAAGCTGACTAAAGTTGAAATCACTCCAATACTTGCGGCAAGCATTACACCTAAACGTATTGTAAGAGAATGCTCGAGATCTTTTAAATTGGTCTTGAATTTAGTTTCAAGATTTATCATATCCGTCTTACGCTCTTTCATTTCATTTTGAAGTTCGCTCTTAAGATCTTTCATCTCATTTCGAAGCTCGTTCGTAAGATTGTGCATTTCATTCTGAACGCTGCTAAGATCAGCTTTTGTCATGAAATAGTGTTCTTTGAAATCAGCCTTTGTTGCAAAATTTTGATCCATAAGATCCATCCATAATTGCACAGACTTTTTTGCCTGCTCGGGTGTAAATCCAACCTTCTCTAATTCCTCAGTATACCTTAAAACTTGAATCATTGTTCATCTCCCTTTGATTTTAATCAGATAAAGCAAAGGGGAGAACAGAAAGAGGAACTGCAAGAGATTAATAACTCAAAAGACTTAAATGAGTTGCATAGAAAATTGAAATACAACTCATTAATTTTTGAGCTAGCTATTATTACGGAGCAGAAGTGTAATACACAGTGACAGTTGCACTCGTTGTATTATCAAACTTGGCCGTTCCATTTAATCTCAAGAAATATCCTGAAGGAGTTCCAGCTGGCATGTTTGCAATCTTGAAAGCTGGGTCAAGCGCTGATGTGAATTGAAGTCCTGGCAGATATTCCCAACCATTTGTTGTACTTTGAGGAACTTTAACTCCGTTAACAAAGACTTCCATTGTAGTGACATCAGGCTTTCCATTTTGAAGATAGACATATCCATATTGGGCCTTCATCGCATCGTAAGTTACTGTCAAACAACGAGGGTAGACAATAAAATCGTTGTCGTTAGTACCAAAGAGTTGAATCATTTGTCCTGTAAACGGTTCACCTACAGTTGGTTGAGTTCTCGTGTTGTGATTTGTTTGAGCTCCAATGAAAGCATAACCATCTGTTGGATTAGTTTGACCAGTTCTATTTGTTAAAACCTTTCCGTCATCACGAACTACTCGAATGGTTGTTGGATCAAGTGATGCGTTTGTTCCAGCTACTGGCCAGAATTCATAAACGTGTTTGATCAATGTTTGTTTGATTGCTGTGTTAACTCCATCAAAGATATGATTGAAATCAATTGAGCAGATATCATAGTTGTCAGGGTATGGTGTAGTACCACTCATAAATGGATTTAAGTTATCATTAGATGTAGGCCATCCATTTGTGTATGGAGCTTCATAAAGAGCTTTGGCAACCATTCTGTAGCGAGAGTTCGTTTTGTATACACCACTTTGACAGCTTGTTAGAGCTGAGATGTTAATAAATCTCATCATTGTTGAATTGAGTGGAGTCACACCAGCGGTGCAAGCTGCATTGCTGTTTCCTCGAAGGCATAGAAGGTCGTTAATTTTTGCTTGCATTTTAGGTTGCCAATCGGCCGGTGCACACTGGTTGTATCCAGTTTGCATTTCACAGCTTGTATCATCTCCGTTAGACATAACAACGATGATTGTATAAGCATCACTTCTAAAAATACCATTTGCTCTGTTTGCTTGAATAATCGAGGTTACTCGATCAACACCCGGCTCAGCATTTCCCATTGCTTGAGTAAAGTTAAGCGAAGCTGCCGCTTGATCTTTTGAGCGCAAAATTCCTGCTGCTGTTCCATTGACACTTGTAGCATCTTTAACAACTAGAGATGCTTCATTAAGTGTGTTGGTTGTGTTTGTAGCAATAAGTGGGGCAGAAAGAATATGATAATCAAACTTTTCTGAAACACTGGTGATCAACTGATTAAATGAACTTTTTGTCGCTGGGTTAATGAAGATGGCACTCGAGCTGTTATCCCAAAGAAGAAGGACATCAACTTTTGGACTTATTAAGGTACTTTGAGAGCATAGCTGAGTAGATGTACTTACAACAGCGCTGATAGCACTACTTTGACCGGCCTTATTCGCTATAAACTCTTGTTTGGCCGAACATGAGAATAGCAAGAAGCTCGCAATTAAAAAGAGTGAATTCCTCATAGTGTTTACCTTATTCCATCGTCACAGAGTCACAATAATCTTTAGACTTATCGGAAAATCCTCTGATTTCTTGAGTAAGGAGTTCGAGCACTTTTAAATACCAGAGTAATTTTGTATAGATAGGGCAAAATGTTTCTCACTGTAATCGGGATTTCAAAAAGTTAAAATAGAAGAGATCAAGACATTAAAGTAAGGAGAAGCTAAATGATTAATTGGTATTACGTTCAAGGTTCCGAACGAGTTGGGCCCGTAGGCGAGGACGTGTTGCGGGAATTATTTTCTAAACAAGAGCTTAATCCTGAATCATATGTCTGGAGAAAAGGATTTCAAAATTGGGAAAGACTTAAAGATGTTAAGGAACTCGATTTTTCTAGTCCAAAGAAAGTTGAAGTCGAGAAAAAAGAAGAGAGTTCTCCTGAAGTAACGTTTAATTTTGATTGGTCGACAATTGGCAATGATGAAGAATTATTTTTTATTAAAATAGGAACTGATAGAAAAATAGAAGTAGAATCAGATCTATTTGGCCCATATTCAGTGATGGAGTTGCAAGAAGCTCTCACGGATAAAAGAATTAATTACAACACATTGATTTTTGCAGCAGGAATGCCGGGATGGATTGAAGTAGGTAAGACTCCACTTGATCCAAAAAATTTAACTGTCGATATGACAAAAGTAAAAAAAGAAGCTCCTCTTTTAATGGTCGTCAATCATGAGCCCCTTCCCATTATCTCCCTTGTAAATAAGGCAGGAGTGAAGGAGTGCACACTTCTAGGAACTGGACCATTTCAAGTAGGAAGTGATGTATTATGCTCCATTTATTCTGGTTCCAGTTTAAAAGCCAAAAATGTGAAACTAAACGTAGAAGAGTTTAGTCCTAAAATGCAAAAGGCCGTTTGCCGAATTGTTGAAATGGATGATCGTGCTCGAAAGATTATGCAAAATTATGCAGACTGAGAATCTAAATACGATGGAAATTTCCTGGAAGCAGCTTGAGAATAATATCTCTGTGGGGCATTTTACATCTACCAATTCAGCCCCTGGATACAAATCAAGTCAGATTTATGTAAAAAAATATGAAGCTTTGAAAAGTAATTCAAAGAATAAAGTAACAATTTTTCTTTTTCATGATATTTGCCAACACCATGGACGATTTCAATCATTTATTGATTGGGCCCGAGAAAAAAATCCAGAAATCTCTTTTGTTGCTATGGATTTTGTAGGTCATGGGCTTAGTTCCGGAACACGTGGACACTTTGAAAAGTTTGATCATTTAGTAACAGATGTTCATTTTCTTCTCAATCATTTAGAAAAAAATAGCAATGATAAGTGGATTGTAATGGGGCATGGACTCGGGGGATTGGTTGCTCTTGATTTATATAATCGATTTCAAGATTCAGCCGGCCTTTTGATTGATGGACTCATTCTTTCCAATTTTATTTTGAAATTTCAAACATTGCTTCTTCAGTTGGAAGATCAAAATCTTTTTAAGAAATCTGGATTGGAAAAATTTATAGCTCACTCTAGACCTCTTCGTATTTTTAAATCCAATGAGATTCTAAGTTTTCCAGAAGATATTTTAAACTATGAACAAGATCCTCTCGTGGTTCATAGGCCGACTTTAAAAAGCATGAAAGAGATTCAAAAGAAAATAACGAATATTTATCAAGACTCGTATTTTCTGGGGACACCTCTGATGCTTATAAAATCAGAGCACGGAGTGGGAACTTTGGGCCAGGAAATAGACTATTTTGCCAAAGGGATTAAAAAAGATCTTCTGACAGAAAAGAAATATTCCCTTATGAGACATGACTTGTATAATGAAAGAGAAAAGGAAATTGTTTTTCAAGATATAATGAATTGGATGAATACCTATGAGACTTAAAAATTTATGGATTTTAGCTTTGTTACTACTTTCTGTTTCGTGTTCTAATTTGACCAAGAACACAGTTCAAGAGACACACTTGATCGTTAAAAACGGAACCTTTAATGACAAAGTATGGAATGAAGATTTGGTTTTTCAAAGAGTCTCTTGGTATCACGAGCTTACTTTGCAATTTGATGTGATGTTGGCCGGGGTGGCCCCTCAGTCTGCTTTTAATTTCTGGTTTTCAAAGGATGAACTGGATCAGATGATGAAATGTGGTGATGCAAGAGTTGTCCTTGCTTATTCTCAGGATACAAAAGATATTCCTTATTCAATGTTATATGACCAATTAGAAAAATCTGGTTTTACACGCTTTGACCTTATCGAGTTTAAAAAGCAGCTATTACAGCACCCGGATTCTCAACAAAATGGACTCCGTCTCTACCATATTTTCGGTATTTGCAAAAAGGTCAATGATCATAAACCATTGATTATCAATTTCCCTGGGTATTCTGAAAAATCGATAAAATAAGCTTCAAGTTTTAAAGCGTTTATTCCGATAAATTGTATCGGGAGTAACGCTAAACTATGAGTGAATCACAAAAACGCGAACGCTTTGGCCGCTATTTGATCTTAGATCATTTGGTTGATGGTGGTATGGCAAAAATTTGTCGAGCGCGCTTTCTTGGAGAGCAAGCTGACAAAGTTGTTGCGATTAAGATGGTTCAACCTCAATTCTCCAAAGATGAAGCATTCAAAACAATGTTCATGGATGAGATCAAAGTCACTTTTGGTCTTCTTCACCCAAACGTTATTCAAACTTACGACTATGGGATGAACAAGGGGCAACTTTTTGTTGCCATGGAATACTGTGACGGAAGAAATTTAAAAGAGTACTTAGATAAGTTGAAAGAGAGAAAATTTGTTTTCCCTGTTGAGATTTCAACTTATATTATCTCGCAAGCTTGCCAAGGACTTTATTACGCTCATACATTTAGAGATAAGTTAACAGGGCAGGAAGCAAATATCATTCACAGAGATATTTCTCCTCACAACATCATGCTTACATATGATGGATCTGTTAAGATCATCGACTTTGGTATTGCGAAGTCAGAAAAAAATTCAGAATCAACTCAAGCTGGAACAATAAAAGGAAAACTTTCTTATCTTGCCCCAGAATATCTTGAAGGGTTAGAGCTTGATCCAAGATACGATCAATTTGCTCTTGGTATTACTCTTTGGGAAATGCTCTGTTCACGAAAACTATTTAAAGAAAAAAATGACCTTGCTGTTTTAAAGAAAATTCAGGAATGCAAGGTCCCAGCTCCATCATCAATAAATCCAAATGTTCCAAAAGAACTTGATGAGATTGTACTAAAATCATTAAGTAAAGATCGTAGTAAGCGATTTGAGAATCTTGATCAGATGAATAGAGCGCTGATGAAATTTCTTTACGCTAAATTTCCAGATTTCAACGCCACTGATCTTTCATATTTCGCGCAAGAACTTTTTAGAGATGAAATAAAAAAAGATCGCGAAAAAATGTTCGAGTTTGGTAAGGTTGATATTAAGCCTTATCTTGAAGATTTAAGAAGAGAAACAGAAGGAGGGACAAAAGGAGAAAGCGCTAACGCGAATTCTTCATCAGCTTCTGCTTCAGCTTCAGCTTCAGCTTCTGCTGATGGTCCTAGAGCAAAAGAGCAGGTTCTTGATTTTGGTTTCGAACCTGACAGTAAATCAAAAAATAAAACACAGACAGTTAAAAAGATTTCATCGTCTGCAGCGAAAGAGAAGCCAAATATGGCCTCGGCCGAAATGACGGGGACTCATAATATTTCTGATCTGACAAAAAGCGCAGTGACTAGTATCAAGCCTGGGCAAGCGAAAGCTCCGTTAGCTAAAAAAGTAGACGATTCTGGTACCAGAGTAACGCAAACAAATACAAAGTTAGCGAAAGGAACAAAGAGTTCTCAGTCTGAAAAAAAGAGATCCACAGGGACAATTGCAGCACTTTTTGCAGTTGTTGTAGGTGGTGCATCTTACTTATATTTTTCATCACATAAAAAAGATGTTCCTGCGGTTGTTGAAACTAAGGTTCATGTGAAAGATCGTCAACCTGCTCAAGTTCATCATGAGCAGCCAGTGGCAGAGGTACAAGGAAGCGGTAATATTGTTTTATCACATTTTGATAAACAAAAGATGCAGGCTTTTGTCGATGGACAAAAACATGAAGTCGATCTTCTTAGCAATATTAAAGTTCCACTTGGAAAAAGTTTTACTTTGAGAGTGCAGATAGAAGGAAGAAAGCATTTTATTAAAGAAATGCGTATCGATAATACTGCCGCTGTCGAAGTTGAAATCCCTGATATGCCAGCGATTGCCTATGGGTATATCAATACTTCAAGTAGTTGTGCGCACGGAGAAATTCGTTTTGAACTTTATGGTGAAAAACGAGTAAGTCCAATTCCGATGGCAGAGAGTTTCGGAATTGCTCTTCCGTTGGCAATTGATGATAAAGGCCAGTTAGCTCCTCAAGCCTATCAACTTTTCTTTAAGAAAACCGGCGAAGATATCGAGCGCAAGATAGAAATCACTCTTAGTCACGAAGACCAGACTATCGACCTTTGCGATCAATTATAAAAAGTCTTCTCATTCTATTTAAAAAAAGTGTAGTAGATCATAGGAATGTTTAAAAGAAACATTAAGGCCACCAATATATAACTAATAAAGTTTTGCGTTGGTGAATTTGTATATTCTCCCATGATATCTGGATCGTTGCAGAGTTTAATAATAAATAGAATAACAATCGGAATCAGAAGTCCATCAATGACTTGTGAATAATAAAGAATATTAAAAAGATTAATATTAGGAATAAGTGTGACTGCTCCACCAATGACAATCATAAATGTGAAGATTGAAAAAAAGTGAGGAGCCTCTTTTAAAGATTTATCAACTCCAGACTCCCAGCCCATCCCTTCGCAAATATAGTAGCTGGCAGCGAGAGGTAAAATAGCAGCTGCAAAAAACGAAGCATTGAATAGTCCAAAACCAAATAGCATTGAAGCGTATTTACCTGCGAGAGGCTCAAGTGCTACTGCTGCATCTTTTGCATCATTGATGCTTACTCCGGCCTTATTAATTGTGGCCGCACAACAAATCATAATAAACAATGAGACAATCAAAGTGAGGGTACATCCTGCGATGACATCTATCTTTGAATGCCATAAATCTTTTGTAGAAATTCCTTTTTCAACAACGGCCGATTGAAGATAAAACTGCATCCAGGGAGTGATTGACGTTCCCATAAGACCAACCATGATAGGTAGATCTTTAGAAGTGATTGAAGAAAAACTTGGTTTCACTATTGATGTTGTAATCTCGGCCCAGTCTGGGCCGATTAAAAATCCAGAGATAATATAGGTTAAGAAAACACTACAACCTATGATGAAGATGCGCTCAACTCCTTTATAGTCACTTTTTAAAACGAGAAGCCAGACGAGAGTTGCACAAATAGGAACGCTAATATAACGGGATAGCCCAAATATTTCTCCAGACGAAGCTATTCCTGCAAATTCTGCCATGGTATTTCCAAGATCAGCAAAGAGTAGGAAGAACAGGGCATAGAAAGTTATTTTAAGACCAAATTTTTCTCTGATTAAATCGGCAAGTCCTTTACCTGAAACAATTCCCATGCGCGCTGACATTTCCTGGAACATGACAAGAGCAACTGTGACGGGAAAGAGAATCCATAAGAAACGATAACCTGTTTGCGCACCACCGAGAGAGTAGGTCGCAATTCCTCCAGCATCGTTATCGAGATTGGCCGTGACGATACCAGGGCCTACTATACTTAAAAATATAGCGAGCTTTGCGAGTATTGGAGAATTGATTTTTTTCTTTGTTTCTGTTTTCATGAAAGTAACCTATCCAAAATATCATCCACAGAAACCATGCCAAGCAATTCGTTTTCATTAGAAACAATTGGGACTGTGATCATGTTATATTTATTCATAAAGCTTGCGACTTCTTTCCAGTGGGTATCGACATTTAAACATTTTATGTCGGAATCATTCATCATCTCTCTGACTAGTAAATTCTCTTTATGAATTAAAAGTTCTTGAACAGAGAGAGTACCAATTAAAGTATGGCTTTCGTTGACGACATAGATATCATAAAATGAAGCGACATCATCATACTTTTCCTGGATGAGAGCGAGAACTTCTGATTTGCTAAGTTCCGGAGAAACTTCAAAAATTTCTGAAGTCATCAAACCACCAGCAGTATCCTCATCATGTTCTAAGAGTTCTTGAATTTCTTCCTGCGTTTCAACGTCATCAATGTTGGAGATAATGGCATCTGCTTTATCTTCATCGAGTTCATTTAATAAGTCGGCAGCGTCATCTGTATCCATATTCTCGATGATTTCTGCAGCCTTCTCAGGGTTTTCATTTTCAAGTAGAGAAATTTGCAAGTCTTCATCGTCAATTTCCGAGAGAGTTTCTGCAGCAAGTTCAGGATCTAAATTAGAGAAAATCATTTCTCGACCGTGACTATCGAGATCCTCAAGAATGTCCGCGATATCGGCAGGGTGGAGCTCCTGTAAATCCTCATTCGTTAAATTGAGACGAACACTTTTTTGAATATTTCTATTGGGAATAGCATGGACGTATTTCCAATTAATCGTCGTATCATTGCTGAGATATTTTGAAGTCGGATAAATTAGCTTTATACAAATATCAATTGGCTTCTCAAGGCTTAGTCTTCTAACAAAACTTCGAAGACCCACTTCGGCGTGTGTAACTCTTAAGTCTTTTCCAGCACGGATAAATTGGATGTCATTAACACGAACAACTTTTTTCCCGTGAGTGTCTACGATTTGCTTATCGAGAACAATTTGTCCCAATGGTGGGTATTCAACAGTCGGCCCTGCAAATTGATTAGCAAGAATGCTCGTAACCGTTTTCGTATTGAGTGTTTTTGGAAATGTTCGGCTTCTTCTGGAGAAAGCGTCATTTTTGACAATGATTTTTTTATAAGAAAAATTTACGATTTCTGACCACAAGATATAAAAAAGAATTCCACTTCGTTTGTATTGAATTGCAAGAACTGAAGGGTAGATTTCTTCGTAATCAATAAAGAAGTCGTTAAGACGGCCAAGTTTGTTTCCGTCTTCATTGTAGATATTAACTCCCACTGTCTTGGAAAAATGAAGAGTAATATCATTTAAATCTTTAAAAATTTCCATCTTTATTCCGTTGACTCATTCTTTGTTTGCTTAAAGATATTATTTTTTCTCATATTGAGAAGTTTCATAATATCAGCAGCTGTTTCTTCTAGAGCTTTATCAGTAACGTTAAATACAGGCCATCGTTTATTCTCTTTAAAAATATTATTTGCCCATTCAATCTCTTCTACGATTTTATCGTGTTCAGCATATTCACCCTGATGCTTATCTGCACCAAGACGTTGAAGTCGATTCTTTCTAATTTCACTTAATGAATCAGGGTTAATAGTAAGAGCAAAAATTTTTCTTTGATCAACTTCAAAAAGTTCAGGAGGAAGGGGCTGCCCTTTAATCATTGGTATGTTGACGACCTTGATTCCGTGTTGAGAGAGATAAACCGAGAGTGGTGTTTTAGAAGTTCTTGAGACACCTACAAGAATGACATCTGCTAAGTGAAGAGATGAGAGGTTTCTTCCATCATCGTGATTGAGAGTAAACTCCATGGCCTCAACTCTTCTATAGTACTCATCATTCACGGCCCTTAAAAGCCCTGGCTCACTCATTGGCTCTTGGTTAAAGTAATTTGAAAAAGCGGTAATTGCTGGTCCGATTAAATCAAGAGTTCTGACATGTTTTGTTCTAGAAAGTTCAGCAATGTATTCTCGAAGTTTTCCAGAAACAATTGTGTGAATAACTAGATCATGATGAATTGCTGCTTCGTTAAAAATGGAATCAATCTGTTCTACTGTTCTTATGTTTTTATAACGTGTGAAATAGACTTCTCGATCTTTAAACTGTGCCATAACAGCACGAGAAATTGCTGTCGCAGTTTCCCCTGTTCCGTCTGAGATAATAATAATTTTTAAGCGTTGAGTATCTAGCGCCATGAACTTCCTCATTCATAATTGATCATGTAGCTATTCTATCACTAAGTTAAAAATAGCTCTATGGCGGAGAAAATTTTCTCTTGGTCATGAAGGGGGTTAAAAGATAGCTTCGGAGTTATCTTTTTGAAGAAGGTTCGCTGGGATTTTGCCAGTTGTCGGGTTGATATAGAAATTCTTTCGACACATTCATTAATGCTATTAAAGTGCCCTTGCTTGAGCTCAATGGCCTCTTTATACCCGATTGAACTAAGTGGTTTTTCTTTAAGAGTGAATCCAAGTTTCGCGAGGGCTTCAATTTCATCTAGAAGACCATCATTAAACATTTTTTGGGTACGATTTTTTATGACTTCAAAATGTTGATCCTTTGGTAAATCCAGATAAAGATGAAGGACTTTCCAAGGATGAATGATTTCACTGAAGTCATAAGGGGACTGCTCATCAAGAGCATTCTTTTGATCGGAGATTTTTGTTTTAGTCGTCTCAAAATGAAGGGCTGCTCTCATTAGGCGGTAGTGATCATTTGGATGAAGGTTTTTAAGAGATTCAGGGTCATGGATTTTTAAATAATCTATGATTGCTGCAATTCCTTTTTCTTCATAGAGAGAATCAAATTTATTCTTAACTTCTGCTGATGGGGTACTGGATTCGTACATCCCCTTCAGCAGAGCGCGAAGATAAAACGCACTTCCTCCGACGAGGATGACACATTTATTTTGCGCCATTAAATCTTTAATCAAAGCTTCACCGATTTTAATGAAATCAGCAGCGTTCATTGGGGAGCTTATAGATTCAATATCTATCATGTAATGGGGAATATTTTTTCGCTCTTCAAGAGTCGGTTTGGCCGTACCGATAGAAATTTCTTTATAAAAAAGGAGCGAATCAAAATTGACAATGACGGTTGGGATCTTAAGTTTTGAGATAATTTTTTCGGCCATCTCAATGCTTGTTTTTGTTTTTCCTGTCGCAGTTGGGCCTGACAAGACAATCAGCTTATTCATTTGAGAAGGCCCTTTAAATTTTTTTCGCAAAGTTGAACCAGTATCTTTGATTCAGAAAGAGGTATTTGCTCTACAATCATGGAGAGTAGATGACCTGGAACTGAAGCTGAAGTTGTCCAATTGGTCTCCACATAATTATAAAAATCCTGATGTTCAAAGTTTTTAGTTTTAGATGATTCGAAATACTGAATCAAGCAATTCGTGATATCTCGAGACAGTGCTTGAGGGACAAAGCGAGGGAGTGTTCGTAAGGCAATGACTTCTGGATTTAGTCGATCAAGTTCAAAACCTAAGTTTTTCAAATCTTCCAAATGAGAATCAATTTTTCCTCGGGAGATTTTAAATGGCTCACTTATAAGTAGAGGGCCTGCAGTCTCTTCTTTATTCTTAAAATCTAAAAGGGAGGAGGTGAGGTAATCGGCCATTACTTTTTTTACATCAGCTACAAAAAATTTGTTCTCTCGGTTTAAAAGTAAAATACTTGTGTCAATAAAACCTATGATTGATGACTGATGAAGTGCCTCAGATTGAGGTTGAAATATTGGGAGTTCGCTTACCTGCTCAGAGTTTGTCATATTAAGAAGATCAAAGGTTTGGTTTTCTTCTCTGGTAAAGAATTGTTCCTGCTTCATCTCCAGACCTGGATTATCCAGAACACGAGCATTTTTCTTCATCGCGGATTTTAATCCTGTCACCAACAGAGAGTAGATGACATCCGATTTTAAAAACTTAATCTGGGTTTTATTAGGATGAACGTTGACATCAATATCTTCTGCCGGAGTTGTAATCTTCACCATGTAATGGCCACTTTCACCATAACGCCAGAGGGGTTCAAGTGTTCTTAAAATGGCCGAATGAAGTGATTTATCTTGGAAAAATCTATTATTGGCAAAAAGATAGTGGTGCCTGTATTGAGGAGTTGTGTGAGTTGTCGGAGTAAAGAAAACTTCGACTTTGTAATTGTCATATTCTTCAGAAGCAGTCCAGATTGGACTCTCGCCATTTTTAGAAACCTTTGAAAAGAAAACGGCTTCAGTTCTAAGAAGTGGATCATCAGATTTAAAAATTTCTTTTTCCTTATCATCCCACTTAATAGAAAAATTTGTTTTTGGGTTAGAAAGAATAAAAGCATAAAGCATTTTTTTAAGGGCTGATTTTTCACTGACTTTTGATTTTATAAATTTTAGTCGCGCAGGTGTATTGTAAAAAAGATCTTTAATGTAAAGACTTGTTCCATGAGAGCTAGCGCGATTAGGAATGAGAAGTTCCTCTGCTCCACCATGAATTATTATCTTTCCACCATCGACGTTTAGATCTTTTGGCTGAGAAGTACAAGTCAGGCGAGCGGATGCCGCAACACTGGCCAAGGCTTCGCCTCTGAATCCAAAACTTTTTAAGCGGAAAAGATCGTCATAAGTTTTTAATTTGGAAGTTGCATGTCTAAGAAAGGCATAGGGGAGGTTCTCAAAGCTCATCCCATGTCCATTATCTTCAACAACGATGAGATCGAGTCCATTTTCAACTAAGTGGATATTGATATCGGTTGATCCCGCATCGAGGGAATTTTCAATTAATTCTTTAATCAGAGAAGCGGGGCGCTCGAGAACTTCACCGGCCTTAATCTGATCAATGATGTGCTCAGGAAGAATTTCTATCCTTGGATTCATTGGCCCCTATAGAAGTTCACTTGATTTCGGCCACCTTCCTTAGATTTGTAGACAGCTTCATCCGCTCTTTTAAAGAGGTCCGTTCCTGTAACTACGCCTTGGCGATAATCTGCAACTCCGATAGATGCTGTAACGGGAAGTCTTTTCCCGTCGTAAAGAAACTCTTTGTTCTCAATTAATTTTCGAAGTCTTTCAGCGATTTCGAAAGATTGTTTTAGATTTGTTTTAGGAAGAAGGATAACAAACTCTTCTCCACCATAGCGAGCAAATACATCTTGTTCACGAATACCATTGCTGCGAATAAGCGCTGCCATTTCTTTTAAAACAAAGTCACCGGCATCATGGCCATAATTATCATTTAATTTTTTAAAGTGATCCAAATCAAAGATAACTAATGAAAGAGGCTCGCCAGTTACTTTACACTTGTTAACTTCAAGCATAATTCGGTTGTTGAAAAATGATTTATTGTAACAACCTGTGTGCTTGTCAGTATTAGCTTCAAGATTTAGTTTGTCGTAAGTTAATCTCTCTGGATCACCTTTTGGAAGATATTTAAGAGCAATACTTCCGATTTTGATGATGTCGCCTTTAGCAAGCGGAGTAATTGCTTCTACTTTTTTGTTATTGAGATATGTTCCGTTTTTCGATCCACAATCTTCCAGTACATGTGTGTCACCTGAGGCCAGAAGTTTAAAGTGGTAGCGAGATACACCGTTAAATTCTAGAGCAATCGTATTGTCTGCGTTTCGCCCAATACTAGTTTGTGCATCTTTTAAATCAAAAAGAGTTCCATTTAGATCTCCTCCAACAATTAAAAGGGCAGCTGGTTTTGCTTGAGCTTCTTTTTCTGAAGCTTGTAAAGCTGCTCGTATGTCGGTCAGGACGATGGTTGTATCATCAGTGCTCATTAACGTTTGTTCCTTATAAAAAACGATTCTTTAGGTCTCTAATTTTAACGAACAGTCGAATTTATTTCAACTGGTTCAAAAAGTGAAAGGCATAAATCTTCCCTGCCTCAACACCTGGTTGATCAAAAGGATCAATCATTAAATAATCTCCCATTAATGCCGTCAGAGATTCGAAGAAAACAATGAGTTCTCCCATGTGAAACTCGTCATTTCTTTCGATTTGAATATGCAATGTCGGACGATCATTTTCGGCCAATGCTTTGATGGTTCCATTTAGTTCAGCCTTCATTAGTTGGCTAAGTTTGAAACTTGATAGTTTCTCTAGGGATTTACTCTCTAAGACAGAGCTTAACTTAAAATCCTGATCAAAGTTTAGGACCTCGATTAAGATGAGGCATTTGTCATTAGGTCCTTCCATGAAAAGTTGCATTTGGGAGTGTTGGTCAGTTGCTCCGAAACCAACAATGGGAGTAAACCCAACATTTACAATTTCACCTTTGGTATTTTTCTTCTTCCCTAAGCTTTCGGCCCAGAGTTGAGTAAACCAAAAAGAAAATGAACGAAGTTTTGATGAATAAGGCATCATCACGGTTTGATCTATCGACTTATCTTTTTTCAGTTCAAATAAAAACTCAGCTGTCTTTAAGAGAAGATTTTCTTTTGAATCTAAAAGGCATAATTTTTGTGCAGACTTTGCACCACTGATAAGTTTGTCGACATCTATGCCTGCAAATAGAGCGGGCAAGTAGCCAACGGGAGTAAGAGCACAGAATCGCCCTCCTACATCGCTTGGAACTTCAAGGTGAACAATCTCTAATTCGCGAGCTAAATCAAGAAGCTCACTTTTTTTCGGATCAGTTGCAAAAACAAAATAATTTTTGAAATCATTTTTTGAAATATTTTTTGAAGTCAAAAGGTTCGTAATAATCGCAAGTGCTGCTAGTGTTTCAGCAGTTCCCCCGGATTTAGAAACAAAATAAAAAAGACACTCTGGAAGATTGAGTCCTTTTAATTGAGAATAAATTTCATCTGGATCAATGTTGTTGATGAAAATAAATTTGTGATCGTTTTTTTGTAGAGCACTGATTAGCATTTCCGGACCAAGACTTGATCCGCCAATTCCGATATGAACAAAAACTTTTCTGTCTTGAAACTGATTGAATACATTTTTCGAATTTGTTAGCAGTTCATTTCTTTCAAATGTGTGAAAGAATTGTGTGCTTGGATTGCTGATAATTTTTTTAAAAGAATCCAATCTTTTAGGTTCAACAGTTTTCGGTTCTTTAGAGAAATGAAATGTTAGGCTCATAAAAATCCTTAATGGGTTGAATATTCTTTTTTTAAGTTGCGGGCGATAACGACTCTTTGAATTTGATTTGTTCCTTCGACAATCTGAAGAACTTTAGCATCTCTCATAAAACGCTCAACTGGGTATTCGCTTGTGTAGCCAACACCGCCGAGAATTTGAACAGCATCGGTAGTTACTTTCATAGCAGTATCAGTGGCCTTTAATTTTGCCATACAAGCAAGCTTCGAGTTTGGTTCATGATTGTCATAGTCGCGAGCTGCTTTTAGAACAAGAAGGCGAGAGCATTCAATTTCTGTGGCCATATCGGCCATCATAAATTGTAGACCCTGGAAATCAAAAATAGGTTGTTTGAATTGGTTTCTTGTTAAAGAGTATTTTACTGCTTCATCGAGACCTCGCTCGGCACATCCTACGGCAATCGCTCCAATGGTGAAGCGGCCTTTGTCTAAAGCTGCCATAGCAATTTTAAATCCATCACCTTCTTTTGCTAATAAATTCTCATCTGGAACAAAACAATTGTGGAAAATTAATTCGCGAGTAGGTGAGACTTTCCATCCCATTTTCTTTTCTTTTTTTCCATAGGTGAAACCAGCATCGCCATCGCGGACGATAAAAGCAGAAATGCCTTTAGCCCCTTCGGCCCCAGTTCTGGCCATAACGATATAGGTTTTAGCGATTCCTCCAGAAGTGATCCACATTTTTGAACCATTCAAGACATATCCACCATCAACTTTTTTAGCAGTAGTTTGTAAAGAAGCGGCGTCAGATCCAGCTGCTGATTCACTTAAACAAAATGAACCAATTTCTGATCCCGAAGTTAAAGCTGGAAGATATTTTTTCTTTTGATCATCATTTCCAAATTCATTGAGGATTGCTTGAACCATGCTTGAAACAGAAATAGTAACAGCATAAGAAACAGATGATTTGGCAATCTCTGAAAGGGCAATGGAAAAATCTTCATAAGACAATCCCATTCCGCCAAACTCTTCTGGAAGAGTCATTCCAGTAAAACCAAGAGAGCCTAATTCGTTAAAAATATCCATGCGAAAAGTTCCTGTCTCATCATCATGTTCCATGTGAGGTTCAATTTTTTGCAAGCGGTATTTTTCTAATTGGTTTTTTAATTCTAATTGTAATTCATTCATAATATTTCTCTGAGCTCAGTCACTTATTAGTGAGCATATTCCTTCAATAAGTTTTTAGCGATAATCATAATCATGACTTCGTTAGTTCCTGCTCCAATTTCATTGAGCTTGTTATCTCTCATCATGCGCTCAACTGGAAACTCTCTTGAGTATCCATAACCGCCGTGAAGTTGAATTGCATCAAGAGCAATCTTTGTTGCCATTTTTGGAAGAGCAAGTTTTACCATCGCTGCCATTGATGGCCCTCTTTCTCCCATGTCGTATTTTTTTGCGGTCGTATAGAGAAAGCTTCTCATCATTTCTGTTTCAGTGGCCATCTCTGCGATCATTTTTTGAATCATTTGAAATGAACCAAGATGTTTTCCGAATTGTTTTCTTTCTCCTGCGTATTTTACACATTGATCGACACATGCTTGGGCTATTCCCAAAGAGATACCAGCAATGGTGATTCTTTCGATGTCGAGATTTTTCATCATGTGATAAACAGATTCGCCTTCCTTGCCTACTAATTGAGTAGCTGGAACTTTGGCGTTTTCAAAAATAAGTTCTCCTGTTGGAGATGATCTCATTCCCATTTTGTGAATAGGTTTCCCTACAGAGAATCCTGGAGTTCCTTTTTCTACGATGAAAGTAGAAAGATTTTTTTTCTCATTTCCAGTGCGGGTATAAACATAAGCAACATCGGCGTATTGAGCATTAGTAATCCACATCTTCGCGCCGTTAATAATGTATGAGCCATCAGAATTTTTAACAGCTTTAGTTTGAATACCGACAGCATCTGATCCATATTCAGGTTCACTCATGCCCATACACCCGATGTGTTCGCCAGAAATTAATTTAGGAAGATATTTTGCTTTTTGTTCACTTGATCCATTGTTTTGAATGTTGTTTACGCAAAGAATGGAGTGAGCAAGATAGGAGAGAGTTGATCCCGCACATGCTCTACCAAATTCTTCCATGACAATTGTTGCAGCAACAGCGCCCATTCCAGCACCGCCGTATTCAGGATCTGCTGTAATTCCGAGAACTCCAAGTTCTCCCATTTTTTTAAATGCATTAATATTAAAAGATTCCTCTTCGTCGTGTTTAGTCGCAAAGGGTGCTAGCTCCTTGCTTGCGAAATCTCTACAGAGCCTCTGTAGATCTTTTTCTTCTTGGGTGAAAAACCACATTGATTTACCGCCTTTTTGCAGATTATAATTTCCGTTATAAATTAGTCATGAATTTATAACAAATTTAGACAAACACTGTAAGACATGAGGTGTTAGTAGTGACTCTGACAACCCCCATTCCACGCGATCTAGACACAGTTTTTCCAGGCGAAAATTGGTTTTTTTATTGGAAAACCTCGGCAAGCCTCTGGAGATCTAAACTTCAGGAGTTCCCGGGAACAAAAATTATTTTCCCACTCAACTGGTCATTTCACTCTG
The DNA here is from genome assembly GCA_037444575.1 of Bacteriovoracales bacterium. Classification (GTDB taxonomy): domain Bacteria; phylum Bdellovibrionota; class Bacteriovoracia; order Bacteriovoracales; family Bacteriovoracaceae; genus Bacteriovorax. The sequence goes on from JBBIME010000008.1 coordinate 51,066, forward strand.
AAACTGGCGATCAATTTGATTTTGGAGAACATCGTCCGGAGACAGATCTAAAAAAATTAGTAGAAATCGCTAAGGAAGTCGGAAAAGAAGTTATTTTTTTTCTTCCTCTCGGCCCCGCCCCTTTTCTTCCAAATGGTGGGCTGCCCCATTTATTAGCAAGAGGTTTAGCTCTAAATAACGAGCAAATGGCCTATGGGATTATCGATGCTGATGATAACCTAATTAAAATTTATTCTTTTTTTGATCCTCGCGTATTCGAGGCCTTTGATCGTTTTGTAAAAAAATTAGGGCAATATTTTGCAAACAGCAAAATTGCAGCAGACGTTTGGGGAATCCGTTCAGGTTATTTTAAGGATGGACAGTACAGAAGTTTTCTTGAAGATTCGTCAAAAACTTTTGAACAGGCCTTTGGCCGATTTCTCCAAGGAAAAAAATCAGAGAATCAAACGCTTTCTCCTCTTGAAGAAAAGCAATACGCCTTTGAATTTAATAAAACGGTACAAGATCTCTATTCAACCAATGCTCGCGAGTCAATTGGAGCAAACTTTGAAGGAGTCCTTGATGTTGCATTCTTAGGTGCAAGCACATCAAAATTTTTAAAACGAATTTCTGGAACGATTTCTACAGTGGATTACACGTCAGAACTTTATGAGTCACTGGCAAAAGATATCATTCCATCTTCAGTTTTAATTTCTCACAGACTAAAAAAGGGTGTTCTTGTTCGTGAGTTTAATGATCTTGTAGCTAATTCTTATTTACCAGCAAGACTTTCTTCTCAATCGGCTTACGAATTTGAGGATATTGCAGTTTTTTCTCCTCTCTCTTTTTTCAAAGTGTATGAAAAAATAGATGGCGTTAGTTCAATGTTTCAAAGTTGGGAGCAACTGGGACTTTGGTCATATCTTCACTCAACATTTGGCTGGAGTTATAAAGTTATCTCTTCGGATACTCTCAAACTTCATGAAAATAAAAATCCTTATCAGGAAAATATTAATCTATTCCACGGTCACGATGTGGATAGAACAATTTTCAATTTCATCTTAAAAACTTTTATGAATGGTGGGCGAGTTATTCTTAACCGCTCTGGCCTTTCTGAAGAATATGCAAAACGTTTTGAAACTTTTTTTCTGGAAAATTCGCTCAATGTAGAAAAGGTTAATTTCAAAACTCAGATTCAAAATATTAATCTGGGAGAAGGGCGTTTAGTTTTAATTGATGGTGATCAATTCCAAGATATGCCTCTAAGTGATTACGAAGAATTTTGGAATAAAATTGTAGATACTTTTTCTCTTGTCCATATTCCAATTCAGAATGTAGAGGGGATTGATTATTATTGGAGAACGAGACCGAGTTCAACTAATGAACTTAAATTTGAAGAAATCAGACGTCTCTCGCTTTACAATCCAACGAGCTATAGAAAAAAAATAAAAATGAATCTATCTAGGAATTTTGTAGTTTATAAAGTTCTCGATGAGATAAATGTTTTTGTTCAAACTTTTCCAAACGAAATTGATATTGAACTTTCTCCTGAAGGATCTGTGATTGTCGACTTTGGAGTCTTCTCATGAAAGATATTGAGTATATTGTTGGTGTCTATAATTACTTAAACGCAAATCCTGAGCTTCACAGTGATTCTGCCTATTACATTCTTTATCTTTTAGATGAAAAAGGATTATTAGATAAGACTTCCGCTAACAAGCTGTATGAAGAGCGTTTTAAATCAGAATTAGAGGGTGCCAGTATCCATCAAAATATGATTGGCCCATTTGCTTCAACAGATCTTTTAAATCAATTTGCTTTTCAGTTGTGTGAAGAATTAAACGCACAGAAGGTGAGTCTTTTATCAGTCCAAGAGTACAATACTCTTTTAGAGAGTACTCAAACGGCCTCGGATTTTCACCGAGACCTGATTGAAAAAGGAAATGTCATGGAGAATATCGAGCGAAAGAAAAAAGGTTTCTTCAGCCGCTTCTTCTAGTTTCTCTTTTTGGTGCCACTACACTTTTGGTTTCGCAACTGCAAAATTTTGTATTAGAGAATAGATTTTTTTAGAGTCTAGATTGGTTTTTCTTCTAGCAATTAAAATCAACGTTTGTGATTTTTACACCTTTGCTTCAATAATCGCTTCATGGATTTTTCCACTAGTTAATAACCACAATGCAAAAGAGCCGTAAACGATTAATGGAAAAACTCCTGCTTCGCCAAGAATCCATTTCGAATAACGACTCTCACCCGTAAAGGTTTCAAATACAGATTGAAAAAAAATATTATGGCTTGCGTGAAAAAGAACAGCAGGCCATAGGCTACGCGAACGCAAACGAATCCAGCCGTAGGTAATGCCATCAACAATAGTAGCGAGAATAAAGATGGCAGTGCTAATAGTTGGTATATCACTCGTTACGTAACCACCCCAAAGAAGCAAAGGTAGATGCCAGACTCCCCAGATGAAACCACTAATTGCAAGTGGAGCTGGAATTTTTGCTCTGATCAAACAAGGGACCAATAGTCCTCTCCAGCCAATTTCTTCACCTAAAGCAGCTATTGATCCGATTAAAATACCAAAAGTTGCCTTTATTCCAATGTAACTGATCAACCCTACTGTGCCATTACCTATTTTTGGAAATAATTTGGCCCAAGGGATATTTAAAGGAGAAAGACCTGTAATCCATGCAGCACCATAAGCTATAAGTGCTACAAGCAAAGGAATCAAATAAGCTACGCCAAACCAACGAAATTTTGGAATTTCCCAACCATATGCTGGTAAATTTCTGCGCCAGAGATGACGCATAAGTAATGCGATTAAACCAGGTATCCACATCAAAATCAGAATCAAAAAAGTATCATCTGAGGAAGCACCTCCTCTTTTGATAATCAAATACTCAGTGGTATACGAGAGAAAAAATACTGAGCAAAGGAAAAAGACAAGCTGTTTGCGACTTTGATTAATCATAAAATAAATCCTAAATTAAGATGAAATTATTTTTCAGCACCCTCTATGAAATGTCTATGACAAGTAAGGAGGGGATTGGATAAAAAAAATCCCCAGATTTTACTCTGGGGATTTTTTATTTTTATGAATTTTTATTTGCTACTGCGAAACCAAAAGTGTAGTGGCACCTATTGGGAGCCTATTGGATTTCGCTGGAAACGTCTCTGTCTAGTGATGATTGAACTTCTTTTGTTAAATCGATTTCACCAGCTTCTTTTTTATCTAGATTTGAAATTGCTTGTTCAACTTTTACTTCTTCAATCGCATCTTCTTCTTTAAGTGTTTTCTTTGAAGCAACTGCTTTTTTCTGAATAGCTTTTGGTTGTACGTAGTTCGCCATTCCATCTCCTTTGTAGTAGAGAGTGAAGCCGGCGAAGATCACATTAGGATTTTTAATAAGTGGCTTATTGTTATCCCAGATTTTTCTCCATTTTTTTGGAGTTTGATAAACTGTGTTTGAAATTGTTCCAAGAGTTTCACCGTTTTTAATTAAGTACGGTGTTCCTTCTGGATTCCACACAAATTCTTTTTCAGGTGCTTTGTATTTGATTTCCATATTCTTTTTAAGAGCAGAGTTTCTAGAAAGCTTGGAACCATTTAACTCTTTTAATTCTTTCCATTTAGAAATATCGCCATAGATCTTAAAAGCAATTTGCATAAGCGTTTCGCCTTTTTGAACTTTGTACGTCTTCACAAGGCCTGCATCAGCGTTTGCATTTTCAGCAAGAGCTGGGGCAACTTCCGCTTTGATTTCAGGAATTGCTTCTTCTACTTTTACTGGTTTTGATTCCGGTGCAGCTGCGATTTCTTGAGTTGCTGGAACTTCTTTTGCAGTTGTTGCAGTAGTGTTTTGTGAGAATTCACTTTCAAGAGATTTCAAATCATCTTTAGCTGCTGTATCAGTATTTGTATTAACGTTTGAAGAAGGAGCATCAGTGCCTGCGTTGAGTGCAGTTTCTTCTTTTGTCTCATTCATTGTTTTTGAAAAAAGATCATCCGCTGATTCTGTGCTAGCAGTTGTGTTTGTGCTTGCACTTGTTTCAGTTGTAGCCGCTTTTGAATCAGTAGGTTGTTCTGGTGTTTTCCATTTTTCAATCAATCCGCAAGAACTGAGGACAAGAGAAAGAAATAGAACTTTAAAAATATTTTGTCTGCTCACGCAAAACTCCTTATATACGTAGCCCATTTACATCCATATATAGGATACGGGAGTTAGTCCTGAAGCTGGAGCTTGGGCAAAATTTGCCTAGAGTGCTTTTGTGATTTTTGAGAGAGGAGAATACTCAATCACTAACTCAAGAGGCTTGTGATCCGATCCCTGATAAAAACCTTCAACTTTAGCCTCGAGAATATTAATGTCATCAGTATAGTAAAAATGATCGAGAGGGTGTTTGTTAAACCTCAGTCGATTGTCAGGAGAGAAGCTGGCCTCTTTTAGTTTTAATTTATTGGCCATCTCTTTTAAAATAGAAAGACGTTCCTCGTTCCATGAATTGAAGTCGCCCGCAAAGATAAGAGGGCTTGGGATCTCTTTAATCTCTTCATAAATACGTACCATTTCTTTTCTATAAGAAGCAGCATCAACAAAATTAATTCCGTGGATATTCACCACTGTTAATTGTTTAGTTGAATTGCTTATTGGATAGTGGGTAATTAAAGTGACTTTGGGAGTCTTTGCAATGGGTTCCAGAGTCTGAGTTCTGACAAAATTAACCATATTTGGCTTAACTTCACTTCCAGTTGCAACTCCTGTGCGGAAATGTTCTTTTCCAATAAAAAAGGACGTTGCAGTCGAGTAGTAGTTGAGTGGAAGACCCGCAAACACTGAATTCATGCGCGTATCAAGTTGCATTTCCTGAGTAACGAGTATGTCTTTTTTATAAGCGAGTTCATTAAAATCTTTCGGGAAAGTATTGTCCTCACCTTTATGGAGGTTCCACACAAGGATGCCCATCTGTTTAGGGAGCGATTTCTCAGGGCCTGTCCCGAAGTTAACAATAACCTCATTCTGTCCTGGTACAGGGGCACGATAGAAGGGGGTGGCAAAGCTACAATTCGTAAGGATTACGGTAACAGTCACTAGGCTCAAAAGCTTTGATTTATGAGAGATAGTTATCATGTCTAGTATTCCTTTAAAAAAAGTAACTTTAGAAATCCTACCCAGAAAAAGACTAGTTTGTAAAAATTACTTTGCGTCGCCATTTTAATTAATATTTGCTATAAGTCGTTTTATGCAAACAAATACTAATACCGCTCGTAAAAAATCCCTTTATTCCTTCACCTTAAGTGAACTCAGAGACTATTTGGCCGAGCGCGGTTTTGCCAAGTTTGCAGCAGATCAAGTTTATCAGTGGCTTTATAAAAATTTTGATCGCGATATGAATAATTGGTCTAATGTTGCTAAGAAAATCAAAGAAGACTTTCAAGCTAATCTCGACACTGAACTTCCAACGATTATTTGGAACGGACTATCTAAAGATGGAACTAGAAAATTTCTAGTGCGTATGCACGATGGACAAAGTGTTGAAGCAGTAGCAATTCCTGCGAGAGACCGTCTGACCCTTTGTCTTTCTTCTCAAGTCGGATGTGCTATCGGGTGTACTTTTTGTCACACTGGAACAATGGGGTTAAAGCGCCATCTCACTGCAGATGAGATTGTCGGTCAGTTCATGGCGATCACTTATTGGTTAAAAGAAAACTCTAATCCAGATGAGCGTTTGACCAATATCGTTTATATGGGACAAGGTGAACCCTTACATAATTATGACAACGTTCGAACCTCAACTATTATCTTTATGGAAGATAAGGGGCTAGGTTTATCTCAGAGAAAGATCACTCTTTCGACTTCTGGACTTGTTCCTCAAATTGAAAAAATGTGGGATTTTCCACCAGTCAATATCGCTATATCTCTGCACGCTGCTCACAATAATATTAGAACTGAGCTTATGCCGATTAATAAGGCCTACGATCTTGAAAGACTGTTTACTGCGATTAAGAAGGTGCCTCTTAAGGCCTACAGACGCATTACTTATGAATATATATTAATCGCTGATTTAAATGATCGCCCTGAAGATATCGAGGGGCTCGTTAATTTGTTGGATAAAGAGAAATCAAAAATCAATCTCATCCCTTATAATGATTTTCCGGATTCGAAATTCAAACGGCCAAGTAACTCGAAAGTTATTTGGTTTCAAGAAGAGTTGTTAAAAAGGGGATACGTTTGTACAACTAGAACCACAAAGGGCCAGGATATCCTGGCCGCTTGCGGACAATTAAAAAGCGAATACGAAAAACTTAATTTATGGGATCAGCAAACTAATCAGTAAGCTGTATCCAATTTATTTTTGTATAACCAAGGTTTCGGTTCAAATTTTTCTTCACTCTGTTCTTCAACCGGTTTTTTCTTTTCTGTTGCAACTACTGAAGATGGTTCACGATCAGATTCTTTTTCTGATGCAATTCCACGGTCGGTTTTTACAGCACCCTCGACTTTGAAGTCGTCATTAAACTCAGGGGCCTTAAACTCAGTAGCAAAAGCTGCTGCGCAAAGACCTAGAGAGAGAGCGATTAGTGCGATAGATTTTGTTTTCATGATTCACTCCTTACCCGATAGTATCGGTTCTTTTCTCCTTTCGGTTTAAGTCTCAAGAAACTTGAGTGTAAAAGTCGGACTTTTTAAAGATTGTTTACGGAAGCCTATGTTTTTGAGACTATAGGAAGAATATAGTTTTAAGGTATTCTCAAAAAATGGAGTTTTTGTGACCTCTTCTAAAAACAGCAAGGCCTTATTTGGCGTTTTTGCCATGGTTTTCGTTTTCTTTGTTATTCTCATTCTTTTTGCAACTTACACAATGAATGCATTCAATGAAACTTCAGATGCTGAGAAAAAATCTAATCGCGCGCACATTGGAGTTGTTGAGGTTGAAGGCGTGATCATGGATTCAAAAGATACAATTGAACTTTTGCAAAAAGCTGAAGAAGACAAGCAAATTGAAGCCATCATTCTTAGAGTTAATTCTCCAGGTGGAGCAGTTGGTCCAACTCAAGAAATTTATGAAGAGATTCAGCGCATAGATAAAATAAAACCAGTCTTTGCTTCATTTGGGGCAATTGCAGCTAGCGGTGGTTATTATATCGGTTCTGCTACAAGAAAAATTTGGGCGACTCCAGGAACTCTGACAGGATCAATTGGGGTCATCATGGAATTCATGGATCTTTCAAAACTATATGAGTTTGCCAAAGTTTCACCGCAAACAGTGAAGGCCGGAAGATATAAAGATGCAGGAAATCCAGCAAGAGCATTGACAGCTGAAGAATCAGATATGATGAATAAATTAATTGCAGGAGTTCACCAACAATTTATCGGCGACATTATGAAAAGACGTGCCGATAAAATAAAAGGGGATATTAAAGAACTTGCGCAAGGACAAATTTTCTCAGGTGAAACAGCAAAAGAACATGGCCTAGTTGATGAGATGGGAAGTTTGTGGACTGCTGGAAGAGCTATTCACAAAACTCTTAAGATAAAAGATGAGTTTGCTTTAAAGTTTATAAAGAAAAAGAAAAATTTAAGTTTGTTTGAAGTTCTAGGGTCTTTAGAAGAAGGAATTTCAAGACTCAATATTAATAATCTTGTCCACAGCGATAAGGCTCCACTTTTGATGTTTAAATAAATGGAAATAGTTTTAACCCTACTTTCTGAGCACTTGCTTGCTGTCATTGCGACCTTAATCACTTTGGTTTTGGCGTATCACTATTTAATTGAAAAAGAGACAGGTGCAAAATTATCTAAGCGCTACCGCAATTCAATTTTTGAAGCCCAATCAAAAATCTTTTTGAATGCAACTCAATACCTGATCTCGGGTAATAAAGACTTGGCGATCAAAGAATTTTTAAGTGCAGTGGATATCAACCGTGAAACGATCGAAACTTATTTTGCCTTAGGCGGACTATTTCGAAGTAATGGAGAAATCGAAAAGGCCATTAGTATTCACCGTTCTCTTATTGCCAGAGAAAACATTTCCGAATCACATCGATTAAGAGCTTTAAAAGAGCTCGCAGTTGATTTTGATAAAGGTGGTTTTGTTGATAAGGCGATTGAAACTTATAAAGATGTTTTAAAAATTAACCGCGATCAATATGAAGTTATCCAGGCCCTGTGTCGCATTTATGAAGATACTGAAGATTGGGATCAAGCCTATAACTATCGCATAATGCTTTCGAAAGTAGGGCATCAAAACCAAGCAGAAACCATCTCACATATTCTCGTTCAAAAAGCGAAGCAATATTTTGAGCGTGGAGAATTTAAAAAATGTGAAGAAGACTTAGAGGATGCATTTCGTTTTGCACCTTCAGTGTCAGCAAAAATTCTTCGTTTAAAACTTTATTTAGTAAGTGGGGATTTGGAGCAGGCGAAGTTTTTACTTCTAGAAATATTAAAAGAACATCCAATGTATGCTTCTTTTATCTTTGTTTCGATCTCTGAAGATTTTAAGACTAATAATGCCGATCTAAAGGCTGCTTATCAGAGTCGACTAGAAATTCTAAGAAAATATTTTCTTGAAATCGATGATAAGGATCTTAGTACTTCGGCTTCAGTTGTTCTTTCAAAAGTACGCCTCTTGAAAGAATCAGGTCTAACTCAAAATGCATTTGATCTTTTAAAAGAGTGGATGGATCAAAATAAAAATTCATCTGAAGTTATGAAAGTGGAATACATTAAACTTCTTATCGATCTTCAGAAAAAAGATGAAGCCTTGATACAAACCAAAGGACTTCTGGATAATCTTCATCAGACTCTCGCCAAACACTATTGCCGCCAATGTGGTTATAACTCCGATAGTATTTTTTGGCGTTGTCCTCAATGCCATGAATGGGAAACTATTCAATTTAGATGGAAGGTATAATGAAGAAGATTGTTTTTTTATTCTTATTCATTATTTCAAATCTAGCATTAAGTGCTGAAGCAGAAGCCGATAAGATGAAAAAAAGTCTGATTGGAGTGAAATATTTTTCAGAGATGATGGGAAATGTTCACCAAAATCCTTCGCGTTATTCACAGGTTCTCACAACAATAAGTTGTAATCATCCCGTGAAAGTGATGAAAGAAGTTTCTAAAGACGGAAAAGAATTCGTTCTTTTTGGTGAAGATAAATGGCATCTTGTGACTGTTGGCCCTTATGTCGGATATGTCATGGCCGATTATCTCACTGACAAAAAAAATGAATGCTTTGAAGAGCAATACTCTAAATTTTTTGATGGGTTGAATTTGGATATTAATGACCTCTATTACTGGGCAAGATTATACGATCAATATGTCCAAGGGAAGTCAAAGGTTCGACAATGATGAAGGCAACATTTTTTTTAATTGTAGGATGTTTGTTTTATTGTACCGGAACTCTTTTGGCCGAGACTGAGACTAAAGAGCCCACTGAGACAAAAGAAGAGAAAAAAGAAGGTGGAAAAGATCTGCTGGATTTTTCCTCCATCAAAGACATTATCAAAAAAGATGGCCTAGAAGGTGAGCTAAAGAAAAAGCAGGATGAAAAACGAAAATATCTTGATAATAAAAAACTTCAAGAAATGAAGCGCTATAATGTTCCAACTCAAGACGTGTTTTGGAGCTTCTTCTCAGAACTGTGGTTGGTGAAAAATGCCACGACTTTAAAATGGGACATTCATAAACCAGATTTTGAATTAGAGAAATCTTTTACTGCATTTTTAGAATCACAAGGGCACTTTGAGAAAAAAATTAAAATTCTTTTAATGGATTCAACAGAGATTGCTCATGCGGCCCTTCCAAGCAATCAAGACGAATACATCTTCATTCTTTCACTTCCGTTTGTTCGAACGCTCGATCTCTCAAAAGTTGAAATATCTCTTCTTCTTTTTGAAGATTTCGTTCGCATAAGAAAAGGCTATTTCAAAAATTTTGTCCTTGATAAGGAGCTAGAGAATTACCTTGGATCAAATTTTAGCGGAAAGCCTTTTGATAAAAAATTGATTGATGCCCATTTGAAAAAATACAATCAGCTTCTTTTTGAAAAAGGATTTAGTTTTCAAGAGCAATTTGAAACGACCAAAGAAGTTGATGTTCTTTTAAAGAACGATCTCAAAATGTGGAATACTTACCTGACGATGCTGGAGAAAATTGATAATTTGGTGAAGACGAATACACTTTACAAAAAATACAATCAAATTTATCCCTCACCAGAACTTCAAATAAATTGGTTGAAGCCTAAGAACTCAGTACTCTAATGGATATAAAACGACATTTTCATCAATTGATTGAATTTTTTGAATCGCCTCTGGGGTCTCAGATAAAGTATTACGCACTTTTCTATTTCGTTCTTTGGAGTATTCATCTCGTTTTTATTTCTCTCATCTCTTATTTTCATCTCTTACTCAATCACAACATTAGAACGATTGGAGATTGGATTGGGGATAGAGGATGGTATTTGATTATTATCTCAAAGCTTTTGATTTTCTACCTCGCCTTGCAGTTCATTCGTTTAAAGAGCAAAAAGAATAGCCTGGTTAGAGCTTACATTCGAAATAGTATTCAAATTCCAAGAAAAGAAATCTTTGTGACACTTCTTTTTTTAGTCATCGGCCTCATGGGACTAGGAAAAATGGGTGTAAACCACGCTTTGATTTTTGAACTCCCAAGAATGATTCTTTCAGCAGTGGGAACTTTTGTATTCTTCGCGATAGATTACGCTTTGCTCGTTATTTTAGAAATTTTCTTTCCTCTGACTTCTGAGATGGATAAAAATAGAAAGCTCTTTTTATTTCCCTTACTTTTTTATTACTGTACTTACGCAACTTTTATTTATGAGCAGTTAGTAAGCTTTAAGCTTTACGCCTATTTCTTCCTTTTACTCTATTTAGGAGAGTGGAGAAGAAGAAATTGGACATTGCCTCTTCTTTTTTTACTCGCTTTTCTAGTCCCTAGTTATTCATTACTGGGACTTGATCCCGTCTGGAGCTCTAGTTACACGATTCTTTCCATGGAAAAGAGCATTTCTAGTTTTTCAATTTTTGTTTTGATCGGTTTTGCTATTTTTTATCTTCATCGCGCTCAAAGAAAGAATCCAGAGTATATTTATCGGGATTAGTTTTGAGAGCGAATTCTCTTAAAAATTCATAAAAGATTGTCTATTATTGATAAGATATAAAAATTAATTGTCGCTACAAATATTAGCAGGGAGAGGTCTGTGCAGCCAGGAAGTTTAGATATTTTAAAAATCATTTTACAATCAGGGATTGTTGTAAAAATAGTTTTAGGTTTGCTGATTGGTTGTTCAATTTTTTCTTGGGCAATTATTTTTAAAAAGAGAAAACTATTTAATGAAGTCGCAGAAAACAATCAAAGATTTTATGAAATCTATAGAACTTCAGATAGTTTAAAGGATGTTCTCTTAAAAAGTGAGATGCTTCCTTTTTCTCCCTATAAAGCACTCTTTACTAACGGCTATGCAGAGCTTTCAAAAATTAAAGAAGCTTATACAGGACAACATAAAAGTGGACTTGCTTTCCACTTTCAAAATTTTGGTCTTGGCATTTTAGAGCGCGGATTAAAAAAAGGAGTTAACGAAGCTAACATTGAACTTGGAGGTCTTCTTTCGACTCTTGCTTCGATTGGTTCAGTTGCTCCATTCATCGGACTTTTTGGAACAGTATGGGGGATTATTAATGCTTTCTCTGGTCTTGCTACCGGAGGAGGATCTATCGATGCTGTTGCTCCAGGTATCGCTGAAGCACTAGTAACAACTGCAGTTGGTCTAGCAGCTGCTATTCCAGCAGTGTGGTTTTATAACCACTTTAATAATCAAAGCGACAAGATGAATTCTGAGATGGAATCTTTTGGGCAAGATTTTTTAAATTCAGTTGAACGCTCAATAGTTGAATAAGGTTAAATATGGCATTCAATACAGGAAAAAAGAAAGGAGCTATCTCAGATATTAACGTTACACCGTTAGTAGATGTTATGCTCGTTTTGCTTATCATCTTTATGGTTACAGCTCCTTTAATGTTAAACGGGATAAAACTCGATCTTCCAAAAACAAAGGAAGTAAATCCTATCAACTTAAATGCTACACAAGTCATATTGTCATTCAGTAAGAGCGAAGAGTATTTTTTAGGTAAAGATAAGTTACTTGCCGGCGAAATTATTCCTGAAATTCAAAAACAATTTAAAGCTAATAAAACAGATACACTTTTTCTTCGAGCGGATTTTAATTTGCCTTATGGAAAAGTAGCGAAACTCATGTCTTTTTTAAAACGTGGGGGAATACATCATATTTCACTTGTGACAGTGACGGAAGATAAGCAATAGAATGAAAGTTTACGAAAACCGCACATTCATGGATAAAAAGCTTCCGTTTTATTTACGTAGGTCAACTTATATTCACATTGCCCTTTTCTCTCTCACTTTAATCGGGGGAAAGGTCATCACTGAGCAACAAGAAAAGCTTCGCGAAAAAAATATGGAACTAGTGCAAGCTTCTGTGCGAGTGGATATGGTGGCCATGCCTAAATACACCTTGAATGAGTTAAAAAATCTCTCTAGCGGTGTAGAAGAAGCAAAGAAAGAAGAACCTACTCCTACCGTAGAAGCTAAAAAGGAAGAGGTTAAGCCTGAGCCAGTAAAAGAGGAACCTAAGGAATCTAAAGAAGAGCCTAAGGTCGCAGAGAAAGAACCAACACCTAGCTTTGAAGAAGCAGCAAAACTTAAGCGTCAGGATTTTTTAAGTAAGCTTAAACAAATTGGAAACAAAAAAATAAAGAGCGAAGGAAACCAGAAAGCTGAAAAAGGGTTGTATGGAGAAAAGAATACCAACTTAAAACAACTCGTTCTTGCGGGAAATAAATTAAGTAAAGGTGTTCAAATGTATGGCGATGGAAATTCAGGCGACATGACCGCTTTCCAAGCCTACGCTGCCAGACTACCAGATTTGGTTCGCCCTCATTGGAGATTGCCAAGTTTCCTTATGGATAGAAAATTAAAATGTAGAGTGCGTGTGTGGATTTCTTCAAACGGTGAAGTTGCTCGCGCTGAAGTTTATCAATCAAGTGGAGATAGTGAATACGATCACAGAGCTGTTGAAGCTGTTAAAGCTACATCTCCTTTTCCAAGACTTTCGGAAGAATTTGCAAAACGAGGCCTTAGCGGCGATATACTTTTAGGATTTCCTCTATGAAAAATTTAATTGTTTTTTTGACTGTTATTTTCTCGATCCATGCTTTTGCTCAAGATGATAACCTCACGGTTGTTGCCGTTGGTGAAGCAACTCTAGAAAAAGACAAGATGATTATTCAGGATCCTTATGTTCAAGGAGCTGTAACTAGCGGCCAAAAAAACGCTGCAATGGATTTAGTAAAACTCTTAAGAAATGATTTTAGTTTTTATCAAAAGAAATTCTTTCTGGTTGAATCAGCACCTAATAATACGACATTTAGACCACCGACAAACTATGATTACTGGAACTCTAAAAGTGTGCGCTATTTAGGAACGGTGGAGGCTTCAAAGAGTGGGGAGAATTTGAAGGTCAATATAGCATTTGAAGATATAAAAAATAGAAAACAGCTTTTTAGTACAACTGCTACGGTTAGTATCGCCAACCTTAGAAAGACAGGACACGAGATTGCCAACGACGTTTATAAAAAAATTGTAGGCAAAGACTCTGTCTTTAAATCAAAGATTATTTTTGTCTCTGATAGAAATTCTAGGGGATCAAAAACAGTAAAAGAAATCTACATGATGGATTTTGATGGAAAGAATGTCACTCAAATTACTAGCCATGGAGGAATTGCTATTTCTCCTTCTATGTCCCAAGACGGACGCTTCTTAGTGTACTCACTTATTCAAAACACTAGCGGCAAACGCAATAACAATCTTTATATGATGGACATGAAAACTAAAGAGTCTCATGTCATTTCTCAAAAAGAAGGAGTAAATTCCGGGGCCATTTTTCTTCCTGGTGGAAAGAGTATAGCTCTTACTCTAACTGTTTCAGGAAATGCTGAAATTTATGAGATGGATTTAGAGACAAAAAATTTAAGAAAGATCACCAATCATTTTGCCTCGGATGTAGATCCTTCTGTTACATATGACGGAAAGCTTATGACCTTCTTATCAGATCGCCCGGGAAAGGCGATGATCTATACGATGGATCCTAGTGGAGAAGAAAAGAACGTGAAGCGAATCAGCTTTGTGGGCCAGTTCAATGCAACTCCACGCTTTTCACCGGATGGAAAAGAGATCGTTTTTTCATCTTGGCTCGATAACTCTTTTGACCTCTTTAGAATTGGCTCAGACGGATCGGGGCTTTCTCGCCTGACGAAGGATTTTGGGTCTAATGAGGATCCAAGCTACTCCAATGATGGGGAGTTTATCGCCTTTACCTCTCAGAGAGTTATCTCTCGAGTGAAGGCCGATCAAAATATCTACATTATGGACAGGGACGGGGGGATTTTGGGGGCCATAACCGGTGGTTTCGGAAACTGTATAAGTCCTAGATGGTATAACTTCTAGAAATCACGTGAATCGCGTATTTTTTTTAGACAACCGAGCATTTTAGTCTTGTAAATTTTTCAGACGCACTGTATTATTTACTGAGTAACGCAACGCAAATTACTCATTAAATTGTCCAGGAGTTATACAATGACAGCATTAGCGACTAACCAAAAAGCAGCACTTGAAACTCTTTCTTCAGTACTATTTTTAAGTCTAGATGAAGCTCATTTTTTTAATTCAATCAATAAATTCTTTATGGACCATATGAACTGTCACAAAGTTCAAACTTATAAACTTTTAGATAATGGACAATCTCAACTTATGTCAGAAAATGGCGAAATCGCCCACCACACACTTATCCTTGAAAAAGGTGTAGGAGCTGCTGGATATATCGCTCGCACTAAAAAAGGTTACTTCTCAAATACAGTAGAAAGAGACCCTGTCTTTGCAAGAGAAGCTGCTCTTGGTGTAAAAGCTGAATTATGTCTTCCAATCTCAGTTGATGGTGTTGTAATTGGATCAATTCACTGTCAAATGAACGATAACTCTCGTGAATTTTCACGCACTGATATGACTTTTGGTGTATCAATCATCAATGACATCAAAGCACCAATTCAAAACATGAAAATGTACCTGGCAGCTAAACACTTGAATGAAACTCTTCTTAAGACAATTGAACTTAAAGAAAAAGAACTTCAAGAATCTAGATCAGGTCACAATGTTCAAGAATCATTTCGTATCATCGAAAAAGAAATTATCGGTAGATCTCCAGCAATGAAAGAGCTTTTTGCTCTTGTAGATAGAATCAGCGATAAAGAAATTTCAGCTTTCATCGTAGGTGAAGCAGCAACTGGTAAAGAAATGATCGCTAGAAGAATTCACTGCAGATCTCACAGACGTGATAGAGCATTCGTAGCAATCGACTGTTCAACTCTTAATGAAAAACAACTTGATGTTGAATTGTTTGGTGATGATTCTCGCATCGGTATGCTTGAAGCAGCTAACTTTGGAACACTTTTCATTAACTCTGCTGAAGTTATGCCATTAAGTATCCAAAACAAACTTATGCAATATATGACTTCTAAAATGGGAATTAAATCTGGAAGCCAATCATTCTTTAAATCAGACGTAAGAGTGATCTCAGCTTCAACAAAAGATCTTATGGATCTAGTTCGTGAAAACAAATTTAGAGAAGATCTATACTTTGCTCTAAGCACTGTAATCTTAAAAGCTCCAGCTCTTAGAGAAAGAAAAGAAGATATTGAACTTCTTGCAAACTTCTTCTTAAACCTTAATAAGGCAAAAGAAGCGCAAAAATCTTTCTCTCCATCAGCAATTAAGGCGCTTAATGAATACAACTGGCCAGGAAACGTAAGAGAACTTCAAAACGTAGTAGAAAGAGCTTTTATCCTTGCTGAAGGAACAATTATTGAAAAGCTTCACCTTGACCAAAATATTCAAAACGTTGAAGAGAAGCTAGTAGTTGAAAAAGTGGTTCAAGTAAAAGCGGTAGAATTTGTTCACGTAACACTTGAAGAATTAGAGAAAAACCACATCATGAATACACTTGAAAACTTAAGCGGAAACAAGACAAAAACAGCTAAAGTTCTTGGAATCACAGTTAAGACTCTATACAACAAACTTCACTCTTACGGGATTGAGTTTGATAAGGAAGCTTAAGAGCTTGTTGGTAAGAGTTAAAACCTTGTAATAACGAGAGCAAAAAAGTATTATAAATGAAATTGGAGGATACCATGTCGATTATAGAAACAGAAACAGTTGTAGAGAGCCCGAAGACTCCGAGAAACTTTAGAACTGCAATTGATATTGAAAATTTCTATCGTTTCGTAAATGATAACGATCTAAGAAAAGAAGCTAAAATCATGCTTGAAATTATTCATGCAAAAGTTATGGCCTCAGTAAAAAAGAAAAAGAAAGATTCAAAAGCAGCAAGCAAAAAGAACCTACATTAATTACAATTTATTAAAGGCCTACTCATGCGAGTGGACCTTTCTATTTTAAGAAGTTGAACATGGACGTCACAACTCAACCACCAGCACCAGAAAAATCTAAAGAAAAAAGCCACGTTATTTATGATCCAATTTATGGATTCATAAAACTTAATCCGATTGAATGGGAAATTATCTCTTCTCCATTTTACCAACGTCTCCGCTGGATCAAACAATTGGGTTTTTCTTGTTACGTTTTCCCAGGAGCGGAGCACTCGCGTTTTCATCACTCGATCGGTGTTATGTTTAACGCTCATAAAATTTTAGAGTCCTGTGGGCGCGCAGTCAGTGAAAAAGAATTGATGGATCCAGCTTGTTTAACACGCGAAGCGATCTATCACAAAAGTCTGCGTCTCGCTGCCCTTATGCATGATTTGGGGACTTTTCTTTTTTCTCATACAACTGAAGGTTCCTACATTGAGTACGGAGAGACAACTCGCTCTAAAGGCGGGAAAGGCCTTCCCGATGATCATGAAAATCTAGGGGCGTTCATCATTAAAAATACCGACTATGAAGGAGGAATTACTTTCATCCTGAAAAAATACGGAATTTCTCCTCAGAGAATTTCTGATTTGGTCAAAGGTGTTGATGAATCTATTCTTGCCAATCAAATCCTGCATTCAGAAGTTGACTGTGATCGCATGGACTATCTTCTAAGAGATGCCCACTATACGGGATTAAAATATGGGTCTTATGATCGCGACTATCTTCTTTATCACTTTCAAGTAAAACGAGTTGATAACCATGACATCTTGACCATTCGTCACAATGCTCTTTATTGCGTAGAAGATTTTTTAATGAGTCGCTTTGCTTGGTACTCACAAGTTATTAGATCACCAAGAGGGGCTAAGTTTGATGCAATTGCTGAAACTCTTTGCTCTTACTTTTTAGAGAAAGGATATATTTATCGCTACAGTGAACTTCTGGAGATGATTGAAAAAGATCCGATGAAGTTTTATGGCTTCAACGACACATATTTTATGAGTCTTGTTCACAAGCACTACACCAATGGGGACCTGGACAAAAATCCTAAAATAAAAGACATGGCAAAAACTATTCTTTTGGCCACGGGTGGAAAAGCGATTCGCTGTGAAGAATTTAAATCGAGACTTCTTTCTCAAGATGACCCACAGGCCCTGGAAAAATATTCCAAACGCGCCATAGCGAAGGCCCTCGAAATAGAGGAGTTCCTAAAGAAAAAAGGAGGACCCGCAGATTGGATGATCTACGATATTCCTAAAAAAGCGATTATGT
This sequence comes from Bacteriovoracales bacterium, assembly GCA_037444575.1. GTDB lineage: Bacteria > Bdellovibrionota > Bacteriovoracia > Bacteriovoracales > Bacteriovoracaceae > Bacteriovorax. The sequence goes on from JBBIME010000008.1 coordinate 68,836, forward strand.
TTGTTAAGTCTCCAAAAAATGTAGCGAAAAATACCTCGAAGGAGCTCGCAAACGTCCTCTTGGACCGCGATCCGGTTAAAATCTCAATGGAGAACGGGGAAATCAAGCTCCTGGGCGAAGTCGAAAATTCACTCATTTCAAGACTCTTTAACAGCAATAACTTCATTCCAAATGTCTATTGCTCAAGTTCTGCCTATGAACTCCTGCTCTCAGAAGGGGTCATTGAGGGAAGTTTTAGTTAAGGGATTCTTGAAATACCTGTATAAAATTCTCGGATACTGATAAAGCCTACCTAAAACCCTAAATTTAAGTTAAAATTTGAATGGGGTGGTACCCAAACCTGGATCAGGATGATCCAAGTGATAAGACTTTGGAGATATGGTCAGTATGCAAAATCATGGCACTTCATTTAATCAAAAAAATACAAAATCCCAACATGGATCAAATGGTGGTGGACCAATATTTTATTGTGAAGATGTTTCCGTACAATTTGATGAAATTCGCGCACTCAAAAATGTTCAACTAACAATTGAGCGCGGAGAAATTGTTTTTGTCACTGGTGCTTCAGGCGCAGGAAAATCAACTCTTTTAAAATTGCTATCAGGGCTTCAAGAACCAACATCTGGTAAAGTGATTCGTCCAAATACTTTTTCATCTAAAAAAAATCTTTATATCTCCAACGTATTTCAAGATTTGCGTCTAATGGGCAAATATACCTGTGAAGAAAATTTAATGTTTGCTTACGACTCGGCCATATACAAAGACAAAAATGAATTCACTCAAGACATGAATGAGCTTTGCAGAATTCTTGGAATTAAAGATAGATTAAATCTTAAAATTAATCAGGCCAATGGTGGACTTCAACAAAAGGTGGCCATCGTTAGATCACTTCTAACTCGTCCGGATATTTTAATTGCAGATGAACCTACGAGTTCTCTAGATACAGATAATACAAGAAGATTATTTGATGTCTTAAATCTCTACAACGCCAAACGTGGTTTAACAGTTGTGTGGGCCACTCATAATAAGGAACTCATTAAGAGTTTCACAGGCCGAATTATTCATTTAGACAATGGACGTTTAGTGTATTCGGGGCATGCATGTTTTATCTAATTCAATTCTTCAAAATACTCTTTAAAGCACCGCTAAGAGGGTTCTTTCTTTGCCTATTTTCTGTTCTGATGGTTTTTTCGATCGGACAAAAAAGCTTTTTAGAAGAGCAGTTCTTAAAGATGATTCCGGAAAATAAGGCGGGATCATATTTTTATGCTCTCATTGCTTCGAGTGAATCTTATCAGAACGTCGCTCATCAAATGGCAGTTCTCCCTGGAGTTCACAAAGTTGAAGTTTTATCTGAGGCTCAGATAAAAGATGAGGTAAAAGGAATTTTGGGTAACCTTCAGGCCAATCTAAATCCAGCGACTCTTGATCTAAATTATGCTGGATTAAAAATTATCTACGCAAAAGATTTAAAGCCTCGCGCTCAAGAACTTATTCGTGATTACCTTATCCATCTTGTAGGCGAAGGGAACATCACACTAGGAGCGATAAAAGCAAACGATCAAACACTCGATAAACGCAATCAATTTATTGGTGCGATTAAATCTTGGGGATATTCATTTTATCTGATTGTTATTTTCGCATTCTGGATGATCTCACTTTTATCAGTCAGAGTAAAAATCGCAGAAGCGTCTTACTTACTTGAAAGCTATCAGAGAAAGCAAAAAGTGGGAGTGAAGATGGCGAGCTTCGGCTTATCACTTATCTTTATCCTTTCAGTAGCGTTTACTTTTATTTTAGGAATGCCACAAGTTTTAAACCTTTTAGTGGCCTTAATATTATTTGTTATCGGAATTCTTCTTCATAGCAAAAAATATCAATGGGAGAATCGTTAATCTTCCCATGAAAATAAAAACTATAATTTTCTTTTGTTTTTTTCCTTTGGCCATTTCCGCTGCAATAGAGAGCGGCGATAAAATCAATGTCTTTGAAATGAAGCGAAAGCTTCAAGATCAAACGAGAATGATCCAAAATATGACTAAAGACATGAATAATGTCGAAGTGAATCTTGGTATTCAAAATAAAAAATATCTTCACCTGGCAGATGAAAGAGCAAAGATTGAAGAGACTCTGTCTCAGGCAAAAAAGAATGCAGATCTCGACAATCAAAATTTAAAGAAAAGCTATAATGAGACAAAAGCCATTTTAATGGGAGTTCTTCTCAATAAACTAGAAAAAGGCGAGAGCTCATCGGATTTATTGTCTCGAAAAATTTTAGTGGAAAATCTGCAGAGAAGGCTTTCTGATCTCGATGGAATGATGAAATCAAATAAAGTTATTCAAGACGATGTTGAAAAACTTTATCAACGCCTGGAAGATTCCATGAAGACAGAAAAAGAACTGTTGGCACTCATGGGAGAACTTGAACAGAGAAAAAAAGAACTACGTGCCAATATTGAAGCTGAATATCAAAAAAAATCTAATTCACAAAATCGTTTTGATGAGGCCAAAAACAAAATGGCCATGGAAAAAGAGAGTCTTCGTAAGTCTGCGATGAAAGAAAAACTTCAGCCACTGCAGATTACTGAAGAAATTAAGATTCCATCTCAACCAGCTAATCAAGCTTTAGCTGTTACAATCCCTGGTGCGGATTTCATGTCTCCCATTGCAGAGTGCCTTGGCATTGATCACCAGAAAAAAGGCGTTACATTTAATTTCCAAGGAAAAAATGAAGTCCTCGCTCCCAAAGGGGGGAGAGTCATTTATACCGGAAGTTTAGCTAGCTACGGAAATGTTCTAATGATTGATCATGGCAATGATACAAAAACTGTTCTATTAGGCCAGTTTGATTACAGTGTGAAAAATGGGGATACTATTAAGGCTTCCCAGTTAGTCGGTTATACCAACCCAAGATCAAATAGAGGATTGGGTGATGGAAAAATTTATTTCGAAGTTAGAAAAAATAATTTAGCACAAAATACATATTTGCTTTTAGATAAAAAGACGCTCGCGAAAAATATATCTAAATAGCATCTATCTTCTATGGAAGGAGTAGATCATGAAAAGAGAACTATTAGGTCTCTTGCTTTTAGCACTTTTAATTCACCCAACTCACAATGCAAAGGCTTCTTCTGCTGTTGATCCAAACTCGGATGCTGCTAAGAAATCGCGTTATGAAAAGCTCGAACTTTTTAGCAAAGTTCTCTACTTAATTGAGTCACAATATTATCGTGAAGTAGATACAGAAAAATTAATTGAGGGAGCCCTCAATGGAATGATGAGCACTCTCGATCCACATTCAGCTTTTTTAGACCGAGATATTTTTGCAAAGATGCAGGAAGAAACTTCTGGAGAATTTGGAGGGCTTGGTATTGAAGTCACTCAAAAAGATGGACTTCTTGTCATCATCACTCCAATTGAAGATTCACCGGCTTATAAAGCAGGAATTAAACCTGGAGATAAGATCGTCGAGATCAACCATGAGTCGATGGTTGGTGTTACTCTTGAGCAGGCCATTGATAAACTCCGTGGAAAAACAAAGAGTAAAATTATTTTAGGAGTTGCTCGTGAAGGAGTTGATGGTGTTAAAAATTTCGAACTTACTCGCGAGATCGTTTATTTAAAACCTGTAAAATATGAACTTCTTCAAGATCAGTTTGCCTATATTCGACTTACTCAATTTCAAAAAAAATCTGCTGAGTATATTTCAGATGCTCTTGTAAAACTAAGAGAACAATCAAAAAGTAAGGGCGGATTGAGAGGATTGATTCTGGATTTAAGATCAAACCCAGGAGGATTACTGGATGAAGCAGTTGATGTCTCTTCAATCTTTTTAAAAGATGGAATTGTTGTTTCAACTGAAGGTCGTGATCCAAAAAATAAAGAAATTCGCTATGTGAAGAAATCGGGTCTTAAAGAACTTGATATTCCTATGATTGTCCTCATTAACGGAGCAACTGCTTCTGCCTCAGAAATTGTTTCCGGAGCTCTCCAGGATTCTAAACGAGCTCTTATTATGGGAACGCAATCATTTGGAAAAGGATCTGTGCAATCAGTTGCAAAAATCGATGAGCAAATTGGTGTAAAACTAACAATCGCTCAGTATATGACTCCAAGTGGAAGAAAAATTCAGGCCGTAGGTATTAAACCAGATGTCGTCATTGATGAAGTGGATGCTGAGTTTGTTGAAAATAACAAAAAAGAGTCGACTTTTATTCGTGAAAAAGATTTAAAAAATCATTTAACTGCTACAGTTGAAACAGCTGAAGAGAGAAAAGCTCGCGAGGCCAATGAACTTAAAGAGCGCATTGAAAGAACAGAGCGCTTTAAACAACTTAGAGAAAAAAAGAAAAAAGTTAAAACTAAAGAAGTAGTCTCTGAGGATGACGAATTCAATAAAAAGATTAGTCCTCGTGAAGATTATCAAGTTAACCAAGCTATAAATTATTTAAAGAATGTTGGACTGATTAAAAGTTTAAAATTCTAATGGAATTGGCCACTAAAAATGTCTCAGAGATTATCGGTGAAATAAAAGATTTACTAGAAAGTGAATTTTCTAATGTCGCCGTAGTGGGGGAGATTAGTAATCTTTCTCTTTCATCTTCGGGACATTGGTATTTCACTCTTTCAGATACTGAAGCTTCTATGAGTGCAGCTCTTTTTAAGATGGATGCTCTAAGAAATCCTCTCATTAAAAAAATTAAGGATGGAGACAAGGTTGTCGCTATTGGTGACATCAATGTTTACCCTAAGCGCGGAACGTTTCAGATCATTGTAAAAAAGATTACTCCACTTGGTGTTGGTGATTTAAAAGAACAGTTCGAAAAATTAAAGCGCAAACTTGCCAGCGAAGGTTTATTTGATCTCGATACAAAAAAGCCTATTCCTCTTCTTCCTAAACGAGTGGCAATTATCACAGCTCTTCGATCTGCAGCTCTCGCTGATTTTATTAATATCTATAAAAGACGATCCATTTGGATGGATTTACTTGTTGTCCCAACACTTGTTCAAGGGGACGATGCTCCTAGAGCTCTTAGGGCCTCACTTCACAATGTGATTAAATATTCAATGGAAGCGCCTCCGGAAAAGAAAATCGATATCATCGTTCTTGCTCGTGGCGGTGGAAGTCTGGAAGATTTGTGGGCCTTTAATGATGAGGGACTGGCCTGGGATATATACAACTGTCCCATTCCGACAATCAGTGCCGTTGGACACGAAGTAGATTATTCAATTTCTGATTTTGTTTGCGATCTTCGTGCAGAGACTCCTTCTGCTGCTGCCGAAGTTATTACACATCAACAAACGCTCATTAAAGATAAGATGCGCACACTCAAAGGAAGATTGTTAAGTGCGATTGATATCAAATCGACTCGCATCCATAATCGACTTAAGTATGCCCATCCACATTCAATTTTAAATATTATTCTGGGCCTTCTTAATAGTTACCAGAAAAGACTTACCCGTTGTGACATCAAAAATAGATTGGGAGAACTTACTCACATTCATGAATTCTATCTTGAATTAGATGAGAATTTAGAAAGAATGAAAACGGCACTTAAGGAAAAGATGGTTGGGCTAAATCACCGTCTCGATAAATCTAATGGTCTTTTAAAGGCATTAAATCCTAAAAATGTGCTGGAGAGAGGCTATGGACTCGTAGAGACTCTTGATGGCGGGGTTGTGGCTTCGGCCAAAGATCTAGATCGATTATCACCTGGAGCACAATTGAATTTACACTTCCACGATGGTAAAAGAAAGATTCAAAAAATAAAGGAATAGGTGCTGGTGAAGAATAAATTTAAAACCAAACTTAATTTCATCATTGATCCTCGCCTCATCCAGGAAGAGAGAACTGAATTTTTAATACGCGCTTTACAAGACGAAAAAATTAAATATTTGACTGAACCAAAAGATGTAGATGATTACAATCTTTCTATCATTTTTTCTCATAAAAGAAGCTTAAGAAATTTTTCGAAATATAAAAATCGTATCATCGTTTTGGATTTAAATGATGATTATGATTCTGGTCCAATAGAGAAAATCAATCTAAACTCCTATGAAGAAATCACTTCTTTTTTGGAGAAAATCTTTGTTATTGAAAGACGACTTTATATTCAATCAAAGATCAGAGAGAGTGAAAGAGTCTATGAGAAAATAAAAAACAAAAACCTTGATAGATCATTCAATGATTTAGAAAACCTATCTATTGATCAAAAAAAAGATTTGGAAAGTTTGCTTGATCTTGAGGCACTCCTTTTAGGAGAAGAGCTCGTTAAGAATTGGAACATTCATTTTAAGACTTTTTCGAAGAAACATTCTCAGCTTCAACACATGGCCTTTTTCACAGGCGAAGAATTAATCGAAGAAGATAGTGTAACAGATGATGGAGCTTTAATTTTTAACTTACCATTTAATGATCTTTTTCTTGTTTTAAAATTTAAATCAACCGAAGTTTTGGATGAAGCATTTTATATTGAACTAATTATCACAATGATCCTAAGAACTCTTCAACTTCAAGATCAGCAACTTATAAAAAGTGATGGAGAAATAGATTTTTGGAAGAAGATTTTTTCAAAAATTCCTTACCCCATGGCCGTTATCTCAAGCCTTGGCGATCTTCTTATTTATAATGAATCATTTGCTAAAATTGGAATTCTTCCAAAAGAGTGTTTACGTTTTAAAGATCAGGAGAGCCTGGAAATTTTCCAACAGTTTTATAAAGTTCGTCGCATTGAATTTCCGATCAACTTGATTAATGTTTCATATTTTGTATTCTACACCTCTGAAGGACGCGAAGATAATCTTAAAGCGAAGGACGGCCCATTGAATGATTCTAGAAAAGGGTCAATGGACGAGTTAGGGATTATCTCCAGTTCAATTGCGCATGAGTTAAATAATCCGCTTGCAGGAATTTTAGCTGCTCTTTCTCTTCTTTCATTAGAGGATGGATGGTCTGCTGAAAATCTGGTTGAGTTGGATGATATGAAAAATGGGGCCAAGAGATGCAAGGAATTGGTGGAGATATTTCTTGGATTCTCAAAGTTTTCGCCAGTCGTTGGGAAGGTACCATCAATTAAATCTTCTTTGGATCAGGCAATCAATCTTCTTCGTTTTAGAATGATTGAATCCAATTTGCGTCTAGATATAAAATACACCCCTTCATTAGAGACGTTTTCACGCCAGATAAATTCTTCCATCATGTCGATGATTCTTTATTTAATTTTAAGTGAACTTATGACTGCGTTTGCTCACGAGAGGCTCATCACTCAAACGAATATTTCTGCTATGAGTGGAGACGTTATGGAGTTTTCTAATCAAATCATTTTGAAGCTTGATTATGATTTTGAATATGAAGAAAAACTCGCTCAGTCGAAACTTATTCAGCATCTTTTAGTTTTTGAAAAACTAGAAATTACTTTTTTAAAACAAGAGATTCGATTGATCTATCGTTCGTAATTTTTTTTACAGAAAGTCCTGAGGGAAATTGTAATTATTCGGATTTTTCTCGATGAAAGTTTCCAGTGGAGTTTTTAAATCAGCATTTACAATTTTATGTTGAACTTTATGAATTAAGAGGTACTCACCATTGCTTTTTTCCAAGTAAATAGCGAGAAAGTTATGTATAAGAGGGGCGAGGTGATCTTTTTTAAATTTGCCTTGATTGATTCTAGCACTTTTGGAATTGATATATTGAACTAGCTTGTTTTGATGCGTTGGATATCTAAAAACTAATTCCATTTTATGGTGAAGCGAGCTTAGAGGATAAATAACATATTGTTCAGGAATCAAATGGTTCATCACTAAGAAATCGTGGCCAAATTCAATGGGATTAACCAGATTAACATTTTCAAAAGAAATTTTATGAAATTCGCAAAGCTTCTGAATGGTTTCTTTTTGAAGCGAATCGCTCAACTTGGAAAAATAAGTGGAGAGTTCAATAAGCCCCTGGAAGAATGGCCCAGTCATTTTGATTGTTAAAATTTCATAAGGAATTTCTTTTATTTTTTGTACGATGTACTTTGTTTCATTTGGGCTTGAGAGACTTGGAAATGAAAACAGAACAACGCCTTCAACACCTTTTAAAGTGACGAGAATGGGCGTTTTTATCGATTCAATTTGAGCGATGATTTCTTCAATCGGAGTTTCTTTTTTATAGTGAATGCGATCTAGTTCAAATTTATTTTTTGGGTAATAGAGGCTATTCACTTTATGAATTTTTTTATGAATAAAAATACTTAAATATTTTAAAAGTAGTTCGGCAGAAGCTAAGGAATCATCGAGAGCTCTATGGGCCTTTTGATGTTTTAGGTTAAAAATTTTACTCATGTAATGAAGATTTGAACTGAGCAAATTTGGGATCATGTATTTAGTCATGAGATTTGTACAGATCGCTCTGTTTTTTAACTCTTCTTTTCCTAAACGTCGAAGAACGGAATTAAAGAAAGGAATATCAAAAGAGGTATTATGGGCAACAAGAATAGAGTCTCCCATAAATTCTAAAATCTCATCTATAACATCTTCTATAATAGGAGCATCATTTACATCTGATTCTTTTATGCTTGTCAGTTTTTGGATGAATTCTGGAATTTGGACTTCTGGTTTGATTAAAAAGCTTTTTTGATCAACGATTTTTAGTTTTTCGACTCTCACGAGACCGATCTCAATAATTTTATCGTTGTGATGATTTCCGCCAGTAGTTTCAAGATCAAAAACGCAGAAAGAGAGATCGTGGAGAAGTTGATAAGAGCTATTCGTTGTCATAAAAATCCTTTAGTCGAACATTCGTTCGAATACTTTAGATCTTTGAGTTTACTCCCTTAAAAATTACCGATCAAGAAGAAAAATCAGCCTCTATGAGGACGAAAAGACTGTTTATTCAATTTTTTTACACCGCTCGAAAGTTTGCGGTATTCAGGTACTTCATTTGGCGAGCATGGAGCTTGTTCCAGTGATTTTGCAATCTCTTTCCCTGGAGCTGTTACGTATTTTATAACTCCGGCCACATGCCTTTGAACGATACAACTTTTAAACCACGATTGGGACAGTCTATGTCCATCTTGGTCTTTGAAAACAATGTTATCGCTTTTTTCGCTATATTTTCCACCCCAGTGAAGAGCTTCAATTAGATTCAGAGGATTCATGGATGGGAAATTATTATTTTTTACTTGATAATAATAACCAACAAGTTTTGGTTGTAAAGGCCCTGCATTATACATCGCCACGGCCATAAGCCATCCAGTGTGGAGTGGATAATATTTTGATGAATAAGGTTTTTGGCATGCTTTGGAAAATGTTTTTCCTTCAGAATAGAGTTCATCTTTTTTTAGTTTTTCAGGAACAAGGTTATTAAATAGATTTCTTAATGTTTGCGCCTTGAAATTAACTGAAAGAGAAATGTTTTGGCAGTTTTTTACAAATGAAGACACTGCTTTGAAACGCTTTGTTTGCAGATCGCTTGCGCCAACAGGAAAATCGGCTTTAACTTGTTCGAGAGTAATTCCTTTGAATTCCTTTGCGGTTAATTGGTAATCGTGACGAGAGCCAAGTTTTTTTATGGCGATATCATAAAATGGTTTTACAATACTTGTTGGAAGAACATCCGAATTACAGTTGATATTTGAAGGCCATCCATAAGTAGCTTTAACCTCATTTGAAAGGGCATTCATTCCCTGACACCACTCTTGAATATTTAGTTGTGACATTCCACATGAATAATTTCCACCATCAGGAGATATTCCAAGCGCTGCCAAAAGAGACTCTTGCTTCATGGCCCCGATTAGAACTTGAGGGGGAATTTCATATTTAATGCTCGCATTTTGAATGGCCGTTAGTTTTTCTGCAACTTGGTTCCCGCTATCAACTGTCATCCATGCCAACTCAAGCGTTGCTGCTGAGTAAGAGCCTTTTTTTATTTCTTCTCTTCTAAGAACTTCTTTATTGCGACAAACTCTAAGGTCAGCAACTTTATTAGTTTTCCAATCTAAAATTTCTTCGTGGCTCATTTCCCCTGGAAAATCGGAATATGGATCTTCAACTCCGCTAAAGTCTGGGCATTCAAGTCCTTTTGGCAGAACGTCTTCAGGACAAAGTACGTCAGGATTATCCCATGATGTCGCCGCAAACATTGCTGTTGGCAGAAGTGAAAGAAGAAGAGTTAGAAGTAGTGCATTTTTCATAGTTTAATCTCTAGATTATTGGAAAAACTTGGACGCAAAATACTAAATGAGAAACCCTCCGGCTAGAGGGCACTGAAAAAAGTACACGAGTTTAACTATCGGGTAATATTTATATATTTTTCCTCAATAATAAACGGATTTTGGTCGATATAGCTCTGTTAAATCTTAATTAGAGGAGATTTTATGCGCTTAACTTGCCCCCTCATTCTTACCCTTATTCTTTCTTCATGCTCAACATACAAGGTTCAAGGACCTTCTCAAATACCATCAACAGAACGTGGACCAAGCTCTTTTAATGAAGAGGTGAATTTCAATAAGAATTTTGAGGCCATGATGGATTCACAAGATCCAGAGAAGGAATTTCTAGATTATTTAACAAGAACAAAAAGTCTTTATGTGAGAGCTGAAGTTAATCTAGCTGATTTTGACCACGAGTTGGATGAAGCAGTAGCCTCAAATAATTCTGTTGTTTTTGAAAATTCAAAAAACTACAAGAAGCTAATTGTTATGTGGAACTTAGGTCATAGACTAGAGGACAAAATCATTTTCAATTATTTGAAACTTTCTGATGTGTCCCATGATAAATCTCTTCCAGTAGAAAAAAGAGCAATGGCCAAAGATATTCTTTTTAAATTTAAAGGAAAATTGGAATCAAAAGATCCAATGGAACAAATCGCATTTGATGGACTAAAATCAAAGATTGCTTCGGCAATGAGAGAGAGAAGAGGAATTGCAAACAAGACATCTTCTAAAGACCAAGGGTACGCTTCGACAATACATTCTATTGCTCAGATTGAGCAAGACGCCGCAGAACTTCCAGTTAAAAGTTTCGTAGACGATCATGAAAAACTATCGGCCGTAAGACATTACCGCGAAAAGATGCGTGAAATGGGAAAAGTAGAACAAGAATCTAATGACGAACTCACTCAGAAAATTGATAGCGATACAGAAAAACTTCAAATGGTAGATGCTTCAGGAAGAGAGCCACAGAGTGTATTGAAACTTTATCCAAGTACAACCTCTAGTGGAAATATTCTGGGACTAAGTTTTCCTAAGAATGTTTGGGCGCTTACATACGATGATGGGCCAAACCCAATTTATACTCCACAGATCTTAAAAAACTTAGAAGAGCTTGGGATTAAAGCGACATTTTTTTGGTTAGCAGAAAATGTTGTTCGCTATAAAAGTATAGTCGATATGGTTGGTGAACAAGGAATGGCCAGAGAAAATCACTCTTGGTCTCACCCTCAATTACCAAAGCTTAGTGCAGAAAAATTACAAAAAGAAATTGTTCAATCAACAGAAGTTGATGCAAAAGCCTACGGTGAAAAGCCAAGATTTTTCCGTTGTCCATATGGAGCAGGGAACGCTGTTCCTAGAATCAGACAAATGATTGCTAATCAAGGCATGATTCACGTTTTCTGGAACGTAGATACACTAGATTGGCAGGATAAAGACCCTGATTCAATTGTGGCCAGAGCTCAAAAACAGATGAAGGCAAATGGACGCGGTGTTGTTCTTTTCCACGATGTGCACCCTCAATCTGTAGTTGCTTCAAAAAAATTGGTCGAATGGTCTAAGAATTTGAAAGGAACTGAAAACGAAATCCGTTGGGTGACACTTCCTGAAATCGTAGATGAGTTAAATGGGGCAAAAAAATAAAGACTGTAACACTATTTTTTACTTTATTTATTATTTCCTGCCAGACGAACCAAAAATTGTCTCTGTCTAGCATGGAGAAAATTCATCGTTTGGATGACGCTGCAAATTTCTTAATGCTCGTGTCTGATCAAGAGAAGGGGTTAACTGAAACTTGTCACTTAACGCCGGAAGAGGCCTTAAACATGCTTCAGCCCCTTCATGCCAAGATCGATGAAGAGACTCAAAATGGGAAATACGCTATCACGGCTAGCCACCTGAACTTATGTGAGGATAGCTGCCATTGTGGTCTTTATTCTGATTTGGCCCAGGATCAAAGATTAAAAGATAAGCTTTTTATTAAGGCCCAGTCTCTACCTAAGAAGAAGCAGATTGATTGCGCTTTAATTACATCAAAATGGATTTGTAATGATTCCCTTCTTAAAGACTTAAAATCAGAATTAAGTACAATGCTTCCTTCAAACGCTCAATAGGAAAAACCCTAAACTTCTCTTCTTTTGTTTAGGGAAAATTTTACATTAAATCTCTTCAATTCTTGCACTGAACGGCTATCAACGATATTGAAGATTGATGAGGATAATAAATTTTATTATTTTAATGCTGCTCTCTGGATTTTTCCAAATCCATGCTAGCGAGACGACGGATCAAAACTGGAAGGAGCAACTAAAACTTCAGAAGCTCGCATCCGAAGATCAGTCTTATTGCTATACCGATGAGAGAGGTAAAGTTGAAGGCGTAAACGTTGATATGCGGATCCGTCTTGCCTCTGTTTCAAAATTGCTCACCTCATTATGGGCAATAGAAAGATTAAGTCTTGATTTCAAATACGATACAAAACTTTTCATCAAAGGGAACAACCTTCACATTCAAGGAAGCTTTGATCCGTTTGTTGGAAATGAAAAAATGTTTTTTCTTCTCTCTGAGCTTAACAATATCGGGTATAAAAAATTCGATACAATTACATTCGATAGAAATCTTCTCGTTAACCCATATGTTCAGTACGCAGCTTATTACCCAGTGGTAAATGCAGAGACTAACATTGTAAATTTAAAAAATTATTTCAATACAAAGTTATGGTCAGCAGAAACAAAAGCGGAATACTTATATTTTTACAACAACGACCAAGATGGAAGATTTAAAAAAGAAGTAGAATTCGAAGTTAGCAATGTAAAGTATGTTGATGAAAACCCTTTTCCAAATGATGATACTGTAAAAGTATACACCCTTTCTTCACCATCCCTTTATAAATACCTAAAAGAAATGAATGTTAAATCTCATAACTACGTTGCCGAGGTGATCTTTGCCCAACTTGGTGGAGCACCTAAATTTGAAGAATATTTAAAGGGGCGATTCAATTTATCAGCGGATAAAATTCATTTTTTCTCAGGAAGTGGTTTGCCTTTTATCGAAAGCGGAATAAGAAAAGATAATTATGCCACATGCTCGGTTATGCTTGATTTAATTGCAGAATTAAAAAATGCGATTGAAAGACAACATAAAGAAATTGAGGACCTGGTAGCTGTGCCTGGAAGTGATCAGGGAACTTTTAGAAATCGTGTTTTTCCTGAAGATTATAAGAACACCTTCGTCGCTAAAACTGGGACACTTGTTCATACTTCAACATTGGCCGGGGCACTGAATACGAAGAAGGGATTTAGCTTCTTTGGGATTTTCAACCAATCAACGGATATCGTTGGGTCTAAGATTGTCCAAAATTTCATGGTCGAATCCATTATGACTGAAATGGGGGGGCCTTCAGCCTTTAACTATGTTGTCGAAAAATTCCGTACTTATAATATAAAAATGGACATCAAGAGTGATTTTTCTTCAATTGAAGAGGGACTTTTTTGATTTTTTGGTATAAAAAGCAATGATGAAAAACAAATGTCTATCTAATAAGAGAAGTTCACAGCTTTTACTGGTTTGTTGTATCTTGTCACTCTTTACTCTTTCTTTAATTAAGCCGTCGTTTGCTCAGGATGACAGTTTAGCAGGCAGCTATTTAAAAATTGATAGCTTCAGCTTTGTTGAAGCAAATCTTTCAGATCTGGGAGACCCAGTTCTTCTTTGGGCCACTAATTATCGTCTCCCTGAATATGTAGACGGATCAGGAGATGTTCCTCTAAGAGATGCCGCAGGAAATGAACTCGGCCCCAAAATACCCTTAGGAGAATGGTGCAAAAGCGCTCTAGAAGGTTCTGTGCGAATTGTATTTAAAGACGGAAGCGCTAAAACTTATAATTACGATAAAACTACTGATGATTTTCCAAATGATTGTAGCAAATTCTATTCATTCAAATTAGGAAAAACAAAATTCAGAGTGGCCCATGGATCCTTTGGTGATGGAATTGGAGATTTCCGGCTTGCGCCTTATAGAACTTTAGCAACAGATCCTAAACTCATTCCGACGGGAACTGTTATTTATATACCAGAAGCAAGAGGAGCTAAAATTATTCTCCCTACTGGTGAATCAGTTTTACATGATGGATATTTTTTCGCCGGAGATATCGGAGGCGCGATCAAATCAAATCACGTTGATGTTTTTATCGGCTCAAATGAAGATTCGCCATTCTTTCCTTGGATCACTAATACGAGCAAAAAACCTTTTAAAGCTTATATTGTTAAGGATCAGGATATAATCACTTCTCTTACAGAGCTTCACCTTAAGTAATTTCATACAAAAAAATTATAGCTCCCTTTTAAATTTTCAATGCCATGGTCAGTATTGAAGGCAAAAAACCTTTGCTGTATTTCTATGTTCTTTTGAAAGGGGGAGCCTATGAGAAAATGGATTCTTGGATCAAGTCTTGCGAGTTTGGGAACAATTGCTCTTACATTAGGTTGTGCTCAAGCAAATGAACAACAATCAAGCCATCTAAAAGTTTTAGATCGTATGATGTACACAATTAATCCTAGTGCAACAATTGAAGGACCTCAATTTAGAGATCAAGGCGATAAAATTGAAAAATCAAAATACGCTTCAAGTTTAGTCTCAATCATTTTGAAAGAAGCAGATAAAAAGGCAAAAAAGTATCTTGAAGCTGGAGATACGCAAGCTTATTACGCTTTTCTAGCTCTAGGTTTGACAGTTCCTCTTCATGAAGGCTTGTATGTCCATTTTAGAAATGTCGACGGAGACGTTTGCAGAAAGGATGCTAATAATGGTGATTTGGTAAAGAAAGCAGGGCCAACAATCTATAAAATTTTTGCTCAGTATTTTAAAGATCCTTCAAATCCTTTTTTTCCAAATTGTGAAGAAATGAAAACAACAATGGGTGTAAAACAGATGATCCGAGGTGGAGATGGAACGGATTTGAGTATTATGCAGGTGAGTATTCGTTGGCACTTTGATGATTTTCTTGCCAATAAAAAATATGAAAGTGTTTCTAAAACATTAAACTATGGCCTTGGAATACTATTAAATGGTTTTAACCCAGTTTATAGAAATGCTGCTGATTATACATGTCTATTCGATGATGTTAACAAAAAGAAAATGAATTACATCAGTCTTATCAGAGGTGTTTGGGCAGGAAAATACAACTCTGGATCACTTGTTCAAACATGTCGATTCGCTGATCCAAATTCTCCTTATAAAGGTCACGATATAAATTTTGCAAAAAATTTGGATAAAATTTTAAATTTCCAAGGAGTCATTCCTGCCGATTATATTGGAAATTTAAATGTTGAAGGGGTTACTGCTGATGCGATTAAAGAAGTTATCACCAACCTCAAAAATAATAAAAACAATAGAACTGCTCTGGATAAAGTACTGGCCCAATAAATGAAAATTAGAATCTTTTATTTGTTAGCTGCGATTTCTTGCATTCTCCTTTGGGGAAAGTTTCAAATCGCAGATAAAATTCATTCGGGAGCTTATGCTGATTCCGTAAAATCAACAAATGCAATTCTTTCGAATGATCGAAAACGGTTGGAAAAAAATCTAAAAAAAGAAATTCTTCAAGATGAAAATTGGGTTAAAGTCAATGATTACTCAATAGAAGTTAAAAATCTGGTCACAAAAAAAAATGCTAAAGAATTATTCAAGCTTAGCAATGAAAGCATTGAAGAGCTTGCCAGTTGCTTAAAGAAAAATTTCTGTGGGATGGAAAGAAGGAGTGATGATGATTCTTATTTTGATGATTCCAGAACTCCTGGACATATTCTTCTCTCCAGAAATCTTGAAATTATGTATGAGTCTTTAAAAATAAATCCTGGATTAAAAAACGAAGTTGATTGGGATTTAGTCAGAGAATTAACAGATAGTGCCAATGAAAAAGTTCAGGTCATCGCCATGGATCTTTTAAAAAGCTTTAATACAAAAGATAATGGAACTGAAAAACTGATAAAGATTGTTGATAACTATAGAGGAAATGCGAAAGCAGATGCTTTGGTCGAGCTTTCATCTAGAGCTTCAGAAGAAGATCATTCACTTCTTCTGACTGCTATTGAAAAATCTTTTGCAGATGATGATCCTAATACTGCCATAAGTGTTGTGGAAAAATTAGGCAAAATGCATTTGTCTAAAAATGAAATCGAAAGAGTCTCCAAAAATTTATGCCATTATAAAGAAAATGGGGCGGATGAGCCCAATTGGAAAATGATTAATTATGAAATTGGAAAACTGGAAGTGGATTTAGATAAAATTTGTAATTAGTTTTTCAATTTGAATTCAAAGCTTTTTTCAAAACTACCAGATGATCCTTTTTTAAGTCTCCATTCATTAACAGCATTAATGACAGCTTCATCTAGCATTTTTACTCCGCTTGATTCTGTAATCTCTACTTTAGTTACAATTCCTTCATTGTTGTAAAAGGCCATGGCCTTTACTTTTCCTTCAAGTCCTCTCTGTCTAGCGACAGGGGGATAAAGAGGTTCTATGACAAGCACAAAAGAGAAAGGACCTTCACTTTTAGCGGCCCCAGCTGCGCCTTCGCCATTTGTGCTCTCTGAATTAGAATTACTATGCCCAACTGAATTAGTCGGTTTTGCTTTTGTTTCATTTGCCATGCTTTTTTTAGAGTGACCTTCAGTACTTTTCGCTGTGCCTTTTTGGGAAAGAGAAAAGCCGCTTAAGTCAATTTCATGCATTGAAGAATGGGAAGAAGGCGTGGCGGTTTCAAACTCTGTTGAGGGGGTTTTTTTTAAAGCGAGAAGACCCAAAGGGATTGCGTGAAGAAAAAGAGCAATCATAAAGGGAATGAATTTGTTAGTTCGCATAAAAGATATCTTATTGTACAATTTCAGAGAAAAAAAGTCGAAAGAGGGCCTTTATGTTCATGGATAAAAAATTTCTTAAAATGCGCGATGGTACTGAACTCTATACTCAAATTAAAGAGACAGGCAGTCCTGTATGGATTGTTGCCACTCATGGAGTTGGTGAGCATATGGATCGCCATAAGTATATTCCAGAACTTTTTGGCCATGACTTCAATATTTTCCAATATGATTTGCGAGGGCACGGTCGAAGTACCGGGAAAAGGGCCTATGTTAATAACTTTGATGAGTACATGGAAGACCTTAAAGAAATCATCCGTTATTTAAATGAGAAGTATCGCATGAAACGCTACATTCTTTTTGGACATTCGATGGGAGCGCTAATTACCTGTGCTTTTATGCAAAATTTTGTAGAAGAATCTCATTATCCAGAACGTGTTATTGTTAATGCTCCTCCTTGTGGTGCCGATGGACTTTTTGGAAAAGTATTAAAACTAATGCCTGTTACTTTGTTTAAAGGCGCGTGTGAAATTCCTTACTCATTTCCTGTCGGAGGCCTGGTAAATCTAGACATCTTGTCGCATGATCCTCGAGTTAAAGACGATTATTTGAAAGATCCTCTTTGTTCCGTTAAGTTAGAATCAAAATTAATTTTTGAATTGATAAAGACGGCTCAAGCAACTTTTTCAAGACCTATTCGCTCGAAGTGTCCAAGCTTTGCCTCTGTCGGTGGATCAGATAGAGTTGTTGGTATCGATGATGTTGTAGCTTATTTTACGACGGTAGATAAATCTTTTAACTTCAAAGTAATCGATGGTGCTTACCATGAGATTCACAATGAAATTGAGAAATATCGCAAGCCATATTTTGATCATTTGAAATCTGTTTTCAACGAAGTTCTTTTTAGACCAGAACTTTAAAACTTCTCTAAATAACTTACTCTCTCCAGTGCCGGTGGATGTGAAAAATAAAATTTGCTGTAAATCGGATCTGGAGTCAGAGTGCTAGCGTTGTCTTTATACATCTTTACTAAGGCAGAAATAAGTTTAGAGGCCTTAGCATTTTGAGAAGCAAATTCATCTGCTTCATACTCATATTTTCTTGAAAAGTAGGCTGAGATTGGAGTGAGGAAAAATGTGTAGACTCCTGAGACCATTGAAAACAAAGTAAGCGCCATATAATTTGAAGGAGTGTGAACACCATGACCTTCAAAAAACATAAGATTGTTTTTTAAATAACCAAGTAGAGCAAATCCAAGAAAGCTTAAAATAAATCCTTTAATCATCCCTTTAATAATATGTTTTTTCTTCATGTGCCCTAATTCATGGGCTAGAACTGCTTCAACTTCTTCTGCTTCAAGTGATTGAATAAGTGTATCGTAAAAAACGATGCGCTTATTTTTTCCAAATCCTGTAAAGTAAGCATTTCCATGTCCGCTTCTTTTAGAGGCATCCATTACAAACAGACCAGAGCTTTTAAAACCACAGCGAGAAAGTAAATTTAATATTTTTTCTTTCACTTCTCCATCTTCTAGGGGAGAAAATTTATTGAAGATCGGAGCAATAAAAGTTGGAAAAATAAAAACTAAAAGAAGTTGTATTACTGATAAAAAGAGGAAGGCATACAACCACCAATTGTTTCCTAGTTTTTGCATGATCCACAAGATGGAATAGGCAATTGGTCCACCAAGAATTAGAGCAAGAGCTGCGCCCTTCATTCGATCAGTGATAAATGTTTTCCATGTTGTTTTATTAAATCCATATTTTTCTTCAATCACGAATGTAAAATAAAGAGAGTGAGGAAGAGCAAGTATTGAAGAGATAATTCCTAAGAGAGCAAAAAAGATTAGTCCGCTGCTAATTTCTGATTTCCCGTATGTCATGGCATAACGGTTTAAAACCTCAAGTCCTCCCCCCAAAGTCCAAGTTAAAAAAAGTGCAAGATCAAAGAGGTGAAAAAATTGATTCACTTTTATTTTCTCTACAGAATAATCAGCGGCCTTTTGGTGATCTTCTAAAGTTATATGAGAAGCAAATTTAGATGGAACTGAATTTCGATTTTTGACGATATGATCTAGATTTCTTTTATCTAGGACACTTTCAATAAGGCTCTTTAAAAAAAGAGCAACCAGAAATACTTTGGTAAATATATTGGCTTCCATCAGGCACCTTTGTCATTTTGAGGTTTAAAACTTTTATTCTATGGACTATAGTATGGCGAGTATGGAAGTTGATCAAATTTTCTTTAAAAATACATTAAGAAATTTTTGTTACCTAATCACTTTTGATGATGGAGAAATTTATTGTATTGATCCATTTCACTCAGATGATGTCATTAACCATCTAAAAAATCAGAAATTGAAGGCCATTATTAACACTCACGATCATTGTGACCATTTTTCAGGAAACGAAAAATTAGTTGAGCATTATGGCTGTATGGTATTGGCACATGCGAATGCCATTGTCCCTCTCAAGAATAGAGATTTAGCTGACCAGGAAATTATTCACGAATGCGGAGAATGGTGTCTCAAAAGCCTATACACTCCTGGGCACACAATGAGCCATTTGTGTCTGCTGTTGGAAAAATCAGGTATTGCTTACGCTGTATTTACAGGAGACTGCTTTTTTAATGCAGGAGTGGGGAACTGTCACAATGGGGGAAATCCCGAAGTGTTGTTTGAAACAATAACTAAGATCTTTGCCAAGTTTCCCGATGAGCTGTTGATTTATCCAGGTCATGAGTACCTGAAACGGAATCTGGAATTCACTAAAAATTGTGAACCTCAAAACATTAAGGCTTTAGAGTTTTTAAAAAAACTGGATGGACTTAATTTAGATGAAGTTTTTTTTATTAATTCCATGAAAACGGAAAGAGAAATAAATACTTTTATTAGACTTGATAGTATAGATTTACGCGAACATTTAAATTTAAAAGAAGCAGATTCTAAAAAAGTATTTCTAACGTTAAGAGAACTTAGAAATCGTTGGTAGGAGAAGAGATGACATTTCCAAAAGTCGGCAATATGGCCCCCGCATTTAATTTACTCAATCAAAACGAAGAGAGTGTGGATTTGAAGTCTCTGCGAGGAAAAAATGTTGTGCTCTATTTTTATCCGAAGGCCATGACTCCAGGATGTACAACTCAGGCCTGTGGAATTCGCGATTTCAAAAAAGAATTTGCGAAACTAAATACTGTCGTTTTGGGAGTAAGCCCGGATGAGCCAAAAAGACTTCAAAAATTTATCGAAAAAGAAAAACTTAATTTTGATCTTCTTTCAGACCCAAATCATTCCACTTCCGAAAAATATGGCGTGTGGGGATTAAAAAAGTTCATGGGGAAAGAATACATGGGTATTATGCGTACGACTTTTATTATCAATCCAGATGGGAAACTTGTGCACATTATGGATGATGTTAAAACAAAAACTCACCATGAAGATGTAGTAGCTTATATAAAAGAAAATCTTGTTTAATTTAGGAGTATAAATGAAATTTGCTATTTCTTTTCTATCTTTAATTTTTTTAATAAGTGCAGAGGCCGGAACCCTGCAAGTAATGTCTTATAACGTAGAAAATCTTTTTGATGCCAGTCATGATGAGGGAAAAAATGATTGGACCTTCCTTCCTAAAGATGCCCCTGGAAAAAATGAAGCCTGTCAAAAAGAAAAAAACAAACATTATCGAAAAGAATGTTTAGATGCTGACTGGACTCAAACTAAAGTCGATTTAAAAATTTCTCAAATTAAAGAGGTTGTGACCAAAGATCGTCCTCTTCCCGATTTTTTAGGGCTAGTTGAAGTGGAAAATCCAAAAGTAGTTGGCCTTCTTGCTAAAAAACTTGGATTTGAAAATTTCGAAATGACTGAAAGCCCTGACGAGAGGGGAGTAGATGTCGCTCTCTTATATAAAACATCTAAAGATATAAAAAAGATTTCTCAAAAGGAACACGTGGTCCCTGTCGATTACGCAACAAGAAATATTTTGGAAGTAGAGTTTTTAATCGCAAATAAATACCCACTTACTATTTTTGTAAACCACTGGCCCTCTTTGGCCAATCCGGACTCTTGGAGAGTTAAAGCAGCTGAAATTCTATTTAATAGATCACAGGAAATTTTGAAAAAAAATCCTGAGATGAGAATTCTTGCGATGGGGGATTTCAATACTGTTGATGACAATAATCCGCACCCTTTTAAAACGGTTCTGTATAAAAATAATTTTTTCTCAGATGTTGAGGACGCCTTTTTGTCTAACAAGCAAATAGATGAGAAAATCAAAAAATCAAAAGCTCCAGGAACTTATTACTTTGCTCCTAAGGATCAGTGGAATTCCTTGGATCATTTTTTTGCCAATCAAATGCTAATGGAAGGGAAGGGGCTTAATTTAAACTTAAAATCTTTTGAGATTTATTCCCCGGCGTTTATCTCTTTTGATTTACATAAGAAAATATATTCTGAAGGCGAAAAGAATGTGAAAATCGTGATTGCCCCTAAGCGCTTTAATCCTAATGGTACAAGCGAAGCGACAATCGGTTTTTCAGATCACTTCCCAATATTAGTTAAGCTTGATTATCCGGACTCTGTTATTGAGAAAAAATCTGCAGGAAAAAAATCAGGCACTAAAAAATAGTGCCTGCGTTTTATAGTGAATGTTTTCTGGGATTTTCACCGCACCCTTTATTTGGTGGGCTTCCAAAAGAGTGAAAAAGATTAGTTAATACATCTTTGGCCTTTGTGGCAGCTTCCTGGTAAGCAGCTTTTGTAAAAGATTTAGCAATTACTTCAGCGCACCCTCTAGAGACTAAACCAGTTCTTATACTTGTTTTAATGGCCAACCAGTCAGCATCGTGTTCACTGATGTCTGCTTTGTTTTGAAATGTTGAATGTCGATCTGTTTCATTGCGAAGTGAAATAGCATCATACCATTCACCATTTTTGAAATCGACTCCTCGACCTACCATGATGTTACAAAATCCATTCTGAATATAGCGGAACATACTATTTCTTGGTTGGCGGTTAAGAACCTTATCTATACTTAGTTCATCTGGAAGTTGCATATCTTTGAGAGTATCGCCGTAAAGTTTTTCAATTCGATCTGTTTTAGGGAGCTTTCTTTCTTTACAGACGAGATTGATATAATTTGATTGATACTGCTTTCCGTAACTATCAAATTTTTTTTCTTTTTCTTTTTCACCAACAACGTTTAACCAGTGAGCTTGGATAACACATCTTTCAAGGGAATCTTTACTGGTATCAAAAATTTTAGTAGCTGCCTCTGCGTAGGTGTCTCCTAATTTAGCAAACTCATTGTAGGCCGCAGGTATGTTACTATTCTTGTTGTATTCACGTGCATTTCTACAAGCATTTTCCAATTGTGAATCTGTAAAAGTTGCAGCATGAGAAAAGTTGATAAAGAGAACGCTAAATACTGTTGTCGCTTTAATAAATAATTTCATTTTTACATCCATAGAATCCATCAAGAAATTCTTATCTATTAATCATAATGTAACTTTTCAATTGGATTTAATGAATTAGGCACAATTAGGTTGTAAATAAAATACATCGACACAAAAGATGTGAATTTAATTGGCAGACTTTTTTTTTTATTTAGGATTTCGAGAATTGTTAAATTTTTTTCTCTAAGTGACAGCAGTGTATTTAATTTGGCAGTCACATTTTTATATTTAGGATTTTAGAGTTGTTAAATTTTTTCTCCTAACCCATATTTATAAGGGGCCTTTGAATAGATAGCTTCAGCTTCTGGCATCCATTCATTAAGCATTGCTTTTCTGTTGGCATCGCTTGGGTGAGTGGACATGAATTCAGGAGGCGCCTTACCTCCGGAAGCAGCACTCATGCGATCCCATAATCTTGGGGCTTCGGCGGGATCATATCCAGCGCGTGCCATATAAATTTGTCCTTGTTTATCTGCCGCTGATTCGTCTTGACGAGAAAATTTGCGATCAAAGAAGGTGAGTGCAAAAGCGGCAGCAACTCCACCCAAGGCACTTAGTTTTTTGCACGTATCTGTTTTACATAAAAATTGTCCGGTGACGATAACAGCGGCTCCCGCGACCATTCCCCAAAGATTTTCTTTGATGGCCCTAGCGTATTGCTGTTTTCCATGGCGAAGAGTTGCGTGGGCCACTTCGTGACCTAAAACCGCAGCAAGAGCCCCTTCTGTCTTTAGAACTGGCATAATTCCGGTATAGACGGCAATTTTTCCTCCGGGCATACACCAAGCATTTACTTCCGGGCTTTCAATTAAGACTGTTTCCCACTGAAAATTTTCTCCTGAAGCAGCAGCAATTCTTTTAGATACCCTTTGAACAACAGCAGTCCATTCTTTATTGCTTGTTGAAATTTTCGATTTGCTTTTAACTTCTACATAAGCCTTGGCCGCTTCCGCATTTATTTCGGCATCAGTTGGCTCTTTTGGTGTAAGGGTCGAACAGCTCATTAAAGAAACAAATAGGATGAAGGAGATTACTTTTCTCATAATGTACTCTTTTGATCTGGAATTGTTTCACTCACTAATATATCGATTGGAAATTTTTCTGTG
The DNA here is from genome assembly GCA_037444575.1 of Bacteriovoracales bacterium. Classification (GTDB taxonomy): domain Bacteria; phylum Bdellovibrionota; class Bacteriovoracia; order Bacteriovoracales; family Bacteriovoracaceae; genus Bacteriovorax. The sequence continues at coordinate 92,441 of JBBIME010000008.1, forward strand.
CAGTACTTGATCATGGATTCCACTTCACTTTTTAAAAGAATATCTCCTTTTAAATCTATATCTCTATATTGGGAGTGGGTTTCATAAGGAAGAGTTGAGTAAAAGCATAGGCCATCATTAGCTTCAAGCTGGAAATAGAAAAAAGCGGAGTCCTCTTTATTTAAGCGGACCACGTAGTGAAAAAGTTGACTAGAGCAGTTAAGCATATGACCTTCCAAATCCGTTGACTTGTTTTTGATCTGATTTAGAATAAAAGTTAAGTTATCGCTTTCACATTTACAAGTCATGGAGGACAAAAAAGTGAGAAGGAATATTGCCACGAGGGCATCACTTGTATCGATCATTATAGCAAGTGCATTGTTTTCCACTTCATGTTCATCCTTATGGTCGCGTCGAACTCAGGTTAATTCGGTTCAGCAATCAGAAGGCAGTGCTCCAGTCACTATGGTTCCAAAAGAACAGTATGATGAGCTTGCAAGAAAATACCAAGAGCTTTTAAACCAATCAAAACAACAGATAAGCAAAACAGAAGCGCAAGCTCCAGTGGCCGCAACTTCTATTGAAGAAAAGAAGTCTGAAGTTCAAGCTAAGCCAGAAGTTGGAACAACAACTTCTATTGATCCATCAGATCTTGTAAATCGTATCGATAAAGCAATTCCTGATACTGCTAGCGCCGACACAGTAGATGCTCTAAGACCAGAAGCAAAAACAGAAAAGGCCACAGGTCCAGCAGTCCCAACAAGTATGGGAGTGGAGCACGTCAATGCTACAGATGATATTGATGAGCAGATCATCAGATTGCGTGAGGCCCAAGATCTAGTTCGTGTAAATAAATTTGAGAATGCGCTAACTATTTTAAAGGATCTTGAAAATTCAAAAGAAAGACAAATTGTCGTAAGAGCGAAGATTATGCTGGGTGATTTGCTATTTAATCAAGGTGAATATGATCTCGCGTCTCAGGTTTATGAAGAGATTATAAAAAAATATGCATTCTCGGGTTACGTATTAAAGGCACTAGGGAAATTAGTGGCGTGTAATGAAAAATTAAAACAGCCTGAAAAACAGGCGAAATATTATTCACTCTTACATGATTTTTTTGAGGCAAGTTAATTGAATAAATATTTTTTCATTGTCATTCTTGCGAGTCTAATAGCGCCAAAATCAAAGGCGCAAGATGCAGTGTCTTCTGATCTAGAAGAAGTGAATGTCTATGAGTCTCTAAAAAAATCTGGAGATGTCCCAGCAACAAAGGCAACGGAATCCGATGTTAAAATGTCTACTCTCGAAGAGCAGGATGACATTCAGTCTCTAAAAGAAGATATTGGCGATGTTGTTTTCGATAAAGATAAAAAGAAAGAAGCTAAGCCAGAAGTTAAGTCAGATAAAGAAGTTAAAGCAGAGATGAAGCCGACTGAACCTGAAGAAAAAAAAGGTCCATTGAAAGCTGAAACACCAAAAGAGAAGACTGCAGAATCTACTGCATCAGAAAAAGCAGAAATTGTTCCAGATCAAACAACTAATTTTGATGTAGGCAGCGAAGAAAAAAAACTTCTGGAGCTATCAAAATATGTAAATAAGAAAATTACTCCTAAAGAATGGGATGATATTGCTGTCAAAGCGAAACTCGAAAAATATGAAGTCCAAAAAGGTGATTACCTTTGGAAAATTGCCAAAAATTTATTTGGATCTGGATTTTATTATTCAAAAATTTGGGCCTTGAATCCTCAGATTTCAAATCCACATGAAATTGAACCCGGCACCATTCTGTCTTTTGATACAGGTGATTCAGAAACACTGCCAAATGTTCAGGTTGGAGAATTTACAGATCAAGAGGAGGAGACTCCAAAATCTGGTATTGCTAAAGCTAATGGCAATAACCAATCAGGCTGGATAAAGGAAAGAAAAAAACTGATAGACCAAGGTGTTTATTTCCAATTTGCTTCAGAAGAAACTTATGAAGACCTTGAGCGATTGGAAAAAATGCAGAGAAATACAGAGTATGAAAAGTATGATCCTCCATTTTCAAATATCGGGATCAGAGAGCCTTCAGACCAATATGACAGCACTGGTTTTGACAAGAGCTCAAGAGTTATTTTCAATTATAAAGAAGGATTTTTCTTAAATAGTTTTGTTACAACAAATGTTGTTCAAGATTTAGGGGAAATTAAAGCGACTCCAAAAGAGTCTGTTTTCATTCATAAACAAGATACTGTTTATGTAAATTTTGATAAATCGGCCAAAGTAAAACCAGGAGATATGTTCTCTGTTTATACTGCTGGTGGTGAAGTTAAAAACCCTATCTCAGACCGTTCAGGTTTTGTTTATACAACGACAGCTCAGATAAAAGTGATCCGAAAAATTGATGACGTTTGGGAATGTCTTGTTGTTGATCAGTCTGGAATTGTGCAGAGAAAAGACCGCATTACAGTTTATACTCCAAAAATTGAAAAAATTGCTAGAACATACAGTAAACGAAACGTAGAAGCGGCCATTATTGGAAGCTACAGAGAATCCTTGGTGGGGATTTCTTATGGTGATGTTGTTTACCTGGATCGAGGACGCGCTGATGGTGTGGAATTAGGAAATGTTTTTGAAGTTTATTCTTTCGTCGATCGTGGAACGCAAAGAAAAATTACACCAAGTCCAACTTACAAAGTTGGGGAATTAACAGTTATTAATATTACAGATAATTTTGCGACAGCTCTTGTTACAGGATCTTCAAATGAAATAAGTTTGGGGAGTATTGCAATTACTAAAACTCAAGAAGAAGCTGCGCGTGCTCTTCGTTTGAAAAATAAAGATAAACTTAAAGATGTGAAAAAGCTCGAAGGGAAGGCCCTCGATGAGTTGGATGTGGAATTGAATCTTGATGATGTAAGTCAAGACATTCTCAATAAAGCAGATAAGATTCAATTAACGGAAGACGAGCTTGAAGAATTGGATCGTCAAGAAAGAGATAAGTCAGTTATTAAGGATTCAGAACGAGATGTAAAAGAGCTTGATCGTCTTGAAGGTGAAATTAAGGATGCTGAGAAATCACTCAATGAATCTAAAGTTGATGAAGATAAATTCTTAGAGCAAACGAGCCTTGAAGAGCAAGAGAAGAAGTCGAAGCAACCTGATGCAAATGCTTTTGAATCGATTAATGAAATTGAAAAAGATATTGGAAGAAAATATTTAGATGAAGATATCAACAACAAAGAGAATCCTTACGGACTTACAGAGTTTGACCTTGAAGAAGTAGATGAGTTGTTGAATACTGGTTCCAAAAAATAATATTTAATTAAATAAGGTAAAAAATATGTGTGCTAAAGCTGTTGCTAAAAAATCAGCCGCAAAGAAACCTGTTGCAACTAAGTCAGCTGCAGCAAAAAAACCTGCAGCAAAAGCAAGCAAGGCAGCTCCCAAAAAAGCAAGTGCCAAAGTTTCTGCTGATGAGATGGTCGTTTCTTCTAATGTTGGTGACTACGATCTAGTTGTCGTTGAGTCTCCGTCTAAAGCAAAAACGATTAAGAAATATTTAGGGAAGGGATATCAGGTTGTTGCTTCTAATGGGCACATCAAAGACCTTCCAAAGTCAAAGTTAGGTGTAGATATTAAGGATGACTTTGCTCTTGATTTGGTACCGATCACTGGTAAGAAAGATAAAATTGAGCGCATCCAAGAACTTGCCAAACATGCTGATCAAATTTATCTCGCTCCCGATATGGACCGCGAAGGAGAGGCGATCGCTTTCCATTTGGCAGAAGAGATTGGTAAAAAGAAAAAAATTCATCGCGTAGTTTTCAATGCTGTTACAAAAACTGCTGTTAAAAATGCAATTGAGCATCCAACAGAACTTAATCAGCCGATGTATGATTCCCAAAAGACCAGAAGAGTTTTGGATCGACTTGTGGGATATAAAATTTCTCCTATTCTTTGGGAGAAAGTTCAGCGTGGAATTTCAGCAGGACGTGTTCAGTCCGTTGCTTTAAGAGTCATTGTTGATCGCGAAGATGAGATTAAAGCTTTTAATCCTGAAAAATGGTTTTCTATTCAGGGTGAATTAGAAAAGAAAAATATCAGTTTCGAAGTCCGCTACTATGGAGAGGAAGCTGGAAAGAAAACGGATCTCGAAGGAAAGGATGCTGAGAAGCTTTCAAAAAAAATTCTTTCAGATATCAAAGGTAAATCGCTAAAGGCGATTGAAGTTAAAAAGAAAGAACGCAGACAAAATCCAACAGCTCCTTTTACAACATCAAAGTTGCAACAGGAAGCGGCCAATAAATTAGGTTTTACTGCTAAAAAGACAATGATGATTGCTCAGATGTTATATGAAGGGATTCAACTTCGCGATCACGGTCTTCAAGGTTTGATTACCTATATGAGAACGGACTCGGTAAGAACTGAGCCTGAAGCGATGAAGTCAGTGCGCGATTTTATCCAGAAAAAATACGGAAAAGATTTTTTATCTGCTGAAGAAATTGTCTATAAGAAAAAAGGGACGAGTAAAGTTCAGGATGCCCATGAGGCCATCCGTCCGACTTCGCTTGAATTTACTCCCGATGAAGTTCGCGGAGACTTGGATCCAGATCAACAGAAACTTTACGAGCTTATTTGGAATAAATTTGTTTCATCGCAAATGTCTCCAGCTGTCATTGATCAAACAACCGTAACATTTGAAGCAAATGGGCATTTCTTCAAGTCGAATGGTTCAATCATTAAATTTCCAGGATTCAGAACGGTCTATCTTGAATCAATGGCCGAAAAACAAAGTAAGAAAGACGAAGACGCTGAAGAAAGTGAAGAGCCTAAAACAGGTCTTCTTCCTGAAATTTCCGAAGGCGAGACATTTGCTCCTAAAAAAGCAATCGATATGGAAGAGCATTGGACTTCACCTCCACCAAGGTTTAATGAAGCAAGTTTAGTAAAAGCACTTGAAGAGGATGGCATTGGACGTCCATCAACATATGCTGCGATCATTTCAAATATCCAAGATAGAGGATATGTTGAAAAAACTGAAAACAGATTTATTCCGACTGAACTTGGTACTGTTGTATGCAAAATGTTAGTGGAGAGTTTCCCTGACGTTATGGATATTGAATTTACCGCTAAGGTTGAAGAGTTGCTGGATAAAATTGAAGAAGGCGACGTTAACTGGAAAAAAGTATTACGCGAATTCTGGAAAGGTTTTGAAGTCACTTTAGAAAAAGCTAAAGAAGAGATGAAGAACCTAAAGAAGCAATCTATTCCAACAGGAGTTCATTGTAGAAAATGCGCCGATGGTGAATACCAAATTAAATGGGGGAAGAACGGTCAGTTCTTTGCTTGTTCAAATTATCCAGATTGTAATTCAACAGAAGATTTTAAAAAGAATCTTGATGGAAGTTATACCATCATTGAAAAAGTTTTTGCTAATGATCCTTGTCCAACTTGTGGCAAGCGCATGGCAATTAAAAAAGGAAAATACGGAAAGTTCCTTGCTTGCGAAGATTATCCAGATCGGAAGAGCACTTTACCGTTTACTCTTGATGTACATTGTCCAGAATGTAAAGTTGGTAAATTTGCGGAGAAGAAAAGCCGTTATGGTAAATTCTTTTACGGATGTTCAAACTACCCAGCTTGTTCAAACGCTATGTGGACCAAACCTTACCCATTTGCTTGCCCTAAATGTGGTTACGCCGTGATGGGAGAGAAATTCACGAAGAAAAGCGGAAAACAATTAGAGTGTCCAAAGTGTCGCCACAGAGTAGATATGGCAGATACACCATTTCATGTAGAAGAAGAAACAGCAGAATCACCGATAGAGTAAAGGGGCTTATTAAGCCCCTTTCTTTTTTTAACGTCTTTTAATTTTTCAGCTTGAGCTTGGCATGAAAACAAAAATTATCACTAGAACAGTCCTCTTTTTATCAATCGTCAGTTTCTTTGGAGACATCTCCAGCGAGCTTCTTTATCCCATAATGCCTCTCTATTTAAAAAGTATTGGCATGGGTGCTGTCTTTATTGGAGTACTGGAGGGAATTGCTGAAGCGATAGCAGGTCTCTCCAAAACATATTTCGGCAAGCTCTCTGATCGAAGTGGAAGACGCATGCCTTTCGTTTGGATCGGTTATGCTCTTTCAAGTTTTTCAAAATCTGCCACGGGCCTTGTTGCATATCCTTTATGGGTGCTCATTATGAGAGCTAGCGATCGACTCGGTAAAGGGATTCGCACAGCTCCTCGGGATGCTATGCTTTCAGATGAGGCCACGCCTACAACCAAAGGAGCTGTTTTTGGTTTTCATCGATCTCTTGATACCCTCGGTGCTTTCATTGGTCCCATCTTAGCGTTGATATATCTTCGTCATCATCCAGGACAATATAGAAGTCTCTTTATTTATGCTTTCATTCCTGCGTGTTTTGTCATGCTTATGCTCTTCTTTGTAAAAGAGAAAAGGTTTGAGGGAAAAAAGGAAGAGGGCGGAGCGTTTTGGAGTTCTCTTACTTATTGGAAAATCGCCACTCCTGAATATAAAAGAATTATTACTTTGATTCTTCTTTTTATGCTGATGAATTCTTCTGATATGTTTCTTCTGTTAAAAGCAAAAGAGAGTGGGCTTAGTGATTTGGATACAATCTCACTCTATATATTTTATAACATGGTCTATGCGATGAGTTCTTTTCAGATGGGAATACTTTCTGATCGCATCGGAAAGAAAAAAATATTCCTGTTAGGTCTTACCTTTTTTGTTATTACTTATGGAGGAATGGCCTTTGCTCATCGGATAGAAATATTCTTCATTCTATTTTGCTTATACGGGCTCTTTGCTGCTTGCTATGAAGGAATTGTGAAGGCGTGGGTGAGTAATCTTTGTGATCCAAAAGATTTGGCAACAGCTATAGGTTTTCAAGCAACGACTCAAAGTTTAGCATTGATGTTTGCTAGTTTCATCGCAGGAACAATCTGGCATTTTATTGGATCTCAATATGTTTTTCTTCTGGCAAGTTTAACAACGACTATAGTTGCTATCATGATCTTTAGAGAAAAACATATTAGTTAGAAAGAATTTTAAATCCTGAAAGTTTTTCAATTTCAGCAACTGTGGTTTTGTATTGTTCCCAATCAGTAGGATCCACAATTGTTCCACTTGGCGAAAGATTTCGATTTGAGCAAAGTTCAGTTCTATCCTCTAAAGGCTTTTTTCCACTCTTGAGAAGATTTGGCATAATGACAGCAATGACTGGTGTCGTACTGTTAATATCGGCCGGCGTTTGATTTTTATCTAGAATAAAAATAATTTTAAAATCTTTAGAAGGAATTGGGATATCGTGGTTTGTCCCGATTGATCCAAAGTCCTGATCAAAAATTGGGCCTGCGATAATATAAACTTTTTTCTCTTGAGTATTTACTAGATTACGAGTGTATTGCTCTAAGTGCTCCCAAATAACTCTATTCAAATAAGCAGTCTGAGGAATCATATTGCTCATTAAAAAAGTCATCTCATTGTTTAAAATAGAATCATCTCGATCTGCTGATGGCACTTGATGTCCTCTATCAAAACAAGATCCTTGGTAATCTAAAGGTGTAACAGCGTGCTCTGAAGTTTGATTTAAATAGGTTTCAAGATCAGTGTCTACTGCAAAACTATTTGTTCTTCCGATGTGACCGAGATCAGACGACTCAACTTTCCAAGCGGCCCAATTAAGCATTCGGTGATTTTTATTGTAAGAAATAAGATATTGATCTCGAGAGATAAAAATTTCTGGAACTTGATTTAAGTTTTGTGGAATAAAAGCGGCATTTAGATTTCTGTCGAGAGGAACATTTCCAATAACAACTTGAGCAAACGAAAAGGTGGTATTGATTAAAAGTAAGAGAACAAGAATAAACGTCGCTTTCATTTTCCCTCCCTATGGGCAGATGAAACGAATGAGATAATAACCATAGGAAGAGAAAAAGAATAATTACATTTTAGTAACGTATCGAATTGTTAGTTTTTGTTATTTTTTATTAGAAGTAGATTCTCGGTCACTTACGCAGAAATTCAATTTATCATAGAACTCCTGAGTTAACGTTCTGTCGTGGATGATATTATCAATTGAAGAGATTTCTTTGAAAATGCATCGTCTGTTGAGTACATGGGATTCGTTTGGTTTTGAGTCGCGGTCGATGATTTTAAAGCTTAAAGTACAAACAGAAGTAGTGTCGTTACAAGAAAACTTTGTAAATTTATAGTCGTAATCGCCAGCACACCAGCTATCAGCGCAGATATGATCGATTAATTTTAGAACTTCCGTTTTGTCATTTTCGCTCAGGATTTGCTTAAAAGGAGCTTCTTCATTGGCCTTTGCAAAGTTTAAGTTAATCATTAGAAAGAAAATGAAAGTGCTAGTTTTGATCATACTATTCTCCGGATAAAGAAAGGTATAAGTTTTTAGCGCAGATATCCTTTAAGTGTAAAGTAATTCGCTTTTACGAAATTATTACAAAGGCTGACCAAAGTTTGGATTACAGCTACTTATCTGATGTTTTTTGCAAAAGAATAAATACCAGCAGGAAGGATTCTCTCATCATTTGAGTGACGAACTCCGAGTTCTCCTACATTGATATCTTTTTTGGATCGATGATCGTTCATAAGATTGCGAAGAGCTTCAGATTGTACTCCGTGAGTATGTGAGGATAGAAAGAAAAAACTTTTCTCGCGCGTAAGTACGTTGAAGCAATCCATGACTAATTCATGAATCATTTGTTCAAATTCCCAAACTTCTTTGTTAGCTCCATGACCCCAGCTTGGTGGATCAGCAAGGATTCCATCGTACTTAAATCCTTTTCGAAGAGAGTGCTTAATGAAAGCTCGTGCATCTTCTTGAACAAATTTTATTTTTTTTGTATCGAGTTTGGAGAGTTCTGCGTTTTCTTTTCCCCACGTGAGGACGCCTTTTGAAGAATCGACATGGAAAACTTCCGCTCCTGTTGCAGCGACTGCCAGAGAAGCACATCCTGTGTATCCAAAGAGATTTAAAAATTTTATTGGACGATTGAGTTCAGCCTGCAAGCGAGTCGATTCGGCCACGAGAGTGTCCCAGACAACTTTTTGCTCGAAGAATACTCCACAGTGACCAAATGAAGTGAATTTCAATTTGAATTTTAAATTATCGTGTTCAATTACTAGGTTTTGCGGCTCTCGATCTGCCCGGTGTTTCCAGGTTCCACCACCATCATTTTTACGGATGCAGACAGATGTGGCCCTCTTCCATTCGCTTTCATCTAAGCGAGGTGCCCAGATCGCTTGAGGGGAGGGGCGCTCGACAGTTACGCCAGCGATGATTTCAAGTTTTTTGCCGTGACCTGAGTCCAGCAATGTATAGCCAGATATGTTTTGAGAGGTGAGATTTGTCATGAATTTTTAATATATTAGAGAAAGGAACTTGTCTAATGGAACTGAAATTTTTATACTACTTTTAATCAATCCACGCACCCTTAGCTCAGCTGGATAGAGTAGCTGGCTTCGAACCAGTTGGTCGGGAGTTCGAATCTCTCAGGGTGCGCCATTCGTAACAGTCATTTTCAAAACATTTTTTAAAAAACCGAATTCGATCAATAACGATTCGAATTTATTTATATTAACAAGAGCTTATCTTCAAAATTGGAATCTATTTCGCTTCTTCACTATTACCCGACATTACCCAAAATTACTCTCGATGGCTTTTCTTTGGCTTTGATTTGGCTTGTGAGTATTTTTGTTAATGCCTGGCTATCCAATATCTAATTGTTAACGACTTTTAAACTATTATTTTGAAACAGCTACTCTATCTAGCACTGGGGTTCGAAAATCATTATCTAGTATTTTGAGTAGCCTAATGGAGAATTTAAAATGGGGAAGAGGTCACAGAAAAAAATTATTACACGTGAGGTGAAAATTATTCGAGCTATTCGAGAAAAAAGAAAACTGTCTGTGCAAAAAGCATCAGAGGTCATTGGCACAAATAAATCTACCTTAACAGCTTTAGAGAATGGCCGAATTGATTTGAGTGCAGATTGGATTAAACGAATCTTAAAAGGCTATAACGTCAATGAGGCAAGCTTTAAGCAAATGATTGAAGCAAAGGACTCAATTCGAGAAGAAATCGTTTCAGATGTGAATGAAATGCTTCTGAAGTTATCCTATGAGCGGTTATTACTTATTAGGCAAATGCTTATCAGTTTTTCTACTTCATGATTGAATAAACAATTCTTACCTGATAGCATTTTCTTACACAACAACGTCAAGAAATAGAAAAGGCTCAAGCAGTTTAAAAGTGCTTGAGCCTTTTTTGTCTGTTATAGCGTATGAAAATTTAAAAACTCTTGGAACTAAATGCTCTACGAAGGGCCATTATACTTGGAGCATATAGCCGGAGTTGAAAAAATACTTTTGTATTTCTGAAATCGGTGAAGGTTGTAGTGTCGGTAATCTGTTTTTCCTTTCTTATAATTCTGGTGTAATTTGATGTTCATCTCCAAATGGAACAATTGATTTTTTAATTCTTTACCCTATTAAGAATTGCGGGATAATCTCAGAAAAAGTAGTCACCTTTGTTAAGACAGTATTAAGAACACAGAACCACTTCAAAATTATTTTCAAAATTGCCTACAAAGTTCAATGTTTTTGAATTAATTGGGTTTTAGTAGTGCTTTTTTTAGTGTAAAATATTGAAAACAATAAGGAAAATTTGGTACTAGAAAAATGGATGAAGTCTCACGGGTCATTTACGAATTGAGATTTGAAAATGCATTTCTCAAGAAGAGAGGTTCAGAATTTCAGGACTTTTTTTCTGAGATAATGGAGAAACGCCATCATGGTGATTTCTTTAGAGTAAAGCCATGGGGAAACGTCGGAGACAAAAAGAACGACGGCTACTTAAAATCGGAGAGAATCTTATTTCAAGTATACGCTCCAAATGAACTACAGGCTAAAGAAGCAATTCAAAAAATTGATGAAGATTTTAATGGAGCTCTTCCTCATTGGACTAACTATTTTGATAAGTGGCAATTTGTTCATAATGCGAGAGATGGTTTAGGGCCTGATGTCGTAAAAAAACTTTTAGATTTAGATCAGAGTCATGCAAATATTTCAATTTCTCCTTTTGGATACGAAGAGCTTAGGTATAAGTTTTTTGAGCTTCATGTAAACGACATTAAAAGTTTTATGGGAGCTGTTCCGACTAAAGAGAGTTTAAATCATGTTAAGTTTGATCACTTTAAAGAATTACTTACTCATATCGTCTTAAGTAGAAATACCACTACTGTTGATCTGAGACCTGTTCCGGCGAATAAACTAAAAATTAACAACTTTAGTGAGTATATCGAAAGTCTTTTAAGAATTGGTTTCAGTAAAACAGGGCTAGTTAGAGACTTCTTTGCTAAGTGGCCAGATGCTACTTTTGGAGATCTTGTTACTCACGAGATTAACGATGAATATAAACGCTTACGAGATACAGGACTTTCTGCGGATCGAATTTTCATTGAACTTCGAAGTTATGTTTTGGGAGATCGAAAACTGACTCCTGAAATGGAAATGGCTGCACTTGTGACTCTTTCATATTTCTTTGAAGAATGCGACATCTTTGAAAGAGAGGGGAGTGAGCAATGATACTTCCAACAAAAAGACTTAGCACTTCTCGATCACTTCTTTATGTTGGAGCAGAGTTGCTTGAATTACTTAGAAAGCCAAAATCAGTAAATCATCTTTGGAGTTTGTATTCATCAAAGAGAAATTCAAATCGAGAGATGGGAATAGTTACCTTTGAGTGGTTTAATTTAGCTCTAGATCTCTTATTTGTTTTGAATTTGGTTGAAATAAAAAATAGTCAAATAAAGCGAGTTGTTCGTGATTCATAAAATATATAGCGACTTGCCGACATTTAAAGAGCTGAGTTTCGAAGAAGGATTGAATATCCTCCTTGCTTCAAGAACGTCTACCTCGACGGAGCAGCAAACTAGAAATGGTGCAGGTAAATCAAGCTTAGTTGAATTGATTCACTTCACACTGGGGGGGAAATGTAAGCCAGATAATATTTTTAGAAACAAAAGCCTCATTGAATACTCCTTTGGCATTGATTTTGATTTTGCTGACAAAAGAATAAGTATTCAACGAAGTGGAGAAAAGCCTAGCAAGTTAATTGTAAATTCGGGTGATTTCTCTAGTTGGAGCTTTCAACCTAAGCAGGATAAAAAGAGTAATGATCTTTCCATTAGTAATGCAAATTGGACAGAGCTATTAGGTGACAAGTTATTTGATGTTTCTCAATTATCTGATGAAGGTGATGAGGAGAATGAAACAAACTTAAGCTTTCGACAGTTATTTTCTTATTTTGCCAGAAAAGACTCCGCTGGCGGTTTTGAAGATCCATTTAAGTTTTTCAGTAAGCAATTTCCTGCGAGCATTCAAGCCTGCATGTTTTACTTTTTAGGTCTTGATCAATTTTTGCCTCAGAGATGGAATCACATCAGAGACAGAGAGAAGACTATTAAGGAATTAAAACTAGCGATGACCAATGGACTCTTTAAGGAGATTGTTCAGTCAACATCTGATTTAAGAACACAAATAGCTTTAACCGAAAAAAAGATTTCAGATCTGGAAATACAGTTAAAAGAGTATAAAGTTTTGCCTGAGTATCAAAAGGTAGAAGAAGAGGCTAGCAAATTAATTTTAGAGATCAGTGACTATAGCAATCAAGATACTGTTGATTTGCAATTGTTGCAGGAGTTAGAAAAATCATTAAAAGAACTTCCTGAGCCTGACATGACTCAGGTTGAGAATATTTATAAAGATGCAGGTTTAATTTTTCCTGATTTTGTTACAAAAAGATTTGAAGAAGTATTGGAGTTTCATAAATCAATTTACAGTAATAGAAAAAATTATCTTGAGAATGACATTGCTAATTTAAGAAACCGTATAACTGAAAGAAATGCAAAGAAATTACTTACAGAGCAGAAATATACTCAAAACATGAGTCTATTGAAGACTCATGGTGCCCTTGACACTTATGTTCGTTTAACAAGTCGAAGAGATGAAAACAAACTTAAGTTAAGTCAGTTGAAAGATCAGTTTGATGTAGCTCAAAGTTTAGAAACAAATAAGACTAGGCTTGAGAGCGAAAGATCTGAATTATTAAGTTTGCTTGTAAATGAATACAAGGAAAGGGCGACAGAAATAAATGAGGCAATCATTATTTTTGAAGATATTTCATCAAAGCTTTATGAACAGGCTGGCAGCTTGCATATTGGTGAATCTTTAAATGGGCCTACTTTTGAAATTAAAATTCAAGGAGAAAAAAGTAAGGGCATTAATAATATGCAAATTTTCTGTCTTGATATGACGATTCAGATTTTAATGAATCGTCATAATATAGGTCCGAAATTTTTGATTCACGATAGTCATATTTTTGATGGTGTTGATGAGCGCCAAATTGCAAAGGCTTTAGATTTAGGTAAAGCCCTCGCAGAGGAACATGATTTTCAATATATCGTTACAATGAACTCTGATACTTTTGATGGAGTTCTTAAAAATGTTGCTAATAAAACTACGACCGAAAGCTGTGTTCTTCCTGTCATACTAACAGATGAAGTTGATACTGGTGGCTTGTTTGGATTGCGATTTAACTAGATAAGAAACAACCATGTCAAAAACTCATATTATTCACATTACGGACTTGCACTTCCCTCATGAGGCTAAAAATCAGAACGTGGATGATAAATCTGGTATTCTGACAACTAACGACCATGAGTTTCACTCTTTCCGAAAAAACTTTTTAGACCAACTTGAAGACCTAAAGAAAACCCATAGAGAACATGAATTTGTACTGGTCGTTACAGGAGATTTAACTTCAAAGTATAAACTTAAGGGGCTTCAAGATTCAAAAAGTTTTTTAAATGAATGTTCGAAAGCATTAGGAATATCACGTGACAGGGTTGTAGTTTCTCCAGGAAACCATGATTATGAGAGAATTCTTAACAAGAAAAAGTCTCAAAGTGGTTTTCTTACAAATTTTAAATCATTCTGTACTCCACTAAGCAATAAAAAATATTGGAACAATACAACTGTTGGAATTATTCCAGTCGATTCAATGGATTTCGCAGAAGAAAAAATAGAAAGTGAAAATAAAGATGGAATTAAAAGCGTAGGTTTTTTTAAAGGACTTGTTTCTACATTATTTCGCGGAAGCGAAGTGAAGGAAAGTGAAAAAAAACCACAAGAGGCAAGACTGCCAAAGATAATTGAAGCACCTAAAATTGGAAAAGAGGAAGGCTGTAGGGTTGCAACAGTCTGTGATTCATGGACATCCTCTAAAATTGTTAAAATAATAGCAATTCATCATCATTTAGTTCCTGTTTACGGGATAGAAACTAAACCATATGAAGCGCTAATAGATGCCGGAACCTTTATTCAAAAATTTAACAAACTGAATGTTTCAATTGTTCTCCATGGACATAAGCATGAGCGAAGTGTTCGCTTTATTCAGGATCTTGATTCACAAAATCCTCAAGGTTTTTATATCATTGGTGGAAATAGCTTTGTGTATAACAATGGAGCTTTTAACCATATTACAATTGATAATACAGACAATACCAGTATTCATATGCAGGGATTTCAAATTCAAAATGGAAATTATATTCCAGTTGGAAAAGCTTTCAATCTTTCGCCCGCAAATGTTGTAGCTAAAAATGTATCATCTCTGACAATTCAAGGAAAAATTGAATTATGATCGAGAAAAATTTTGAAGAAATAATTATTCGAACAATATTAAAGGATGAGCGACTTTTAAAAGCAGGATTTAAAACTCATTACATATCAGTTCCCCCTTTGTTGGGTGACTCGGGTTATGACTTAATTTGGTCTTTTGAAAAAAATGGTGAAAAATATACCTACGCAATAATGCTTAAAGATCATGTTCACTCGAGTATTTCTAAGAATCAAATTGCACATCTTTTGGGCTCACTTTCAGAAAGTAAGCGAAAGCTTAATGGGGCTGCTATTGTATATAGTGGGAATGCTTCAGGTGAGGTAATTAATTTTGCCGCTTCTTATAATATATTGATGATCCCAGTCACTGAGACTCTGTCAGAAGATTGGGAGGGGCGTATCAAGAATATTAACATAAATATGACTATAGCTGTTCCATCTATTTTAGATTTTAAAATAGCGTTTAATAAGGATGATTCTAAAAATGTATTAAAGAAGGCGAATAAAGAAAATTATTCAATTAGCTTTACCGAAGATCCTCGAAAAATTTCTTTGTTTAATGCTGATGGAGTTGTTATTGGCACTCTGTCTGAGTTGTTAAACACCTATGTGAGCAAGACTGATAAAATTGGAACTACTCAAATATCTCATAAATTTGAAGATCCTACTTATCTCAAAACTGAAATTGGAAATATTCAATTAGATTTTATAGAATTCAAAATTAAAATTGAAGAAATTAGGAATCCAATTAATATCTCTGGTGAAAATATTGAATTTCAATTTGCGTTTTCAATAATAAGGTATTTCTTAAATCTTAATTCAATCCCAACCTTGAAAAATCAAAATCGTTAAAAAAATTTCTAATTGCCTGATAGGTCCGTCAATTCTGGGAAAATTACGTAGCTTTTACAAACCTAATAAATACTAGCCCCCAGAACCATCTCCACCAACACGGGATTGAATCTGAATTCCAGGTCTAAGAAATTTATTAGTCAAAAGAGTTTTGAAATTAACAGTCTTAATATCGTCAGATTCAATTCGAGAGCCTTCTGTAAGTTCAATGAAGTCAATTTTATTTGTTAATGGAATGAAGTGAGCGTTTAAAATTTCGCTCGCATTAACGATAGTTCCATCGTTTAAAACAACAGATTCAAGATTAGAAGCATGAGCACTCATGGCCATAGTTAAAAATAATGCGACAATTAGTTTTTTCACTGTAGTTCCCCCAATTCCGTATAAGCGAGAAAGGTGCTCGAAATGGTGGCACTATAAACTTTTCGATTTCCGTTGTACATGGGGTTATTAAATATTTGCTCTTTACGCTCGTTGAAGTGTTTTTGCTGTAGAGTTTTTAATGCTTTAAGGCCTTCATCATTTAAACTTTCAGTTTGAAATGACATCCAGTTGTTGATGTTTCCAGCTTCTTCTAGACGATAATAGCGCATTGCAAGTTCAATTCGCTTCTTGGTATCTGAAAAGCTTAATTTATAGTTTTTTGATTTTCCAATGAATCGGCCATCTTTTGTTTTCTCTACAATGCCTTTTTCTGTTAATTCATTGATGCGTTCAAGGCCCTTGCGACCAAGTTCGTAAGAAATTTCTTCTTCTGTTGTTCCGCTAGAAGTGAAAGCAAGATTTACTAATAGATAATAATCCTCGCTAATAAAAAACTCTCGATTATTTTCCTCAACGTAGCTGTAGTCTTGATTGTGGCTATTTTTAACGGACATAACAGTCGCAATGTCAGGATGAAATTCTCTCATGTAATGAACTAGCTCGTTATCGTATCCTAGAGCTATAAAGACCTTAATAACGCTTTCAGGTTGAGGATTTCCTTTCAGATTAACAATTCTTCTAAGAGTAGAAATAGGAACACCTGTCTTGTCTTCGACTGTCTGAAGAGTCATTCTTGGATTCTTTACCAAGAAAGAGTCTATGCAAGCTTTTATGCGCTCACATTTACCTAAATTAATGTCTCCGTTGCCTTCAAGCACGGGTGAACTAGCTTCTAGGTTCACCGTTACCTCATATTAATTGTTTGGGGTAATCCCATAACATAATTTCGTTTTGGCCAGAATGGTTTATCTGACATTTTGAAAAATTTATAGGGCCTTTTTGATACTAAAAAAAATAGTTGGCCACGGTGGTTTTCATTTTTTTCATTTATGAAACAAGGATCAACATCTTAGGAGGCTAAAAAACCACCGTGGTTTTTTTCACTCAGATTTAGCTTTTTTAAAATCATTAAAAGTGAATTGATGGCTCGATATGGTGTATTTTGATAAGATCCCCTGTCACAATGTCGACATAAATTGCTGTTTTTTATGGAGTTCGAGACAAGCGTTGTTGGGCAAAATCTCTTGCACAGAAATCCTCTATCAAGAAAAATTGATACTTCATTACAAAAGTATTACGCAATTTTTCCGATATAAATTTTATTCAGGCAAAAATTTATTGAGGGTTTATGAAGCTATCAAAAGTCATTTTGTTAATATCCATTTCTCAAATACTAACTTCTTGTAGCGGTGGACCAGGTGGAATTGGTAATTTTTTTAATAGCTCACCCGGAGTCATTCCTGCTTCTCAAGTTGAAACAGCAAAACTTCAAGCAGCACTTAAAAACGAGCCTGCCTATAAATTAGATAATTCGGAAATTGCCACCCTTCAGAGCGAAGGAATTATCAACGAAGCTGATAAAGCTAAACTTCAATCAATACAATAATGAGGAATGAAATGAAATCACTTCTTGGGTTGATATTAATCTTTGTTTCATTAAATAGCATTGCTTCGGATTCGTTTTCTCACGATAAATTATCGATTGGAATCACTCCGAAATCTCTTACTCAAGCAGAACGAGCACTTAAAAGTGGAGAGAGTGCTACTTTTGAAGGAGATATTTGTGTAACAAAAGCAGAAGAAGATGAGCATCATCACCAGAAGTGCTTGAAGGTACCTAATCATAAACTTGTCTTTAAGGCATATTTTCCTGATTCACTTCATGATGTAAGTGACAAGCTTGTAATGACTCAATCTAAAGATAAAAGAGTTTGGAGATATTCATTTAAATCAGATGCCTTAAAAACAACTGACTTAAACCAGTTCACCTTAACTGTTGGAACAGGTGATAAAAAGACAAATGAGTTACTTTCAATCAAAGCCAAATTAGAAAAAAGAATTTTTATCCTGAAAAATTTTAAAGGTGATTACTTTGGAAGCAAAGAACATCGAGAGTCGCATAAAGAAAATCTCAACTTCATTAATGAGCTAGTCGCTTATTTGGAAGGATTGGTTACTAAAATTGATATAGCTCTTCAACATAATCCTGAAATTTTAGCTCAAATCCGCCTTCCTTTACAGGTTGATAATATCGTTTCTGCACCATTTTATTATTCATCGAACTTTAGAGGGCATAAGCTTACGTTAACAATTCCTGTAGGTCTTCCATTTGAGGGGGAAAAAGCAGAACTTTCAGCGAGTGTCATTAATTTAAGCGATAAAGGTTTTTATTTTCCAGAATTTGTTGAGGAAGTAAAAGAAAGTAAAAAAGAAAAAAAACAAGATGATGATAAAAAAAGCTACCGTCTTTCAATCGGAATGGATGGAAAATTATTAGTTTCATCTCTTCCTTTTGATCTGGCATTCGGAGAGATGAAGACTGTTACGGTCAATACGGCCAAATTAAATCCCCTTGCCATTAATAAAATTAGAACCAACATCGAACGAGTTCCAAGTGTTCCAAAAGAAAAAGAGGAGCATGTTGATGTTGATGACATGAATGAAAACGTCATAGGCTCTCTCGTTTATGATCTTCCAGTTTTTGAGGATACAATTGCACCAGTCTTTTTAAATTTAAAGCCTATTGCAGATAGTTATCTTAATGTAAATCCTATATTTGAAGCAACACTAGCTGACAGTTGGGGAAGAATTGATTCACAAACTTTAAGCGTAGGACTAACTGGAACAACTGTTGATGGTCTTATTATTAATAAAGACATCACAAATCTATTTTCAATCGTCACGAAAAATTTTGGTCCGACTTATTCTTTTAACGGAAATGTTCCAGATTTAGCAGAAGGAGATTACGAAGTAACATATAAAGGATCTGATTTTGCAGGGAATGCGACTACTTCTATTTTAAAAACGATCCATTTTGATAAAACACCTCCGAAAATCTCTCTGTTAACTTTAGATAATGCTCTTACAAATAATCCCACATTTAAAATTGACCTGACAGTTGCAGATGTTAGTCCAATCGAGACAAAAATTCTTCAAAATGGAAAAGAAGTTTATTCGTCTAAAAATTATTCGATTACCTACAATGCGAATTTAGTCGAAGGTGTTAACACTTTTGAAATTCAATCGGTCGATGCTGCAGGTAATGTGGCGATTCCAGCGAAGCTAAACTCAATAACACTTGATACAATTCCTCCAGTCTTATCAAATCTTAAACCAGAAAATAATAGTATAATTTCTTTTATTCAATTTCCAATAACAGCATCCTCAAATGAACCCTTAAAGACATTGGTAGTAAATGGAGTGGATACGAATTTAACTAATGGGGCATCTTCCATTAATTACACTTTCGATGCGGTAAGAGAAGGTCCAGTTGTATTAAAAATTTCAGTTCTTGATTTGGCAGGAAACCAATCAGATTATTCAATCAATGCAGAGGTTCTATTAAAAGTTTTACGGCCTGAGCTGATTAGTGTTTTCCCTGATCCCAACGACCCAACACATATTATGGTTCAAGGTACTAAATGGGCCGCAAGACCAGGTGCTGAAATATCAACTGGTGTTTTGGGACTCTTCTTTACTGTTGCAGACAGTGAAGGGCGATTCCAATTTTCTATGCCAGCTAGAACAGATATTGCCCTTGTTGGATATGATCGTCAGTTAAATAGAACTGACTATGCTTATTTGAAATATGACATTGATACAACCTTTTCAGGTTTAGTTAATTCACTAGATGGTAAACCATTGGTCGGTGTAAAGGTAACAATCAACAGTTCAGGGCAAAGTACTCTAACTAACGAATTTGGTGCTTTTAGAATTGAAAAACCAGCAACAGGAGACCAAATTGTAAGCTTTGATGCTACTGGGATTTCAGAAGTTGATGGAACGACAATGAAGGTCTTTCATAAAACCAATGTTGCATATACATTAGGTAATAATCAACTTAATGTAATTTCAAAACCTGTAATTCTCGTTCCTCTAGTGATTGACGGTAATGAAACTGTAGTTCTCCAAAATCAAACAGCAACCGTAACCTCGCCAAATGTTCAAGGGTTTAGTCTTGATATCGCTGCTAATAACGCCACTTTTCCTTCTGGGGATAAAGTTGGAGAAATTAGCGTACAAAAGTTAGCTGTAGAAAATGTTAACGTAACTCCTCCTGCATATGTCAAACCTAAAACTGTTTATGCTCTTGAACCTTCAGGATTAAAATTTACAGAGCCGGCCAAACTAACACTTCCAAACGATAACGATTTTCCACCTAACACTCAGCTTGTTTTAATGTCAAAAAATAGCGAAACAGGCATTTGGGAAATTGATGGGCTTGCTAAAGTTTCACTTGATGGAAATAGTGTTGAAACAGTCGCAGGTGGAGGAATAACACACTTTTCTGAAGTTTTTGCTGCTCCAATAGCTCCAAAACTTTCAGAGTTTAATGCTGATGCGACCAATGGTGCTGTCATTAATAATAATGGTTCAAAAGCTGCTGTTTCTCTTCCTTCGGTAAAAATTATGGGAGAGAATTTATCACCAAGTTTGGTTTATAACAGTGCTTGGGCTAACCCAAAAATGATTGTTTCAAATATTATTTCGGTTGATAAACAAGAAAGAACAATTGCTAGAAACCCAAATGGCGTGACAAGAATTAATGGAACTAAAGTTGAAATTGAATTTTCTGGTAAAACGTGGGTTGAACCAGATAAAGTTTATGCTTGGGCTGCAACTGGTGATGTGGCCTCTTCAAAATATTTATTTTCAGGGGTTCCAAATAATTCATTAATTTCTTATGCGCTTGATCTGACTTCACTTCATTCTGGATATCATTCTTATCTTTCTCAATATGAGATTCAATTAAAACAAATGACTGTTGGAACGGTGTACGCTACTCCGAAAGGTGGAGTTGCTGGACTATTTGGAGATACAGTCACAAGCCCTTATGAAGATTCGCATGTAATTGAAGAACTATATCCTCAAGCACTTCCAGGAAATATTATTGTTCAAAATAAAGTAAATTCTAGTGAAGGCCGAGGTTGGAAGTTGGGTCTGACTAAAGGAATTCTTGATGTAAATGGAGCTGTGTTGTCAGTTGAAAATGAAGATGGCTCAGTTAAAACTTACCATGCGAATAATAATATTAGCACTATTTACACTGATACTGTAAATACTCCAACATCAATTTCTTCAGTACATAGTGGATCAAAAATATCACTGGCATCATCGAATGGTCTTGTTAAAGATATAAATCTTAATAATGGGTCCGTGACTAGCGAAACAACGCTTCAAAGTTATTCAGGAACAATTGGATACAATTATCTTCAGTATGATGGATCATATTCATGTGGATGGAGTACTTGTTCAAGATATCGCTGTTATAATTGGCAAACCTCATATACTCAGTATCGTCACTTAACTTCATTATTCAAAAAAGCCGATGGAAGCTATGTCGGAAGTGATATTAATGGTGCAATTTTCAACCTAACATCTAATGCAACAAACCTTATTGCCGGATATGTGACGAGCATGTCGTCAGGATCGAGTGGTTATAAAGATTCTGTTTGTGGTTCGACAGCAATGTCGTGTTATAGCAACACATACCTTGGCAGATACGATACCCCAGGTTGTGGAGCGCCTCCAGGAAGCACTGGTCTTAAAATATCAACTGGATTTAGTGATGGTGTTGCGACTAGCTCTCAATTTAATAAAATTACTGACGTTGTTGAAGGGGCGGGCTCATCTCTTCTAATTGTCGATAATGGAAATAATAGGATCAGAGCTTTCAACCAATCAGCTAATACGATTTATACATTTGCAGGTAATGGACAAAATTATGATTCAGGCGATGGAAAACTTGCAACTCAAGCTAGTTTTTTCCATCCACAAGGGATTGCTACAGACAGTGCTGGAAACGTCTATGTTTCAACTGAAAATGGTTACATTAGAAAAATAGACAGCAATGGTTATGTTACAACAATCGCTGGTCTTCCTGTAACCTTAGGAGGAAAAGTTGTTCTTAGTGGATTTGCAAAACAAATGGCCTTAGTTCGACCTTATGGAATGGTTGTTGATAATTCAAAGAATACTCTTTATGTGGCCGATTCAGGAAACAATAGGATTCTTGCAATTAATTTACGTTCATTAAGTGCTTACGTTGTGGCAGGAGATGGTACATGTTCACCTACAATGAAGGACAATATTCCAGCTACCTCAGCATCATTGTGTAACCCAGAAAAATTGGCCTTGGATGGAAGTGGAAATTTAATCATTTTCGATAAAGGACACAAAAGCATTAGAAAGGTAATATTTAATTCAAATATCAATCAGAAAATGGCCTATTTTACTCTTGATAAAGATGGATCTGTTTTAGAAAAAAATCTGGATAAAACATTTTCTTTAAAATCAAGAAACCAGACAACTACAAATTTCTCTGCAAAAGGAAAACAAATTGAAACAATTTCTCGATCAGGAATTCTTTTTGAATACATATACAACGTTAATAATCAATTAGAGTCAGTTCTGTTCGAAGGGAAAAATGTATTCACTTTAACTTATAATGGTGATTATCTTGCTTCCCTTACAGATAAAGCAGGAAAAACAACTTACTTTAATATCGACTATGAATTATTAACAAGCGTAAATTTTCCAGATGGTACAACTGAAAGTTATACTTATGATACTCAAGGAAGAATTCTAACTTTTAAAGACAAGCTAAATCGCATTTCTAGTTATGAATATAATGAGTATGGAGAATTGATTAGGGCAACAAACGCCAAAGGAGCAGTCGTTGGAAAAGGATATGGTCAATCAAAAGTGGTTGGTGGAAGTAATGCGAATCCAACTCCTCTAACAGATTTTAATGATCCCACCTTAAAGGATTATGTTTCAGATCCAAAAGGGAATTCAATAGAACTCAAAAAAGACTTTAAAGGCTACGTAAATACAATCGTGGATCAAAGAGGACTTAAAACGATAATTGATCGAGATGCAGATGGGCGTCCGTTAAAAGTAACGAGACCTGATAATACATTTGTTCAATTTACTTATGATCCTGCATACAACGATCTTGTTAAAAAGTTTGATTCAGGGACAAATACTACCCTTGATTTTAATTACGATAGCTATGGTGATTTGATAAGCACTCTTGAAAACGGTGTTGTTATGAAAGAAAATTTGTATGACAACACGACTGGACTTTTATTAAGTGAGACCAATAAACAGTTGAACCAAACGATTAGTTACAATTACCAAAATTTGGGATTAGTTTCTAAAAAGATATTTCCTAATGGCGAATCCGTTTTATTTGACTACGACGAATGGGGAAATTTAATTACTTCAACAGGAGTTAGAGGAGAAACGACTAATCTAGCAAGAGACAATGCAGGAAACGTTCTTCAAATAACTAATCCGTTAGCTCAAATCACAAAACGAGAGTATGACGTCTTTAATAGATTAAAATCTGTCACGACGAGTATGCTTGAAAAAACAGACTATGAATATTCTCTGACAGGGCAATTAACAAAAATTGTCGACCCCAATGGAAAAATGACAAGTTTTATTTATGATGAGCTTGATCAGTTGGTAGAAAAACATACACCAGATGGGCAAGTGACAGGTCTTACTTATGATAACAACGGAAACGTAATTGGAGAGAGCGATAGCTCTGGAAGAACAATCTCGTACGAATATAATAAAATAAACAAAGTTACGAAAAAGATTTTACCAGATGATACTTATCAATTTGACTACGATATTCGTGGAAATATTACTACAGCCAAAAATGATGCCACCCAAGTTAACTTTTTATACAAACATCTTGAAAGTGGAGATGTGGTAACTCAGTCAGAAAGTTTTGGCAGAGGATTTTTTACAAGTCTTCCTAGTTCTACGCTAAACTTTGAATATGACCTTCATGGAAATAGGACAAAACTAATTGATCGAGGCCAAGTAACAAGCTATATCTTTGATGCTGGAGATCGATTAAAACAAATTACCAATCACAAGGGCGAAAATTTTAATTTTGATTATGATGCTAAAAATAGAATTACATCACTCGCAAGACCAGGATCAACAACTGCGTTTGATTTTTATGGAAATGACATGCTTAAAGCAATAGCTCACTCAAATGCGACGGGAGTAATCTCATCATTTGATTATGTGATAAATGATCTTGGTAACATCACTTCAATTACAACGAAGAATGGGACTCATGGATTTACGTACGACAATAATAATCAGCTAACGTCAGCGACTAATCCTGAAACACAGATTAATGAACTTTACACCTATGACAGTCTTGGAAATAGAGTAACAGATCATACGGGGAATTATGTTTATAATGATTCAAAGCAGAAGTTAACAGAAGATCCAAGACACTCTTTTGTTTATGATCTTCGCGGAAACATGATCCAGAAATTAGAAAAGTTAACAGGACGAGTTCATAAGTTTACTTACAATTCAGAGGACAAGCTGATTAAGTATGAGCTATTTGATCAAGCTAATAATTTAGTTAAAGAAGCAAGATATACTTACGATGTTCTCGGAAGAAGAATTGAAAAAATTGTCAAAGACTATAATACAAATAAAACGATCACTCGTCGTTTTGTGTATGATGGACAAGAAGTGCTGCTTGATCTCGATGAAAATAATGATGTCCTAGCGAAGTTTACTCATTCAACACTTAGAACGGACGATGTTCTTTCAGCAGACGTAACGGATATAGGTGAACAAAAAGGTTATGCGCTTAAAGGTTCGTATCAATATTTAAAAGATCACCTTGGATCAGTGATCGATGTTGCAGATAACGCAGGAAATATTGTTCAACATTTTGCTTACTCAAGCTTTGGTGAGATTAAAAAGATCACAGATAAAGCGGGGAATCTATTATCGAGTCCTGTAATTGAAAATCATTTTGCGTACACAGGAAGAGAATATGACGATGAATCGAATCTGTATTACTATAGAGCGAGAATGTATGATCCTGCTCTTGGCCGGTTTCTTACAGTTGATCCGAATCCTGGAAATCCCAAATACCCTCTAGGCTTTTTATCGAAATACACATATGTTGAAAATAATCCTGCTAGATTAATAGATCCAAAAGGCGAGTGGGTTATGTTGGCAATGTTTGCAGTTACTGCAGTACTTGGTGCAGCTACAAATTTTCAAACTCTATGGAATGGTGGTCAACGGAATGTTCTAGATTTATTTATGGGGTCGCTTGTCGGGGCTGCAACTTCTGTAGGGTCATTTGCATCTGGTGTATATGGTGGACCTTTCGCTGGTTTTGTTGGTACATCATTTTTTGGGTGGCTAAATGGTGGAGCCCTAGGTACTTTTTCAAAAGACCATAAATGGGATTCAAGATCTTCTCAAGTTGGATTAATGAATGGTGCACTTTCTGGTGGATTTTCATATGCACTGAATAGTTTTGCAGGTCCTATTCTAAATGCCAAAGCTTTAGAGGGGTTTGATTTTTTCATCGGAAATGCAACTGGAATCATGAAATCTTATGGTGATAGGGCACAAGAACAAAAATACAAAGAAGAGTTTGAGTGTCATTATTATCATATGTGTGCTCAGGCTGGGAAATAGAAAAATATGGACACCGTGAATCGTAAAAAAATGTTAGTATTCAGTTTCGTTACAAGTGCTTCTTTATCAACCTTTATCTATTTTGTGATAAAAGGAGAGTATGGTGAAGTGAAGGCGTTAATAGAATCTGGAATATTTTTTATTTGCTTCTTTGTTTCTGGAATTTTATTTTCATGGATATTTTTGAATAAATATTCTCAAAATTTCTTGGAAAGCCTAAAGAATAAAACAAATGTTCAGCAAGAAATTTTAATCAATAATGATCTTGAAACTTGCATGAGAAAGTGTGTCGAATCAGTAAAAATATTACAACTATATGATATGCATGTTTCAGCTAATGAAATTACATTTAAAACATATGCAGGCCTTAAAAGTTTCGGTGAAAGGGTTACAATCGTCGTTCGAGAAGAGGTCGGTCAGTGCAATGTAGCGATTAGCAGTAAGTCACTGATTGCCAGAACTCTTATTGACTACGGGAAAAACAAAAAAAATGTTGATTTGATTGTTAAAAAATTAATGGATTTGCATTAGTTAAATTAAAGAATCCATAACAGTCTATTTTAGGAGTATGGTGATAAGAATTCGTCAAATTTCTGAAAGGTTTAAAGATGAGAAATCTTATCGGCATTTTTATTTTAGGTCACTAGATTTTAAGATATGGTCAGGCTTATTAATATTAATCTATTTATTTATTTTGGGAGCAGTTTTAGGTTCTGTTTATGCAAGAGGAGATTTAATTGCAGAATCTAGATCGTTAATTATATTTTTTAGTTTATTACTACTATTGATTTTATATTTAATTTTTTTATCTCCATTTAGAAATATAAAGGCTTCCTGGAGTAAGTACTATGAGTTTTGTGATGATGAAGTAAGAGTAATTAAAATTAATGAAGGTGTTCATGAAGTGATTCGTTATGTGGATATCTACTCACTCAGTTACACTGAATCAATGGATGTTTTAACTTTATTTTATAAAACTAATAATTTTAGAATCAACAAGGTAGTCGGTTTGATCGGAGTGAACAAAGAAGATTTTTTAGAAGCTGTAAAATTAATCAAAAATCGCAATAACAATATCATTGTAGCAAATCGTAAGAATGCTTTTTTTTAAAAATTCTTACTTTTTAAGTTGGCAATGATTGCCAGAAATTGCCATCTTGATTTTGCTTGGCAAGCGAAGTGATGCATGAAAATATATTTACTTAATTTTATAGTGTTTCTTGTATATGAACTTTTTGTTCTTAAATTAAATACGATTTTTAGACACAGAAAAAAGAACGCGTGGATGATTTTATGTTTTGTGTTGGCTACTATAATTTTTTATTACAGTTTTAAATTATTAGGTAGCCGATATCCCAAAGTTGAAAATCTATTTCTTCTTACCTTGAATTCAAGTTTTATAATTGTTTTTATTGTATCAGTATTTTTTGTTGGTGGTTTTCAAAAGTGGTTTAGGGATAAAAACAATAAAAGCGACCTACTGTATTCACCACTATACCAAGCTTTGATATTGTTTTTGGTATTTGTTTTTTCAGTAATTGTTTCAAATTGTTTAAAGTAAGAATGAGTGTATTGTTATGGATGTTGTTGGGGGAAATATTGACAAAGACGGATTTTGTTAAACTTGAGCAGTAGGGCTGCGTCTAATATGGTTGGTAAGACGTGGATTGCATATTAGGAGTATAAAATATGATAGGCAAAGTTTCTATTTTGCTGATTGTGCTAATTTGGATGTTATCAATTATAAATTTTTTCATTTTAAATAATTTGTCTAAAAAACTGAATTATCGACCCGGAAATATCGAGTCTATGAAAAATATGTTGAAAAATAAAATATCTCCTTTTGGGTATATTTTTGAATTAGTTAAAATTTCTGAAGTTGATAGTAAAGAGCAAATAATTTTAAAGAATAAATTAAAATTGCATGTGAAGATACATTTTTACTTGATTGGTTCACTTGCTGTTTTTATCCTAGTGTTATTTATTAAAGCTAAGACTTGAGCAGTGACTACAGTTGCAGTCTCCACTGGCGTGTTTGCTGAGTAGGTGCGCAATCTTGAAAATTGCAAGAGGGAAGCACCGAAGGAGTTCTTTTATAGAATTCGAATTTCAAGATGACGATGGTTCAAAGGTTAAATTTAGACTTTTTGAAGGTTTTTCACCTCTGAAGATTATGAGCAGTTAGAGAAATATTTGGATAAATATTACAGAGATAAAATTATCTAGTAGAGATGGGGGAGTGGTGGTGCAACAACTTATATACCATCTGCTCCTTAGGAAATCTATTTAATATGAAAAACAAAATTATTTCTAAAGAAGAAAAAAAGAATTGTATTATCTTTTACGATATCGATCGAGAAGAGTTTAGTTTTTGGCGTTTCTTTTTTTTGCTAAATCAAAGTGAATATCATGTAAGCGTATGGCTTGTATTGTTGTTAATGCTCGCCATAATATTATTGATAATGGTTGGGGAAAAATTTAAAGATTTGCCCCAGCTCTTAGCCTTAATATCATTGGGAGTTGGCGCTTTTATAACGATCAAATTAGAACGCTGGCTTATGTTCTATGAGATAGATGAGCATAGTGGGAAAATTTCCAAGGTAATGCATATTTTTGGTTATCACATTAAAATATATGAGCAGGATCTGAAAAATATAAGCGAATTTTTAAAAATCCAATACGAAATGGGGTATTTTCTGAGATTTAAAAATTCAAATAAAAAAGTAACTTTCAATTACACAAAGAAAAACCCAAGAGCAGAAATTGTCAAATATTTCAAAGAAAAGCTCAATGTCGAACTTAAAGAAGTTGTTAGAAAATAAGGACTCAGCCGATGCTATGATGTTATAATCAGGATAAAAAAATGAAAACTTTTAATTTTATATTTGCAATATTTTCTCTTTTTATTTTAAGTTGCACATCAATACGTAGTGCGGCGGTTAATAGTGGCCTTGCTAAAACATCATATAATGTTGATTTAAAAAAAGAAATTGGTAATGGAAATGTTATCGCTGTTTCCAATTTAAAAATATTAATTGATGGGGAAAATAAGACTGATAGATGCGGGCTAGTCTTTGGCGATTTGTTGAATGGAGTAGCTATAAATTTACTGAATGATGGAAATGCTTATTTCCCAATGAATCCAGGGAGAATTAAGCTTAAATTCATACTCTGCAAAACTTCATCTTTTAATGGTGTAAAAGTTTACTTAAAAGATTTTCAATTGCTAATTCCAGAAAACACTAAGGCTTTTTATTTGGGTGATCTTACTATCAGTATTGATACCGAGAAAATAATTCCAACTAAGTTGTCTGAAGAGCTTGGATGGCCTTATAACAATTATTATGTTCACATCGACATTATTAATAATAAGAAAACGGCTGAAAACTTCACAAGTTATTCAGGTGTAAACTTAATCACAAAACTAGTTAGGCTCCCTGAATATTTAGTGAGCAAAGAATAAAATCCAAAACAATTATGAGAGGTGCACTTGCTTAGTGCAATTACTGGAGGAGTGTTGGTTTCAGTTGTTGCTTCTGGTGCTTTGGGAGAAGGAGCTCTTGGGTTTGATGATGGAACAACGGCGATGAGTGATCAGCAGGTGAGCGATACAATATTCCATCTAAAATGCAGTGCGAACTTTTAACTAACAGGTGCTACATGATAAAAAAAACTAAAAGAACACAAAACTTTCACATTAGTGGAAATGAGTTGGTTATTAATCTTAATGGGGAAATTCTCAATTTGCACTCCTCAGATATAAAAGATTTTTGGTTTAATCAAGAGACATATACTATAGTTATTGCTTATAAATTAGATAAGGTGACATTAAATTTGATATCTTTAGAAAACTTTCTCAAATTTCGTTCAGAGTTTTTGGTTTTTTTTCCATATGTTCAATTTCATACGATGAAAAGAAAGATTGTAAAAAGGTTGATGTTGGGAGGGGGGGCGCTTTGCACTTTCGCAATATATTTATACTTATATCATTTTGATAATTTTAGTGCTTTAGTTTATCTTTTTCTGGGGATTACTTTCTTTGGTGTCATTAATACCTTTAATCATATTAAAAGTATTAATAAGTTTTTTGAACAAAATAATTGAGTCCAACGTAACCCTCATGTTATTGCAACTGTAAAAGAACAAACTGTTTATGTTTTAATGAAGGTTCCACAGGATGAAAAAAAATAAAGGTGATTCAATAGAAAATTTGAGAGCGAGTATTATTCTTAGATATATTATCTCTGTTATGTTTATGTTGGTTACTGTTGTAGGTATACAGTATCTCTTACAACCAGATGATAATTCGTCCTTTTTTGCTCGATTTATCTCTACACTGACTGTTGCAATGGCTTCCACTTTCTTAGTGTACAATGTGTTTAGAGTAAAACTTGTTTTAACTGCATTTGAAATAACTTATTATAAATTATTTTCCCGGAAAATTTTCAAATACTCGGAGATAAAAAGTTTTAGGCTTATTGAAACTAGAAGAGGTTTCGGAGGCAAAGGCGTGATGATTATAGCATTTGACTTGAGTGATGGAAGTCGAGAAGTAGTTACAAGTGAAGTATTAGGTGGAGATAATATAAAAAGATTAAAAAAAATATTGGCTGAACATAACGTTTGTGAAACCGTTGATGTATAACAATTTATAATTTAAAAACGTCATGGGCAGCTTAAACAAAAAAATTAACCGACCATTATTAGATTGGGAGGAGCATTTTCCGAATTTTCTTCTGATCTTCAGTTCTGTTTTTTGAATTGAAACTCTTGTATAAGTAAGTTGTAGTTTGTTGTATATTGATCTTTGTGCCATGGGGAGTATTGGGCCTTTTTTTCAAATTCAATAGATTCATTTTTTCCGATGATGAACGATTGTATTTCATAGAATGAAGAAATGTCTTTTTGGAAATTTTGAAATTCTAACGAATCAATAGAACTTCTATTTATCTTGCGCAAATATGAACGATCAGTACTGCCATTAAAGCGTAACGAGTGATAAAGATCGGATATTGGAGAGACAATCAAGAATTTAGATGGCAATTTAAAAGGAGGGATGTTTTTAAGATTTATAAATGTTTTATCGTTTAATAAAAAAATTTTCTTATTCTTTTTAATGTAATTTACATACCACATTTCATTAAAAAATCGCTCATCGCTATAATCAAAATAAAAGTAAACATGTTCGTCATTTGCCACAAGATTGTTGTAATTAGCTAAAAGGCTAAAATCTTTTAATGAGGCTTTAGATTTTGGAAAAATATCGAAGACAAAATTGAAAGTTAATTGAGAGAAAATGAATATTACAAGGAAGAATAAATAGCCTCGTTCAAATCTTTTAAGCATTAAACAAATGGATATAATAATGGGAAAAAGAGCAAGGAGCCAATAATCATTAAAAGGTACCTTTATTATAAAAGTGAAAATGAAAATATATATCAAGGCCCAAAGTGATATAATAAAAGTGGAGATGCTTTCTCTTTTTTTTGTAATTGATATTATAGATATCGAACCGAGGACAAAGAAGAGAATTTTGTAAGCAATAGTGAATATATTGTGTGTTCTTATCAAAGCATGTAAAAGTGATAAAGTTTTTCCAGAAATATGCCATATAAAATTTCTTAATAAATTCTCATGTAGAATAGTATTTCCACTTCCATTCATTGAAGAAAGCACAAGAATTGAGTCTATATAATCTTTCCAGCTAGAGATGTTCATGAATGTAATCATGGCGAAGCCGTAAATTAATATGGCCCATGGTACGCCAATTGAAAATAAGATTATAAGTGAGCGATTCAAATAAAATGTTTTATACTTTTTTGAATAAAGCCAGTAACTCAAAATTATAATAAGCAGAAAGGGAGCTGCTAGGAGATGAAAAGAGCAGGCAAGTGAAAATGCAATAGGGATGAGGATTAGTTCTTTCTTTGGCGAGATATTTAATTCTAATTTTTGTTCTAAGCTAATTATGAAATATAAAACGCAAATGAGCATTGCAGTTGGAGCAATATAGACTTCTCCAGACATGGAGTAGTACCAATAAAGATTCGTCGTTCCTAAAAATAATATAAATAGCGAAGCCTTCATCCTGTCAAAACCCAAGAGGAGAGCAATTTGAAGAGAAGTCCAAAGACCTATTAAAGAGAAGTTTAAATTTATAAATTGAGTAATTTCGAGAGAGCGCGAGTCTTTAAAGAGTGGAGTAAGATAGTAGGTTATTAGGTGAAGTAAGGGATGATTTGGATTAAATATATCGAATGTTAAGTTTGTATTAAGTTTTACATTAAAAAAGTGATGAATGTTTGCAGCAGGAAAGAGCGACTCAATTCCTGAAGCATACCAGTAGCTCTCCCATTGATGAATCTTTATTGGAAATGCCAAATATAGCATTGCCATTAATCCAAAGGTAAAAAGATGAATTTTATTAGCATATTTCCTAGCTAATAAGAATTGAGTTTGTCTAAACATTATTTATAATCATAAGGTAATAATTAAAAATATCTATGGAAATATAATGTTAAATGTTGGTTTAATAGGGCTTGGATATTGGGGCGAGAAATATTTTAGGCTCTTGAGTACTTTTGAGGGGATTAATTTTGTAGCATGCGCAGAGATCGATTCTAGCAAGCATATTAAAGATTTATCTGATCATTCATGTCTTAGTTTTTTTACAGATTTCAGACAAATGCTTAAGCAGTGCCAACTGGATGCTGTGATTGTGGCCACTCCTGCAGATACTCATTTTGACATATCTAAAATTGTCCTTGAATCAAAAGTTCACTTATTGGTTGAGAAACCAATGACAACATCTAGTGATGAGGCGAAAGAATTAATACAATTAGCGAGCGAGAACAAAAGAATATTGATGGTTGGTCATACTTTTTTATTCGATGACAATATTAAACAATTCAAAAAAGCTTTTTATCAAAAGTTTAGCAAATTTGATCATATCAAATCAATTAGACAGCATGGAGGATTAGAGAGATTTGATGTTAATTGCGTGTGGGATCTAATGGCACACGATATAACGATCCTTAATCATTTCATTGGAAATAGAGTAATTTCTATACAGGCAATACCTATAGCAACTTGCCTTAAAACAAAAAAGATCGGCGCAGCTACTATTTCATTAAAGTATCTAGAAAATATATCTGCAGATATTGAATTAAGCTGGTTAAGTGATGAAAAAATTAGAAAAATAGAAATTTTTACTAATGATCAGCGAATTGAGTATAATTATTTCCCTCACCCTGGGTTTACAATGAACGGAGAAAAGCAAAATCTCCTCCAAAACACTGAGCCTCTTAAAGATCAGTTGGAATGTTTTATTCGATCAATAAAAGAAAATACGTATATAAAATCCTCAGGACAAGAGGCTTATGAAATAGTCTCTCTTTTGGAGGCTGCTGATTATTCAATTCAGAATAATGGAGTTGTTATCAATTTTGCTGTGTAGGAGAAATGAAAGATGAGTGAAGTGGTGTTGAATTTCTCAAGTCGTTCGGAAATAAATCTTAAGGCCCCATTTGAAGTTGATAGATGTGCAATTTTAGGAGAAATATCCAAAAGGAATGATACATTTCAGCCTTTAGAGATAAGAGAGAACTCGATTATTAGAAGTGGAAGCGTTATCTATAGTAAC
The DNA here is from genome assembly GCA_037444575.1 of Bacteriovoracales bacterium. Taxonomy (GTDB): domain Bacteria; phylum Bdellovibrionota; class Bacteriovoracia; order Bacteriovoracales; family Bacteriovoracaceae; genus Bacteriovorax. Next base: position 125,588 of record JBBIME010000008.1, read on the forward strand.
TCAAAAATAGGTGCTCAATTTGAGACGGGACATAATGTAGTTGTTAGAGAGAACTGTACTCTTGGAGACAATGTCAAGATATGGAATTCCACTACTGTCGATTACAATTGTTCTATCGGGTCTAATGTTAAGATTCACACAAACGTCTATATATGCCAAGAATCGAGTATTGAGGATGACGTCTTTATCGGTCCAGGGGTCTTGTTTTTGAATGATAAAATTCCTGTTTGCAATAAATGCTTTCAGGGGCCAATTGTAAAGAAGGGAGCAAGAATTGGAGCGGGGGCAATCGTAATGCCTGGAGTGACTATTGGAGAAAATGCAGTAATCGGTGCAGGTGCCTTAGTCTTAAGCGACGTGCCTGCGAATAAAATGGCAGTTGGCAGTCCCGCTAGGATTATCGGGGATGCGAAAATACATGAGTGTGCTAGATGAAAAATAACCTGTTAAGTGATTTCAAATTAAAAGAAAATATTATTTTAAAAGAATTGTATTTAAGCAAAATCTCTAATTTGATAGATCGTGGAGATTTTATTCTGGGTGAAGAGGTAAATGAATTCGAAAAAAAATTTGCAAAATATTGTGAAACTTTCTATTCCATTGGAACAAGTTCAGGTACCTCTGCTTTAGATTTAGCAATAAAGTGTTTTGATCTAAGTTCAGATGATGAAGTAATCGTGCCTGCACTAACTTTTGTTTCAACGGCTTTGGCGGTACACTTTAACAAAGCAAAAATTGTATATTGCGATATCGATAGTCGAAGTTTTAACATTGATCCTACTGAGCTTGCTAAAAAAATTTCCCCTAAAACGAAGATAATTATACCAGTTCATCTCTACGGACAATCAGCTGACATGTTATCTATTCTTGAGATTGCTAGAGAGAATGATATTTCTATAATTGAAGATGCTTCACAGTCACATGGGGCCATATGCAAATTGGGAAACACGTTTAAAAAAGTTGGCAGTATTGGTGACCTAGGGTGTTTCAGCTTTTATCCAACAAAAAACTTAGGAGCACTCGGTGATGCAGGTGCGATTGTAACCAATAATGAAATTTTTAATGAAAAATTAAAAGCATTAAGAAACTATGGTCAGTATAAAAAAAATGAACACTCACTTTTAGGTGATAATGCAAGATTAGATACAATTCAAGCTATTGTATTAAACGAGAAACTCGGCATGCTTGATAATTTAAACATGAAAAGGCAAGAAGTGGCATCTTGGTATCATGAGTGTTTATCTGGAATTGATCATATTAAATTACCTGAGCAAATGTCATATAGTACTCATGTATTCCATCAGTTTGTTATTCGTTCCAAATTTAGAGATGAAATAAAGCAAGAGCTAAGTAAGAATCATATTGAGGTTGGAGTTCATTATCCTAGGCCAATGCATTTGCATCATTGCTTTAAATTCCTTGGATATAATATTGGAGATTTTAAAGAGGCAGAGAAAGCATGTAGTGAAATCCTATCTCTTCCAATTTCTCCATTTATGACAATGAAAGATGTTGAAATAGTATCTGATATAATAAAAACAACTTTGGAAAATTCATGAGTTCACTTTCGGTTGTAATTCCTGTCTATAATGAAATTCAAACTCTTGGAAAAGTTTTGAACGATTGTGTTTTGACATTGGAAAATCTAAAAATTGATTATGAGCTAGTTGTTGTTAATGATGGATCAACTGATGGTTCTGAATTGGTATATCTGAATTTTTTAGAAAACAAAAAGATTATTTTTATAAATCAAGAAATGAATATGGGGTATGGAAAGGCCATCGAAACTGGAATATATGCTGCCTCAAATGAGTGGATAGTAATAATTCCGAGTGATGATCAATTTTTGATTTCTGAATTTTTCAAGATTTGGCAACAGCGAAAGAAAGGGACCATTATATGTGGATCCAGATTTAATAGAAAGGACTCTACTCAAAGAAAACTAATTTCAAAATTATACAATATCTTTACTCGAATAGTGTTTGGTTTTAATGTAAGTGATATTGGATGGATAAAGTTGTACGAGCAAGCATTCATTAAAAAGATAGAGTTGAAAACAAGTGGATTCATTATTGATACAGAAATCATTTTGAATGCGAAAGTTAGGAATTATGAAATTTTAAATGTTAAGGTAGAACATAAAGAGAGAAGTTACGGTGAGTCCAAAATAAATGCGTCTAAATACATTGGAATAATTCGAGATATTTTCACGATATTAAAATTAAAATATGAATCCTTGCAAATGCAAAATTAATTTTAATAAACCTAGGCCAATTACTTATTGGTTGCCGTTTCATTATCACTTGGTACCAGGTGTAGTGCGAGCGTGGATTGCAACAAATATTTTCAAAATGACAAAAATTAATAACGAAGATCATTTGTGCCAATGCCAAGTAGATATTTCTAAGAGAATAGTTTGGCCAGAACTTAGGGAAATGGGTTTTTCCTTAAGTTATGATGTAGACTCAATTTCTGGATTGAGAAAGTTAAAACAACTAAAGAATGATCCATTTTTTGGAAAAATAAAATCAACTGTTAATATTGTTTCACATCACTACAAATTTACATCTCAAGAAATTGAAGAATTAAAAAGTGCAAGTTGGGAGATTGCAGTTCATGGCGACAATCATGATTCTAAATTAGCCTTCGTGGAAACAGAACAAATAGAGACACGATTGCTAAAATCTAGATTGAAATTTCAAAATATGGGGATTGATGTGAGAGGATTTAGATCTCCATCGTTATTTTATACAGAACGTTTTATCAGAGTATTGTCACAATATTTTAAATACGATAGCTCTATGTACTTTGATGATGGTGAGTTTGGGATATCAAAAATTTTTCCATTTAGACTTTATAATTTGTTGGAAATCCCTATAACGATGACGATGGATGTTCATTTTAGATTCTTAAGGATATCTGAGGAAGATAAAATGGAACATTGGTTGAAACGGTTTCATTTTATAAAAAAACATAAGGGCTATGCTTTACTTGTTATCCATCCGGATGAACATTTTTTCTCGATTGAAAATGAGAAAACGTTGAGACGTTTTCTGTGCGAAGTTCAATCAAATAATGCATGGATTGCCACTTGTGGAGAGGTGTTTGATTTTTTTGATAAATTTTTAGATCAGAGAGACCAGCCCCCTAAAAAACTGGATATTATTTGAGTGTTGTCCGGGAGGATTTTGCTTTGTTTATCTTCACATCCACATAATAAAGACGATTATGTGTGCGACACTTAATTCTTTTCAACTAAAAATTGATTCATTTTCCAATCCTCTAATTTGTTAGAAAAATCCATTGAGGTATTTTGGTACAGGCCCCTGTCGTTTATTTCAAATGTATTGACTGTGGTTATTTTTAATTTTTCCAGAAAGTTTTTTTGAAGGAAATTTTCGAGCTGTTGCTTAGTAAAATCTGAAAAAATATTAAGTCGATCAATATTAGCACCCTCTAATCGAGCTACCTGTTCATGATCTTGAGTGTTCATTATTACAAATTTCCAATTTGTATTTTTCATTCTAGTTAAGTGCCAAGCTTGCTTCGAAAGTTGGTGAGAAAATGGATGTGAACTTATAGCGGCGATCGAGGATCTTGCCTCTAGATTTACCTTTTTTGAGACCCAGTAATTAGTTGGAAAGTTCTTGCTTTGAGGCAAAACAACAATCAGAAAATTAGTAATAGCTACAAAAACTAAAAGACTAGCTAAAATATAATACGAGTATTTAAAATTTTTAATACGATAGAAAGTTGGCAAGAGAAGAAATGGAAAAATAAATATCCAATAATCATTTACGTTCGGAATGTTGATAATGAATGTTATGAGAAAATAAAAAGTGAATACAGTAATAGCATTAGTCACAAAAGGACGATTTCTTTTAAATGTGAACAGGATTAAGTTTACAAGTGTTGAAGTTAAAAATAATAGATTAAAAATACTGAGTAAGTAATTGCTGGGGCTGATGAGGCAATTCGACAAATGCGTGAAGGAAGTGAGAATAGAAGTAGTGTAATTTATTTGCGATGAGTGCCAAAATCCCAAGAAGCTTGAGTAGACATTCAGAGTTTTAATTGTGTCTAGTGAATTCGATGATTGATTTAAAAGTAAATGAGGTAACAAATAAAATAATATCCCTCCTCCAAACATGGGAAGGAGTATTTTTGAAAAATTTGAAATATTAAATCGAATATCTCTTGAACGATCACGTATGAAGAACAGAAAAGCAGGGAGATAAAAAAGCGTGAGCATATGTGAAATTAATGCTAACGAGATAAACACTGAAGCCAGAATAAGATTCTTTGATTTGTTACGATCTTGATAGTGTCTGAACAAAAAATGGAATCCGATTATTGAAAAACATATGGCCAATGAATAAGCTTCACCCGAAATGGCCTGATACCAATAAACATTGCTAAAGGCTAAAATTAGCGCCCCAAAAAATGACTCTAATTTGCGGAGTCCGAGCAATACTAAGGTTTTGTAAAAATACAGTACTCCAATGGCACCAGCTAGGTTATTTAAATACTGAGCACCCATTAATGAAGTCATTTTAATTTTCAAGAATGCTGACATTATTAAAAATAATCTTATTAACAAATGAGGAAGAGGATGATTCGGATGAAAAATATCAATACTTGGGAAGTCGCTTAGAAAAGTATTCGCATTTTGATTCTGAAAAAAGAAAACACTTCTTAAATTTTGAAAACCATCAATTATATCTGAATAGAGATATGATTCCCATGTATGAATCCTGAGTCCATAGATCAGGTATGTCGTCAATGGAATTAAAAAAACCATTAACTGCAGTGAAAATCCCTTATTTTTCATGATTTAATTCTAGCCTAAAAATTTGTTTAACAGAAAAAAATATTTCTAAGGATAGGAACAGTCCAACGCAACCTTGAGTTTAGAGAGTTCACCATGGTCTTAAAAAACCACCGTGAACTTACGTTAAGGCGATAATTCAAATGCTTAGTCTCTGCATGGTTATAAAAAAACCACCATGGTGAACTATGTTTTTGAGAATACATTTTTGAATTGTTTTTCTTACCTTCATTTTCTAGTTTCATTTCCACGAATAAAACAGAGGGGACGAAATGAAATTAGATTTAATAAAGAACGAGATGATTTCTGATTATAAAATTGCTGTAGATAAAAATGAAATTAAATTTAACTTTTTAAAAAACATTATTAAAAAGGACTTGGAAGTTGTTTTTTGGCAAAATAAAGCGGTAAAAGTTTTTGGTGAGTTTCAAATCTATTCGGACTTTAGATCAGAATTAAATTCTTTTGATTATATTGTCTCATTCTTAACAGGATTTGTTTTTGAGTACGCGGGAGAATCTATTGAGGCCCATGTTTCTTGCAAGTGTCCCGAACATTTCTTAAGTTTTCTTATAACTCAAAATTATAAATTTGATGAAAATGAGATCGATAGACTGGCATCAAAGTATACAAATTACATCTTGGAAGCAACCGAGTTAATCACAAATCAATCTGGAGAATTTATTCAGAACCAAATCAAGGATCTGGATAAGAAATATTTCGATGGCAATGACCCGACCGGCATTTGGAAATATATCAGTCCACAATATTTAAATTAATTAGCTCTTCACACAGCTAACAAACCACCAGCCATGTATTTACATGGAAGGACTTTTTACCCAAAGGAGGGGAAATGGAAGCTTATTGTCTATTGAATCAATTAAAAAGAGGGAAATGCCCAAAAATTAAAAAAGGAGATGAGTTAAAGATTATCACTAAAACTGGACGGACATTTAGAGGAATTTTGTATGACTTCAGAGAAGGTTATCTTCACACCGTTGAAGCACTCGGAATTCTTATGATTTTTCCTATTAACTCGCTATCAAGCATTCAATTAACTTAAAGGGGAGAAAATGAAATTACTTATTTTAATGGCCACGTGCCTGGCATTTGCATCATGCTCTTTTCAGAGTGGAGATCATTCAGGAGGACAAGTTGGTTTCATCAGTAAAACAACGGAATTAAGAATTGATCCTAACGCTGACAGTGATGGCGATGGGGTTAAAGATCAAGATGAATTAAACCAAGGTCGAAATCCCTTTGTTGCGGAACTGCCTGATCTAAAGGTCAGATTTTTACAAAACTACAAGATTGAAGTTTTTTATCATCCACTTTCTGGCGATCCGATAAAAGATCAAAAGTCCTTTGTAATTAATACTGATGTCAAAGATACCAACCCCGATTTTAAGTTTCGGGTGGGAAATGTCTTTGCTCGCAATCACGCACTAATGACAGCGGCAAGTTTTGGCAGGTTCTCATCTCATACATCGGGAACATTTACTGAACATGATCTGTCGTGGGTGAGTTATCCAAAGATTGATCCCAAATTCTTTCACGCTGAGGCGATAAAAAATAGAGACGTTTTTAGTGACAAGAATGTAATTGATGATATTAAGATCACGCTATCAAATCAGGCAAAATTAAATGAATCGCCAAATTTCCGGGATATTAAGAATCTAAAGCTTAATTTCTACTTTTTAAATCATGAAACTGAAAACTATGACGTGTTATCCTCGACAACAATTGATCGACATTTTCAAAGTGGAGTCTATGAATCATTTGATGTGGTAATTGATCATGCACCAGTGAGTCTTTTGAAAGAGAGCTTCTTTAAGCGTGGTGAGTTTATTATTTCTGAAGTTGATGACTATGAAATTCCTGCGTTGTCTTCCAACTATAAGACACTTCTAGCATCTGTGAAGGCCAAGACCATCCCTGTTTTGTACGAAACACCGCTAGAGGAGAAAATCTATTATGTGGCAGCAAATAATGGCGTATCCTTTCAAAACATATTAAAGGTCATGTTTGATAAAAACTATGAAGTAAAAGATGATGCACTTTTAAAGATTGGTCAGTTTCAAAACAATCTAATGGATTTTACCCATCTAAAAGAACTGAAAGACAAAGACAAACTCGGTAAATGGTTTGTGATGACTAATGAGTTTAAGGAAAAATACTTAGATCATCGCTATACTCCAACAGATCGAATCATTCTAAGCTATATAACAGGAAATGATCTTTCAGGACAGACTCAGGAAAGTATTTATTCTTATGTCTCTAAAGTTGACGGAAACAAGTCAGAATCAATTATTCCGCTAGGTAATGTCAGTCCGAATTCAAAAATCGAATTTACTCTGCATCCACTCACTCATTTTGGAAGAACTATTACTAAACAGCATGAAGTGTTCAATCGCGCTGGAGGCAGCTGCGGGAATAACTGCATCTCTTTGCCGATTAGTTGTACTTGGGATGTAAACGTATTTAGAGATTACAATGAAGGATTTTCATTTTCGCCTGATCTGTTGGGAGAAGGTGAAAAACTCGATCTTATTATCAATGGTGATACTTATAAACTTGCCGATCTTTTAAAAGAGAAAAAGGTACTACTTGCAAAAACGGATGTCGGGGTTCATGTCACTATTAATGACATATCAGTAATAAAAGAAATCAAAGACTTTGAAGAAAACACATTATCAATAAAAGTGCGTTCATTTGTTGGATCTGACTTCTTTGGAGTGAAACTTGTTGATGTAGGTGGATATTGGCAAGGTTTCGGAGGATGTCCGTTTAATACTCCGGCAGTAGCAGAAAAGTATCAAACCCAACTATCATCAGAAACTAGAGAGCTTGGTGAAATTTTAGGTTGGATTAATCAGGCCCATGCACATGGATGGCCTTATCCAATAACTAATGTCGCTTCAGGGCCTTATTATCAAGAAATAGCTATTGGAGTTAGTAGTTCAATTGAGAACTATTACAACTAAGGAGGGGATATGAATTCAAATAAATTTAAAAGAACAGTCATGCTTCCAGTTAAATATTGGTTCTACATCATTCCGTACATGATTATGAGCCATCCAGTCCTGGGGAGAGACTTAGAATCAATTGCTACAAATTTAACTTCAAAGACTAGCAAGCTTGCCTCAGCATTAGTCCCAATCGGTTTTGCAATTGCCGCCGCTTTTATGGCCTTTGGAAGTCCTAAAGGTGCTCAATACGCTTCTACAACCATATTGGCGGCAATTGTATCTCTCGGTGGTGGAGCAATTTATAACTGGCTCAAAGGAATTGTTGGGTAGTTGCATGGAAAACTTACGAGCGTACTACCCAAGCTTTTTAAAACAAAAGCCTTTGATCTGGGGGATAAGTCTTCAAGACTTATTAATTTTAAGTGGAATTTTATTTGTCCTATCTAATATCGGGATAGGGCAAATCCCAACCTTATTTTTAATTGTGATCTTTTATATGGGGATGAAGCTAACAAGAAAACTATATCCCAAACGTCACTTCGAATTTGTAATTTTAACTAAAGCAAACATCAACAAAAAGGTAATTAATGAAAAGCTTCGTTTATAAATTAATTCCAAAAGATTTTGAACAAGGATCTGCCGAAGAAAATCTAAATTGGTATACCCAAATTAAAGTATTTTTAAATCAACTTCCGATTGCACCTAATTCAGAGCGGTTTAACAATGATGGGATTTTGGGACTATTGTCTTCTAAGAAGGAATCTAATGAATATTATTATAAGTTTTATTCAATAGGAGATGAGTTGATCTTAGATACCAATTTTGATGGTGAATTAAATATTCCAGAAGTAACGCTTATCAAAATTGATCCTCCTCATGAACTTTTGATCTACCAAGCACAGTCTTTTAGCGAAACGGTATTAGAGTCTGATTTTGTAAAGGTTAATGGCATATATTATCGCTTAATTAATTTGTATGAACTTTCAAAGAGCATTACTCCGAGCCAAATAATGGATTATGGAGACTATTGTGTTTTTGTAAAAAGAGTTGATCCAGCAAATGCCAAGAGAAGAATTAATAATCAAAGAAAACTACATCACTCCAATATTCATACAGCACTACGAAATATTGAGTCAGAGTCAAGCTATTTTGAAGCAGAGAAAATTTCAGAAGCAATGATAAATGGAGAAGAGTCCTTATTTGAAATAGAAACTTGGATTATTGCAAAAGCTGACACTGAAGCAGATTTAAACCAAAGGACAAAAGAGGTAATAAAAAATCTAAGACAGGTCGAAATAGAACCACTTATTGAAACTGTAGGATTGAAGGCCCTATTTTTATCAATACTATTTGGAGTAAAACCTACCTTCAAAAGAACTCATGAACCACCAACTTCTTATGTAGCCAATCTGCTTCCACTTAAAAGAGACATACTACATTCAAGTGGAGTTGAGTTTTCTTCTGTTCGCCATAATCCCATTTACTTTAATCTTTTTGACGAATCATCTTTAAACTTTAATGTTTTATTTTCCGGTCAATCTGGTTCAGGGAAATCAATGGCCGCTCAGAAGGTTTTAAAAGATGAAGTCGAAGGTGGAACTTCGGCAATTGTGCTTGATTTAGGGAATTCATTCAAAAAGACAGTAAGGTTCTTAGGTGGGGAATCATTAAGTCGGTCCTTTAATCCTATGCAGTTTAAATCGCCTCATTACTTAAAAGAGCTGATCACAAGTGTTATTCCTTCCACTGAATTAACTTCAAAGGTTGAAGGGAAGATTTTTAATCTTATTCAGGAAAACATTTGTAAAACTAGTTCATTTAAAGAATTGATTAATATTATTTCTCATGATGTTCCTGATCTAAATTTATATTTTAGTGAGATTTGGGATTTCTTTGATGACGAAGTGAGAATTCTTTCAAAGCTAACGTATGTTGATACTTCTTTATATCCAGACAAAATTAAAGCTCCCCTAATTATTTATCTAATTGAATGCTTTAAGAATCTGGAAGGAAAACGAGTATTCATATTTGATGAAGTATGGTCGTTTTTAAATAAAAATGCAGACTATATTGCAGAATGTTTTAGGACTTTTAGAAAGCATGGAGCTTCTGCCATTGCAATTTCACAAGGGATAGAAGACTTTGTTCAAACTCCACTAGGCCTTGCTATTGCTCAAAATAGTTATACCAAGTTCTATTTTAGTCAAAGCTCACACAACAATTTATTTTTAGATGAACTGGATCAGCAGAGAATTAAAACCCTTATGACTAGAAAGGGTAATCATTCTGAATTCTACATTAAAACAGAAAATATAAGAAAGATTGCGCTCTTTTATCCAAGCTATCTTGAGTACGAACTTTTTACTAGTAATTTTGAAGACAATTTAAGCTTTGAAAAATTCAAAGCTCAAAATGAACATTTCTTTGATTTTCCAGAAATAACCAATCGATATGTCCATTTTAAGTATTTTTATAGGGGGATAAATGACTAAATTAATATTTCTAGTTTATGTAACTTTAGGGATTACATTTTTTAATTATAAAAGTGAATCCTATGCCTCAACGCTTTTTGCGCCCGATAGCGATACGGCCCTTTTATTTGAACTCGTTACTAATACAGCAAGCCAACTTAATGAACTTGAAAGACTTGTGACCAATGCTGAAAAATACACAGGTCTAATGGAAAAATATAACCAAATTGCTAGGGACCAATATTTCAGGGCGGAAAGAATTCATTATATTGCTCAAAACTATGTAGATCTTTCAAAACGAGATCCACAAGACTTGGATAGCCTAAATTCGGCAATTAGAGCATTAAGAAGCGAGACTGAATCATTAAAAGCTTTGATAAGTGAATATCGCCAAGATGAAGCCAGAAACGAAGTTCAAGAAAATGTATTGAGCGATAGAGTAAGAAAAACTAATTCAGAAATTGGTTTTGCCAATAATCAGGTAAGCAGATCAGGTGATGTTAAATCAACGAGTGAAGCACAAAAGCTAATCGCTCAAAATACTTCTTTGTCTTACAAGGCTCAAGTTGAAGAAAACCAAATGTCAAATGTGATTGCAGAAAAGATGACCGAGCAAAACAAACTTCTTAATCGCAATTTAAAAGATGAAGCAATAGAGAAGGAACAAAAAGAGAGTTATTACAAAATGCCAAAGGCAAAACTTTCTAAGAGTAATATATGATGACGACTTCACTTCTTAAAGATTTACTTCTAATTACAAACCCCAAAGTTTTGGGTCTTAGTAATTATTTAAATCAAACAGCGTTACTGTTTGTGTTGCCTGCTTTTTACATAGGAATTATTTCTGAGTTTTTTACGAACTTTGATTTTGCAGGAGTATCTAAAAGAGCAATCGTCGCATTTTTGGCAATTAAACTTTTAACTCCTATTCATATTGAAGTTGTAGATCAGAGTTTAGAGGTTAGTAGTCAATTAATTAGACGGTATTCACCACAAAATAAATTTTTAACTGCCTACCAACAAGCAAAAGGAGATGTTTCTAGTGCTGGGAAGACAGGAGTTTGGGAGAAGCTTACAAGTATTGTGAAAATGCTAGTAAATGATCCAATTGTTATGGTTATTTTTCTATTGAGCTATATTGCATTCTTCTTATTAACCCAACTCTATAGCTTAACCTATCATCTAACGATTGCCATGTTTGGACTATGTGCTCTTTTAAGTATTCTCCCTATGACATCAGGGAGCTTGAAAGGAGCTATAAAATCTAGCTTGTGGTGCATGCTCATGCCTTTTGTTGTGGCGATTATTCTTTGTCTGATTGGAGATAGTGACGCTTTCTTTAAGACTTATTCTGGTGGAATTGTTCAGAATCTTGAATCATTGATTCAACTTTTTATCATGACCATTATTTTACTTTTAGCGCCACTGATTACTTCAAAGATTATGTCGGATAGTGGTGTTTCACATATGGCAGAAAATCTTGGGCAGATGGCAGGAATGGCAACCATGATCGGAGGTGCTTCAGTTGTATCTAATGTAATTGGTGGAAAGATTCAATCAATGGGATCATCAATTCACAATTCAACAACTGGAAAGGCCTTTAACAAGATTAAGGATAAAGTTTCTAATAAAGCCCAGGCCATTAGTTCTGAAAAGGGTATTGGTCCTTCGATAAATTCACTTACAAGTAAAAGTAGCGGAGAGAAGTTGAAAAGTGGTCTTAATGATTTCAAAGATAATTTTAAAGCTACAAGTTTTAAAGAAAAAGTAATTTTAGGTGCGGATTCAATAATCAATAAAAAAGAAAATGCTCTTGCAAAGGAAGCAAGATCAAATGATGTTAAAAATTCAAACGTTCTATCTGGTGGACCAAATCGTAATAGTACCCCAGTTGGAACAGAACGAGACGGACAGTTATCGAGAAATACTAAAGTTCCATTGTCTTCTTACAAAATGGAAGCTGGTAGCTATTTAAAAAACAGAAACGAATTAGTGAATCGTCCAAAACTTCATAGCCAATTCTTAGAATCAAGACCGAAAGTGGCTCATGCGCAAGCACCAAAACGTCAGTTACAACAAAGTATCCCTGCAATGATTAAGTATCGTCAAAATACAAGTGAAATTAAAAGTGAGGTTAAAAGACCAATTAGAAATCTAAATAATGGAGGGGCGAGTGATTACGCAAATGTTCAAGGAAAAGTTTGATGAAAATAAATATTTGTTTGCCATTAGAGGAAGTTTAATTGCATCCATATTTTGTCTCATTGCCAATATTTATAATCGTACACCTCATTATTTTATCAAGGGAGAGGAAGGAATAACTTTAGATGCTTCAAAGAGGGATTTTTGTGTGATGGCCATGAATCAAATGATTCATAAGAAGTTGTCAAAGAAATTGGTGACAAGCGATTTATACACTCTTGTCACCGAAGAAAACTACAAAAATATGTTTTTTGAAGATGAGGATAAGGTCACATCAATTTTTTCATCGGACAGCAAATGTAAGTTGCTTGTTAAGGCTAAAGAAGGAGTTAGATCCTTTGATTTTACTTTAGAAGAAAGTGGCGATTTAGAATTTTTTTATCAAATAACTAAGATTCATGAAAATGATCTTTACGACAAAGAAAGTTAGGAGGCTCAATGGATTTTTATATATTGGCTAGAAGTTTGATTTATTTATTTCTAACAGTTTCACATCCTACGACATTGGTTTTTGATGAACCTGTCGAGTATGTGAGTGCCGGAAGGGAAGGAGAATTTTCACTTCATAGAGCAAATAATCAAAAAATCTTAGTCGTTCAGCCATTAAAAGATTGTTCTGAAACTGACATGATTGTGATCACTAAAGATCATCATTATCAATTCAAAGTTAAAAGACCAGTTTTGGAAACTGATAAAACACATTCATTTGTTTACATACATGAGGGGGAGGTTAATAGGTCTTATGTTTTAAAGTTTGAAAATAGTGAAGTTAAAATTTTAGAAGGTAATACATCATCACTTGTACAAAACAAAACCCAAAAACCAATTTTGGTAAACGAGAAAGTAGTAGATCGAGAAGCCAGTTTTTCTAAGGGAATTCCTTTTGTAGTTAATAACCAGAGAGTATTAAATTGAATTCAAAATTATTTTATACATTCACATTTCTAATATCATTAGGCGTGTTAGCACAAGATGAAGATTTTAAAATCCTTAGTCCCAAGAAAAAATCAGAAGAAAAAAAGCAAAGTTTTAAAAGGTCAAGAGCAATAAGGACGCAGACTCCTGATGTTGAAGTTTTAAAAAAACTTGAAGCACAAACAGAGAAAACAAATGAGCTTTTAGGGAAATATCAAAATAAAAATGGAGTTTGGGATTTTACAAAAGAATTTGATTTCAAAACAGGGACAGTCATTCGAGGACGGTTATTGAATTCTGTTGTCTCAACAAATCTTGAGTCACCACTTTTAGTCGAAACTACGACAGACGATCTGTTGCCTGCAAAAACTTTATTTAGCTGTAAAGGAGTCACCAAGTACAAAAGAGTAATGGCCGCTTGTGACAAGCTTATTCTTTCAAACAAAGATGAAGAATACAAAGTGCAAGTTGGATTATTAAATCTTGATGGATCAAGTGGGTTAAAAGCAGATGAAGTTTATACGGGTAAAGAGGAGTACATCGCTGCCTCAATCGCAACAGCGTTCTCAAAAGGCTTAATTGAATTAAAAACAGAACGTCTGGCAAGCCCTTTGGGCGAGATTACTGCCAACACAGCGAAGAACAGAGTTTTGAATGGTTTATTAAACTCCATGGATGAGACTAGCGATATTATGAAAAACGAAATGCAGTCCAAAGAGCCAAAGGTTTTTATTAATTCAGGAAGACCTGTTCTTATCTATTTCTACGAGAGATTTAAAATATGAAGAATTTTAAAATTATTACACTGGCAATATGCCTTTTAACATCCTCATGTTCAACGATGAGAAAATCCTTATTTTATGGAGGACTTTCAGGAATTACTTTAGGTGTTGTAGGTGGAGCAAGCTTAAGTCCAAATAAAGAATCAGTTGCACCCAATATGGCAGTTTGGGGAAGCTTAGGTGCTATAATTGGTTTAGGCCTTGGTTACTTCTTTTATACAGATGATCCAGAGAACAGAGATTTACCGAATATGATCATGCCGAAGTATAAAGAAGAATCAAATCCAATATCAAAGATTGAGTCAATCAAGATTAATCCAGCAGATTCAAAAAAATACAAACTTGAATCTGGCCCTGTGCCAGAACATCTAAAGGACAAGGTAAAAGCCCCATTTATTGTCGAGCATGAAATTCCAGAAAGAGTTGAACAATTGGAAAATGGAAAAACGATTACCGTCGAAAAACACAAAGCATGGGAGTATTCGTATGAGTAAAGAATCAAAAAATAGTGGAAGCGGAATTGAGGGCATTTTCATTCCGATAGTTGAAGAAGTAACAAACATATTAACAAGGGGAATTGAGTACGGAACAAAAAATTTAGTTGAATATGTAAAAGATGGTTTTAAACCTTCTCAAAAAGAGAATCCTTATTTGCGGTTAAATACAAAGATGTTGGCAAATAATCACCAGATGACGAACGAAGAATATTTAGGATGGGCCACAAATTACGATAGACCATTTCATTTAAGCTACCTCGACCCAAGTAAGCATGTAATGTTAGTTGGTGCGAGTGGATGGGGGAAAACCAATTTATTAAATATCTTAATGGATAATGCTTTAAGAAAGAAGCAAGCGGTTTTCTTTGTTGATCCGAAAGCAACAAGAGAAGCTATAAATGATTTTAAAAAGCTGTGTAGGTATCACAAAAGAGATTATGCAATTTTTTCAGAGTACGATGTGGAGGCACAAAGTTTTAATCCTATAGCTGATATGACTAACACTCAAAGAGTTGAATTAGTCATGAGAAGTTTTGATTGGGGAGATAATAAAAATATGTACTACTATACCCAATCAGAAAAGGCGATTCAAGAAGCTCTGGACTCATTAACTAAGTCTGACCCTAAGATAGACATTGATCTACATGATTTGTACCAAGAGCTAAAAGCAAAACACGATAGAGAAGAAACGTCGGGACTATTGACTCAATTTCAAATTTTGCTCAACACTGATTTTGGAAAATGTTTCAGGAAAGGATTAAAAAACGGAGTACCAAGCATGACTTTGAAACGAGCTTGGGAAAATAAAACGTGTATCTATATTGGTTGTTCGACTCAAGGTTATTCAAAAGTTGCTCGTACTATTGGAAAAATGTTTGTTAGTGAAGCAATGAATTTATCCTATTGGATTGGTAAAACCTATGATGATTCACATAAAGCAATGGCCAATGGAGTTGGTTTATTTATTGATGAAGCCGGATCAGTTCTTTTTCCAGATTTTATTGATCTAGTAAATAAATGTCGAGCAAGCGGAATTAATATTTACACTGCAATTCAATCATACTCAGACATGGAGATGGTCGGTCGTGGGGAAACGTTAATGAAACAGTTTTTTGAATCCTATTCGACTTGGTTAATTCAAAGACAGACTAATCCTGAAAATGCAGACAAGCTTGCTTCTGCGTTTGGAACATACCTTTCACAAAAGGTTACAACAGCTACAGATCAAGGAGGTGATTCAGGGCGAGGCTCAATCAGAGAAGCTTATGAATATTATTGTCACCCTGACATTATGAAATCAATCAAGGTTGGGCAAACAATTCTATTAAGTCATTCGCCAAAAGAGCACGCAATTATAAATGTTAGAGATTTTAGACAATCACAGGTGGCACAGACAATGCTTCCTGATTTTACATTTAAAGAATTAAATGAATCGAAAGAGCAGATTCACGGAATATTGGGGGATCAGTAATGAATGAACTTATGCTTGAACGCAATTCTGAATTTTTTGAAACCTTATCCAAATGGCGATGTATTACAACTGTGGATTTAAAAAAGATACTTGCTGAAAATGAATCATACTCTGCCTTTAGACAAAGAGTTGTGAGATTAGAAAAGGCTGGACTTATTAACTCAATCCTATATAAAGGTTTTAACAAGATTATTTTTCCATCCTCTGAGCTTGTAAATAAGCTAGGGTTTAACTATTTCAGTACCGACAATGTCCGGCATGATGCTGTTGTATCATCAATTTCAAATGAATTACTAAATTACAAAGTAACCAAAGAAGTAATTCTACCTCATGAGTACAAAACCAAATCCACATGGAGACATAAGACTATTGAACCAGATGCGATCATTACAATTGAAAAGAATGAGAACACAAATTACTTAGCAGTTGAAGTAGAACTTTGGAGAAAGGACAAAAAGAGAATTTTTGAAAAGTTCACTGATTATGCAAAAGCCAGTGAGTACAGTTATGTTTTTTATTTTTTTCAAAGCCAGTCGGCATTTAATTCATATCGTAAAAGATTAGATGAATACATGACTGATCCTGATTTAAAGCATCTTCATTATGAATTAAATCAAAAGATTGTTTTAGTTTTTAATTCAACAATTTCAAAACGCTTAAATTGCCTTGATGATTCTACAATTTATTACAAAGGGCAGTTTAAAAAATTTAGAGAGTTAATAGGAGAGAGAAATGATTCCTAAGATGATTCCTAAAGTGATTCCTAAGGCAAACATGTGTGACTCCTATGATTTTGAAGATGATTTATCCACGCGTTTTCATTAATCAAAATTGCCTGATCAAATTGACCACCCCCTCTCAACGTTAAATATCGAGGAGGTGGTCAATTTGGGAATTTATGATGAATGAAACGCGGGGAAGAAGAGATAGATAGAGAAGGTAATTAAATTAAAGAAGAGAGGTAAGTATGAATAGTGAGATAGGTATAGAGAGGGGAGAGGGAGGGAGAGAAGAGAAAAAGAAAGTAGGGAAGAGAAAAAAGAAGATGGAGGATGAAAAAAATGTAGTAGCTAATGAAGAAAATAGTGAGAAGAGTAAGTTTTTTATTGATGTAAGTAAAGAGCAAGAAACAATAGAGCTTATAGCAAAACTTTTGAGTGATGCTAATAATAAAAGCTGTGGACGTAAGATCCTTTTGAAGGATTTGATTATCGCATCTTTGCCAAAACTTACACAAAAGGACATCGAACGTATTCAAGAAAATGCACTTACTGACATGGAGAAAATAGAGAGGTTGCTCGTTGAGCATAACGAGAAGAATGGAACCTCACTTACATTGCCTGAATTTTTAGTGAAAAAACTTAATATCTAATTGGAGAATGAATATGGAAAACAATAATAGCATTGAAGTAATTTCTGGAAGACTTGGAGTAGATCCACGCTTGGCTTATACAAAAAAAGGTGAAGCCGTTTGCGAAATGTCTGTTGGGATTTCAAATGAACAAAGTGTAACTGTTTGGAGAAAAGTTGTAGTCTTTGGAAAATTAGCAGAGCTATGTTCAGTTCATTTGAGAAAAGGGAATGAGGTTTTTATGCGGGGCCGTATGGAATTAAAGAAATTTATCAATAAAGAAGGAGTTGAGAAGGAATACTTTGAGTTAAGGGCATATACAGTTGGGCAATCGCTACTTTAATAACTTAAAAAGGATGTTAATGACAAATAATGAATTATCACTCCCAGATTACATTTTGAATAAAAAAGGATATACTGACTCCGTTGATTCAAGCGGATCAATGAAGTTCTTTAACAATCTAATATGGATGAATAGTGAAGAAGCGGCTTTCTATTTAAGAATGACTGTCGGAGCTTTGAGAACAGCAGTTTGTCGTGGACAAATTAAAGCTAAAAAATTTCAAAGACGACTCTATTTTAAAAGAAAGGATTTAGATTTCCTACTGGATAATGCTCAAACAATTGGGGGTTACTAATGGGAATTAAATCATACCGTAAAGATGAGAAAGTGTTATGGAAAGTTTATGTAAATCTTAGAAGCAAGGAAAATCCTGCACTACGAGCACAAAGAAATTTTTCAGGTATTGAATCAAAAGCAGCGGCATTGAGGATTGAAAAACAATTGATTGCAGAAGCTTCTAAAGAGCTAGGAATCCAATCTGGATTAGGTATGCCTTGGAAAACTTTATTTGAAAAGTGGGAGAAGGATGCTTATGCAGGACTTGGAAGAAATTTAGGTATTACAACGATTCAAGATATTTCTGTGACTGTAAAAAAATGGACTGCAAGTTGGATGGATAAGCCTGCTGATGAGTTAACTAGGGCCGATGGTAAAGAAATAATTAAGGCTATGGAGCTTCAAAATTTATCATATCGAGCAAAGCAAAAAATCAGAAGTTTTATAAATGCAATTTTCACTTATGGAATAGAAGAGAGATATATTAGGAAACCGATTCCATCTCCATTTACGGGGTTGGAATTGAAAAAGACTGAAGAGAAAGTGCCTGAAATATTAACTCTTACCGAAATTAAGAGATTTCTTGATCTTGCAAAACAAATTGAAAGTCCTTGGTATCCAATATGGGCTACAGCTTTATTAACTGGTATGCGCAATGGTGAATTATATGCGCTTGAATGGGATGATATCGATTTTGAAAATTTATTAATAAGAGTTTCAAAATCGTACAACTCTCGTCTAAATGCTGTTAAATCTACCAAAGCAGGTTATTGGAGAAATGTACCAATCTCTAATGAACTTAAATCTATTCTTATAGATTTGAAACTAAAGTTAGAATTTAGGCCAGATGACGAACGAAAGTTTGTTCTTCCTAGAAGTTGGTATTGGGATAAAGGGTTACAGGCGAGGGAGTTGAGAACTTTTTTAATTAATAATGGACTTCCTTCAGTTAAGTTTCATGCACTCAGAGCTTGTTTTGCTACACAGCTTTTATCTAAAAATATTCCACCTGCAATCGTAATGAAAATTTGCGGATGGAAGAATTTAAAGACGATGGAGTTCTATGTGAGATTAGCAGGGGTAAATGAATCGGGAGCTACAGAGGTATTAAATATATTACCTACTGAGCGAGAAGTGATGGATAACGTAGTAAGTTTATTCTCTAGATAAATTGTATGGCATGGGGAAGTATTTTCTACTCCCCATGTTATTTTAAGGCTTGGTCATATTCTTTAGTTTCAATAGGTTAACCTCTAAATCAGACGGGGATGTTTTTTGGTGAAAAAGTGGTATAATTTCGGTAACAAACAGGGTAAAAAAGCCGAAGAGATACTAAATACATAAAAGGGGAAGATTTTATGTCGACTACTATTACTAAATCACCATTTGAAAATATTACTGAATCACTATTTCCAAATCGTCTTGGATTTTTTAGCGAAACAGGTGAAGTGAAGATAGACGAAGTTCAAGGATTTTTGGATGTTTCACGCAAGGAGCTTGCTCATATTTTTGGTGTGAGTCCTGATGCTCTTCGAGAGGATCGTATTTCACAAAAAACAAAAGAAAGGTTAGGCGAATTAGCGGGTGCAATTGAACAGGTTGCCGAAGCATTTGAAGGTGATTTGAATAAGACAAAGTTTTGGATAAAAACTCCAAATCCAAATTTTGGTGGTTCAAGCCCACGCCAGCTAATTGTTGCTGGTCGTTCTCAGTACGTACTTAAATTTATATTTGCATCACGCAAAGGGTATTAAAGTTTAATGAGTAAACGTAAAGGCCATGGCTTAAAATCATTGCAAACTTTCAAAGAAAGTCGAGCAGGAGTAATTCAAAATGGGTTTAGAAAGCTAGCGCCAAGCCAGTATGTAGAAAACGAAATAAAAAGAATTACTAAATTTACAGATGATCAAAGACAATTCTGGAAAGACTTTCAAAAATATTTACTGGATGAGCGAGAAAAAAGAATTGATGAGATCATCGGTTCAATAGATTCAACGAAAGCCGAAAAACTCACTTGTGATTTTGGAAGAATCGTTAGCTCAAAATTTGCAGCTGATCCCCTAAGTGGAGTTGGAAGTGTACTACTTCCTCCAGGTGGGAGATTTAATATTGCCAAATCTAGTTCTTTTTCAAGTTACTTTATAGGCTTGTATTTGGCAGAGGATTATGAAACTGCGTTTGCAGAAAAATTTCATGGAGTAAGTGAAGAACAAAGTGAGAACGATCTTAAAAAATTTGCATTACAGCCGAATGAATCATTCTCGTTTAATCGAGTTAGAGTAAATTTGGAAAATTATATAGATCTCACAAATGATACGACATTGATTGCTTTTACTGATGCAATCAAAGACATAACAATTCCTGATTACTATAAAAAATTAGGTCACAAATTTGGAATTGAAGTAACAATGGCCACAGATAGCGAAGTGGTAAAAAGTTTTTTCTTTAATGAGCATTATCCGATTTGGGCGGCTTGGTTGGATCAACCAGCACCATCACAGTTGTTTGGACATTATTGTAAATTGGCAGGAGTCCAAGGGATTTTGTATCCCTCTGTCCGAAATAAAGCTAAAAATAATCTGGTCGTTTTTCCAGATAATATTGTCGAGACTAATTCCTCGTTAAAACTAATCGATGAACTTCCATATGTGAAAGAAGATCGACGGTTTATTGATAAAACGAATTATCAAAACTTCATAAATTTAACTTAATAGCCATTTGGCTTTTCTTGGCTTTTCATAGCACTAAGTTTTTAATATCTTTGACTTCTTTACGAATGCGCCATCTCGAACGGTCTTGCCAAATTTCTACGTCATCGCTTCGCATACACTCAGTCACGTACTTTTATGTACGCTCCTTCGTTTCTGCTCGTTCTTTCTTGAAATTTGAGCAAGCCTGTTTCGAGATCAGTATACTCGAGAGTCAATTGAACACCGATGGGAGTTTAAATATCAGGATGATATTTATTGTCGCCAAAGGCGCCCGAAGGGGAGTGAGCAGAATGCGAACGAAACAAATCTCGAAGGAATGCGCCATTCGTTTACAATTGTAAACATTTCCTGAAAACCGCCTTATAGAAAATTTTCTTTTAGTATCTTAAAAATTTGCGCTCTTCCTGAATCTTTCAAAAAGGGAAAATGTCCTACATTAGAAATTTGGAAATCAATTATATCGCTTTTAAAAAGACGGAAGCTTTTTGCCACGCGGGGAGGGAAGCGTACGTCTTTCTCACCAAAGATATTTATAACTGGAATTTTTAATGTTTTTAAAAAAGGAGTTACATCATATGTTTCAAGATAGCTTTTATTGATACTAGTAAAAGTTTCGTCTGAAAAAGTAAGCCATGAGCTGCTAAGTAAAGCCTCACCATCTTTAAGTTCTTCGGGAGTTAGAAAGATTTGTTCTGGTTCAGCATCGTTTAGTTTCAGATTTTCTAGTTCTTTGTGATATTCATCTTTCCAATGCTGATGGTTTAGACCCGTACTTATTAGCACTAAACCAGCTAATTTCGTTTGATTCCTTCCAGCATATTCTGTAGCTAAAACAGCTCCCCATGAGTGTCCAAGAAGAATTACTTTACCAGTTGCAGAACTGACAATTACATCAAGTTGGGACAACATATCCTCAATTCTTATTTCAGGGCCTCGAACTTGATCGTAAAATATACATTCGAAATGCTCTTTTAGTTCTTCAAAGAATGGTTGGAGATAATCCCGGAACCCAGGACCTCCATGTAAAAAAATAATAGTTGGCTTCATTAGCGAATCCTAACTTGGTGAGCGAATAATTTCAATTCTGAAATTCTCAAATTAATTCTTATTTAAAATCATGGTTCATTGTTTCGAAAATTGTATTTTACCTGTTTAATCAGGAGAAAATCTATGAAAGAAATGAACTTAATTAGAATCGAAAAAATGATATTCATTATTAGAGGAGTTAAAGTCATGCTCGATAATGACCTTGCAGAACTTTATGGAGTAGAAACAAAAAATCTTAATAAGGCGGTTAAACGTAATATCGAAAGATTCCCAGAAGACTTCATGTTTAAGATAAATTCCAACGAGTTAGCCGATTTGCGGTTCCAATTTGGAACCGCAAAATTAGATCATAAAAGACGCTCTTTACCTTATGTATTTACTGAAAATGGAGTGGCCATGTTGCCTGGAATTTTTTAAAAGACACAAGTATCTTTAAAGACAACTTCGTTTCCAAAAAATCCTTCTTTCATATCAATTATAGTCATCTCTTTAATTTGATTTTGATGAACAATAATTGTTAATTCACGAGGGTGATAATTTTCAGAATCTTTTGCGATTGATAATTTTATTGTTCTAATTTGACCATTGGTAGATGCTCTCACTGTAACGGGATACATACTCAAAGGGTTACTTGTTTTAAGTGTTGTTGCAATATTTGTATTGCTAAATATGAGAGTATTGTAGTCTTGAAGGTTAAAATCATTTATGACTAAACTTCCGATACTGATACCGGCCTCTTCTTGCTCATCTCTTGTTGGGTAAAAGTCTGCAGAGAGGGCAGCATCTGGAATTGAAGGTAGTGTGAGGTGTCTGATGGCGCAACGGTGATTTCCTTGTGAGCGTCTTCCGTCAGCACCAGCGTCTATTTGTTCAGCCCCTATTGCTTGAAGTGAAAGAGTTAAAAGGGAAAGAAATATTAATGCTGATTTCATGAGAAATCTCCTTATGAGGTGTCCTTTTTGTCCGGAGTATATAGTGTGGAGGTGTCAGTTACAATGTAAGTTGTAATTTTTACTAATAGCGGATTGTCTGACAAATATCAATCTGTAAACAGTGATATTGTTTCAACCATTATTTTTTG
Source organism: Bacteriovoracales bacterium (assembly GCA_037444575.1). Classification (GTDB taxonomy): domain Bacteria; phylum Bdellovibrionota; class Bacteriovoracia; order Bacteriovoracales; family Bacteriovoracaceae; genus Bacteriovorax. The sequence continues at coordinate 148,532 of JBBIME010000008.1, forward strand.
GGTTTGTCATAATGGGCAGAACAATCCACTACATATGAAAGTTGATTTGTAGATAGTGTTAATTAATACTCACCCACACCTTTCGTATTCCATTTCTTCTAACTAACACATTAAAAATTTCTGCATTGTCAGGATGCAAGCGAATGCATCCATGGCTAGCAGGAGTACCTAGTCGTCCCCAGCTTCCTCTCGTTGTTCCATGAATAGCATAATCACCATCAACAAAGACAGCAAACGGCATGTTTCCAAGTCCATGATAATCTCCCTCTGGATATTTAGGTGATGTGTGGCGGTCGTAAATTCTTCCATCGGGATGTGTGTCCATCGGTGGTGTTTCATAACCAAAGCGACCAGTTGATGTTTTCCAGATGTACGTCAATACACCATCCATATAGAGATAAAGTCTTTGTGCATTTACATCAATATCTGCCCATATCTTGCACGAACTTCTGTAGCAACTAGGCATGATCTCTTCAAGAGGATCCAATTTTAGGTGGGAAGATTTACCCGTAATTCTTTCATAGTCTTGATCTACTTCAAGTAATATTTTTTCTATGTTTGGTGATCTCGGATCAAGAGTATCAAAAAAATTATATTTGGTAGAAGCAAAGGAATAAGTATTAAGTACAATGATGGCCAGAGAGATTATCAATGCTAGTTCTTTTTTGCGACTTGGTAGTAACATTATGTCCTCCCTTATCTTGATGAAATTAACTACCGTGCAAACAAAGATCTAGAAAGATTGAACAGATCTTTGTCTGTCGTTCTTACAATTATTTTTTAAGCAGGGGAGATGCCAAGTAATTGAGAGTGATACAAAAACTCTTCACTCTAGTATTTATCAGAGTCAATCAGCAGGAAAGCTGCTACAGTTAGAGCATGAACAGATTAAGAATCATTTTTGATTGGATTGTTAAACGAAAATTTCTCAGCTTAATTTTTGCTGCTTTATTTATCGGAATTATCATTACTGCTCGAATCGCTATTAATGCTTATTCCGGGGAATTGTCAGCACCGATTCAGCGAGGGAAAATTATTGATGCCATTTATGGATACGGAACAGTGACTACTGACCGAAGCTTCTCCATTAATCCACAAGGCAAAGGCATAGATAAAATTTTCTTCAAAGAAGGAGATATTGTAAAAAAAGATATGCCGCTTTTGCAGACAACAGATAGAGTCGTTGTCCGCGCTCCATTTTCTGGAATAATTCATCTTGTTCCTTACAAAGTACGAGAAAATACTTACGCGAAGGAGCCTCGAATTGTTCTCACTGATATTACTGATCGCTATATTCTCGTCTCATTGGAGCAAGAACAGGGCACGCGCGTGAAAGTGGGGCAAAAGGTTCAAATCAGTTTTGATTCTTTTGGACAAAAGTATTTCTCCGGTACAGTGAGTTCCATTTCATTGAAAGCAACCCACCATCTGATTCAAATTAAGCCCGTCGATTTACCAGAAGCAATTCTTCCAGGAATGACTTGCAACGTGGATATATTACTAGGAGAGCGCGAGAATGCTCTTCTCATTCCTCTGAGCTCATTAAAAAATGGCCATGTCTGGGTTAAGAGAGGAAATAGTTTTCCTCGAGAGGTCAGCGTTGGATTAGGAGTGATTGATAAGCACTGGGCAGAAGTAAAGAGCGGTGACATCCAAGTTGGCGATCGAGTTAAAATTCGCACGTTTTGATCTAAGCAAATTGTCTATTTTTTTGACACCCTGGTAATTCTAACAGGGGATAAGGCGCCATATTTTAGAAAGTGCTAAACTCAAATAAAGAGGTTTTTATGAGATTTGCATTTGTTCTATTTGTCATTCTATTTTCCAATGTTTCAATGGCCGCTAGTTGTTCCAGTCTTTCAGGAAAAGACTACGATAAATGCAAAGTGTATATGGAAGGTAACAGCTGCTCTTATCTAAGTGGAAGTGACTATGATAAATGCAAGGTGTATAAAGATGGATATAGCTGTTCTTACTTAAATGGAGAGGACTACGATACTTGCATTGTGATTAAAGAAAAGAAATATAGTTGCACATACTTAAATGGAACAGCGTACGACAAGTGCAAGGTTTACAAAGATGGCTACAATTGCTCATATTTAAATGGAGAGGACTACGATGTCTGCAGAGTCTACAAAGATGGAGAATCGTGTTCTCGACTAAGTGGAGCAGCCTACGATAGATGTAAAGTGAAAAAAGGTAAGATGTCTCTTGCCAATCTTATGGGCTTTTTATTTTAACCTGGTGGCCAACAATTCATGAGTTGCTCTAAGGGCATCCACCCATGTAAAAATCCCAACGAGTTTGTGATTGTCTTCAACAAGCACACTACCGTATTTATTCTCGGACATGACCAGACAAACTTCATCAAGTGGAGTATCGATTTTTACAGTGTAAGGTTCAGTTGTCATGGCCTGATCAACCTTTTCAACATTTGAATCAATGCCTTTAAAAGCTTGAATGAATGTGATGTCTCTATCTGTGATAATCCCAACTATTTTTCCTGCGCTAATAACTGGTAAATGCCTAATCTCATGCTTACGCATTAATTTTTTAGCTTCTGCGATAGTGCATGCTACATCAATAGTGTGAGGTACTGTTGTCATATACTTTGAAATTGTAGGGATTGGTTTTGTCATTGTCTTCTCCTAGGTTCCGTACACCCTCAATTCTATCCGAGGAGTCACCGGAGATTACTAAGCCGAAATAGATTAAAAAGTGATTTTTATCATATAAGAACAGGTAGGAGAGAAATCAACTATTCAACTTCCTTAAACACTGGAGGCAAGTTTTTAGGTGCTCTGATTCGAAGCTGCTTGTTGATATTCATGCGTCCAAAGACGACTTCGATATCTGAAACTGAGACTTCAAAAACTTTTGCTAAAAAGCGAACCATGTGATCTGTCGCTCTTCCTCGCCTCGGGGCCTCTGTCACGCTTATTCGTAACTGGTTTCCCTTAACTTTTAGAATGGCATCTTCTTTTGCACTTGGTGTTCCTAAAACATTGAGAACCAATACATCGCCATCCCAATAAAAGAAAGAATCCTTATTCGTTGATTTGACCTTAGATTCTTTTGCTTCTTTAGTTTTTTTAGTTTGTTCAGTATCTTTTTTTGAAGTCTTTTTTTTGCTCATATAATGGCCTGCTTATCGGATGATGGGGGCTTAGCTTGAGTGTCTAATTTTTTGACACTCCCTTTGAAAAAAATTTAAAATTATCATAGTAAAGCTTAATTGGATTACATAATTTATGATCATTCGAATTACTCTGTTAGCATTTGTTGCTATTCTTCATGTGTATTTCCTCGTATTGGAAATGTTTCTTTGGACAAAACCCATTGGACTAAAGATATTTGCCATGAAGGTGGATCAAGCAAAGAACACTGCCACTCTCGCTGCCAATCAAGGGCTCTATAATGGATTTTTGGCAGCGGGTTTATTTTGGGCAATTTTTCATCCAGATACAGTGGTCTCACGTCAGCTTTCATTCTTTTTTCTTGGATGTGTGATTATCGCTGCAATCTATGGAGGCTACTCCGCCAATCGAAAGATTTTAATCATACAGGGGCTTCCTGCATTCTTTGCCTTAATTGCTACGCTATTTTTCTAAGAAATTCACAAGAGAAGAAAATCTTCTCCTGTGAATCTTTAAAACGCGCTACTTTTTCTTTTTGGCCGGAATTTCGTTTGCTTTTGGAATTCGCACGTCATGTTCTTCAAAATTTCCTGATTCAGCACCCTGATGACAAGCAATACAATTGGCCTTGCTGCCGATTGCTTTTCTTGTATAAACATTCTCAGCAATCTCATGGTGCTTTCTTTTAAAATATTCAGTTTCACTTATTCGTAGGGGAGCATCACTAGCTTTTATTGTGCTTAAAATTTTTCCTCCTCTTCTTGAATAAGAATTATCAGAACTATTTTTTACTAGATAATCGAGAATTTCCTTTTTTGTTTTATCATCAAGGCTTGCATCTTCACCAAAGTGTTTATCAAGAGATCCCATCATTTTTGTCCATGATCTAGCTGGTAAAAGACCTGGCAAGTAGGCCATGTGGCAGCTCGTGCATTCAGCTTTAAACTTTGCATTCAACACCGCAGGCTGATTGATTTGTTTTCTTGATTCAAAAACAACTTTCGATTCCCCACGTCCTCTTCCTTCGTGCTCTTCACCTTCATCATCGTCGTCATCGGTCCAAGCTTTAACCGCAAAAGTTAAGCTTAAAACACACAACAATACGAGCAATACATTTTTCCTTTTCATTACGAACCCCTTATTTGATCGACATCATAAATTTGGTAAAATTACCTTTCTCTAAAACTGTACATTCACGATCATAAACATCTTTGCAATTGCGCTTAAACCATTTTTCAACTTTTGCCATATCAGTAAATCGTTCTTTGTTTGCAACAGGAGCAAGTGGATCGATGACTTTGTTTGCGCGAGTTTTTCCTTCAGCTTTTGGATCAGCAGTATGACAAGTCATGCAGCTGACTTTATCTCCTTTCGAGTTGACTCGTTCTGTTTTATAAAGTTTCTCGCCATCAGCAATTGAGAAAACTTTAAAGTTTTTATCTTCTTTTTTTGCCATATCCTCGAAGGTTTTTAAAATCTCTTCGTTGGCAAAACATGGTATTGCTAAAAGTGATACAAAGAAAAAAGTTTTAATTGTCATCTTCATCTAATTCTCCTTCTTTAAAACGTTTGTATTGATATCCCGTTCTCATACTTCTAAAGATGGGAACTTGATCGTTTATTTGATGCCAAAAAAGAGCGAGGACATGGACTACTGAAAAGGCAATGACGAGCAACGATGAAATTTCATGTCCGTCTAAAAATCCCTCCAGCAACATCATTTGATCAAAAAATTTTGAAGCTATTGGGCCCATATCAAATTGGATTCTTGCTAAAAAGATGCCAGAGTAAATTAGATAGCCAATAACTAAATAGATAAATAAATAGCCAACGGATGCAGTAGGGTGATGACCCCAGCCCCATTTAACTTTTTTAGTAACTAAGATTTCTTTCCACTCTTTGATTTTAATTAAATTTGAAAGTCTTGAGTATTTTGGACCTGTGAAGAACCACACGAAGCGAATACTGATTAAACCGATTAAGAGGTAACCCAAGTAAATATGAACCATCCAAAAAAGATGACGGATGTTTCCATTTTCATAATAGTATCTTGCTAATTTAGCAGATAAAAAAAGAAGGAGGCAGGAGCCCGCAATTCCAGCATGTAAAACTCTCGTCAATAAATCATAAATATATTTTTTTCTAATATTCATGCTTTAACGATAACTCTTTATGAAATTTTGGCCATTGGACTTTTGTCCTATGAGGATAGTGCTTAAGTCTCAACAAGATATGAAAAGCTGATATAGCTCAATGCTTTTACGCTTCAGAAGATTGTTTAATTGGTAATAATAAATCTTCGAGGAAAAAAGCTGCTAGTTCAGATCTTCCGGCCAAGCCTGCTTTTGAATAGATAGCAATAGATTGCGCGCGTGCCGTTTTTTCAGAAGTACTGCGATGTTCGGCAATCTCTTTTAAACTTAGACCTTTAAGTAATAAAAACGCCACTTCTTTTTCTGAGTTTGTGAGCTTCCAAGTCGTCAATTGTGAGTCAATCGCCTGGCTTAAACCTTCTAAATGAATTTTGGATTGGTTGCGCCACTTATCAGCTTCAGCCTTTAGAATTTGCGAATTCTTTATTTCGTCTTCAAGAGAATGTTTTAAGGCAAAAGAGTCGCGCATTAAAAAAAATATTCCTGCAGCTGCGGCAAGAACAACGCTGGCCTCAGCAATAACATGCAACCAATTGACACCCCTATTAGAATCGGTGATTAAATCAAAAATCATCATTAGAATGATTCCACCTAAAATAGTGGTGATAAAAGCTCGCTCTTTATTGTTCACATTGACCTTCTTATTGAATTTGTCTGTATCCTTATTTTAATTTTCTTTCGGTCAATGCCAAGTTAAAAATTTGCTTGCCTACTGTATTGTTGCTCTATTCTCATCGTTAACCCATGCGCCTTCATTCTCAGACTGATAATCGCTAAATGCTTTTTCTAGTCCATCGAGAACATCAGCAGCAGTCTCAAACAATGCTTTAGCTTTTGGGTCTGATATTTTTTTTGCATCTTTTAGGCAATGGTCTTTTAATTCAGTAATGTATTTCTCAATGTTCTGAGCATGCTCTTTAGGATCATTAGAACTAATATTTTCAATGCTCATAAAATCTCCTTTTTTTAAAAATTTAATTTCTCCCAATATTTTGTAGGATCTTCTCCTCTTGCAAGATTTAGTTTTTGTATTAAACGGTTTTGTTCTTCATCAGTCAGAGGAGACTTCGCGATGATTTCTAAAGCATCATCTCTTCTTCCTAGTTGTTCGAGGGCCTCTGCTAGAAAAAAATATCCAGTAGGAGAGGAAGGAAATTGCTGGGTGAAGGTCTCAGCATTTGACAGGACTTGGTCATATTCTCCTTTGGCCATCATTCTTAAAAAAGGAATTTGAACAACGTCTTCATTGATAAATTCTCCTTCTGGGAAAACGCCTGTATCTATTTCTTCCTGCACTTCTACTATTCTTGAGCGTAATTCTTCTTCTCTGTAGGCGAGGTCTGCTCTTTTAGCTTCAAGTGCTTGGTGAGCAGGGTCATTCATCCGTAGAGCTTCCAAGACATTGTCAGAGAGATGTTCTAATTTAGTTTCAGGTACTTTGTAGGCAGGATTATAAGAACTCAGATCGATGATTTGAGTTTCCAAAATTTTAGAAGTGGGGTCATTAATTTGAAATGACTCTAGTTGTGATTCGACCAATGCTCTATCATTTAATACCTGCTCTAATCTTGAGGATAAAATACTCATTTCCTGATCCGCGCTAGATAAAAGGGCCGCCTCCTTTTTTGAAACGACATCACTGGTTAAATCAAAGGCGGCCATCTCTTCAAGAAGACGATTAATTTCATTGTCATCAATTGGAACATTTAATTTTCCTTCTTCTATTAAGAGAGCAATCAGTTTTGCTTTATAAGCAGAGTAGGTATCTGGTTCTCTTAAAATCAACTCATCAGCAATCTCGATTGTCTTTTGGATGTCCTTTAGTTCATAAGTTTTAATTTTTCCCATTCGGCGATTGAGCCTATTAGCGAGTTCTTCAGTTGAGATATTAGTTATATCATCGCTTGCAACTTCTTCTTTTACTGGCGCAGCCGCTTTAGTTGATATTTTTTGTTCGATGATATTTTTTTTAAGATTCTGTTCTTTTACTGGTGCGGGAGCTAATAACTTTCCCCAGGTTTTTGGTTTTTTTCTCTCTTTGTTTAATGAAATAATTTTAAGTTTGAGTGCCTGGTTTTCTTTTTTTTGAGAGAGATAAAATTTAATTGTAAACCCAGTAACGATGACCAAAGCTATGAGGATAAAAAAATAGAACCTTCTATTTTCTGATTGAGTCTGATCCACAAATATTCCTTGTTAAATCATCCTTTATTAGAATTTACTCTCAGATTTAAAAAAAGACATGACAGCTAAAGACATTAGAGGAAAATTATAAGCTTCATAAAAATTTTGAATATATTTTATCTTTTTTCTCTACCTCTTGATTTATTGGAGTTATCATAACTAGAGGTGTCGGTTATGTTGAAAATTGTATTGTTGATTTTGCTCTCTATGACTTCTTTTACAATTGCAAAAGCTGATACTGCTATATTCGCGGGTGGGTGTTTTTGGTGCATGCAACCTCCCTATGACGCTTTAAAATCAAAAGGTGTTTCTAAAGTAATTGTTGGCTATACAGGCGGCACAAAAGTAAACCCAACGTATGAAGAAGTCTCAAAAGGTGGGACAGGTCACCGAGAGGCCATAGAAGTCACTTATGATCCCAAAAAAATTTCATTCCGCGAGTTGCTTAAAGTGTTCTGGGAGAACGTAGACCCATTTGATCCAAATGGACAATTCTGTGATTCAGGGGAGGAGTATACCTCCGCTATTTTTTACTTAAATGAAGAGCAAAAAAAGGAAGCAGAAGCTTCAAAACCTAAAGGAATGGTCGCGACAGTTATTCTTCCTGCCAAAACATTTTATCCAGCGGAAGAGTATCATCAGTCTTACTATCAAAAAAATCCTATTCGTTATAAGTTTTTCCGCTTCAATTGTGGGCGAGACAAGCGTTTAAAAGAAGTTTGGGGGCATGCTCCTCATTAGAAATGAAAAAATTGAAATGAAAAAAATCTGGTTAATGCTTCTCATTGTTCTTCTTTTTATCGCCGCCCATCAACTGGGTTTGGCGACTTATTTAAATTTTGATTATTTGAAAAATCATTTAGCGCAATTGCAATCCTACTACCAAGAGAATCAGTTAAGATTCATTTTGTATTATTTTTTACTTTATGTTTTTGTAACCGCTATCTCGTTTCCTGGTGCCACTGTTTTAAGTTTACTTGCAGGGGCAGTACTTGGAGTTGCTAATGGCGTAATGGTTGTTGCTTTTGCAAGCACGATTGGGGCGACAATCGCTTTCTGGAGCTCGCGATTTTTATTCAGAGAATTTGTCGATCAAAAGTTTCATGCTCAGTTTGAAACAATCAATGCCAATATGAAAAAAGAAGGTACGTCATATCTTCTTACCTTAAGACTGATTCCACTATTTCCATTTTTTATCGTCAATCTCTTAATGGGGTTGACCACTATGGCAACTTCAACTTACTTTTATACGAGTTTTTTCGGAATGCTTCCTGGGATTGTTGTCTTTATTTATGCTGGAAAAAGTTTTTCTGAAATTAATTCGATAAGAGGGATTTTGAGTTTAAAAATGCTTCTTATATTTTTCTTAATTGGACTTCTCCCTTATATTTCAAAATTTTTTCTTAATCGTTTTAAAAACTACAAACTCTATCGAAAATTTAAACGTCCTAAGAAATTTGATTACAATATGATGGTTATCGGTGGAGGTGCCGCAGGTCTTGTGACTTCCTATGTGGCAAGCAGTGTGAAAGCGAAAGTAGCCTTAGTCGAAAAGGACAAGATGGGGGGAGATTGCTTAAACTTCGGATGTATTCCTAGCAAGGCTTTGATTAAAACAGCTAAAGTTATTCATTTAAAAAATAAAGCAAAAGAGCTCGGTATTAAAAAAATTGAAATCGATTTTGATTTTAAAGAGGTAATGGAGAGAGTAAAAAAAATTATTACTGAAGTCGAGCCTCACGATTCTAGAGAACGCTATCAAGAATTAGGAGTCAACTGTCTTACTGGGCACGCTACTATTATCTCTCCTTATGAAGTTAAGATCGGGGATAAGATTTTCACCACTCAGAATATAACAGTTGCCACTGGAGCATCACCATTTGTTCCTCCAATAAAAGGAGTTGAAAAGATTAATTATCTGACTTCCGATACGATTTGGTCCTTGAATTCATTACCAAAAAATTTTCTTATTATCGGAGGGGGACCTATTGGATGTGAGCTTGCTCAATCTTTTAGTCGTCTGGGAGCTCATGTAACGATTATTGAAGCTGGAGCGCATCTTCTAAGCAAAGAAGATTTGGAGGTGTCTCTTTTAATTGAAAAGAAATTTAAAGAGGATGGGATAGATATAAGAACAAATCATCAGGCCCGTGAATTTGTTTTGGAAAATGGAATTCAAGTTCTCTATTGCCAAGCTTCTGATAAAGAAATACGAATTGAATTTGATTCAGTCCTTATTGCAGTCGGAAGAAAGGCCAGAGTGGAAGGATTTGGTCTTAGAGAATTGGGAATCAACCTTAGACAAAATGGAACAATTGAAACTAATGAATTTCTTCAAACAAATTTTCCTAATGTTTTTGCTTGTGGAGACGTAACTGGTCCTTACCAGCTCACTCATATGGCCTCTCATCAAGCTTGGTACTGTGCTGTGAATGGACTCTTTGGGCATTTTAAAAAATTTAAAGTCGATTACTCCGTTGTGAGTTGGTGCACTTATACTGATCCCGAAGTTGCCGTTGTCGGAATGAATGAATCCATTTTAAAAGAAAAAAATATCGAGTATGAAATTACTTTTTTTAAGATCGATGAATTAGATCGCGCGATAGCCGATAGTGAAAAAGAGGGTTTTGTTAAGGTTCTAACTGCAAAGGGAACAGATAGAATTTTAGGAGCAACGATTGTCGCTAGCTCAGCTAGCTTAATGATCTTAGAATTTGTCAGCGCAATGAAATTTAAAAAAGGACTTAAGGGAATATTAAATACAATTCATGCCTATCCATCTTTAGGAGAGGCCAATAAGTATGTGGCCGGAGCTTGGTTAAAAAATCATTCTCCTGAAAAAATTTTAAGTCTTTTAGAAAAATATTTTAATTGGATGAGAAAATGAAAAATAGCTCACTTATAATCGTTATAACTCTTGTTCTCTTTATGATACTTGAGTCTCTGTTTCCTTTGAGATCCCGAAGAGAAAACAACCTAAAAAGATTTTTAACAAATGTTTTTACATCAATTATCGCTCTTCCTTTTACACGTTTACTTATCTATCCGGGCGTTATTTTTCTTTCTGCTTTTGTCGCAAAATCAAATTGGGGGCTTTTAAATATTTTAAAATTAAATGGACCGATTAATTTTATCGTAGGTTTTGTTTTATTAGATTACATAATTTATTGGTGGCATTACGCCAATCATAAGGTTTTTTTCTTTTGGCGCTTTCATCAGGTTCATCACGCAGATAAGGATATGGATGCGAGCACTGCTTTAAGATTTCATTTCGGTGAACTTTTTTTATCAGGGCTTGTGCGAATTTGTTTAATTCTCATATTGGGATTTAATCTGGAGACACTTCTTACATTTGATTTGTGTGTAACGGTCATCGCTATTTTTCACCACAGCAATTTAAAACTTCCTCTATGGTTTGAAGGTCATTTAAATAAAATCATCGTGACTCCTCTTTTTCATCAGAATCACCATTCCTATTTTCAACATGAAACGGATTCCAATTATTCCACTATTTTTAGCTTCTGGGATCGAATCCACAAAAGTCATACTAAGAAGATTCCTTCTGAAAAAGTGACAATCGGTCTTCCTTTTTTTGAGGGTGAAAAAATTAATTTTCTGGGATTGATGAAGATGCCCTTTTTAAAACTAAAGACCTGGCCTAAAGAATTTATACGAAGAAAATAAAAATTATTTCAGTAATAAATTCTTATACAATCCTTTAACAATAAGCTGTGCCGTCGATGGATTAGTCGCAAGAGGAACATCGTGAACATCACAGATTCTCAGCAATGAAGATATGTCTGGATCGTGAGGATGCATTCCAAGAGGATCTCGCATAAAGATAACTGCGTGACATTTTCCTGTGGCCACAAGTGCTGCGATTTGAGCATCACCCCCCAGAGGACCAGAGAGATATTTTTTTACTTTTAATCCAGTTAATTGAAGATGTTTTCCAGTTGTTGCAGTAGCGACTAGTTCAAAAGATTTAAAAAATTCGAGATTATCTTTCACAAAAGCTATCATTTCAGCTTTTTTTCCATCGTGAGCAATAAGAGCGAGAGTTTTTTTCGATGATCGCTTCATTTTATCTCCCTAATTATTTGTCAGAGTGCAAAGTGTTCTGAGAGAATTATAGTTGATGTTTTTTAAGTTTACTATAAGGAGTTTGTAATGAAAAAATTGCTAGCTGCCGCTCTACTTACATTAAGTGTGAGTTTCAGCGCTAGAGCAATATCGACAGTTATTCTTTATCCTAACTGTCATTTTACTCCGACGATGGGGGAATGTTCCTTAAGTAATACTATTGGCAGACCGGTGAGCTGCAATTTTCAAGTTAGGGGACAAAGTAGACGTGGTGCTGTACCTTCTTCATATCAATATGTAATTCTCTACCCAGGAATGTATTCATGGGGGAGAGTTGTTACAAATAACCCAGCTGACCCGATTATAAACGTAGGGGCAACAGCTTTTTGCAATACAATCGATTAAATAAAAAATGAAAACAAAAATTACAGCAATTAGATCAAGCGCACTCACTTTTAAAGCAGATCCTTTTCTAACGAATCCTACACAGGCCTATCATTATGAAGCCGATGCTTTGATAGTTATGGAAAATGGAAAGATAAAATCTTTTGGATCATACGATAAGTTAAAATCCACTCTGTCTCCTGAAGTTGAATTAAAGACGTACAAGGATTCACTGGTTCTTCCAGGATTCATAGATACTCACGTTCATTATCCGCAAACTCAAATTATCGGGGCCTACGGAAAACAACTTATCGATTGGCTCAATAACTATACTTTTATAGCTGAACAACAGTTTAATAATTTTGATTATGCCAAGTCTGTTGCCGATTTTTTTCTTGATGAATGCCTGAAAGCTGGGACGACTACGGTCATGAGTTATTGTACCGTGTATCCTGAATCTGTTGATGCTTTCTTTGAAGCTGCATTAAAAAGAAATATGCGCGTGATTGCAGGAAAAGTTTTAATGGACAGAAATGCACCTGTAGAACTTTTGGATACGGCCCAAATTGCTTACGACCAATCCAAAGCACTGATTAATAAGTGGCATGGAAAAGATCGTCTTTTGTATGCAATTACTCCTCGGTTTGCCCCAACGAGTACTCATGAGCAACTTGTTGCAACTGGAACTCTTTGGAGTGAGCATCCAGGAACCTATATGCAAAGTCACGTTTCTGAAAATTTAGGAGAGATCGCGTGGGTAAAAGAAATTTTTCCAAAACAGCGTGACTATCTAGACGTCTATGAATCATACGGTCTTCTTGGAAAGCGTGCGGTTTATGGACACGGAATCCATTTAAGTGAAAGAGAGTGGCAGCGTCTTTATGAATCAGGTTGCAGTATTGCTCATTGCCCGACCTCCAATGAATTTTTAGGAAGCGGTCTTTTTAATTTTGAAGCCGCAAAAAAGAAAGAAAGACCAGTAAAAATTGGACTGGCCACTGACGTTGGTGCAGGTACTAGTTTATCCCAACTTCAATCAATGAATGAATCCTATAAAATTGCCCAGCTTCAAGGCTTTGCTCTCTCATCGATTCATGCTTTCTATCTGGCAACTAGAGGTGCCGCTGAATCACTTTATCTGGAAGATAAGATCGGTTCAATCGAAGAAGGAATGGAAGCAGATCTTGTAGTGCTCGATTTAAAATCAACTCCGTTAATAAATTTTAGAATGAAATACTGTAAAGATATCGAAGAAGCCCTTTTTATCCAAATGATGATGGGGGATGATCGCGCGACCAAAGCAGTTTATGTTGCTGGAAACCTTGCGTACTCTTCTTAAAAATTAAATTCAAGGAGGATTTATGATTTTTAAATCAGTGCTCGTTTCAATGTTTTTGCTTATGGGATTACTAAGCAATGTTCAGGCTGAACTTATTAGTGTTAAAAATGATCCTGCTTTAAAGATTCAAAGTTTTGATGTGACTGAAATCGAATCTGGCATGCCTTTGCTAGACGCACCACCAACACCCAAAAATCCAATTGATGAAGTCGCAATCATCATTGATAGTCTGATTGCTCTTGGAAAAAAAATCTGGCCAATTGTTAATGCTGGTCGTCCGGTTATCACAAATAAACTTATCCCTCCGATTAGCGTTCTTCCCAATTTAAATTTACAAGGCGAACATCCAACTTTAGAGCAGATGGAGAACTGGTCGATTCCTAAAGCAAAAAGCTTTCGAGTTTCTTTTAAAAATAAATTCAATAAAGAAGTTGTCGGATTTACCTATACAATTTATTTCCAATACGATGGTAGTTACAATGGAGTTGGGAAATACGTAACAAATCTTAAAGTTCAAGCGAGTGAAATTTTTGTTAATTGGGGATTTAATTTTGATGCCGTATCTGAGCTTGTCGGAATTTCTAACGTCGGATCTAAAGTGTATCCGATTGCCTCGGCCGTTATTCAAGTTAGCTATAGTGTAAAAGGTCCGATGAATGAATCAAGAGCAGCTCAAAGTTTTTATGTCGATGGATCAGGAAACATTCAAGTTTTGAATAACTAGTTTAGTTTTTTTCTATATCAAGCGGAGCTTAATTTTCTAATAGCTCCGCCACTTTTTTAATCACACATATTCTTATTTCATATCTTCCTTGGTAGGTTCCAGGCGCTATTGTCTTTGTTAATCAACTAAGGAGACTTTTATGAAATTATCATTTCTGTTTTTGTCATTGGCATTTTTTTCTCAGATTGCAAGCGCTGGTACGTTATCACTGGAAAAAGGGAATCGATCGATTGAAGGAGTTAATATCGCAAAGTCGGCAACATTAAACATGTCAGGTTCTTCTGAAAAATTAGATTACATTGGATCAGGGCTTCGCTTAAAAAAAGTTCTTATCGCCAATGTAAAAGTTTATGTGGCCCAATTATTTTTAGATAATGCTGGTAAATTTGTTCGCACCAGTTCTGGAGCAGTAAAATCACTTAGTGACATGAAAGCGGGAGCTATTCATTTAACTTTTTTAAGATCCGTTGATGCTTCAACTGTTCAAGTTTCATTTAGAGACGCTTTTGACGCCAATAATGTTGATCTCAACAACAAAGGGATTGCTGCCTTTTTAGCTGCGGTAAAAGAAGGGGCAGATGCTCAGAACGGAAAATCGATGAATATCTCTCTTCAAAAAGATGATAAAGGAGTTGTGACTGTTGTTTATGAAAACACATCAGGTGTTGAAAAAACAATTAAAGGCGACAATACGCTCTTTAACGGAATTATGTCGATTTGGATTGGTGAGCCCGCTGATACAGGTCTTTCGAATCTAAAGTCAGCAATACTCAAAGGGGAGTAGTCGATGAAAATTTCATTAATCATAATTTCGATTTTAGCTCTAATGACTGGATGTAAGGCCATGCAAGCAATTGATTCGGCCAATGCTATTCCTGGAAAGCTAGATCAAACCTATGATCAAATCCAAAAAACGAGAGATGGAATTGATTATACAAATGAGAAAGTTCGTTTACAGGCATTAGTTCTTGCTAAAAACGACATGACTGATGAAGCTAACACCCAAGATCTAGAACCTGTTGCATTGGGTATGATTGCAGGCGCCAAAAAATTTGGAGAGGTGGCAACTCCGGAAGAGTTAATCGAGTATACGCGAGTTCTTCTTCTTGAAATCAAGGATCAAAAGCCAGATGAATCATTAAAAGATACTGAAGGAAAATATCCTCCAAATATTGTGGCCCTCTACGATCACAGAAAGATGGTTAATTTAAACCAGATTTTCACAATCGCGGGATTTTGTCCTCAGAGTAAGATTGATCAAATTATTAATGATCAAATATATAATGGGGGACTTTACCAAAGAACAGCATACGTTTTCCTTATGGCCCGGGTTCAATTTATTGGAACCTACCTACAGGAAACACTTCTAGCTGAACCGATGGACACTGTTAACATAATGAGAGAAACCATTTCGCGCTTAGGGGCGATTGATTCAATTTTAAAGATGCCATTTAAAGAAAAAGTAAAAATGGAGATCAGTGGCTTTCTTGGAAAAGATCCAATCGTTTCTTCACTTTTCGATGCGCAGGGAAATATGGATGACTCTTGGGATGCTCCAAAAATTTGGAAAAAAGTTTTTAAGCGATTTGATCAGGACTTAAAGGATGGAAACATTGTAGAAGGAAGTAGTGCTAACTCTACTACTGTTCAAAATGAAATCGCAGAACTTAAAACGACAGTGCAAAAATATATCGATTCTTGGAATAAATAAAAGATTATTGTTGGGCCTTCAGCATGAGTTGAAAGTACTGAAGGACCAACGGTTCTCTTAATAAATTTCTTGGAAGATATCTTAAGTCTTCATCAAAAGTAACAATCGTTGGAAATTCACTATCTGCTAAAGGATCGCGATTATTTAATAAGAAATTTTTGTAAACGCTAACTCGATTTTTATGAGCCAGTTTTACTTCTGTTGCACTCCAAACTTTTGCTTCAATCTCTAAATTTGAGTTAGTGCAAGCTGCTGTTTCACAAATTTCGTACAATGCTTCAGGAACATAAGTGAAGCTCTCAACATCTTCCAGACGAGCTCCTCCGTTGCGGTAGTTATGGATTTTTACAAGTGCACGCATCACACTTCCCGGCATTCTCGGGATTTCGAGCATAATCTTTTTAATTTGAATATCACTAAAATGATTATTGATCATATTAAAAGAGTCAGAAGGCCAATTTACTCCGCGATATAAATCTTCTTCAGAGACATTTAATAAAGTTTTTAATTCATTAATTAAAGCAACATTGTTTCCAACCACTAATTTTTGAAATGGTGAAAGAAGTGCTTTGTTTAACCAACTTTCAAAATGAGTTGGAATTTTTGCTTGAAAATAATTTGTAGGAAATCCTGATGTTGTGAAAAGATGAGAGAGCGCTCCTGCGCAATTGTTAGATAAGAATGTATAGTTTCCTAATTCTTTTTTTCCTTCTTCTGTCGTTGCCCAGCTGAAAACTTTTGAAATTAAATTTTTTCGCAAACGCGAGTTCGTTGGAATAATAAATCTATTTAATGGGCGCTTTTCTCCTGTTAAGTATTCTTTCCAAAATTCCCCAAGAGGTCTGATGGAAACACTCATTGGGTAGTCACCTTTAAGGCCTTTCCAGTTATCGATAACTGGTGTACTAACCCAGGCAGCTAAGCTTAAAACTAGATCATTAGAGAAGTCTTTATCATTGTCTATAAAACGCAACATTGCATGCCCCCAACGAGAGTATGCTTCGTTGTCACTTCCGGCAGCTACAATGACTTCAATACCAATTATATTTTCTTCGTTCGATACTAATTCCTCTAAATATTTTTGATTAGAAGTTTTGGCCTCTTCCTGTTTTTGGGCCCACCATTTTGCAATACTCTCATTCATCTCATTATTGTCAGCGGCGTAAACAGATGTTTGCACACTTAAAAATAACAAAGAAAGAAGTAAGGCTAAAAGGTTTTTTAGTCGCATGCTCTTTCCGTTTTGATCATTGCCAAGTTTTTAATTGATCTTACTTGAAAAAACATACCTTCTTTAGGACAAAAAGTGTTCTTGCTGTTTTCTTTGGTGATAATTTGAGCAATCATTTCTGTTGTGAAAGGTTCGTCATATTTATGAGTACATTTTCTGTTAACTTCGTCAGTGAGAGATCTTAAATCGTTTCCATCCCCTGCATTTGCCTGATTAATGAGATCGAGAGAAGCTTTCATATTTGCAAGGGCATCAACTGGATTGATTTGTTTTTTTAAATCTTCAGTAGCGTCTAATGATTCCAATACCGCCGCAGTTCCGTAACCTCCAACAATCATAAATCCGAAGAAGCCCATAGAGGCAGCAGCTGGTTGAAGAGCATAGGCACTAATTGGAACTAGTACTGAGTTTGTTGATATGGTTCTTTTATCCTTGTTTACTGCTTTTGTTCTGGCAGCACTTTCTCTCCATGGTTTTTCTAAATCATCAATTCCTGCGCGGTAAGCATCTTCACAACTAGCAAATGTTGCTTGAGGAATAACAATCGCACTTAATAAAGCTAAAGATAAAAATTTGGTTTTCATATTTATTTCCTGTTTTAATTAATTACATAATCTTCTTGTCATATTCATCGTTGATCTTTTGATTGCATTCAACTCATAAAAGTTGTCTTTCTGAGGGCAGAAAGTATTTCGGTTATCCAGGTTGACAATAATCTGAGAGATCATTTCAACTGTGAATGGCTGATCATACTCATGAGTACATTTATTATTGATTTCTTTTGTTAGAGCTCTAAGTTCATTCCCATCCCCAGCATTAGCTTGAACGAGAAGATCTAAAGATGCCCTCATGTCAGCAATGGCATCAACGGGATTTTTTTGTTTTGAGATATCTATTGAGGCATCAACTGCGTCTCCAGCAGAAACAGCTCCCATTCCTAGAAAGACTATGGCCATGGATCCACCACCAGGTGTTCCCAAATCAGCGGTTGCAGCAGCTGTCGATAAAACTGCACTCGGGGCATTTACTGATATAGCGAAAGCATCTTTTGCTATTGCTTTTTTTCTAGCAGAACTTTCTCGCCATGGTTTTTCTAAGTCATCAAGACCTGCTCGGTAAGCGTCTTCACAGCTCGCAAAAGAGAGTTGTGGGATAACGAATGAACCTAAAAGGACTAGTGCCCAAAATTTATTTTTCATAAAATCTCCATGAATATAGAAGTTCATTCACAGAGGAAGCAACGATTGTGCCACTATTTAAGTGCTGCTAACCTCGAGGAAGCCGAAAGATTTGATTGTCTAAAAATTAGACAACTGTCTTACTTGCAGTCTGAAAAGGTTGTTGTTGAATTTTGATAAAAAAGAGTTGCGATGTTGTTGTTTACCGAAAGGGTAGTTCCTGCCTCTAAGACATCTTTATAATTTATGCTTGAATCGCTATTAATAATTCCAGTCCCACCTGAAATAAGAACTTTTGAAGGCCCTACATCAGCACCTACACCAACGACAACCGCGACATCTGATATCGTTTTGCTATCACTACTGAGAACTCCAAAGACTTCAATTGAGGTAAAATTAGAAGGATACGATGAGGTGCTACAACTTAATAAAAGCATTTGAGGTTCTGTCATAGAAGAAGCAAAGCTATTGATAGAAGCAATGAACAGGATAAGTCCAAGTATTCTCTTCATCTTTTATGACCCTTACAGATTAATGTGACTTTAGCCCCACTGGAATTTACTCTTGATCTTAGAAGGATTCAAACGATATGATTTGAATGTGTAAAATCTATAAGTTTCTTATTCTCCAAGGGCCGAAGGAGCTGTTGTTTTTCCCATGAATCCCACAAGGACGATGATGGTTAAAACATAAGGAAGAATTGATAGAAGTTGAGAAGAAATTTGAATATTTTCTCTTCCCCCTAAAAAAATAACGAGTGCTTGAGAGAGACCAAAAAAGAGGCAAGCAAGCGCCGTTTGAACAGGTCTCCACTTTCCAAAAATTAAAGCTGCAATTGCGATGAAGCCTTGACCTGAAATAAGAGTTGGTCTGAAATTAGAAACAATTGCTATAGATAAACTAGCTCCACCAAGACCAGCTAAAAAACCAGAAGCAAGAACGCCAATAGATCTATAGATTGAAACATTTAATCCTGCTGCATCCGTTGATTTGGGATGTTCACCGGCACTGACCATACGAAGACCTAAAACCGTTTTAGTGAGAACAAACCAAACTAGAGCAGTCAAAAAGAAAGCAAGGTAGACAGTTGCATACTGGCCAAAAAACGCAGGAATTTTTTTATCCAGCTCGAGAGGTGGCGTCATGCTTGTGCCTTCAAAAAATAATCGACACATAAAAATGGCGATACCGCTTCCTAAAAAGTTAATGGCCATTCCTGAAACAACTTGATTGGCCTTGTATTTTATTGAAGCGAGTGCATGCAAGATAGCAAGAGTTAATCCACCAATTCCTCCTGCAATTAAACCTATCCACGGATTGCCTGATTTAAGCGCAGCAAGTGAAGCTATAAAAGCCCCCATCGTCATCATTCCTTCTAAACCGATGTTGATGATTCCCGTTTTTTCAGAAAGCACTCCACCTAGAGCTGTGAAGATGAGAGGAGTCGAGTACATGAGAGTGGTGCTAAAAAGAAAGATAAGGTCTTTCATTATTTTTTCTCCCACAATTTATGAAAATTATTAATTAATTTTTCAAAGACTATCGGAATAGCAATAAAAAAGATAATCGCCCCAATCATAATGCTTATAACTTCTGATGGCGCTTCAAGTGCTGATTGAATTTTCTGTCCAGAGTATTTTAGAGCGCCTAAAAAGAATCCGGCAATGGCAGCTCCAAAAGGAGAGTTAGATCCAATGAGAGAGACAGCTATTCCATCAAATCCATAACCTTCATGGGCAGCTAAGATAGCAACATTTTTTGAAACACCCATGACGTGAGTTGCTCCGGCAAGGCCAGAAAGACCACCGGCAATCATCATTGATTGAGTCATCTTTTTATTTACATTGATTCCAGCGTAGCGAGCAGCTTCAAGAGATTGTCCCACTGCTTTTAATTTAAAACCAAAACTTGTTTTTGTTAAAATAATCCATACAAAAAGAACTGCAATGATTGCAATAAAGATTCCGGCGTTAACTGGTGGACGGAAAAACTCGCTTAAAAATTCATGATGAGAAAACCACTCAGTACCGGCATCAGAATTTTTCCAGTTTTCTAAAAAAGTAATTGAAGTAGATGGTTGAATGAATTCTGACGTTTCAGTGTTTGCTTTATGAAAGCCTTCAAGCATAACCATGTAGTTTGAAAAATAAAGAGCGATCCAGTTGAGCATAATGGTGGAAATAACTTCATGGACGCCAAAGCGTGCTTTCATGAATCCAGCAAGCCCTCCATAGAGACTTGATACCATCACAGAAATTCCAAGAACGAGTGGAATTTGAATCCATGGATTAAAATGAAAAATAAAACCAAAGTAGGCAGCCGTTAGGGCACCCATAATGAACTGGCCTTCAGACCCAATATTAAAAAGCCCCGTTCGAAAAGCAAAAGCAACTGAAAGACCTGTGAGGATGAGGGGAGTTGAGCGAATAATAATGTAGGCAATGTAGTTAGGCTTAGAGAATGCTCCATTCCACATAATGTTGTACGCTTCAAACGCAGGGATCCCGGATAACTTTAAAATCAGAGCTCCAAAAAGAAGTCCACTGATTACACACATAAGACTTAAGAGGAATTTTTTCATGATGAAGTTCCTCCGGCCATAAAGAGTCCGATATGCTCTTTAATGTTTTTGTGAGTAGTGATCGTTTCATAATCAATATTGGCCGAAACAGATCCATCAACGATAACTGCTATACGATCTGAAAGATTAATAACTTCATCTAGCTCATAAGAAATGAGAAGAATGGCCTTGCCTTGATCTCTTAATTTTACTAATTCGTTATGGACGTATTCAATCGCTCCAACGTCAAGTCCTCTTGTTGGTTGAAAAGCAATAAGGACATCTGGATTGTTAGCAATCTCGCGGGCAAGAATAATCTTCTGTTGATTTCCTCCAGAGAGGTTTCTAGCGGCCAGTTCAATATTGCGAGGTCTTATATCAAATCGATCCATGAGCGTTTCAGAAAACTTCACAAGCTCCCGATTAATAATAAAACCATAGTGAGAAAATGGATTCTTAGAAATATTTTGGAGTACAAAGTTTTCTTTTACTTTGAAATCCATAACGAGACCGCGGCGCTGGCGATCCTCTGGAATCATGGCGAGTTTACTCTCATAAATTTCTTTGGGAGTAAGCTGAGCAATTTCTTTTTCATTAATCTTAACTGATCCAGATTTAATTTTGCGAAGTCCCGTGAGCGCTTCGACTAATTCACTCTGTCCGTTGCCATCAATTCCGGCAAGGCCTAAAATTTCTCCTCTTTTTAGAGAGAGGTTGAAATTTTTGACTGAAGGAAGTTGTTTGTCGTTAAGAGCATTTAAGTTTTCAATCTTAAAAACAACATCACCTGGAATAGCGATAGTTTTTTTAATTTTAAGATCAACTTTTCTTCCAACCATCTTGGCCGCCAGCTCTTCTTCTGAAGTTGAGCGAACATCGACAGTTTCTATGTATTGGCCTTTTCTAATAATCGTGCAACGGTCAGCAATCTCTTTAATCTCATGAAGCTTGTGAGTGATGATGATAATTGTTTTGCCATCCTGCTTTAAATTTCTAACGATGCGATAGAAATCTATGACTTCCTGAGGAGTAAGAACGGCCGTTGGTTCATCGAGAATAATGAGCTCTGCGTTTCGGTAAAGAGTTTTTAAAATCTCCACACGTTGTTGCATTCCCACGCTGATGTTTTCAATTTTTAGATCAGGATCAATATTGAAATTATAATTTTCTGAAATTTTTAAAACTTCTGCGCGTGCTTTTTTGTAGTCGATCATGCCAAAAGGAGACCTTGGCTCAATTCCTAAAATAATGTTTTGAAGAATGGTAAAAGGTCTCACAAGCATGAAGTGCTGATGAACCATTCCTATTCCTTTTCTAATGGCAAAGCGAGGAGAACGGATCTTAACTAATTCATTATTTAAATAAATTTCTCCGCCAGCATCTGGTTGATAAAGGCCGAAGATAATTTTCATGAGAGTCGATTTACCTGCGCCATTTTCACCGAGAATGGCGTGCACCTCTCCGCTGTTAACTTTGAGGTTAATGCTATCGTTGGCCTTAAAAGACCCAAAAGTTTTTGAGATATTTCTTAGTTCAAGACTGAGCATTACTTTAATGTTTTTGCAAACGTTGCGTATGCTTTTTCATCTGCTGGAACTTTGATTTTTCCATCAGCAATTTTTTTCTTTAGTGCTGTTACTTCTTTTAGTAGAGCGTCTGGGATCATTTTTGAAGTTGTTGGTGCAATATCAACAGCGCCATCTTTTAGTCCGAAGTTTAGCGTTGTTCCACCTTTGTAGATACCTTTTTTGAAATCAGAGACAACTTGGAAAATGGCATTGTCGACTCTCTTCATGCTTGAAGTGATAACATTTTTTGGGGCAAGGTAGTTTTGATCGCGATCAACTCCAACGGCCATTTTATTTTTTTCTTTAGCAGCTTCGATAACTCCGTCACCAACAGCTCCTGCTGCGTGGAAGACGACGTCCGCATTTTTTGAAATCATTTGATTGGCAATTGCTTTTCCTTTAGCAGCGTCAGTGAATGATTCTGAATACTGTTCAAGAACATTAACTTTTGAATTAGCGTATTTTGCTCCCGCCTTATATCCGTATTGGAAAGCATGAACGATTGGCACAGACATTCCACCGATAAAGCCAATAGAATTAGTCTTAGACATTTTTGCGGCAATAAAACCGGCCAAGAAAGCACCTTCTTCTGCTTTAAACATAACTCCAATTACGTTTGGTGGAGTCTTGTCGCCAAAAGAGTAATCGATGATAGCGTATTTTTGTTTTGGATTTTGTTTAGCAGCTTTTAAAACAGCATCAGCCATTTTAAATCCGATGGCCCAGATAAGATCGTTTCCAGCATCGTAAAGAGTTTCTAGGTTTGCAGGATAATCAGCGTCCTGTTTTGATTCTTGGTAGCTTGCCTTTATTCCTAATTCTTTTTTGGCCTTTTGAAGTCCTTCCCAAGCTGATTGATTGAAAGACTGGTCATTGACGCCACCCACATCTGTCACCATTCCAATTCTTAATGGCTTATCTGCTGCAACTGCGAATGTTGAAGAAATGATCATTGCAAGGCAAAAGATGATACTTTGAAGTTTCATTGTAATCCTCGATAAAAAGAGTTGGGAATTTCATCATTTTTAGCACTAAAAACCAAAAAAGGGTAGAGAGATCATTAACTTTGGCATAAAAGAATTCTATGACTAAAAAACCAATAGAAACATTACAAGAGAATGCTTCAGGCTTCTTTGATAAAGTGTCCTCTAAGCATTCCACTGCAATGAAATGCAAAGAAGGGTGCTCAAAGTGTTGTTTCACTGACATTTCGGTTTTTGAAGTTGAAAGTGAGCGCATCAATGAGTGGGTTAATTCGCTTTCAGAAGAGAGACGAAGTGAACTAAAAAATTTATGGGCAACACCAAATGAATCTGGCGCCTGTTCGTTTTTGTACAACGATCGCTGCACTATTTACGAAGCCCGTCCTATTATTTGCCGCACTCAGGGAGCTCCATTATTCGTTCAGGTCGATAACACTCTCGATTACTGCCCACTCAATTTCGAAGCGGGAGATCCTCCCAAAGAAGATTGGCTGAATCTCGATCGCTTGAATACTCTTTTATCTTTTGCCGCTAAAACTAGTGGACTAGATAAGAGAATCCGCCTTAAAAAACTTAAGGAGAAGCTTTTAAAAGTTTAAAAGCATGTTTCCAATCATTGTGAAGAAAGCCGGGGATACACCAGAGCATGCAAAGTGGCTCAATCGCTCGTGCCGCTTCAGCTCCACCCATGTCTTCGGTCTCCCATCCGAATTGATCTAAAATTTCTCTCACTGCATTTTTAGAATTTTCATTATTTCCACAGATGAACATTGAGGGCTTTATTCCTTTTAAGTCTGGATTCACCATAAGAGCATTTCCAACACTGTTGAAGGCCTTAACAAAATTGGCCTCGGGAGCTGTGAACTGACATCGTTCCATGAGTGAACTATTGATGTCTGTAAAAAATTTAAGAACTCCATTAACAGGTGGTTCATCTGCAATTGGATTGGTGACATCAATAACTGTTTTTCCTTTGAGATTATCAATGCCACATAATTTAAGCGCTGAGATGGCAGCCGAACCCTTTACTGCCAAAATGACAACGTCTCCATATTTTGCAGTCTCTTCAAATGTTCCAATCAAAGCATTCGTTCCTGATTGATTTTTCCAATCACTTAATTTTTTTGGATCACGGGAACCTCTCATTACATGATAGCCATGTTTTATAAATCCGTTGGAGAGAGCTGTTCCAACATCTCCAGATCCGATAACTGCTATTTTCATTTTTGCCATAAGATAACTCCTCGGTGTTAATTTCAAGAGGGATAAGTAAGGATAAAAAAGAATAAAGGGCCTTATCTAAGATATTTATTGAATGTTATAGATAGCAATTTAATTATGATGAATTGATGCTTACTCATGCTATCACTTAATAGAGACTTTCCTCAGGAGGAATTATGAGTGATGAAATACTCTTAGTAAGGGCCGTTACCATTTTTGGAATGCTTTTTTGGTTTGCTTTTCCAATTGGAATGATGATTTCAGTTGTCCAGCAAGACCGAGATGCCTATCCGACAGAGGAGGAATTAGAGTCTGAATCTGAAAAAGAAAAACACGCTCACGATTATAAAAAGAGCGCGTAATTTTATCTTCTAACTAATGTTTCCAATCTTTCTATTAAACCAATGATTGCTGGACGATTTTGATCGTAGTAGTAATCAATTCTTGAGTAGTCTGGCCACTTATCGTTTGAGAGCTCAATTGTCACTTGAAAATCTCGTCTCCAGTAAATACTCCAGTCTTGCATTCCACCATTTATCTTATACCAAGCAAATCCATTGGTGATCCCATTGTTAAACACAGTCGAAGCAGCAATGTAAGGAGCGTTGTGAGCATAGTCTAAACTTAAATCTTTAATTGTGTCTTCTTCTGGGAAACGCTCAGAAATGCCGTCCCAAGGATAGTTCACAACTTCAGCTCCACCATGAAAATTAGCGGAGAGTTTAAAATGATGCTCTCCTTGCCAATTCATGACAGCTTGAGTTTCTGGCGCTCGATTATCTATGGTGTCTTGATTGTCGTCTGTAGAAAAATCTGGAAAGTCGCGATTTAAATCTACATGTTGAGCATTTGATCTCGTTCCATTGGCAGCACCATCTGGATTCATTGAAACTAAAATATGAATTTGGAATTTATCTAATAGATTTGTGATCTGTGGATCTCTGCCGTAATTGTTCACACAATCTTTGATAAAACGAAGCATGAGTTCACGACCAACAATCTCATCTCCGTGCATATTGGCGATGTACTTAAACTCTGGACGCTCGTCATCGATCTTGGCATTTTTTGAAAGCTTCACTACCCAAAGGTTGCGTTTCTGCGAGGATTTTCCAATGGAGTAGAGCTTAGTGATATCTGGATTGCTTTCTGCAATTGCTTTTAATTCTGTTTCAATTCCTTCAGGAGATAGGTATCCATTTTTTGCTTTTAAGGAAATAGCTTCGAGGGGACGATAATCAACTTTATTATTCTTTAAAAAGAGCTCAAGGCCTTTAGGTCCATATAGTTCTAAACCGTCAGTTTTAACATGATCGATGGTGAGTTCTGGTCTTGATTGAAGCAGATTTAAAACTTCAGGAGTTGGATTTTTAATCCAATAGGACTCGTCTATTATTGCTCGGGCGAAGGTATTCGTTGAAAGTACGAGAAGAAATATACCAAGAGTGATTTTCATGTGTCCCATCCTATTTAATAAATAGGATAAGCGAGAGCTTCATTTTTTGGAATCTTTTGAGTCGAAGTTAAGTGAATGTTAGATCACCCAACTATTTTAGTTGGGTGTTCCTGTGTTGATAACAGCCGCGAATTATTTATGAGAAGCATAAGTTTTTTCTCTTATCAATAATTTAAGTCTGATTATACCGTTGATATCAGGTAAAAAACTCAAAGAAACTTTTTGTTCTTGAGTTTTTATATTTATTAGTTTATAATTTTATGAACTAATGGATTAGTAAATAGGAAAACAACATGCTCGATAGAAAAAAAGTCCTTTATGAATTGCAGGCGAATATTTGCCATGCTCTTTCGCACCCCGTGCGACTGGAGATCCTTGATATTTTGGCCCAAGGAGAGAAAACGAGCACCGATCTTCTAACAACTTTAGATATCCCTAAGGCAAACTTGTCACAACATCTGACCGTCTTAAAAGATGCCGGGATTTTAAAGACCAGAAAAGAAGGCCAGTTTCAATTTGTGTCTCTTGCCGTTCCTAAAATTAAAGATGCCTGTTCATTAGTTCGAGAAATTTTAGCGGATCGAATAAATGAAGAAGAAAAAAGAATGAGTGAATTAAGAAAAAATTTAAGCCAACAAGTGAAATCAGTAAATGTCAAAACGACAAAGAAAACTTCAAAACGATAGGACCTAATATGCAGAAGAAAAAAATCTTAACCGTGTTATTAATGCTCTCATGGAATGCGTATGCCAATGAAGAGTTTGAAAAGATTTGGAAATCTATCGAGACTAAAAGTTTAGCGCTAAAGGCATCAACGGAATCAGTTTCTGCCTCCGAGTTAAACCAAAAGAGAATGGGAAATCATTGGCTGCCAACTGTTTATGCGACAGGCTCATCATACTTAACAAATGATCCTGGGGCCAACATGTTTGGACTTCTTTCACAGCGATCAATTGAACAGGTGGACTTTATGCCAGATAAGCTCAATCATCCTGGATCCAATTTATTCACAAAGGGGGCCATTGGAATCAATATGCCCCTTTATGAAGGTGGAATGAAAAGTTCGATCGCTAAGGCCAGTGAGTTTCAATATGAGGCCAAAAAATTTGAAAAGAGTTCAGTTAATGTTCAACTCTATGGTGAAGTCGCAAAAAGTTACTTCACTTTAAAATCCCTTGACCGGTTTAGTGATGATATCGGAAAAGTAAAAAATACAGTTGATGCAATTATTGGCAAATACCAAATCGGAAGCAAATCAAATCAGCTAGGTTATTCAGGACTTCTAGGTCTAAAAAGTTTAAAAAATAGAATTCTTGCTATCACTGATGAAACAAATGCTAAACATGAGGCTTATCTTAAGGCCCTCAATGAATTAAATGGTGAAAAAATTTCTTTGAGTCACAGAGATGGTGGAAGTTTTTTACCTGATGTTAATAAATACATGCCAACCTCTCAGAATGAATATGTTGAATCAGATAAAGTGAAGGCCCTAAATCAAAACGCAAAGGCCGCAACTGAAATTATCGGTGCAGAAAAATCGAGAAATCTTCCAAGAGTCGGTGTCTTTGCTGAAGGAGACGCTTTTAATGGAAAGAGAAAAACAGCAACGGCATTTACGACTGGTCTTTATTTAAATTGGAATTTATTCTCTGGGACAGATCACGGAGCAGGAGATGAGGCAATTCATAATTCTCATGCTGCCAAATATTTTGCAGAAGCAAGTTCTCAAAAAGAAAAAATGGAATTTAATTCCTTAACTGAAATGGAATCAACGCTAGTAAAAACGCTTGATACATTAGGGGAGAGCCAAAAGCTTTTAGATGAACAAACTGTTGTTGCAAATAATCTGTTTAAAAATGGGATGATTAACGCTCTTCAATTAACAGAGGTACTTGCAAGAAGAATAGATTTATTAAAATCTAAAAGCGATGTTGAGCTAAATCTCGTTGAGACCAAGGCTAAAAAAATACAAATAATGAATAAACAGTCAGAAAATTTATAATAAGGATTATCCATGAGCACGCAACATAATTATAAAATGGGATTTGCCGGAACATTAGCAAAAATGTTCATTAGATCAAAATTAACGTTGGTCATAGCACTCTCGAGTATTCTACTTGGAGTGATGGCAGTTTATTTAACTCCAAAAGAAGAAGAGCCTCAAATTTCAGTTCCAATGATTGATATTCAAACAGCTGCACCTGGATTAGGAGCGCATGAAGTAGAAAGAAAAGTTACTGAAGTTATAGAGCGCGCTGTTTGGGGATTAGACGGAGTTGAGTATGTCTATTCAGGTTCTCAAAACCATGGATCACTTGTCACTGTCAGATTTAAGGTCGGTGAACCAATGGAACCAAGCCTTGTAAAAATTCACCACAAGTTAATGGCCATCAGAAGTGAACTACCAAAGGAAGCAATGGCGTCTCAGGTAAGATCTTTTTCTATTGATGATGTTCCATTTTTAGTTCTTACATTTAGTTCAAAAGAGATTGATGATTATAAACTGAGAACGCTTATTGCTCCACTTGCTCGAGAGCTTTCAAGTACACCTGATTTGGCACGAGTAGAATTACTTGGTGGCTTAAAACGAAGTGTGCGAGTTGTTGTTGATCCTGCAAAATTAAAACAACGTGGTGTCTCTCTAGGCTTTGTCGCAAAGGCACTTATAGAAAACGATTCTTATATGCCGGTTGGAAAAAACTGGAGTAAGAACAATGTCTATGACATTGATATCGGTGGACGATATGAAAACGTTGATGATGTGAAAAATGTTTCTGTTGGTCAAAGAGGCGGACAGATCATAAAAATAAAAGATATCGCAGATGTTGTTGATGGACCTGAAGAAAGAACTAGAGTTTCTTCACTTGTAACAAAAGAAAATAATGGAGCCGTTGAAAACGCTGTCTCAATAGTATTTGCAAAAAGAAAAGGGACCAATGTTGTAACACTTGCTAAAGAGTTAGTTGATAGAGCGAATGCTTTCGCCACTAAAATCCCAAGCAGCGTAAAGATGTCTATTGTTAGAGATTACGGTGCGACAGCAGATGAAAAATCTAAAGAGCTTATTGAACACTTGTTATTAGCAACTCTATCAGTTTCAGTTCTGATTGCCATTGTTATGGGATTTAGAGCTTCGCTTGTTGTTGCGACAGCAATTCCAGTTACACTTGCATTAACTCTCGCTGTTTACTATTTCATGGGATACACACTTAACCGTGTTACTCTTTTTGCTTTGATTTTCTCAATCGGAATTCTCGTAGATGACGCTATCGTTGTTGTAGAAAACATTGAACGTCACTTAAAGATGAATAAAAATATTTCATTGATTAAAGCAACTCTAAATGCTGTTGCTGAAGTTGGTAACCCAACAATCCTGGCAACGTTTACTGTTATTGGTGCGATTTTACCAATGGCCTTTGTATCAGGAATGATGGGGCCATACATGAAGCCAATTCCAGTTGGTGCTAGTTACGCCATGATTCTTTCATTATTTGTTGCCTTTATTGTTACTCCTTGGGCAGCAGTTAAAATCTTAAAACACGAACATGGCCATGGTGAGCATGAAGAAAAAACTGAAACAAAAAGTAAGCTGGATATAATTTATGAAAAAATGATGAGCACTCTTTTGGGAACAAAAAAGGCAAGTCTAGTGTTCGGTGCCTTCACAGTTGTTCTTTTATTTGGAGCAATGAGTTTAGTTTATTTTAAAAATGTAAAAGTAAAAATGCTTCCTTTTGATAACAAAGAAGAGTTTCAGGTTCTAATGGATTATCCAACAACGACTCCTCTTTTAAAGAATGAAGAAAATTCTATTGAGCTAGCTCGTGAAATTTTGAAAAATCCAAATGTTTTAAAAGTTCAGGTTTTTGCTGGAGAAGCTGCTCCATTTTCTTTCTCTGGGATGGTTAAGCATTCATTCTTAAGAAGAAGTGACTATCAAAGTGACCTTCAAATTTTATTAAAGTCTAAGCATGAAAGAAAAGAATCAAGCCATGCTATTATTGAAAGCTTAAGACCAGTTATTAGAAAGTTTGCTGATTCTAAACAGGCCCTTTCAAAAGTTTTAGAAATTCCACCTGGACCTCCAGTTATGGCGACAGTTGTGGCAGAAGTTTATGGACCAGATGAAGCAACAAGAAAAAAAGTAGCTAAAGAATTGTACGATACATTTGCCTCTGTAAATAGTGTTGTTGACTTGGATACAACATCACGTCTTGGCAGACCAAGATTGGTTTATCCATTCGATCAAATTAAAGGTGGAATGTATGGTACAAGTGCTGATCAGGTCATGAGAAATGGAGCATTGATTTTCTCTGAAACTCCAATAAGTTTATTAAAAGATAATACTTCTCCTGAAGAAGTTAACATTAACGTATCTGTACTTGATCAAAGAAGAAGTAGCGCTAATCCTTTTGCTGAGATTACAACACCTTCATTTGAATCAGGTGTTGTCGATGTTCAAAACGTTTTAGGAAAACCTAAAATTATTGAAACAGAAACTCTCTATAGAAAAAATCTTAAACCTGTTTCATATGTAATGAGTGAACTTTCAGGAGCAGAAGAAGCACCAGTTTATGGGATTTTAAAATTAACTCCTATGATAAAATATCCACTTCAAACAGCAGAAGTGCCTTGGAATACAACAGCTCCAGTTGTTAAGTGGGACGGAGAATGGTTTATTACTTACGAAGTATTTAGAGATATGGGAGGGGCCTTTGCAGTTGTTATGGTTCTCATTTATATTCTTGTACTTGGTTGGTTTAGAAGCTTTACTGTTCCATTAATTATCATGGCACCAATTCCAATAAGCTTGATTGGTATTCTCCCTGGTCACGTAATTGTCGGATCCTATTTTACAGCGACATCTATGATTGGATTTATCGCTGGTGCTGGTATCATTGTTAGAAACTCGATTATTCTCGTAGACTTTATTGAGCACCAACTTGCAACAGGAATGAGCTTAAAAGAAGCTGTCGTGAGTGCAGGAGTTTTAAGATTTAGACCAATGCTATTAACTGCTGCAGCTGTTGTTGTTGGTAGCTCGGTAATGTTATTTGATCCAATTTTCCAAGGTCTTGCAGTAAGTTTAATTTTTGGTGAAGTGGCCGCAACAGTTCTTTCTCGATTTGCAGTACCAGTACTTTATTTTTGGATGGTTGGAAAATCTAGAGTTAAATACGTCATGGAAAAAGAACAGGAGATTTTATGAGAAAAAATTTAATACTTGGAATTCTAATTGCTGGGATTGTTTTATTTAAATTTGTCTTTGCATTAGATACAGTTAGTCCAAATCAAGCAAAGCAGCTTGTTGATGAAAAGAAGGCAGTTATTGTTGATGTAAGAGAAGCCGACGAAGTAAAGGCCGGTAAAGTTAAAGGCGCTATCGTTCTTCCAATGTCTCTGATGAACAACAATAAAGCTGAGTGGGAAAAAGAAGCTGACAAATTACCTAAGGACAAAACAATTATAGTCTACTGCAAGAGTGGAAGAAGGGCAGGGCTTGTTGGTGACGAGTTAACAAAAAAAGGATTCAAGGTCCAAAACATGGGGGGCTTTGATTCCTGGAAGTCCGCAGGATTTCCAGTCGAGTAGAGGTGGTTATGGATTTGAATTTAAAGTGGGACAGTGGCATGCACTTCACCTCTCAAATAAGAGGGCATGAAACTCCAATAGATGCTGCATTAAATGTTGTTGGTGGCACGAATCAAGCGCCATCACCAAAAGAGCTTGTGCTAACAGGAATTGCTGGGTGTAGTGCAATGGATGCGATTACTTATCTTCACAAGCATAAGGCCGTCCCACTTGATTTTAACATTAAGACTGAAGCAGAGCTTACAAATACAACACCAAAATATTTTTCTAAAGTGCACCTCATTTACAAATTTCTTGGTGATAGCTTGGAAAAAGAAATGGTGATAAAATCTGTGGAAACATCAATGACTAAATATTGCGGTGTGAGCTATATGATAAGTAAATCTTGTCCCATCACATATGATATTGAACTTAACGGCGAAAAAATATTTTCGGGTATTGCTAAATTTTTATAGGAGAAAACATGTCAGTTGAAAACCAAATCAGAGCTTTTGCAGGAACATTTATTTTATTAAGTCTTGCTCTTTCGCACTTCCATCATCCAAATTGGATATTTTTTACAGCATTTGTAGGAGTAAACCTTCTTCAATCGTCTTTTACAAAATTCTGTCCACTTGAAATCGTTTTAAAAAAAGTACAAAACAAATAATCTCAATAGAACTACTAAGGCTCAAATTAATTGACCCATTTGGGCTTTAGTAGTAACTTTTTATCTATACAGTATTATAGGTAAGAAAGTTATGACTCGCTTAAGTGTTTTATTCATTTTTCTTTTTACTCAAATCGCCCTCGCTGATATCAATCCATTAACTCTCACAATGACTCCTTCTAAAGTTGGAGTTGAAATTAAGAAAGAAGACAGTAAAGAAATTACTGAACTTCGCGAAAAGCTTCGCAATCCTCAAGAGACGATGCGTGCCTTTTTGTCCGCGATGGATAAAGTTAAGAGTGGAAATAACTCAGGCTTTAAAGAAGCTATTCAAACTCTTGATCTCTCTCAAATTGATCCTCCCTTAAGAGATCTTGCTGGCAAAATTACAGTTGAGAGACTGATTAATACTATTGATCGCATAGCTAAGGTAAATTTAATCCACGTTCCAACGTATGAGTCGGGACCGAAATGGTTTTTTAGAAAACAAACAGTGACCGTTGGAAATAATGTTTACGACGTGGAAATTGCAATAGAAAAATCAGGCGATGGGATTTGGAAGTTTTCTCCTGAGACTGTAAGTACAATTGAAAACTTCTATTCATCAGTTGCAAGACAAAAAGTTCTCTCTGGAGTTACTGAGTATCGCAATTGGAGAACTCGTTTTAAAGAGCGCATGCCAGAGTGGACTTCTGAAGAGTTTTTGATGTTTAAAAAAGGGCAATGGTTAGGATTGCTAGCGTTATTATTTATTTCGCTTAGCTTTTTTGGAGCTGCTCGATTTATTGTTACGGTGTATTTGCGCTTCAAAGTACAAGATCGTTTTTTGGAAATAGATGATAAAGATCGTTTTAAATCAACTCTTCCTTTTGGTCTTTTGGCATTTTCTATCTGTTGGCTTGTTGGAATTCGACTTCTTGAGCTAGATGTCGAGATGCTCGAAGTATTTATTCGCGTAGCTTATATCTTCACAGCTTTTTTCTCTGTTTGGTCGACTTTAAAAATTGTTGACTACATCAGCTTGCATTTTGAGAAAAAGGCCAAGAGCACAGGGAATAAGTTTGATGATGTTCTAATTCCAATGATGAAGAAGACATCTAAAGTTGTGGTTGTCGTCTTTGGTATCATCCTCATTGCCCATAGTTTAACTTTTGATGTAGCTGGCATTCTTGCCGGGCTAGGAATCGGGGGGGTTGCCGTCGCCCTTGCAGCTAAAGATACAATCTCTAATTTATTTGGTTCAGTGACAGTCATTATTGATCGCCCTTTTCAGATTGGTGATTACGTTGTTCTTGGTAAAGACCTAGAAGGATCTGTTGAACAAGTGGGATTTCGAAGTACAAGAATCAGAACTCCACTTAATTCTTTAGTGACTCTTCCTAATAGTGTGCTCGCTAATATGGCCATAGATAATTACGGCATGAGAAGAGTAAGACGATTTAAAACAACACTTCAATTAGAGCACTCGACTCCTCTTGATAAACTGCAAGAGTTTTGTGATCGCATTCGTTATGAGATTCAACTTAATCCGGTTATCTTAAAAGATGATTTTTCAGTAACTATCTATGAACTTGGAAGTTCTTCCGTTGATATTTTGCTTACTGTTTATTTTGTTACAGGTGAATTAAAGATAGAACTATCTGAGCGCCATCAATTTATTCTTAGTATTCTTAAAGTGGCAGAAGAGGTTGGAGTGAAATTCGCTTATCCTGCTCGGACAGTTTATTTGGGAAATACAAGGATGAAAAATGCGAAGAACCTTTAAAAGTTGGCAGTCTTTCGTCCCAAATAAAGAATAAAATCCTTCTAATGTATTGATTTCCTATCTCTCCACGAGGCCTTTTCGTGAATTTCGCGAATGCCCTTATACTCGTGACATCGCTTTCTTCTCAACTAAACCATCCGAGAATTAAGCGAGGGAGAAGAGTCTATGCCAATGACTACAAGAAATGAAACCAACTGCGAGACACCAAATCACTATTCGTTTTGGAGTTATTGTCTAGCTATTGTTTCGGTATTTGCTATTGCAGATGTTCTCACTGGAGGTCTGCTTAGAGAGTCGTTAGTTCAGCATAAGATTGAATATGGCCTGACTGTGACAGCTATGATTGTGACTCTTGGAGTTTACATCAAAGATGGTCCGCCAGGGCTTAAGTTCGTTAGAGCCTGATCACGCCATAAATTATGAAGAAAGCTTAATTGAAATCATAGAAGATTAAAAAAAGGGGTCTTGTGGAGGACCCCTTTTTTTTTAAGTTTGATTTTGTTCTATCCCTACTTTTTTTTCTTTTGTTAATTTGTGAAATGATTCCAGACTTCCATTTGTATCAGCTAAGGATAATTTCTTCTTAATATTTTTTAAATGAGATTTTACAGTATCTAAACTGATACTTAATTGATGAGCAATTTCTTTATAGCTTTTCCCTTGAGATATTAATTGAGCTATTTCATTTTCCCTCGGGGAAAGTGGTTTTAATTGAAGAGAAAAAAATGCTTCAGAAAGAATATTGGAAAATTCAGTCTCTATTTGATCGATGATGGGCCTATTAATGTCAGACGATATTTTTAATAACAGGGGAGCAATTTTGGCTTGAAATAAAAGTGAAATGTTTTCTTGTAAAAATATATTTTCTTTTGAAACAAGAGAATTAATTACATTGAACGATTTTATGATTAATTGTAATTCATTATTTTTGACAATCAGATCACTAACAAGTTTTTCATTTTTAGAGAGTATAAATTTGTAGTCAGAGATGTCCATGATGACCCCTGAGACTTTGAGCACACCACCTTCAATGAATGTGATTTTGGCGTCTCGAACATGTTTGATGGTCCCATTAAGATGGACGATTCGATACTCTTGAGTTGCTTCCCCTTCTGTGTTGTTAAGATTCTTTACCCCTAAAAGTGCAAGATCTCTATCTTCAGGATGGATAAAATGAAGCCAATCATTAATGCCTTGAAGATATTCGGAAGGTTTCTGTCCTATTAAATTCTCAATAGCATCGTTCACAAACTCGGCCTTCCATTTCCCGGAATCTGACACCGTGGAAACGTAGTACATACAGTTTAGTCTTGAGAGGACATTATTAACTTTCATAAATATTCTTGTGAGAAATCATGACTAAGGTCATGCTTTTGTCATGTTTTGTGCTCACGTTTTAATCCATTTCGCTTATTCATTAAAGTTATAAATACAATTAATATAGAATTAACGTAAGGTGACGCTCAAATATCACCCAGATATCACCCCCTGATATAATGGGGGGCACTCAAATATCACCACATTTTACCCGTGAAATACACGCAATGACCCATTACGCTTTCATTAAGCTTTGCTGATATTATGAACGCAGGGCGCAATGGCAAGGGGCAATTATGGAAAGCGAGATTTTTAGTTCGTCAGAAAAAATGTCAATGGATACTTATTCGACCCTGTTTTTGGGAGAAAATGAATTTGCAATTAATGTTAGAGAGATTCAAGAAGTCGTGAATTACCCTGGATATTTGGCCCAAATGCCTTTAGCACCCGATTATTTGGTGGGATTTTTTAATTTGAATAATGTTGTTATCCCTTTAGTGGATATTTGTCACATTTTAAATTTAAAAAGTTCAAGTGATTACAGAAATAAAAAGGTGGCCATTATTAATAATAATGATGGTGCAAAGATCGGTCTATTATTTGATCGCACAGGGGAAGTTCTTCGATTTGATAAAGATCTAAGGAATGAATTTAATTACGCTGAAGATTCTGCAGCAAAAGTTATTGGAGGAACGATTCAAATTTCAGAGACTCGTTTGCTTTTGGTCATTAACAGAGACGAATTATTTAAACTTGAAAATGTCCCATTAATTCGCGGTCAGAAAAAAAATTGCGGAATAAATATCAAAGATCAAAAAATGAATTTTTGTGGAAAAAAATGTATTGGATTCAGTGTCGGTAATGAGAGGATAGCAATAGAACTTGATAAAACACATGAGGTCATACAAATAAGAGATGTAAAAATTCATGATTTGGAGTCAGAGATTTATCTTGGGTATATTCACTTGAAGAATTTAATAGTTCCATTGGTTAATTTCGCTACAATAATTGAATCGAAAACGAATGAATCACCCTCAGAGGATCGAAAAGCGATCATTATAAAATTAGCAGAAGAGTTTATTGGTTTTGTGGTTGATTCTGTGGATACAATCAGCACATTTACAGATGATCAAATCAGTTCTCTCCCAATGATGAACAAGAATCGTTTCTCTATGTTCGTGGGATGTCTCTTTATAGAGAACAAGGAGTTTTTTTTAATTGACTCTAATAAAGTACTAACAAATAACGAGCTTCTTGAATTAACTCAAGGACACTTAAATTTATATTAAGATTAAGTTGAATTATCTTTTCTTAATAAAACCCATCGTCGCCAAACTTGCCGAAGTCATTTTATAAAGTAGTCTCATCCCAACGTTGGCATCCCATTCATTACTCTTATCTTTTGGATTTGGTGCCACTTCGACAAGATCAAAGCCTACAAGTTTTTTACCGCTTGCAACAAGTTCATTGATGATCAACATAACTTCTTGATAGTCGAGTCCACCGGGAACAGGAGTTCCTGTGTTCGGACAAAAGCGTGGATCAAGTCCGTCAATATCAAAAGAAATGTAAACATGCTCTGGCATGTGTGAAACTATTTCGCGAGCGATCTTTTGGAAATTTTCCCCAGTCATTTTTCTTCTAGCGAGAGTTTGATCAAAATAAACTTCAACTTTTTTGTTGTTTTTTGTGAAAGTGTATTCTTGTTCACAAAAATCGCGTATCCCTACTTGAACTAATTTCGAAACGTTTGGGATTTTTGTCATTACGTTATACATGATTGAAGCATGAGAGTTCACAAAGCCCATGTAGGCATTGCGAGTGTCTGAGTGAGCATCAAAATGAAGAACACCAAGCTTAGGATATTTTTCAGCGTAAGCCTTAATCGCTCCAAAAGGAGTAGCGTGATCTCCACCAACAACGACAGAAATTTTATTTTTATCAAGAAGCGCCTTTGTTTCTTTATACACTTCATTGTTTAGGTCTTCACAGATTTGATTTACTTTTTCCAAACTTTTTTGAAGGACTTTATTTTTTTTCATTGTTACGTCATCAGCATCAATGATTTTTTTTGCTAGCTTTCTTCCTTCAGTGTTTAGCTTTTTTATCTTAGCGCTTTCTTTTTTCATGAAAAGCCCTGCTTGATAAGCATCAACAAAATCTAAATCGAAAAAATCAATCTGCTCGCTCGCTGCTAAAATGGCAGATGGCCCTTTAGACGTTCCTGCTTGATATGAAGTCGTGACGTCCCATGGAACAGGAATATAGACTACCTGCGCTTCGCTTTCTTTAAAAGGAAGTCCGTAAATTCCATCCTTTGATGTCGCTTTAGCGTTTGGGTCAATAATTGTTTTTGCCATAACTTTTCACCTTATGATTTATTTAGATTTACTAATAGAATATTGCCAAATTACAGCCAAGATAACACAGAAATCTTGTCAGGTCATGCGAGTTTTAGGAGTATTATGACATGATAAAAAAAATAATGATTACAGCTCTGGCCCTTCTAGGATTAACAACACTTATTTATTCTCACGATATTAAGCAAAAAAATCCTGAGACAATTTTTTTAACCGAAAAAAGCTTGAAGGATTATAACCTTTTTCAAAAAAGCGTTTTAGAAAAGCATTCACTTGTTATAAAAAAAGAGACATCGAATAAAGATAAGTTCTACCAAGAATTAGGAAATATTGAAAAATTGTGCATCGATGATTGTGAAATTATCACACAAAGAAAACTTCAAAAAAATAAAGAAGGCAAGGGGGGACCGTCATCAGAACAAATGATGCAACTAGAGACTCCTACATTTGTTGCAGCTTTGATCTTAGACAACAACGATGAAATTCATAAAAAAATTCTTCACTTTGCTGAATCTTCTTCTTACTGGAGTGATGACAAAACTTCTTTTGCGGGAATTTCCTATACAAATTATTTGCTAGATAAATACTCGCTGGCCATTCAAGAGAATCTATTCCCGGCAATGTTTATTTTAGGATTAATTATTTCTATTGTATTTATTGGCAATATTAAAAATGCTCTCATCGTTTATTTGCCTTGTCTTTTCTCTGCTGGATTTTCTCTAGCAACCCTTAAAATTCTGAAAGGTCAGATGAATATGGTGACTTCCATTATCCCTCTGGTTGTTTTTACCGTTATATTATCCCTGTCTTTTCATCTCTACTTTTCTTTGATGGAGTTAAAGGGATTAAAGTCAGTGTTTAAAATTAAATGGGCCCCAATATTCTTGATGATGTTTACAACTTATATCGGATTTTTAAGTTTGGGTTGGGCACAGATATCAGTTATTCGCGAATTTGGTTTTATTTCTTCTCAGCTAGTTCTTTTTTCTACGCTCTTTGTTTTTCTTTGGTACTACTTGTGGGAACACTTTTTTTCAAGAGATCATCATTTAGAAGTGAAGAGTTTCTTTTCTCCTGTGGTATTTAATCACACGCTTACAAAGTTGCCGATAGTTCTGCTTGCGATTATCGGAGTGGCCAGTGTGATCCTCGTTCCTCGTCGCCTGGATGTCATCACAGATGCAACTTTATATTTCCCGAAAAAAACGATGATTAGAGAAAAAATTCTCGCTGTAACTAGTTCTGTATCGGGGATGCCGATTATGGAAATAGCGGTTGATTTAGGGCATGATTTCTCCCTCGCTGATGCTCAGTCGATGCAAAAGATTGAAAGTGGATTTGTAAAATTACACCTATCTCAGCCATATAAAATTGTTTCAAATGACTCTCTAATTACTGAAGTTAATACTCAATATTCTGGGAAGAAAGAGCTTCCTGAAAATATTGGTGCTTATTTCTTATTAAGATCTCAACTTCCGATGGGACTTCAAGACAGTTATCCAATTGAGAGCAAATATCGAATGACTATTTTAGGAAATCCACTCAATGTGAAAGAATATATGCAGGATTTACAGGTGGTAAATGACTATTTGAAATCAGAGAAAATTCAATTTCAAGTCAATGGGATTCACCACAACCTTATGGTGTCTCAAAATGCGATGATTGACGTTCTGGCCGAAAGTTTTATTTCCAGTGCTCTTGTCATTTTTATTTTCTCCGCATTTTTCTTAAAGTCTTTAAAGAACAATCTCATTTTTATTTTCGTCACCTTGCTTCCAGTGGCCCTTACATTTGGAGTGATGTACCTTTTAGGATTTTCAATCAATATTGCCACTGTAATGACTTTCTCAATTTCTCTGGGATTAGTTGGCGATTCAAGCTTTCATATTATTTATGCTAAGAAAGTCCGTTTTAAGAATTTTAATGAGTACAGTAGAGGAGTCCTTTCACCTGTTGTTGGTTCGGGGCTCCTCTTGTGTACATGTTTTGGAATGTTTACTTTTAATTCGTTCATGCCTATTCGACAGTTCGGTGGAATTCTGGCAATCATCATGATTCTAGGAACCATTGTCGATCTCTATATTCTACCAACGTTGCTCTATGGCACTCACGAGCATAAAAAAGCTTATGAGATTGCAGAGCCGATTATAGAGAGATAGCAAAACTTAGATCAAAAAGATCTCTTACTGTAGCGATGACAATGCTTGGG
The DNA here is from genome assembly GCA_037444575.1 of Bacteriovoracales bacterium. GTDB lineage: Bacteria > Bdellovibrionota > Bacteriovoracia > Bacteriovoracales > Bacteriovoracaceae > Bacteriovorax. Next base: position 188,333 of record JBBIME010000008.1, read on the forward strand.
TCTTTGATCTTTGCTTCTTTCAAACTGATTGAAGAAGTACCCGTGATCAAATATTTTGCGCCCACTCTTTTGATATTATATTTTACAGGTCTTGTGATTTTATTATCTCTGATTGTAAAAATCATATCGACAGTTTTTTCACCTTCTACTACTGGAACAGCTTTAGCTAGAGTCGCAGTGATAACAGGGTATTTATTTGCTTCTAAAATTTCCTCATACATTCTTTCATTTCGTGAACCGTTATCGGTGTCAATTCCCTTAGATGGGATTTTAACTTCCAGGTGAGTGATTTGATCGTTAACAATATCATAATTCACAGAAGCATCTTTAGCATATCCTTCAAATGTACTTGTGATCATTCCCAGTTTTGTACTAGTACTTCCAAACTTAATAAAGGACTCTGATTTTTTCGCCTCATTAAAATCTTTGTGATGAGATGAAACCTCAGTTGCTTTAGCAGTGTGAACGCTAAGGAGAAGAGTTAATAAAAATGGAATGAGACGTTTTTTCTTTGCAAATAGAGCGGTGTAGTTTGTCTGAGACATAATCGTATCCTCTTCTAGTTTTATTCGTTCTTTGAGAACGAACAGGTTTAATATTGAAAATAAAATCATTGTTAAGTATGCCTTAAATAAAAGTGGGATCAAGATAAATTCTACGATTACTACAAGATAATTCGGATGGCGAAGATAACGATAGAATCCACCCTTTTTGACTTCTTGGCCCTTCATTGAAAAAATTTTTATAGTCCAGAATTGTTTTAGTTCTCTCATTGAACTAAATCGAACAATTAATCCGAGAATGAGAAGCAGTCCAATGATAGAGGTGACAAGAGGGGAGTGGAATTCTCTTTTTATGTTGGCTTCAGTGATTAAGGCAATAAACCAAAGAGTATGAAAAACCCTCATTCGTAGGCTTTCCTTTGGATTAACTTCGATAGCATTGAGATTTTCTCTCAACCATTTCTCATTTTTTTTACTGAGAAATATCTCACTTATTCTTTGAATGATGTAGAAGAGGATAATGCCATTGAGAATGAAAACATTCACTGTCATTAATATCTATCCTTAAATTTTTTTGATGAGATTCATCTCAGAACAGAATGCCGGCCCCATAGCGACCATTAAGCCAATTTCGTTTGCTGTTCTTTTTTCCTGAATAGTTTTCTCTAATACATGCAATACAGAGACTGATGACATGTTTCCTTTTTCTCTTAAACTAGACCAGCTGTGCTTAAAGGTTTCGGGGTCTTTTTCAGAAACTTCACACAGTTTTTCTAGAACCTTTGGTCCTCCAGGATGAGAAACCATAAAGTTAACATCGCTTAATGTTGTTTTGTTCTTCGAGAGGAAATCATTGAGATTTGGTTTTACTTTATCTTCTACAATTTTAGGAACATCACCGCTTAGGACAATTTGAAATCCTGTGCTCACAATATCCCATCCCATGATTCTCTCAGTATCAGGGTAAAAGAAACTTTCACTATCTAAAACTTTAAATTGACCGGATTTCGCTAGAGGATGTTCATCTCCAACTAATAGGACAGCTGCCGCTCCATCAGCAAAAAGACTTGTACCAACTAAATTTGCCACACTCTTATCTTGAAATTGGAATGTGAGAGTGCAAAGTTCTGTTGCTAGAAGAATTGCTGCTTCCTTTGGATGTCCTTTTAGATAATCAGAGACGCGATTGATTCCCGCTACTCCTCCAAGGCATCCAAGCCCAAAAATGGGAAGGCGTTTTGTATTTGAACGAAAGGCAATTCTATTCATTAATTTTGCTTCTAGAGTTGGAATAGAAAGCCCTGTAACAGTCGTTGATGCTATCATCGAGATGTCTTTAGGAGAAAGTCCAGCATTAGCGAGAAGGTTATTGATATTTTGAGTCTGTAATTCAATCGCAACATCTAGCCATTTTTTTGAGCGATCACCAATATCACCCAAATTTTTATATTCCTCTAGAGGAATGGAAAGGTGGCGACCAGTAACTTGAGTAGAGTTGTGAAATTGCTCAACGTGCTTTTTCTTATCCGGCCAAAGAGAAGAAATCTCATTAGCGATATCTTCTTGAGATGCATATCTATTAGGAAAGCTTGTTGTTACAGAGTGTATTATGCTCATTTATCCTCAATTATGCTTTTAGCATTTTTACTAGGCCTGTAAATGGCCCATGAATGTTTCCGATTATTCCAATAAACTGATTTGCCCGATCGGGCGATTTTCTTAAAAAGCGAACAGTAAGATTAATTAACAATGGACTTCTGATCACTATTTGGAAAAAGTGATTCAGTAAACTTTTGTGAAGTCCCAATTTTAATTTTTTCATTTTGTAGAGATGTAATGCTTTATTGACTGTATCGAAATCTGTAAGCGATTTAGCGAGCAGAGTGCCTGAGAGAAGGGCGTTGTACATTCCTTCTCCTGTAAGCGGGTCAATAAAACCAGCGGCATCTCCTACATAGGCTAGATTATCTCCAGCAACGAAAGAGTTATTATTTTTTAAACATGTAACAATGCGAACTTTAGTGTGATCAGTAATAAGATCAAACATTGCACTTAAGCGTGGTGAATTTTTAATGGCATCATTGATGATGTCGATAGGTTTCTCTTGTTTTAGCTTTGTAGAGTCGCAAACGATTGAAAAATTAACTTCGTCATCGCATATAGGATCGAGTCCAACGTAAGATCCATTTTCGAGAATATGCATTTCGCCCAATCTTTGGCCGCGGTCTATTTTTCTTGGAAGATAGCAGTGAAGAGCAACTCTTTTTGTATTAATTTCTTTGATGTGCCCAAGTGAATGGCCAATTTTTGATTGTCTACCATCAGCTGCAACAAGAAGATCAAATTCATATTTATCGTTATCTGTACTGACCATCCATTTGGCATCAGTTTTTTTAGAAACGCTGATCACTGTTGTGTCGTTTAGAAGAACGGCGCCGTGATCAACTGCTAGCTGCAAAATATTTTGATCAAAAATTTGTCGATTAACAGAGAGACCTCTTTCTTTATTGGTAGGGGTAGGGAAATAGCTAGGGATCACTTCGTTGTGAGGTGAAACAAGCACCATTCCATAAAGAGGCTCAAATCCTTTGCAGATTTTATCTAATAAGTTTAACTCTTCTAAAAGTTCAACTCCTTTTGGACAAAGATACTCCCCACAAATTTTTCTTTCTGTTTCTTTTTTTCTCTCAAAAATTTTTACGTTATGCCCTTCTGCAGCTAGAAAATATCCCAGGAGTGCACCTGAAGGACCTGCGCCTACGATGCCAACAGAAAGTTTAGTTTGATGTAGATTGGTAATCTTCATGTAATAGACTCTATCACAATTATGAAATTTGTAAAAAAATTGGTGGCAAGAAAGAATTTCACTTCGAATGAAGGAAAATTATTTAAAAATACTATACAGTTTTAGCAGGGCAAACGAATGACAAAACTACTTCCTTTGCCTTCTGTTGTTTCAACATCAACGGATCCGTTATGAGCTTCGACAATTGATTTAACTAAGCTTAAACCAAGCCCAATGCCCTTTTGAGTTCGGCTACTTTCTCCTCGATAGAGCCTCTTCCAAATATGAGGCAGCTCGCTTGAATTGATGCCCATACCTTGGTCAGTGATTCGGATAACCGCCTGCTGATTATGTCTATAATAGGAGACGCGAATCTCACTATTTTCTGGGGAATATTTAATTGCGTTATCGATTAGATTAGCGAGAGCTTGACGAATTTTTTTTCGATCAACAAAAATCGTTAAGCGATCTTTTAAGGAAGACTCCTCAAGAGTGATGGTAATTTCTTTTTGTTCCGCCACAATTTCATAGAGATCAATTATATCCTGACAAATACTTTCGAGATCAACTTCTTCTTTTCTTAAATTCTGAAGCCCTGACTCAACTTCAGTGATATCCGTCATCATTTTAAATTCTGAAAGAATTTCGTCAATTCCTTCAATGCAATCTTCAAGAACAAGACGGGCATCCTGATCAGAGATAACTTTTTTTTGTAAATTAACTTCGGCCAATCCTCTAATACTTGTAAGGGGGGTTCTTAATTCGTGAGCAACTGTATCGAGAGTTTGGCGCATCCCTAAATTGGAATTTTTGATTCGATCAAGCATCTGGTTGAATAAAAGTGAGAGCTCATCTAGTTCATCTTTGTTTCCAGAAAGAGGAACTCTCGCTTCCTCGTTTCCTTTACTGATAGTTTTTAGAGTGGCAATAAGCTCTCTGATGGGACGAAGGACTCTATTGGAGAGGAAAACTCCTCCCAGCCCTCCAAGAATTAAGGCAACAAAAATCAGCTCGACAAAAGTTTTTTCAAAGCGAGAAATAAGTTCATCTCGGTCATCAACCGTTTTTCCAATTTGAAGATACTCATTAGTTTTTGTTTTAATGGAAAGCACTTCAAGGTCATCTTCACTACGTTTTGTTTTGATATAATACCAAATCTTTTTTTCATTTAAATCATACAGACCGTGCTCAATTTCTTTTAGGTTGAAGATTGATGAATTTCCTTCTGCTTGAAAAAAGGTTGTATTGTGATCTCGATCTTCAATGCGAACGAAAAATTTAGCTGTTTCTTTAAAGGAAATTTCTGGAGAGCGCATAAAGTCATTAAGAGCTTTCATTCCGCCCATTCGATAGATGGCATTGTACTCTTTAAACTTCGCCTCGAGAATTTCGTGATCTTTATTCTCAAGAGATTGAGCGTAGAGGTAGTAAAAAACAAGAAAGAGAAAACACAGACTCAGAACTAAAAAGAACAAATTCCAAAGAGTCATCTTTACACTGACTTGCCGTGAAAGGTTTTTAATCCTTTCTAAGAACATAACCAACGCCTCGATGAGTTTGAATAAGTTTATCAGTGAAGTCCTTATCTACTTTATTTCGTAGACGACAGACAAGAACATCCACAACATTCGTTTGTGGGTCAAAATCGTAACCCCAAACTTTTTCGAGTATGAGAGATTTTGTGATGACTTTTTCAGGATTTCTCATGAAATAATCTAAAAGAGAAAATTCCTTAACTTGTAATGAAATTTTTTTTCCCTGACGAAAGACTTCACGTTTTTCCAAATCCATGACAAGGTCGCTGTAGCTCAATCTATTTTCTTCAGGTTGAGTTGGTGTAATTGATCTTCTTAATAGGGCCTGAACACGGGCCAGAAGTTCAGCAAAAGCAAAAGGTTTAACTAAGTAATCATCCCCACCTAATTGAAGGCCTGCGACTCTGTCTTCTAAAGAAATTTTTGCACTCAAGATTAAAACTGGAGTCTTAATTTTTTCTTCTCTTATTTTTCCAAGAAGAGTGAGTCCATCTATTTCAGGAAGCATTACATCGAGAATGATAATGTCGTAAGTATTATTTTTTAGCTTGGTCCATGCTGAATTACCATCCATTGCTTGATCGACTTCAAAGCCTTCTGTCTTTAGACCTAGATTCAATACTTCTAAAATTTTTAAATCGTCTTCTATAATCAAAGCTTTCATTTTCATGAAGATTTCCTACTTAATTCATTAGAGTGATAAGGCAATCATACTGAAATAAATTCTGGAACACCAGATAGCTTATAGGAGAATAAAGGGGCAGATGCCCCTTGTAATGATTTTTTAATACAGATGTGAATTGTGGTGGAGTAAATACTTTGCCGTCTCGTAGAGTCCTTTTGTCAGGGTCTCCATCTCTCGGTATCTGTCTGCGTTCTGAGTTTTTACATCCTCATTGGGATTAGGGGAAGTATAATTATTTAATTTCCCCTGCCCATTGTAAGGTATGTATTCAAAATAAAAGTCCTTATCAATTAAAGACAGATGAAAGGGAGCACTCCAGTTATAGGAGAACGCCATTCTAGAATTGTCATACTTTGGATTAAACAGATCCCGCCCAAAACTTCTCGTTCTGTATGGAACTCCTGCAAGAGCTGCAGCTGTCGGCATTACATCCATTTCAGAGGCAATTTTGGTCTCAACCCCTTTTTTGATGTATTTTGGAGAGTGGATAATGAGAGGAACGTGATAACCGTTAGAAATATTTCTCTCCCAATCTTGAAGGTTTTTTGCTCCATTATTTGGAAGGCTGTGATCTCCAAAAACAAAGAATATTGTGTTGTCATACCATTTCGATTTTTTTGCCATTTCAAAAAACTTTCCAAGGGCATAGTCTTGCAGTCTCATTGCATTGTAATCTGCTAATGTATCAAAGCCATAATCGCGAACTTCTTTTTCAGAGATATCCTTTTCAGTGAGAGTTTTAAAATCATCACTATCTGCAGGAATTGTATATGGGCGGTGAAATCCAGATGTTTGAAGAAGAGCAAACAGTGGCTTGTTTAAATCGCGATCGTTTAAAGTACCCATGGCCTCTTTAAACAAATTGAGATCGGAAATTCCCCAAACATCCACGCGTTTACTTTTGTACGAGCCTTCTTCGTAAACGTGAAGACCCGGAATGTTATAGGTGAGCACGCCGCGAATATTTCCCCAGTTGGCACTTCCGCCAAGGAAATAATATTTTTCATAACCGTTTAATTCGCCAATGGCCGAATGCTGGTTAACGATGAAAGGATTTCTTGACCCCGTCTGTACTTTGGAGACATCAGGAAGAGAAGTGACTGCTGCAAAAACAGAGCGAGCTGTTGCAACTGTCGGGGTGTAAAATTTAGTAAAAAGTAGTGATTCGCTTGCAAGCTTATCTAGGTTTGGAGTTGGATTTACTTTTGAGCCACCCATTCCTGTTTTGTAATAGCCCATTGATTCGCAAATGATGACAACAATATTTGGATGCTCTTTTTGTCTTGCTGGATTTCCAGGGAATTCGCGAACGAAGTTTAAATGTTTTTCGTCGTAGCTTGGGCTGTCTTTATCAATACCTAAAAATTGAGCAACAACAGGATAAGCTTGATGAACTTTTTCTTCGTCAAAGTCACTTGTTCTAAAATTATATGTGTCGGCCACATAGAGAATTGGGTTTAGCGCGAGATTTGAAGTAAATGGATCAGGTGAAGCAAATGCTTCTGACCAACGAAGAGGGTACCATCTGCTGCTTCCATAAATTCCTAAAGCAAATAGCAAAATGAAAGTTGCAAATCCCAAAGCTTTTTCTTTTTTTGTTCCTGTATGCCACGTTTCAAGCATTGGTGTGATGAATTTGTTCATCACAAAGTATGAAAGAATGGTGAAAGCGATAATGAGAATTAAAAATAATGGCCAAGGATAAGTTTCTCTTACCATTTCAAAAGAGATGGCAGGATTTTTTAAAAACTGCAGGACAGTTGCATTTAATCTCGATTTTAAATAAGCGAAATAACCACCATCTGTAATATAAAGAAAAGAAATTGATCCAAACACAATGGTGTAGAAAATATTGGTTAGCTTCATTTTTAATGAAGTCTTCAAAGGAAGATTGATAAAAATGATCGCTGGAACTAAAAGCAACATTGAGAGTCTTAAGTCAAACTTAAACCCTAAATAAAAGGCATTGGCCAAAAAGGGAAGATTGGAACCATAAATTTCTCTGTGGAAATAGGCTAAAAACAACAAGCGAAAGAGTGTGTAGATCGCAAGTTGGAATAACAGAAGTGAATAAAGAAACTTTAGTTTCGGCGTATTTAAAAATTTGTTTTTCATGACGATTTTATACGTTAACCCAATCAGAAAATAAATGATTTTAAGTGTCTAATGTGCATCCTTTTATAAGGAATTAAATATTTATTGTGTTACGCATCTGCGTTAAAATTAACTTTAAATTAAGGTATAAAATAATGATCCACACCGATAATTAGGAGAGCTTAAACAAGTGGGGATGCCATGAAAAAATGGTTTTCAGGAATAAGAGCAAAATTATTACTGGTGAGCGTTCTGGCGGTACTTTCGCTGCTAATAGTAGGGGTAACGGGATTTGTAGCTGTTTCCTCATTGGCAGATAAATTAGATGTTGCTTACAATCAGCGTTTAAAATTATCTGATGAACTTGGGAACATTGATGCAGGGATAAATGCCAGTTTTAGATGGCTTTGGGTCGCACTTGCCAATGACAATAATCCAACTGAACGAAAAAAGTTCATAGAAAAAACCAAAACAGAGAGAAAAGAGCTTGATCGTTCCATCAAAGCTTACAAAGATATTCCAAAGTCATCAAAGGCACAGGGAATATTAACTCAAAAACTTATTCCAAGTTGGGAATCGTCTCAAACAATTTTCGAAGAGATTCAATCGGAGTTAGGAAAGAATGATTCTAGATCTTCTGAGAAAATTAAATTACTTATTATGAATAAACTTCGCGCATCTCTTGCGCCTGTTATTGATGCGGATAAAGAACTTGGAGAGATAGCTGATGCAACTAATAAAAGAGTTGTAAATGAATCTTTGAGTTATGCTCAAAACGCTAAGATAGTTTCTATCGCGATTGTTATCGTGGCCGGAATTCTCTCTTTTGCTCTTTGTATTCGCATCGCTGGCCAATTAGTAAATGTTTTATCGACAGTATCAGGTGAACTTAATAATTCTAGCATGCAAGTCAGTGCAGCTGCTGAGCAAATTGCTGCTTCATCGGAACAACTTTCGCAAGCAACAGTGGAGCAGGCTTCATCGCTAGAAGAAACATCATCTTCCATTCAAGAAATGAGCTCAATGGTGGCCAGAACTTCAGAAAACGCCGTTCAAGCTTCCAAAGTTTCATCAGAAGGCCAACAAAATGCAATTAAAGGAAAAGAAGTCGTTCAGAGTATGATCACTTCAATTAATGATATTAATGAATCAAATAACAATATCATGATTCAAATTGATCAAAGCAACAAAGAGATTTCTGAAATAGTCAAAGTGATTGCCGAAATTGGAAACAAAACTAAAGTGATTAACGATATCGTTTTTCAAACTAAACTTCTCTCTTTCAATGCTTCTGTTGAAGCGGCCAGAGCTGGAGAAAATGGAAAAGGGTTTGCGGTTGTTGCTGAAGAAGTAGGAAATCTCGCTCAAATGAGTGGGAAAGCTGCTGGCGAAATTACCGAAATGCTTGATAGCAGTATTAGAAAAGTAGAAGGAATTGTTAATGATACTAAAACAAAAGTAGAGCGTTTAGTGAGTGAAGGAAAATTAAAAGTTGAAACAGGAACAAAGGTTGCTCGTGAATGTGGAGTTGTCTTGGAAGAAATTGTCGTTAGTATTTCAAGCATTTCTGAAATGGCCAATGAGATTGCGGTTTCAAGCCAAGAGCAATCTCAAGGTGTAGGTGAGATCACTAAGGCCATGAATCAAATCAATGTGGCCACTCAGCAAAACGCAGCCGGAGCAACTCAATCTGCTTCAGCGGCCGAAGAATTGTCTGCCCAAGCGAATGCACTAAAGAGTGCGGTTAATTCTTTAATAGTTACTATTGAAGGCTAAGAATGATTTTATAAGGCAGTACTGGTTCCGATGTCCCTTGGATCTGAGACTGCATGGAAAAAATTATTTTCACGAGTCACTGCCATGACATTGCAGGGAACTGGTTTTAACTGGACATTATGGCCCATTTTTTTTAGGTCTTTTATAACCTCACTTCTTGGTCCCGGTGGATCAATGTCCAGTTGATCTGGAAACCATTGATGGTGGATTCTGATAGATGCAATTGATTTATAAAGAGGAAGTTTGAGCTCCAGATAATTGAGAATGGTTTGGGCAACACAACTGATGATTCTTGTTCCACCAGGGGCACCTAAACTCATGATAGGTTGATCACCATTTACAACAATCGTCGGAGTCATACTACTAAGAGGCGTTTTCTTTGGAACAATTGCATTGGCAGATCCACTACTAATAGCTCCAAATAAATTAGATGCGCCAACTTTTGCTGCGAAATCATCCATCTCATTATTTAAAACAATTCCAGTATGAGGAACGACTACACTGGCCCCCATATATCCATTGATCGTCTGAGTAGTACTCACAACATTTCCTTCGCTGTCCATAATGGAAAGGTGAGTGGTTTCTGTGTGCTCGTATCCTGGAATACTTCCAGCTTTTACATTACTAGATTTTCTTGCTTTTTCTAAATCGAATTCGCTTCTTCTTTTTTTTGCATAATCTTTTGAGATAAGTTCATCGACAGGGACTTTGGTAAAATCAGGGTCGCCCAGGTAACGAGCGCGATCAGCAAAAGCAGATTGAAGGGCCTGTGTTTCGAGATGAATTGACTTTGTTTCTAAAAATCCTAACTGAGAAAGATTGTCAGATTCGAGCATATTTAAAAATTGAATAACATGAATTCCTCCTGAACTAGGAGGAGGCATTGAAAAAATCGTATTGCCTTTATAGCTTCCAACTAATGGGGCCCGCCACTTCACTTCATAAGAATGTAAGTCATCTTCAGTTATAAGACCTTTTTGTTTTTTAAAAAGTGAAACGTATTCTTTTGCCACTTCTCCTTGATAGAAACCGGCCTTTCCTTTTTGGGCAATTACTCTAAGTGTTTGAGCTAGATCCTTTTGAATTAAAATATGACCTAGTGTGAGAGCTTTTTTATTTTGATCGAGAAAAATTTTACTCGCTTCAGGATCACGGCTTAAGACTTCTTCTTTTTGCAAAAGAGCATTTGCTAAACTCGGATAGATAGGAAAACCTTTTTCAGCTAGGTCAATAGCAGGTTGTAAAATGATTTCCCTTTTTAAGAGTCCGAATTTTCCGTGAATCTCTAGAAGTCCTGCGACTAATCCCGGAACAGCTGAAGCGAGAACTCCATTAATCGACAAAGTGGGAATCGCATTTTGATCAGGGCCTAAAAACATTTTTTCATAAGCTTTTATTGGCGCTCTCTCTCTAAAATCGATAGCGTATATTTTTTTTGATTTGGCCTCTCGAAAAAGCATGAAGCCACCACCGCCAATCCCTGTAGAGTGAGGTCTTTCAACAGCAAGAACAAATGAAGCCGCGATGGCAGCGTCGATTGCGTTTCCACCTATAGCGAAAATGTCTTTAGCTGCTTTGGTTGCGTAAATTCCCTGAGTGGCCACAGCGTATTTAGATCCAACAGCTTCGGCGCTCTGGTGATCTGCTCTTTCATTAGCGGTTAAAATAATTGGATTTGATTGGCAGCTAACCAAAACAAAAGCAGAAATAAAGAGAGAAGATTTGATTAGGCCTTTCATCTTAAAATTTGTAGGTTGTCAGAGGACTTTCAAATTGATCTAACTTCTTTTTCATCTCATTTTCAAATTCATCTTTTTCAATTTGAGAGTCTTCAAAAAATTTAGATTTTTTAATTTCAGCAAATAAATCAAAAGGAATAAATTCTTCTAGGGTATTTAGCCCATCAGGAAGGGATTGAGTGATTCCTCTAAAAGCTCGCACATATCCAAACGCGGTATTTTGTCTGGTGTATCCTTCAAATAAAGCAGAGACGATTTCAGCTTTCTCTTCTAGAGATAAATCTTTTGCTGAGCCTAAGATTTTTCCCCATTCATCCATAAATGGTCCAACGGGAACCAGGAAGCGACTTGAGTTTCTTAAACATCTTGGTTGTCTTAAAGACATATGGCGATGATTTTCTACAGAGAGAAAATTTTTGTTAACAAGGCCAGCGTAAAAAAGAACAGGAGAGTAATTTTCATTAGGTCTGTGTCCTAATTTATAAATGCGTTTTTTAAATGGATCATCATCACTCATTTGCCACTGATCAATGACTCGATCAAGATCTCCAAAATTATGGGCCATAAGAGCGGTGGTGCGAAGAAAATTAATATGATCTCTTTTTTCTTGGAGATCGAGCAATAACTTTTCCTCTTTGTCTGCTTCAGCTAGAATAACTTCTGCGACGGCCTCTGCAAGAGCATCACGCTTGTTTTTCTTGAGAGCACAATAGGCCCCTATCGCAACACTCAACCAAGTTCCTTCATGAGTGCTCATAACTTGATTATTCGTTTGATTATACGATTTTCTATTTGTGACTTGAGAGTAATCCCAAGTCCAGGAGTCAATTGTGAGTTTTCCCATTCTCTCAATGTGTTTTCCTATCTCACCATGGCGCCAGAGGCCTTCCCTGATTTGATTGTCCACATCAGTAGGAACAAAAGTTCCAGCAGTAGTCCAATGAGCAGCAAGACAGATATAAAAATATTCTGAGAGATCGATATTCTTTAATGCATTTAGATTTTTTTTATAAAAAACAAGCTTGGCCAGATAAGCGCGGTCTTTCCCTGTAGTATCCAATTCTCCTTTAAATAAAAAAGGAGCGGTGTTTTCGACATGCTTTAATAAAATATTGGGAGCAATCCCGCTTAATGTAAGACCGGATTGTAATTGTTTTTTAGCCATGGGCCATATTAACCTGACTCATTAGAAAAATTAAGAGATATTTTTTCGAACAGTCTCTAAAAGAGTTTCAAGATCGAGAGGTTTTTTTAAATTTTCAATGTTTTCTTGGCTTTCCCTGCTTCCAGTGGCCGAAAGTAGGATTGTTGGAATTTGAGATATTTTAGGATCTTTTAATTGAGCTTCTCTGAATCATACCCATTCATATAGGGCATAATAACGTCTAGAAGAATGAGTGCCGGATTTTTTTCAGCCGTTCTTAAAAATTCCAAGGCTTCTTTTCCGTTGAACACACATTTAATATTAAATCCTTCTTCTTTTAAAATAGATTCAACTGCCTCACTGATATCTAAATCATCTTCTACCAGTAAAACGTATTGATCTGAACTCATTTTTCTTTCTCTCCTAAGACTTACATATTAATTCTAAGAGGCCACCGCCAAGCCGCCAACTAATTATTTCCTTAATTCTTTTCTTTTTGTCTAAGCTTTAGATTGCTTTAAGTTATAGAACCATTAATTTTCAAAACTCCAACAGAAAGGATCGCTGAGTAAAGTGAAAATAAATGCACTCAAAAGTGCACTCGACTTACGACAAAGATGAATCTTAAAAATTAAAAAATACAATGATCAACTAATACTCTGACCAATTCACTCGGACTCTCTATTCGTAGATGTAACTCAAATGCAATACAAAGGTAACAAAACTATACAGTTTTTATTGCGACCACCGAATAGAACCAAAACAGAATCTTTTTATAAATGAGAAGAGTTGTCATAATTTGGGAGATCAGATGGAAGCATTAAAACTAAAACAAACAAGTGTAGTTGAATTAAATGAAAAGAAACTACGAGTGATCACTGAAGTTCAAGCCGTAGCAGAATTTACTACTGATGGCGTAGTTTTGATGATCAATGAAAATTTTTTAAAAGCAATTGGCCTTACTGAGGAAGAAGTTGTTGGGAAAAAATTCAGCAATTTTTGTCCTGAAGATTTTTGTTTTGAATTTGATCCAAAAGTATTTTGGAAAACGGTTGCTCTAAAGCCTCAGGTAGGCGAATACAAAATGCTAAACAAGAAAGGAGTTCCGGTTTGGTTTAATGCTTCATTCTCTCCAATAAAAGATGAATCAGGAGAGCTGATAAGTTTCATTATGTATGGAATGGATATCACTGAAAGCAAAGCAGAGCTTCAGGCAAGAACTGACATTATGAACGTTACTAGTATTGTTTCGGAATCAGATCTTAAGGGAGATATCTTATGCATTAACGAAAAGTATATTGAAGTATCTCAATACAGCAAAGAAGAACTTATTGGACATCCTCATAATACCACAAGACACCCTGATATGCCGAAGGAAGTGTTCAAGCAACTTTGGTCTACGATTGGTCGAGGAAATATATTTCGCGGAGTCGTTAAGAATAGAAAAAAAGATGGGACTCCTTATTATGTAGATGCAGTTATTGCTCCAATCATTGGAAGTAATGGCAAACCTAAAAAATATCTTGGAGTTCGTTACGATATTACAGAAGCTGAAATTGAACGTCACAATATGAAGGGAGTCATTGATGCAATCAACTCTTCATTTGCATTTGTTGAATACGATATAACTGGTTCTGTAATAAACGCCAATAAAATATTTCTTGAAACAATGAAATACCAATTAGATGAAATCACAGGAAAGCATCACAAGTTATTTGTTGATTCAACAGTATCAGGCTCTGATCGTTACGTGCACTTTTGGAATGAATTAAAAGAAGGAAAAAGCCACAGTGACATCTTCAAAAGATTGACCCACGAAGGAAAAGAAGTGTGGTTGCAGGCCACTTATTCACCTGTAAAAGACGAAATGGGACGAGTTATAAAAATTATCGAAATTGGCACAGATGTGACAAAACAAAAACTTCAAGATGCAGACTTTGCAGGACAAATTGCAGCTATTCAAAAAGCTCAATCAGTCACTGAGTATAGTTTGGATGGAATGGTCCAATTCGCCAACGAAAATTTCCTAAAAACATTTGGCTACACGATGAAAGACATAAAAGGAAAGCATCATCGAATGTTCTGTGAAGATTCAATGGTGAACAGTCCTAACTACAAAGAGTTTTGGCTAAAACTTAGTAGAGGTGAATTCGAAACAGGTAGATTTAAGCGAATTGGTCGCGGTGGAAAAGAAGTGTGGATTCAAGCTTCATACAATCCAATATTTGATTTAAATGGAAAGCCATATAAAGTAACTGAATACGCTACAGATATATCAGTACAAGTTGAGGTTGAAGAAATCGTCACACGAATGGCCAACGAGTTTTCAGCAAATGCCACGGACATTTCCACAAAGACAACCTCTCTCGCACAAGGGGCCCAAGCTCTTGGCGCAACGACAGAAGAGATGAATGCTTCGATTGAAGAATTAACGGCTTCAGTAAATTCAATTGCTCAAAATTCAAAAAATACAGATGCTATTGCAAAAACCACTCAACTAGAAGCAGAAGTTGGAGCAAAAGCGATCACAAAGGCCATTGAGGCAATGGATTTAATAAGTAAATCTTCTGAAGATATCAGCGAGATCGTAAAAGTTATCAGTGAAATTGCTGGTCAAACAAATCTACTGGCCTTCAACGCAGCAATTGAAGCAGCAAGAGCAGGTGAGCATGGTCTAGGCTTTTCGGTTGTAGCTGATGAGGTTAGAAAGCTTGCAGAGCGTTCATCACAAGCAACTAAAGAAATATCAAAACTGATCAATGAATCAGTAAAAAGAGTTGCCCAAGGAAGTGACATTTCTAAACAGGCCGGCGATGCATTTGAGAAAATTGTGGTTGGAGTAAGTAAAACAACTCAAGCAATTTCTGAAGTGTCTTGTGCCGCAGAGGAGCAGTTAGTTGCAGCTAAAGAAATTAGTGCTGCAATTCAATCAGTAGCAGAAGAAACTGAAAAATCAGCAACGACTTCAGAGGCAATTGCAAATGCAACGAAAGATCTCACAAGAGGAGCTGAGGAATTAAAGAAAACAGTTGCGAAGTTTAGAGGATAGTAAATGAGTGCAAGTGGACTGGACGAGCTAGATAAGTCTTCTCTTGAGAAAATTTTGGTGCTTGTGCATCGGTACACAGGTATTAAAATGGGAGAAGCTAAAAAAACAATGCTTCAAGGTCGCTTGCGTCCCCGAATTCGAGAATTGGGATTAGATAGTTATGAACATTATCTTGAATATTTAAATGCCAACAAAAAAGAAGTTCAAGAATTTATAAATTTAGTGACCACAAATGAGACCTCTTTTTTTAGAACTCAAAGAGTATGGGAATTTTTTACAAAAGAATTCCTTCCTAGATGGACAAAAGAAAATCCTAAAAAGACTTTGAGAATATGGTCGGGGGCATCTTCATCTGGTGAAGAGATTTACACAATAGCAATCTGTTGTGAAGAACATCTCTTAAGAAATGAAGGATTTAATTATCAAATAATTGGTACTGATATTTCTTCTGATGTTTTAGATGTTGCGACCTCTGGAAAGTATTCAGGAAGATCAATTGAAAATTTTAAAAGTTCCAATAGGATACTGTTTGATAAGTATCTGATGCCAAATGATGGAGAATTCAAATTTAGAGATGATTTAAGGTTAAAAATAAATTTTAAGAATCATAATCTTTTTAATCCGCCATTTCAAAAAAGTCATTTTGACATTGTCTTTCTTCGAAATGTTTTGATCTATTTTGAAGTTAAGGATCAAGAAATAGTATTGAAGAATGTTGGAGAAAGTCTAGTTAATGACGGCCTATTAATTATTGGAGAATCAGAATCGCTAAGCAGTTTAAAGACACCGTTTGTATTTAATAACCCTCTTATTTATAAAAAATCGGCAGCGTAAATGGAATCGAAAAATGAAATTCACGTTAAGATTGGAGAGGTCAAAGTTGGAAGAGTGGGAGATCTCTTAAAAGCAACTTTGGGCTCATGTGTGGGAATAGCTTTCCTTTGGAAGGAAAAGGGAGTTTGTGGGCTAGCTCATTGTCTATTACCAGAATCACATGAAAATACAAATATGATTGGAGCGAAGTTTGTAAATCAAGCAATCCCATCATTGATGGTCTTGCTTAAGATAAAACCAGAAAATATTTCAGAGATAGAAGTTCATATTGCTGGCGGAGGGAATATGATGTTTCAATTATCTCAAAGAAATATTGATCATGTTGGAAAACAAAATGTAACTGCGGCCCAAAATAAATTAAAAGAATTGGGATTTAAAATTAAAACTTCAGATGTTGGCGGAGATGAAGGGAGACAGATATATGTCGATTGCAGTAGTGGCGATGTTCGGATTAATAGGCTTCAAAAAATAGATTTATAAATGGATGTAGATATGGAAAATTCAAATAGAGAAGTTACAAAAAAGAAAAGCATAGATGAAATCTTTGGTTCGTTTAATATTGGATCTATGGAAGTGGCCATTAGTATAAATTCTCTTCAAGAGGTCGTTAACTTGCCTGAGAATATTATAAAGATGCCATTGGCCCCGGATTTTTTGGTGGGCGTGTTTAATTTGCGAGGGGATATTATCCCTGTGATAAACCTGAAAGCGCTTTTGAAATTTGATAAGAATGATATTGAGATCTCTCAGAAAATTGGAATTGTTAATCACGAAGGAGCAAAAATTGGTCTATTGTTTGACTCCACTAATGAGATTCTAAGAGTAAATAAGGAGATGTTGGATAATTTTGACTATGCAAATGAAAATTCCTGCAAAGTCATTTCGGGAGTTATAAAATTAGATTCCGGAAATAGATTAGTTCAAGTCCTAAACCCATTTGCATTGGTTCGAGTTGAAAACATTCCACAAATTCTTGAAAAACAAAATAATGAGAAAGCAAAAAAAGAAGTTGCTCTTCTTCAAGGGAATAGAAAAAAATGTATTTCTTTTTCTGTAAATCAAATAAAGTTGGGATTTGATATCTCAGAGATACATGAAATTATCAAGGTTCCAGAAATTCAAGATTCACCAATCCAGAATGAGTTCTGTATGGGAGTTGTAAACGTTAGAGGTCAAACTGTACCTGTTATAGATATGATGAAACTTCTAATGGTTGAGAGAAAATCCGAAGAGCAGATTGAAGATAAGCGCATTATTATCCTTAAGATTGAAGATGTATTATTTGGATTGTTGGTCGATAGTGTTGAAAGTATCAATCCTTATTTATTAAATGAAATAATGCCAATTCCACTTCTTTCTAATAAAAGATCAAAAATGTTTCAAGGGTGTATAACTTTGCCTGATTTAGGCGAGGTATTACTCTTGTGTAGTGATGGGGTATTTAGTAACGATGAAGTTGTAGAGATTACACAGGGGCATAGCAAAATATATAAACTAGAGTCTAAAGCCAACGAAAAGAAAAAAAACATCAACAGAGAAACTTATATTTCGTTCAGATTAGATCATCGATTTGGAATTTCTATTAAAGATGTTCGAGAGATCATCAATTACACAGATGATATTATATCAACTCCAGGTACGCCATCGACAGTTAAAGGTGTTTTAAATCTAAGAGGACGTTTAATAACTATAATCGATACTCGAGGCCTTTACGAAATGACAACTCCTGAAAAAATGAATTGTGATTTAAAGATACTCATTTGTGATGATGGATCTGAGCGCTTTGGCCTTATTGTAGACAGTGTTGAAAGTATTTTAACGATTGATGAAGATAGTAAAATGAAAGTTCCAAGCATCATGGTTCAAAATATAAAAGATAAGTTTGGAAACGACATTAAAGAGATAGTCTCGGTTAAACAGGAAGATAATAAGGAATCAGCACTTATTGTTTTAAATATGCTTCCTGTCCTTTCTAGAATCAAAGGTGTCGTGGCCGCATAGGAATATATTTTTTAGATTTGCTCTACTGGAACTCGAGGACAGCCTTTTTGATTCATCCAGGCGTCGTCATGAATTTCGTCCCCCGTAGATAGTGGAGGCAATGGAAGTGAACCTGTTCCTGTTCTTGCTGTATTATTTAAAAAACTAATGTCGTATCTAAAACAATCATAAAAATAAAAATTAGGATGGGTTGAGTTAACAACATGTAATGCGACTTGATTATTTTCAACAGTTCCTAAAGAAAGTGTAGCAAATGCTTCTTTAAAGACCATTGCTACTGTAGCACCTGAAAAATTAAAATTAAACATTTCAAGAACGGCATCATTCTCAACGAATAAGTTGTATCCCCAGCCATTTGCTGAATCAAGTTTAGTATTTCGAATGTCAGAGTATTGTAAATTTACTTTAGCAGCATTGCTTATCAATAGACCAATCTTGACGTTACTGGCTATCATGATGTCGTTTATAAATGCTTTAGCATCTTGAGTAATTTCCATTCCTGCATTGTTGTTGAAGTTAGCGCTTAGGTGATTGGCCCACATTCTTGTTCCATCTCCCTCAACGTGAATGCCTTCAACTTTATTCGCTGATATCTCTACACTATTTAGAATTCCCGTTGCCCCATTTCTTAAGATAAGCCCAATTCCGTTAGAGTGAACCACGCTACTGTTATTCATCTCTAATCGGCCGCCACTTTGATCAATTCCAACCGCAGGGGAGGAATTTATTTGAATGCCATCAAGTTTTAGCGTTGATCCCGACGAATTTAGAATTGATCCGACGATAAAGGTAGGAGTTGAAACTGATTTAAGACTAAGGTTTCGATCTACATTTATAGACTCACGATAAGTGCCTTGGGAAAGAAGAAGCACCAAATTGCAGACCTGATTTTTTGCAGCAGTGGCCTGGGCCATATTAATAGTTTTAAAAGGATTTTGAGAACTCCCATCACCAGTTCCAGGATTTTTTGAGTTCACATAAAATGTTTGCGAAACAACTCGGCAACGAGGATTTGGTGGAATAGGAATAGGCTTAGGGAGCAAGTCCGCGTGCGTGCTCGATAAAGAGACAATTAATGAAATTAAGCTAATTAACATGTTGGTCTTATACACTTTATTAACTTCTCTGGGAGGGTATAGACTAAAAATTACATGGGTAATCGAATTGCTTTTTAATAAGACCCTTCCTTGGGTCTTTTAGTTATTGAATGACTTGAATATTTCCTGAACCATCTACATAAAATCTTGTGACCTTTCGAAATTCATCTCCAAACTTTTTGATTGTATAGGAAACTTTCATAATGGCCGAAGCGACTGGTTCCTCATCTGTACCAACGTTTGCAACTCCCACTAATTCAGAAGTGGCATCAAAGTTATAAAACCAACTTGCATAAATATCGCTGGCATCAACTTTTAAATTGGCAATATATTTTCCTTTGCCTTTATAGCTTCCGTTAGCTTGAAAATAGATGGAGTAGGTAAAACCTAACAGCTCGGTGTTACTAGAATTTCTAAGAGAGACTCGGAAACTTCGAGAAACGGGACGTGACCAGTTTGCCATTTGATTTTGAGCAGGATTCACTCCTCCAATGTCTGGTAAAACGCTAATGGTTGGAGAAAAGTTTGTTGTAACAACTGGACGACTGGCATCTACAATTTTCCAAATTTTTTGGCCGACAGCAAGCATGCCATCGATAGCGGTGATAATCTCACCAATAGCTAAGTTGGGAGTGGGGGAAGGAAGCTCAGGCATTAGTGCAAAATTTTCTACTTCAGAGACGGTGACAGATGTAATTTCAAGAGAAGGATCGTTTTGGAAAGGGGACTTGGCGTGGACATTTGTAACAAGAGAAGAGAGTAAACCTAGAGAGAGTAAAACTGACTTAAACATCATACCTCCATTTAGTACTTCTAATACTGTTGACGGCTTTATCGCTTAGGCAGAATTGAATGTCGAAGGAAATTGTCGAGTGTAAGAAGTTATAAGATAAGCATATCATCCAAGAATCCATTACCTTTTTACAAACTCAAGAAATTTTCTTTGCAGTGATTGGTATTAAAGGTAAACCGGAATAAATTTTAGTGAGGAGTCGTTATGAAAAAATATTTTTTTGCAGTAGCTTTAGTTTTTGCTTTTAGAGCTGAGTTTATTGAAGCCTCAGAGGTTCAAGTCTCAGGTGTTCGCTATGAAACAATGTTCGATTACAATACGAAAACGTTTGAACAAGTGGGCTCTATTAAAATTAGATATATCAATCATGATCTTTCTTGGGGAACTAGAGTTTTTCTTCTTTGGGGAGAACGCTGCAACGGAATTTCTCATGATTGGTCAAATTGGAAGGAAGAATTAAGACCAGTTGATTCCTATACTTGGGAGATAACAATTCATCCAGGCTCAGCGATTGTTGATCATGATGGAAGAAATCGTTGCTCGAATTTAGAATTCGCATTCATGAATTCCTTAAACAATAATGTATCTTGGGACAATGGAGGCGCAAGCAGCATGGGATTTTATTCCGTTCCAATGCCAACTGAAAAAACTTTGGGAAAAGTATCAGATCCAAGTTCATGGGAAGTTTTACCAGTTTCAAGAAAAAGCTCTGGTTATGATTATTAACATAGGGGAGCAATGGCTCCCTGAAAGATTTTATTAGAAGGTAGTTCTTATTTCCACCGCAGCTTTTTCACACAATACTGATTCCATATATTAATTTTGACAACCGAGCACACGTCGATAAATTAAGAGGTGAGAGTGTTACGAGGATTAAAATTATTTTTTTCCTCTGTTGACAAAAATTTAAACAATGTTTATTCTACATAAAGTTATTACTCAAAAAACGAAGGAGGTACATTCATGATTACACTTAACAAAATGATTTGTACTGATCTTCGAGTCTCTACACCGGCCACTCTCTAGAACACTCTTTTTTTTCAGTACATTCATTTAAGTAATTAAAATTAACGTAAATTAGTTATTTTATTTTTTATATGCTCATTTTTATGGAGTTTTTTATGGAACAAATGTTTCATGGGTATTGTTTTACCTTTTTTTCAGAGTTTAAAGAGTTCAGTTTTTATTTCAGTAAAGCAGTTAAAAGTTTTTTGAAATTAAATTGGAGCCTTTTAAGTTTATTGATGTTTTTGTTAAAAAGTTTTGGTCATCTTTTCTTTGCTGGTCCAAATCTTTACAAAAGACATTCACCAACTAAATCAACCTTGGTTGAAAGAAATGTTTTTATGCATTTCCCAAGGAATTATTAATTTTATAATCTAAGAAGAATTATATGAAATTTTTTAAGAATTTATTTTTTATGGAAGTTTCTCCCTTAATAAGAAAGGGAAAAACTTCAACAATCGTTGAAAGCGATATGCTCTCTCTTCCTGAGTATTTAAATCCTCGGAACTCAGTTTTTCCTGAAGAGGAAATAAATTGGATAACTCCAAGTGGGCACCTTTGGTCGGTTATAAAGATTGCAAAATTAAAGCTAAGGCCGGCCTATAGTTGGTATTTTGCTTCGACTCTTTTTTCACTTTTATCCCCCCTTCTTGTCCACCGTTTTGTCACGATGATAGGAATGGGGATCACTCAGACCAATTTGTATCAAGCTCTCATTGCGGGAATTCTTCTTGGCTTTTGTGGGATTATGGCCGGACTCTGCATGCAACATTATTTTTTTCATGCCCTTGGTGCTCAGCAGATCGTGACTAATATTTTGAGTAAGAAGATTTTCTCCCACAGTTTGAAGTTGACCATGCAAGCACGCGGTAAAAACCAAATTGGAGATGTTGTCAATTATATGAGTAGCGATAGCGATGCTATTGCGGATTTTACATTTATCTTTGCAGAGCTTTCCTCCAGCTTCGTTCTTGTAGTTGGTGTTGTCAGTATGTTGTTTTATTTTCTTGGATTAACGGCAATTGCCGCATTGATTGCATTTTTCTCTCTTGCACCTTTGACCAAGTATGTGGCCAAGAAGTTCACTACTTTGGAAGAAGATATGATGAGCTTTAGAGATAAGAGAGTGACGCTAATGACCCAAGCATTGAATGCCATTAGAGTGGTAAAATATTTTGCCTGGGAAAAATCTGTCGAAAAAGAAGTGATGGAAATCAGAGAAAAGGAGCTAATGAGCAGGAGAAAGCTTGCTCGTTCAGAAGCGATATCCGGTCTAGGCTATACTGCAGTTTCTACTATCGTGCTCTTTATTGCACTGGCCACACATGCCCTTAGAGGAGAGAAAATTGATGCTGCATTAATTTTCACCTGTGTTTCATTGTTTGGTTTGATCGAAGGGCCATTTGGAAATCTCTCGTACTCGATTTCAAGATTAACAAATGCCAAAGTAGGGGCCGGAAGAATTCTAAAATTTCTCTCCCAAGAAAAATTGGAAACGGAGCACGTTGTAAAAGATGAATCTCTTGCTGATTCGATAGATACAGTTGGAGTTGAACTTAAAAATGTTAGTGCTTATTTTGAAGATAAAGAAAAAAGTGTTCTTAAGGATATTAATATAAAAATTAATCCTGGTGAATCATTGGCCATTGTTGGATCAGTTGGAAGCGGCAAGAGCACTCTTCTCTATACTATTTTAAAAGAAATGAAATTGAGCAATGGTTCGATTCATTTTAGTAGTGGTGTAAAACCTAAAATTTCTTATCTTCCTCAAGAAGCTTATATTATCAACTCAACTTTGTTGGAGAATATTCTTTTTGGAGAAAAGGATAAAGCAGCTGAAATTAATAAGGCCCTCTATTTGTCTTGTATGGAAGAAGACCTCAAAAAATTTAAAGCAGGTCTTAAAACTGAAATAGGAGAGAAGGGAGTTAATCTATCAGGAGGACAAAAACAAAGAGTGGGATTGGCGCGAGCTTTCTTGAGTGATCCTCAATTAGTTCTTTTGGATGACCCACTATCAGCTGTTGATGTTGATACGGAAAAACTTTTATGTGAAAGGCTTCTTTTTGGTGAATGGAAAAAGAAAACAAGGATTGTCGTTACTCATCGATTATCGCATTTGCATCTTTTTGATAAAGTACTTTTTCTTCAAGATGGAGCAGTTTCTTATATCGGAACTTTTGATGAGGTATTGCAAAATTCAAAGGAATTTTTTGATTTCTATTCAGAACACAGTAAATCTGATTCTCAAAATGAATCAGAAATTCTTATTTCAGAAAATCGAAAAGTAAGTAATACTTTTCTTGATGATGAAGGACGAATCACAATAGACGAAGACCGCGAAGTTGGAGCTGTTCAAAAAACTATTTATTTTGATTATCTGAAATCTCTTGGAGGAACAGATGATAAGACTAGACCTTGGATTCTTGCCGTTTTAATTATTGGCGCAATTGTAGTTGCATTAGCACCACTTGTTTCTAAATCGTGGCTTTCTTATTATTCTTCCCATCAATTAGAGTGGAAGGCAATTAATGCTATTGGGATTTATGGCCTTTTAGGTATTGGCGTACTTGTAGTAGGTCTACTCAACAATTTTTTCTGGCTCGATCGCGGAATTAAGGCCGGAAAAAATATGCATGATAAAATGCTTGTAAGTGTGCTTCGTGCTCCTGTGCGGTTTTTTGATTCAACTCCTGTTGGAAGGATCATTCAAAGGTTTTCCAGAGATATTGAATCTGTAGATGTTTATCTTCAGTGGAGTTTTATCAGTGTAGTGAGCTGTATTTTGCAGGTCATAGTATCCATCTGTTTGATTTCCACTTTAGTGCCATTAATGATTTTTGTCATTGTACCAATTCTTTATGCTTATTACATTATCCAAAAGAATTACCGAACCCCAGCGCGAGAAGCAAAACGCTTTGATAGTGTGGCCAGATCTCCTCGCTATTCCCATTTTAAAGAAACGCTTCAGGGATTAGTGGTAATAAGAAGTTACTCAAAGGAGAGTTGGTTTTTGGAAAGCTTCTTTGATAAGCTAGCTGAAAGCCAGAGAATGTTTTATTCCCACTATATGTTGAATCGCTGGTTTTCTTCTCGCATCCCACTTATCGGAGGAATTGTTTCAATGGCAACAGCTATTGGAATTACTCTTTCAGCTTATTATGGTTTGATGACAGCTGGAACGGCCGGACTTGTCACCTTATATTCACTTTCGTTTTGGGGATATCTCAACTGGGGAGTGAGAATGTTTGCTGATATTGAGTCACGCATGACTTCGATTGAGCGCTTGAAGTTTTTTGCCAACATTCCCCCGGAATCAAGTGTGATCCAAAAAGAATCCGAAAAAATCTACAGTCAAGATCACCACAATGAATGGCCTTTCGTTGGTGAAGTTGTCGCAAACAATCTAAAAGTTCGCTACGCTGATCATTTGCCACAAGTTTTAAAAGGTGTGAGTTTCAAAGCAACTGCGGGTACAAAAGTCGGGATCATCGGAAGAACAGGCTCGGGTAAGAGTACACTCTTTCAAACGCTTTTTCGTTTTATTGAATTAGAAGAAGGTCACATTTTAATAGATGATGTCGATATTGCCACTGTTCCTCTTGAGACATTGAGAAAGAAGATCGCAATTATCCCTCAGGATCCAACACTCTTTATGGGAACAATTCGTAATAATCTTGATCGCTACAGTGAATATGACGATGAACAAGTCAATGCGGTTTTAAAACATGCAGGGCTTTGGTCTTATATTGAAACACTTCCTAATGGTATTCACTCTGAGGTCATTGAAGGCGGACAAAATTTCAGTCAGGGGCAAAAACAACTTTTGTGTTTAGCTAGGGCCCTTCTCATCAATGCCAAAATTATTATTATGGATGAGGCGACTGCGAGTGTAGATGTGCAGACAGATGCACTTTTACAAAAGGTTATTCGAGAAGAGCTCCAAGGAGTTACTATGTTGATTATTGCCCATCGCCTGGAAACGGTCCGCGACTGTAATCAGATTATTGAAATTGATGCTGGGGAATCTAAGGTTATTAGAGAAGAGTTGGGGGCCTAACTAATGAAAGTTTTAATTATTCAACATGAGGATACAGTTCCCGCAGGAAGCGTTCTGGAATGGATCAAACGACATCATTTCGAGTATAGAGTTCACTTTTTTTCAAAGGGAAATCTAAATGAAAATGAGAAATTTGATTTGATTTTTATTTGTGGCGGAGAAGTCAACGTCGATCAAGAATTTGAATTTCCCTGGTTAGTAGAAGAAAAGAAATTCATTAGTTCTGCGATTAAGAAAGGATCAAAAATAGTTGGTTTGTGTTTGGGAGCTCAACTCCTGGCAGAAAGTCTTGGTGGAAGAGTTTTTAAAGCTTCAAATTGGGAGATTGGTTGGCACAAAATAACATTATTGGAAAGCAATCAGGTCTTAGCAGTTCTAGAGTGGCACGGTTATCAGTTTAGTTCTCCTCCTGGATCCATTAGAATAGCTGAAAGTGAATGTTGTACTGATCAAGGATTTAAGTGGGGAGAAAATATTTTGGCCTTTCAATTTCATCCTGAGGCGACAGAGGAGTGGATCGTGGAATTCACTAATCGCTCTGAGCTTCCTCAAGATGAAAAACATGTTCAAACTAAATCAGAAATTCTAAACAACCTTCAGTTTCAAATTAAAATGAAAGAGTGGTTTTTTTTACAGCTGGATTATTTTACAGCTTCAATATTAGCTGAAACAACATAATCGGTGACAGGTGTTCCTGGCGCCCATTCACTAATAAAAGATTTGCTTTCATCTTTTGGAGTGATTTTAATTTCTTTGAAGCCTGAAGCTTTCAGCATTTCTTCTACTTCAGTTATTAAAGAAGCACCGGCCATACACCCTGTGAAAAGAGTGAGGTCCTGGCGAATAGCATCCGGTAATTCTGCGAAGGCCACGACATCGGAAATTGCTAATCGTCCGCCTTTTTTTAAAACGCGATAGCAATCGTTAAAGACCTTTTGCTTATCTGGTGAAAGATTGATCACGCAATTAGAAATAATGACATCGACAATTCCGTCAGCTACTGGAAGGTTTTCAATTTCTTCCAGTCGAAATTCTATATTTTTAACATTTGTTTTTTCAGCATTGATTCTTGCTTTAGAAATCATCGATGGAGTCATGTCTACTCCAATGACGTGTCCTGTGTTTCCAACTTGCTTGGAAGCCAAAAAGCAATCAAACCCGGCCCCGCTTCCAAGATCGAGAACTGTTTCACCTTCTTTTATATTGGCGATGGCCTGTGGATTTCCACAACCAAGTCCTAAATTGGCACCCTCTGGAACAGAACTCATTTCAGCTAGTGAATAACCCAGGGCCTTTGATATTTCTTCGGCCGTAGCAGGAGTCGTAGGACTACAGCAGCTCGTGCTGCAACCACAGCGATCAGATTCAACGATACTTGCATATTGCTTGCGAACAGCTTGTCTAATTTCATCTTGCTTAACTTTTCCAGTCATAATGTTCTCCTTGAGATAAGGTCATTATAAACTCTGTAGTATAGTACAGAGTCAAGCAACATTAAAATAATATAAAACTGAACTAGTTCGGGCGTGTTTTGAGGGTAATTTCGGGAATTGTATTTGGGAGAAATCAATGGCAAAAAAGCCCAGATTATTATTCTGGGCCCCTTTGATTTTTGAGTTTAGTTTTCGAATCGTTACTTGAGGTCTTGATTCGTGATTTGAAATAAAAGTTACCGATTGAACTCAACACAACGAACAGGACCCGGCTGTTCTATGGCACCAGACTGGATATAGCCAAAAAATCCGCTATATTGGAAACCGTAATTAGGACTACTTGCCGATGAAGTCCAAAACCAGTTTTGTATACCTGGCAATACCTCACGAAATCCATATGTATCAGCTCGCTCAAAATCCTCACGTGTCGGTAGACTTACTCCTAGTTGGTTACATAAAGCTACAGCATCACTTTGTATGTATCGACGTTTAAGTGTTTGCCCCCAAATTAGACCATCTGGTCCCATCCAAGCTTCGCCCAAGTTGGTGTGCTTAACCCGTTCAAAGATCACGCCTTTAGTTGTGATACACTTGGTACCGATTTGAGTATTTTGGTGATCAATTGATGAGCAGGAGACAAGTGGATACTCATCAGAGAAAGCAAATACTGCTGTTGAGGTTAATAGTGTTAATACCAAAACAAATTTATTCATATGACAATCCCCCAATGTTAATTCATTTCCTATTTTACGAGGAAACACTTGTTGTTCATCAGACTTTGGTTATAGATAACAAATCGACACATGAGTATCCAATATACATTAAATAAGCAAGCAGTCATTGGTTTGACCATCGAAGAAAAAAAGTGTGATAAGTTATTTGGGAGAGTTTTAAGTATTTGTTATATGCTTGATGAAAAAATGGAGCGGGTGTGCATAAAATTGCATCCCGCTGTTATTGTTAATCTTTTAAATTATATGGCAAGTTTTGGGTGTTGAAAACGTTATTTTTGGAAAAGATTTACTACATTTCCAGTTTCAAATTCTCTAGGTAGCGTAATTCCTAAAGATTCAGTTGCTCCATGAGTATCTTGCGCAACTAGTCTTAGATATCTCATAGTTGTTTTAATTGTAGCGTGACCGACAATAATCATTACTTTTGCCAAAGGAACTCCTTTTAAAAGCATTTGAGTAATGAAAGTTGCTCGTAGATCATGGAACTTGATTTCTGTGATACCGATTGATCTACAGAAGTCTCTTGTGATTTTTGCTTGTCTTCCATCCAACCATTCTTCGTATTGTTCTAAAACTCTTTCGTTGTTAGTTGTGTTTAGGGCCTTTAAATTTCTAAAGAACATTTCAAGTTCATTGGAGATAGGAATATAGCGATTTTTTGTACTTTTAGTTGGCCCTAGGCCATCTTTGATTCCCCAGCTTTTTGTAACTGAGATTACTTTATTTTCAAAATCTATGTCCGTCCAATTCAATGCCACGAGTTCGCCATTTCGCATTCCTGTTAGAATTGCGAGAACCCAATGATTATAAAATGGATGGTTTTGAAATTTTGCCTCATAAAGTAGAGTATCAATTTCGGTTCGGTTTAAAACGTGTTGTTTAGCTTCTGGAACTTTAATATTAATTCCTTTTGCGGGATTTCGATTTATAAGTCCTTCATCGATGGCCATTGATAGAATTCTTTTAATTTGCTTTAAAACACTTCGTCGACCATCAAGACCGAGTTTTTGTATTCTATTAAAAATTAATTCGTGAATCATAGCCCCTGTAATTTGATCTAAAAAATATTCACCAAATGCAGGATTTATCCAACGATTCAAATTGCCTTCGTAGCCAGAGATTGTGCTTTTTCTAAATTCTAATCTCATTCGCTTGATACAGGTTTTACTCCATTGATTCCATGTTTGGCGATTGGGATTATTTCTTAGAGCTAAAAGATCCATTCGCAATTCTAATTCAATTCTTTTTGCCAAGGTCATAGAAGTGACACTTCTTCTTTTTCTGTTGTATTGTTTTCCATTAATACTTGCGGTGGCGACAACCGTGTAAGTTGTTTGACCATTTTTGGTTTCGGGATAAATTGGCATAACTAATTCTCCATTGCTTGAAGAACTTCGTTTAAGTCAATTTTTCTGAACCTCAATCTACTGCCTAATTTATAAAATTTTACTCGTGCTCTATGAACTAAAATTCTTAAAGCGTTTGGAGTAATGCTTAAATATTTGGCAGCTTCACGCGAGTTATACCATTGTTCCTTCTCATCTAGTTTTTGATCTGATTTTTGATTTTTAAAGAACAAATCTGAGGGGGACTCCCTCAGATGATTTGTATAATATCTATTTTTTCTATTTGTGTAATTAACTTTTTTGGTCATTAAATGAACCTCTTTTATTTAAGAAATTGAGATACCAACGAAACTAGCGATAATTTCGTTGACTTTTTTTTGCTCTCCTTCTTTTGATATGTATTCTCTGGTTTTATTGTGGCCACGCACAAATATTTCTTGGCCTTTCTTTAAATGAACATGGCAGAGTTCTGCCAATGTTCCAAAGACTACAATTTTCTTCCAGACTGTTTTATTTTCATCATCCGTTGTACCTACTGATAATTCACAAATCGGAAGTGTATTTTTTCCGTAGCTAAGTTTAGGATCAACTCCTAATCGTCCATTTATTAATTCTTGTTTCTTATTTTCCATCTTTACCTTCCTTTAAAATGTTCATCTTCTTAACTAAAAATTCCCCCATGCTTAGGGATGTTGAATTTTTTAGATTGTACTCGTCGAGATGCTTTTGAACTCTCTCCATATCGGAGAGAGTTGCTTCTTGAATTCGTTCAAGGTCTTTAGTTGTTAATTTAGGGATAGCGTAAATGGCCAAGTCCTTGAACGTAATTTCTCTGCCGTAGGCACGCTTATTCGCTTCGTGAATAAGCGATATAATGTTTTCAAGCACAGCTTGATCCTTGCTCAGATCAACAAAGAATTTCAGTTGTTCTTTGTTGATTTGAGTCTCTCTTCTCTCGGATTTCTTTCTTCCTCTCTTATTTATTTTTATTTCTGCTTCCATTTTATTAATTCTCCTTTTTGTTTTTTATTTCCTGCCAACCCCGTTTAGTTTTTCTATTTTTGCCAAATTGACTCCATCTATCTTCAGCTTACGTGAGAGAGAGGGAGTCAATTTGATAGGCAAAAATTCTTCTACGATTCTACGGGGTTGGCAGGGATAATTTTTTAGTACCGGACACATTGGACACACAAAAGAACCACAACGGACATTTATCAGGGACGTAATTGACTCTTAATGAACACCTCCAAAAAATTCTATAAATGATATGTTTTTATTCATGACGAGGCCTGAACCATTTTCAAAACTAGGTTTAGTTTTTGCCATTAGTGGACATGAAAATAAGAATATTTTTTTGTTGTAATCAGTTCCTAGTACTTTTTTTACGATGGCATCGTAGTTTAAAAGAAGCTCATGATCGGGAAAAAAATAAAGAGCATGGTTGTAGTAATCACTTTGTAGATAAAACTTTGCTTTATCTACAATTCTACTTTTCTCTTTTTGATGAAGTTCTAATTCAATTGCTGCTTGAAAAAATCTACCTTTAAAATTGCCTTCTATCCTGGCATCAGGAATAAATTCATTAATACCAACAATGCCTTTTCCTTTTTTTATTTGATGTTCAAACTCGATAGATTTAAAAACATTATCAAATTTTAAAAGCTCAACTCCCAAGGAGGTAACTTTTGAATCATGATAAAGGGTACCTGAATTAAGCAGTGGTCTTATATCAGGACAAAGTTCTTTAATGGCCAGATTTCCTAAATAGACATAATTCTTTTTATTCCAAGGATCGCGATAAATTTCAATGAGCTGTTTTTTCTGTAATCTTTTTAAAAGTTTTTGAGCTGAAGAATGACTTCTGTTTTGATTAGAAAATTGTATTAAATTTTCTATGTCTAAGATTCTCCAAGTGATTAATGGAGATAAAAATTTTCGTTGTTCGATACTTAGCAATTAAGCTCCTATAACCGTATTATCTAGGTTGGTTTTGTTTTCTTGATCAGGTGAGGTTTTTTTAACTAAAGGAGGAGGCTGAATTTCGATCTTCCTATTTCTAATATTTAGAAGATCAATCTTTGTAGGATTGTGCTGAAGTAAAATACATTGGCCGACTCTTAGATTTTTAATAATGTCAGGATGAACCAAATTTTCATTAACCTCGCGTTCTGTTCCTTTTGATTGTCTTTCTCCATCTTCCATCGTATGGGTGTATTTTTTCGTGATGATCGTTCCAATAGCATTTGAGAAGAGTGAGGCCGATTGATCCAATCTTTGTTTTAATACAAAGAGATTGGAAGCATTTTCAATAATCTGTTCGGTTAATTTGGGGTCGACTCTGTCAATATCAGAAGCAGATTGAACGGCCATATATAATTGGATGCCTGCACCCCTACATTTATTTTGTAGTTCAATAAATCGCGGTGTAACTAATGCTCCAAACTCATCAAAGAAAACAGAAATAGCATTTTTCATTGATTCATGAGAATTTACTGACTTTGTTAATTGCCAGTAAGAATTGTAAAGAAGTTCGCCTAAGAATATTTTTCCTAAGGCCATGGCTGTTTCGCCATAGCCTTGTGTAGATAAACCAATATATAAGCAGGCCTTCTTTTTTCTAATCTCAGAGAAGGTTAAAGTCTCAGCATCATCAACTAATAATTTTCCAAAGTCTGATTCAACTAATGATTCAAGTTTGGTTTCAAGCCCAAGAGTTTTATCTGATTTATGCTTTTCTTGAAGCTCTGTTAAAATACTGCTAAGACTAAAAGTTATTTTCTTCTTTTGAAGTGAAACTAAGATATCTCTTAATGTTTTTTGAGCAATGTCTTTATAAAATTGTTCTGACCAATCAAAAGCACACATGATTCTATCAACGACTTGGTTGATGCTTCCTTCTTTTACGGGATTTAGTTTAATCACTTCGCTATAGTGTTCAGAGAAAATAAAACATTCTCTATCGTACAGTTCGCACAGCTTTTTAAATGTTAATAATGCCTCTAGGTCTCCCTTAGGATCAAAGAAGATAACTGGTAATCCTCTTTGAAGAGAGTATTCTTGTAAAATAGAGATGAGATTTGTTTTTCCAAATCCTGCGGCCCCAACAATAAAGTTATGCTTACCAAAATCAATTTCAGAAAGATTTAAAGCTCTCTTTTGATTAGTTGCATGGCCCAAGGCCTTTACGTCATTTGTTTGCTTTTTGGACTTTAAATGCTTGTGCTCAATTTTTTTTAATTCGGGATCAGCATTAGTTAATTTATTCCAGATATATTTTAGCAATGACCATAGGCCTTTAAGTGTAATTTTTGCAACTTCATGGATAATTTCAACGAGAGGAGTAACTAAATCTAGCCCGTCTGATTTTTGGGGGTTACTCATAGACGTGTTCCCATGCTTTAAAGGGAGCTATTTCGATTGTTCTACCTTCGTACTGAATTGTTTTTCCTTCTGTTTCATATTCAAGAAGAAATTGCTTTTTAACTTTTCCTTCTAAATCTTTTGGTAGTTTTTCTTGAGGGACTTCATATTTTTTAACAGGCTTAAAAGTTACATCAGGTTTGATATTTTTTAGATCGGGATTAAAGTCGAATAGGGGAACCTCATTCTTAAAGTTTCCTTTCTTGTCATCATCTAAAATCATTTGTTTCAGATCGTGATTTTCAGGATCATTAGTATAAAAATAGTGGCCAAGCAATGCCCCAAGACCTGCTCCTATTACTCCAAATACTAAAGCGTTTGCAGGTTTTGAAGATTTGTTGGGAGAAAAGACAACACCAGACATTCCTCCAATTGATCCACCAATAACACTTCCTGTAATTAAAGTTCCTTTTAAACTTCCACAGCTTGAAAGAATTAAAGAAGAAGCAAGAATTAGAATTGGTAATTTAGTACGCATCTAATCCCTCCATGAAATAAATGAGAACTGGTTTACCTGCTTCGATAAAAACTTTAGGTTCCTGCGATTTCATTTCGTTTTGAAGCATGTCCGTTGTAGTTCTCGCTGAGTTTGCTAGTCCTTCAATGATTTGATTTTTTTCTTTGATCTCAGTTACACTCCCAAAAACAGGGGCGATCTTTGAAACACTTGCTGAAATAATCCCATGGCCGATGTCAGATAAAACGGCCCCAGCAATATAGGAATCTTTGTTGTCGCTGTATTCTCCGCGAAGTCCAGAGCTTCCATCCATATTTAAGATTTGTACTTTTACAGGAACTTCTTTTGTGGGAGTAATCATTCGGTCACAATAAGTTATAACTCGCTTACTGCTCGTGATTCCCTTACAAGAAAACTTAGTTCCAATAGGTAGATCTTGATCGCGAAAGACTTGGACGAGCATGGGAGATTCAAGATTTGTTGAGACAACCGAATTGAGAAGAAGCCCTTTAAATACTTTTGTTGTTCCAATTTTTTTTGAACCATCCCAGATGACAGGAGAATAGGATTGAGATTCGATGAGTTTATTGATCTTTTCATTTTCTTCATGGATCTTTTTGAAGATATTTACTTCAATCAAATAGTTTTTTTTTGAATGTTGATGAAATTCTTTAGATTTTTGTGGCATTAAATACTCCCGAAGTGAGATTTTTGAATATGAGGGTTCTGCTCTAAAGATTAGAGCTACGATAAAAATAAGCATTGTTGATCCTTTTTAGTTTAGGATTCGTTCGCCATTTAAAATGATTGGTACACCTAGAGAAAAATATTCTTTAGAGATAATTTTCTGGCCATTTACGGTGATTGGATTTTTAGTTTTGTTGACGATAAGTAATGAGCTTGTTCCTTGGAGAATTTCATAGGTGTCTTTTTCGACAATCTTTTTAAAGGCAGAATTAATCTCTCCATCATTTACTTCAATAAATTGATGAGGATTATTTTCATCAAGTCGAACATGAAAGTAGTATTTGTTCTTGCTGGTTATTACTAACATATTCGTGTTAATTTCCTTCTTCTTTCCCTTCATTACTAAAGTTTTATTGTTATTGCTTATTTCAAGATAGACTTCTTCTTTGTTTCCTCCATAAATAAATGATCGGATGTCATCGTTAAAACTCATTGTTGTGAGTAGATTTAACGAAAGAAATAGAGTTGTAATTTGATTAGGTAAGACAAAGAAATTCATATAAGGCCCCTATTTAATTTTTTCTTCGTCAGTGGTTAATAATTCGTCTTCGATGATTTCAGAAATCTTGTAGTAAAATGGATTTTTCTTGTCAGATATAAGATCAATTTTAAATGATCGAAGGTGTGTGTCTCCCTTTACAATTATTCGACATTTATTTTCTTCGATGACTTGTAAGAGAAGAATTTCATCCGCAGAAACTTGAAAACCATCTTTTTTAAGAGCCGTCATAATTTCTTCAGTGATCAGTTTTGAGTTGGGAGTTTTATTTAAAATACTCATAAAGGCCTCATGGCAAACAAAACTGGCCATTGGCCTTTCTTTAAAAACTTCTCCCTTGTCAAAAAAATAACTATTCTTAGAGTATAAAATAAGTCCCATAAGCAAACTAAATCCAATTGCGGAATACACAATAATAAATCGCAGAAGTCTTAATTCTTTTTGAATGGAGCTTTCAAATGTTTCTAGTTTCATTTGCTTCTCCTTGTTTCATTGTACGAGTTGGAAACGAGTTTCTATTAAAAGGTTCAGAATTTCTGAATTTACGAGAAAGTCGCATTTCGCTTATCGGTTGCTTTTGCTTTAATCGATTAAGATGTGAAGCAGGATGATAAAGTTTATTGGGTGTAGGTAAATCACTTTTAATTCCGTATTTGGTTCTAATTCCGTCTCGATGTTCTGGTGTGATTTTGTTCCAATAACTTTTATCAAATATAAATGTTTCTTGTTCCTGTTTGGGAGTTCTTTCTTTTAGATTAACAGCTTTACTATTATTGATCTCACTTGGTGATTTCCCTTTATTTGAAACAGATTCATTTTGAGACGGCATTTTAGAAAGTGATTGGGCCTCATCTTTCGTCATGCCAGCTTTTGATAGACGCTCTTCAAGATTTGTTGGGCCTTTAAATGGATTTCGTAAACCTCCTTTTTGATCTAATTGTTTTAACTTTTTACTGAAGCTACTATTCTGATTTTCTTTTTTAAGCATTTCTCGAATAGAAGGTTCAAAGAGAGCTTTTTTTCCAAATCGGCCAGCGGTTCGCAGTTGATTGAAAGCAATTGGCATTGCTGTTGCCACTTTGGTGGCGGCCGAGGACATCAATATGGTGGTTGCTGTTCCGGCCATGGCCATGCCACTTCCTTTTAGTAATCCAAGAGTGAAGACCGGAGTTGCGGCAATTAGAAGCGTAATTCCAAATAACCAGAGAATTTGATCCATGCTAGAGATGACTATTTCTCCATTCATAGCATTCGATTGAAATGAATTTCCCACAATTGCTAAAATTGCAACTAGAACAAAGGGAAGAATCATACACCAAAGACTTGAGATAAGTGTTCCCCTTAAAGATGCATTAGCTATTGGAAAGAAATAGAGAATTGCACTTAGTGGAGCAAATACATACGTTAAATGATAAACGGTCGAGTAAATAAGTTTTAAAATCCAAATGAGGAGCTTACTTAAAAGAAAAAAGAAAGTTCCAATGAGATCATTAAGATTGGGAACAATAAATCTCTCGATGGTTCCCCATCCAGTCGCATTGCTCATTTTATCTTCTTTGGTTCTCACTTTAATATCCGTCCATTTTTTAAGAAATAAATTGTTAGGTGAAATTTCTTTTAGTAGTTCACCGCTACTTTGAAGACTTAACTCAACACCTTCTTTATGAATGGGGTAAAAGACTCCCATGAAGGCCAGAACTAAGATTAATTTTTTAATCACTTCACCAAATTTGAATTCATTAAAGTATTCCCAGCAAAGAGCAATGATAAATGAAGGCAATACAAACCAATAAGAAATCTTTGCCATCGCATTTTTAATTACTAAAATTGTGGGCTCGTCTATTAAAAGCATTTCGTGAAGTGGCGAGTGAGTTACACTCAATGGTCAAATCTCTTGCTTCTTTTCATCAGTAATTCCTGTCCATAAAATTTGTTACGATTCATTTCCTCTAGTCGTTTATCTTCTAATTCTTCCGCCTTCAGACGATTGGCGGTTTTTTGAGCTTGAAGTTGTTCGAGCTGAATGAGTTCAAGTCTCAATTGATTTTCATAAATGAGGGCCGTGTTTTGAGCTGTTAACTGGTTTGCTCGTCCTGCATTTTTGGCATCAATGGTATGGGCCACTTGTAACTTTGCTTGTTTTTCAGATAATTCATTTAATTTTTTATTTTCAGCTACGAAGGCTTCTGTTTTCTTTTCGTCACCTTTAATTTTGGCATAATCACGCATAAGATTTTGAAGCTCTTCCATGTTGTATTTTAGATCGCGAATGGCATTGTTTAAGTCTCCAAGTCCTTCGAGGTCTTTTTTTGAAGCCATTGATTGAGCTAAATACATGACTCTTTGGGCCCTGAAGTTTTGATCTTCATAGAGTTCGTTATACTCTCGCATTTTTTGCGTGTATTTCTCGGCGTTGGTAAGTAGCTTTTCCATCTCATTTAGCTGATTTGCAGTAGTTGATACGAGTTGAATCATAAGAGCTGTATCTGTACCTAGAATGGCGTGAGATGGTGTACTCACTAATAGCGTTGTAAATAAAATAGTAGATGTAATTAAATTTTTCATGCAGCTTCTCCATGTTTTAAATAAATGTAGTGATCGAAAATTTCTTGATAAGACATAATCTCTTTTCGATCTTCATAGAATTTTTTAAATTTCGATAATTCCCAGTTGTCAGTATTGAACATTTCAAATTCAATTGATGTAGAGTAAAAGCGAACAATTTTTTTGATTTGATCGCTTAAAAGTAAAAATTCGCTATAGAACCCTTTATCAGATGCGACCTGATTTAAAAGATCATAAGAATGTGTTGATAAGATCCCTTCTTTTATGTCCTGGCGAAAAAGAAATTTATGACAACTGTTTTGATAGATAACTCTTCCAAGTTCACTAATAAGTAAGTCCTCAAGGTTTTGTGAAATGGCGACAGCAGAAGCAAAGTGCTTTCTAAATGTCCTAAAGCTATAGGCGACGAATTCAGCATTATTGAGTAATAATCCCCATACTTCATCGAAGATAAAAATTTTCTTACCATCAAGGTGTTTAAAGTGTTCAATCAAATAAATAATTAGTGGGGCCTTAATACATTCAGGATAAAGACTTAGATCGCAGTAAGTGAGATTGTTTTTCTTAGATGCGTCGTCAGTGAAGTAATATTTTACTTCGCTAAAAAAATAACTGATTCCTTTAAATTCTTTTTCTAGTGTTTTTAAGAATTGATCGAAGGTTGCATATTTCTTATTTTCATTTGATTTTAAAAGCTCAAAAAGTCTTCCTTCATCTTGTTTAGAAAAATATTCCGGCCCTGTTACGCTTAATACAAATGCTTTCAAGTAAGTTGGGTCTTGATACGATAACGGATTAAATTTGTCAGAGAAACTTACCCCTTCGTAGTAAGCAACCGTTCTTTTAAATGAATTACCAAGATCGAGGACAATAAATTTTGTGTCTAACTCTAATTCCTCCTTTAATATTTTATTGGCGACCATTGATTTACCTTCACCAGAGGTTCCAGTGATCAGTAAATTGAAATTAGTTGAATGGGGATGAAAGAGACTAAATTTCACTTCACGTCCATTCATCGAATGAAAGCGAATACCTTCATCCATCACTGATTCAGTCGGTAGAGAGAGTAAACCTGTAATGTAGCTTGCTGGTGTTAAATGTGATCTTTTAAATGTTGGTTTCACTCCTACGGTTAAATTGTTAAAGAAATAGGCCTGACCTCTAATTTCAGTTAGAAGTTCTAGGTCTTGAATCTTTGCAATTTGTTTTAGTTCAATTGTTTTCTGATCTAATTCTCCTTTTGTTGCAGCAGTTAGCATTAGCCATCCTTCCATTTCAAAGATGGCCTCTTCTCCTGTCATAATTTTTTCTAGCAAATCTTCAGATTCTTGAAAGGCCTTTTCGGATTCGAGATTTCGAAGATTTTCCAATGTGAGTGTAAAGTGCATTTTTCTTTTTAGGTTGAGTTTACTTTTTGCTTTTAGTGGATCGACTTTTTTAAGATTGAGAACAAAGTCACCAAACTGTTCTAAGAATCGTCCAGTTGTAAGTGAGGGAAGTTCATAGAGATTTAAGA
Organism: Bacteriovoracales bacterium; assembly: GCA_037444575.1. Classification (GTDB taxonomy): domain Bacteria; phylum Bdellovibrionota; class Bacteriovoracia; order Bacteriovoracales; family Bacteriovoracaceae; genus Bacteriovorax. Next base: position 226,150 of record JBBIME010000008.1, read on the forward strand.
GGCGAGAATACTTTCCACTTAAAATGTAGTAATCATCGAAAAATTCAATGTCTTGAAAATTGACTTCATCACCTAACCAGACTTTTAGTGGATTATTTTGAGGTAATAATTCAAGACTTTTTAGACTTGGATTTACGTCATTTGTATTTAGATAAAGACTGTCAACTAAATAATAAATCTTATAAAAATATCCTTCTTTAAAATTTCGGAGTTCCTGTTTTAGTGAATGATAAAATGATTCAATTTCCATTGAAGTTAATTGAGTCATATCAGGTGTTACGATTTTATAAAATTGAGATACGTCGCCTTTTAATGAAACAATTTCATTTTCGTTTATATCGTAGATTGGAAAGATCATATAAGTTTTCCTTTACATAAGTTTTTGTATTTTTCTTTCCATTCAAGAGTCTTTCTTTTTAAAAAATATAAAGAAAAATGACCTCTTGGGAATTTAAGTGAGATCAACTTAAATCCACCAATAAGAAAGAAAAGCAGTAACAATGTTTTTAACGAGTCCAAGTTAATAATGAGAGCTAGGGCCAGTCCTCCAACAAGAATGAATAAATCAATAATCGAAAGTCCTATAAAGTGTGGTAAATTTTTTAAATGTTTTGGATATTTAAAAATCATGCGATTCCTCCACCAGTAACACTTCTTAAAATATTAATAATTGTAGGGGCAGAGAGAATGACAATGATTCCGATTACAGCAAAAGTAACCTTCTGACCGCCTTCTTGTTTTCCTAGAGCTAAAAAAGTTCCAGCAACCGCTAGTGCAAAAATACCTAAGGCTAGTCCAACTTTAGTTGCTTCAACCCCGAGGGCATCGGCAGTTCCTTTAAGAGATGCTGCGAATGCTGGTTGGCAGAGAATGAAAGTAATTAAGTTAGAGAGTAGAATGAAAGTAATCTTATTTTTTAAATTCATGTTCGTTTTCCTTTTTAGTTAAAATAATTTTGAATATTGCTACTTACTGCGAGTGAGATTTCTTGAAAGTATGTTCCACTATTTGAGAATTCTAGTAGATATGGCCATCCTCGTGAGCGAGCACCTTGTGCCCAACCTTTGATTTCTGTAATTTCCATAGAATCATTTGAAACAGTGGTCTTTTTAGCTTCGGCCACTTGAGGAGTATTGAAAGGACATCCTCCAACACCTCTCCAGTCGCCTGAAACACCAACTAGCTTTACTCCGAAGAAATCGTTTCCAATAAATGATTTCACTTTGAGAGAAAGGTTGCTTTCTTCAAAAGGCTTCAGTTCTTTAATTTTGTTAATGTCTTTGATTTCAAGATGCACATTTTGATCAACTTTATAGAGAACAACTTTTTTCTCTTTTAAAAGATCACTGATTTTAAATTCATCACCATTAATAATTAAGCTTAGTTTTTCTCCTTCGTCCAAGAGGTCGGTTGAAAATAAAAAAGGATCATCGTAAGTTGAAAAGTGATTTACGTCCCAATCACATACCATTGGTTTAGGAAAACAATTCTTTCCACAGCTACTTGGAGTTACCCAATGAATTTTTTCATTTTGTATGGCAGTATCAAAACGATTTATTGGTTTTAGCTGAATAGAAATAAGCGAATTTGTACTAATGTTTCCAATGGGAAGAATCGTTTCCGTCTTGTTGCTGGTTAAATATCCATTATAAGAATAAATATTTTCCTGATTTTGATTTGATAAATCGGTTCCAACTACATAAGAAAGAACTATTTGATCATTTGCCGTATATAGGTGATCAAGATAGTTTTCTTTAAACTCATTAGTCATGACAAACCATTTTCCAAGTTTGTCCTTGTCTTCAACGTCTTTTAAATGAGTGAAGTCGGGAAGATTGTTTTGAAACTGTCCAATCTTAGTTAGATTGTCTTCTTTGACTTCGTAGTTTTTGTCAAAAACAGTTTTCAAAATTTCTTGAAAGCGAACACCATCATTTCCAGTGGCCACATAATGGATTTTTTCTTCTAAGGGCGTTTCATATAGAATAGGGATACTTTTCGCTTTTACAGACGCAAGCAATATCTTATAGGTCTTGTTAAGAGAAGGGATTTCATAATCTTCAATTTCAGAAATAATGAATTCACCACGCTTGAAGAAATTTTCTTTTAAAAGCCCAATAGGTGCGTGATCAATGACAACTTCAAAACTTTCATAAATTCCTGATTGAAAATGTCTGTCTGTAGTCGTTGTAGAGAGTAGTTCATAGTTTTCTGTTTCATGATTTAAAAAGTAAAAATTTAGTTTTAAATTTTTCACTTCTTTAAAAAAAGGAGATTCATTAAGCCTTGCCTGATTCGTAAGCGTAATCTTAATATTATCAATGATATTTTTGTCAGTAAAAATATCTCGATACTGTAAGGCCTGACTGTGGAAGAACTTTGGATCAAGTTCAGGGTAACTAATCCATGAAAGATCATGAACTAAGAATTTCCCACTGGTGTGTGATGAAAATCGCCCAAAACTTGCAGCAGTTTTTAGAGCATTGTTTCTAGCGAACACATTTCCAACTCTAAATTTAAAATCTGGATTGGTGTCTTTTACATCGGTGTTAATGATAAATGATTTTTGATCTTTAAGAGGATCACCATTTTTGTCATGATAAAAAACTTCAATTTTATAATTTTGAAGAAATCGCACTTTTAAGTCTGGAATGTCAGCAACGAATGGATTTGATCCACGAGCAATTTCATCGGTGTCTTTTATTCCGTCGCCATCTGAATCTCCATTGGGATCAATTTTTAATTCTTTACTTGTTTGTGTGATGTTAGTCATCGTTTGATTGTCATCAGTAGATTTAAAGGCACACGAACACAGAGTAGAAATTACTGTCGTTAGAATGAGTAGTTTAATTTTCATTTTTTGCTCCTGTCTCTGGCATTCTCTTTGGTGTTTGATTTTTAATTGTTGGTATTGATCGTTCTTGGGATTAATTGGGTCTGTTAGTGAATCCCAATTGCATCCTTGGCAGTACAAGCGTCCGCTTGAAGTGTTTAAATCGCTTTCGCACCGATGGCATTTTCTTCGATTTTCATAAGGCCTATATTCTTTTGTTTCTTCGCCGCTCATTTTGATTCCCCCTTGGTTGCGGATTGTTTGATGAAGAAGGGAAGAGCAAGGTCGTGCCAAAGGCTTATATTGAAATGGAAAATGTTTCATCTCGTGATTAAGTATTTTGAATTAAAGAATTTTGCTGATTTTTGAGTACGTTTTGAATATGTCGGAGGTGTTGCAATTACTGTTGCAGTTGATGTTGCAATTACCGTTGCATTTGAAAATGCAACATAACTATGAAGAATTTACAGCAATCTTGACCGAGTGTGCCGTTAGAGTTAACTAGAATCCCTTTGATGAGTTTTTAGGAATTTATAAATGCATCTTTTTTTAAAAAATTTATTATTCGGGCTGATTTTTTTTGTTGGGATTTCTAATTCCTTAATGGCATCAGATCGAGTTTATAGAATTGCAGAATACGCATTACCAGATACATTTGACCCGATAAAAATGAACAATGTTCCTTCATTGTTGGTCAGTAACTTAATTTATGATGGCCTTGTTCGATTTTCACCAGAATTAAATATTGAATCAGATATTGCTAAGTCTTGGAGTACTTCTTCAGATGGAAAAACGATCATTTTTAAATTAAATCCACAAGCTAAATTCCAAAACGGTGATGCGGTTGTAGCAGATGATATAGTCTTTTCATTAACACGCTTAATGTCTTCTAAGAGCATCGTAAGAGGCCTTTATGATTGCATTGACTTTGTTAAGTCTGACTCAAAGGATGTTGTTACTATAAAGTTGAAATGGGCCTATCCTCCAATTTTTGGAATTCTCGCAAGCTCTACAGCAAAAATTCTTCCAAGAAAATATGTTAATAAAAAGGGTTATTTTTCAAATCCAATTGGCTCAGGGCCATTTAAAATTTCTTCAATAAATAAAAATGAAAAGATAATTAAATTTATAAAAAATGAAAATTATTTTTTAGTAAATCCTAAATTAGATTCCATCTTGTTTAAGGCCGTATCAGATGAACAAGAAGCTAAAAATTTGGCAATAAATGGAAAAGTCGATGATCTTAGTAGATGGCCTATTGGCCTAAGCGATTCAGTCTTTAAGATTGGAAATCGAGTTTCTGGGCCTTTGTTAGAAACTTGGATTATTGGTCTAGTCACTACTAAAAAGCCTTTTGACAATATCGAAGTTAGAAAGTCATTTAGAGCGAGTTTTAATCAAGAAAGATTTCGAGAAAAATTTTATCCTGATGCGAATCCTGCTTATGGATATATTCCTGTTGGGATTAGCGGTTCACGAAATAAAAAGATCATTAATGATAAAATCATAAAGGTTTCATCTGCTCCAATAAAAATTGCCTTTCCAGAACAAATTTCTAGAGCGAGGGAAATGAAGGCATTTATTGAGAACGAATTTAATTCAAAGGGCTGGAATGTAACTGTTGAGCTTATGAGCTGGGACGACCTTATTTATGGTTATTCGACAAAAAAATTTCAATCTTTTCTTCTTTCAATGAATATGGATTATCCAGATGCTGACTTCTTATTAAAGAACTTTGAATCAAAAAATGCAGATAATTTTAGTGGTATAAAAGATGCCAAGTTAGATAAAACGATTAATGAAATGAGAACGATTACAGATAAAGACAAAAGGCTAGCTAAATATTTTAAAGCAATTAATAAATTAGATGAATTAGCATTAACAATTAATTTATTTCATCCAAAGAACAATTATTGGACTTCAAAGTGCGTGAGAGGAATGGAATCAAGTTTGTTGTCAACCGTATATGTAGATTATAGAAAAGTATATTTTGAAGAAGGATGTAAATAGAAAAATGCTTGAATTGAATGAATTACCGACATTCAAAGATTTTGTATCGGAAAAACTTAAGTTGTTAAGTTTGAAATTCATTTTAATATTTTCTCTAGTTTTTATTTTAGGTAGTTTAGTTCCGGTTGTACTATTAAAAGTAAAAAATGAAAGATTAAGCATCCAACCTGTTGCAACTTATCTTGAGAATCTTGTAAGAACTAATGATCGAATTGAACTTCAAAAAATATTAAAATCTATTTCGATTTCAAGAAACACTAAAATTGATTTAATCAATGATGGAAAAATATTTTCACTTACAGAAAACTTAGAGAGATTGGATCAACCTTTTATAGAGCCGGTTGGCTATAGAATTTTTGGGATCAACTTTTCGCCTAAGTATTACAATATAAATGTTCCTCTGAATGATAATACTTTTGTTTATATTTCTTGTTCTTATCAAACATTAATAAAAGATTTACTTACATATTTAACTGTATTTTTATGGGCCATAGGAATATTTGCTCATTTATATCTCAAAAGAGTAAATGCATTGATTTCTGAATCTTTAATGCCTCTTAATGATCTTGAAAAAGATATCTCGGGATTATTAGATGGAAAAATTCTAAAAACAGAAAAACAAAGAATAATTGAACTTGAAAAGATTAGAACAACGATTATTAAAACTAACAATGAACTCGAAAATGCAAAGGAAACCTTGGCCATTGAAAAAGCTAAAAAATTAAATGCAGAAGCCTACAAGAAATTAATACATGATCTTCATAATCCCGTTTCTTCACTACAAAACACGGTGAGCGCAATTAATGATCCTTATATGGATTATGAAACTAAAAAAGAAATCATTAACATGATTCCTAATATTGCTGATCAATTACTTTCTCAAGTTGTTGCAGCGAAAAGAAACTTAGATTTTGATTCTGTTAATTTGCAAAAACGTGATGTGAAAGAGTGTTTGAATCAATGTATTGCTTTAATAAATGGAAACAATAAAAAAGGTAAAACGATTGTTCTTAAAATCGACGATGAAAAATTAATTATTCCTCATGACCCAATTTTACTACAAAGAGCGATTTTAAATCTTATGGAAAATGGGTTGGAGTTTTCTAAAGCTAAGATTGAATTAAAGGCCATTAAGAATAATGACCATGTTTCAATAGTGGTCAGTGATGATGGCGATGGAATGAAGCGTGAAGACGTTCCAGTATTTTTTCAAGGACGAGGAAAGTCAAGTCGAGCAGAGCGACAAGCGTTCGGGCTGTCATCTGCTAATCATATAGCACGAGTTCACGGTGGAAAATTAATTTATGCTAAAAATGAAATGGGAGGGGCAAGTTTTGAACTTCGCCTGAGTTTATAATATGGACAAAAAATTAAGTTTATTAATTTGTGATGATGATTCTTTAATTCTCGTAAGTCTAAGCACAAGGTTAAAATCTTTGTTTGATGTGACTACGGCAAACACAATAGAGGATGCTGAAGAGTTACTTGATACAATGAAATTTGATCTCGCTATCATTGATATTAATTTTGAAGGGCAAGAGAAAACCGGTGCATATCTACAAGATAAAATTAGTCGGAGATCGCCTAGTACTGGCATCATACTTCATTCGGGTGATAGTGACATTGAGAGAATTTGCGAAGCAAAGGATAGAAAGCATTTAGCAATGCTTATTAAGGGGAAAAATAGTTTTAGTGATCTCTTGAATACACTTAATAGACTTTCACAAGTTATTCGAAGTGAAAAATTAGCAGTGAAAGGGAAAATGCTAACTTTCTCACCCAAAATGCAAGAGGTGATTAATCAAATTGATACAATTATTGAAAAAAATAATAAAGAGCCTATTCTTATTCTCGGAGAATCAGGTGTCGGTAAAGAACATTTGGTCAAATATATAGCGAATAGAAGTGGCATAAAAAATCCAGTTTGTGAGAATATGGCGAGCATTCCTGAAACTCTTGCGGAGTCTAAATTATTTGGACATAAGAAGGGATCATTTACGGGGGCAACTGATAATTCAACTGGACTATTTGAACAGGCCCATGGTGGCATTCTCTTCATGGATGAAATGGGAGAAGCTACAACATCTATTCAGGCCAAGATTTTGAGAGTTTTACAAGAAAAAGAAGTAGTTCGTGTCGGTGAAAACTTGCCGAGGAAATTAGATTTTCGCTTTATCGCAGGTACTCATTGTGATTTGGAAAAAATGATTATTGGAGGAAAATTCAGAGAAGATTTATATTATCGTTTAAATTCTTTTATTATTAAAATTCCACCTTTGCGTGAAAGAAAAGAAGATGTTATGTTCTTAGCGACGCAATTTTTAGATGAATTAAACTCTGAAAATTCTAAAAAAGAAATGTATCGCTTTTCTAATGATGCTGAAGAGGCACTCCTTGCATATTCTTGGCCAGGTAATATTAGAGAACTTTATAATTTTATTAAAACAATTAACGTTTCTTTACCTTCTAATTATTTAATTACGAAAAATGATATTAATAAAATTCTAGAAAAGAAAACCGTAATAAAAAAAGAAGTAGAGTCTGAAAAAAAATTGGAAATAAAAAAAACGAAAAAGCGAACAACTAAAGAAGCGATCCTCAATGCATTTGAAAAGTGTGCACGAAATAAAACATTGACCGCCGAGTCTCTAGGAATTGATAGAGCAACTGTTTATAGAACTTTAGAAAAAGCAGGAATTGCATGATTCAATTAACTAAAGTCATATCAGGCAATGATAGTAATCCAAATTTATTTTTGATTCCTGGGGGGCCAGGCTTAAGTTCGATGACTTTAAGATCATTAGATATTTTATCACGTTCATTTAATTTGTTTTATGTAGATTTTCCTGGGACAAATGAAAATGCATATACGGGGGATAGAAAGTTTGAAGAATTATCTGATGAATTAGGAAAGTTGATTACAGAAATTGATGGCAAGAATTTTGTTTTTGGTCATTCTTTTGGTGGTTTTTTTGCAGCCGATATTCTGATTAAGAATAAATGTGACGGAATCATTTGCGTTTCTACTCCTTTTTCAGAAGAAGCACTTATGAGTGCTAATGAAAATTATGAAAAATTCGCTACAAAAGAATTAAAGGTTGCAGAAGCCGAGTGGGGCAAGAAGCAAAATGATAAGAACTTTGCTAGATGGTTATCAGAATACGGTGAACTTTATTTTACAAATACTAATGGAAAAGAATTAATATTAAATGACAAAGTTTCAGCTCAGTTTTTTATGGATAATAGAGAAGAAGCATCTCATTTTGAAATCATGTTATCTAAAATGGCCAATATTTCAAAAAAGAAAATTTTTATCGCTGGAAGTGAGGACAAACTTTTAACATCAGAATTTTTAGAGCAAGATGCTAAATGGGGAAAATTTAATTTTGTAAAAATTAAAGACGCTAGTCACTTTGTAATGTTTGATCAACCTGGAAAGGTTGCAGAGTATATAGAAGAGAAAATTTAATTCTAGGAGTATGAAATGAAAAAAGTTTTAAAAACAATTGCAGTAGCCTTGGCATTACTTTCAATGGTTCAAGCAATAGCTTCAGTTTCTAATAAAGGAAATACTGAAACGACTGATGGGATAAAAAAGGGTAGTGCGAATAGTGATGGGCCAGGAATTTAATGGGAAGTCGAGTTTCAGGATTTATTGGCTCTCTAGTTATGCTTAGCTTTGGGGCCATTTCATTTTATCGCTTTTATACAACAGGAATAATCTTTTTTTTGTTGATGGTTTTTAGAGATGTTTTGGCATCTTTATTTTTACTAACGAGAAATGAGAAGATACAAGATTCTGATTCAATGAAGTTTGCATTCATCTCATATTTTTCTAGTGCGGTTCCGATTTTTTATTTAAAAGGAAACACTAATTCAGAAATGATAAATAGTATTTCAACAATAATTTCAATTGTTGGCTTTTTATTATCGACATTGGCTCTAATTGAGTTAGGAAAATCTTTTGGAGTATCTCCAGCCAATCGAGGACGTATTTCTACTGGGGTATACAAATTTACAAATCATCCTATGTATCTTGGGTATGCAATTTCAGAATTAGGTTTGATTTTAATAAATCCAATTAATTTAATGGTTTATTTTTTGTCGATTAGTTTTTATTGCTATCGTTCTAAAAAAGAATACTTAATCCTTGAAAATTAATTATTCAATACTCTTGATCAAGTGGGGGCGTCGTGAGATCGAGTTAACAAAAAGTGTAGAGAGACGTTTTGGAGGAGATGAGCAAGGCAGAATATAATCTGTAGAGGCGTGACATATATATGCCAATCTGACGCTATAGATGATAGAATATGACTTGTAGTAAATTGTAAATAATGATCCTGATCTTGCTTATGCATAGTCTTAATATTTCGTGCTTTGTACTTTATGAGTTATTTACTTATTTTCGAATATGTTGAATTTTATAGTTAAATTTTTTTAGCTCTTGCTGATATTCGCCAGGAATATCTAATCCGCTTGAGCCTGTATAATCAAAAATAATATCATTCTCATATTTGTCTAAGCATTTTTTAGCATAAGGATATTTTGAGTAATGGATAATACAATCTCTTAAGTAAAGTTCGCTAAGTGAATATAGATATGAATATTCAAGTTTTCTTTCTATTACTGCCAACCAATATAATATTTTAGATGATTCTTCGTCTGTTGAATGGTTTATCAAATATTTTGAAAGTATGCCTGAAGCAACTAATAGATTTATATCAGCTTCATCAGTTTGCAATTCACTAGGGAAAAGCTCATATTGAGAAAGATACTTTTTTAGAAATTCATCTGTAGAATAAAGTTGATATGGATTTTCATTGATCCAAAAAGAAAGAGATTTTTCCCAGTTAAATATTTTTATTCGAATAGATCTATTTAGTCTTTTATCATTTTGATACATCCTTAGAAATTGAATACCCTGATAAGGTGAAAGATTAAGTCGTGTATGAATACTGAGTATTTTTTTAAATGAATCAAGTAATTGAAAATTTATTTCTTCGTTTTCATTTTTACTATTCTTATCAATACTAATCTTGGATAGTAGGAAATCAATGCTTCTTTTATAATAAATTATAGAATTATCATATTGCCTAATAATATATAAGTAATTAGCAAAGTCATAGTCAGAATGAAATTTAGTTTGTTTATTAGTTAGAAATGAGTTATGTAAAATTTTCACAGGTGGAGATGATAGTTGATTATGGCAGGATATACATATATTTCCTATTTTTTTTAATTGAGTATTTGCGATTAATACGTTGTTGGATTTGATTAATGAAATTGTATTTTTGAGCTGTATATTTGCTAAGACTAGATTTTGCTTTATTGTTGGTTTTTGAAATAAAGCTAAAGGCTGCAATTCTTTCAGACTCGCAGAGATACTCAACAGATTGTTTATTATTTTTTTATTTTCCTCACAGTTGTTTGTTTGGTTGCAATGTATACTTGTTAAAATAAGTGGATTGAAGAGGTTGTTAATTCGAGTCATTGATTGATGAATTCGAATTTCATCCTTAATAGCATTTGCAAATGAAATAGGCTGATAAAATAAGTATAATGATAAAATTATTAATATTGGCATAATAACTTTTCCTGCTTTATTTTTAGGTTGAATAAAAAAACACATTGCTTCTTTTTTCATTTATTTTAATCTCGTGTAACAGATATTTTTTATGTTGGATTGAAAATATGATCAAAAAGCAATATGATATCTGATTATTTTTTGATTCCAAGTTTAACTATGCCATCTTGAGATTTGTACACTACACCTTTCAGGTCTTCACCTAAATATGACTTTAGTGCTTTAAATGCTCTTAATCTTGCTCCTCCATGAATTGACTGTTGAACTTTAGATTCTACAAAACAGTTAAAACCTACAATAGAACCGCTTGAATCAAGAATGGTTATTCCATCCATACTTGCCATTTTTCTTATGAGTTGATTCCAAGCGTACAGTTGTTGATAATTGGCTAAATCTTTTGAATTTAAGAAATCTGTTATGCCTTGTGAAATATTAATTCTCTTTTTTAAAATAATTCCATCTCGAAAAAAGTTTGATAATTCCTTTTCATGAGGGATAACCGCAATCAATGTACCATAGTTAGCATGTAAGATATCTATTCCAATTCTGTAAAAAAATGGTCGAATGCTCGACTGTATAGATTTTGGGGAATCTATTGTAGCGATATCCATAAATGATCTTATTACTTCTTTTGGGGTTGCAATTTCATTGTCGTCTCCAGACATATTTATGTATTGAAGCAGGCCTGAAGGGGTTCGTACCTCAACCAGGTTTCTACCAAGCCGAGTAAGTCCGACGATTTTTAAATCATAATTTTTAATTAATCTTAATTTTTCAAATGGTGTTGGATTTAGTGGCGATAAATTTGTTCTAAAAATACCATATTCCATATTATCATCTTTTAGTATGATAAATATTGCCCATTCTCTTCCGTCAGAAATTGGAGCACATTGTTTAAAGGCACGCTTTACAGATTCTCTGTTTTGTTTTCCAGATCCGATGACAATTGGCTCAACTCCTTGGGTTAGCTTTAAAAGATCATTAAGTTTTTCAGATATAAAGATAACCGGGAATAGTTGTGCGCCTTCTTCTTGATAACTAGAAAGCATGAATACAAATTCAGCCAGTAAGTCACTTGCTATAAATGAATTTTCAAAATTACCAACAAATTTTTCTAGTTTCATTTTGATATAGCTTTTAAATGTTAGAAAATTGTCATTACTAATTAAATTCATTTTTAAGCTCTTTTATGAAATGGTAATATAGCATTAGTAAAAATAAAAAACCTGAAATCGTCATTGGTAGAAAAAATCCTTTAAAATGGAAACTATTGAAAGTAACTGCACCTGCAATTGACCCAAAGGTGAAAAATAAAATGATTACAATTCTCATTATCGTCGGTTTAAATTCATTTTTTGCTATTTTATCTAATTTTTTTATATTTAGAATCCTTGCCAATCCTATTCCCAGGTCAGTGGTTAGACCAGTCAAGTGAGTTGTTCTGATGACGTATCTACTCACAGAGGTTATTGCACCATTTTGCAACCCACATGTTAAACATAGTATTGCCAATAAGTAATAATCTCTTGTTTGATTGAGTGGTTCTCCAAAGTCTCCCCAAAAACCTAAATTTCCTAAAATATACAATGCAAAGATTAAAGTAAAAATCACACCAAAAATTACATAGTATTTTGGACGCTCTTTTTTAATGATTCTTATATCTATTAAAAAACCACTAAGGATAACTCCCAATAGAAAAAAAATTGGCACCGTTAAAAATCGAATTGCTTGATTCCAATTATTTAATGCCAATTCGCTTCCAAAAAGAGTTGCAAATCCAGTTATGTGTGAAACAAAGCGGTGACAAGTTAGATAACCAGCAATATTTAGAACTCCAGCTTGAAAGGCCATTAGTATCCAAATAAGAATATTACTTCGGGAGTAGTGCGATATTGTGTCATTACCTGTAATCATGATAATAACACCTTACCATTTATTGCATTGTCGTGCAATAAGGATTTGACTCACTTAAAAAATGATGTGATAAATGATGTTACTAACTGCTATTTGAATAAAATAATATTATGATCAAATTTGATTTGTCGTTAAGAGAAGAATTGTCTGAAGATTTTGAAAAGAATCCACTTATTTGCAATATTGATAAAATTCGAACTGGTGACTTAGTTTTAACCGATGAGGCATTTGATAAAGTACTGCCAAAATTTTATCAACATTGCTCAGCTGTACATTGGACTTCTTATGAGGTAGCTAAGGTTATTGTCGAATGGGTTAAGCCTTATCATGAAAAGAATTTTATCGATATTGGTTGTGGACTTGGCAAGCTTTGTTTTTATTTAGGAATTTATACTAAATTGAAAGTAAGTGGAATTGAGCAACGAAAGCAGTTGGTTGACATTGCAAAAAAAATAGCTAATTCAAATAATCTTAATATTAATATAATTCATGGAAACATTTTAAACTTAGAGTGGACCAATAATGATATTTTCTATTTCTTTAATCCATTTTATGAACAAGTTTTTGGGATTGATTTATTGCAAATCGATAAAACGATAAATTTTAGTCAAGAAAACTTTCATAGATATACTTTGTTCGTTTATGAAAAATTGTGTGCGTTACCTGCAGGAAAAATAATTATTACTTATCATGGTTTCGGTAAGGCACCACCTCCAACTTGGAAGCTTATAAAAAGCAAGTTTATTAGAGGTGGTTTCTTGGAATTATGGGAAAAGGTACAATGATTATTTCTGATTAGTTATGTATTCATTGTACTCTTGTGGAGATAGTAGTTTGTCGAATTCAAGCTGTGAAGCCGGTTGAATTTTAATCATCCAAGCTTCTTCATATGGTGATTCATTGCATTTTTCTGGGTTTGAAATAACAAGTGCATTTACTTCAATAACCTTTCCCGATACAGGTGTATAAAGATCACTGACTGACTTAATTGATTCAACTACACCAAAAGATTGATGTGCTAATAATTCGGTATTAATTTTAGGAAGTTCTGCAAAAACAATATCACCAAGTGCAGATTGTGCATAATCTGTAATTCCTATAATAATAAGTCCATTATCAATCTTGGCCCATTCGTGTTCTTTTGTGTATTTCAAGTTATTTGGTATTATGCATGTCATTTATTTATGTCCTCCAGTTATAAATGGTTTAGTATGTATATTGGCTTCACAATAAACACCTCGAATATTGATGAAGTATTTTTCTATTTTTTCAATATCTTTATTTTCAATTAGTCCCATGCATATGCCCTTGTGATCTTGAATTGACATGGTTCCTGAAGTAACTTTTCCAACAACTCTCTTATCTTGATTTAATATTTCATAACCTTCTCGAGGGATACCGTTTTTAATTGAGAGCTTAGTAAGTTTATATATAGGATTATAATTCGAGAGGAAGGTTTTTCCTATAAAGTTGGGTCTATTAGTTTTTAAAGTCCATGAAAGCCCAGAATCTAATGGGGTAATGAAATCTGTTAACTCATGTCCATATAGAGGATAGCATACCTCTATACGAAGAACATCTCTTGCAGCAAGACCACATGGAACAACACCTATACTTTTTAATTTTTTCCATAATATACACGCAAATGCATGGCTCGAAAAAATTTCAAAACCATCTTCTCCTGTATAACCAGTTCTTGCTATAAGTAACTTATCTTTTTCAAGTCCATTATTTATAATTGAATAATAAGGAAAATTTTCAGGAATTTTTATTCCAACCTCTTTTAAAACTTTTTCTGCATTTGGCCCTTGGACTGCGATGAGAGAATATTCATCTGATAGATTTTTTAATTTGCAATCAAATGATGAAATTTGCGATTTAATCCAATCAAAATCTTTTTTTATATTAGAAGCATTTACACATAAAAGAACTTGGTTATCAGTAAGTTTATATGCGATCAGATCATCTATTATTGTTCCATCTTCACGACAAAGTGGTGAGTAAACAGCCTTTTTTAATTCAAGGTTTGTGAAATCGTTTGTAATGATATAATCCACAAATGATATTGCTTGTGGCCCTTCAATTAAAAATTCACCCATGTGGCTTACATCAAACATCCCTACATTCTTTCGAACTGCAATAACTTCTTCTTTTACTGATGAATATTGAAGGGGCATGTCATAGCCTGCAAAATGAGCCATTTTTGCATTTAATATTATATGTTCATTGTGTAATGACGTTTTTTGTATTTTCACTTTAATTTAGTCCTTTTGAATTTATATACTTAATTAAATCAATTATTCGGTTAGAAAAACCGCATTCATTGTCATACCACAATACTACTTTTAAAGTATTTCCGATTACATTTGTTAATTTTGAATCTACAACAGCTGAAAATCTAGTGTTGATGAAATCTACAGATGTGAGCTCTTCAGTTTCATATTTAATGATTCCTTTAAGATATGTTTCAGATGCTTCTTTTAAGGTTTCATTAACTAACTCTTTCGTTATTTTTTTTTGAACATTAAAAGTTAAATCGGCTAGAGAAACATCTTGAACTGGAACTCTAATAGAATAACCATCAATAATATTTTTTAGTTCAGGCATTATTTCGCTGAGTGCTTTTGTCGCTCCTGTCGATGTAGGAATTATTGACAGATTTGCGGCTCTTCCCCTTCTTGGATCTGAATGTGCAGAGTCTAATAAAACTTGATCAGATGTATAGGCGTGAACTGTTAATAATAAACCATTTTTGATTTCAAATTTTGAATGAATTATTCTAGCGATTGGTGTTATGCAATTAGTGGTACAGCTTGCATTGGAAATAACATGGTGCTTTGATGGGTCATAAAGATGGTGATTTATTCCTAATACAAACGTAGCGTCTAGATTAATGCCAGGGGAGCAAAGAATTACTTTTTTAACTGACCCTTTGATGTGGTGGGAAAGAACATCTCGCTCTTTAAATTTTCCTGTTGCATCTATGACGACTTGAACCTTATTTTCATTCCACGGAATATCTCTAGGGTTTTCAAAACTTAAGAATTTTATAGTCTTGTTATTAATTATGATAAAGTCTTTTTGAATTTTTATTTCGGATTTAATTCTCCCGTGAATAGAATCGTACTTTAAAAGATGAACAAGTTCTTCTATGTTACCAAGGTTATTTACAGCAACTATCTCGAGTTTATTTTCATTTCTAAGAATAAATTCTCGTAGAATAGTTCGTCCAATACGCCCCATTCCATTGATACCAATTTTTATTTTTCCCATGAAAACTTCCAGTTTTTTCATTTTTTTATACTGCACGATGTTGCAATATGAAGTTCTGATTTAATATTCTCAAGTTTTAATTATAAAGTTCTATAGACCAATTCATTTTTTTATTGCATGATATTGCAATAAAGGCAAGTGTTATAATGAAATATTTATTATTGATATAATTTTTTATTAAAATTTATTTTTAAATGTTTGAGTAGTCTACTAATAACAGAATGGTATGCTATTCATTGTTTCTTAGTAAAAGGAAGTGAGACAAAATGAATGAAGAATATTTTAACAAATTATCATATGACCCAAAAAAACTTAAACGAGAATTAAAAAAATATTATATTGCATCTACAAAAGAAGAACAAAAAGAGATGTTGGATTTGATAAAATTAAAAGACTTTAAAGATCTTTTTTTACATATTCCTGAAAAATTAAAATTTACTTCTCCACCATTTGTTTCAGAAGAGTTGAATTACACAGAACTCATTTCTGATTTAGAATCTATAGCTTCAAGAAATAATTTAAAGACATGTTTTATAGGTGATGGACTAAAAAATTATAAAGTAGGAAAGATTATACCATATGTGTCTAACTTACGAGGGCTAACTACAGCTTATACCCCTTATCAACCAGAAAGGTCCCAAGGCACTTTACAGTCAATTTGGATATATTCTTCAGTTTTATCAATGTTAACTGGATTTGAGGCCATAAGTGCTTCTCTCTATGATCGTTCAACCGCAATTTTTGAAGCAATTCAAACGTCAATGAGAATTATAAAGGGAAGTAATGTCGTTCTTATCTGTGAATCTATATATCCAGATGATATTGAAGTAATTAAAACACTATCTGCAGGCACAAGTCTTAGAATAATAACTGTTCCTATTGATCCAATAACTGGTACGACTGATTTAAATATTTTAATTAAAATAGCTAAAGAATTAGGTTCTAAGCTTTCAGGGATTATTTATCCACAAGTTAATAATTTGGGAAATTTAGAAGATGTTCATTTGATAACCGATTTATGTTGGGAACTAAATGTTCAAGCTATCGCAATAATTGATCCAATGCTTTTAGCGACAAAAGGACTAGTTTCACCTGTTGACTTTGGTACAAAGAAGCAAGGTGCTCATATGATAGTAGGAGAAGGACAGCACCTAGCTATTGGTCCTAACTTTGGAGGCCCAGGGCTTGGCATTTTTGGAATTAGATATAATCAAAATAATAAAGATGATATCAGATCTACAGCAGGTCGATTTATTGGGAAAACAAAAGATGCCAAAGGGAATGAGTGTTTGTGCATGGTTCTTTCAACTAGGGAACAACATATTCGTCGTGAAAAAGCGACATCAAATATTTGTTCAAATCAATCCTTTATTGCCACCTTGGCAGGAGCATCTATTTTAGAACGTGGCGAGAAGGGCACTGTTGAAATTTGTCAAAAAATAAGAATGTTGGCTTTGTTTGCTGCTAAAGAATTAACTAAATTTAAAGGTGTTAATTTGGCTTTTCCCTCAACTTCTTTTTATAATGAATTTACTCTAGAGCTTCCTGTAAAAGTCAAAGAGGTTCAGCGAAAAGCCTTATTAGCAAACATGCAGTTAGGAATTGATGTAAGTGAAAGACTAAAAGTTGAAAGAAATCTTTTATTACTTTCCTTTTTTGATATTCACTCTAAAGAAGACATTGAAAAAATAATTTTATTATTTGAAACAATTTTTGACAAAAATGAAGAAAGTCAGAATTTAACAGACATACCTACAAAATTTTTAAGGAGTGATGAAGTTTGTTTGCCTAATTTTAAGTTTGAAGAATTAAAAGAATTTTATCAGAATTTGTCTGATTTAAACTTGAGTCCAGATGATCATTTATATCCACTTGGCTCATGTACTATGAAATATAACCCATATATAAACGATTATGCTGCTTCTTTAAGAGGTTTTACAGATATCCATCCACAAGCACCAATTCAAGACGTGCAGGGGTGTTTAGAAATTCTATATAATATTCAAGAAATGTTTAAATCTATTACAGGTTTAGCCGGAGTGACAACCCAGCCAGTTGCAGGGGCACAGGGAGAATTGGTTGGGATTAAACTTTTTCAAGCCTATCACAAAAACAATGGAGAGGGAGAAATAAGAAATATTTTATTAATTCCAAAATCCGCACATGGAACAAATCCTGCTACTGCAGCGATGGCCGGATTTGAGACAAAGGTAGTAGATGGAATTGCATATGGAATCATAACTATTGAAGCTGATCAAACTGGTCAAATCGATTTTAATCAAATGAAGCAAATTGTAGAGAAATATAACAAACGTATTGCAGGAATAATGGTTACGAATCCCAATACTTCGGGAATTTTTGAAATTAATTTTAGAGAGATTGCAGATCTTATCCATTCTGTAGGAGGTCTCGTCTATATGGATGGGGCAAATATGAATGCAATAGCAGGTTGGATTGATTTGAATAAAATGGGAGTCGATGCCGTACATAATAATTTACATAAAACATGGTCAATTCCACATGGTGGTGGTGGGCCTGGTGATGCGATTGTCGCTGTATCTGAAAAATTAGTTGATTACTTACCAGGATTTCAAATTATTAGAATTGGTGATTCTTTTGATTTGAAGAAAAACAATAAATCAATTGGATCTTTTCATCGTCATTTTGGAAATTTTGCTCATAAAATCAGGACATATACTTATTTAAGGGCCTTGGGGGGGAATGGTGTAAGAGAAATGTCTGCTGTAGCTGTTCTATCATCACGATATTTGTTTGAAAAATTTAAATTAAACTTTCTGACACTACCTTTAAATTGTGAGAATGAAGCTAGGATGCATGAATTTATTCTAACTTTTTCAAAAGATACATTTGATAAAATTGAAAAGAGTGGAACTCCAAAATCTCAAGCTATCTCAAAAATAGGGAAACTTTTTTTGGATTTCGGAATTCATGCACCTACGGTTGCTTTTCCCGAAGTATATGGTTTAATGATTGAGCCTACGGAATCATATACTAAAGAAGAATTAGATCATTTTGTTGAAATTGTGAATACAATTTTACATCTCGTTAATGACTCTCCACAAATTTTACAAACAGCACCACATTTTACTCCAATCCGAAAAGTTGATGAGGTTGAAGCTAATAGGATTTTAAATTTAATGGAACATTTAAATAATCTTCCAAAAATATCTAAGAATACAATTCATCCAGAGAAACTATTTAGAATGCATCTTGTTGATATTTGCAAAATGATTTTGAAAGTACATGAAGAAAGATATGAAATTAAAAAATAATAAAATTCTTTCAGATAAAATTATGAAAAGAGTAACGGAAATGAGGACTAATGATTTATATCCATTTTTTCGTGCGATAGAGGACACCTGTGGATCATCTGTAATTGTAAAAGGCAAAAAGCAGATAATGATTGGAAGTAATAATTACTTAGGCCTAACTCATCACCCTTATGTAAAAGAAGCAGCTATTAAAGCGATAGAGAAATTTGGAACAGGGTGTACAGGGTCTCGTTTCTTAAATGGAAATTTAAGTATTCATGATGATCTAGATATTAAAATTGCAAAATATTTGGGGCATGAAGCAGCACTTGTTTTTTCAACTGGTATGCAAACAAATTTGGGGGTGATCTCTACACTTTGTGGGCCAAAGGATTTATTAATTTTTGATTCTGAAAATCATGCATCAATAATTGATGCTTCTCGTTTGGCATTGGGGACAACTTTTAAATATAAACATAATGATATGGATTCCCTACATGATATTTTAAGGGAAAACATAGATCGATTTTCAAGAATGATTATAGTGACAGATGGTGTTTTTTCAATGACGGGCAACGTAGTAAACCTGGGCAAAATTGTAGAGCTGGCTGAAAAATATAATGCGTTTATTTATCTTGATGATGCTCATGGGTTAGGAGTTATGGGACCGCAAGGGAGAGGAACCATGCATCATTTTGAGCTTGCAAATCATGTAGATTTTAATATGGGAACATTTTCAAAGTCCTTTGCTTCAATTGGAGGAGTTATTTCTGGGAAAAAAGATTCAATCGATTATATTCGTCATACAGCTCGATCTTTTATGTTTTCAGCGTCGATGCCACCATCGGCATTAGCTACAGTTTCTGCTTGCATTGATGTTGTTACTGAAGATGAAACAGTCCTCAAAAAATTATGGGAAAATGTAATATTTATGCGAGAAGGATTTAAAGAGTTAGGGTTTTATACCTACGAGTCCCAAACTCCAATTATTCCAATATTTATAGGTGATGATATTAAAGCATTGCAGATTACAAAGTTTCTTGAAGAATGTGGAATATTTGCTACGCCAGTATTATCACCTGCCGTACCAAAAGGAGAGGCACTAATTAGAACAAGCTATATGTCAACTCATGATAAAAATGATTTAAGTATTGTACTGGAAGTTTTATCTAAAGCTAAAAATAAATTTAAAATACCATCTCAAAAAAATAATTTTTTGCATTAATAAGGATATTGTATGAATAGTAAAAGAAGTGAACGAAATGATCTTGAGGAAAAAAAAATACAAGCTCTAGATTATCATTCTGAAGGACGTCCTGGAAAGATTGAAGTTATAACAACTAAACCATTTTTTACTTCTTTGGATTTAGCAAAAGCCTATACGCCGGGAGTGGCCTTTCCTTGTTTAGAAATAGCAAAACAACCTGAGCTTGCTTATAAATATACATCTAAAGGAAATTTAGTCGCAGTTATTTCTAATGGAACAGCAGTATTAGGATTGGGAAATATTGGTGCAATTGCTGGTAAGCCCGTGATGGAAGGAAAAGGAAACCTATTTAAAAAATTTGCAGACATAGATGTTTTTGACATTGAAGTAAATGAACCATCAGTAGAAGGTATGGTTAAGTTTGTAACTCAAATTGAACCAACCTTTGGCGGAATAAATTTAGAAGATATAAAAGCTCCAGAGTGTTTTGAAATTGAAGCTCAGTTGATCGAAAAATTAAATATTCCTGTTTTTCATGACGATCAACACGGAACTGCAATTATAGCTTCGGCAGCGTTCATAAATGCCTTAGAAATTACAAATAGAAAAATTAAAGATACAAAATTAGTAGTTTCAGGAGCAGGGGCAGCCGCTATTTCAATTATTAAGTTGTTACTTGAATTAGGATTAACGAAACAAAATCTAATTATTTGTGATTCAAATGGTGTTATTTATAAAGGACGTAAAGAAGGAATGAACAAGTATAAAGAAGAGTTTGCGATTGAAACCTCTTTGAGAACTTTAAGTGATGCAATGGTTGAAGCTGATGCATTTATTGGCTGCTCAGCTAGGGGGCTAGTTAGTCCTGAAATGGTGAGAAGTATGGGGCGCGATCCAATTATATTTGCTATGGCAAATCCTGATCCTGAAATTTATCCTTCGGAAGTTCATGCTGTTAGAGATGACGCAATAATGGCGACTGGTAGATCTGATTTTCCTAACCAAGTTAATAATGTTTTATGTTTCCCCTTTATTTTTAGAGGTGCATTGGATGTCAGGGCATCCAAAATAAATATGCAAATGAAATTAGCTGCAGTTAAGGCCCTTTCAGAATTGGCTAAAGAGGATGTTCCAGAAGAGGTTAAGATAGCCTACGGTGATGAAGATTTTAAATTTGGTAAAAATTATTTAATTCCGAAAGCATTTGATTCAAGGATATTGACAAGGGTTACCCCTGCTGTGGCAAAGGCAGCAATGGACTCGGGAGTGGCAAGAGTTTCGATTAAGGATATGCATGAATATGCAAGATCTCTTGAAGGGAGAATGGGAAATTCAGCCCAATTTATGAAATCTCTTAGAGATCGATTATATTCTCAAGTAGAAAGAAATAGATGCAAAGTTAAAGTTGTATTTGCAGAAGGAAAAAACACAAGAATATTATTAGCAGCAAAGCAGTTAATTGAGGAAGATTTAATAGAACCAATATTGCTTGGAAATAAAAAATCAATCCATAAAAAAATGGATCTTCTTGGATTGGAAAGTTTAAAAGAAGACATAAAAATCTTTAGCCCTAAAAAACATAACGAATTTAGTAATTATGTTCGAATGTATTCAAAAGAGCGACAGAGAAGTGGAATATCTATTTATCATGCAGAGGAGTTAATGTCTCATCAAAATTATTTTGGTTCAATGATGGTAAAACATGGGCTTGCTGATGTTATGATTGCTGGCCCAACATTAAACTATGCGGATTGCTTTCCGCCATTAATTCATGTCCTTGGAACTGAAGAAAAAAAACAAGTTTCAGGTATTTTTATTATGACGTTTAAAAATCGTGTATTATTTTTTGCAGATTGTGCGGTTCAAGTTGAACCAAATGAAAATCAGTTGTGCGAAATAGCAGCAAGTACTGCTGAATTATTTAGAAAGTTAATGAATAGAGAGCCACGAATTTCTTTTTTAAGTTTTTCTAATTTTGGATCAAGTGAACATAGGAAAGCAAAAATGGTTAAAGATGCTGTTCTTTTAACCAAAACTCGTTACCCAAATTTAAAAGTCGAAGGCGAATTGCAAGCTGATGTTGCTGTTAATAAGTCAATTATGGATAGACTGTTTAACTTTTCAACATTAGACGGGCCAAGTGATATTTTAATTTTTCCAGATTTAAATTCGGCGAATATCAGTTACAAATTGTTAGCTCAATTAGCTAATGCAAATGCTATTGGTCCAATTTTAGTCCCAATGAATTTTTCAGCTAATATTATTCCAAGAACAGCAAGTGTAACTGAGATAGTAAATATGTGTGTGTTGTCCTCAATATTAAAAGAAAAGAACGTTGCATTTAAATATTAACTAAGGAAATTACGTGAAAAAGAAATTTTCAACATTCGATAGTTCTTCGGTTGTAAAAAAACAGATTATGGCAGGTACAGGCTTGCTTCTCTGTGGTTTTTTATTAAGTCATTTAGCAGGAAATCTTTTATTATTTCTTGGGCCAGATGCTTTCAATAAGTATTCTCATGCCCTAGTAAGTAATCCCGCAATTTATCTTGCTGAAGTTCTCTTAGGACTATTGTTTTTAAGCCACATGTTAATGGCTTTTAAACTTACTCTTGAAAACAAAAGAGCGAGACCAGAACAATATTACATGAGAAAAACTTCTGGCAGAGGAGCAACGATTGCTTCTTCAACAATGCCATATACAGGTTTAATTGCTCTTGTATTTTTAATTATCCACATTCAGGGATTAAAATTTGGAACTCACTACACAACTAATGTTGGTGGTGTTGAAATGCGTGATATCTATAAAACAACGATTGAGTATTTTCAAAACCCACTTCATGTTGTTGGTTATGTAATCGCGGTTGTTTCATTGGGATTACACGTAAGTCACGGTTTCTGGTCAGCTTTCCAATCCCTAGGCTTAAATCACAAAAAATATATGCCGAAGATTAAAATCTTCTCATGTCTATACGGTATCCTGGTTGCAGTTGGATTTTCATCACTACCAGTTTACTGCTATTTTTTAGGAGTTAAATAATATGTCAGATACAAATATTAAAAAACTAGATGGCAAAACTCCAACAGGTCCAATTGAAGACAGATGGAGTAATCATAAATTCAATATGAAAATCGTAAACGCTGCTAACAAGAGAAAGTACTCTGTTATCATCGTTGGTACTGGATTAGCAGGAGGATCTGCAGCAGCAGCTCTTGCCGAACTAGGATATCAAGTAACGACATTTTGTATTCAAGATTCACCAAGACGTGCACACTCGATTGCCGCTCAAGGTGGTATCAACGCTGCTAAAAACTATACAAATGACGGTGACTCTATTCACAGACTTTTTTACGATACAGTAAAAGGTGGAGACTATAGAGCTCGCGAAAGTAACGTTCACCGTTTAGCTGAAGTTGCAAATAATATTATTGATCAATGTGTGGCCCAAGGTGTTCCGTTTGCTCGTGAATACGGTGGAACTTTATCAAATAGATCATTCGGTGGAGCGCAAGTTTCAAGAACGTTCTATGCTAGAGGACAAACAGGACAACAACTTTTATTAGGTGCTTATTCAGCGATGATGAAAGAAGTTCACAATGGAAAAGTAAAATCATACACACGTCGTGAAATGGTTGAGCTAGTAATTGTTGAAGGTAAAGCTCGCGGTGTAATTATGAGAAACGTAGTTACAGGTGAACTTGAAAAACATATGGCAGACGCTGTAATTTTAGCGACAGGTGGATACGGAAACGTATTCTTCTTATCTACAAATGCAAAAGCTTCTAACGGTTCAGCGGCATTTAGAGCATACCAAAAAGGTGCCTACTTCGCTAACCCATGCTTCACACAAATTCACCCGACATGTATTCCAGTTTCAGGTGATCACCAATCAAAACTTACTCTAATGTCTGAGTCATTAAGAAATGACGGACGCGTTTGGGTACCAGCTAAAAAAGGTGACACTCGTCCTGCTCACGAAATTCCAGAGTCAGAAAGAGATTACTACCTTGAAAGAATTTATCCTTCATTTGGTAACCTTGTTCCAAGAGACGTTGCTTCGAGAAATGCAAAAAATCAATGTGACGAAGGCAAAGGTGTTTCGGCAACAGGAAAAGCTGTATATCTAGATTTCTCTACTGCAATTTCTAGAGACGGCGAAGATAAAATTAGAGCTCGCTATGGAAACTTATTTGAAATGTACGAAAGAATTACAGATCAAAACCCATACAAAACTCCAATGATGATTTATCCAGCGATTCACTACACTATGGGTGGTCTATGGGTTGATTACAACTTAATGAATAACATTCCTGGTCTATTCGTATTAGGAGAAGCAAACTTCTCTGATCACGGAGCAAACAGACTTGGAGCTTCAGCTCTTATGCAAGGTCTAGCTGACGGATACTTTGTTATTCCATACACAATTGGAGATTATTTCGCGACTAACAAGTTCGAAAAAATCGACACAAACCATCCTGAATTTGAAAAAGGTATGGCGTTCGCGAAAGATAAATACTCTCGCCTTCTAAACATCAATGGAAAAAATTCTGTTGATTTCTTCCACAGAAGACTTGGAAAAGTTATGTGGGATAAAGTTGGTATGGCAAGAAATGAAAAAGGTTTATTAGAAGCTATTTCTGAAATTAAATCTATTCGTGAAGAATTCTATAAAGACGTAAAAGTTACAGGTTCAGCTGAAGGTGTAAACCTTGAGCTTGAAAAAGCAGGAAGAGTTGCAGATTTCTTAGAACTAGGTGAATTAATGGCCCTTGATGCATTAAAGAGACCTGAATCTTGTGGTGGTCACTTCCGTGAAGAATCACAAACTGAAGAAGGTGAAGCAAAACGCGATGACGAAAATTTCTGTCACGTGGCTGCTTGGGAATACAAAGGTGTAGACCAAACTCCAATTCGCCATCAAGAAGAACTTAAATTTGAGTACGTAAAACTTACTCAAAGATCTTACAAGTAGGAGCAAACCATGGGTGGAAATAGTACAGAAAAAATGTCTTTGAATTTAAAAATTTGGAGACAAAAAAATAGAACGACGAAAGGACAAATGGTTGATTACAAACTTGATAACGTATCACCAGATATGTCTTTCTTAGAAATGCTAGACACATTAAATGAAAAACTTGTTCGCGAACAAGGTGATTCAATTTCATTTGACCACGACTGCCGCGAAGGTATTTGTGGAATGTGCTCTCTAGTAATCAATGGACAAGCACACGGGCCAGAAAAAGAAACGACAACTTGTCAGTTACACATGAGAAAATTTAAAGATGGCGATACAGTTGTTATCGAACCATGGAGAGCAAAAGCTTTCCCTGTTGAAAAAGATTTAATGGTTGATAGATCAGCTATGGATCAAATTATGGCAGCAGGTGGTTTCGTAAACGTAAATACTGGTAACGCTCCAGATGGAAACGCAGTTCTTGTTGGTCAAGACAACGCTGAACTTGCGATGGATGCAGCTGCATGTATTGGATGTGGAGCTTGTGTAGCTTCATGTAAAAATGCTTCAGCAATGCTTTTCGTTTCTGCTAAAGTTTCTCAATTTGCTCTTTTACCACAAGGACAAATTGAAGCGAAAACAAGAGTTCAGGCCATGGTTACAAAAATGGATGAACTTGGATTTGGTAACTGTACTAACGAAGCTGAATGTGAAGCTCAATGTCCGAAAGGAATTAGTATTTCAAACATCGCTCGTATGAACAGAGAATACATTAAGTCTATAATTACGAATTAATTAGAAAGTTTTATGGGGAAAGATATGAAAAAAAATGATGTTTACATTGTCGGTGGTCAAAGAACTCCATTCGTAAAATCGTTTACAAATTTTAAAGATATTACGACTCAAGAATTAATGGTACATGCTCTTCATGCATTAGTAACAAAGTATAATTTGAATAATAAAATAATTGGAGATGTTATTCTCGGGGCAGTTATAAATAGTTCTGCAAATTGGGGGCTTGCTCGTGAGTCTGTTTTAGGTTCTGGATTAAGTCCTTACACACCATCTTGCTTTATTCAACGAGCTTGCGGAACTGGTTTAGAAGCAACTTTACAGATAGCAAATAAAATATCGTTGGGACAAATTGATTGGGGAATCGCTGGTGGAGTAGATACAAATTCTGATGTCCCACTTTTAGTTTCGAAGAATTTAAAGAAAGTCATTTTGGAGTTTAATTCTGCTAAATCCCCCATAGATAAAATAACAGCTCTTTTAGGGATTCATTTAAAAGATTTAAGCCCAGTTGTTCCAGCTGTTCAGGAGCCTCGAACAGGACTTTCAATGGGAGAACATTGTGAAAAGATGGTAAAGGAGTGGATGATTACGAGAAAAGAGCAGGATGAGTTTGCTTATAAAAGTCACATAAATGCAGCGAAAGCATATGAGAGCGGGTTTTTCTCGGATTTGATATCTCCAGTGCTAGATATAACAAAGGATGGAAATGTTAGGAGCGATACAACTATAGAAAAGTTATCTAAGCTCAAGACAGCTTTCGACTTATCTTCAAAGGGAACATTAACTGCTGGAAATAGCACACCTTTAACGGATGGTGCGTCTGCTGTGCTTCTCGCAAACGAAGCAAGAATAAAACGAGAGGACTTTTCACCGCTTGCAAGATTTGTTGATGCGGAAATTGCAGCAGTCGATTTTATAGGCGGAGAAGGATTACTTATGGGGCCAACAATCGCAGTATCTCGCATTCTCGAAAGAAATAATTTGAATCTTCAAGATTTTGATTTTTATGAAATTCATGAAGCTTTTGCGGGACAAGTTTTATGCACATTAAAAGCATGGGAATCAGATGAATACTCTAAAAAATTTCTAAAAAGAGAAAAGGCACTAGGTCCGATAGATAGAACAAAAATAAATATTAAAGGGGGAAGCTTAGCAATAGGGCATCCTTTTGCTGCTACAGGAGGGCGGATTGTAACATCTTTGTCCAAGATTCTAAGTACTGAAAAGTCTGGGAAAAGAGGTTTAGTTTCGATTTGTACTGCTGGAGGAATGGGGGTCGTTGCGATAATTGAAAGTATTTAGAGTTATTATAAATTTGAACAAAATAGGATTTATACAATTGGTAAATTTAAGATTCTTAGGATCAGAATTGATCAAGCTAAGCGATTTTGTTTTTTTAATAAAGTTTCATACTTGACATTATCTAGGAAAAAATGAGAGCAATGAAAATTGATATAATTTGGGTCTGTTTATCAGAGCTTAATAAAAAATGAAAAAGCATAATGATTTACTAGAAATTTTAAAAGCGAATAAAATGAGAATTACGATACCTCGTCGTTTGCTTTTACAATACATATTAGACAATGGAGCCCGTCAGATTTCACTTCGAGATATTTATAAATATATGGATAGTAAACTTATTAATGTAGATAGGTCTAGTATTTATAGAAATTTACAAGTTTTTAAAAAATTAGATATAGTTCAAGAATTAAATCTTCCTTCGGGAAAAGTATTTCAATACATAATTGATCGCAAAATACGACATTTTTATATTTGTAAATCCTGCGGAAAGGCAAGCAAAGGAAATGAAAAATTGTTTCAAAAGATTGAAAAGGCTTTAATGGATGTTCATGGATTTTCAAAAGCAAAACTTTCAATAGTCTTCTATGGTTACTGTTTGAAGTGTTCAAAAGTTCAAGAAATAAATTAAAATTGTTCAATTATTTATTTGCATATTCCAGAGTGATGAAGATTGCTTAGATATTTTTATGATTTTTAAAATAATAGTTACTACAATGTTAAAATTCTTATTTTTAGATTTAATTAAAACCTAATATTAAAATCGTAGTAACTATTATTAATAGGAGTATTGATGAAACTTATTAAAACAATCTTATCATTTATTTTTTTAACTATGGGATTTAAAAGTATTTCAAATTATATTGATCCCAATTTAGATATGGTAAGAGAGGCGAAGGGGCTTAAAAACTTGCTTCCTTCTGAAAGGCAAAAAAAATAATTAATTATACATAGTTTGAAGTATTGGCATGATGATTCTTAATTTATTTTTGTCCATTGAAGAAAAGATTTGCATGCATTGCTCAATTTCATAGCAGAGAGGAGAAGCTTTTAAGAGCTGGTTAAAATATTCAAGTGTGAAACCGTAACAATTTACAATTTGCAGTATTTTCTTTTCTGTTAGTTCTACGCGACCATTTTCAATGAAGCCAATTGTGTTTTTACCTAGGCTTCAAATTTTGCTAGCAGAATACTGGTCTATCCTTTGTAATAATCTTAGTTCCTTTAAACGTTGCATTCCTTTGAAATGCAATGATGACAAAAACTACGATCAGTTCGATTCTTCATCGGTTATCCAAACAGAGATTTAAAAGATGGCAATTCATGATAAAAGAATTTATTTATATTTTTTATATCGTAATTGGATGCCACCTTATGCCACCCCATTTAGTGAAAAATCGTGAAATCAAATGAAGTAGAATGAAAAGATAAAAGACGTGAATGGCTCGAAAACGTTACTATGTTACTAATGTTAAAAAACTTTGATTAGTTCATTACTAATCGTCGGGTAGTTCGGACATAGTTTGTTTTCTAATGAGTGAAATAAGGTATGTTTTAGTGAAGTCGATTATGTGGATCGAGAGATGAACAGAGTTAATTCTGTTCTATGAGTTTTTCTAGATCATATGTCCAATAGAAGGTTGAGCCGTTATTAAAGGACATTATGTTTCCTTCTTCCTCTTCTTGAGATTCCCAATCTGATTGAGCGCATCTCCAAGATATCGGGTCTTGGTCTTTCATTACTGATACTACATCAAGATTCATCCAGCCAACGGCTACTTTTTCTGGGTAGCATTGGCGAACGGATTCTTCAAAAGATTCTTCAGTGTCAACGGAAGTGAGTTCTTCTTGAAGAATATGCTTGATGATCCAATCGGTTCCCCATTCAACTCCAACGCCTTCTAGTTGTCTCATTAGATCGTCTGAGCCACAAATCGGACAAATATTAGAGGGAGCTTTTTGATAACAAAAATAGCAAAATGGAGTTGAACGATCTAAAGCTATTTTTTCAAGTTTATTTCTAAATTCATTTTTCATATAAATTCTCCGTTTCTTGTTGTTTGACCTTCTTGATTGAGGGCCTCTTCACCCAACATTCAGAGGCCAGAGGAAGGGAAAAAGAGAACTCTGAAGTTGAACACGAACCCGACCTCGGGCAAATGAATGACAAAGATTTATCTTTGGCAGAATTTGCGGAGGGGAGTACTAGTGAAAATTCAGAGTGAGCGTTAACTCAAAGAAACGAAGTATTGAAAATGAAATTAGTTATTCATAGATTGAAGCATAGGCATGATAATTCTTAATTTATTTTCATCCATTGAAGAAATAATTTGCTGACATTGTTCAACCATTTCATGACGAAGAGGTGAGACTTTTAAAAGTTGGTTGAAATATTCAAGCGTGAAGCCATATGAGTTTGTAATTTGAAGAATTTTCTTTTCAGTAAGTGTTACACGGCCATTTTCAATAAAGCCTATTGTGTTTTTTCCAAGACCACAAAGTTTACTTGCAGAATACTGGTCGAGTTTTTTCAGTAATCTTAGCTCTTTTAAAACTTTGCACTCTCTCGAGATTCGGCGATGGCAAAATCTTCGATCGGGGCGATTCTTGGTTGGAGTTTTGAACTGCTCAACTTTAAATTTTCCAGCCTTCATTGCGTCAATATCTAATTCGGTAAATCCGTATTTTTCGCGAAACTCTCTAAATTTTTCTACGGAAATATTTCCTCTTCCGTTTTCTAGCCTCTCAAGATTTTTTACTGAAAAATCAAAAAGCACTCCTGCCTGTTGTCTTGTGAGCTTTTTTATAAGACGCATTTTTTTTATTAGGACAGCATAGTCTGAAATGAAATCATTAGAATTTTTTAAAGATATATTTCCCATTTTTATAGTTCTCCTTTTGAAAAAGCAATTCCAGTGGCAAGCTATTACTTGCAACTTGAGGAATTAATTTTATTTTTATGATTGTGATTTTTCGTGCAAGCGATTGCTTGCTTTTTTTGATTAAGAAATTTAGATATTTAAAGAGTTCAGTGCTATTTTCCGCAAGTGTGTGCTTGCTAGAAATAGAAAATGAATTTTGTGGCAAGAGTTTGGTAAGCACTCGATGAAATATTGAGAAATATCCAGAAATACTTGAAAATCGACTTAAATGAGTCTTCGTGATTTTAAGTTGTTAATAATGTTGAAGTATTTTTATTTGCCTGAATTTTAAGATAATTAAATGGAGCGGGATAAGAGACTCGAACTCTCGACCTTCTGCATGGCAAGCAGACGCTCTAGCCAACTGAGCTAATCCCGCACTTGATTTGTGTAAAAGGGATAATAAAGACCTAGAAATTAGAAGTCAATGGGATTTCCATGAAGGTTTAAAAGAGTCCCTGAAAATTTAAATTGTTCTGGGTTTAGGGCCGAAATTTTACCTTCCCCTCCGGGGATATCGATCACGTATTGAGGGCAGGCCCACCCGGGAAGTAGGTTGTGAAGGGGATGAACAATCCGTCTGCCTTCTTCCAAACTAAGTGTAAAATGCATTGCGCCTTCTGCCTGATCTGGGTGATGAAGATAGTAGGGAGTCACTTTTAAATCGGCCAGATGGGTAAATAAAGCGGCCAGAATTTCCGTCTGATCATTCACATCTTTTAAAAGAACAGTTTGCGAGAAAACTTCAACTCCCGCTTCTGTTAAGCGAGTTATCGCCGCTTCAACTTCCTCATCAATTTCTGCTAAATGATTGACGTGAATCATGAGCATCGCTCGTTTAAAAAGATGGCGAGCACTTGTTATGATGTCGATAAATCCATCATCGATTCTCGAAGGAAGAATGATTGGAGTTCGAGAGTGAAAACGAATATATTTTATTGTTTCAATTTCAGAAAAATCCTGGATAAATCCTGCGAGCTTTTCATTGCTCATCATCAGTGGATCGCCACCTGTGAAGATGACTTCATTGATGTCTGGATTGGCCCGTAAATAATTTTTTGCTTCTTCGTAGTTTTGATTAAAGACTTCATCTTTTTGGGCCAGTTCATTCTTTCTAAAGCAATAACGGCACAAAACTGGACACACTGTCGTCGGAGTAAAGAGCACTCGATTATGGTAGCGATGAATGAGCTGATTGCCTTTTGAATGTTTAAGATCTCCAATGGGATCGTAGAGACCACCTTTTTTATTAACTTCATTTTCATGAGGAAGAAATTGTTTGGCCAGTGGAGAGTCCATGCCAAATTCTTTTATTTTTTTAGCAAAATTTCTAGGAATAAAAAGAGGGTAAGGAGCTTTAGAAAACTTATGCTCGAAGAATTCTTCTAGTTCCTCATTAGTTCTCAATGCGTTTTTAAATTCATCCTGCCAGCTCATTATCACCTTGATCTTTTTTTAATTCTTTTAAGTAATGATAGCGGCCCCAATAAGCACAGCCTCGAATAAGGACAGCGCCCATGATGGATATGCCAATAAAATGATAGAAGACTTCTGAAATCGCCAGCGCTCCTGAATTAGTTAGAACAAAATAAATCCACTTCAAGAGGATGAGATGCAAAACAACGATGATTAGCTGTTGCAATCGATACCAGAGATTATATTTTTGGATAAAATTTATCATGATTTATTTTTTTATCTCTTTTAACAGCCACGCTTGAATTTGAGATGCTTCTGGATGGCGGATAGCTGTTATTTTGTTTAATTTAAAAGATTTATACATATCACTGAGCAGACAGCGTGCATATAAAATATTTCCGTCAGGAGTATTGAGAAGACTTGTGACTTTTATAGGGCGGAATTCATTTTTTCGAGTGCCGCCAGAGTATTGAATTTCAATCACAGCAGCTTCCTTAACTAATTTATTTAGTTCTTCTAAATGCGTTGGAAGCTCTTCACATTTAAATTCATCAAATTCTCCCAGTGAAAAAAGAAATCCATGAGACTTTAATTCTTCATGCTTATTAGCATTATTGAGTCTCTCTAAACTCTTGATAAAAATCTTCAAAGAAGCAAAAGCATCATCAAGAGCTCGATGGTGATTTTCTAAAGGAATGTTAAGTTCTTTAACAAGTGTCCCAAGCTTATGATTGGCCACTTCTTTGTGAGTGATTCGTGACATTTTGCAAGAGCAATAAATCGATGAGTTCGAAGGTTTTATTTTTGATCGAAGAAGCCCCATCACCACAAAGCCTAAATCAAATTTGGCATTGTGGGCGACAATGGGAAGTTCACCTAAAAAATCTTTGAGTTCAGAAAGAACCTGAATCAAAACCGGGGAGTTTAAAACCATCTCATCTGTTATATTGTGAATGGCTGTTGTGTGTGGAGGAATAGGAATTTCCGGGTTAATGAGTGTCGAAAAAACGCTCTCGCCCTCTTTGGTCACCTTGTAAGCGGCGATTTCAATAATTCGATCCACCAGAGGGGATAATCCTGTGGTCTCCAAATCGATGGCAATCAGGCCCTCTGGAAAATACTCTAGAAGTGTTTGTCGCTCAGAGTTATTGAGCTCCATTCCATTGGTATTATTAGAGATTCTAGAACCACTTAATATTGATTTATCTTGATAATTTATCACTTACTTTTGACTGCCTTTTCATTGACAACCGATGCCATCATCTTTAAAACGTAACCGTACTTTAAACTAAAAATTTTAAGGATTCAATGAATGAAAACTTTTGATGTTGTGGTCCTCGGCGCTGGCCCAGGCGGTTATGTAGCTGCAATTAGAGCAAGTCAACTTGGTAAGAAAGTTGCCATCGTAGAAATGGATAAATTAGGCGGCGTTTGTTTAAACCGCGGGTGTATCCCGACTAAAGCTGTTTTAAAATCTGCCCATTCTGTTCATGAACTAATGGACATGAAAGAGCTAGGAATTAACGTTGAATTAAAAGGTCTTGATGGAGCTGTTGCAGTTAAGCGCGCTTCTGGAATTTCAGATCGCATTTCTAAAGGTGTTTCTTTCTTAATGAAGAAAAATAACATCGAAGTGCTTGCAGGTTTTGGAAAAATTAAATCTGCGACAACTCTTGAAGTAAAATTAGCTTCAGGTGTTGAGACAGTTACTTTTAAAAATTTAATTATCGCAACTGGCGCTCACTATAAAACGTTCCCAGGTCTTGAGCACGATGGAAAAAGACTTATTGGTGCTTGGGAAGCAGTAAAGATGGAAACTCTTCCAAAGTCTATCGGTATCATTGGTGCTGGAGCGATCGGTGTAGAGTTTGCTTATTTCTGGAATGCTTTTGGTGTAGACGTTCATATTTTCGAACTCCAAAAACACCTTCTTCCTATCGAAGATGATGAATCGTCAGTAGAAGTTGAAAAAGCTTACAAAAAATACGGAATTAAAATGTCTCTAGGAATTGAAGGCGTTCGCGCAGTCAATAACGGAAAAGATGTTTCAATCTTTGAAAAAGTTAACGGGAAAGAAGTTGAACATAAATTTGAAATGGGACTAATCGCTGTTGGTATGACTGGAAATATCGACAATATAGGCCTTGAAGCTGTTGGCATTAAAACAGAGCGCGGATTTATTTCTGTAAACAATATGTATCAAACAAACGTATCAAATATCTACGCTATCGGTGACGTTTCAGGTCCACCTCTTCTAGCTCACGCAGCTTCTCATGAAGGAGTTGTGGCAGCAGAGCATCTTTCTGAAAAACACCCACACGCAATCGATAAAATGAACATCCCAGGATGTACTTATTGTCAGCCGCAAGTAGCGAGTGTTGGTTACACAGAAAGAGAATTAAAAGCAAAAGGCATTGAATACAAAGTTGGAAAACTTCCATTCGTTGCTAACGGAAAAGCGGTAGCATCAAACGAGAAAGACGGATTTGTAAAAACACTTATGGGTAAACATGGCGAAATGCTTGGAGCTCATATTGTTGGAACTCATGCGACAGAGCTTATTCATGAGTATGCTTTATTTAAAACAATGGAAGGAATTGATGAAGAAATCTTTGCAACAGTTCATCCACACCCAACTCTTGGTGAATGGTTAGCTGAAGCTGTGCTTGCTTCAAAAAACAGAGCTTTAAACTTCTAAGAAATAATTTAAGGAGATCTATATAATGAGACACGAAATCGTAATGCCTCAAATGGGAGAGTCGATTACTACAGGAACAATCACTAAGTGGCATAAACAACCAGGTGATACAGTTGCTCTAGATGAAATATTATTTGAAATTTCTACTGATAAAGTTGAATCAGAAATTCCTTGTCACGTAGCAGGCCGTATTGAAGAGCTTCTTTATAAAGAAGGCGACACCATTGATGTAGGTAAATTAATCGCAGTTATTGAAGACGATTTATCTGTTCCGTTTAAAGGAGCGTCAGCTCCGCATCGCAGCTCTGAAGTTAGCACTAAAAAAGCTGAAACTGTTACAGAAGCTCCAAAAGCAGCAGCTGCACCAGCAGCAGCTCCAGTAGAAACTCACGATGAAAGATTTTACACTCCACTTGTTAAAGCAATGGCCGAAGAAGCAGGCGTTCCTCTTTCTGAATTAGCAAACGTAAAGGGAACTGGAGCTGCTGGACGAGTAAACAAGGCAGACTTCGAAGCTTACGTGGCAACTAGAAAAAGTGGAGCAACACCAGCGGCTTCAAAACCAGCAGCAGCACCAAGTGCACCTGCTCCATTTGTTCCAGCATTTGGAAAAGGCGACAGAGTTGAAATCGTTCCTATGGATAACATGAGAAAGACAATTGCTCGCAATATGCAAGCGTCTAAACTTACTTCTCCACACGTAAACTCAATCGACGAAGTGGACATGACAAATCTTGTGAAGTTTAGAGAGTCTTTCAAAAAACAATTTGAAAAAGAAGAAGGGTTTGCTCTTACTTACACTCACTTTATTCTCTATGCTCTTGTTCAAGCTCTAAAAGAATTCCCAATCGTGAATTCTTCAATTGACGGTGACAACATCGTTTACAAAAAAGATATTAACCTTGGATGTGCTGTAGCTGTTCCAGGTAACGGTCTTGTTGTTCCTGTTATTAAAGGAGCAGATAATCTAAACATCAGAGGTCTTGCTAGAGCATTAAACGTACTTGTTAATAAAGCTAAGACTAAAAAATTAACAATGGATGATCTATCAGGTGGAACTTATACATTCACCAACAATGGATCATTCGGAATTCTTGCAGCAACTCCAGTTATCCTACAACCTCAAGTCGCTATTTTCTGTGTAGGAACAATTGCTAAACGTCCTGTGGTAACGAAAGATGATGCAATCGCGATTCGTCAGATGATGTACGCGACTCACACATATGACCATAGAATTATCGATGGTGAAATTGGATCAAGATTCTTAAGACACGTTGTTAATACTCTTCAAACGATGGATCCTTCGAGTTTGTTTTAATTAATTAAGGAGTACTTATGAAAGCACTTTTAGCTCTATTGCTTGTTTGTTCAGCTTCTTTGGTTCATGCTATTGAAACTGAAACTCCCTCAATAATGACAACGATTGATGAAAACAACACAATCATTCTGACTGTAAATAGCAACGACAGTGTCGATAGCGTTTGCCACTACTCAGTTTCATGGTTAAGCAACATACTTACTTACAGAAAAGAGTTTGGTGATTTTAATCTTGCTGC
The DNA here is from genome assembly GCA_037444575.1 of Bacteriovoracales bacterium. Lineage (GTDB taxonomy): Bacteria > Bdellovibrionota > Bacteriovoracia > Bacteriovoracales > Bacteriovoracaceae > Bacteriovorax. The sequence goes on from JBBIME010000008.1 coordinate 261,883, forward strand.
CTCTGGTTCTGCTGTTATTTCTTTTAAAAATGATAAATGGGCCCACATTACAAGACTCCACACTAAAGTCACTTGTGAGTAATTTTGCCTAAAAAAATTTCTGGTTTTACATTTATAAAAAACGGTCTCACTCTCGGGTATCCCATACTCGAGAGTGTTTTATCTATTGATCCCATTTGTTTTGAAGTTATCATCAATGTTGGATTTGAAGATGTTGAATGTACAAAAGACGATGGAACTTATGACTATTTAAAAAATAATTTAAAAGGTGATAAGTATAAGTTTGTGAAGAGTTGGTGGGATCCAAACATCACTAAGCATGGTCTTATTTTATCTCAACAAACTAATATCGCTCTTTCCCATTGCTCAGGTGATTATTGTCAATACATTCAGGGTGACGAATGCGTTCATGAGGACGATTTAAAATACATCCTTGATGGAGTAGAGCAAATGGAAAAAAATAAGTCTATTGATGGGCTTATTTTTAATTATATGCATTTTTACGGCAACGTTGATACTTATAAGTACACTCGCAATCTCTATAGAAGAGAAGTTCGCCTCATAAGAAATCACAAAGGTATTAAATCATGGATGGATGCTCAGGGATTTAGAAATGCCGATGATTCTAAAATTAGAGCGCGCCTAATTCCTGCTCGCATTTTTCATTACGGCTGGGCACGAGCAGAGCAAGTCATGAAGAAAAAGGTAGTAGTCTTTGATACTTTCTATCACGGACTTGATAATGACCGACATGTTGGTAAAAAAGAATTTGAGTATGAAAGAAACTGGGGACTTCGAAAATTTAAGAAGACACATCCTGGGGTTATGAAAAGTTGGATTGAGAAAAATAGAAATCCGATTGACCTAATGGCGCTTCCACTGAGCTGGGGAAGCAATCTCTTTGGCCTGGTCATTAGTGACACTATTGAGAAACTGACAGGCTATCGCATTGGCGAATACAAAAATTACAGGAAGATATAATGAAAGCAGATTATGAATATCCTCTAGAATATTTTTTAAAGAGACTTCATCTAACAAAAGGAAAGTTTGTTGATGTCGGTGCTAACGATGGAAAGACCGGAAGCATGACCTATGATTTAGAAAAAGAAGGATGGAGCGGGATTCTAATCGAACCTAATCCAGTACTTGTCGAGAGTATAAAGAAAATTAGAACATCTCCAGTTTTTCAAAATGCAATATCATCTAAAGAAGGCGAACTACCTTTTTATATTGTGGAAGGTCCGAGCAATTTGCATGGGCTTTCAAGATTCAATTATACAAGAGAATTTGAAGAGCACATTAAGAGATCAGGTGGGGAAGTTAAGAAAACAATAGTTAACGTCAAAAAGATTTCTAACATCATGAATGAAGCAAAGGATTTAGAAAAAGTTGATTTTTTAAAAATCGATGTTGAAGGACATGAACTGGAAGTTTTAAAGAGTTTTGACTTTGATAAATACAAACCTACTCTCATTGTAACGGAAGATAATTTTAAGGATGCAGATAAATCTGTCCGTCATTTACTGGCCTCTAAAGGTTACGCTGTTATTGCTCGCGATAGAATTAATTACTGGTTTGCTCCCAAATCAGAAATTAAACACTTTCTTTACGACTATCTTCACGCAAAAATTCGTTTTTTGCGTTGGGATCTTAAACGGATGCTTTATGGTTTAGTGAATAAGAAAGTTCAAACAGGTAACAACTAACTATAACGATTGATAGAGAGCGAGATACTGCTCAGTTGCTTTTTTCCAGTCAAACATTTTTGATCTCTCTTTAAGACGCTCTTTCTTTTCGGGAGTGAAATTTTTCATTCCATCAATAAAAACATCTCTCATATGAGATGCTTCAAAATTTCTAAAATAATAAGCGTCAGCTCCTCCAATTTCTGGAAGTGATGTCTTATCTGAAATGAAAAGTGGAAGCCCCATGCTCATTGCTTCAGCAACAGGAAGACCAAATCCTTCAAGAAGTGAAGGGAAGATAAATGCTTTTGCATTTTGATAGTACCAAAGTTTATGAGATTCACTGATTGTACCCACAAGATAAAATCGATCTTGCAATCCTTCATCGATGATTCTTTTTTGCATTTCTTTGGCATAAGAGTGAAACGTTGTACCTGCTAAAACAATTTTGTATTCGGGAATTAATTTTAAAAAATCAATTAAGACGTGAAAGTTCTTCTTGGGTAGAACTGTACCTACAGAAAATAGAAATGGGGAATCAGGTATTAGCTCTGGGCGTTCCGTTTCTTTCCCTAGAGAAATCCCATTGTAGATAATCTTTGTTTTTTTTTGATCAATATTAAAATTTCTGGCCACTTCATCACTAGTAAATTGAGAGATAAATGTTACAGCGCTAGCTCGATCAATTTTTTTCTGAAGATTTTTTTTGTACATATCGCCCGTTCCAAATTGTGTGCTCTCATAAAGAGCATTCAAATCATGAATGGTGAGAATATACTTTGTTTTTGAAGACCAAGGCATGTAAGGCGAGTCTTGATGAATAGCATGGAAGACGTCGCTGTAAGGTAGTAAAAAAGGAATTTTCTTTGCAAGTTTTTCAAACTTATTTGGAATCCAGTAGTGAATATTGAGAGAGCTCGTATCAAAATAAGTTTTCAAATGAGCGCAGAACTGGCCTAGGCCTGAATAGGGATCTTTTATTTTTTCGAAATCGATAAGAATTTTTTTGGTCATAAAATAAAAAAAGGCCCGCTTTATGCGGGCCTTTTAATATTAGAACTTGTTGATGTCGTTAGCAAGAGAAGGAAAGTCGATGAATGGGTTTCTGTTTCCTTGAACCGCTTGAATTGCTTCGTTGCGATCCATTTCTTCTTGGTCAACTGGATCCAGGTCATTCCAGCGGCGAAGAACTTCTTCTTCATGTTTTGGGATTGCAATTTTGTATCTTACAGAGAAGTAGAAAATTGCTCTCGCAACATTTCCTTTTTGAGCTAGTGGTGGTTCGAATCCATCACTACCAGAACCTACAGCTGATCCATATTTAGCTACTGTACAGTTACCGCGAGCGAGATCTCCAGAATCAGAAGAAACGTCAGTAAAATCATCATTTCCGCGGATACTGTTTGCTCTAGAGTCTGTTGGGAATAAATGGTGTAGATCTGATTTTTGCATTTCCGCAGGATATGCTCCTGTGAATTTGCTTTGAGGCCAAGTGTGTTCGCAGTTGATTTTTGTTCCCTCTGGAATTACTCCTGGTCCAACTCCTGCACTTTTATCAAATTTTTTCTGGCAGTAGACGTCGTTAATATAATATCCATTTCCATCATTTTTTAAAAAAAGTTTTCCGAAAAGAATTTTTCTAGCGCCATCATATCCAAGGACAGTTTGGTTAGCTGAAGTCAGCGTATTAAGAGCAGTCTTTAGGGCATCGTCTTTTAGTGCATGAATTTGGATTTTTGCACTTAGGTCTGACGGATAGTATTTGAGATCCGCAAATGCACTTGAGAGGCTAAAGAAGAGGAGAAATAAAGCAAGAGTTGTTTTCAATTGTCTTCCCTTTGTAAAAGTCGTTTTCGGCAAAGGGAAGATAAAATAATAGATTAGTTTTGGCCAATATAATGTATTAGTTTGATCTAATAAAAAACTTACTCTCTTCTGTAAGAAAAGAGTAATGAAGTTTTAAAATTTAGAGATGTCCTGCGCCAAATTTGGAAAATCGATAAATGGATTGCGGTCACCTTGAAGTTTTTCAATCGCATCATTTCTTGCCATTTCAGCATCATCAACAGGATCTTGATCGTTCCATTTTCTTAAAAATGCCTGTTGTTCATTAGTTATTGCCATTTTGTATCTAACAGAGAAGTAAAATAAAGCACGGGCAACATTTCCTTTGTGTTCAGTTGGTGGCTCAAAGAAATTCTGTCCACCAGAAATAACCGAAGCCCCTGACTTACTTGCGTCACAATTTTTTAAATTTACATTCGTCACAACTTCCGCGAAATCAAAATTTCCGCGTGTAGAATTTGCTCTTGAGTCTGTTGGATAAAGGTGGTGCATATCTGATTTTTGAAGCTCGTTATTGAAAGCGTGATTAAATTTACTTTGCGGCCAAGTGTGTTCGCAATTGATTTGGTTTTCATTGATCGGAGTAGGAACTTCACGATTGCAGTAAACTTCCTTTAAGAATGATCCACGCGAATCAGTTTGAACGTGAAGTTGAGTATAAAGATATTTGCGAGCTAATCCGTAGCCAACAGCTTGATGAGAAAAACATTTTCCTTTTTTAGTATCACAGCCAAGGATGTCGTTGCCACTTGATTGGCGAGTGTGAGCTGAATCGAGAACTTTAAAAAGAGCTTCTTTTAAGCTTTCATTTTTTAATTCATGGCGGGCAATTTGATCTTGGAGTTCAGTTGGGTAGTAAACGTTTGCGGCACTAGAGAGAAGAGGAACCAGGACAGAGAAAATCAAAATCAAATTTTTCATGATCATTCCTTTGAAGTGGAGGGGGCCAATTTTTCGAAAATGATAGTGAATACTTATTAGTATGACTAATACTTTTTATTAGGTTTCAGTTAATTTTTTATTTTGAAATAATTTTGGGAACTTAATAACCCCAGAGTTTTTCCAGGCGTTTTTTTAAACCATCTTCTTTTCCTTCACTCGTTGGTTCGTAGAATTTTGGAATGGCATCAATGGTGTAGTTTTGTTTAACGAAATGATTCTCATAAGAATGAGGGTAGAGATATTTTTTTGCTCCAGGAGGTGGATAATTTTTCAAATGATCTGGAACATGAATAGTTGCTTGGGATTTAACAAATTCTAGAGCGCTATCAATGGCCATATAAGCAGCATTGCTTTTATAGGTTGATGCCAAGTATGTCGTTGCTTGCGCCAAAATGATTCTTGCTTCAGGCATTCCAATTTGTGAAATGGCAGTGAGAGCGCTTGTCGCTAGAGTGAGCGCTGTTGGATCTGCATTCCCCACATCTTCGCTGGCAAAAATCACCAGACGTCTGGCGATAAAGACTGGGTCTTCGCCTCCATCAATCATAACAGCAAGCCAATGAATGGCCGCTTGAGGATCGCTTCCGCGCAGGGATTTAATAAAAGCCGAGATAACATCGTAGTGACGATTTCCGCCTTTATCAAAAGCGCGAGCGTTTTCAATGATGAGTTGTTTGATCTCTTCTTTTGTTGGAGTTTTTAGTTTGCCAGCGGCCTCAAGCGAATTGAGAGCAACTCTGGCGTCGCCTCCGGCAAAGTCGGCAATGACCTTAAGGAGTTCCTCTTCTAAATTGATTTTAAATTTGTCTTTTGTCTGCAGAAGAATTTTATAAATATCCTCACTAGTTAACTCTTTTAACTGCACGATGTGAGTTCGAGAAAGAAGTGCTTTATTGACTGATACGCGTGGATTTTCTGTCGTCGCGCCAATTAAGGTAAAGGCACCTTCTTCTATATAAGGAAGAAGGGCATCCTGCTGGGCCTTATTGAAGCGATGAATCTCGTCTATAAAGATGATGGCCTCTTGATGGTAGCGATCTCGCATTTCTTCAGCGGCCACAATTAGTTTCTTCAGGTCAGCAACCCCGCCTAAAACGGCATTAAACTTATAGAATTCTTTGCCTGAGCGTTTGGCCAGAAGTCTTGCCAAGGTCGTTTTACCAGTCCCCGAAGGTCCAAAAAGGATAATGCTGGGGAAGTTTTTTTCTTTTAAGTAAGAATAATTTTTAAAAATGTCCGTGTGACCGATAAACTCTTCGAAGATTTCAGGCCTTGCGAGATGGGCCAGAGGGGGCACGATTTTCCCCTTGGAAGGCGAATCTTCATCATTTAGAGTAGTGTCGAAGAGTGTTTTTTGCGTTTTTTCCATATTTTAGAGCAATTTTCCGTTGACTGAAAAACGGGTTTATCTTACAGTGGTTAAACTTTTTTCACTAGTTTATACCTACAATTTTTGTAGTTTTCCAATGTTAATAAAGAGGAGGTGACTTAAAATGGCTCAAGATCCACAAACTGCAATTACAGTTATGATCGATGAAAGATCTGGCGTAGAGCGTTCTTTGAAGAAATTCAAAAGAATGTGTGAATCTTTCGGCGTTGTGCGCGAGTACAGAAAACGTCAAGAGTACAAAAAACCTTCTGTTAAGAATAAAGAAAAAATCGAAGCAGCAGAAAAAAGAAGAAAGAAAACTGCAATGAAATTTACAAGAGTTTCAAAGTACTAATCTCTTCTTCGCTTGAAATTAAATTTTAAAGCAACCCAAGGCCCGAAGAATTTCGGGCCTTTTTTTTGGTCCTTTTTTTGGTGCCACTACACTTTTGGTTTCGCAGGTGCAAATAATTTCTTAAACATTTAAGCCTCCACAGAGAAAAGAATGAAGTTCAAATTAGAAAGTATTGATAAAAAGTACCACGAAGAATTATATAGTTGGAGAAGTGATCCGTTTGCTCTCCAGCATAACCCTTTTGCTCCCTGTGATTTAAATTTATTTGTCCAGAAGATGAAGTCATACTCCTCGAGCCTAGATGATGTTTACGATGGAAATGATAGAAAATGGATTATCTTAAAAGATGATATTGTTTTATCGATTGTAGGAATCACTGAGATAAATAAAATGATGAAAACGGCGGAGATCGGCTACCAGGTGAATCCGAAGATGAGAAGGCAAGGAATTGGAACCAATGCAGTCTATACTCTTGTGAAAACAATTTTCGATTCTACAGATATTAGAAAACTTACTGCAATTATCTCTCATGCGAATTTGCCTTCTCGAAAAATAGCGGAAAAAATTGGTTTTAAACAAGAGGGCATGCTGAGAAAACATTTTTTAATTCAAGGTAATGAAGTAGATGAAGCCATTTATGGAATTTTTAGAGAAGAGGTATTAAATCCTAATTCTTGAGTTTTGTGGCCCTTCTACTAGATCTAATTTTTAATTCTTTAAACTCAGACCTACTAAGGGCGCTTTTAATTTGACCAGCTTCTTCATCTTTCATGATTTCATTTAACCAATTCAGGGTATGAGTGTCCTTAAATCCCATTTGATCAAAAATCGGAACGATAAATTTTTTGTTATACACAATACAATGGAGAGTACTGTACGGATAATTTTCACAGCGCTCGGTGATCATGGCGCGCTTGGGATTTTGATAAACGTAACGGTAGCAATTGCCAAAATATTTTTGCGAATGAATCAGGCACCATTTATATCTTCCGCCTAAAAGATGGTTGATGTTATCAGTTTTTGTTTTAAGACTCTTGGCCAGACGCTTGTTAAATTCATACATGAATTGATCGAGATTGGCGTCGGGCGTGCGAACAAGCAAATGATAATGATTCGACATCAAAACAAATGAAATAATTTCTACGGGGTGCAACTCATTGGCTTCTTTTAGACAATTCTGGCAAATGTCCCAAACTTCATTAAGTGGAAGCTCAAACCATTTCTGATTATTGGCTCGCGAAGTGACGTGATAGGGAAGATTGTTGCTTCTAATTAAGTTTTTTCTTGGCATGAGAATTCTTATGCCAGACAGAGTATTAATTAAAAAATATAGATTATTAAAATTAAAGTAGTTTTCTAGTGGAGCTCGTCAACTTTTGCATGTGCGAAACCAAAAGTGTAGTGGCACCTACAGGAAGTGGAGAGAGAAGGCGAGGAGCCAGAGAAGGGGGACTGCGAAAAAGAATTTATCTTTGTGGAGCGCTACTTTCGCTTTTAATAAATCAGACATTGAATAGATTGCCAATGCGGTCCAAGCTGCAAAAAGAAAATAGCCAGGGAAGGTGTAGCGTCCAGCTACGCGGTCACTTATGCTAAAAAACAGACAGAAGGTCATCGATGAAAAAAAGAACAAAAGGGAAATTGGCGTTTTTAAAAATAAAACGAATTCTCTAGTTCTCTTTTTTAAGATTACATACATTAGAAGTATAAAACTCCATGGAAGAGCATAAGCAAGATAGTGACTAAAATAGTAATAGAAATTTAGAATTTTTTGAACGATAAAAAAGTGCCCTTGTGTTTTTGCCATTGCTCTTTGTTCGATTTGAATGCGCCAAAATTCTCTAAGAAAACTATCTCCTGTGACTTTCATAAAAAGAGATTCAAAGCCTATTGTCGCAATCATTACGGAGCACAGACTAAGAATCACAGCAATTGTTATTAGTGGCATTTTGAATCTGTTTGAATTATTTGAAAATAAATACCCAACAACTAAAAGAGCAGGAGAAAAAATAAAAAATGGACCTTTGATAAGTAATAAGCTCGCACTACTTATTACTGCAGGTATGATCCAGTTTTTTGATTGATGAAGTTTGTATCCAGAGTAAAGGGAGAGAATTGAAAAAAACATGATTCCTAGTTCATGATTAGCACGAATATTATATGAAAACGCTAGAGGTGTTAATAAAAGAGAGGAAAGAAGAAATAGTGCTCCTTCGATCGAAAAAAAATCATAGGCAATTAAGGCCAAAAGAAGAAATGAGGAAATTTGAAATAACATTCCCAAAATATGTAAGGCTTGCTCAGCTGGAATTCCTAGTTTTGTAAGGGCCACTCCCATGATGAGCTGGCCTGGAAACTGATCTCGCATATAACTATTTGGTTCAAATCCCCAATAATTGACTCCCCATTTAGGAGAAATGACTTGAGAGAGTGGAGCATTCTGATAACGAACAACTAACTCTGTATAATATTTAGAATCGTTGCTCTCAGATTTAAAGTGAGTAAAAGAAAGAACAGTGGCAGCGATAAGAAAACAGGCGCCCCATAGGAGAGTGATATTTTTTAAAGTACATTTGTTTTTCATGTAGAGAGATATTAGAGTTCATCGATTTTTTTGGCAAGGCTAAAGTCCTTGTCGCTGACACCACCTTCATCATGAGTCGTGAGTCGAACAATACATTTGCCAAAACTTACCTCGAGATCGGGGTGATGATTCTCTTTGTTGGCAAGCCATGCAATTGCATTAACAAAAGAGATGGTTTTTAAATAAGACTTAAAATTAAATTCTTTTTGCAGAGAATTTTTTTCCGGATTGAATGTCCAGCCTTCGATTTGAGAGAGTTTTTGCTCTAATATTTTTTGATCTAGCATATTTTATTCTTAATTATTTGCACTTGCGAAACCAAAAGTATAGTGGCACCTAACAGGGGAGTTTCATTTTTTTTTGTTTTTTTTCAAATTTTGCAGGGAAATCTGGCATGGTCATAGAGAGTTTGGCAAGCTCCAGTGGATTTTTGTCGATAAGCTTAAAAAGATCATTGTAGGACTCAATAATAAAATACACGGGCTGCAAAATATCAATTCGAAAGGGTGTGCGAAGGGCCTCAAGAGGATCAAGCGGATGTCTCTCGGGAATATCGCTTTCAACTGAATAGATAACCTCTGATTTGGAAGAAAGAATTCCACCTCCATAGGCCTTGAGCTGATTGTCTTCTTTGATTAATCCAAATTCAATCGTAAACCAAAAGAGGCGAAAGAGACGCATCTGTGTCTTGTGGTCACCTTTGAGCGCGAGTTTGCCATACTGATGCATGTATTCCGCGTAAGAAGCATTTGTTAAAAGAGGACAATGGCCAAAGAGTTCATGGAAGACGTCTGGCTCCTGAATATAATCAATTTCTTCTTTTATGCGAATGAAATTAGCCGCAGGGAATTTCTTGTTGGAAAGAAGAGTGAAGAATTCTTCTGGCTGAATAACTGCTGGAACGGGTGAGACTCCCCAACCAGTATGGGAATTTAATACGGAATTGATCTCCTCGTTTTGAGGAATTCTATCTAAAAAATTCAGCAGCTCAACTCCGTGGATAAATTCTTTTGAAGCGTGGGTCTTGATCAACTCTTTTTGGCGTTTTAAAAGAAATGCCCAGGTCTGATTTTCCTCATCAGTATAATGAGCAATGCCATTTTTATCTAATGGCTTTGACTGATAGACGTGTTTAGGCTTCATCAAGGTCCTAAGCAGCTTTTTTCAGCGAATATTTTATTTTCTGATTATTGTAGAGAGATGTGAATGGGCTTATCCAGCTATCATCGCTTAGGCAAAATGTGACTTTGTGATGACTTATTTTTGGTTCTGATTTTATAAATGCCTTTGGAAAGAGCGCAAGCGGAGCACCTTCTAAAATAAATTCAACTTTTTTATCGGGTGAAATTTTTCCCGAATACAAAGCAGCTAGACAAATATAAGCACCATAGTGATCAGCATGAATTTCAAAATGAGTTTGTTTTGATTGATTAATTTCGCTAACGAGTTTTTTAGCATCCATATTGAGAGAAAAAGGGCTCAGGTGACGGTAGTAGTTAAGCATCTTGCGGTGAGAGCGCGATAGAATTTTCTTTTCTTCAGCTGTTAAATTCAGTTGATCAAAACTTGCCATCATGGAATCAGCTAAATTATCTTCAAAGCCGTCTTTGAATAAGGGGTGATTATATTTCAGATAGGTATTTTTTCGAGAAGCCGAAGCATTTAAAAAAAGGATCTTGCCTTTAAAACTAATGGACTTGCTCATAAAAAATTTCCTGTTTTGGGGTTTTTTATATAATACACCGTGTCGGATGATTTCCTGGAAAAGATGAGTATTTTTGTAAGTTTACTTGAAAAAATCATATCTTATCGATATATTCCAATTTTATTTATATGCCTTTTTTTGTAGGAGATTAAAATTTTTTAATGTGGGTTAAATGTCGTTTTAATCTCTGGGGTCGATACTAGCTCCAGATTACAAAACAGGTTCTCAGGAAGAACCTATTACACACACAGGAGATTCGTATGAAATTATTATTAGCTCTTGCTCTTTTAACTTCAGTTGCATTCGCTGCAGAACACGAAGGAAAAAAAGAAGAAACAAAAATGGAAGCTGCTACTTCAAAAGTAGAAGCTAAAAAAGAAGAAAAGAAAGAAGACAAAAAAGCAGCTTACAAAGCAGCTAAAGAAGCTTGCCTAAAAGAAAACAAAGATCTTAAAGGTAAAGAACTTAAAGAATGTATCGTTAACAAAAACAAATAATTTAAAAAGCAAAATAATTTGCTTTAATTAACACGACGGAGATATCACATGAAAAACGCAATCGTAATCGCTCTTGCTCTAGTATCAGTTGCTTCATTCGCAGGAACAAAAGTTTCTAAAGAAGCTAAAAAAGCTGCTATGGAAGCTTGTAAGTCAGAAGGAAAAAAAGGTAAAGAACTTAAAGCTTGTGTAAAAGAAAAAACTGCTGCTCCAGCTGCAGAAGCAAAAACTGAAGCTGCTCCAGCTGCTGCACCAGCTCCAGCTACAAAATAATTCTTACTTTTTAAGTAGTTTTATAAAACGGGGAGACTCTTTGAGTCTCCCTTTTTTTTGTGTATACTCAGCCCATGAGAATCCTAGTTGTCGAAGATCAGCCCAAAATGGCAAGTTTTATTAAAAAAGGCTTAAATGCCCAAGGCTACCTTGTCGATGTTTCCGAGACTGGTATGGGGGCCGAAAGTCTTGTCAGTGAAAACTCCTATGATTTAATTATTCTCGATGTAAATCTCCCTGATCAAAATGGGATGGATACCGCCAGACATATTCGTCATGATGGCTTTAAAGGGCCAATTCTCATGCTGACAGCATTGAGCTCAACTAAAGATAAAATTCACGGTCTAGATGCAGGAGCAGATGACTATTTAACAAAGCCATTTGATTTTGAAGAACTTCTTGCTCGCGTTCGCGCTCTTTTGCGAAGACATTCAGGCAGTGAAACTTCAAAGCTTCGTTTTGCAGATATTGAGATTGATTTGGTGCTTAGAAAAGTTGTGCGCGCTAATGTTGAAATCAATCTTACTGCCAGAGAATTTTCACTTCTAGAATATTTCATGAGACACCCGAATCGCCCACTCACAAGAGTTGAAATCAGCGAACACGTTTGGGATGTAAATTTTGATACAAATACTAACGTGATTGATGTGTATATCAATATGCTAAGGAAAAAAATTGATTCGCCTTTTGAGAAGAAGCTCATCCATACAATGGTTGGATATGGGTATATCTTAAAAGAAAGTTAATTTTAAAATTCAATGAAACTTCTACAAAAAATCAGTCTCAAGTTAAAACTTACTCTTCTTTTCGGTTTGATTTTCACCGGACTGTTATCTGGGTTTAGTTATATTCTTTATCGCGAATTTTCAAAGATTCAATCTGAGGAATTCGATACGACTCTTTATAACTACGCCATCGACGTCGCTGAATCTCTTGATATTGATAAATACGGAGTCGTTGAATTTGATCCGGACATCATTAAATTAAATGAAAAAATTCTACCTTTTGCCTTAGGGACCAGCTATATCTCCGTTCTCGATATCAATGGAAAAATCATTGCGAAATCAAGCAATGCTACCAGAGAACACATTATGCCAGTTAGTGAATATAAGCTTGGGCGAGTGTTAAAGAAAGGAGCTAGTTACGACATATTAACAATTAGGGGAGTCCCTCATCGAGTTATTCACTATCTGCTTCCCGTTTTAAAAATCGATTCTCCTCTTATCTTGCAAATTTCCGTTCCAATGACGAGTTTTATGAACACGACAAAAAATCTTATAAGATTTTTTCTAACGAGTGTTCCAATTATGATGCTTCTTTCTGCTCTCGTTGGTTATTTTTTTGTGGGCCGAGCTCTTTTACCAATGATGGAGATTATTAATAAGACCAAAAAAATTGAAGCCTCAAGTCTTGAAGAAAGAGTTCCTGTTCCTGAAGCAAAGGATGAAATCTGGCAGCTGGCCGATACGATCAATCACCTGATCTCTCGTCTAGAAGAATCATTTGAATCACAAGAGCGTTTTATTCAGGATGCCTCTCACCAGCTTAAGACTCCACTAGCAATCATTAAGGGAGAGTTGGAATTATTTCGCTCAGAAAAAAGAACTGAAAAAGAAATGGCGCAATTTTTTGATAGCTTATCTCAAGAAATAAATTTTTTAGTAAAGCTGACAAACGATCTCCTTATACTTGCGCGCATTGATAGTGGAGCGGCTTCTCTTGTATTCACAAAAAATCGTTTAGACGAAATTGTATTAACTCAGACATCGAGATTATCAAAGCTTGCTTCTCTTAAACGAATTTCATTGCAACTAAATTTTGATTCATTTGAGAATGCTAGTGAAGATGCCCTATCAATTTCTTGTGACCCTGATCTTTTGGGTGTACTTTTTTATAACCTAATAGAGAATGCCATCAAATATTCCCCTGAAGGCTCAATTATTCGCATTTCTGGGATTAATGAGGTTGATTCATTAACAGTCGTTGTATCTGATGAAGGCGAGGGGATTGAAGAAGATCAAATTGGAAAAATTTTTGGTCGCTTCTTCAGGATTGAAGGAAGTTCAAAACGAGCGGTGGGGAGTGGACTAGGGCTTGCCATCTGTAAAGTTGTTGCAGACTCATTAGGGGCAACTTTATGGGCACAAAACAATGAGATAAAAGGAACATCTTTTTATTTCAAAATTAAGAAGGCCTAGAGCTAATAAAAGACAAGTAAGGAGAGATGATGAAAAAATATACTTTGATATTACTTTTTTGGTCGATTTTCGCCACGGCAAAAGTACTTGAAGTAAATCACGATCATTCAAAAGTTTTGTTTGATATTGATTATATGAAACTCACAACTGTTCAAGGGCAATTTAAAAGTTACTCAGGATCTTTTAAGTTGGATGATAACGACACCCAGATCTCAGATGCAAAGGTGACGATAAAAGCAGATAGCATTGATACCAGTGAGGCTAAAAGAGATTTCCATCTAAAAGGTCATGAATTCTTTTTTACTGCCAGCTATCCAACAATTGAATTTGTATCCACTGGAGTATCAGCAATAGGGAAAGACAAAAAATTTAAAATGAAAGGATTCCTTACTATTCGTGGAATAAAAAAAGAAATTGTTCTTGATGGAACTTATAAAGGGAAGATGATTGATCCATGGAAAAAGGAAAACTATTTTTTTGATTTGAGTGGAGAAGTTAAGCGACAAGATTTTGGAATGAAATGGAATAAAGTTCTTGATGATGGTGGATATATCCTAGGTGATATTGTTCACATGAAAATTTCAATCCAAGCACAAAAACCTGGAGATAAAACACCTTTTTCAACTCATATGGTTCCTAGTAGCAAAGGAATTGTAGAGAGAGATCAATTAAAGCGTGGAGAGATTAAAAAACTTTCGACTTCGACTGATCCGAAAGATCTCGAAACGAAGAAGTCTAGTGGAAGCGCAAAGAAAGATTAATCATTGGCATCATCGAGTTGTACTTATCACTCGCAGTTGTAGCTACATTGGTAGCGCTAATGGCCTTTGTAATATTTAAGCTGTGATAGCTTAAACTTCCACCAATATAAAAATTGCGATTAACTTTTACTTCTGCTCCCAATCCTGCAACGAATGCATAACCTGAAACATCCTCTGTTGTTGTTCCGACAGTTCTCTTTCCCTTAGCATAAGGGTTCCAAGCGGCCATGACATAGAAGGTATTTTCATCTGTAAAAAAATAAGTAAGCCTTGGTCCTAGTTCCAGGGTGTTTATTTTATTAACAGTTGCAGTTGTTAATTGCTGACTGAAATAAGTTATGTTCTGTCCGATGTAGGCGCGCTGTTTTGAACCTATACTTGCTCCAATAAAAGTGTGGCTGGAGATATCGGACGTTTTTGATGATGTCTTAGAGTCGGTAGTAGATGAAAAACCAGCTGTCGTATCAATCATAAAAGCTGCATGAGCGGAGTTAATGACAAATAACGAAGCTAATAAAATTTTTTTCATAATTGTTAAGAGAATTTTACTACACAGTAATTCTTCTTTCCTTTTCTAATAACCATGCAGGTTTCACTTGCAAGGTTTGTTTCATTAATAGTTAAAGCAAAATCTGAAATCCCATCGTTATTGATGTAGACACCTTTTTGTTCAACTGATCTTTTGGCCTCTCCCTTACTTCCAAAAAGAGGAGTCTGAGCTAGGAGATCAAGTAGAGGTATGCCTGCAAGTAGCGCCTCTCTCTTTAATTCTACAGAAGGAACATCCTTGAAGATAGTGTGCAAATCTTTGTCTTTTAAATTGGAAATTTTTTCCCCAAAGAATATCTTTGTAGCGTGAAGTGCAGACTCAAGACCGGCATCCCCATGAACTATTTTAACTACTTCCAAAGCCAGGACTTTTTGGGCCTGTCTTAAGTGCGGTTCCGCTTTTGTTTTTTCTTCGAGTGAATTGATTTCTTCTAAACTTAGGAAAGTAAAATACTTAAGATATTTTACGACAGAGACATCGTCTGAATTAAGCAGGTATTGGTACATTTGGTATGGAGAAGTCATTTCAGGATCTAGGTAAATGGTCGCTCCACCTTCTGATTTACCAAACTTATTTCCGTTGGCATCCGTTACAAGAGGAATAACCATCCCATAAACTTGTTTGCCATCCATCTTTCTTGCTAAATCAATTCCGGCGGTGATATTTCCCCATTGATCTCCGCCCCCCATTTGCAAAACGACATTGTGTTCTTTAGCTAGAATTCTAAAGTCATAAGCTTGAAGCATTTGATAAGTAAATTCAGTAAAACTAATTCCTACCTCAGAGTTAATTCTGTTTTTTACAGATTCTTTAGCAAGCATCTCAGTGACTCGAAAACGCTTACCTACATCGCGAAGAAACTCAATGAAAGTAAATTTTCCCATCCAGTCGTAGTTGTTGACCATGACGGCGCTACTTTCACCACAGTTGAAATCGAGAATTTTTTGGAACTGTTTTTTTTGAGCTTCAATATTAACTTGGATGACTTCTTCAGTTAAAAGAACGCGCTCAGTACTTTTTCCTGACGGATCACCAATCATTCCAGTAGCACCACCGATAACAACATAAGGCTTATGTCCTTTTTCTTGAAAGCGCTTCATGGTGATTAAAGCAAAAAGATTTCCAATCTGTAGAGATTTTGCAGTTGGATCGTATCCAATATAAAAAGAAATTTTTTTATCGTTTAAAAGATCTGGCAATTCTTCACTGGAAGTAGCCTCAATGAGGCCTCGAGCGACGAGTTCTTGGTAGAAATTCATTAATAATCCTTAGTCGTTAATTAGATTTAATTAAAAGGATTATGACAGAAAAGAGATCTATTGAATAGGGTAATGGATTTGATTCATCACCCTTTTAAGACTGTTTATTATCTATTGATAAAGTTCTGAAGTTCTGAAATTAGGTCATCTAAACGCTGAGAGTAATTTTCCAGAGTGCGGTTGTCGGCCATGATTTCCTTTCTCTCTAGGGCATCGCGGTCTTCTCGGATCCCTTGAAATCGGGCAATAAAGCCGTTGTAGGCGTATTCAGCCTCTTCTTTTTCAATCTCACTCTCAATACCTAAACGTCCATTGGCAAGAATACCAACTGCGTTGATCAGTTGAATGGCCTTGGTTTGTTTTTCATCCAAGGTTTTATTTGAAATCTGATTGCCAACTTCTTTTGATTTTTGAAGAGCTTCTTCTTTTCCATGAACTCGATTAATTCGAGGATTTGCCCAAGCTTGCGATGCAAGACTTAAGGCCATAAGGATAAAAAGAAGTGACTTTGGTGATATTTTCATAAATGCTCCCTTTGTCTATGGATTTATCAAGTGCAAAAACTTTGGACAGTTTAAGTCCTTAAAATCCAGACAATTAGTATGTTCTACTAGTCATAGTGCACTTTTTTTGCCAAATTTATTTAATGACGATCGTTTTTTATGATGGAGAGTGTGGGCTTTGTCAGAGGTCCATTGTTTTTCTTGTCCATGCTGACAAAGAAAGAAAACTTTTATTTGCTCCACTTAACGGTGAGACATTTAGGAAGTTTTACGGAGATACTCCATCGCTTCTAACTTCCGTTATTGTGTATTCGGAAGGAAAGTCGTTTGAAAAAAGTGATGCATTATTTAAGCTTTGTTCAATTCTCGGGGGCTTCTATAGATTCTTTTTTGTCTTTAAGCTGATTCCACGCTTTATTTTGGATGCCATTTATAATTTAGTAGCTTCTCAAAGGAAAAAAATGAAATGCCGGCTTGTCATTAAAGATGATCGTTTTATAAATTAAGATCGTATTTTTGGAGGATAGTTTATGTCATTAAACAAAACAGCAAAATTCAAAGTAAATGGCATTCATTGCAATGGATGTGCAACTAAAATTAAAAACAGCATCAACTCTCTTGAGGTTGAAAACCAAACTGACATTGACGTGGCCAAAGGCGAAGTAAAAGTTTCGTTTGATGGAGACAAAGCGAAGCTTTCTGATATCAAAACCAAAATTATAGAAGTTGGTTACAAAGTAGAAGGTGTTGAGCTTGAGTAAAAATCTTATCTATAAGATCGAAGGAATGACTTGTGCCAGTTGCTCTCAAATTATTGAGGAAAATGGTGCTCACGTTCCAGGTGTCGAATCTATTCAAGTTAATTTTGCAACTGAAAAAGCAGAAGTAAAAGTTGGAGAAAAATTTGATGAGCAGACTTTTTTTGAACTTCTTATCAAGCTTGGATACCGCGCATTTTCTCTAGATAAAATTCCCGAAACTAAGAACGATGGATTTTTAAATAAGACTTTTTATCAGTCACTCGTCTCACTGGTTATCGGTGCTATATCCATGGCCTTGGCAATGGGACCTATAAGTCAAATCTTGGATCATTCGTTAAATAACATCATTCAGCTCGTTTTATCGACTTTAGTTTTGCTTTTTTTTGGAAAGACGTATTTTTTAAGTGTGATTCACTTTTTTAGAAGTGGAAACTCTAACATGAATACGCTTATTGGTCTTGGTCTTGCAGCCGCATATTTTTACAGCATTTCCCTCATGATCATCTCTCTTCATTCTCATACTTATTTTGAAACAATTCCATTTATTGTTGGATTTACCTTGCTGGGACACTTTCTCGATGAGAAAGCAAAAACGAAAGCAAGAAGCTCTATGAGCTCTTTATATAAAATGCAAATTAAGTTTGCTTCTAAAATTCAAGATGGAGTTGAATTTAATACTCCGGTGATTGAGTTAAAAATTGGAGATGTTATACGGCTTCACCCCGGGGATAAAATTCCTTTGGATGGAATTGTTATTGATGGGAATTCTCACACCGATGAGTCAATGATCACTGGAGAATCTCAAGCCGTTGCAAAATTAAAAGGCGAAAAAGTCTTTGCTGGAAGTCTTAACCTCGAAGGAACTCTTCTTATAAAAGTAGAAAATGAATTGCATCAGACTTTTATTTCAGATGTTGTCGCTTATGTAGAGAAGGCTCAATTAAAAAAAGCTCCCATCCAAAAATATGCAGATAAAATTGTTCACTATTTTGTTCCAGCAATAATTGCAATTTCCGCCATTACTTTAATTGCCTGGTGGTTTTTTAATTCACAGGCAACCGATAAAAGTTACCAGGCCTTCTCGCATATGATAGCGGTTCTTCTTATTGCTTGTCCTTGTGCTTTAGGATTGGCCGTTCCTATGGCCGTCATGCTCTCAACAGCTGAAGCATCAAAAGCTGGACTCCTCATTGGTGGAGGTGAAGTTATAGAAAGAGCGAGTGGAATTAACACAGTTGTTTTTGATAAAACAGGAACGCTCACCGAAGGGCATCCTATTGTCTCTGAATTTCTAACAAACACAAATGTTGAAGAATTTTTTAAGATTGCAGGCTCAGTCACTCAATACTCAAATCACCCTCTCTCTCATGCTGTCACACAGTTTGTTCAAGATAAAAAAATTAAACTAGACGATCCAGATAAATTTAAAAATATTCCAGGGTTTGGAGTTGAAAGTGAACTTAATGGAAAGAGAGTTCTTGTCGGAAATGCGGAGCTTTTAAAACGTGAATCTATTGATTTTTCTTTAAACGATAAAGTAGGCAGCCATGTTTATATTGCCGTTGATAATTCTTATCTAGGCGTTTTTATCATCGCCGATCCAATAAAATCTAAAGCTCGTGAAACAGTGGCGGCCTTAACTCAAGAGGGAATCGAAGTATGGATGCTCACTGGTGACAATGAACCTGTTGCTAGAAGTATTGCTCATGAATTAGGAATTACAAATATTAAGGCCAATGTAAAACCCATTGGAAAAGCTGATATCATCTTAGGCTTAAAACAAAGTGGAAAAAAAGTGGCCATGATAGGGGATGGTATTAACGACGCTCCAGCTCTTACGGCAGCTGATTTGGGAGTTGCGATGTCTAGCGGTTCTGACTTGGCCATTGAAGCAAGCGAAGTGAGCATTCTTGAAGGAAAAATTGAATGCGTCTCAACTTTTTTTAATCTCTCAAAAAGAACAATGCGGATAATAAAACAAAATCTTTTTCTATCTTTTGTTTATAACCTGCTTTGCATTCCATTGGCCGCAGGTGTTTTTTATCCTGTCGCAAAAATTTCTCTAACCCCGATGTGGGCAAGTTTGGCGATGGGATTATCAAGTTTCTCCGTTATTTTGAGTTCCCTAAGACTGAAGAAATCATTATAATTTAACAATGGAAAATTCCACAAATACCGTTCGCGAAACATTTTTAAAAGCTGGGCAGGAGAGAAAGTTTGCTTCTTTGCTCTCTCTTATTTTTGGGATTATTCTTTTAGGTTTCAAATTTTACGCTTATTACATAACTAATTCTCAATCAATTTTTTCAGATGCTCTTGAAAGTATTGTTAACGTTGTAGCCGCCATTATTACCGTCTTAGTTATCATTGCAGCTGCTAAACCAGCAGATGAAGAACATCCATATGGACATGGCAAAATAGAGAGCATGGCATCTACCTTTGAAGGAGGGGCCATTCTTCTTGCAGGAATTCTCATTGTCATTCAATCAGTTCAGGTTTTATTTCATGGAGCAAAAGTCAACGATGTTGATGTAGGGCTTTATATTGTTATTGGAGCTGGTGTGGTTAACGGTCTTCTTGGAGTTTATCTTTTCTCCAGGGGAAAGCGTTTTCATTCTGAAGCACTTAAATCGAGTGGGTTGCACTTATTAACTGATACGATGACAAGTGTTGGTGTCGTTATTGGCCTTCTTCTGGTGAAGTTTACAGGTTTGAATTGGATTGACCCTGTTGTTGCAGCAGTCTTTGGATTGATGTTGGTTTACACAGGCGGAGGAATCCTTGTACGCTCAGGAAATATTTTGGTTGATGCTCATGATGCTGAAACTTTGGAATTAATCGCTAAGCTTTTTGAAAAACATTACAGACCAGGCGTGATTCAAATTCACTTTACAAGAGTTATTCGAAGCGGAAGTTATCACCACATTGATTGTCACATGGTTGTTCCTGAATTTTGGTCAGTATTGGAGGCCCACGATTTTAGTGAGAGCTTTGAGCACAGTATTATGCAAGATTATCCTGTCGAAGGTGAACTTCATATTCATCATGATCCATGTCGCAAAAAGTTTTGCGAGTCTTGTGAATTAGCAAATTGCCCAATAAGACGGACTCAATTTATCGAAAGAAAAATTCTAACATTCGAAGAAATTATAGCGCCAATGGAGTAGGGGACAGTCCCCCCTCTGGTCTAGTTGTTTGGGGTAGGTTGTTTTTTTTGTGCCTTATTATTTATAGCGCTTTCGTACTGCTTTAAAATATCAGGATCAATTTCTGCTGTCGGGATTGATTTAATGGATTTAATTGATTTTTTCATCTCTTCGCACGAGTGAACTCCACCATCGCTATCGACGGGTCTATTTCTTCCATTTTCCTTCATCCAGGTGATTTCTCTATTACAAAATTTACAGCGTGCCATGTGGATCCTTTTTCCTATACAAAATTCTGCTTCTTAGGGCAGAATAGAACGAAGATTATAACAAGGGATTACCATGCTAGATATTAAATTCATCAGAGAAAATTCTGACATCGTAAAAAAGGCCTGCCAGCTTAAAAATATTACTCTCGATATAGATGCACTTCTTGCTATTGATAGAGAACTGACAACGCTTAAGACGCAAGAACAAGATCTTTTGACTCAAAAAAACGCCATAACAGCGAAGATTCCCAAGGCTGCTGCAGATGAAAGACCAAAATTGATTAGCGAATCAAAATCTTTGGATGAAGCGGCAAAAAATATAAAACCTAAAACTGAGGAACTTGAAGCAAAACTAAAAGTGCTTATGTACCTAGTTCCTCAAATTCCATCTCCAAAAGCTCCGATTGGAAAAGACGATAGTGAAAACGTTGAAGTAAAAAAATATGGAACACTTCCGAAGTTTGACTTCACACCACTTGATCACGTTCAAATATTAGAGAAACATAATTGGGCCGACTTTGAAAGAATCGCAAAAGTTTCTGGATCACGTTCATACTCACTAAGAAATGAAATGGTCTTAGTTGAAATGGCCATGCATCGATTGGCGATGGATAAACTGATGGCCAAAGGTTTTAACCTTGTGTCTGTTCCTGCTTTTGCTCGCGAAGAAGCGCTTTTCGGAACTGGACATTTCCCTCAGGGAAGAGATCAAGCTTATTTTATTCCTGAACAAAATGTGTACCTAGCAGGAACAGCTGAAGTACAAATCAACTCACTTCATGCTGGAGAAATTTTAAAAGAGAGTGATCTTCCGATTTTATATGCAGGGTATTCACCTTGTTTTAGAAGTGAAGCCGGATCTTACGGCCGCGATGTTCGTGGTTTAATTCGCGTTCACCAATTCATGAAAGTAGAACAGTTTATTATTTGTAAAAACGATCCTACAGAAAGTGAAAAATGGCATCAAATGCTTCTAGAGACTTCAGAAGAGATCGTAAAAGATTTAGAACTTCCTTATCGAATTGTTGAATGTTGTACAGGTGATATGGGAACAGGAAAAGTTCGCATGTACGATGTGGAAGCATGGGTTCCGTCTGAACAAAAATATAGAGAGACGCACTCTTGTTCAGCTTTACATGACTGGCAAGCTCGTCGCACTCAAACTCGCTATAGAGACGCTGAAAATAAAGTTCAGTATGTTCACACTCTAAATAATACTGCGATTGCCACTCCAAGAATTCTTGTTCCATTCTTAGAAAATCATCAGCAAAAAGATGGAACAATCAGAGTGCCAGAAAAACTTCGTCCTTATTTAGATGGGAAAACAGTTTTAGGAAAAGCTTAAGTTAAAAATATAAAGGCCCCGACAAGGGGCCTTTTTTTTGGCCTAAGGAGTTTTGTGCGGAATAGAGTGGAGAAGTTCAAGGCAAACTTTTTCAACTTCAGCTTCTTGAACCGGATTACCAATCGTCGAAACTATTTGTCTTCCAATTAAAGTCATTCCAATAAAAGAAAGCTGCATTCTCAATGTCATCAGAACATGATGTCCACCACCGCCACTACTTGTAGCGATCATTCCGGTTTTTTTATTGAAGGTATCTCGCCAGTTTTTTGTTGATCGGCTTACCCACGCTAAAAAATTATTAAACACAGGAGGAGGAGCTCCATTGTATTCAGGAGCAACTACAACAAAAGCATCGACGTCTAATTGATCTTTAAAAGGAGCAACGAGATCCTCTGCTTTGTGATGAGTTTCAGCAACGGTTGAATAAAGAGGAAGATCAAGACTCACAAGATTTAACAGGTTCACCTTTGCATTATGCTTTTTTAGCTGAGTGACTATTGATTCTGCTAATTCTAAATTCTTCCCGACACTGGCGGCAATTACACAAATTTTTTTCATTCTTAATGTATAGCCCAGTTCGATTTCTTTTAAAAGAGCTGATCTATGTCATTTAGAAGTTACTTTGTATATTTATAGTCGCTTTTTCCAAAGGCCTTAAGATTGGCTTTTTTGGTGAGCTTAGCAAGTTCCTCTTTTGAAATATTGTAACTTCTTCGATTTCTACAGAGATCAATTGCTTCTTCTTTAGAATATTTTCCGCTGTATGCTTCAAGGGCGCAAACAGCAGTGCTTTGTGTTCCATCATTGGTGCAGAGTCTGACAGATTCATCAATAGTAAAAGGCCCGTTGTAAGCTGTGTTCACACATTGAATAGGACTCGTGCTAGTTGCACCTGTGCAGACAGCGATGCTCTGTTCTCTGGAAAAAATTCCTCCGTAAGCTTCAATTGCACAACGAGCAGGAGCATCATTGTATGCGCCTAAGCAAAGGCGAGTGGCCTCTTCACGAGAGAAGGGTCCATTTTCTGCTGTTAGGATACATTGGCCAGCACTGCCTGCATCAATCGGATTACAGACATGTTTGACACCGCCGATTTCGATAATTATGGGATTAGCGAACGCATTTAGCGAAATCAGCATTAAAGATATCAGCAAGTATTTCATTGGAACCTCCTAAAAATGAAATTATTTTATCAATTTAGTAAGCATTAAATAAAATGTCATCTAGTGCTTTTTGATACCAGTTTGATTTGCTCTTTTGTCGTATAAACGTATACTAAAAATAAATTGAATACTTAAAGAAGGACTATATGAAAAAATTAATTATTTTATTTTTGTCTTTGATCACCCTTAATGCTTACGCCTTCAATGATCCAAAAGTCGGTGGTGTTATCACTCTGGCAAAAGGATTAGAAAAAAATCTAACTCCCAATGGAGTGCTTTATATTTTTGCAAAAAAAGCTGGACCTGATTCAGGTCCAAATGATCGCACTCCGCCCGTTGCAGCTGTAAAAGTAGAGCATCCCAAATTTCCTCAGGCATTTGTTATCACTCCAAAAGATGTTGTCATTGTCGGAGCTCCTTTTGAAGGGCCTGTGCATGTGATTGCTCGCTATTCTCCGAATGGAAGTGCTACAGATAAAACTGGCGCCATCGAAGGGATTGATCCAAAGTATCCTTCAACTGAACTTGGAAATAAAAATTTAGCAATCGAGCTTAAAGTTCTTTTGAAATAAATGAATCGCGCTCTTTTTCCCAAAAATGAAGAATGGGGAACAGGTGATGAGGCCTTAGACTTAAGGCTCTCGAATGCTTTAAAAAAAGCAGCAGATGATCTATCACTAGAGTCCATTAGCGAATTTTATTTTTTTGGAATGAGCACTAAGCCTCGTGCATATAATCCGATGCTGCCGATGACGATAGAGCTTGTAACCAAGGCACTCCTTTTTCATCTGGCCCCAGATGAATATAACGATTTTCTTTTAAAGAAATTAAAAGGAAATTACTTTTTAAAAGAGAAGGTTCCATTTGATTTAAAAGATTTGGATGAAATAGTGGCCTCTCTTAAAAAAAACCACAAATACCGCTATAAGGATCAAATCGACTTTTATTTTTCAGTGCAAAATGCAATCGAGCGAAACCCTTTTGTCCAGTATGAGATAAAGAGATCTCTCAATGATTTACAGGCAAAAATCATATTTAAAGAATTCAGAAACTTTCTAAGTGGGGAAGTTACAAAAGAAAGCTATGACGATGAATTTTTATGTGCGCTAAGAGGTGGGAAGAGAGTTCTTGTTATCGAAAACTTCGCTGAAATTTGGTACGATAAAGATCAACTTTATTCTTTATCCAAGCTCAGGGAGTAAGAATGAATCAAGCGATTTATCCCCTGTTAAATATGAATCACGAACACTATATAAAAATGACTTTTGATTTGGCACTAAAGGGATTGGGGCACACGAGCCCTAATCCACTAGTTGGCGCCGTAATTGTTTCTAACGGAAAAATTATTGGAACTGGCCACCATCAAAAATACGGAAGTGCGAAGGCCGAAGTTAACGCTATCCTGGATGCTAAAGCAAAAGGTCACAGTACTCTCGGAGCGACTCTTTATTGTAATCTAGAACCTTTAGCTTCTTTGATCATGGATGAAAAAATTTCGACAGTCGTTATCTCTAATGGAGAAGGGACTACTTTAAAAGAGCATGGAGTTGAAGTAATCACAGGCGTTCTAGAAAGTGAAGGCCTGTTGTTGAACGAAGTTTATTTTAAATTTAGCAAAACGAAATCTCCTTTTATTCATTTAATAAAAGATAACCATGAAGCAATTCACGACTTCCGTCAGAAATACGATTGTGTACTTGTGGATAGAGAAACAATAGATCGTGAAGATCTAAGCCTTACAATAAACTCGGATAAATTTGAAAAAGTCTCTCAGCCTCTGCGTTTAGTTATTAGTTCTTTGAAAGAACTCAATCGCGACTGGAAGATTCTTACAGATGAATTCAGACGAAATACGATGATGATAGCAACAGACGATGAAGTGAATAATCATCCTGAAATTGTGCGTTTTCTTGAATCAAGTGGAGTCGCTCTTTTGTCTTTGAAAAAAAATGATGAGGGAAAAGTTGATTTAAAAGCGATGCTTAAAAGTCTAGCAAGTCTTAAGTTAACTTCTATTCTTGTAGAGGGAAGTCCTGGGTTGTCGGATGAATTTTTTAAAGTTGGACTCGTAGATAAAATTGATTAGAGAAATAAAAAAGGCCCCGATTGGGGCCTTTTTTATTTTATGCTTCAGCAAAAGAATCGTCGTATTTTACGTTGTGATAAACTTTTGTAACATCATCGTCACCTTCTAGAAGATCGACAAGTTTCATAACAGTTTTAAAAGTTTCTTTATCAATTTCTTTAAATGTTAAAGGAACTCGTTCAAGACCAGCTTCATCAGCAACAACTTTCAGTTCATCAAGTTTATGTTGAATTGGCCCAAATGCTTCCATAGGTCCTGTAACAGTGAAGAATCCATCTTCAAGAACAACATCATCAGCACCAGCATCGATCATGTCCATAGTGAAATCATCTTCAACTAGTTTTCCTTGTGGAAGTTCAAATACTGCTTTTCTTTCAAACACAAATTGAAGACAGCCAGTCGTTCCAAGAGATCCACCGCATTTATTGAAGAAGTTTCTTACGTTGGCGACAGTTCTTGTAACGTTATTTGTAGAAGCCTCCACGAAGATTGCGACACCGTTTGGTCCATAACCTTCATAAGCGATATCTTCATATCCTTCGTCCTCGTTGCCTAAACCTTTTTTGATCGCGCGATCGATATTGTCTTTAGGCACGTTGTATTTTCTACATTTTTCTAAAGCAATACGTAGCAAGAAGTTACTCGCAACTTCTTCACCGCCATTTTTTACAGCCTTAGTTACTTCGCGAAGAAGTTTGGTGTACATGAGTGATCGTTGTTTATCCTGATCACCTTTTTTTTCTTTAATGTTGTTCCACTTACGTCCCATTTCATCATCCTTTTATAGTTGATTAATTTTAATTTAATCCCAAGTATTCATCAAATGATTTTTCTACATCAATAATGCTTCCATCTGCCTGAATATCAATAATTCTATTGGCCACAGTTTGAACAAACTCGTGATCGTGGCAAGCAAAGATAAGGGCAGAGTCCCACTTCTTTAGGCCTTCGTTAACTGAGGTGATACTTTCAAGATCCAAGTGGTTGGTCGGTCCATCCATGATAAGAACGTTTGGACCTTCAAGCATCATTTTTGAAAGCATCATACGAACTTTTTCTCCCCCAGAGAGAACGTTCGTTTTCTTAAGCGCTTCTTCTCCAGAGAAAAGCATACGGCCTAAGAAACCTCTGACGAACGATTCATCTTTATCGTCAGAAAAATCGCGAAGCCAATCTACCAGGTTATATCTTCCATCGGAAAAATAGCTGGAGTTATCCGCAGGGAAATAAGAGCGCTGAGCTGTTACTCCCCAATTGACAGTTCCAGAATCTGGTTTAGTAACGCCCGCAAGAACATCCATGAGTGCTGAACAGGCTTGGTCAGTTCCAAGTAGAACAATCTTATCTGATTTTCTTGCTTGAAAAGAAATATTCTTGAAGAGGACTTTCCCTTCAACAGAAAGTGATAATTTTTCAACATTGAGTACATCTTTTCCGATTTCTTTTTTCGCTTTAAAAGAAACGAAAGGATATTTTCTGTTAGAAGGTTGAATATCTTCAAGCGTGATTTTATCAAGCGTCTTCTGACGAGAGGTTGCTTGTTTTGACTTTGAAGCATTGGCACTAAAGCGCGCGATAAAGTCTTTGAGCTCTTTAATTTTCTCTTCAGTCTTTTTGTTCTGATTTGATTTTAGAGTAAGCGCAAGTTGTGATGATTGATACCAGAAATCGTAGTTACCTGTATAAATTTGGATTTTTCCAAAATCGATATCGGCCATATGAGTACACACTTTGTTTAAAAAGTGACGATCGTGAGATACAACGATAACTGTGTTTTGAAAGTCAGCAAGAAAGTTTTCTAACCAATGAATCGCTTTCATGTCCAAGTGGTTGGTAGGCTCATCCAGAAGAAGGATGTCAGGTTTTCCAAAAAGTGCTTGAGCAAGAAGAACCTTTACTTTTTCTCCACCGTTTAGGTCTTTCATTTTTTTTGAAAGGAGCTCTTCTTTAATTCCAAGACCTGAAAGCATTGTTGCCGCTTCACTTTCAGCTTCCCATCCATTCATTTCAGCAAAAGCAGATTCTAGTTCAGCTGCGCGAATACCATCTTCATCTGAAAAATTTTCTTTGGCATAAAGAGCGTCTTTTTCTTCCATCACTTCCATGAGTTTCTTGTTACCCATGATAACAACTTTTAGAACTTCATCTTCTTCGTAAAGAAAGTGATCTTGCTTTAAAACAGAAAGACGCTGACCAGGAGTTATAAAAACAGTACCTGTAGATGTTGGAATTTCACCTGATAAAATTTTAAGGAAGGTTGATTTTCCAGCGCCGTTTGCTCCGATTAATCCGTAGCAATTTCCGGGTGTGAATTTAATATCCACATCTTCAAAAAGTTTACGTGCGCCGTAACGAAGGCCCACATTTTGGCAAATAATCATAGTTATTCCTTAGCGTGTTTGAATTTTTTTTCGATATCCCTTTTTAGAACGAATGAGAGGAAATGTCAGGGCTTTTTCGAGCGGATTTTCACTAAGTTGGTGCGGGGAGACAAATTCAAAGGTGGACTAAAAGTGATTTAGTCGGTTAAAACTAAATTAACGAATAATAAAAATAACACACTGCAAAGGTATAAGTACCTTTTCATAGACTCAAGGAGTTGTAGCTATGGACCAGCTAGATGTTGAATTAAATTCGGATTTTATACCAAAACATGAATCGGCCAGACTGGCCGTTGAGCGCGCGCGCCGAATTGTAAAAGAAAATAATGAAATGGTTATCAAATTGAAGGAAGACTCAAATATCCAAGTAGAAGAGGAGGATACTTTCTCTTTTGCCCAAAATTTTTCTCATGAAGACTCTTATGCTTTTGATCTTTATAAAATAAAATCTAATAGCGGAATTAACAATTTTTTTAAAGATATATTTGGAGTCTTTTAAGGAAGACCCTCGCTAGGAGCATGGATTGTGACTAAGTTAAAAAAGCATAAAGCGGTTAAAAGCCATTTAACATCAGAAGAAAAAGAAATCGGTAAACGTCATGTCTACATTCTTATTGGAATGATTGTCGTAGGACTAATTGCGGCCCTTTATTACATGCAATAAATAAAAAAAAATTTTATAAGGATATCTAAGTGAGCTTATTAAAAATCGGCCAGCGCTTTATGAGCGAGACTGAGCCCGAATTAGGCCTCGGCATTATTTCGATGGTCGAATCTAAAACAGTCAAAATTTCTTTTCCTGCCAGCAAATCAGAAAGAACTTATGGAACTAAAGGCGCACCTCTGAAGCGTGTTATCTTTGCGCCTGGAGATGAAATCTCTCTTCGTGGAGGAGAAAAGCACACTGTCGAGTCCATTGTTGAAAATGAAGGACTGATCACTTATGTGATTAGCGAAGGTGTGCAATGTGATGAACGTGAACTTTCTGATTCAATAAGTTTTAACAAACCGGAAGAGCGCTTGTTTAATGGCAACGTGGATACGGCTACACTTTTTGATCTGCGCTTTAAAACGCAAATTCATAAAAATAGAATCACTCAAAGTCCCGTGCGTGGATTTGTGGGAGGAAGAATGGCATTACTTCCTCACCAATTTTATGTGGCCCATCAAATTGCAGATAGACCCATTCCTCGCGTACTCCTTGCTGATGAAGTTGGTCTTGGAAAAACAATTGAAGCTGGACTTGCTCTTCATCATCTCATCTTGAGTGAGAGAGTTAAGCGCGCACTTATTGTTGTTCCAGATTCTCTTGTGTACCAATGGTTCATTGAGATGCTACGAAAATTCAATCTGACATTTACCACTCTTAATCAAGAGACTCACTTAGAGCCCGGAACAAATCCTTTTATTGATAATGATTTTGTTATTGTGAATATCGGTCTTTTAAAAGGTGCTGAAATGGCCCGCGCGATGATGGATCAAGCAACATGGGACTTAATGGTTGTTGATGAGGCCCATCAGTTGAAATGGTCGCATGATCTTCCCTCAATTGAGTACAAAATAGTCGAGAGAATCGCCAAGAAAAGTAAAGGACTGTTTCTTTTAACAGCAACTCCTGAGCAATTGGGACTTGAAGGGCATTTTGCCAGACTTAAACTTTTAGATCCTGCCCGTTTTTTTGATTATCACAAATTTTTAGAAGAGTCTTCTCACTATGACAATGTCGCTCGTCTAGCTCGTGAATTAGTCGCTCAAAAAACTCCTGAAGCAGAAGCAGAAATCGCAAAACTTCAAGATCTTCATGGAACGGGAAGAATCTTTTTTAGAAATACGAGAGGACGTTTGGGATCTCATTTTTCTTTTTTCCCAAAAAGAGTGGCTCATCCATATTTGTTAACAAGTAATAAAACAAAAAATTTAGGACTGGAAGATGAGGAAACTATTGGGCCAAGTTTTGATTTGAAACTTGAATGGCTTGCTGAATTTTTATCAAAGAATAAAAAAGATAAAATTCTTCTTATAACAAAATCAAAAACAAAAGTTCTTACATTAGAAAAAATGCTAAAGGACAGAATTGCCGGGCTTAACATTGGTGTTTTTCATTCCGGACTCTCATTTATTGCTCGTGATCGTCAGGCCGCTTATTTTGCTGATCCCGATGGAGCTCAAATTTTACTCTGTACTGAAATTGGAAGTGAGGGGCGAAACTTTGAATTTGCTCACCACCTAATTCTATTTGATCTTCCTGTTTATCCTGATCTACTCGAACAACGTATCGGACGTCTTGATCGCATTGGACAAACAAGTGCTATCAATATTCATGTGCCTTATGTTGTAAGTTCTTATGAAGAAGTTCTTTTTAAGTGGTATCACGAAGGGCTTAATGCCTTCGAACACTCCGCAAAAGGAGCGAGTCTTGTTCATCAACAATTGCAAACACTCCTTGAAGAATTTCTGAATAAACCAGAAAACTGTTTAGAAAATCGTGTTGTCTTTGAACAATTTTTAGAGACGACTAAAAAAGAGTATGCTGATGTTGTAAAAAAAATGGAAGAGGGAAGAGATATATTGGTTGAACTCAATTCATTCAATGAAGAAAAAGCTCAAAGCCTTGTTAACGACATCAGAAAATTTGATGAGGATCCAACTCTTATCACTTACATGAATGAAGTTTTCCAAGAGCTGGGTGTAGATATTGAAGATATTGAAGATAATATTTTCTACATCAAGCCTAGTGATAATATGTATGTTCCTCACTTCCCAGGTTTAAATAGTGAAGGTGTCAGAATTACTTATGATAGGAAAACGGCCAGAAGAAGAGAAGACGTTGAATTTCTCACTTGGGATCACCCTATGGTTGTTGGAGTAATGGATTTAATCATCTCTAACACTTTTGGAAATGTTACTGTCATGATGAGAAAAAAAGCAGGACAGGCCAAAACATTTATTGAGGCTTATTTTAAACTCTATGCCGTAGCTCCAAAAAATTTATCACCTGAAAGATATTTTCCACCAACACCAATTCGCATTTTAGTCGATAGTACGGGTGAGGATTTCTCTTTAAAGTGGAGTAAAGAAGACATTGATGAAAGGGCTACTATGGCCGATCCAGACACTGTAAAAAAAGCTAAAGCGCTTCCGAAAGCAGCTGTTCAAAAAGTCTTAAAACTAGCTCACGCTCACGCACTTAAAAAAGCCGAAGAAATTAAAGGAAATTATAAAGCTACTATGATGGAAAAATTATCGGCCGAAAAAGAACGATTAATTAAATTAAAAGAAGTTAATCCAATTGTTCGCACTGAAGAAATCGATGCTTTGACTATTCAAATGTTGATGCTTGGAAAAAGCTACAACAACGCCGATGTAGTACTCGATTCCATAAGAGTTATTTTTTAGAACTATTGAAGAAGTCCTTCTGATTGGAGGACTTTTTTCAATTCATTGAGCATATCTAAACTGTAATTACCCAATTCATCAATCATCATATCTTTGAGCGTTTGCACTGGAGTCGTTTTATTAGTGATAATTCTCTTATCGTAATTATTTGTTAGAGAAAGAATCTCTTCAAGCTTTGTGAGTTTTTTCTTTTTATTAGGCCCCATTCCGCTTAGCACTTCTTCGTGATTGTTTACCAATTCAAGAATGGTTTTATTTACATAAGGTTTATTTTGCAAGAGACCAACAGCATCTTTGCAGTGAAGATAGTAAACGCGCTTATCATCGTTGGTTAAAAGTTTTCTTGCTTTATAGAAAAGAGGAATATCATTTTTATTCATTTGAGGAATACCAATATCATGAATAAGTGCAGCTGTTCCCAGATCATCGAGTTCTTGTTCAGTGCAACCAAGTTTCTCGCCTAACTTCACTGCAAGAGCACAAACGTTCAATGAATGTTTGATTATGTCTTCGTTCTTATCAACTTTTTTACCGAAAATTGTTTTTAGAGCATCTGGGTTTTGTGAAATAACTTCGCGAAGGCTTTTAGCCGCATTTTCAGTCATGCGATAAGCGGATTCACTTCCAGGGTTCTGTTGCATTCTCTCAACTGCAGAACTAGCAGCACCTTCGGCCATATTGACCTTTTCCTCGACCTTCACATTGGGATCTTTTAGTGTTTCCGCCAAAAGAGAGTCGAGGAATTTTTGATAATTAACTTCATCAGATTCTGTAATAAAAAATTTGGCAATTTTTTGTGCTCTTAGTTTGCCGTATTTATCTTCCGAAAGCTGTTCGCCTCTTTTTGCATAACAGAGATACTGCTCTTTAAAAAAGATATAGAGATCGAATGTTAAACTTCTAAGTGGTTTTACTGTCGTAATGCGAAGTGGAGTGAAGTCCATGTAGTTACCTATATCAAGTATGTGTTATTAATTTAATGACAATTTAGAATAAAATCAATTTGAAAAATTGCCAGGCAGAAAACGAGCATATAAAATTCCTCCAAATGAAAAATATATTGGGCAATTATCTTCAAAGAAAGACCTTAATTTTCATTAAAAGGTACGCAGAGCTTTTTTATTCTGTTGAAGGATGCAATTTCTCGTTTTTCTATGAGTACTTGGTTGAATTAGAACGGATTCAAGCTCTTTTTATCACGGCGGGTCTACTTTTCTTTGAGTACTTTTATCCATTATATTTTTTTAAACTCTCACGATTTAGTCAGTTATCCTATCAATCAAGAATAAGACTTGTAGTGGCAGCGGAAAATTCAAAAATACTCGCACTGAGACAGCTTTCACTAAAGTTTAAAATGGTCTCCTCGCTCATTTATTTTTTAAACGATGGAAACAAAGAAAAAATAAATTACTCGGTCAAATACTTATATGAGTAACATCTATGACGTATGTGTAGCAGGTTCTGGAGCAGGTGGAGCTGTTGCAGCTTATGAATTAGCGAAAAAAGGATTAAGAGTAATTGTTGTTGAAAAAGGCAAGCGCTTTCCTGTTTATAAAAATTCAATGAATCCTTTAAAATTTGTAACACAAAATTTATACAGTAATTCAATGACACCTGTTATGGGGAATGGAATTATCACGACTGTTCTGGCCACTGGTTGGGGGGGAACAACTGAAATAAATTCTGCAATTATGAAAAATGCGCCTGATTATATTTTGGATAGATGGTTTTCTTTGGAGCTAAAGGTAGGCGCCAAGTACAGGAAAGATTTTTTAGATGCTTATGAAGAAATTGAAGAAAAATTAAATCTAAACAGAGTAAAAGAAATCAGGCTTGGAAAAAACAATGAGATTATCAAGGAAGGATTAGAAAAATTGAATTGGGAAAGTTCCATTCTTCCTAGGGCCGTAGGCGATTGTAAGGCCAGTGGGAACTGTTTAACATTTTGCCCTAATAATGAAAAACTATCCATGAGTAAGACATATCTAAAATGGTGTAATGAACTTGGCGTTGAATATATGGATGAAGCCAGTGTGCTTAGCTTTTCAGAAGTGGATGGTATCGTTCATGTTAAGCTAAAAAAAAATGGTGAATTCCTAACACTAAAAGCTAAGAAGTTAATTATAACGGCGGGTATTTTTGAAAGTCCAAAAATTTTAAAGAAATCAAAAATAAAGAATAACGAAATAGGAAAAAATCTGACCATGCATTTAGGGGTAGCAGTGATGGGGAAGTTTCCCTATGCGATTGATAGCTGGAATGCACAAACTCAAGGTTGGTCAAGTTCTCAATTTTTAGAAAAGGGGATGATCATTGAAAGTTTATCCATGCTTCCAGGATTAGTGGCTACGCGATTGCCCGGCGTTGGACAAGTTTTTAAAAGCAAGTTCAATGAAATAAGAAATATTTCCGTGGTTACTATAAAAGTTTCATCAAAAACAAAAGGTCGATTAATTTTTATAGGAGATAGGGCAATTCCATATTTTAATATTTCTAAGAATGATTTAGACGAGACCTTGTTTGGAATAGAAAAATGTTCTCAAGTTTTATTTGCTGCTGGCGCAGGTACAGTTTATCCAGGAATTAAAGGATTCAGAGAAGAACTGAATTCAGCTGAAGATTTGAGCCAGCTATTAGCTTATAAGATTAAACCTAAAGATGTCACGTTTATGGCAAATCACATTTTTGGCACGTGTTCGTTGGGAAAAGTAGTTGATGAATATGGAAAAGTTATTAATACAAAAAATGTTTACGTTGCAGATGCCAGTATTATTCCAAGTACAATGGCCAACAATCCCCAGAAAACAATTATGGCCTTTGCCAAATTAATCAGCTCTAAAATATATGAGGGATTCCATGTCAGCTAATTTTTCTTTTGAGCAATTTATGTCAATGAAAAGATCAGAGATTGACCATCTCTTTGATTCCTGTTCCAAAGTAAAATGGTCTCAGTTAGATCAAAGAGAATTTGCCGGTATTAATCACTTGAAATTGACGAAATTATTAACGATTCATAAATTTAAAAAAGGCTTTTACGAGTCAGAGGGAAAGTTATGGGGATACAATATAAGAATTCGCCAGGGAGATGGATATAAGACTTTTCAACCCGAGCAAAATACTAAAGGAGTTGTAAAACACGGATTTTTTGAAGTGATCTGCTCGAATTCTAATTGCCTCCTTGTTTATAAAAACGGAAAGAATCCATGGTTTGATCCCTCTAAGTTTTTAGTAGATGAATTAGTTGAGTATGGAGATTTTTTTATTGGGAAGGCATATGCCTTCAATTTCTTCTTAACTTATTTTTGTCTAAGAAAATGACTCATCTCATTCTTCTAGAAAATCGATTGCATTCGCAGTATAACCTTAAGAAAAATTATCAATCTAATTAAGGTTCATTATGATCAGTTTCAATAGCGTTTCAAAAAATTACGGTGGGCAGATTCTTTATGAGAATGCCTCTTTTATTTTACGTCCAGGCGATAAGGTTGGTTTAGTCGGACCTAACGGGGCTGGAAAAACGACTGTTTTTCGCATTTTGATGAAGGAAGAAGGCTTTGACGGAGGATCAATTACTGTTCCTGATAAAATTCGCGTTGCTTATTTTTCTCAGAACATTGGCGAAATGAAAGGTCGCACAGTAATTGAAGAAGTAATGAGTGGAAGCGCGAAAGCATCTGAGCTTGCAGCAGAGATGAGAAAAATTGAAAAAATGCTTGAAGGCGATCTTGACCCTGACGAGATGGAAAAAGTTCTCATTCAGTTGGGTGATTATCAAACAGAGTTTGAAAAACTTGGTGGATACGATCTTGACGTACGAGCTAAAGAGATCATCACAGGTCTTGGGGTTATGCCTTATGATCACGATCGAGATGTAGGACTTTTCTCTGGTGGATGGAGAATGAGAATTGCCCTTGCAAAAGTTCTTATCCAAAATCCAGATGTAATTCTTTTAGATGAGCCTACCAACTATCTCGATCTTGAAAGTATTATTTGGCTTGAAGAATGGCTAAAAACTTTCAAAGGCGCTATTTTGATGACAAGTCACGATCGCGATTTCATGAACGGCATCGTCAATCGAATCATCGAAGTGGCAAATAAAGCGATCACGACTTATACAGGTGATTACGACTACTACGAAAAAGAAAAAGAAATAAGAAAAGTTCAGCAGATTGCTCAATATGAGTCTCAACAGGCAATGCTCCAAAAAGAAGAGGAATTCATTGCTAAGTTTGCTGCCAGAGCAAGTCACGCGGCTCAAGTTCAATCGAGAGTTAAAAAAATTGATAAGATCGAAAGAGTTGAACTTCCACCAGAAGATATCGTAATGGATTTCTCTTTCCCTGTTCCTCCTCGTGGAAGTAACGATGTTGTGACAATGAAAAATCTCGCTAAAACTTGGACTAGAGATGATGGATCTCCTCATAAAGTTTTCTCTGATCTTACAGCAACAGTTAATCGTTTGGATAAAATTGCGGTTGTTGGAGTTAACGGAGCTGGTAAGTCAACACTTCTAAAAGTTCTATGCGGTTTAACAGAGGCCACAAATGGAGAGTCTGCTTTAGGTCCTAGTATCAAAGCGGGTTACTTCTCTCAATTCTCTCTTGATCTTTTAAATCCAGAAAACACTGTGCTTGAAGAAATTTCTTCAAGACTTCCTCATGCTACAAATGGTTATATAAGAAATCTTTTAGCTGCCTTTTTATTTCGTGGCGACGATGTCGAAAAGAAAATTAAAATTCTCTCTGGAGGAGAAAAAAGTAGAGTTGTTCTCGCGACTTTAATGTCAAACAATAACAACCTTCTTGTTCTCGATGAGCCTACCAACCACCTCGATCTAAAATCGCGTGATGTTTTATTAAAAGCACTTAAAGAGTTTGAAGGAA
The DNA here is from genome assembly GCA_037444575.1 of Bacteriovoracales bacterium. Taxonomy (GTDB): domain Bacteria; phylum Bdellovibrionota; class Bacteriovoracia; order Bacteriovoracales; family Bacteriovoracaceae; genus Bacteriovorax. The sequence goes on from JBBIME010000008.1 coordinate 297,839, forward strand.
CAGTAATGTATGTATCCCACGACAGACACTTCTTGCACGGATTATCAAATCGCGTTTTCGAAGTTGATAAAGGGGGAATAAGAGTGTTTGAAAGCAATTTTCAATACTATCTCGATAAGAAAAATTCTGAGGGCTAGGAAGTTTTGCATGAAAAAGAAAATTGATTTTTATTTTGATTTTCTCTCTCCCTATTCTTATGTTGCATGGACTTGGGTTTATTCTCACCTCAATGATTATGATTTTCATTTTTATCCAGTGAGTATTCCCAATGTAATTGCTCACTATGATACAAAAGGCCCCGCTCAAATTGCGCCGAAAAGAAATTATCTTTTTAAAGATCTGCTTCGGTATACAAAATTACACAATGTCCCTTTTACAACTCCAAAGAATCTGCCTTTTAATTCACTGTATGCTTTAAGACTTGCTCTTAAAAGTGTCGCTGGAATTAAACAGGCTGAAGTCATTAATGCCATCTATGTGGCAGGATGGAGTGAGGGATTGGATATCGGAAGTGACGATGTCCTTCGATCCGTTCTCACAAAAAACAATCTTCCAGTAGATGAACTCTTTTCCAAAATGGAAGAGAAGGCGGCCAGAATTGAACTAAAAAATAATATCGAAGAAGGAATAAAAAGAGACCTTTTTGGAGTTCCCTCTTTTTTTGTAGACGAAGAAATGTTTTGGGGAAATGATTCTATAAAGTATTTGGAAATGTATCTAAAAGGATCTGATCCTCTTGATCATGAAAAATATCAAACTTTTTTAACTAAGCACCAATTTTAAATACAAGAGGTATGCAAATGAAAAAAATGTCTGTGCTCGTATTCTCTCTTCTTATGTCTCTGAATGTTTTAGCAGCCAATCCTAAGAATCCTCAAATCACCATCAAAACAAGCATGGGAGATATTGAAGCTGAACTTTATGCCGACAAAGCTCCTATTTCAGTTAAAAACTTCTTGGAATATGTAAAAAAAGGCCAATACAAGGACACTATTTTTCACCGTGTAATCGACAATTTCATGATTCAAGGTGGAGGCTTTGACAAAGACCTTAAAGAAAAATCAACCGGTGCTCCAATTAAGAATGAAGCTGGAAATGGATTGAAAAATGAAGCTGGGACTCTTGCTATGGCCCGCACAGGGATAGTTGATAGCGCAACAGCTCAGTTTTTTATTAACGTGGCCGATAATGGCTTTCTTGATCATCGCGATGAATCCCAAGCGGGCTTTGGCTACGCGGTTTTTGGTAAAGTGACGAAAGGGATGCCTGTAGTCAATAAAATTAAGGCCGTGAAAACGGGAACTCGTGGACCACTTGAAGATGTTCCATTGGAACCAGTAGTAATCTTAGACATCATCAAAAAGAAGTGATAGGTTGGGGTCCAAAACCGTTACGGAGAATGTTATGCAAATAGGGAAAAACAAAGTCGTCGGTATCGACTATAAACTAACTGATGGCTCTGGAAATTTAATCGACTCTTCAGAACATCATGGACCGCTTTATTACATCCAAGGAACTGGAAGCTTAATTCCAGGTCTAGAAGCAGCTCTTGAAGGTAAAAACCCAGGAGAAAATTTGGTTGTAACTATCGCAGCTAAAGATGGCTACGGAGAGAAAAACGATTCTCTTTGCCAACAAGTTCCTCGTGCTCAATTCGAATCAGCTGAAGGCCTTGAAGTCGGAATGCAATTTGAAGTTGAAACTGAACAAGGTGAATTAGTTGTTACAGTAACAAAAATCGAAGGCGATACAATTACTGTTGATGGAAACCACCCACTTGCTGGAATGGATCTACACTTTGACGTAACTGTTAAAGAAGTTCGTGAACCATCTGCTGAAGAACTTGCTCATGGGCATGTTCATGGCGAGCACGGACACCACCACTAGAAAATAAATGAATTATCTAAAGACTTTCCTTCCTTATTTATTTGGAAATAAAAAAGGAAAGTCTTTGGATCTTACTCTTCCTAATCCCATTCCATGGACCTCTCTCAATTTTGAAGAAACTTTAATGTTTCATGCACTCTCTCATTCTTTAGATCAATTTGTTGATTCGCTGGATTTAACTTCACTTACTGAAAGTAATGTCTTTCATCTTTATAATTTTTTAGAGTTTTTAAATCATACAAACAAAACAAAACTTGAAACTTATTTTGAAGGGGAATTTAAATTTTTCAGTGAGGCAAAAAAATCTCGGGGATTAAGTAAATCCCAGATGCAAGAGCTTCTCAATTTTAAAACAAACAAACTAACAGTGTTTGCAATTTTGAGTAATGACCGAACACGAATTGGAAGATTGCTTATAAGAGATGAATCAGGAAAGTTCGTCACTAAAGAATTTGGACATATCTGGTCTATCCCTGTTCTTGGGCTATCGAGTAGAGGGCTTCCTTTTCATCATACAAATGGATGTACTCCCGCAGGAATCTACACTATCGATTCAGTTAAACCTCTAGCAGATAACCAGAAGGCCTTTGGCGAGTTTAGAAGACTGATTATGAATTTTATAAATAAGTCTTCTGATGAAGCCGAGCTTCGATGTTTTTTACCATCAACTCATCATTCGCTAGATTGGTGGAAACAGTCGGTGGTGGCCAGAAACCTTGGAAGGAGCCTTCTTCGAATTCATGGCACTGGGATGAAAAATCGAAATCCTTTCGGACCCCATTATCCTTTTGTCCCTACTTCTGGGTGCCTGGCCACTAAAGAGACGAGCTTTTTAGGCCTTAAGAAGACCCAGGATCAACGTCTTTTATTGGATACTCTCATGAAGGCCCAAGGACTGGACGTCTTAAACGAAAATGAGTTGAAAATTCACGGTCTATTGTATGTCGTGGAGTTCGATGATAGTTTAAGCGCGCTTTCTTTTTAATTACTTGGAAATGAGAATGTACATCTCTACGAAGAAATTTACAGGTTATCCGTGTGCCCACAGACAGTGGAAGGACACTGGTCACTGCAGATTTATCCATGGTTATTCGAGAGAGTTTACCTTTTGGTTTAAGGCAAATTCGCTGGATGATAAAAAATGGGTGATGGATTTTGGTGGCTTCAAAGATTTTAGACCATTTCTGCATGATTATTTTGATCACTCATGCCTAATTAATAGTGATGATCCAGAGTTGCCACTGTTTCGCGAGATGGATAAAAAAGGAATTATTAAACTTCGAGTTTTAGATAATGTTGGAATGGAAGGGACTTCAGAGTTTCTTCACCAGAAGATGAATGAATTTTTAAACCAAAAGACGAATGGTCGAGTTTGGTGCTTCAGAGTAGAGACCAGAGAAAATGAAAAGAACTCTGGGATCTTTGAAAAAGAAAGAGATGGGGCAAGTCCCGTTTAGGATTAGAAAAATTATGAGCATGGTTGACCCAAAAGCAATTTTAAAACAAGTAACGCCAACTCCAATGGTGGATAATGGTTTATCGGCCTCTGAGAAAAAAAAGAAGATAGAAGTTCTTTTTAGAGAAATTCTGGAGACTTTGGGATTAGATTTAAGTGATGACTCATTATCAGAAACTCCTAGTCGAGTTGCCAAGATGTATGTCGATGAAGTTTTCTATGGTCTAGAGACTGAAAAATTTCCAAAAATCACTATCGTTGAAAATAAATTTGATTACGATCACGCTGTTGTTGAAGTTAATATTGTGACTAATTCTCATTGTGAGCATCACTTTGTTCCAATTATTGGAAAAACTCATATCGCTTACGTTCCTAATAAAAAAGTTTTGGGACTTTCAAAGCTTAATCGCATCGTTGATTACTTTGCTAAACGTCCTCAAATTCAAGAACGTTTGACTCTGCAAATTCACCAGGCGCTAGTGGCGATTCTAGAAACTCAAGACGTTGCAGTTGTAGTAGATGCTATGCACTCGTGTGTGAAAACTCGTGGAATAAAAGACATCACTTCGATGACAAGAACTTCAAAACTCTCAGGTGTTTTTAAAGAAGACACATCTCACAGAGTTGAGTTTATGAATTCTATCCCTCGAGTTCAGGAAGTTATCTATTAAATTAATTCTTTCACTGATTAATTAATTTATCACGGGTTGAAAAGAGCAATTGATTATTTAAAACGCCAATCGAAGTATTAAGTAGGAAAGCTTTGAAAAATGCAAGCTTGGGATTTTTTTGTCCCATACATAAAATTTCAAAAGTTAGATAACTTTGAACGATGTTTCGTGGAATTTGAGCAAAATAATATATTGAATTAAATGCGTAACGATCCAAACCTTTGTCTGAAGTTGCGATGTACTCCGATTTTGAAGCTTGATAGATCTCCGCCATAGCGGCCATTACTAAGACATCTTTTACTTCGTTTCTATCCAGGTCTTCAGGCCTTATATTGTTCCAGTCAACTCCCGACGTATCCATTGAGTTTCCATTAAGCCCAAGAGTTATCGTATGTTTAACATGCTTCAATTCAAGTATTAAATTATCTCTGAATTTTCGATAAACTCCACTTTTCTCATACGTGTTTAATAGGTCCTTTACTTTGTTGCCAATTTCAGGATCATTTTTTAATTGGTTAATTCGCTCTTCAGCCTTTTTATTATCTGTAGAGACAAGCGAATTATAAAAGGCAACATCTTCAAGACCCAGGACTCTTGCTACGAGATAACTTTTTATTCCTCTGGTGATTTGAGAGTCCTCAATATTGCTTTGAGCTTTTGAGCCAAAATAAGAAAAAATAATGGTATTTGCTAAATCGTAGCCAAGTTTTAAAAACCATTCCTGGTCTTTTTCTTTATCCATATTGTAGTAGGAGTAACTTGCAGCGAATGTCCCAAGACTAAGGGCCATATTAAATTTTTTAAAACTACTAACGGCCTCACTGTTAACAGTGTTAGGGCGATAGGAATGACAACTATTATATAAGTTTCTATAACTTGAAATTTCATTAACATTGTTTGCAAATTTTTCTGAAAACTTTTTTTCAAGCTTAGTAAAACGTTGTACGTGTTTGGAGTTAATTTCTTTTTGATCTAGTTGATCTATATCTGACAAAGCTTGAATTCTTTCTTTCTCACGTAGAGTTGAGGCGTATTGTAAATAATTGTGAACTCTTTCATCTGTCGCTTTATTTTTTTGCCTGGAAAGACTTTCAAGCGCTAACCATTTTTCCGAATTTGTCAGATCAACATCTTTAAAAATATCTATCTGTTCAATATTGTTTTTGCTGATGTTGTCAGTAAGAAATCCTTTCATTGCATTTGTGCAATCGTTTGCGGAAATTTCTATAGAAATCAACAGAAGTAGCGAAGAAATTGTTACCAGTAATTTCATAGTCCCCATTGCGGTTATGATTAATGCCGAGAGTATAGATGTTTTCCTGGGGATTATTAGATATCTTGAAGAATTTATCTGGAGGGGTGTCAAAAGTTTTTACACTTTTTTGATAAGTGTATGCTGAAGTAAATTAAAAAGATTTACTCGCTAATCCAAAAAATTTGCTCACGAAGGTCATTGATCTGTCCTTCCCAATAAGAAGGGGACTCAAAGAAAGGAAAGGCATTTTTAAAGGCGGGGTCATCAAAACGTTTAGCAATCCAAGCCGAGTAGTTAATCATTCGAAGAGTTCTTAAAACCTCAGTTAAACGAAGCTCTTCGAAATTAAAATCTCTCATTGTCATATAGGATTCGAGCAGCTTTGATCTTAAATTTTCAGCGTACTCATCTCGTCCTGGGAGTAGAAGCCACATATCCTGCACACAAGGACCCATCACCATATCATCGAAGTCTATGAGGTAAAAGACATCACCACGTTTGATGATATTTCCCAGGTGGCAATCGCCGTGAATGCGTTGGTAGTGAATATTATTAAAACTATTTTTAGTGAGACTGTAAATCTGTTCTAAGACGCTCTTATAACTAGCTTCAAGATGACTTGGAATAATCTTTTGACCAAGCAAAAAATCTAAGTTCGATTTCAAATAAACATCTGGAGTAAGCTTCAATCGATGAGGAGCAGATCTCATATCACCGACATTGTGAAGGCGAGCGAGAAGACGTCCGACTTGTTCGATTTCTTCGTTGGTGAATTCATCAGGAGCGCGACCACCCTGCTTATTAAATACAGTGTAATGAAGATCGATATCTTTTAATGTGAATAGAGTCTTTCCATCAAATTCAATAGGAGCAATTACTGGAACCTCGTATTCAACCAGATCAGCTAGAAAATCGTGCTCTTCTTGGATTTGGATTTTGCTCCATCTTCCTGGGCGATAGAATTTGATAATTTTAAAGTGTTCACTTGGATTATCTGAATCGGATTCAATTTCAACTTCATAAACTCTATTCTCCATAGAGTTCATAGTCATTACCCTGCCTGTGGTTTTAAAGCCCAAGCTTTCTACGGTATCGAGAACTAAATCCGGATTAAGTTCGAAGAAAAACTGAGTTTGATTTTGGCCCCAAAGATTGGAAGTCATTCCATGATCCTAGTGGATCATGTGGTAAACTTCTTTCATCTCTTCTCGTAAAAGTTCCATTTTCTTAGGAACATCTGGATGGTTTACATCATTAGGGTTAAGAAGATAGTTTTCTGGGCCCATTTCTTTGACCATCAATTTAGTCTGCCAGATATTGTCCTGAGGCATATTGATGTCGGCCAGGTACTGGAAGTTCTTTTTGATATCTGGTCTCATAAAATCTTGAATCGAGTTGAAATGATGATCGTTATAGATCTTCTTTCCATTTTCCAGACGAGTGTATCCGCGAACAACGTAGTCAACATAGACAACGTCACATTCGAAAGCTTCAAATAAGTAATTAACAGCGTTTAGTGGGATAATTTCTCCACAAGTCGCGATATCGATATCTACTCTAAAAGAGCAGATTCCATCTGGATCAGCTGCATCGGGATAAGTGTGAGCTGTGATGTGAGATTTATCGAGGTGAGCATTTACCTGAACGCTTGGGATAGGTTCTCCACCACCTTTGATATCGCTCATTAGAACCATCGTAGAGGCCCCAACTGGATCGTAGTCTTGAACTGAAACAGCTAGAACATTCGCTTCGATAATTTCGACGATACGGCGAGAGATGTCAGCGATTCTAGTCGCATTATATTTATCGTTAATATAATTAACGTATTGGACCTTTTGCTCGTCGTTCAAAGTAATACAAAAATCGTAGAGGTTAAAACTCAAAACTTTCGTAAGATTGTTAAATCCTGAGATTTTAATTTTTTGATTTGGGCCTAACTTTGATTCGAACATAAATTTTCAATATCCTTTCTTGATTTAAGAAGAAAAATTAAATATTAATAGCGCTATTAAATTGCAAGTTCTAACTATGTGTCATAAAAAAAATATTGTGACAAATTGTTTCTTAACTAGCTTGTAAAAATTGGAGAGTTATGTCGGAAAATATTTTAGGTCAGGAATGGTATTCAGAGCGCTATTTTCATAAGAATGTGGCGACATCTTTTAAAATAAAATCAGTTTTGCATTCAGAGCAATCAAAATATCAAAAGATCGATGTTCTAGACACTTATGGAGTAGGAAGACTTCTTCTTCTTGATGGGAAGACAATGGTCTCTAATATTGATGAATTCGTTTATCACGAAGTTATGGGGAATATCCCATCCATGGTCCATCCTAAAATTAAAAATGTTTTAATTATCGGTGGAGGAGACGGCGGAATCGTTCGCGAGTTCGTAAAGCATCCAGAAATCGCACGAATTGATTTAGTTGAAATCGACGAGCGCGTAATAGAAGTTTCTAAAAAGTACTTCCCTGAGTGCACATCTGGTTTATCTGACCCTCGTGTAAATGTCTGCCCACAAGATGGAGTAGAGTACATCAAGTCTTATAAGAACTTTTTTGATGTTATTATTATCGATTCAACTGACCCTGAAGATTTCGCTGCAGGATTATTCACTCAAGAATTTTATAAGCATGTAAGCGATGCTCTAACGGATAATGGGATTATGATGGCACAGACAGAAAATCCTTTTTATGACGAGTATGGAATTAAATCTTTCTACGATAATCTAAGAAATGTTTTTCCAGTTGTTAAATCCTTCACAGGCCCAATGCTTATTTATCCAGGAGTTTTCTGGACATTTGCTTATGCTTCTAAAGGATTGCAACCGACAGAACTTAATGAATCAAAAATCCCTTTCATGACAGAACTTCAAAAGTCTCTTAAGTGGTACAACATGGACTGGCATAAGGGAGCTTTCAATCTCTCAAACATTCACAAAAAAGTTACTGGCTGTTAAACCTCTAGAAATTAGACAATTGTCTAGAGATTCGACACCTTAGAAGCTTTTATTTTGAAAATCCAACATATTAGGATTGGCACTCCTTTAGCAATCATCTTTCTTTATGAAGGCATTGATTATTATTTTTTTCATGATCTTTTCATGTACCTCTTATAGCTACGAAACAGATCAATTCACCACTCCACCTGGCCCACTTGCTGACATCGGTGATGATATAACGTTGTACATGATGAAAGGAATTCATTCTGCGATAGATGAAGTCAATCACAAAGAAGAACTTAAAGAGAAACTTAGAAAATTAGAAGAAGAATTAAAAATAGTTGAACAGCAAAACGATTTTCAACAATTCTCTTCAATGTCATCTCTAAATACAGAAATCAGAGAATTGAAGACAAAACTTGAGCTAATGCAAACCGTCCCTGGCATTGTTAAATTGATAACTGGAAATATTGGAGTGCCTCTTACATGGCAAGAGCAATTGGATGGCGTTTTTGGACTGCCATATACGATTTATCCTTTTAAGAACAATATAAAGAATAATCTGCCAGTAACATATACATCTAGCAGATTTAATACAATCTATTCATATTCTGGTATTAAGCGTGGAATACCGACATCCTTCATGATGTTTGCTTCTACAATGCACGCTTTTGATCTATATTTTGGCTCTGATAAATTGGGGCATATGCTTAATCAGGGTTATCAATATTATGAAATGTACCAGCAAGCGATTAATGAAAATCAATCTAAAGAGACAGCTCTTAAAAAAATAGTGGATTATGGGATTAAGTCTGAAAATCAATGGTTTGGTTTATTGGTTGACGGTGTTTATTCCAATGGTGATTTGGCCGCCAATATAGCAGGTTTTCATTTGTACAAAAATCTTTTTGAAGAAATCCAGTTGAACGAAACTAAGTATGCACCTCTATTGATTTTACATGAAGACGGAACAGTTAGTTTAAATCCAGAATATAATAATAACGAGAAAGCCTTTGTTTCAAAGTTTTTTACTCTTCATCTAAACGAAGCATTCAACCCTTCTCATATTGAAAGTCGACAACGTCCACGTGTAAAAAAAGCGATTGAAAAACGTTGTGAGAAATTTTTGAAATTCTATCATGTCGAAGATCGGGAAGTATTAAAGCAGACAATAGATTCAATGAAATTGTGGAATAATATTTCCTATGGACACAATGATGAAGATCTTCTTCGTGTAGATGAAATTTGTTATATGGTTTTTTAATCACACGTTAAGGCTTGAGTCCAATCACCAAATTCATCCGTCGTGATTGAATTTTGAATCATATAAAAAACGTTTCCATCGTTCATTGTGATAGGCTGATCACCTTTCCAGACTTTTTCTCCATCAGTAGAAAGTGCTGCAAAATAATAGGTGCGATTACGAGTATCCGCCACGTAGATTTTATCACCTGGGGCCATCGTCCATGGACCATCAGATTTCCACGTATTATCAATATCTAAATAGTGCAGGTAGGCCCTAACTGGAAGATAGCAATTATTTTGGAAGAAGAATCGATCGTAATTTCTTGCAGCGACAACCTCTTTATCATGAACGATTGTATTGTCTGAATATGTGCTGTCATTTTTCCACGATTGAATAAGATTAAAATTTTTAGAATCTATTATGACTCCACCATTTGTATCTGTATCTCCCCAAGTGTGAACAGAGGTAATGAGTGTTTGTTCAGGATCTTGATTAATTGAATAAACGCTACTGCCAGACATTCCGCCATAAGTGTCACATTTATAGAAAATACCTGTTCCGCTAACACTCGATGGACAAGTAACAGTCCACATTGTTCCCTTATCCTTGTCTCCAGGGTACCCAGTGATACGAACGTTGTTTGTGTATTCAGCTTCTGGAAGGACTTTAAAACCACTCCAACCAATCTTGTCCCCAATTGGTTCTTCTAATTCGATAACTGCAAAGTCATAAGCGGTGTCACCGGAATCAAGATACTCTTTTTGAATCATGACTTTTTTCCACCCAACGACTCCATAAGGAATTTCATTCTCACCTGTTCGTCCTGGGTAAAAATTCAAATTATTGTACCAAGATTTATCTTCAGCATTATAAACACAGTGGCCAGCGGTGATGATGTGTTTTGGTCCAATGAGGGTTCCTGTGCAACCGACTTCAATTTGGCCAACAATTCTATAGATAAAATCCGAAGAATCTGTGATCTGTGAACGTGGATAGGTACCGATGACTTTTTTAGGAAGTCCCATTGACCCAAAAGATGGTGGCTCAAAATTTTGTCCAGCAAAGATTGGCATCGCTGTAAGAAGCAGCACAAGTGAGAAGGCTAATTTCATACTGAGTCTCCCAATGAAGTGAATGGGGGCTTATACGATGAAGAATACGCTTCTTCAATAAAATTTATCTAAAAGAGCGTTTATTAAGAGACTCACAATGCTGTCTAAAAAATAGACACCTGACCAAGGTATTAATTGGGACTCAAGGAAGAAACACTCAAAACTCCTTAAAAACATTAATTTATATAGCGGGCACAGAATTTGCTGTGCTGACTACAGTAGGCTAGAAAAAATACATATTTGAGGACTCTGATTGAGTTGGATGTATTTTTGAATTACTTTGACCGCGAAATACAACAAAAGACAGTTTTACATAACGTTTAGGAGATTTGTATGAATTTTAAAACATTAACTGCATTTTTAGCTTTCTCTCTTCTTAGTTCAAGTGCGTTTGCCGGATTCTTGAAAGAGGGTGGATATCAAGGAAGTCAAAATGCATCTGACAGAGTTAATCTTCTCTTAAAACCAGCTCAAGGACGCGACGGAAGTTTTTTCGCCGTTCTTATGAAGAGCGATAAAAAAATATCACTCTACTTAGTAGATGAAATCAACTCGAATTCTTATTCAATGACTCCACTTGAAGTGACAAAGGATGGGGAAATTGGAGTTGTTAACGATGACCCAAGCTTGGTTATTTCTTCGGCGAAAGATAAAAAAGGAGAAGATGTTTTTAAAATCATGAGTGCAAACTCAACAAACAATTCAGGATTTACTGGATTTTTTGAATTCGATGGAAAAGCTTCAAAATATTCATGGCTTCCTATTCAAGATGGTCAATACAAATCAGATGATGCAGGAAACGCCCTTCAGATTTCACAAATCGATCCAAAGGAAAGAGAAGCAACAGCAGTTTTTTTAACAAAAGAAATTAATGGAACATACACTCTGAGAGAAAAATTTCCTTCTATGCATTTGATTAACCAAAACTCAGTTCTGGCAACAGGGACGGTGAAAAATCAGATTCCAAGTGCGATTGCTATCTTTCTAGAGAAGAAGGGGATGTTTGGCGGAAAAAATATCGACATGCTTTTGGTAAATCCAAAAAACGATACAGATATTAAAACCTTCTCTAAGAAATAATAATAATTTTGATTAATGGAAAACATATATGAAAACAAAAAATAAATTTACAGCAATCATGCTAATGGCAACTTTAAGTTTTGCCACAGTTTTAAAAGCAGAAGACATCGCTCTTCCTGTTATTAGCAAACCTGCCATATTAGACGAAGGAACTCAAAGAGAATTATCTGCAGCTCAAATTGCAGAGCTTCTTCCATGGGCGAAAGATTCAAAGTTATTTTTGACAGATCTTCTTGATAATATTCAAGGACTATCGACAACAGATAAGATCGATAGACTTGTCGAAGGACTCCAGCAAGTTGTAGGGGAAAGTGCTCCAAAAAATTCAGAGCTACTTATGAGATACGCTCTTAACCGAGGCCTTGTTATTAATGAAATTCTCTCTAAAGAAATGTCTGATGATGTTGTTGGAACAGCTGATGCGAAACTTCGCGTTTTGAAATCATCGATCCAGATGGCCATTAAATATTATGATACAGACATGGCGATTCTTGCTAAAAAAACGGTAGCCCCATACGTGATTTTTGGATTGGATTATTTTGAATTTTTAACAGAACTTAATAAATCAGTATTCGATGCTTCTGCCCAATATGCAATTCAAAGAACTGCGTTTGAGTGGCTTCAATGGGATTTATACCGTGATTTAAATAATGCAGCTTATGCTCCTCAGATTGTAAAAATTAATAATAGTTTGAAGACGTTTTCAAACAAAAAATTAACAGATGCTCAGTCAATCGCTTCTATTCGTCAGATGAAAAAAATTGCGCAGCAACTTAATGTCTCTGGAGTGCTTGCAAAACTTGAAGAAGAAAGAAGATTGTCCGCTGCCAAAAGCGAAGAAGAACGAAGAATGTTGATTGCAAAAACTCAGGAAGAAAAAGATAGAATTCAAAGAGAGGCAATGATTGAAAAAATGCGTGGAGTGAGATCTGCCATTGATATTGAAAAAGTAAATACTTTATCAGGAGTCCTAAATAGCAATCAATGGACAAATAGACTGGATGCAGCTGCAAAATTGGGTGCGGTTGTAGGTGGAGATGTCACCCTAATGTTACTGGACAGATACCTTGTTGAAAATGATAGTGATGTTAATAATTCACTTCTTGGATTTTTAAACACTCGCTTTGGAAATAATCTTTACTTAATGAAAACAGAAAATTCTGAATTACAAAATAAAAAAATTATTGATTTAATCAGTTCAAGAAGACCTAATGGATGGGACAAGAGAATGTACATAGCAAATCTTTTAGGGAAAATTGCAACTGTCGAAAGTTATAGACTTTTGACTACATGGTTGAATAGTGAAAATGACAGTGATGCAAGAAATTCCATAAACTCTTCAATGCAAAAAATTGAACAAGCATTAAATAAATAGTTAAATATTTTAAAGAGATAACGTATGAAAAATTTTAAATCTATTGCCCTGATTAGCTCATTGATACTATCAAGTGGCGTTGGTTCGCTAAAAGCTGAAGATATCAATTTAGTGGCGATTGCAAAGCCCGCCATCTTAGATGAAGGAACTCAAAGAGAATTATCAGCAGCACAAATCGCAGAACTTCTTCCTTGGGCAAAAGATTCAAAAAATTTCTTAACGGATCTTCTTGATAACGTTCAAGGTCTTACGACAACTGATAAAGTAGAACGATTAATCGAAGGTATCAAATCTTCAGTGATTGAAAGCGCTCCAAAAAATTCTGAACTACTCATGAGATATGCTCTTAATAGAGCAATCGTTATTAATGACATTCTCGATCGCGAAATGGATGCATCTGCTGTTGGAACAATTGATGCAAAATCAAGAGTGCTCATTCTTTCAATTAAGATGGCCTTAAAATATTACGATGCTGACATGGACACGCTTTCTAAGAAGACAGCCTCTCCATTTGCTTCATTCGGGATTGAATATTTTAATTTTTTAACAGAAGTTAATAAGTCGATCTTCGATGCTTCGGCCCAATACAATATTCAAAGAACATCATTGGAATGGTTGCAGTGGGATCTTTACCGCGATCTAAACAACGCAACTTATGCCTCTCAAATTTTAAAAATTAATAACGCTCTAAAAACTTTTCCAACAAGAAAAATTTCTGATGCTCAATCGATCAGCTATATCCGTCAGATGAAGAAGGTGAGTGAGCAGTTGAATGTTGTTGAGAAAAAAGAAGAAGATAGTAATTCAAGTCAAACTGTTATTTTTGGTTCTTCAAATAATTCTAATTCTTCATCAAGCAATTCAAGCTCAAGCAGATCAAATTTTAGATACTCAGGTAGTTCTTGCTGGGCAACTTCAGCTAAAGGCGATTTGATGTATTCTGTGAGCGACAGCAATTGTGCGAGTGGAAATTATATATATTCAGGTAGTTCTTGTTGGGCAACTTCTACTTCACACGATCTTATGCATTCTGTGAGTGATAGCAACTGCGCTAGTGGGAATTATAGATATTCTGGTACTTCTTGTTGGGCAACATCTAAGTCTGGCGACCTAATGCATTCTGTGAATAACAGCAATTG
>JBBIME010000009.1:0-218725 GCA_037444575.1 Bacteriovoracales bacterium
TTGATATCGTTAAAACCATTTAAGGCTGACATTTCCCACGAACGCAGTATTCATTTGATCCGCACTGATAACTATGCTCGCACGCCTTGACCTTATTTTTATTATTTGAGTCTATCACTTTTTCTACAAGTTCATTCTGCTTTTCCATTTGTTTTTTGTAGTCGTGATTTCTTTGTCCTTCAATATATCCCTGAACAAATTTTTCTTGAGTTTCTTTTGGACAAATTTTCGGCAATTTCTCTCCGTCATTTCCAATTAAATAACCATTTTGGAATGTGCATAACTCTTCTAAACCTTTTTTGAAGCCAGCTGCGTATTGTTCTCGACTAGGAGTCACACCAAATTCACTACACACTTCAGTATAGTGATTGTAATTATTGGTATGATGAATGCTTGCATCAGATTGTCCATAGGCTTCCCAATTGGCAGCTTGGCATTTTTCACGATCCATTGAAGCACAACTTGTAAGTAGTAATAGAGTGATGAGTGAAAATATTATTTTCATTTTTGTATTCCTTTATATGTATAGAAATATATTATGCGAGTATTTTTTCTAAAACAATATTCTTTGTTTTTTTAGTCAAGATCTAGATGTTTTCATTGTATCTATAACCGTAATTGAAACTACTGTTCTACGCAAATAATACTTTTTAGATTGTTACAAGTGGCGGAGTTATCTGAATTGCTATCGACAAAAGCGTCCGTTGTCGAAGTTGCATCTCCCATATTACCATTGTGTGGCCGAGAAGGCCCCGTAGCATTATCACTCCAATGCGAACAATCCAGATTGTCTGTCCAACCAATATGAAGACCAGTCCAAATTGTATTTGTACTTGCTGAAATGGTATTTGCCAGAGGGTAATTTATTAATCCAATATTTGAAGTTGTTCCAATTTCAATTGTTCCATCCGTTCGACAATAAGTTGCATTGGCCAATAAGACCCAATCAACATGCTCACTGATTCCTCCTGTGCAATCAGGCGTTGAGCAAGCAACTCTGGTTGTGCCATCAGTGATCAACGCATGATAAGTTCCAACTCCAGGGTAATTGGCATCACTCATACACTTAGCATCGGCACCTGTAACTCCACCAAGATTTCCATCATAAGTAGCTGCAGTTAAAAACATTTTATGAGCTGAAACACAGGAATTTTGATTTCCCCCAGTTCCAGGTTCTGTCCCCGGTACAATTCCAGGAGGTCCTCCTTGCACAACTCCTGGAGCAATCCCTGTCGGTCTTCCGCAAGTAATGAACAAGGCAACACTAATTAAAATAAGTGCAAGAGTAATTTTTAACGATTTAGCATTTTTCATAAATTAATAAGTAAATCCGTACATCAAAGAGACTGTTATTAAATTCAGATAAGCTGAACTTGAAAGAGAACTTTCAACGCCAGCAACATTTAATTTTTTATAAGTAAATTTTTGATACTCAACTCCCAAAAAAGTTTCGGTAGATTTCATCCAATGTAATTGAACGGCTTCAATTTTAGAGTCTTTGTATATGACCTCTTGATTAATAGAATTTCTTTTATCAAGAGTGTATTGACCACTAATCAATTTGGGGAATTTAAAAAGTAATTTAAAAGATTTATATTCAAGACCAAAAAGAGGTGCAATCGCTAAAAGTTTTCCTTGAACATTGGTATTTGAAACAGAAGCTGGATCAGTCAACTGTCTTACTAAGGAGTATTCTCCACTAATCCCCCAAATGGTATGATATAAGCGCGCCCCCATCATCGCTTCAGCAGAATAGGAAGCCAATTTTCGCGACTGAATCGTCGATTTATCTTCGGAAGCTGCAGTGGTGTAACCTCCCTTTAAGCTTCCTGCCAAAAAAACTTTTCGCGAACTAAAATCATGAGCATAAAGTTTATTAGAGAAAATTAGAAAAATTATCATATACGCATAGCTTTTCATCAGACTAATCAGATCATGATTTAATATTTATAGCAATTTTAATGTCCTTAGATTAAAAAAAATTAAGTTCTGAAGCTTTAGTTATTTAGTCGGTTTTTTCTTAATGACTGATCAAAAGGTGCCACTACACTTTTGGTTTCGCAGTTGCATAAGGTAAACGCCGTGAAACAGCGATCGATCAGGCTTAACAGAAGTTATCGTGTATCTACAAAATAAGTATTCACGGCATTGTCTTTGTAGAAATAATGGGACAAACATGACTACTAAAAGAAGTTCGACCATCCGTACTTTAGAAAAAATTAGAGGTGGAAGACTTTCGTTTGGAAGAATGATTGAGTCCATTCGTAAATCAGATGATATTTCATAGGTCGAACTTGCTAAAAGAATGAAGATTTCAAAAGTGCATTTGTGCGATCTCGAAAAAGGTCGTCGTCCAGTGACCCTCAGTCGGAAAGGTTACTCTAACTGCAGCCTAGAAAATTTGCACATGCGAAACCAAAAGTGTAGTGGCACCTTATGGTGGCACCTTATGGTAATATTACTATTGCATGTTAAAAATATTCTAACTACAATTTCCTGATGAGATTTTATGTTTATTCTCTTTTGCTTGTATCATTATTAATTTCAAATTCGGCGAAAGCTGGTTCAGTTTTCTTTTCTTCTGCAGCTAAACTGGGATTAACAAACAATTCAACTCAAGTTGAAACATCAGTACCGTCAACTAATTTAGCAGCAATTTCGTTTGATTTAAAACTTGCGTATAAAGTTTATGGATTTTTTTTGGGAGGAAGTGGCGAATACTCTCTAAGAAAGCAAATTACTTCTCCTTCAAAAGTTTCCAATAAAAATACGCAAGGAAATTTAATTGCCATTTCACCGGTGGTGGGATTTGAGTTAGGATCTTTTCGAGTGTTGGGGAGTTTCCCATTTACACTTTTCAGTGAATATAAACTCGATCAACAAAGTGTGTATGGTCAGGCAATAAAATATACAAATGCCGATATCATGGCCATTCAAATACACTGGATAAGAACACCTCTGACATTTGTTGGGGTAGAGTACCAATCTTTGAAATTTAAAAAAATGATACAAAATAGTAATGAGTCTACTTTAATAGATGAACAAATGTTGCATGCAAAAACTTTTTCTCTACTTTATGGGATTTATTTTTAGGTTAGATGCCAATGAAATTTATGAATCAAATTTTAGTTTTGCTTTTGCTTTTTTTAGTTTCTTGCGGAAAAAGTAACGGGGTCTCTCCTGCAAATCCTGCTAGTCAAGGTTTGTCTTGGGCAGGGGCAACTTTGAGTACATCAGCATCTTGGCGCGGACTTGCTTATGGAAATGGAAAATTTGTAGCAATCCCTTACCCTGGGGCCACATCGCAAGTTTCTTCCGACGGAGTTAATTGGACAAGCGGAACAATGCCTAGTTCTGCAAATTGGAAATCTGTTACCTATGGCAATGGTGTATTTGTCGCTGTTGCATATAATAGTAACACCGCTGCCACTTCAATAGATGGAATTACATGGACGGCAAGAACTCTTCCAAGCACTTCTAATTGGTCGGGCATCGCGTATGGAAATGGAATGTTTGCAGCGATTGCATACAATAGTACTGTGGCCGCATCTTCACCCGATGGAATTACATGGACTGCACGAGTTTTACCAAATTCAACTTGGAGTAACGTCGGTTTTGGAAATGGAATCTTTGTTGCGATCTCCGATGGAGGAAGTACAACAGGAGCAACTTCTACAGACGGTATAAATTGGACCTCACGCTCACTCCCAAGTGGTCGTAGTTGGGCCTCTGTTGCCTACGGTAATGGACGATATGTAATGATTAGTTGGAGTCCTGTTGGAGCAGCGACATCATCGGATGGCATCACTTGGACAACACGATCAATGTCAGTTAGCAGTGGATCTCTTTCATGCGCTTTTGGTAATGGTGTATTTGTTGCTGGAGTGTATGGAACTAATCAGGTGGCCACTTCTACAGATGGAATTACGTGGAATACAAGAACTCTTCCTCAATCTGCTAATTGGCTCTCTTTTGCATACGGAGCTGGAATTTTCGTCGGACTATCAGACAGTACAGTTGCTACGTATTCGATTTATTAATTTCAAAACTGCCTCACATGCATGAGGCAGTTTGCTTAGATATTTACTGGATTAAATACTGGCCATTTGCAAAGTTTGTGCTGGAAAAGAAAATTCCTGCACTGGTGCCTGTAATGTTATAAGTTCCCGCAGGAGCTTCGTTACTTCCACTGGTGATGTCTGAAATTTCAAAAACGCGTGAATCGGAAGTCATTTTGAAAAATTTGTAAAAGCCAGCAGCATTTTTCGAATAGAAGTAGAGTTCATTATTGTATTCATTTCGACTTAAAATATCATCATTGGCCGCACCGTTAATATCGGACACAAGTTGTAAGTTGTCGTTGCTGTCTATTTTATAAATTTTTCGAAGGCCGGACATAGGTCGGAACAAGATATAGGCTGAATTGCCCAATGAAAAAAAGTCGCTGTCATAAAATCCAGTAGCATTATAAATTCGGTTAATAGTTTTTGAAACAAGATCGTAGCGGAAGAGGTTCGATGGACCTACCCAATATAGTGAACTTCCTGCCTTTACGAATTTAGTAATCGGCACGGGGATAGCACCCCAGCCACCTTTGCGAATAAGTGGAGTTGTCGTTCCGTCATTATTGTCTTGGTATAAGAAATAATTATTTCCACCAGAAAAATAATAAGCACCATTGTAATCAGTGATTGATCCCAGACCGTCATTTGTATTGTCAACGATTCCCGGGCTGTAAATAGAAAGTGGGACGATAGTGTCATCGTTTTTAATTCTGCTGACAGCAAAGTAGGTATTGGTTGTTCCACATTGAGTAGAGTCGGAAAGACTCACATATAACCCAATCGGTGAAGAAATCATTTTTTGGCCGACGTCACTCTTGTTTGCACATAGGTTGGTAAGTTGCTTAATGTTGCCAGTTGTATTCATCTTGTAAAGTCGAGCGAAGCCTCCAGTGCTATTGGCCTTGAAATATAGAAAGTTATTATGGACCGTTAAAAGCGAAGCATTTAGTAAATCTACATCTGAAGAAATTCTAGTTATTGCTCCTGATGTCGGATTGTACTTAATGAGTCCGAAATCTCCAGTGGTCGAGGTTCTTGCTGTAAAATAAAGTTCATTATTGTAAATTTGCAAGTATCTTACTTGTCCGCCTCCGCTTAGTCCCTGATTTGGGTTAAAAACTAAACGTGCATCGTGGGTCGTTTTATGAACACGGTAAAGGGCACTAATATTTGAACCGCTAATTGAAGCGTTTCCAGTGAAATAAATATAATCTCCAAGAGCGACTCCTTCACCGATTGTTCTGAACTCAAGTTGAATGGCCCCTGAGGTCGCATCGTGATTTTGCATTTTAGAAATTAAGTTTTGTCCCATGGGAACACTTAAAGATCCGCCATCAACAGTGAGAGAAAAACTAGTCGTCGATGCAGTGAATGTAGAAGTATCAATTGTAGATAGATTTAAAAGCTTGGGATTTCCGGAATTAACAACGCAGTTTAATGACATTGTCGAAGAGCATGAGGTTGCATTAGTTGTTAGTAAAATATCGTGAGACCGAGGAGTGCCCAAAGCATTTGTTACTGCAACTGCCGATGCAGTTGATTGTTGAGCAACATAAGTTACCACTGGTGCCTGATCAACAGGTTCACTTGGGGCCACAAGAGTTGTTACCGCAGAAGCAGAATCGATTACCGGACTTCCTGCACTTGGAAAAGCAGGTGAGACCACGACAACTCCAGCATTATTATTAGATATCTGAAGAGCATAATGAAATTTTAGCGTACTTGGATCAACAGTTACGGACGACCCCCCTCCTGTTCCTCCTGTTCCACCGCCACCGCCAGTGTTGGTGCTTTTACTGGTGTTTGTGCTGACAGGTGAGGCACTTTTATTTTTTTTAAGAAGACAGCCAGAGCTTAGAAATAATACGGCCACTAAAAAAAGAAGTGATTTGTTTTTCATTAATATTCCCATGAAAATGTTTCATTTATATTACTAAATAGAATATTAATAATCTTCAGGGAAAATTTTGGTAATTAAGTTGATTAATTCACTATGGTAAGTTCGGCTACCCGCGAACTTTCATCGCCAACCCTTTAAAAAAATTTCTAAGGAATTGATCGCCACACTCGCGATAATTTTCATGTCCTTTCTTTCTAAGAAGAGCACTAAGCTCAGAGCGGCCCACTTTAAATCCTGCGCGCCCAAGTGCTTCGTGCATGTCATCTTCCTTTAAAGCGAAAGCGACTTTGACTTTTTTCAGAACAATATTGTTGTTAATCGGAAGTTCAAATGGAGCAGGCGGTTTGCTCTCATCTTTGCCGCGTTTGAAATAAATCAGACCATCTAGAAAATGGGCCATGACTTCATCGCTGCATTTTATATAACCTTCGTCTTCTTCATTCTTTAGATAAGCGCGGACTTCATCCAGAGGGACAGCTAGGCCTGCAAGCTTTAAGATGTCGACAATTTTAGAATCGCCTACATCAAGAATGTAGCGCAAACTTTTGAGATAATCATTATTGGTCATCCAGCGAGTATACACCAATCCGTAAAAGGTGCCACTACACTTTTGGTTTCGCAGTTGCAAAAAGTATATTCCTTAATGCACTTTCTGCGGATTTTCAGAGTGAAATGCGCATACCCAATTTCCATTTTCTCTCACCCAGGTCGAGACATCGAGCATATCTTCGCCTTTCATCTGAGTTGAGTAGGTGAGAATCGCAGTGTCTTCATTTACAACTTCTACCTGGGGATTTCTGATGTCGATCCCATTGTATGAATTCGTATCGCTCGAATTTAACATTTGTCGGTATTGGGCCTCATTAATTACTTTCGCGCCTTGGGGCCCGGTGACAGTGC
Organism: Bacteriovoracales bacterium; assembly: GCA_037444575.1. GTDB lineage: Bacteria > Bdellovibrionota > Bacteriovoracia > Bacteriovoracales > Bacteriovoracaceae > Bacteriovorax. The sequence goes on from JBBIME010000009.1 coordinate 6,865, forward strand.
AGGGAAAATGAGTCATTGAGATTGCGGCATTAAAGTCCTTGTCGATCAATGCCTGCCAATACTGTTTTTCTAGGTCAAGAATTTCTTTTTCTATCTTTGCTGCATTCATGGCGACCTCCTTTCTTTATTTTTATAGAGCAAGAGCAATGCCTCTTCTTCGGGCACTTTTGCACCTGCGAAACCAAAAGTGTAGTGGCACCTTTAGAATTTCTGAGTGAAATGCTTTGGTTCTAAAGTATTTTTGCGTTTAGTGTTTCAGTTTAGTCCCAAAAACGACGATTGGTCTTATCGATGGAGACGATAAGAAATTACACGCAAAATAAGGTCGATGAATTAGCTTTCAGTTTTTTTGAAGGTCTAAGATTTTTGCACCAAACTTTGTTTCTCACTTACTTATCTTTTAGAAATTTCTTCATTCTCTTTGCTAATCCCGTTGATAATCGCGGGAAAATTGTCATGATTTTTAAAACAGTCGTGATGCAAATTTATTTCACTGCCGTTCAATCCTTTCAGCTCGTGAGTTTCATCGCTTTGATCACTGGAAGTCTTGCCGTTCTGCCAATCAGTACCGGCCTCTCTCTTTTTGGCCAAGCAGATTTAGTGGGAAAAATTTTAATCGCGGTTATTTCTCGTGAGATAGCACCTCTTTTAACGGCTTTTATTATTATTGCCAGATCGGGGACCGCCATCGCCAGTGAGCTTGGGAATATGCAAGTTAATAAAGAAATTGATACGCTCAAATCTCTTGGTGTCGACTATACGAGTTTCATTATTTTTCCAAGAATTCTAGGTGGGATCGTCAGTCTTTTGTGTCTTAACTATGTCTTCAATCTAATGAGTTTGGGTGGGGGATATCTCGTTTCTAATTATATCCATCCGTTTTCTTTTAGCAGTTATTTATATTCGCTTGCAAATTATCTAAAGCCTCTAGATATTCTAGTGACATTTTTGAAATGCATTGGATCAGCTTTTTTCATTTTTAGTTTATCCATTTCGTGGGGGCTTTCGGTTAAGAAAAGTTCACACGAAGTTCCTCAGGTGACAAGTCGGGCAGTTGTCTGGTGTTTAGCGACGGTCATGTTTTGGAATCTACTGATGAGTGTGATCAGTTATCTGGGGACGAATATATGATATTTTCAAATCTAAAATTTGAGAACTTAGCGTTTGGCTACGACGCCAATCATCCCATTATTAAGAATGTAGATTTTAATTTTCCACTCGGCGAAACAGTCTGGATTAAAGGAAGTTCATCCAGTGGGAAGGCCATTTTTATCCGTCTTATGTCTGGGGCCGTTGCACCTACAGAAGGAAAAATCCTTGTGAATAATCAGGACATTTTTGATCTGGGCTATACCCATTATGCAACGATTTTAAAACATATCGGGTTTGGATTTGATGGAGCTGGTTTACTAGTCAATCAGTCTCTTGAAGATAATCTTGCCCTTCCACTTCGTTATCACCAAAACTTTCGTGAGAGCGAAATTCAAGAATGGACAAAAACATTAATGGAAACTTTTAATGTCTACCATCTCAAAGACCAGAGACCGGCCTTCGTTGCTCAGAGTGTTTATAAAACATTTCTTTTGCTTCGAGCTTTTGTTATACGACCTGAGATGATGATTTTTTTAAATCCATTCACAAGCTTGGATGACTGCAATCGCGAAGCATTTCTTTCATTGATTGCACTTTTTAAAGAAAAATACGAACTGAAGCATGTTTTTATTATTTCGGACGATGAACCCCAACTGGAAAAGTTGAATCTGAAAAAAATTTGGTTTCAAGATAAGAAAATCGTCTTAGAAGAAGAAAGGATGGCCGCATGAAATATAAACTAACCGCAATTGAGAGATCAGTAGGCGTTTTTCTTTTGGTCTGTTTTGTTGGAATGTTTTTTCTCGGCGCTGGAGTGCTGACAAAAAATCTTTTTTGGAAGGACAAAGTAAGTTTTAATTTAAACCTCTCTTCAGCTGGACAATTACAAGAAGGATCCAAGGTCCAATTAAAAGGAATGACCATTGGAAATGTTGTGAATGTTACTTTAAACAATCAGGCAGAAATCATTGCACGATTTGAAGTCAGTCGGGAGTATTATAAATTTTTTACCACCAACTCCCAAATTCAAATTATAAATCCTATGGTCATCGGGGAAAAAGTTGTAGAACTCAAATATGTCCCGGGTCCAATGATGTATCCTGTTGGCAGCTTTTTACCTGTTGTTGAAAGCGAAGATCTCATTAATAAACTTTCATCGATTGACTTTAAAGACATCGCACCAATCCTGGCGAATTTAAAATCGACTCTCAAAAAAACAGATATGATTGTCGGAAAAGTTAACGGGCAATTACCAAAAGTCTTTGCTAAAACAGATAAAATTTCCAATGAGGCCATGCAGGCAATTCAGGGAACCAATAAGTTGATTGCGGATCTTCAAGAAACAACTCCACTCATAAAAACTGCGGCCAAAGAAATGCCTGAAGTCAGTGACAAAAGTGTCAAGGCCATCAATGAAGCAATCGTAGTTCTTCGGGCCATGCAAAAGTCGTTCTTCTTAAAAGGTAATGCCGAAGAAGTAAAAAAAGAGATTGCTGCTGAAGAAGAAAAGAAAGCTGAAGGCGCTAGACTTCCTGCCAGCGTGAAGTGATGCATCTTTTAGAGCGGGAGTTCGACAGTGAATTTGGAGCCTTCGCCTAGATTGCTCGAAACATTTATCGTTCCGCCGTGGGCCTCTACAAGTTGTTTAACAATAAATAGACCAAGACCTAGACCGGAAATATCTTTGTTGATGTTTACTCTTTCAAACTGCTTAAAAATTTTTAAATGTTGTTCGGGAGAAATGCCCACTCCATGATCCTGGACTTCGATTTTTGCCATATTTTTTTCTGAGATTGTCGTAACATCTACATTAATTGGTTTTCCTTCTCCATACTTAATCGCATTTGAAATTAAATTTGTAATGATTTGATCAACTCGCGTGGAATCCCAATGGCCATTGATTGGAAGTGGAGCAAAGAGTTCAACGGTGCTGCCTGATCGTTTTATGTTATCAGACATTCGCGATATGACTTCGCTTACCTGGGAAGTTAATTCCATATCGTGCTTTTTGAATTCAAGCTTCCCAGCACGAATGCGAGTGATATCAAAGAGCTCATTGACAAGCCTTCCAAGGTGCATTTCCATTCTGATTGCTTTTTCACTCATAGATACAAGTTGAGATTCATTATCATTTGTTACTTCAATAGATTTGCGAAGAAGTGATCTGAGTTGAAGTCGTAACGCCATTAGAGGGTTTCGCAATTCATGAGAGGCAATAGAGATGAATTCATCACGAGAAAGAATGGCATTTCTTAATTGCTCTTCGATGAGTTTTAGCTCGGTGATGTCGCGACCAACTCCCAAAACAGAAACAACTTTTCCTGATAAATCAAACTCAGGAGTTAAGCGGATAAGATTATAAAATTCTTTGCCGTCCTTTCCTAGCCATTTTAATTCGTGCTGTGAACTTATTCCGGTTTCGACTACTTCCTTAATTTTTCTCTCATAGATTCCTATATCTAACTCTCTAAGATCTTTCATCGGTGTCTGCCCAAGCAATGCCGCAGTATTACTGCCCGCCATTTCAACGAAGCCTGGGTTAACATAAATACGTCTACACTCTAGATCGTAACGAACGATGGCGTCGGGAGAATTTTCAATTACGGTGCGTGATTCCTGTTCTTTAAGAACAAGTGCTGCGGTTCTTTCTTGAATGGTCTGTTCGAGTGAAGCGTTGATCTCATTAATCTGCAGGATCTTCTGATTGATCGCCTCATGCATCGTTATAAAGCTTTTTGTGAGATCACCGAACTCATCGCCTCGCTGACTCTCTCTCTCAAGACTCAAAAGCTCGTTGTCCATCATATCACTTTGTTTTCCACTAGCGACATCGCGAAATATACGACTAAGAGAAGAGATTGGGCGAGAAATCGATGAAGAAAAAAACCAAACAAATGGAAAAATTAATAAGAGAATAGCAGCTGCTATTAACCATAACGTTTGTAGCATCTCTCTTATATTTTTTTGAACAACTTCTTTTGAGTGTAGGGTGGCAATGCTGCCAGCGAATTGTTGATTGTTGTATAGAGGTATCAGACCTTGGTAGAAACCTTTGTCTTTGATTTTTATTTCATTGAGTGTGACAGATTGAAGTTGATTTTTTGAGTGAGTTTGTCTTCCACTTAAATCAGGGGTTTGATAGGCGGTCAAAGAACCGCTACTTAAACGATCGGGAGAAAACACATTTATATCAGTATCAGTCAATCGAGAAAGATCGGTGATAAACGCCTGATCAAGTGGCAGAGTCATGGCAATCAGACCGAGTTGTCTTATTGTCACTTTGCCAGATATTGGATCAAAAGCTTCGCCCATGATTGGAACAAAGGTTTGAAGAGACAAAAGGCCATCAACAACTTCATAGCTTGTACTTTCCTTTTTTGGAAGATCACCTTTGAATTCAAATTGCATTTTATCGATGGAGTTAGATCGTTGAAGATTCTTTCTACTTAAATCATCTCCTTCTTTTAGAGCAGAAACAAAAAACTTATGAGGGGAGTGTTCAACAAATCCAGCCTTAGCAATTGGCCCATCAAACATTGCAAAAGTTACTAAATCCCCCGCTGAATTGTAGATAGCAATCTTTGATACTTCGGCTGCCAGACCTGTTCGATAAGTGTCTTGCACCATTTGTTGGTAGGTATTAAATAGTGTTTCATGATCAATATTAGATCGGGCATATTTGGTTAGGTACCAAATAGTTGAGCCGAGATATTTTTGTTTTGCTAATTGCCTGGCGGCCTTCAGCTGATTTTCTTTTCGTTCATTTAGGTTGTCATTGATAATTCTGCTTGCAGTTAGCAATAGGGCATTGGATTGATCCAGATACTGACGACGAATAATTAAGAAAACAGCAGATGTGAAGGCCAGTGCCAACATAAGACTTATGGTGACTACACCGAGAAGAATTTTATCTCTTAGATGGGTGATCTTCATATTTTAACAATCACTTTTTTTTAATTTCTTTAGGAGTATAAGAAAGAATAGGTTTATGCCCCTTTGGGGCGATCGTTGTTTCAAACGGATATGTCGAATAGTTGCTTTGATCAACTAATCCGAGTTTGATCAGGATAGTGTGAGGCAATTCTTTGATTCTTCCCTCTAGAAAATTTACTGCTGCATTTGTGGCAACTCGTGCTTGGCTAACGCCCTTAGTGTCGGCCGAGGCCATAATTTCTCCCTTTAAAATAAGGCCTGCGATCTCTTGGGTTAAATCAAAGGCCACCACTTTAATTTTTTTAGTGAGACCAGCATTTTTTATTGGCAATATTACGGCAGGAGCACAGCCGGTGCATCCTATAATGTAGTCGAGTTCTTTTCCATGCTTTGTCAGCATTTGTTCCGCCAATAGCGATTGTCCGATTCTGTCGCTGTCTCCATATTTGATATCGATGATATTTACTTTTATTTTGGCATTTTTAGAAGCTAAGCGAGTGCCTTCAACTTCTCCCTTAACCCATCCAGCATCAAGAGGCCCAGGCAACAGTCCAATATTGATAGATTTCAATCCGCGTTTTTCTGCATCTTTAATTACCCATTCTGTAGCATTAATTCCCATGCTTTTTAATGAAGTGGTCACCTTGATAGTTAGGTCATCACTGGTGCTATCGTTGGCCAATTCAAAGACCGGAATGCCGAGTGAGCGGGCCTTTGCAATTGACGAGTTGTTTGCAGCAAGGCTCAGAGGAGAAATAACAATGGCATCATATTTAGCAGCAATCGCTTCATCCATTTTGCGCAATTGCCCGATCAAGTCATTGTACCCATCTGCCGGAAAAATATCGACAGTGATTCCCAATCGTTTTGCCTCACTAATGACTCCATAACTGCATCCAATCCAATAAGGATCTTTAATGTGAGGAAATAGAAAAGCTATACGCCAAGGCTTGCTGGATGGCTCGGCCATATTATAGGTGCCTTCGATGACTTTGCCTGAAGCTAAGGCATCGTCTGCAGTCCCATTTTTTTTGACTGGGGAATAAATTGAATAGACAGGGATTGGCTCGAAAGCTTGGGTGGGCACTGTGATTGAGAAAAACGTAAGCGCACATAGGCAAATTTGCCAAGAAAAGCCAAGAACAAGCTTAGTGTTCATATTAGAAGGCTGCATGCTTTTTCCGTTTCGATTTATTTCTGTTCGATATTGACTGAATAATGATTAAATAGCAATGGAAAAAGGGAATAGTACTGAATAAGAATAAGGTAGAATAAGAGAATAAGGTGCCACTACACTTTTGGTTTCGCAGTTGCAAATAAAAGTGTGCTTATTGAAGTTCTAGCATGACTGCAATTCCATCATGGTCACCCGTCGTAAACTCACTTGAACCAATAATGGCATTATCTAGATTTACGAAACGCACTTTTTTGAAAGATGTTTTCTCATCCATCGCTTCTGAAAAACGATCGCGAGCGTGATTAAAAGAGCTGTATCGATGTTTTACTTTTTTTAGCGGGGCCACAACTTCGCGGCTAAAAGCAGCGACATAAAAATATTTTCCTTGAAAAAGGTAAGGTCCAAAAATGCGTCCATGATCATTATCTAATTCATAGGGAGCATCGGAAAAAGCGTGCGACTCTTTCGGTTCGAACTGACCAATCCTAACCCCATCGATCATTGCAAAGTAGCCGCTAGAGTGCCCCTTCCTTTGTGGAAATCCTGCAGCTTTGCATGCATTAAGAAGTTTATTGTTTGCCTCTAATTCAGTCTTTGAAACACCATCGAGGATGATGATATTGATTGGCTCTTGGAGAGTTTTTCCTTTGTATTTGGTTCCAAGCCAATACGCTGGAATAAATTTATCATTTTCCTTTGTGAGCATAAATTTATCGATCGGGGGGAGCTTGTCTTCTGCGACGAGAGAAGACGAAAAAAAGACTGCTAAGAAAATCATGATAAAAAATATTGCTTTCAAAATCATTCCTTTTTAACTACCTCCTAAAAGGTGCCACTACACTTTTGGTTTCGCAAGTGCAAAAAAAAGGCCCCAAAAATTGGGGACCAGTAAATATTAAATTAAATGTTATGAACGCTTCGGAGCTAATTAGTGGCAAACATCTCTCATAATTTAATCTTATGATTTATAGCTTATAACAAGCGCGAGAGTGTTAATTGCAATCCCTAATCAGCGGCAATCAATCCTAGAAAGCCTTGGGACCTAGCCCTCGAGAAACGATATTTTAATCTATTTCTCATTTTACCTCCTTTGTTCTTTCCTCATATGTATTATCGGTCTGTGACGGAAATTCCACACTGATTTATCTCAGGAAAGAAGATGTTTTTGCACATGCGAAACCAAAAGTGTAGTGGCACCTTTCTTCATTTGCGATTATAATTAATTTATGAAAAATAAATATGTTTTAGCACCTGAATCAACCGCAGTTCGAGTCGCTTTGTGGAGAGCTTTACACGTTGAAGTCGATTCAGCTCCTCACGTTCTTGAAGACACTATCGGGCTTCAGTTGATTGCTCCTGAAGATGGCTGGCGAAATCGGCCTGATATGAATCCCGATTTTACAAAACTTTTTCGCGCATCCATTGTGGCGCGTGCTCGATTCATTGAAGATCTCGTTACTTTGCACTCTCAAAAAGGTATTGATCAATACATTATTTTAGGTGCAGGACTGGATACATTTGCTGAGCGCAGACCAGAGATTGCTTCTCACTTAAAAATTTTTGAAGTGGATCAACCAGGTCCGCAACAATGGAAACAACAGCGACTAAAAGAGCTATGCTTTAATATTCCTTCGGGACTTCATTTTGTGCCGGTTGATTTTGAAGCAGGTGAGTCTTGGATAGATCAGCTAGAGGTAGCAGGTTTTGATAAAAAGAAGCCAGCACTCATTGCTTCAACAGGAGTGAGCATGTATCTCACAAAAGAAGCAAATTTTTCTACACTAAGTCAGATCGCTAAGCTTGCGCCCGGATCTATTCTCGCGATGACATTTCTTCTTCCTATTGAAATTGTCGATTCCAAAGAGCGTTCTGGTCATGAGGCTTCACAAAAAGGCGCTAAGGCAAGTGGGACACCGTTTATAAGTTTTTTTACTCCAGATGAAATGATGGCGCTTGCAAAGGATGCCGGCTTTTCGGAAACCAGTTACGTTGCTGGATCTGAACTCAATCTGCGATATTTTTCAGGAAGAACAGATGGCCTCGCAACTGGAGACTCTGAAGGGATGTTAGTGGCCAGGATATGAAGATCGCAACTCTTTGTGGAAGTAATGCTCGCGTTTCCGCAAATCATGCAATTCTAAAGGCCTTAGAAAAATATTTTGATGGTCATCAGTGTACAAATTTAGATCTAAGCGCTCTACCTTTTTTCACCCCCGACAATCAGTACGGTGATCATGTTCCCTCGCAAGTTTTAAAGATGCGAGAAGTTGTAGCGGACTGTGATCTACTCGTTATTTCTACTCCGGAATACGCTCATGGGATTCCTGGCATTTTAAAAAATGGATTGGAATGGATCTTTTGTGCAGAGACAGGAAAAACTCCTGTTGCAATTATTATTGGCTCTGCTCAAGGAGAATGGGCTAGAGATCAGCTTATCGAAGTTCTCACGACAATGGATTTCTCTGTCACTATTAATCAGACTCTGATCATTCATGGAGCGCGTGTTAAAATTGATCAGGATGGCAATTTCTTAGATAGTGAAGCACGAGATGCTTTTCTTGAATTTCTAAAGCGCTTGTAAAAGGTGTATGTAAAAGGTGCCACTACACTTTTGGTTTCGCATGCGCAAATAAAAGGGTCCCAAATCTTGGGGCCCAGTAAATATAAAATTAAATGTTATGAACGTTTCGTAGCTAATTAGTGGCAACATCTCTCATTGTTTGTAGCGTATAGCTTATAACAAGCGCGAGAGTGTTAATTGCAATTCCTAATCAGCAGCAATCAATCCTAGAAAGCTGGGACCTAGCCCTCGAGAAACGATATTTAAATCTATTTCTCATTTTACCTCCTTTGTTCTTTGTTCATATTTATTATCGGTCTGAGCTGGGAATTTCACACTGATTTAGCTCAGGAAAGAAGATGTTTTTGCACATGCGAAACCAAAAGTGTAGTGGCACCTTTCAGGGCCTTTCAAGGAGCTTAGCAACTCAAATTTAGGATAGTGCCTTTTTTGGAATCATCCTTGTCTGATTTAAGCTGAGAGTAGAGCGCTCTGAATTGCACTGGAAGGTATTCTTGAAGAGCGTGTCCATTTTTATCGATTAGCTTTACGAGATAGTATCGTCCTTCAAACGATAAATCGAAGTGGAGCTCGTTAGCGACATAACACTCGAGGTGATTTAGTTCATTTGCCCAACGAGAAAGTTCTTCTTTTGAAACTTCTAAAGCAACTTCCTGGCCAGCGTTTTGCGAGTTATCTTTTTTTTCTTCTTTATTTGATTTTTCTTTCGAGGACCGGCGTTTATTTTGTTCCATTTCACCGTGAACAGTGTTTGAAATTTTTTGGTATGAAATGTTGAGAATTTTACCAATCATACCTTCTTATCGGCATTTATTTTTAACTCTATAATTGGCAATAGAAGACTAAAATGCTTAACTGTATTTAAAGAATGAAATGGAGTTATTGTGTACCTTTGCTATACAGATGGTGGTTGTCGAGTTTCCGAACGCTCTCCGGGCGGATGGGGAGTTTATATCCGGCCACCTAAAGGCGACCCCATTGAAAAGTTTGGCGGATCCCTTGATACCAATAGCACCACCATGGAATTAACTGCAGTGAAAGTTGCACTGGATCTTTTACCCAAAGAAGTTAAGGCAACCATTTTTTCAGACTCACAAGAAGTATTATCTTTTTGTGAAAAATCTATTCCCATTTGGCGAGAGAATGGTTGGAAAAATAGTCCCCGGCCATTTGAATCTTTACTTAGAGAAATCAGTTCCTGTTTAGAAGAGAAAAATTTAAAAATCACCTGGACATGGATTAGAAGTCACAATGGCAATCCCGGAAATGAGAGAGCAGACTTGCTCGCCAATCTTGGCGCTAGGGACGCAAAAAAATTAATCAAGAAATAATCTCAAAAGTGTAGTGGCACCTATTTGAAGATACACTTCTCTTCTTCGGTTAATAATAGCTATTTTGTCGTATAACTAGTTAATATTAAAAGGCTTTAACTTTTTGTGTATTTTTCGTTCATATTAACTTGTAAGTTAAAAAATCTATAAGTAAAAAATACATGCACTGATGATCGATCATCGCAATTACGTAACCAAAATTATAAAAGTCATTACTCAGAGGGGGATTTTAAAATGAAACTATTTACACTAGCTTTTCTGACTCTTTTAACAGTTCAAGTTTTTGCAACTGAGAAGTCATCATCCACGCATGCTCTATTTTATACTTATGAAACAAAAACATCTGGAGAGTATGGCCTGGCCGTGCTTTTCAATGGTGAGCGAGTTGCTTTACTTGAGTGCTCTTTTCCATTTAGACAATCCATTGATACGACAGAATCCTATATGAAATATTGTGGAAGTAGTGCATTCCCTGGTGATATCGATCGCGCTTTCTATCAAGATGGCAATTTTGGGAATAAATTAATTTTTTCAAACTACAGAAATCGCACAATCGCTCACGGAGGAGTCCTTACATCGTTCATGGATTCATATGAAGTAGAAACTTTAAACATGAATACAATCTCTGTTACGCGTTTAGTGGCAACTTACCCAACAAAAGAAAATGTGCAAATTACAACAAATCATTATACTGCAAAAAAAGTTGGAGAGGCTTCCCTTGATTATCCCGCAAGTAAATTGATGATTCCGGCAGGAGTGAAGTAAGACAATGCTTCAGATAACGGCTTATCAAAACTACAGGGAATTTCTGAAGGATTATTATCTTGATGAGAAACAAAGAAAAACCGGCTTTACTTATGCCGGTTTTTCAATCGCTGCAGGTTTAGGATCACCTAATTATTTTAAATTAGTCGTTGATGGAGAAAAAAATTTAACTCCTCAAAATATTGTTCGTTTCTCAAAAGCGATTAACTTAAACGACCATGAAAGCGATTACTTTGAGGCCTTAGTGCATTTTAACCAAGCAAAAAATTCTTTAGAACGCGAGTACTATCAAGACAAGTTAAAACGTCTTAAAAATCGAGCAGTGTCTAAACAAGAAGAAAGAACATTGGAAGAATTTGAATTCGAAAGCGCAAGCAGTTGGCTTCATCATGCAATCTTAGTTTTAACAAATGTAAAGGGGTTCAGAGAAAGCCCAACATGGATCAGAGAGCGATTGTTTAATCTTGCCACAGAAGAAGAAATTTCAATAATACTAGAAAGACTTCAAGATCTGGGGTTACTAATACGTAACGAGAAGGGAGTATTAGTTCAATCGCATCGACAAATCAGAACAAAGTCAGAATTAAAACGTTTATCAGCACAAAAGTTTTACGATGGACTTTTGGCACGTGCTTCACTCTCACTCAGGATAACAGCTCCAGATGAACGCGAATTTGGAGCCTACTTGGTAGGGGTTTCAGATGAACAAATTCCTGAGCTAAAAAACAAAGTAAGAGAATTCTTGAATTCTCTTAATGAATGGGCATTGGAGAATCCTGCTCCGACTCAAGTCTTCGCTATGTCGTTTTGTGGTTTTCCACTTTCTTTATCAGAATCTGAAAATTCTTCGAGGTTGTCTGAATGAAAAAAATTATTCGTATTATATTTTGTTTTCAACTGTTGCTGTCTTTTTCGGCCATGGCATCTGGAAATGGTTCGGTTGGAATTGGAAACGGCATGATCATAAATATCGCAATAGATTCTATTCAAATAGCAGATGGAACAATTTTGGATAGTATAACAAAAGAGCCACTGATTAAGTTTGAACCAGTATCTGGAAGAGTTCCTTACGATTCTAAAAATGGTACAATGGTTCGTTCAGAGTTTGGAAAATTAAATGGCTTTGAATACCTACCAAATACACGATCTAATGAAAATACAAACTTTTGGGTCGTATGTCCAAGCACAAACAGTTGTGTAAAGATGACTCCTCTTTCAAATAAGTCTAAGGTAATGCACATCCTTGGATCTATTTCTCAAGAAAAAGATAAATAAGTTGGTGCATACTTAAGGCGGAGACTATATGAAAATTCTGATTACTGTGATTTGTAGTTTTTTATTATCGATACATTTAGTACTTGCTAGCGATAGAGTAGCAGCTCAAACAATATCTTTTCAAGAGGACCTTAATTTTATTCAAGTAGGTTTTGATGTATGGGATGGGGAAACATTAAATACTAATCCTCAGTCCACAAATGATTACATAGAAACTAGTAAAAGAATTTTGATGAAATACAAAAGTGGGAATATTTCATTTAAGCAATTTAAACATACAAAAAAGGGATTTGAAACTTTAGTCAGCATTTTAGAAAAAATGTTGAGTGTTTACGATGAGGCCCAAAATCATACAAAATCGGTCATGGATTTTATCGATCTATTAGATCGTGAAAGAGTTGGAATTCGCATGGCCATGAATAATAGTACCTCATTTGAAGAATTACAGTCCAATGTCAACACCGCAATTCAAAATGCCATTCAAGACATAAAGAACAATGGCCAAGTTGATGGATCAATCCGAGAGCTTCAATTCGTCTATCTTTTTAAATATGAGTGGGAAGATGTGATTATAAAAACTGAAAACGAAGGAACGCCAATAGCTTCAGGGGATGAATATGTTGCTTTAAGTGAAAAGATGTTTAAGCAAATAAAGGATGAAGCCGTAGCACCATCTGATGAATCTCTTAAAACTGCCGAATTTGTTGTATCTAGAACGATTGATGTATTTAAAGCGGCCAATCACTGTAGCAAAACTCTAGAGGGATTTTTAAATTTAGTGAACAAACATTTACCTCTGATTAATAAGGCCGTGGAAGAAGGTATTTCTTTAGATAAATCTTTAAAAATAATCACTCAAAAAGTTGAATTAGCTTCAAAGTCTTCGATAGATGAAATGAAGAGCTGTTCAAATAAATAAAGACACTGAGAATTTCTTATGAAGAATTTTATCTACCTCGTATTTGTATATTTTGTTGTTTCGATTACTCCAGCGTTATCGGTAACAGTTCAAAGTGGTAGATACTTTGATCAGCAGAAAGAATTTCCAAATTATTTGTTACCTGAAAAATTTAGGAATAGTGCCTATGGAGAAATACCTAAAGACACTATTTCTGAAGTTCAAACAAGCCTTGAAAAAGCCGTGTATTCAATGCTTCGGAGAATGGTGATTCCAGTTGTCCCTGACGGTGGAGGTCAACCTGAAAAAGTGAGATACTACGAATATTTGAATAAGGAGCTAAGTAAAATTGATCCGTCCGTTGAATTATTGCCGACAGGTGGAACTGTGCGCTCTGCTCTTTCTGAAATTTATAATGAGTTATATGAAGCCTATCAGATTAATCCAAAAGCTGATTCATCAGAGATACTAAAGCAGATTGCCGGAAGAACAGAAGATATTCCTGCCGGAAGAATATTGGGAGTTGGTTCTGATCTGGATACGCTCTTTAAAGTTTCAGAGAACTCAAAAGTTGATCTCATTTCTAAACGAGCAAAGAGTATCACTGATAGTTCGATAGAAGCATTTGGTGGAGCTGAATCTTCTGAAACGATGAGACGGGTATTTTTTACTCGTGGAGATGTTAAAGAATATAAAGAACAAATTTCAAGAGCTGAGGGGCAAGGAGGAAGTGAGCTTGATCATCTTTCTCTTTCAATGAAATCAGGTCAATTTGTTGAGCCTTTAAATGGTCGTTCAAAAACTCCCATTGTCAGTGATTTTATTCAAGGAGTGATTCGCTATCTTCCACCTGAATCTTCTTCTGCAGTTGAAGAACAGGCAAAGACTGTTATCCGTGGACCTAGAGCACTTACTGAACTGCCATTTCTCTCAATACACTCAGATGACAAGAAATTTTTTATCAGTGAAATTAATCAAGTAAGAAAGCAAATAAAAGAAGGAAAACTTCCTTCAGAAAATGCTTTGGAACAATTTAATAAACTTACTCGAAATAGCAGGTATTCTGGAGCTCACAACCGTTTTTATCGTGCGAAAGATGATTCTGTTGAGGCTGCATTTCTAAAACTCGCAGAAGATGCCGGAGGAGACGGTACTGGAAGAAAAATTCTTATCCCGGAGTTTGTTGATGAATTTCCATTAACATCTTCGAGACGCCCACTTAATGGTTTGCCCGAAGAAGTGCTAATGAAAGGCGAGACGTTTATAAAAGATTTTACCAACAAAGGAACACTTTATCATGGGACTAATCTTTCTAGCGGGATTGGGATATTAAGAGGCGGAATGCATGTTAGTAATAACGTTCAGGGGCTAGCCTCCGGCGCAGGGAGAGGTGGATACACCACAAAGCACTTGGCCGTGGCCGCACCATATGCTGGTCAAAATGGAATTGTATTGACGTTAAAAGTAAACTCTCAAAACTTGGATAAATTGAATATTGTGAATATTTCTGATCCGTCTGTCGTCGCAAAACTTGCATCATTTGAAAGTAAGGCCAACCTTGAAAGACGTGATTTCTACGAATATTTAGCACGCGAACATGGTATTGATGCGATCGTTGTTGATAATCAAGGCGTCGTACTTGTTCAGAATACTTCAATCTTTGGGCTCACAAAAAGTTATGATGAACTTTTACAAACATACTTAAATAATTTTAACAATAAAAAACTTCCTTTAGAAGAGCGACTCTCTGCGGGAGTTATTTATGAAACATTTACTGCATTTCAAAAAACTGGTACCAATTTAAAATCAGCATCACTCGAATGGGATGCATTACTTCGGCAAGCTCTAAAACCTCTCAAACTTCCCTATAAAGCATTACGTGAATCAGCGACGAAACAACTTGCCGCCATTTCGGCAATTGGAAAACTAAAAGAGGCCGGTGTTCCAGTAAATAAAGAATGGGAAACTTTATCCAGAGATGCACTTACGAATTTGATCAGTTTGGATAAGAAGCTTGAGAGAGGGGATCTTAATCGCTATGTCGTCGCTAGAATAATCGCAGAAAAGATAGATGACTTAAAAAATCAGCCAGAGTTAATTGACGATATCGAGAAACTTTTAACAAAAAGTAGCTCAGATTTCCGTGAAGGATTTACTGCCGGTTTAGGTTATCAAAATGATGGCCCGGAATTGTTTAGGTTCGTCAGGAAATTGTCAGGCGATTCTGATGCTCTAATTCGCAAAAATTCTTTGGCAGTTTTGTCTCAAACAGAGCGAGATTTGACAGGAGAAGGTGCTCGTATTGTTGTTC
The DNA here is from genome assembly GCA_037444575.1 of Bacteriovoracales bacterium. Lineage (GTDB taxonomy): Bacteria > Bdellovibrionota > Bacteriovoracia > Bacteriovoracales > Bacteriovoracaceae > Bacteriovorax. The sequence goes on from JBBIME010000009.1 coordinate 22,228, forward strand.
AAGCGTTAAAAGATAAGAATTCATCTGTCCGTGAAAGTGCCGCTGAGGCACTAGAGTATATCAATTATGGTAAAGAGAGAGACTGGATTTTTTCAGAACTTAAAGATCATTTGAGTAAAGAAAAAGACGAAAAGTTTAGAAAGCTTATGATTGATAAACTTGAGTGGTCCTCGCGAAAATCAGATTTTAAAAATATTCAAGAAGAGTTATTAAAAGTCATTAAATCCCCTCGTGCACAAGACTGCGGTGATCTCTTTATAAAAATATCTCACTAAGGGACCCATCAAAATTTTAACCACAAGGTTAAAAAACTGTTTGTGTAATTTTTACAAAAAAAATCAAATTCATTGAGAATTTTTTATGTAGTGTTAATACTCTTGTTAGGACAATTAATTTAAATGTGACTTACACAAAAGGAGTTATTTTATGAGAGCAATGATTTTATGTGGACTTGTAATTTTTTCTTCAATGGCGTTTGCAAAGAGTGATTTAAAAGTAATGTGTGTCGAGAAAAGTTTTGCACCAAATGCTCTTCGGATTTCTGTTCACCAAACGGGAAGAAATAAGTTAACACTTCAAAAAATATCAGCAGATAATTCAGTAAACCTGCAAATTGATATTTCAGATGCAACATACTCAAAAAATGGTGAAAACTTTGAATTAGATGTTAATCGTGGGAGATCTGGAAGTGTTCGTATTGAAAAAAATGGAGATGATTCTCTTGTAAGTATCAACTTATTTTCGGCAAATTCAAAATCTCTCAATATGGAATCACAAGACTTTTCTTGCAATGGTTATTAATTATTGGCCCGATCAATCGGACCTGTATATTTTTTGCTACGGAAAATTAAATTTTAACTTTCAGGTTAAGAATTGCCGGACTAAGCTTACTCAAGAAAATCCAATTTTATACCGAATAATAGACCAGCGATTCTAAGGGGGATTTATGAGTAATACATTTCTTAAAGTTGGTTTTATGTTTCTTTTTACTTTTTCAGTATTCGCTGAAGATTATGATGGAGTCGTGTCACTTCCGACAAGAAGACATATAAATCCTTATGACCCTGAAGTGATTTGTAGTAATAGTTGTAAAAGGCATGCCGATATTGTGCAACAAACTTTTGATGAGTGTTATGATGAGTGCGTTCAATCTTTTGGAAGAAAGCCCTCAAAAAATGTGGCCAATAAACCGATTTCAAAAGAACAAGCACTTCAAAAAGAACTTTCTCAATGTCAGCAAAAATTACAAGTCCTAGAAGAAAAAGATCCCAAAGTATTCAATAAACTTATCAGAGATTTTAAAAATATTTATGAACAAAAAACATTTGAAAATTCATCTAAAGCGAGAGCTACTCAGAGATAAGTCGTCATAGATCGGTCTGTTTTTTATTTCGTACGTGTAAAAAGTGTAGAGGAACCATATTTACCCTATTTATTGGGCAGTTTCATTTGCTATTACTGGCAGAGATTGTACTCAATTGGTCAATATCTGCTTGTTTTATAAGCATTTTTTAAAATAAGACAGGAGTAAAAACGTACAAAGGTTAAAATATAGAACCTATGGAATTACAATTCTTGATTATCGAGCCTCGAGCGCAAATTAGGGGCTTATTGAAAAAAAATTTTGAAGAGCAGTTTGATGCCAAAGTCTTGGCTTTGCCTTCTTCTTCTGAGGCGATAAATATTTTAGATAAAGGGAGCAACTTTACTGCAATTATCACACGTAATTCAGACGGGGAAATTTCCCTCGCTAATGGGATTTTAAACTATCTATACGATCATCAATTATCCATTCCATTAATCGTTATAGGTGAGTTCGAACACGCTCTAAAACGATATGTAGTCGTTTCTGATAAATTAAGAATTGAAGAAGTAAATCGAGTATTATTAAAAGTACTTAATTTAAAAAAAGAAAGTTTTAAACATCTAAAGCTCCCAAACTATTTAAGCTATCCCATTCATTATTTTTACGAAATGAGTATTGCCCCTTGTGATGTTTATATTCGTCTCAATAAAAAAAATGGCGAGGAGTATATAAAGCGCTTCAATGAAAGCGAAGAATTCACTAAAGCAGATATAAAAAAATACGAGGAGTCGGGCCTTGAAGAATTTTATATTTCCAAGGATGACAACATTGCTTTTATGAATGCACTCTTAGTTCAGACAATGATAAAAGTGCAGGATTCAAAGGATGAAAAGGTTAATGAGGTTTTAAGTAACACGTTTTCAATTTCTACCGATATGATGAAAAAATTAGGAATAACTCCTGAAGCAAAAGCACTGGCCGATACAACGATAGGAGAAATTTGCCAGCAAATCTCAAAAACAAATCAATTAGGAATATTACTCAGACGCATTTTAGACGACACTCTCAGCTTTTCTTATAGACGATCCTATTTGATCTCCCTTATCGCTGCCAGCATAATGCCTAACATGGAATGGGGAGGAGCAAGTAAGAAAACAGAGATGATTTCTAAAATTGTAATGGTTAGTTTTTTTCATGATATTTATCTTGAAGATGACAAACTATTAAAGATCATGAGTCTCGAAGAATTAAGAGCGGCAGAAAACTCATTAACTACAGAAGAAAAACATTTAATCGTTGGCCATGCTCATAAAGCAGCTTTTCTTTTGCAATCTTATCCCAAACTACCATCGGGTGTTGATCTGATAGTAAAGCAACATCATGGGACTTCAAATGGAGTTGGATTTCCTGAAAAATATTCAATTTCAATATCTCCGTTATCAATTTTATTTGTCGTACTAGAAGAATTCGCACATCAACTTTTAACTGCAAAAGAAATGAACGTAAATTTGATATTAAAAAAAATGAACGAAAAGTTTTCACAACCTGCCTACAATAAAATAGTCATCGAAATACAAAACTTAATTAAAGCACCAAAAAAATAATATTGATCACAATTCCTCAGCAAAAACCTTCTCAGTTATTTTCCAGAATTTATCCTGCTTGCGAGCAATTACAAAAGAGGGCAGGCGAAGCAGACGCTGATATTTAATGACGTCCATAGGAGTTTGAAGATCAACAGCAAGCTCAGGTCTCCTAAGATGAGAGCGAAGGAAGTTGATGTTGAATTTTTTAATTGATGAGGGATTACTAAAGAAGTGCGCCTCGCTCACATATTGAGCATCAGAGTCGTAGTACCTCACTTCCAAATACGGATTTGAATTTTTATCCAAGCGCTCATCGAAAGTAATTTTTTCAGGTGTAATAATATGAGCGTTCTTAGAAAGTTTTGCTTGTTTTAATTTGGCGTCAGCATCGATGAGTATGGCCTTGCATTTTTCACACTCTCTTGCGGTAACATCATTTTCCTGGCCGCAAGCGTGACATAGTTTATAGCGAAAGCGATAACCACAAGGAGTAATTTTCATCGTGTGCGCGTCTTGAGTGGCCCCTTTGCATTTTCTTCCAAAGTGTTCAATCAGATCCCCGTCGTAGTCGACGTATCCCCAGAAACTATTAACGAAATCGCATTTCGGACAAGGCACATTGACTGGAACAGTTTCTTTCGAAGGACGTTTATCGGCAATTTCCGGTGTGTAAATGTCATGTCCCATGCCAGTGTAATCGAGGATGAAGCAATCACTCTTGCCAGGCTCAAGTCTAAGACCTCGGCCAACAATCTGCTGGTACAGACTGTTTGATTCTGTTGGACGCAATATCGCAATCACATCAACATGAGGAGCATCGAATCCTGTCGTGAGTACTGATACATTTACCAGATATTTAAATTTTTTCTTCTTAAAATCTTCTACGATCTCATCTCGTTCATTGATATCGGTATCTCCCAAGACAAGTCTGGCTTCTCCATCAGGAAGATAAGACATAATCTCCTTCGCATGATTAACAGTACTACTAAAAATCATGACTCCTGCTCTCGAAAATCGTTCAGTGATGTCGACGATATTTTTAACAATAAGAGGAGTCAGGCGTTTCTGATTTTTTAAGAGTTCTTCTACTTCGGCCACTGTGTACATTCTATTTTTTTCAGTGAGCTCAGAAAAATCGTAGCACGTAACGGGAATATCAACCTTCACAGGTTGGGTGAGAAATTTATTTTTAATCATGTATGAAAGCGGCAACTCATAAACACATTGTTTGAAAAAACGTTTCTGATCCGTTTTGATTTCTCCAATGTGGGAGTATTCATAAATCCATCCTACACCAAGGCGATAAGGAGTCGCGGTAAGTCCCAAGATGGCAAGCTTTGGGTTTCTCTCCTGCAATTTTCTAATGACGTCCTGATATTGAGTGGCACCTTCTTCGGCCACTCGATGGCACTCGTCTATAACCAAGAGTGAGAATTCGTTAAAAAAATCATCCGGAGCACGGGCAACGGATTGAACACTGCCGAAGATGGCCTTTTGGTCCCAGTCTTTCTTTCCTAAACTAGCTGAAAAAATTCCAGCTTCTAAATTATAACTTTTATATTTTTCATAATTTTGTTCAACGAGTTCTTTGACGTGGGCAAGAACGAGCACGCGACCTTTGGCAATTCTTGCCAGTTCAGCGATGACCAGACTTTTTCCTGCTCCAGTAGGTAGAACAATCAGTGCCGGTTCACGCTTTTTTTGGAAGTACTTAACAGTGTTGTCCACTGCTTCTTGCTGGTAATCTCTGAGTTTGTACATTGAACATTATTATGATGCTTTTTGTAAGCCTAGACAAGGACGTTAATAGTGGCCCCAGATTTTGGGGCCTTATTTTTTTGCGGATGCGAAACCAAAAGGGTGATGGCACCTTTCAATAATTATTGTATATGGATTTTTCTGAAGTCGGAGTCACCTGCCATGGCAACTAAGACATTGTCATAGGCCGCGATATTCGTTTTCGTGGCGATTGTTTGTCCTTTGGAATTGATAATTGTTAGATCGTCTAAATCACCACCATCTGATTCTGCAGACTCGGTAATATTGGCCGTAAGCCATTCACCTTCAATAAAAACTTGCGCCTCAATAGGAGATACAATTATCAAAGTAGAACACAATGATTTATAACCCAAAACCTTTTCGTTTTCTTCAGATGCACTCGGATTTGAAACAACTTGAACAGTGCATTTTTTTGTTTGCTCTTTAATATCTCGAAGCAGTTCTTTTTTCGGTAAACCTTCAAGAGCAAAGAGATGGCTTGATGAAAGTACCATTAATGATAAAATAGATTTTTTAAGTAATTTAATATTCATAATTTCTCCGGTCTTAATATTTGATTCCATTTAAAATAACGTACCCTGGTTCATGTCCATGTGGGCTTCTATGAACCCAGTGAATGATCCCGCCATCTGGAGAAGGTGGGTAAGAACCAGTTTGTGCACTTGAAGTGATATAATCGCCACATGCTTCAGCAGTCATTCCTATTGATGGAACAGGTAAGTTTCCAAAAGATAGATTATAAATAACTTCGATGTGATCCGTTGGATTGGGTCCAATTTTTAAAGAGAAATGGCGGTGGCCGGAGTGATCAGGAAAAACTTGATCAACAGTTCCTTCAATGCGTGCTCGTGCAAGAAAGGCGTTTGCGGTACTTGATTTCCATGTAATGACTTGTTCATTAATTACATCAAGTGGATTCCCATGGTCTAAGCATGTTTCATCAACGGGAGGGCTAACTGCAAATGAATTGTAGTTGATCAAAAAAAACATTGCGAAGGAAAATAAAACTTTCGTTAATTTGGCGATTGGATTCATTTAATCTCCTTACGTTCACAATAAATATCAATATTGCCTCGATCGATAAGGAACATAACTTATACCTATGAACTAAAACAAGAATATAATTTCAGTTTTGGTCCAGATTACAAAATGTAATGTAATTGGAGTTAAGTTTAATTTTTTGGTAATGAAAAATGAAATTATCTGGTCTTCGTATTGCAATTTAATCCTGTGAAACCATCGAGTGCTTATTATACACGATGATTTTAAATAGGAGGAGTTATGAAGTATTTATTATTATTCTCTTTAACTCTATTGCCATTAACATCATTTTCAAAAGGAAAAGATGAACACAAAGAGTTTGAGAAAAAAATGGAAAAAATGACTTTTGAAGAGGCAAAAAAGGCAAAACTAGACATGCTTGATAAAAAATCTTCAATGATTGATGATGAACGAAAATGCATTAAGGATACTAAAGATAAAACGGAAATAACTAAATGCATGAACGTAATGAAGGAAGCTAGAAAATCGATGAAAGAAGAGAAAATGAATTATTAGATATTAAGTTTTGTGATAAAGAGGGGCCAGTGCCCCTCTTTATTTGTTACTCATCAATAGAGTATTCATCAGGTGGATTCATTCCAGGTTTTTTTGAAGATCCAGTCTTTGGTTGGTATTTAGTGTTTGGGGGTGTTTCTCCTGGTCTTTTTTGTTGACCTAAACCTTGTCTTCGTTCTTCTACTACTCTTGATTTCGACTTGTCTTTTGATTGTTTTTTCATAATGCTCCCATTTTGTGAAAACGTTATAGTTCTCAACCTTGAATTGATAATGTGATAAATGTAGCAAGATTATAAATACAAAAATTTAAATAATTATATTCTGAGTTTGAGTTGATTGTTTTTACATGCGATATCAATGAGAAAAAGTATAAGTCCAACAGAATTAATATATTGTTTTATTCTAATGACACACTATAAGCTTTAACTTCCTCTCGATGCAATTCGCGAAGGAGCTTGTACAATTGAAAACAACAAATATTAGCAACCATGTTTACCGATGTATTTTTTTAATTTTTCTTTTTGAAGGATATAGCAGTGTTATTTCCGCTCAAGAAAATCAAGAAAAAATACTAGATAAGATAGATGTAATTCAAGAGGTTAAGACATTAGAAAAGGACATGAGTTCAGCGCTTAAAAATCAAGCCGATGTATTGTCTCCACGAAATTTCAAACAAGCAAATTTCTATTTAGAAGACGCTAAAAAAAACTTAGATAAACAGAGCGATTTAAAAAAAGAAATCTATCGTCAGATTACGATTGCTCGTCAATATCTTAACAGCGCAAACGCTACAGCAAATCTTTCTCATAAACAAATTGAAGACGTCCTGAATTCAAGAAAGCTTGCAGTTGTAGCTGGAGCTCCAATCTTTTATGCCACAGAGTTCAAGAAGGCGGATGAACAACTCCAAAAGCTTACTTCTGAACTTGAATCTAATAATACTCAAAATACTGAACCAAATTATTCTTCGCTCCAAACGTCGTATTCAAATTTAGAATTGCGTGCAATTAAACATAAGAATCTTTCTCAAGCGCGAATAACTCTTGTTCAGGCAATCGATAATGGTGCACGAATTTACGCTCCGGAAAAATTTAAAATGGCAATGAAGAATTTTAAAGACACTGCCGTATATATTGAAGAGCATCGACATGATGTTGCTCAAATAGAAGCGCGCTCGCTTGCGTTGAATGAGGTTGCAGCTGATCTTTTGCACTCTTCTCAAGAGGTAGCCACAGAGAGTAAAAGTTTTGAGGATGTAGTTAAAACAAAACTAAGTGCTGTAACGAGAGATCAAAAAAAAGAACAAGAAACAATGAGTGATAAACTTGAACAAGCTCGTCGCAAATTCACTGCAAATGAAGCTGAAGTCGAGAGAGTTGGAAATACTTTAATCATTCGATTGAAAGGATTAAAATTCCCTACATCCAAAGCAGTCCTTACTGATGCCAATCTCCGGCTACTCGGAAAAGTTCAACGTGTCGTCAAAGAGTTTAGCAATAGCAAAGTAGAAGTTGAAGGACATACTGACTCTATTGGTAACGAAGCAAGTAATTCGAAACTGTCTCAAGAGCGAGCACAAACAGTGAAAGATTATCTTCTTTCAGCAGATGCTGTGCCTGCAAGCAGAATTAAAGTGATTGGACGTGGAGAAGAGGCCCCGATATCCACGAACAAAACTCAAGAAGGGCGTGCAGAAAATCGTCGCGCCGATATTCTTATCAAATTTTAATTTGCTAATTTAAAGTTAACTAGAAAATGAAAGCTTGCACCTGCAATGACTAGCAAATGAAAAACTTCGTGATAGCCAAAAATTTGAGGGATCGGATTTGGTCTCTTGAGAGCATAAATAACAGCGCCTGTAATATAAGCTACTCCTCCTGCTAATATTAAGCGCACTTCGTTCATACCTAATGCCGATTTTAATTCCGGAAGAAAAGGAACAATTAAGCAACCAACAAAAACATAATACATGGTTTTAAACCATCTGGGCGCATTAATCCAAAAAAGAGATTGCATAATTCCTATAATTGCAGCACTCCAAACAAGAGTAAGCATTTTAATTCCATAAACAGGCGAGAGCGCGAGCATTGATATTGGTGTAGAAGTCCCCGCGATCAAAACATAAATAGCAGCATGATCAATTCTTTTCATCCAAATGCGCTTGCGAGGTTCCCATGTCACCCGGTGATAGAGTGCACTTATTCCAAATAGACCAATGAGGCTGGCAGAATAAATGGCCATAGCGAGAAGTGTTTTCGAGGAGTGAATACTTAGTAGCAATATACTGCAGGCCCCTAGGGCAAAAAAGAATGCTGCTTGATGAGAGTGTCCGCGAAGCATTGGTCGTTGATTCATGTCTGGCCCTTTCGTAAAAAATCACGCCCAGTATGATTCATGAAAGTTTATGAAATAAAAAATATAATTAAATAATAGAATATGTAGTTTTATATTATTCCATTTCTTGGCCTGCTTGTTGCTTCATTAAATGATTAGAGGTGGATGTTATGGACAAATTGAAAGAATTAATTGAGCAACGTCAAAAACTTAGTGAACGAATTAAGCATCTTGAAAATGACCTTAGAAAATCAATGGACCAAGATCCTGAGGCAAATGCGCTCGATGAAAAAAACATTGAATTTCTTAAAGGTTTGTATCAGGTTGAACGCGAAAATCTCGCCAAACTTGATGCTGATATAAGCAAAACAATTTAGTGAGAGCATCCATTGAAAACGAGGTCATTTTATGAATAAGCTACTTGTAATTTTGTTAACATTAACTTCTGTTGCAACATTCGCAAAAGACAGCACCTGGAAAATGTGTATCGGAGATACAATTCTTTACGGTGATCCAGCTAAACTCGCCTTGAATGTATTCGAACACCGAAATAGCACAGGTGATGGAAGAGTGACTGATTTAGCGCTCATTTATGGCGCCCACATCTTAAGAGGAAGTTTTGATTCAACAGAAGACAATACTGGATTCGTTCGCCTAAGAGAGCATGGGTCCATCTTCCTAGGGCATGTAGCAGTTGATTATGGAACTAATACTGTCGCCTTAAATGGTAAATTAAAATTACCTGAATCAACTTTTGTCAAAGCTGTTTTAAAATGTGAAACGCTAGGAGATTAAAAACTTTTACTATTTAAATAGCTCACAACCAGGCTTAGTTAGATCAATTCTAAAATCTAAGCTTAGGCAGCTGTAAATATTATAAGTTTCCTGGCCATAAGAAGCATGAATTTTTACTTCAATATTTCCGTGCTCATCAACTTCGCATGGATTATCCATCGTGCAACGTTCACCGCTATCATTTCCTGTATTATTGACTCCAATAACACTTCTTGTTCCGGTTTGAATAATAGGGGAACCTGATGTTCCTCCAATGGTTTCACAACCACTGTCGGTATAACGAATTGAATCTTTCCAAGTCCAATCAGATTCTCGTAATTGATAAATGAATGTATCAATATTACAGCGGTACCCATTATCCCAATAACCAGACACGATATCGATTGAAGTTCCAAGCGTTGGATGATTAGTGTCTAATTCAAATGCATCAACACCTTTTTTCGTCAATTCGGCGTATGTTGATTTTAATTCGTATAAAGTGATGTCAGTGTTAGTCATTGTTGCATATAGAACTTTCGTTGCAACAACTGGAACTAGCTGTTGATCTCGACTGTAAACTTCCATAGATCTTTTAACGGGTTGATTATTGATTGCAGTATTTGGAGGAATTAAATCACCGATGCAATGGCCGTTGGTCAAAGCAATGGCCTTTGCTGAATCAGGCATTCCAGAAAATTTTATAATAGAGCCTGAGCAGTCTGAGAGTTTCACAATTCCATTAAAATCATAATTAGGATCCAATCCAGTTAGTCCTTTCTTGTGAATCTTTAGAGCATTAGCTTTACCAAGAGGCATCGCGAATGAATTGTTGATTGAAAGAAGGCCCAAGAGAACGATTGAGAGTATTTTCATAGATCAACCTTGGTTTTGTAAAATAATACTAATTAAGAATACCGAGTTCTAAAATAAGTTAGCAAGAAAAAAGGGAACATCATCCTAATTAGTCACAAATTTCTTCCCATTCATTGTTGATACATTTCCCAATTCGACAACCATCTTTCGGGATTGGTTTAATTCCACAGCTAAGATTAGGATCGCAAATTTGTTCCCATTTATCATTTACACATCTTCCAATTCTGCAACCAAAATTTGGAAGAGGCATCATTTCACATGTTGGAGCAGGAGGAGGTTCACAAATTTCCTGCCACTGACCATTTACGCAGTTACCTATTCGACATTCGATTTTTGGAATTGGTTTCTCGCCACAATTATTGGAATCATTTTGAGCAATCGTCATTAAAAATATAGGGAGAAGTAGTTTGCTGCTGGCCATTTTATTGCTCCACTTTGGGGTTATGGAGCAATTTTTTCACTTAACCATTTTCTACTTCGGGCAATGGATTTTTTTACTTCACTCATAGAGTCATTGAATTTAATTTTTATTTTTTCCCAGTCAGATTCAGTGGAGCTTTTTACGGTTTCTATTTGCTCATTTAATTTAGCTATACTCGTTTTTGCGTCCTTTATTTTTTTATCAGTTTCCGCTTTTGCATCTTTGCTTGTTTTCTTTGCCTTGGTTTCAAGATCAGTTAAATCTTTTTTTAGGAGATCTATTTCTTTGTTCATATTTGTCACGAACTCTTCTTTTTGGGAAAAGGTATAATCTTTTACTGCAAGCTTTGCTTCCCCCATTTTTTCTTTTGCAGTTTCCTTTTTTTGTTTTGTATCCTTTGTTTGGTTTTGATCAGCAAAACTTTTTTGGAAGCCTAAAAAATAAAAAACACTGAATAGTATAATCATTTTATTATTCATAAATTTCCTTTTATTGTCTCAGATCTACATGAGACTATTTTATAATTAAATCGTTTTTTACCGACACGACATCCTTAACACCCTTTGCGACTTCTCCGGCCTTTTCAACTGCCTGTGGTGTATCGACAAATCCACTTAACTGAACCACTCCTTTGTATGTTTCGACTTTTATCTGCAACGTTTTTAAGGTTTTTTCGTCAAAAATAGCCGCCTTAACTTTGGTTGTGATGACGGAGTCATCGATATACTGTCCTGTGCTTTCGTGTTTTTGTGAAGACGAACATCCCATGAATGCGGTCAAAAATACTAGGCATGCTAAAAATTTTATGATGATGCTGAGCTTTAGTTTGAACATGACTTCTCCTTATTAAATCGTGAAGTGTCTTCATATAATAAAAAAATATCATGGGCCGACTAATTAATATTATATATAAAAATTAATTCTCATTTAGTGTTTATAGATAGGTAGATAGGTGCCACTATACTTTTGGTTTCGCAGTTGCACATTATTCGCGTTTGCGAAACCAAAAGTATAGTGGCACCTTATAGGATTGCTTTTGCGATGAAATTTTTTGGAACGGATGTTTTCTTCACATCGATATCAAACCAGGCGCGGACATCTTCTTCTAGACCGATTCCATGCATGAAATTGTAAACCGCACGTCTCAAGGCTTCGCCGAGCATATCAAGATCGGGTTGAGTGGGATCAATGAAATCGACTGTGTTCTTGGCAAAAAGACCTTTTACAGGAGTCTCAATAGGAATCAATTTGATTTTATATTTGTCTGGATTTAATCCCACTGGCGAGTGGGCCGTGCACATAAAGCGATGCCAGTAAGCCGAGTGAATGCACTCGTTTAAAAATAATTGGCGAACAACTTCAAGGCTATCTACAGTTTCAGAAATGGTCTGAGTTGGAAATCCATACATGAGATAGGCATGAACATAAATTCCATTCTGGGAGAAGGCCTTTGTCACGCGGGCCACTTGCTCGACCGACACTCCTTTATCAATCATGCTGAGGATACGAGGACTCGCCACTTCCAATCCACCAGTGACTGCGACACAACCTGAATCTGCCATGAGAGATGCAATTTGTTCAAATTGCTTATCAAAACGCAAATTGCCCCACCAGGAAATTTTCACGTTCTCTTTAATGAGTTCTTCACTCATGCTTTTAACAAGAGCAGGAGGAGCGGCCTCATCGACAAAATGAAATCCCGTTTGCTTTGTTTCTTCCACAATTCTTTTTATCTGAGTAACAAGCGTTGCCGCTTTCATGGGCTCATAGCGATTGATATAATCAAGTGTCACATCACAAAATGTACACTTCTTCCAATAGCAACCATGGGCCATGATCATTTTATTCCATCTAAAATCAGACCACATTCGATGCATCGGATTTGGAAGCTCAAGCATGGGGATATAGCGATTAAGAGAAAGTCCATCATAGCTAGGTCCATTTAATTCCTTAAAAGCGAAATCTTTTTGGGCACTTCCTGACTTTATGATTTTTCCATCTCGCGCGTACCATGTGCGAAGGAGATCTTCAACTTGAGCTTTACCTTGAAGATGATTTAATAAAATCGCTAGAGGCGCTTCTCCATCATCAAAAATCAGATAGTCTGTGAATTCAAAAAATCTAATGTCGGATAGTTCTCTAAGTTCTGTGTTAACAAATCCTCCACCAAAGACAATTTTTGTTTTTGGTTTTGTTTCTTTAATAAATTGAGCGGCACTAAGGGCACCGTAAACATTTCCGGGAAAGGGAAGAGTAAATCCCACGACATCATAATCGTTTTTGGCGATGTATTCTTTAACGCATTCAATAAGGAGCTCATCAACAAGAGTGCTCTTTTTTAATCCCTCATATAACAAATCAAAAGAGCTTTGCGAGGACGCAAGAGATTCACCATAGTGAGAAAATCCAAAACGATCATCAACGCCATTTTTTATAAGATCAGCGAGGTCATCGAGATAAAGACTTGAGATGTATTTTGCCTTGTCTTGAATTCCCATTTCTCCAAAGAGATTTGAGATTTCATTTTCATGCTGATCGAGCGGAGTAAAACGCGGCCCTTCTGGTAAGAGCATTCTTTTAGAAATCCTTAGAGCTAAAGTGGGATCTTTTCCTTGAAGAAAGGTGATGACTCTCTCAATGGTATTTTCATAATCAGCAAAGGCCTCTAGGAAAAACTCTTCGAATTCAGATTGATTTTTTTTAGTTTGAATTTCTTTTCTTATTAAATTAAGTCCAGATTTGCTAAACAGACGGTGAAATAGATCGAGTCCTAAATCCTTCTGATCGACCTCATACTCATGGTCACGCAAAAATTGTGTGAGATAAGCCGTTGCCGGATAAGGTGTATTCACCTGAGTCATCGGGGGAGTGATCAAAAGAACTTTCATAAAATAATTTTATCACAGGTATATATAAAGTGCCATTCTTTCCAATAAAAGAAATTGACTAGCTTAAATTAAATGTGAAAACTTTTATTATGAAATATATTTGTATTTTACTTTTTCTGTCCTTTCTGGCGAGTCCTGCGTTAGCTAATGCTAGTGGCCCTAGATCAACGACATACTCAATGTGCAAAAGAATTGTTGAAGGTAGATCTCAAACTATTGTTGTGGCCATGGAAACACTGAGTGAAAGTAAATGCAAAATCCTTGGAAAAAATAAAGCAGTTCAATACTCTTATGCTGGATGGAAATGCACAGGATTCAGAGGCGAAGAATACTTTTCTTGTGAAGATAAAAAAGCTTCGTTCTTTTCAACTTATAATGGAAAAAAACTAGATAACCTCACGTTTACAAATCTTTTAAAGCATCGATCGATAGTTGCTTATTTAAATCCCAACAGCAATAAGCTTTGCCACGAAGATCAAGAGGAACTCAAAAGTGCCGGAGTGACCGATGCTTTTTGCCATAAACCATGAAGGAGACATTGTGATTCAAGTAAAAAAAAGAAATATGGCAATTCAATTATTACTTCTAATTGTTACGTTTGGTCTTTACGCCATATATTGGTTTTTCCAGACAGCGGTGGAATTAAAAAATATTACCAAAGACGAAAAGGCTGCACCTGGATTATGGACAATGTTGTTTTTCATACCTTTTGGAATTATTTACTCGTACTATAAATATGCAGAGCTTTTTGAAAAAGTCTCATCAGAGAAACTTAATAAGTGGATCGTTTTTTTATTGTGGATCGTTTTTGTACCAGCCGTTTGGTTTATCGTTCAAAGAGATTTAAATACTATTGCGGATCAAGAGAAGGCAGCTCATTCCTAAATATAATTAGGATTATAGACTAATGGATCCAAAAAGAATTTTTAAATTCTGGGAGTTTATTATGACAAAAATTTCTTTATTGATGTTAGTTCTAATTTCGACAATATTCACTGGATGCGCAGCTTTTCGTGCTCAAAACTGTACAGAAAACGCTGGATATGAAAAAGGGATGAATGATGCCAAAATGGGGCGTCTTATGTCTCTAGGTCAGTTTGCAACTTTATGTAGTGACAAAGATGTTGAGCTCGCTCAAAAGGGCTATAAAGAGGGATATGCTGCTGGAAAAAATAGCTCAGGTCCTGCTCAGCTGAATTTAACTTTTAAAAAGGGGAAGCTGGGGTTAGAAGGAGCTTACAGCTGTCAAGTCACTTACCAAGGTGAAACATTCTCGGATAAAGATAGAACTGAAGGTATTGCACGTAACAATGTATTAGATAAGTGTCGCAAAAAATTTCCATCATGTATGGAGAATGCAGTTAGCTGTTCAAAAAATTAATTAAAAAAAATTTAGAGACAATGTTTCCCTATAAAATCTTCAAGATTGTTCAATTTTTTAATTGGAATATTCTTATGGGGTGAGGTTCTTATGAGAAGCATAATTCTTACTATTTTACTCAGTTTAAGCATTCAATCATCATTTGCAAAAGACCTTTTTCTTCAGGGAAGACTTTTTATCGCCAATACGAAAGCAAATAAGCTCGATAATTTAAATACGGCCTTAGCAAATGAAGGGTTAAAGAAAATTGATAAGACGACTAATTTTGGAGTGGAGATAACTTTTCCAACTTTCAGATTTCTTGAACCAGGTATGCGCTATACTAGGCGAACATTTACTGCCGACCCCGTGAATAGTCTTACAAAATACGATGCGAATGGAACTCAAGATTCAATTTTATTTCTAGCGCGCATTCCATTTATTCGATCTTCATTTTTTCGATTTGACATTTTTGGGGGAGTGGGTGGTAACAACACAACTCTTAAAATTAAATCTGCTACGAGTGATGGAGAATTGAGTAAAACAGCAGCAAAAGATTGGTTTGCAACTCCATACTATGCAGCGGGTTCATCTGTTGGTTTTGGATTCAAACATATTCTTCTGTATGCTGAAGGTGGATATGAGATGAACAAGGTAAATAATCTTTACAAGTCAGGAACACTTGCTTCCAACATTTCATCTCTTAATTTATCTGGTAGCTATTTCATGATCGGAATTATGTTTGATGGAATCAAAGGATTTCAAAAATAATTTGAAAGCGTTTTATCCAATCTGGATTCCTCCAGAAGATCCAGTGCTCGTGTTTTATCGATGAAAAAGAGAGCATCAAATCTATTGGGGATAGAGCCGGTTACATAATTTTCCTGTTGATCAAATTTCGGATTGTAGACAACGGCCACAAAGTGATACGGCATGGGCCTAGACATTGGACCTTCTTTATCAGCAGTTTCAAAACGCACGATAAGAGCTGGGGCATTCTTTTTTAGGGCCACCAGACTTAGAGCAGACTCAATACTTTCAGGAATAGCAGGAGGAACATTCATTGCCTTAATCGGACCATCCCACTTGGGAGAAGCCGTCACAGATCCTGAGTATGTCATAAAGGCGATGAGTGAAACTTCCTTTTCTCCATAAATGTCTTTAGCGAGACCTCCAAGACTGATTGTACTTTGTCCTCCAACGCGTCTGATGTCACTAACATGATTGATATGCGCCCAAACAATTCCACGTGAGTTCACTCCATAGTAATTAAAAAGTGATTTAAGTGTATCCATCATATGACGATCTCTAATATTCCAGGGACGATCATCGCCAACTCCTGAAGCTTTTTTAAATCGAAGTCCGTTGTAAACGGCCTTTGCATTTTGCTTAGCACTTAATAGAAGCCACTCTTTCTGTGCGCTTTTCTGATGGGGGATAAGGTTCAGTTGTTTTATGGCAGCTTCAGCAAACTCGATGTTGATAAGTCCAAATGGTAAATCTTTGGCGAGTTCAGGGGAAAGTTCTTTAACAAGAGCAGGGATCTCATGAGCTGACTTTTTAACTGAATACAAATCGAGTCCATGAAATCTTACTTTGCGTTCCTGAGGGAGAGACAGGTTTATTGTGCGAACTTCATTAATAAACTTTTTCATTTCGCTATTGGCCCACATCCACGAAGGCCAGCGATCAAAGTTTTCTCTTAATAGATCATCGAGTGATTCTTCTGGCTCCTCTTCTGGGAGTTCATTCAGGAGATATTTGTTGATGCCTTCAAAATCGGGCCAGTCACCTTCAAAGGCCACAAATTGAAAGCCGTGATGCTTGATGAGTTCAAGTGAGATTTTCATTCGCCATTCATAAAACTCATGGGTCCCATGAGAGGCGTCTCCCATGCACACAAGCTTACTGTCTTTGATCTTCGAGTGTAGTGGGGCAAGATCGATGGTGCCTCCTACGGAAAGAGCTTTTTGATTTAAATAGTCCAGCATATGATCCCCCTTTAATAAAGGAATTTGCAGGATGCGTTCCACAGCTATTCTGAATAAATCGCATAATGGTTTGCGAAACCATTGGGGTGATGGCACCATTTAGATAATGTCTTATTTTTTTGCTTTGCTTATTCTTTTAACGACTAATTGTTTTGCCGAAACAAAGCATTTTCTTTTGCGCGAAGGAAACATAGCTGTCCTTGCTCCTCCTGTGGTGAATAAAGATTATTATTTGCTTGAATTTGGCTTTGTCATTCAAAAAAAAATAAAGGCCTGGGATTACAATTATAATGCTTACGTTAATGCCGCCTTGTTTGAAGACTGGAAAGATCGATCTGATAATCTTCATGCAGGGGCCTTGGGATTTAAAGCGGGAGTTCTATTTCCTGTTCCCACTATTCCACTTTTTATGAAAGTTGGCGGGGGCTATGCTAAAACTGTTTTGCATAAAAACCCTATATTTGGAAAGTCGGATCAAAGTGTAGACAAAAGAGATATGCTTCTTCTTGAGCTCGGTGCTCTTTATAGTTTCGATCACTATTTTGTAAGCTTTACTTATCAAAAAAGCAATGTGCGCTATTTTACAAGAAACACATTTTTAGCTGTTGGGGTGAACTATTAAATTTTTAATGTTCAACCTATTAATGTTTTGGTCGTTTTCCTCACTCGCAGAGAGCACGATCATTAAGGAAGAAACGACAACTAAAATTGCTTCTGAGTGGCGGTTATTTAATCGCAATATAGACTCATTTTTTACAAATCAACCTTATCTCGTAGCAGAGAACCAAAGTACACTGTCGGCCTACTCAAGCTTTTATTTAAAGGAAGGACAGAAGCTTCAGACGATCTATGATTTGGAAGCCAGGTTTGATTTGCCTCGGACTACTAAAAAGTTAAAACTGGTTATTGAAAAAGAAAAAGATGAGGTTATTAAGGCCACAACTGATGAAAACGTTGCCACTAAAAATGTACCTACAAATTACTCGGCCGGGGTAAGTTATCTTCTTACGCAATCAAAATATTTTTCAAGTTTACTTCGTTTTGGTCTAAGACTTGAGATGCCACTTAATCCTTCGATTAAGGTCAATGTCAGTAAAGATATCAAGACTGAACATTTCGACATCGGTCTATTTCAAAAACTTATTCTTTATCGCCAGGAAGGATTTCAGGAGATTTCACAAGTTTCATTCTATAAAAAATGGAACGAGATCTTTCAATCGGACTTACTTAATTCACTTGTCTGGACTGATCAATCCGATACTTTTATTTTTAGAAATAACTTAATTCTTTATCAACACATTGGAAACGAGAAAGCCTTGACTTACTCAGTGGGGGCCAATGCCAAATTATCACCAAATTTTTATTACGACGTTTATGATGCTTCTGTAAGTTATCGGCAACTCCTCTATAGCAAATGGCTCTATGGAACTTTTACTTTGGGGGCAGACTTTCCTAAAGCGAGTGGCTTTCATGAAGAAAATTTTGTTCAATTGAGAATAGAAGTCTTTTTTCAATAGAAGTGATGACACCTTTTAGATTCATTCAAAAAATATATATAATGCAAATTACCCAATAAGATCTTTATTGAAAATAAGAGATAGTTAAGCTAAAAGTTTTTTGGCCTTCGTTCTAGTAAGGTAATTTTCCAATAATATT
The DNA here is from genome assembly GCA_037444575.1 of Bacteriovoracales bacterium. Classification (GTDB taxonomy): domain Bacteria; phylum Bdellovibrionota; class Bacteriovoracia; order Bacteriovoracales; family Bacteriovoracaceae; genus Bacteriovorax. The sequence continues at coordinate 40,755 of JBBIME010000009.1, forward strand.
TTTTCCACGATATTGAGAGGTATGAATGAAGTCATGGATTCTTCTTTTGGCAATTTTTGTCTTTAATGTAGAGGCCAGTGAACTCAATCCGTTCAACGTATCTCTACAATCAAGTCATCAAATTACACTTTTAAATTATGGAATAGGTTCATTAGAAGAGCGTCTACAGATGATTGAGAAGTCCAAAAAATCAATCGATCTTGAGTATTATATCTTTAACACAGATAAGTCAGGGCGAATAATTTCTCAGGCCCTTGTTAAAAAAGCTCACGAAGGTGTGAAGGTTCGTATGCTGCTTGATTATTTTTCAGCAAGGACTCATTTCTCGCCGTTCTTTGCGTATGAAATGGAAAAAAATGGAATTGAAGTCAAATATTTCAATGTCACTTCTCTTCTCAGTTTAGTTAAAGAGCAATATAGAGATCATCGAAAGGTTCTTATGATTGATGGAGAGGAAGCTATCACCGGGGGACGAAATATTGCAGATGAATATTTTGATTTGCGAGAAGATTTTAATTTCTTAGACCAGGATACTCTAATCTCGGGGCCAATTGTTTCTTATATACAAAATACTTTTGATGTTTTCTGGAATTCAGAAACTTCTGTAAAAGTAAAACGAGATAAAGAGCCTCAGATCAGCGATGCAATTTACAGAACTGATGATGGTGTCGATGAATATAAATATCGTAATGATCTAAAGATTTATAAACAAAAAATTGCCAAAGCTGTTGAGTTTTTATCTGTTCCTAGCAATCAACTCGAAGAGATTAGAGAGAAAGGAAAGGCCGAATTGGAAGGAGAATACAGTGGAGTTTGTGAAAATGTGAGTTTTAATTCGGAGTATCCAATCATCGGGAAAAAGAATCGCTCAGAGCGAATTATTAAGCATGATATTAGCAACAGGATAATAAATGCAAAGGAATCTGTATTAATTGATACCCCTTATTTTATTATTAATGATGAATCAGAGGCAAGTCTTAAGAATGCATCCAATAAAAATGTAAGGGTTACTCTTTTAACAAACAGTTTAAATTCAACAGATCACTTTTATGTCTATTCTGCCTTTGATACCATTATTAAACATTGGATCAATAAAGGAATAGAAACCTATATCTACAAAGGATTCGTTCCAGAAAATTATACGACAATGACTGATAAAATCTCTCATGCACGTTTTGGTCTTCATGCAAAATCCTTTGTTTTTGATAGTAAGGATTCTGTGATTGGCTCTTTTAACTTTGATCCACATTCTGCAAATTATAATGCGGAATTGACTTTAGCATGCAATAACAATCCTGAGCTTGCGAAAGTTGTAACAGAGGCCATTGAAGGAAAATTTAGAGGAAGTATTTTTCTTGATTCAAGAAAAACGGTTAGGGAAGCTAAATTTTATAATACGAATTTCTTAAAAATATTTGAATATTATATTGCTAAAATTCCTTCGAACATTTTTGCTTATCTTTTATGATTTAGTTATGCGTTTGCGAAACCAAAGGGGTGGTGGCACCTAATCTTCCAAGGGGTGGTGGCACCTAATCTTCCTAATCTTTCTATCAAGAAATCTTGATAAATATATCCTTAAAGTTTTTTGTTTAATGTCGATATTGCTAGAAATTCTCAATTCAAAGTTCTTGGGGGAGATATGGCAATAACAGTGAAAAACATCAATGGAACCCCGGCCAGTAAATGTAAGTGCGGCAGTTGGCTAGACCATTGGGATAAATTCAGTGGATTGCAAACAGGAACTTGTAGAGTCGTAGGGTGCAACACTTCTGCAGAAGTGGGGGCCCACGTTCAAAGGGCCGGAAGTTCGGACTGGTATATAATTCCAGTTTGTAAAACGCATAATGCATGCACAGAAGTGTTGAAGGTGAATGATTTAACAACATTTATTTCTGCAAATGTCCAAGAAACATGTGCAAAGAAGATTTAATTAAATCCAAAAGTACTTCATCAATCATAGCAATATAATATAAGTTAAATTCCCTAACCTTTTGTAGAATCATCTAGATTTGCAAGAAGGGGAAGTCTCATGGCGAATGTTGTACCTGCCAGCGATAGTCCAAATCAGGAAGAAAAATTTTTTTTGGAAGGACGTCACGCACGCGGCTTCGAACTCTTGCGGGCATTTCGCATTTTCCTTGAATGTATTAAAGGATTTCGTGCTCTCCACTTTGTTGGGCCTTCTATTACGGTTTTTGGTTCCGCACGATTTGCAAAAGATCATCCATACTATTTGTTGGCCAAGCAGTTTGGTGCAGAAATATCAAAGTACGGCTTCACGGTGATAACTGGAGGAGGACCTGGTTTGATGGAAGCAGCTAACTATGGTGCCAGGGAAGCAAAAGGAAAATCTATCGGATGTGGTATCATCTTACCCAAAGAGGAAAGGCCCAATCCTTATCTCGACCTCTGGGTCGAATTCAAATATTTTTTTGTACGCAAACTTATGCTCGCAAAATATTCTTATGCATTCATCGTGATGCCTGGAGGTTTCGGAACTCTTGATGAATTTTTTGAAGTAGCAACTCTGATTCAAACCGGAAAGATGCAAGGTTTTCCAGTCATTCTTGTGGGCAAAAGTTATTGGGATGGAATGCTCTCCTTTTTGAAAGGTCCAGTTCTTTCTGCAGGAAATATTTCTCCATACGATCTGGAATCCATAAAGATTACGGATGATCCCGCTGAAGCTCTCAATTGGATTACTGCGGCCGTCGTGAAAAAATATGGGCTACAATATGTAAAAAGAAAAAAACCTTGGTGGATTTTTGGAGAGCGTTCTTTAAGAAGATCTGACGTTGATAAAGGAAAGTAAGTTACCCCAGAGGAATTTTTGCAATGAAAGTTGCTCCAGCACCCGGAAGGCTCGTTAACTCTAGCGCGCCACCATGAGCTTCAATAACTTGTTTAGAAATATAAAGGCCAAGTCCCATTCCAGATCTAGATTGATCAGTGATAATTCTCTCAAAGCGTTCAAATATAATAGCTTGTTTATCTAAAGGAATTCCAGGGCCGTTATCTTTCACCGAAATAATAGCTTCATCATCATCGACCCTTAAAGCAACTTCAATTGGTTTTCCTTCGCCATACTTAATAGCATTCGAAAGAAGATTTGTAATAACTTGCCCTGTGCGAACGATGTCAAATTTTCCCACGATCGTTTCAGGAGAAGTAAGCTCCACAACTGAGCCATTGCGAGTTGCTTCCAGTATCAGCTGCGATATACTTTCATTAACAATTGCAACGAGATCACCTTCTTCCAATTTAAGCTCAAAGCTGCCTAGCTCAATTTGAGAGAGATCCATTAAAACATTGTGTAATGATGATATTTTTTTAAACAGGCGAGAGGTGTTTGCAACCATCACTTTCATTTTTTCGATGTCTGCGTTCTTATCATTGACTGTTCTATTTAAGATGTGCAATTGCAACCCAAGAGATGTCAAAGGAGTTCGTAGTTCGTGATTGGCTATTGATAAAAACTCATCACGCATTTTTAGCGCTTTTTTTGCCTTCTTATAAAGACGAACATTTTCTTCTGATTTTGAAGCTAGCTCCATCGTTCGCTCATCGACTTTAATTTCTAATTGCTGATGAGACTCGCGAAGACTCTCATAGGATTTTTTTAAGAGAGATCCCATCTTGTTTATCGACGATGATAGTTGTCCAATTTCATCCTGTGATTTAATTGTTAACTCACGATCAAAGTTTCCTTCTCCAAATTCGTGGGCAATCTTATTTAGATCACTAAGTCCATTGGAAATGCCTCGACCGGTAATAACCGTAAGGGTGAGTCCAGTAATCTCAACTGTAACGAAAATGAAAAAGAGAAAGAGCAAAACTAGATTATCCATCCATTTCGCACCTTCGGCCATTGAAGAGGAGAATTGTTTTTCTTTTAGTGTAACTTGATTGTTGAGTTTGTTGATTTGTTCAATGAGTTCGATTGCCTTTTTTGCATTAGGCGATCCACTCGTAACAATTTGATGGTAGTCATGGACCAATACTATAAACGCCATGAGACTCTCATCGCCTTCTTTCCATTTTTGAAGTGCTTCTTTAACATATGGGATCCAATTAAAATTCCGAAGAAGAATAATGGCCATGTCCACATCACTTTCCGGAATTTTTCCCTGGATCAATGTCTTCTTAATGATTTCCAAGTTGGGATGTTCTTTTAGTAATTCGATTCTTGCATAATATCCGCCTTCTGGAATTGTTAGTGCCTCTCGAATTGCAAAGTAATCGCCTTCATTTTTTGTAAAGGTGTATCGCTGAAAAGAATTGATGGCATTTCTGCGAGATTCAGACCAAGTGCCTTGCGCTCCAACAAGTGCCCTAACAACTGAAAGATTATTCATGGCCAGAACGAGAGCAAGCGCTTCGAAAATAATAAATAGTGATAGCACTCCAACGATAATGTAGAGCTTTTTAATAATCGAGAGATTTTTCCAGTAAGTGATTATCTTTCTAATGTCCTTACCCGCGAAATGATTTATATTTAGAGTCTCTTCGCCAGTATCTGTTTAAGACTTTAGCTTTAATGCCTAAGATGAAGAATCTTAATGTTTAATTAATGAAAAACAGCTCCTATGTTAATGCAACACCAAGAAAATGACCGAGGGTAAAGGTGAGTCCAGCAGAGCCAAGTCCTAGGGCCATTTGGCGGGAACCGACAATGAGAACAGGTCTTCCTGTAAACAGAGTGGTGAGAGCGCCAAATAAAAAAAGAGCGAGAGCGCTTAAGATTAGGCTAGCGATAATCGAACTTGATCCAGATAAAAAGAAAAAGGGAAGTACTGGAACAAGGGCGCCAAGAGCAAATAAGGCAAATGAAAAAGCTGCAGCTTCAATAGCACTTCCTCCTAAATCATCGGGATTAATTCCAAGTTCTTCTCTGGTGAGTTCATCCATTGCTTGAGCTTTGTTGGAGATCATATGCAAAGCGAGATCAGTTGCTTCTTTGGGAGACATCCCTTTTGCCTCATAGATGAGTTTTAATTCTTCAGCTTCGCCTTCTGGATGCAAATCGAATTCATCTTCTTCAATTGAAATTTCTCGTTTGGCCAGTTCGCGCGCACTCGTAACAGACACCCATTCTCCTAATGCCATCGAACAAGCACCAGCCATAAGGCCCGCAAGACCCGTAATCAATAAAGTGTGTGATTGAACAGCAGCACCAGCGACTCCCATAACTAAACTGAGATTGGAACAAAGACCATCGTTTGCTCCTAAAACAGAAGCACGGAGTGCATTTCCTCCGATGAATTTATGACGGCCTTCAATTTTAGCAAGCCCTGGACCAAGAAGTCCTTTTACCGGTAGTCTTTCAATTTCATTAAGAAGTTTCGTATGCCAATGCTCTTGTGCTGTCATCTTTGTATTCTTGGATTCTCTTTGAGCAGCATAAACATTTTGATCTGCGTGCTCTCGTTCTGAAATTGTAGTGAGAATAAATTGCGGACCAAAAAATTTGGCAAGCATTATTAAAGTTTGGGCCCTCCAAGAAGGTTTGCGTTTTGGAAAGCTAATACCATTTTGTTTTAATTGTCTTTCCCAGAAATTGATATGCGCTTCTTCTTCTTTTGCGAGACGTTTATAAACCTCTGCAATCTGAGCACTCGACTCAGCTTTTGCTAATTCATGATATTGGGCCGCGCTGTCGATTTCATTCTGTCTATTATCTAAATACCTGATGACATCTGATTCTCTCATTACAGATCCCTCTAAATAAAACTCTATTCATTTAAAGACATTCCAGTCAATAGATTCCTCTTTAGATTCCTCTTTGCATACTTTCATCCATTCAAGTAAATTATCTCTGAAAAATAAAATAACTATCCTGCGAGATTATCTATGGAATTAGATACAATTGAAGATCATGAACAAAGTTCTCCTGAGCGTTTTGCCGCTGCAAAGAAAAGCACTTGGATTAGTGTTTTCGTAAATATTTTTTTAAGTGTTCTTCAAATCGTTGCAGGAATTGTGACAAAGTCTCAAGGGTTAATTGCAGATGGGATTCATTCTTTTTCTGATCTTCTTGCGGACTTTGTTGTTTTAATTGCCAATCAACACAGCAGTAAACAAGCAGATGCCGATCACCACTACGGACATCATCGTTATGAAAATGCAGCTTCTTTAGTGCTAGGTGTTTTGCTGTTAGTAGTAGGCCTTGGCATGCTTTGGTCATCTTTTACTAAAATTCAAAATCACGGCACAATATCTCAAGTGCATATAGCTGCCTTGTATGTTGCACTTACGTCGCTCCTCTTTAAGGAAATGCTATTTCGTTACATGCTTAAAGTAGCAGAGCAAGTTCGATCAAGCATGTTGATAGCCAATGCTTGGCATGCGCGATCGGATGCGGCTTCATCACTCGTTGTTGCTGTCGGGATTGTTGGTAACCTTCTTGGATATCCTATCTTTGATTCAATTGCAGCATTGATTGTGGGGTTGATGGTAACTCGCATGGGATGGACATTCTCGTGGGATGCTCTACACGACTTAATGGATAGAGCGGCCACTGAAGAAGAAACGATTGCAATCCAAAAAGAACTTTTAGAAACGAATGGCATTCTAGGAATTCATGATTTAAGAACAAGAAAAGTTGGAGACATGATACTTGTCGATGTTCACCTTGAAATAGATGCTAATAAAACAGTTAAGGAGGGGCATGACATTGCAGTAGAGGCGAGAAAAAAAACAATGCAAGCGCACCCTCATGTTTTAAATGTGATGACTCACGTTGATCCAGTTATTAAAAAATAGAATTTTGCACATGCGAAACCATTGGGGTGATGGCACCTTTTACCTTTTAAAGAACAATGTTTTGATATTGAACATGTGTCTGTGTTCTTAAAACATTTCTAGCTTCTAGTTCAATTAGTAAATGAGTGCATAGATCAAAACTTGAAAAACAGAAATGTGAAATTAAGGCCAGCTTCTTTAATTGGTCATCACTAAAACTTTCTAAACGAAGAGGATCTTTTATGTAGACGATATCAGACTCGAGTAGTTGATTGAAAGGTCTACGAAAATTATTCTGGTTTAAAGTTGGGGAGATTGACCATCGTTTTACATCCAAGAAACAATGAGGGACAAAACCATTCTTTCGCATCCAAACGTCAATATCACCAAAAGTCGGTTGATTTTCATATAAACAGATATAAGAAACTTCTAACTGGATCGCGACACAGTTTTGAAGTGTTTTTATTCCATTTTTTAATACATCTAGCTCTGATCCCTGGATATCCATCTTCAAAAAATCAATTGGATTAAGATCAGATATATCATCTAGTTTAGTTGTAGCGACTTGTTCTTCTTTTTCAACCTTTCCAAAATAATCGAACCCATTAAAAAACTTTAAGGCCTTTGTATTGGGTTTTAATAGGGAAGTCATCCCGGTAATCTCGCTTGCGATATAAAGAGTTTTGACTGTCCCATCACTTATAAAATGAGGAAAGACAGTAGCATTGTCTCCATAAGTCTCTTTGATTTTTTCGATCTGTCGCTCATCACCCTCGAATGCATTTAAATGGGCAAGTCCTTCATCAATTAAAATCTTATAAACGGGAGTTTCATTAATGCATGAAGCTCCAATGTCCATTACATTAATTTGCGATTTACATTTAATTAGACTTTCAACTAGCATAAAAATAAATCCTTATTTATTTTTAGAGCAAAAAGATGCTCTATTGTCATGTGCTGAGCAGATAAAACTTTTCATCTCGGCGTTTTCTTTCTTTAGTTCTTTGATTGCTTCAATTGTTGGAGCAATTAGCATGTTGTAAGTTACGGCCTTAATTCCGGCCTCATTTGTGACCACTGCTTGAGGAAAAACTTTTTCTACTTGTTGGGCCAGTACACCCATTTGAGGTTTATCTTCCAGGTTTAATTCTGGGTGAAAAGAGTGGTTCCAATTGTAAGTAACCCCATCAAGAGAAGATAGTTTTTCGAGAGCATCAGAAATGTTTTTAATATCTTTTTTCAGCCTCATATCTGAGATAATTGGAGGTTGATTTCCCAGAGGGGGCCGTTGATTCGTTTGATCAGGGGTGCGGTTGTTATGAGTACAACAGTAGATTAGAATAACTGCGATTAATACTTCGCACATGTGTTCACCAACTTTTCCACCAGACCAACTAGCACCATGCGAGTAGGTGCTGTTTAATCTTTGAAGAGTGAAAGAGAGGGCCTCTTCATTGCTCATTTGTGAATCATTAATGATTTTTGTTAATTCATTGATTTCGGTTTGAGTTTCTTTATCTTTGATTTTTCCTAAAGTGTGTAAAACCAGTTCTTTATTTGTTAAACCAAGCTGTTGCAAGTTAGAAATTTCTTTTTCAAATTTATCAATTGCCCCATCAAAAAAAGTTTTATCTTTTTGGTCCCATTCAACATTTAATTTGTAACTAAGTTCATCATAAGCTTGATTCAATTCAGAAGACATTGAAAATGATTGTTGCAGAGGAGACGTCGCATGAACCTGTGTAAAGGCCATAAGCAGAAATAAAGCGGTCATTTTTTTTAACATAAAATCTCCCCGGAGTGGTTTAGAATGCCGGGGAGAGTGTTAAACTATATATCGTTTTGCTGCAACTAAAATTCTTAGATCGATTGACTTTTTTCGATGTATATTTTTTTGTTATATATAAAAAACTACACGTTAATTTCTCTCTCGATTTTTAAAGCTTCAGAGTGACTAAAAGGTCCAATAATTATTTGATCCTCAATAATCTTTTCTTTTAATTTAAAGCGATAAAAGCTCTCACCAATTTTAAAGCGAATTTTTTCTCCTAGTCCCTTTTGTGTGATCGCTTTTATTTTTTCAACTCCAGTTGGAGTGAGCTCAATACTCAGTACACTTTTACCATGTTTGGTTATTTCTTGAGCAGAAGTGAAGTCATCTCTTTCTAATATGGGGAGGGCCTTATGTTCATTTGCTTGAAGTGAATTTCCCAGTAGCATTCCGGCAATAACAATCGATTTTAAATTCATATGATTTAATCCTTGATAATTTTTAATTTAAATAATGTGGAATAAAAATTAAGAAAGAAGGGGAGGACTTAAACCCGTTTTTTGATAGCGATAGATTGGCAGCTGAAAAATTTGAATTGGGAAAGATTGCAAAGAAATTGCGGCAGTGTAGGTAAAAAATGAAGGATCAGTGCCTTTGATCGCAGCTAATATGTTATCTACATGTTTAAGTTTAGTGGGGGATTTAGATGTTGTTTTTGAACAAGCTTTATTTTTGTCACTGTTGTATACGCAGTCACGGTTTGAATGATCTATTGCGAGAAGTCCGCGTATAGCATCGGTCTCGGCAAGAGGTTTTGCCGAGAGAAGGACATATAAAAATAAGCACGCATTAAGCAGTGTAACTTGTCTCATCTCTACAATGTGGGATTGTTAAAATTTATGTCAAGGGATCAAAAGAATTTATTCTTTTTTTTTCGTCATTATGGTGTAGGATGTTATTAAAAAAACATAAGGAATGAATAAATGAAAGTTACGGCATTACATATTTTAGTGGATCATGAATACGAGGCCCAAGACCTTCTAAAAAAAATAGCTGCGGGAGAGGATTTTGAAAAACTTGCTCGCGATTTTTCTCAATGCCCATCAGGAAAAGATGGAGGCAATCTGGGAGAGTTTGGTAGAGGAATGATGGTGCCAAGTTTTGAAAAAGCAGCATTCTCATTAATGCCAGGAGAAGTCTCTGGTATCGTTCGTACTCAGTTTGGGTATCATTTAATTAAAAGAATAAAATAGTTTTATTTTTGAAATTTTTTCTGCATGCGGCGATAGAAGTTTGGAATAAATATCATCAAAGCAAAGATGATAAACATTGTTGTTGTTCCATCTCCAATTACGCTCTTAAGCCATAAAGTAGATATCATCAACAGAGTGAAGTAAATCATATCTCCAGCGATTGCGATCATCCATCCCACAAAAAAACCATGTCCCGCCGCTACTGCAACCGCTCGACCAGTCATGGGATCAACTCCGAAAGCAATCATAATAAGAGCAAATATACCTGAGCTATTACCATAATCTTCGAGTGTTTTTTGAATAACGAGCTTCATGATTTCAGCAAAACGAGCAAGAATGTGAACTCGTTTTCCGTACTTAATAAATAAAAGCATTATCGGTTCAAAGGCACAGGCCAAAATTACATCAGAAATAAAATAAAGAAGCATCATTATAGGCCATTCTATTCCTCTACTTTGAGCGAGCATTACGCCCCCAGGAATTCCTCCGCCAAAAGGTATTAAGAAGATAACTAAAACGTCCCAGAAGTTTTTTAATGAATGCATAGAGAAACACTAACATAAGACATAGAGCTTTACTATAGGTCTTCATTTTGCAGTTCCGAAGATTGAAGGGGGAATTATGGAAAAAGAAGCATCAACTATTAATTCACATTCAGAACATAAGAGTAGCTCTGAGCATTTACCTCTCGTAAAGATCACTCGATCATACAGAGCGCCTATTGAATGGGTTTGGAGAGCGTGGTCAGACCCTGAAATTATCAAGCAGTGGTGGGGGCCAACGAGATACACCTCAAAGTATGCTGAATCTGACTTTCGCGTAGGGGGGAAATATCTTTTTGATATGGAGGCACCTGATGGAACGATCACCTGGAGTACAGGAATTTATGAAGAGATTATTCCTTATAAAAAAATAGTGTGTACAGATTCGTTTTCCGACGAGGATGGCAATATCATTTTAGGAAATGATCTTGGAATGCGTGGAAATTGGCCAAGAAAACTTTACGTTACGATAGAGTTTGAAAAAATTGAAGATGATCAAACAAAGATTGTGATCAGTCATGAAGGCATTCCCAAAGAAATGCACGATGATTGTGTTAATGGCTGGAATCAATCTCTCGACAAATTTTTAGAAGTCGTTGAGCGATATGGAGATGAGAATATGAATGTGAATGTAATTCACTAATAATCAGCTTCGTACTTCGCGCAATTAAAAGCAACATCCCCAAACATTCGCAAGGCCCGATACATCGATTGCGCCCAAAGACGGCAGTCCTTTTGGTCCTCTGCCTTGGCACAAAGATCGAGAGTATTATTTAAAAACTGATGGTCACAATCAGATCGAGTGTAGCCGTGAGTATTTGGTTCATGGTGATAACAATAATCATGCTTAATACATGCAGGGTAAAAAAGATCCGCATGCCCCCCGCTTGGTCCTGTGCACCCATCGAAAAAAAGCATTCGCCCTAAATCATCTTTTGTTAGACAGAAATCGAATTTTAATTTCAATTTGCTTTTCGGGCATGTGAATTCATTGACAACATTCCCGCCAATTTGGGAGCAATATTTTTTAAGCCGCTCGTCTGCCCGGATATTAAAAGAAACGAGAATAAGTAGTGCTGAAACGATATAAAATTTCATTATTTAATTAAATGTACTGAATCTATGTAAGTCAAGCTTGATCAAGGGCATAAATTTAGAGATGATTAAGTCTTATGAAAGGAACAATTTTTTTAAAACCACTAGAATACAACCTTGAAGCAGTTGGCGAGAGATGGCGCCAAGGTGATAAAATCAAAGGTACACTTAAGATTAAAAATCACAGTGCAGAAAAAATAGAACTTCCGCATTTAGCAGTCGCTCTTTGCGAAGGAAATTATAAAAAAATTAAAGCAAAAGATAAAAATGCCTGGAAGTCTTTGACTAACATAACGTTAGCAGAAAATCTTTCTTTAAATGGGTCAGAGGAAAAAGATTATCCCTTTGAATTTCTCTTGTCTCAAGATTGTGCGATCACTGATAAGAACGGAAGTCTTTACCTTGCTTTCTTTGATAAAGATGAATCAGTGCCTTCTGGTCACATTGAATTAGTGATTGATCCAAGTCTTGTTATCTCTCAAGTTTTAGAAATTTTTGAAAATTTTATTCGCTTTAAAGTGGCTCAAATAAAATCAACAAAGGGGATGGTTGAAGTAAAACTTACTCCTCCAAGCTCTAGAGAGTTAAGCACTATTGATTCTCTTGTTTTAAACATGTCTGAGATCGATAAGAATCTCACAATGAATTATCTCTTTAATATGCGTGTGCTGGATATGACCGGCGGTTCTATGCAGGCCCAGAAGAAAACTCGTGAGATCGAGCAGAAATTTAATTCCAAACAATATCTCATTTACGGTCAATCACTGAATCAGGATTTTGTTATTGAATCGATCAATTCTGTGATCAATGAAGTGAAGCCTAAATTTTTATGATGTTGATATCTATTCAGCATCTTTTAGGCGATAGCCAACGCCTGCTTCAGTAGAAATGAGTTCGTCTTCATGTCCATCGGTTTTCAATTTTTTTCTTAAATTGCCCAAGTAAACTCGTAGATATTGAACATGTTCAACAGAGTTTGGTCCCCAGACCTCATTTAGAAGCACTCTATGCGTGACAACTTTTCCTTTGTAGCGAATCAAAACTTTGAGGATATCATATTCAGTCGCAGTTAATTTGATAGGTTGATTATTCATTTTTACTAAATGAGCGGCTAAATCCATTTCCAGTGGGCCACTTTTTAAAATAGGACCCTGATCGCTTGGGATTGCGTGTCTTAAGGCCACCCTTATGCGCACCAATAATTCGGGAATACTAAAAGGTTTAGTGATGTAATCATCAGCCCCGCTATCAAGAGCTTCGACTTTTACCTGATCTCTATCGACAACTGTAAGAACGATTATCGGAGTTTGGGACCATTGACGAACTTCTTTTATAATGGCCAATCCATCTTTATCGGGAAGTCCTAGGTCAAGGAGAATGACTTCAGGTTTTTCTTCGAGAGTTTTTTGAATTCCTTCGTGTCCTGTTTGTGCTTCAATTATGTGATAGCCATTAGCTTCTAAACTCACGCGAAGGAGCTTTCTAATTGAAGATTCGTCATCGATGATTAATACTTTTTTTAAAATAACAAATGCCTCTGTTGTCTCATTTCTTTTCTCCCATCCATTGTCTGCTTTCGTTTTTGCCTTTGACAAGATTTTCTGTGAAAAGATTTCATCAGAAATATGAAAGTGACAGTGAGTTAAGGAAAGTTGATATCAAGTTGTGTTGTGAAGGTGTTGTGAAGGTGTTGTTACCTGCCAAACTTTTCTTGGTGTAAATATCATAACCGAAGATAACAGAAACATTCGGTGCAAAGTTCCAAGAGCCCCCAAAGTTAATTGCACCATCGACATTGTTCCCCCCCTGATAATCTATCGCCAACCAGAATTTGTCGTTAATTTCTGTCATGGCGCGATCCCAGGAAAGGAGTACGCCATCATTGGCAGGATTTCCGCTAGTGTTGATGAGGGCCTTTTCACTGCCTCGGTAGTATCCAACAGATAATCTCCCTAGGGGAAGGGTTCTTGCTAAAAGGCCATAGACGATATTCTGCCCAGAAGTTACTAATGATGCTTGTGCTATAGGAAGTGATTTTCCAACATTGTACATTCCTACCGCTATGGCAGGTGATAATTTAAAAATTGAATCTTCTGGCGTCGCTATTTTAAAATTACCACTCCATGGATGATTATCATTTGGTTCATTGGCGTTAACTAAATAATCAAAACCAGCTTCCGCTTTTACTTTTTCAATGGGCGACATCCCCGCGGTGAGACCAATATCCATAATGTTTGCGTCTCTAGTAGCAGTAGATGTGGGAGGAGATTTGGGCAAACTTGAAGCCCTGAAATAGTTGTCGATACCAAGTCGAAAGGTTCTATAATTTTGCACATCCGTCGAAGGGATCCATATCTGAGTCGAAGGGGTAGCCAATGCAACCTTAGATAGAGCGAGTGTCACTAAAAGCACTATGGATATTTTATTCATACGATTACTCCTGGAAGTTTCATCATGAATATCTGTTGCGAGATTATCAAATAAATTAAAAATAAAAATACTGTGGAGAGGCATAAAGAAAAAATAAAAATAACATAAATTATTTTTATATGAATCATAACTCAATTTTTACGTTTTCTTTATACCATCATGTTATCTTTTTACGCCATTTTTATGTCTCGAGGAATAGAGTTTTTAAAAGCGAGGTCATTTATGGATTTTATACTTACAGGGATCTTAACGATCGGAATTGTTGGCTATCTTGTTTACACATTAATTTACCCAGAAAAATTTTAGGAGAGAGTTATGAGCGCATTAGATTTTACAGAAATTTCTCTCTCCTTTGGTGCCATTATTTTTCTTACTCCTATTTTGGGAAAGTACATGGCGATGGTTTTTGAAGGGAAGATTAGCATATTTAATACCATTGAAAATTTAATTTACCGAGTTCTTGGGCTTGATACGCATAAAGAAATGAACTGGGGTGATTACACCAAAAATGTTCTCGTATTTAATCTAATCGGATTATTATTTGTTATAACAATCTTGATGTTTCAAGGACACTTGCCTTTAAACCCTCAACATTTTTCAGGTCTTTCATTCCCTCTTGCCTTTAACATTGCTGTGAGCTTTGTAACAAACACAAATTGGCAATCATACGGTGGTGAAAGTACTCTAAGTTATTTCTCACAGATGATGGCGCTTGGGACACAGAACTTTCTAAGTGCTGCTACGGGAATCACAGTTCTTCTTGCTTTAGTTCGTGGTTTGTCTCGTAAATCAGAAGCGGAACGCGAATCAAAAACTCTTGGAAATTTTTGGAAAGACTTAACACAATCAACTCTCTTTATCTTACTCCCTCTTTCCATCGTTCTTGCTTTCATTCTCGTCAAGCAAGGAACAATACAAAATTTTTCTTCATATGTTCATGCAACAACTATTGAAGGAAAAGATCAAATTCTTCCAGGTGGTCCAGCAGCTTCACAAATTGCCATCAAGCAATTAGGAACTAATGGTGGAGGATTTTTTAATGTGAACTCTGCTCATCCTTATGAAAATCCAACTCCACTGACCAATTGGTTTTCTCTCATTTCAATTCTTCTTATACCGGCAGCTCTTACTTACACCTATGGATTGATGATAGGAGCCAAGAAGCAAGGCTGGGCGATTTTTGCAGCAATGATGATTATCTTGATGGTTGGATCAACTATAATCATAAAATCTGATTTAGCACTCAATATGATGGAAGGAAAGGAAGCAAGATTTGGTATCATTAATAGTTCAATGTGGACGAGCTGGACAACTGCTGCCTCAAACGGTTCAGTGAATGCAATGATCTCTAGCCAGGCTCCACTTTCTGCTGCTGTGGGTATGCTTAATATTATGCTTGGTGAAATTATTTTTGGAGGAGTTGGTTGTGGCCTATATGGAATGATCCTTTTTGTAATCCTCACTGTTTTTTTATCAGGTTTGATGGTTGGTCGAACGCCAGAATATCTCGGAAAAAAAATCGAATCTCGCGAGATTAAAATGATTATTCTCGCTATCCTTGCTCCTAGTGCCTGTATTCTTCTCGGCAGTGCACTTGCAGTTTCTACAAAAGTAGGTCTAAGTAGTTTGAGTCATCAGGGTCCTCATGGACTTAGTGAAATTCTTTACGCCTTCACTTCAGCAGCAGGTAATAACGGAAGTGCACTCGCAGGACTAAACGCTAATACTAATTTTTATAATTACCTCTTGGGAATAACGATGCTCATTGGACGTTTTGCTGTCCTCATCCCTGTTATGGCCATTGCCGGAAGCATGGTCACAAAAAAAGCGAGTCCTCCTAGTTTTGGTACATTGGCAACAGATAATCCTATTTTTGTGGTCCTTCTCATTGGAGTAATCATCATTGTAGGTGCTCTAACTTTTTTACCAGCAATTTCGCTCGGACCAATTGTAGAACAGTTACTAATGAACAAAGGAATTCTTTTTTAGAAGGTAATATATGAGTAAGCATGAAAAAGTAAATTTAATGACATCTGAAATGGTTAAACAGGCCTTAAAGGATTCTTTTGTAAAATTAAATCCTAGGACTCAGTTGAGGAATCCGGTTATGTTTATCACTTGGGTTTGTGCTCTTGTGACATCATTTATTGCGATTAGAAATGGAGTTACTGGGCATAATTCTTTTTTTGAAATTCAAATTGCACTATGGCTTTGGTTTACAGTTTTATTTGCCAATTTTTCTGAGGCCATTGCTGAAGGAAGAGGAAAAGCTCAAGCAGATACTTTAAAAAAAACGAGGTCATCTACAAAAGCACGACTCATGACTGGTAAGCAAGTTACAGTTATCAATGCTCTAGAACTAAAAAAAGGAAACATCGTTGTCTGTGAAGCAGGAGATATGATTCCAGGAGATGGTGAAGTTATTGAAGGAATCGCAACAGTCGATGAATCTGCAATCACTGGAGAGTCTGCACCTGTAATCCGTGAAAGTGGAGGGGATAGAAGTTCTGTAACTGGTGGGACGCTTGTTATCAGCGATAGAATTTTAGTTCGCATTGCAAGTGAGCCAGGAAGCAGTTTTTTAGATCGCATGATTGCGCTTGTAGAAAGTGCTTCAAGACAGAAAACTCCAAACGAAATTGCTCTAAGTATTTTGCTTTCAGGCTTAACTCTCGTTTTTATTTTAGCCGTTGCAACGTTAAAGTTTTTTGCTGATTACTCAGGAAATGCAAGTCATCAGGATTTATCTCACATTATAACTGTTCCAGTTCTCATTTCTCTTTTGGTTTGTTTAATTCCAACAACCATCGGAGGACTCTTAAGTGCCATTGGGATCAGTGGAATGGATCGTTTAATAAGAAAAAATGTTATCGCAACTTCAGGTCGCGCAGTTGAGGCGGCGGGAGATATCGATGTTTTACTTTTAGATAAAACTGGAACGATTACTATCGGAAATAGAATGGCCAACGATTTTAGAGTTGCTCCAGGAATTAGCGAAACTGTTCTTGCAAAAACTGCTTATCTTTCTTCTTTAAGTGATGAGACTCCAGAGGGCCGCTCTATTGTTCTTCTTGCTCAAAGTAAATACAAAGTTTCTGAGGTAAATCTCTCGTCTCTTCAAGCAGAATTTGTTCCATTTACAGCTCAGACTCGTATGAGTGGTATTAATATTACTGAAAATGGAAAAGTCACAGAGATTAGAAAAGGAGCTTCAGACTCAGTAAAAGATTATGTCGAAGCTCATGGCGGAACTTTTCCAGATGGCGTTTTAGATATTGTTGAGACCATCGGGCGAGCAGGTGGAACTCCACTCGTTGTCTGTGAAGATAAAAAAGTTTTAGGAGTTATTTATCTAAAGGATATCGTGAAACCTGGAATCAATGAGAGATTCGCCGAACTTCGAAAGATGGGAATTAAAACAGTCATGATCACAGGAGATAACCCCTTAACAGCAGCTGCTATTGCGGCAGAAGCTGGAGTTGATGATTTTCTTGCTCAAGCAACCCCAGAGATGAAACTTGTCCGTATCAGAGATGAACAGGCCAAAGGGCATTTAGTTGCTATGACAGGAGACGGGACTAATGATGCTCCAGCTCTTGCTCAAGCAGATGTTGGTGTCGCGATGAATACCGGAACCCAGGCCGCAAAAGAAGCTGGCAACATGGTTGATCTGGATTCAAATCCAACGAAGCTCATTGAGATTGTAGAAACAGGTAAACAGCTTTTAATGACAAGAGGAGCACTTACGACCTTCTCAGTTGCTAACGATGTCGCGAAATATTTTGCTATTTTACCAGCTCTTTTTGCAACACTTTATGCGACTAAGAATCTGAATGGTCCATTAGCACAACTAAACATTATGCATCTGGCGTCTTCTCAGAGCGCCATTTTAAGTGCCATTATTTTCAATGCACTAGTAATCGTAGCTTTGATTCCTCTAGCGCTTCGTGGAGTAAAATACAAACCTCTACCTGCTTCAGCTCTTTTACAAAAAAATCTTATGATCTATGGGATAGGTGGAATCATTGCACCTTTTATCGGTATTAAATTAATCGATGTTGTTATTACAACTCTAGGATGGGTCTAGTGAAAGTATTAATAAATAACTTGAAAATTTTTATCTTTTTTATTGTTCTGACAGGAATAATTTATCCATTGTTTATCACAGTCGTTTCACAATCTATTTTTAATGATGAGGCGAATGGTTCGCTCTTAACTAAAAATGGAAAAGTCATAGGATCAAAACTTTTGGCCCAAGAATTTAAAGGAAAGCAGTATTTCTGGCCACGACCTTCGGCTGCTAATTATGATCCATCGTCTTCGTCGGCAAGCAATTTAAGCCCTGACAGTAAAACACTTCAAGAAACAATTACAAAAAGAGCTGCAGACAATGGTCTTGATATCAATAGCAATGATGATCTTTTGTACGCTTCAGGATCAGGACTTGATCCTCATATAAGTCCAGAATCGGCAGATCGACAAATCAATCGAATTGCAGAAGCTCGTCACCTCGATGACAGAAGAGTTGTTGAATTAAAAAAACTTGTTGTTGATAATATTGAGGGAAGACAATTTGGCATATTAGGTAAAGACCGTTTAAATGTACTAAGATTAAACTTATTATTAGATGAAAAGTTCTAGGCTTCAATTATGAACGAAAGGTTAAGACCTAATCCAGACATTATTCTTGCGCAATTAAAGAAAGAAGAGGCTAAAAAAAGCAGAGGTGCTTTTCGCGTATTTTTTGGAATGTGCCCAGGAGTTGGAAAAACATATGCCATGCTAAGAGCAGGTGGGGAACAGCATCGGTTAGGTAAAAATGTTGTAGTAGGTTTAGTAGAAACACACGGTCGTTCAGACACTGAGAAGATGCTTGAAGGCTTGACTGTCATTCCGAGAAAAGAAATCATCTATCGCGAAAAAGTCCTTAATGAATTTGATATAGATGCGATTTTAAAGTTAAAACCAGATATTGTTTTAGTTGATGAGCTCGCTCATACCAATGCTCCTGGCTCACGTCATACAAAACGCTATCAAGATGTCATTGAAATATTAGAGAGTGGGATAAGCGTTTATACAACTCTAAATGTTCAGCACATTGAAAGTCGTGCAGATATTGTTCAGCAAATAACTGGAGTGCAGGTAAGAGAGACTGTTCCAGATTCACTTTGGGATTTGGCTGATCAGATAGAGTTAATCGATATTTCTCCACAAGAACTTATAAAAAGATTAAAAGAAGGTCGCGTTTACATTGGCGATAAAGCGGTCAGGGCAGAAGATAATTTTTTTAAGGAACCTTATTTAGTTGCCCTTCGTGAGATCTCACTTCGTTTTACAGCTGAAAAAGTTGATCATGATCTTCAGGGACACATTTCAATAAAGCAACTGACAAATCCATGGAATACCAATGAAAGGTTGATGGTCGCTGTTAGTCATAGTCCAAGTTCAGCAAAACTTGTCCGAGCTGCTAGAAGAATGGCATTTAATTTGGAAGCACCTTGGATAGCTGTTCATATCGATAACGATGCCCCTCTAAGCTCATTTGATCAAGCAACTCTTTTTCAAAATATGAGTCTCGCTCGGGAGTTAGGAGCAGAAGTCATTACTAGAAGTGATAGTGATATCGTAAGAGCATTAAATACTCTCGCCCTTGAAAAAAATGTTACACAAATAATTTTAGGACGACCGGAAAAAAAGACATTTTATAATCTTCTTGAACAATTGATTCAAAAGATGGAATCGGTGGATATTCACGTAATCCGTCAGGAAAAAGAAACTCTGGAACTCAAAAAAAAGAGAATGAAAAGCCCAATTCCAGACCTGCTTAGTAATGGGCCAGTTCCATATTTTAATACATTTTACTTTCTCACTGTTATCACATTTATCAGTCTATTGTTAAATCCCATTATCGGATATCGTTCTGTTGGTTTTCTTTATTTGATGGGAGTAGTCGTCGTTGGATTCAGGAGTACCCTGGGACCCATTCTTTTTGCTTCTGTTGGAGGAGCAATCATTTGGGATTATATTTTTATACCACCATCTTTTACATTTCAGATTACCAATACAGAAGATAAGATGATGTGCTTTGCTTTTATCTTAGTTGGGATTCTTTCCGGAACATTAGCACGTAAAACTAAAAGAAAAGAGCAAGCCTTAACTTTAAGAGATAAGAAAACAAGAACACTTCTTTCTTTGCTTGAAGATTTCTCTCATGCAATAACGATTAGAGAAGTTTGTGATCTTACTGAGAAGACTATTCAGGATCTTTTTAAGTCTCAGATTATAATTCTTTTGAGAGATGAAAAAAAAGTATTGAATAAAAAATCGACAAGTTCAGGTACTGTATCAGATAAAGAATTTGCATTGGCAGTGTGGAGTTTTGAAAATAAGAAAGCAGCAGGGTGGTCAACTCAAACTCTTTCGCATTCTCGTTGTAAAAGTATTCCATTGATTGTTCCAGGAAAAATTATTGGAGTTCTTCTTTTTTATCCCGATATGAAACGAAGTATGACCCCAGATGAAGAAAGTTTACTTAATAGTATCTGCATGCAGTTAAGTAATGCGCTTGAGCATTTGATATTACAAAAACAAAATCAAAGCGTTCAGCTTTTGGAAGAATCTGAAAAATTGCATCAAACTTTATTAAATTCTGTTTCACACGAGATGAGAATTCCTCTGACTTCCATTATGGGGACAGTGAATGTATTGCAAGATGAGAAAATTCAAAATGATCCTCAAAAAATAAAAATGCTTAATCTCGAATTACTTGAATCAAGTGAGAGATTAAATCGGGTTATTGAAAATCTATTGGATATGAATAGATTAAATTCGGGACTTCTTACTTTGAAACGCGAATGGGTAGAGGCCTCGGATTTAGTCCAGTCAACTATTTCTAATATAAATATTAAAGATCATAAAATTATCATTCAAGAAATCTCTTCCGGTGTCTTTCTTTATTGTGATGAACGTCTATTAGAGCATGCACTGGTGAATCTTTTATTAAATGCCAAAGCGTATTCGGCATCTGGAACAACAATTACGGTTCAAATTGAAAAAGAAGAAGAAAAAATTTTTATAAGAGTCTTGGATCAGGGATCAGGTATTCCAGAAGATAAACTGGAAGCCATTTTTGATAAGTTCTATCGCTTACCTGGAAGTCCGGCTGGTGGAGTTGGTCTAGGTCTCTCTATCGTTAAAGGAATTATCGAAGCTCATGGTGGAAGAGTGCATGCGCACAACCGAACAGATGAAAGAGGAGCGTCTTTTTCTCTTGAATTGCCATGGATGGAACCTCCTCGAGAATTAAAAGAGTCTTAATAAGCTACATTATTACCAAACCAATCAAAATCTTAAAATTTCCTGATCTAAAACATGTTTTAGTCATACCTCGAGGAATAGCATTTGATCATAAAAATAAGGGATTATTTTTTAATCGAGGTATATATGAAAATTCTAATTATGTTAATGTTGTTGGTTTTTGGAAATGCAGTAAAAGCAGAAAGTGTTTATTATGATCAATTATTTTCTCCAGAAGAAAATGCAAGAGTGTTGAATGCGATTGATAATATCTGCGGTGACATTTGGTGCGAAGGTTATTACGAGTATAAATTTTTAGATTTAGCTTGTGATAAAAATAGCCATCAATGTGATTTGAGTTTTAAATTTATTGAGTCTATCGATGATCGCCAAAAAATTTATTCTCCAGTCCAAGTATGTCATCTTGAAGGTATTGAAGGGTTAGATCAAGTCATGGCAAATGAACAAGATCTTCAATTTGGTTTCATCGACAAATTGTCTAACTGCTTTGATAATCTAGCTGAATTGTATCGCAAACAATAATTGAATGGCCCCTGTACGCAGGGGCCTTTTAATTTTCTACTGATAAACTTCTTCGTGTTGCTCATCACCCACATAAGAAAAATTATCACTTTCAGCAAATTTCATTACTTCATTGAAAATTTTCTGAGTACTCGCTGGCATTTGCTCAAGAGTGATTCCTTCAATTTCTAATTGTTTCAGCTTTTTATGAAGTTTCTTTAAAGTCATTTCAATTTCATTAAACTCGCGAGCATGAGGAAGCTTAGGAGTGCCTCTTAGCGCTTCTTCTACACCTTTTGTTTTAGCAAGCTTAACAAAATTTCTGATTTCTCTTACGGGAAGAGTTTTAATGTGGTTAAGAGATTTTTTTTGCTCTTCTTTGTTTAGTTTTACAATTTCATTTGTCTGGCTGATGGAGAGTTCTCCGTTTACTCTTGCTTCTTTTACAGCAGTGTCGGCCATTTCGTCGCGATTAATCGCTTCGTGAATTTGCTTAGGAGAAAGTCCTGTTTTTTCAGCGACAATATTTAAAAACTTTTCAGCAGGAAGAACGATTTTTTTCTTTTCCTTCTCATCTTCTTCGGAATCAGAAGCCATTTGAATGACTTCTTCAGGAGTCGTCTCTTCAATTGGATTTAGCGCTTGATAAATTTCTTTAGCTCGTCTTAGGTGTCCTTCAACTTCAATTTTAGTAAGGTCTTTTCGAACCAAGTTTTCATCAATGGAGATAAGTTCTTTTTCAAGATCTCCTTTATCAATGATGACTACAGGAGCTTCTGTAAAACCTAAATTGCAAAGCGCTTGAAAGCGTCTTGCGCCAGCTAAAATAATATTGTCCGTTGAAATAACTAGAGGAGCGATGAGGCCCACAGTTTGGATAGATTTTTCTAGTTCTGATACATCTGTTCCCAATCTCAAATAGGCATTGGTGGCCTTTAAATCCTTAAGCCTTCTCGTTTCAGTTTGAGCTTTCACTGTGTGTCTCCAAAATTGCAATGTCGTTGTGTGTTGTGTGTGCAGGGTAGAATGGAGACTAGGCCATCAATTGTCAGTGAAATTTTGCTTAAAATTTATGACATCTAATATAACTATTTAGAAGAGCGTATGGATGAATTTTATTTATTTAGGTGTGGCACCCCTCTTGCAATTTTTTAACATTATTCTCTACCTTTTATTGGGGGGTATAAAATGCTAAGTGATTCATACAAATATATTATTGTTGGAGCTGGACTTACTGGGGCCTCTGCCGTTGAGGGAATCAGAGAAGTCGATAAGAATGGATCCATTTTGTTAGTGGGATCAGAATCGCATCTTCCTTATAACAGACCGCCGCTATCAAAAAAACTCTGGCTCAAAAAACAAAAAATAGAAGACATCTTCGTTTATGATCAAGCATTTTATCAAAAGAACAATGTCACTCTTCTTTTAAAAACGACTGTTACATCAATTGATCCAAGCAATAAAAAAATTAGTTGTGATAATACTCAAATCATAAAATACGAAAAGCTCCTGTTGGCCACAGGAGGTAATCCAAGACATCTTACTATTCCTGGCGGTAATCTCGAAGGTATTTCCTATTATCGAACGTTAGATGACTACACTTTTATAAGAGAGAAAGCGGAAGATAATTCTTCTGTTCTCATTATAGGGGGAGGGTTCATTGGTTCAGAAATGGCCGCTGCTCTTAATGGCAATAACATTGACGTGACAATGATTTTTCCCGACAAACTTCTTGTTCAAAGAGTATTTCCAGAAAATCTTGCAAGAGCTGTTCAAGAGAAATTTAAAAATCATGGAATTAAAATTTTATCTGAAGATCAACCGATTGCAATTGAATCCACAAAAAATGGATTTTCTACTCAAACAAAAAGCGGGAAGAAAATAGAATCCAACATGATTATTGTAGGAGTGGGTCTTGATCCTTCCATAGAGCTTGCAAGCACAGCAGGTTTAAAAGTCGGAAATGGAATTATCGTTAATCAATATTTAGAAACATCTCAAACAGATATTTTTGCAGCAGGGGATAATGCCAATTTTCCTTATATCGTTTTAGGCCAACAGATGCGAGTCGAACACTGGGATAATTCCATTAATCAAGGAAAACTGGCGGGAAAAAATATGGCCGGATTACACCTTATCTATGATTACATGCCGTACTTTTTCTCTGATCTTTTTGATCTCGGTTATGAAGCTGTTGGAGAAGTAGACTCAAGACTTGAAGTATTCACTGATTGGCAAAAAGAAAATGAGAAAGGCATCATCTACTACCTTAAAGATGGACGCGTAAGAGGTGCGATGATGTGTAATGTTTGGGATAAAGTTCAATGGGCGCGAGATTTGATTAAAAAGGGTGAAAAAATCGCAATGAAAAAACCAACAAAACCAGAAGAGACCCTGATTCCCAAAGAAGAGATCAATGATCGCTTAAAAACTGTTCCTTCGTGGACACTTCATGATGGTGCCATCGTTCGAG
Source organism: Bacteriovoracales bacterium (assembly GCA_037444575.1). Taxonomy (GTDB): domain Bacteria; phylum Bdellovibrionota; class Bacteriovoracia; order Bacteriovoracales; family Bacteriovoracaceae; genus Bacteriovorax. Next base: position 64,881 of record JBBIME010000009.1, read on the forward strand.
AATTTAGTTTCAAAGATTTTCATCAGGCCATGGACTTTGTTGATGATATTGCTGAACTTGCTGAAATGGAGGACCATCATCCGGATATTCATATCTCTTACAATAAAGTGAGACTTGATCTTTCAACTCATAAAGCGGGAGGTCTTACACCTAAGGATTTTAGGCTCGCTACAGATATTGATCATTTGATCTATTGAGGTTCAAATGCAAGAAGAATCTCTAAGAGGAAAGACTGCTTTGGTAACTGGTGCTTCTAAACGCATTGGGCGCGAGATTTCACTGCAATTGGCGCAAGAGGGTGTACATGTCATTGCTCATTACAATCAATCCGAGGACGAAGCAAAAAAACTCTGTGAAGAACTTGCTGCTTTGAAAGTTAAAACCTGGCCAATAAAAGCGAACTTTGAAATTCAATCAGAGTACGAAACACTCATTGATCGCTCATTTAGTATTGCTGGAAATATTGATTATCTCATCAATAGCGCTTCACTTTTTCCATTTGAGAATATGGACACTGTCACCTTTCAAGGCATGATTGATAATATGCAAGTCAATGCCTGGGCTCCATTTGTCTTATGCCGAAAATTTTCCGAGCGTGCGAAAGTAGGAAAAATTATCAATCTTCTTGATTCAAGAATTAAAGATCAAGATTGGAATCACGTGGGATATATGTGGAGTAAACATGTGCTTACAGCAATGAATCGAATGCTTGCTCTAAAATATGCGCCCAACATAACAGTTAATGGAATTGCACCGGGACTTATTTTGCCTCCACCGGGACAACCGCAAAGTTATTTGGAAGAAAGAGTTAACACTGTACCTCTCAAACGTCACGGTGATCCCTTCGATATTGCTCAAGCAGCAATCTATCTACTAAAGACGAAATTTGTTACGGGAAATATTGTTTTTGTTGATGGTGGCAGACACCTTAAGGAGTACGACAATGGATAAAATACTTATTAAAGATCTTCTTCTTCGGTGCACTATTGGAGTTACTCCTGAAGAGCGGCGTGAAAAAGAAGACATCATGATTAATATCGCTTTGACGATGGATCTGCACGAAGTAGGAAAGAGCGATCTCATTGACGATACTGTCAATTATAGTGCTCTTAAAAAAAGGATTATCGCCATGGTCGAGCACTCTCAATATAGTCTGATTGAAGCCCTTGCCGATCGGATTGCCTCTATCTGTCTGGAGTATTCAAAAGTCCTGGAGGTAGATGTAATAGTTGAAAAGCCGGGGGCACTTCGTTTTGCTAGAAGTGTTGGTGTTGAAATCACCCGAAGAGCAGAAGAGGTAAAAACGAGCACCGCTTTCATCGGCATTGGCTCCAATATTAATCCTCAGGAAAATATTCTAAAGAGTATTGATCTGCTTAAAAATCATCTAGCAATTATCTCTTCTTCTAAGTTTTATAAGACAAAACCTCTAGGCAATCCAAATGATCCCTACTTTGTGAATGGAGTTATTCAGGTTGAGACCAGAGCTACACCAGAGATGTTAAAGTTTTCAATACTGCGTCCGCTGGAAGAAGCTCTTGGGCGCAAGCGCACAGAAGATAAGAATGCTCCTCGAACAATTGACCTGGATATTCTTTTTTATGATTACGTTGTTATCAAGCAAGATAATATGATGATTCCAGATCCTCAAATTGCAGAACGAGATTTTCTTGCTGTGCCACTTGCGGAGCTTGCGCCTAATCTGGTTCTTCCCGGATGGAATAAAAAATTAATTGATCATGTTGGCAATATGAAAAGTCAGGGGATGATACCAATGTATGATTTTTCCAAGCAAGTGAAAGAAAGAGCGAAATTTACGATAAAGACCGAAGAAGCAACAGATAACATTGCTCCCTCGGTTTTAATGTAATCTTATTTGGCTTGGGCCATTGTTGGCTTCTCTTCAACATAGTAACCAGAACCTACAATGTAGGTATCTTTTCCTGATTGAACTTTGCGAACAAAAGTTTTCTTAAGCGTTGGAATATTACTTCCTGGTTTATACCAATAGTATTCTTCCCATGATGAACCTTTTTCCATCGCTGCACTGATGTAGTCGCGTCCAACGGTTTTTCCTCTAGTATCTTTTAGATTAATAATATTTTTTCCTTCCAAAAATGGAGTACCTGAGTTTACTAATTCCATTCCATCTGGAGTGTCGACGAAGACATAAGTGTCCATAAAATTATATGGCCCTTTCTTGTCTCTTAGTTCATCAAAAGCAGCACTACCTTTTGTTTGGACAAGTAAAGAGGCGCGATTGACGACATCTTCAATTAGGGCAGAATCCATTTGCATATTGTAACTTGCAGATCCAACCATCTCTTGTTTTCCGTTTGGTAGTGTGACTCGTTTTAAGAAAGCAGATTTCCAAACAGGAAACATTTTTTCAGGTTCAGGATACATATAATGAACCCATCCTTCTCCAGAAGGACTTCTTGCAACTTCCATAAACATTTTTCCATAAGGTCGATCATTTATATCTAGAGCATCACTTCCATTTTTTCCTTCGAGTGTTGGATCGGCAGCATGAAATTTGCGAGTACCATCCATGTCCCACACGAAGAAATATGTATCGCCTTTGAAAAACTTTGATCCTTTTACTCTGAATTCTTCAAACGCTTTTTCACCAATTTTTTCAACTAGCGCTGATCCATCTCGAACTAATTTCATAAGTTCTGGAGCAGTCAGCGCGCTCACTGAATGCAGGCCTTTTGGAGCGTCTGTGAGATAGACCCCAGATCCGATGAGATACCATTTGTCACCAACTTTTACTTTCTCAACATAAGTCGACTTTTGTGTTGGCACACTTTCTCCTGGCTTAGGCCACATGTAATTAACCCAACCCGAGCCTTTAGTATTAACTACCTTAAGCATGTCGCGAATGAGTGGTTTGTTGTTTGTGTCTTTAACATCGAGAAGATTTCGTCCCTCGAGATTTGGGTGAGCGGGATTGACGAGTTCTATACCATTAGGGTCCATGACGAAGATGTAGGCATCTTTGGCATTGAAGCGACCTTTTTTATCACGAAGGAGAGCGAAGGCTTCAGTTCCTTCTTTTTTGATAATCCCTTCAGCATCTTTCACCATGTCGACAACAAAACTTTTTTCCATTCGATCGTTATACATACCACTACCAACGATAAGTTCTTTTCCCGAAGGTGTTTTTACAAGTTTTACAAAACTACTTTTCCATCTTGGTAGTATCTCACCTGGCTCAGGCCACTGATAGTGATACCAACCTTCCGGTTTGTTGGGGATAGAAACAGCTGCTTCAATGAGACCTTGAATGATAGGCCGTCCATTGACGTCTTTTAGATCGAATGTATTTTTACCTGCAAGAGTTGCATCGGGGTGAACTAACATAGTTCCATCAGGATCGAGTACAAAAATATATGTATCTTTTTGTCTCCACTTACTACCTGTTTTATCAAAGTCTTTAAAAGAAGTTTCTCCTTTCTTTTGCACCAACTTTGCAGCTTCGTTGACGAGCTTGACGAGATTCTTTGTCTCTTTGAATTCATAAGTTTCAGCGAAAGTGTAGGTTGAGAGTATGAGTGCTAATAGTATAATAAATATTTTTTTCATTAGTGTTCTCCTTCTGTATATTCGGGTGGACTCAATACAAAAATGGCTTCAGCGTTTTCTGCTCCTGTATTAGTCACTCGATGAAGTTCTCCTCGAGGAATGAATAAGCTATCTCCTTTGCCTAGTTTTTCTTTATGGTCGTGTAGATCGACTTCTAAACTTCCTGAGATAACGAGAAGGGTCTCATCTCCGCCATGGTGGAGAAATTTGCTTCCAGTACTTTGTCCGGGAGTTGCAAGTACAGTGTACATCGCCATTGACTTCGTACCAGGAGGTGTGACCTCTAGATATTGAATTTGGTTTCCTGGAATAGATAGTTTTTTCTTCTGATTCGCGCGAGTCACGATTGCTTTCGCTGCATGCTTCATTAACTTATTCTTATGTGTCTCATTGATTTTTTCTTTTTGTGGCATGGATACCTCCTAAAGAGTGTGAAAGGTCATTACTAAAATAAGAAGCAAGTGGTGTGCCCTTGAACGCATAAATTCATTCTTTACAAAATATTTGCAAAGGTGCTACTTCACACATCCTCGGAGGAGTTATGCAAAAAATTATTGTATTATCTTTGCTATTTGTCAGTGTGGTGTTTTCATCATTTGCTCAGGCCGCAATAAAAGATAAAGATTTAAGTACTGCTGGTACCGGCGTTGCAGTTACATCAATTGTTAATCAAGAGTGGGGCGCCAGCATTATTATCATGGAAATATATGCAGACCTATCAACGGGAAAAGGTTCACTTGATACAAGAGCAAAAAAAGAATTACTCCAAAAAATTAACGATGATATTCAAGAGTATAATCTAAGCGGAGAGTTGTCGCCGATTCTAAGTGATATAATCACTGCTTCTCAAAAATTTAACTCCGATTTATCTACTGAAGACGTTCTTGCAAATCTTGAAAATCTTCTTAAATAATTCGGAGTCAGTGTTTAGTGAAGCAATCTTTGTTCTTCTTCAACATAGAAACCAGATCCAACGATGAAGGTGTCAAGGCCAAATTGAACTTTGCGAACAAATGTTTTTTTCAAAGACGCATAATTGTTCCCTGGTTTGTACCAGTAGCAATCCACCCACGCTGATCCTTTTTCCATTGCAGACCTGATACAGTTTCGCGCCATTGGAGTTCCTTTAGCATCCTTTAAGTCAGTGACATTTTTTCCTTCCATATAGGGAGTGCCGCCATTGACCAATTCCATTCCGTCAATGGAGTTTACAAAAATATAAGTGTCCATAAAACGAAATGCTCCTTTCTTGTCTCTTAGTTCAGGGAAAGCAGCCTTGCCTTTTTCTTTTATTAAAGAAGCCGCGTGATTGACCACATCTTTAATGATAATTTCATCCATTTGCATATTGTAAATACCACAGCCGATGAGTTGTTTTTTTCCATTAGGAAGATTGACTCGCTTTACGAAAGTTGATTTCCATTCTGGAAATAGTTTGCCCGGTCTTGGATACATGTAGTGGATCCACCCTTCTCCAGAAGGTGAGGATGCAACTTCAAGAAACATTTTTCCAATAGGTTTATCCATAGCATCTTTGGCATTACTTCCATTTACTCCTTCGAGGGATGGAGTTGCTGCGTGAAATCTACGAGTGCCATCCATGTCCCAGACAAAAAAATAAGTTTCTTTTGAAAACCACTTTGAGCCCTTTTTTCTGAATTCTTCAAAAGCTTTTTCTCCATCTTTTTCAAGAAGAGTTGCTCCTTCACGAACCAATTGCATAAGTTTGGAGGCCGTTATTTCGCTTGTCGCGTGCTCTGTTTTTGGAGCATCAGAAAGATAAACTCCGCACCCTACAATGAATAATTCTTCACCGAATTTTGCTTTCATAAGATAAGTCGACTTCTCTGTCGAAACGCTCTCTCCAGGTTTAGGCCACATGTAATTGACCCAGCCTTCACCTTTGGTTTGAATGAGTTTATAAAAATCACGAACAAAAGGTTTGTTGTTTGTATCTTTTACATCAAGAAGATATTGTCCTTCGAGATTTGATTGAGCAGGATTGACGACTTCAATACCGTTAGCATCGTAGACGAAGATATAGGCGTCTTTGGCCATGAAGCTTCCAGTTTCATCATGAAAAATAGGGAAGGCCGCTTTTCCTTTTTTCTCTATAAGGGCCACAGCATCTTTAACCATATCGACGACAAAACTTTTTTCCATTCTATTGTTGTACATGCCGCTACCAACGATAAATTCTTTTCCCGAAGGAGATTTTACAAGTTTTACGAAGCTACTCTTCCACCTTGGAGATATGTCTCCTGGTTCAGGCCATTGGTAATGATACCAACCTTCTGGTTTGGAAGGATTTGAAGTTGCAGCATCAATGAGACCGCGAATAATTGGCCGTCCATTAACGTCTTTTAGATCAATCGTGTTTTTTCCATCGAGTTCTGGATCAGGATGAACCAACATGTTTCCTTTTTGATCAAGAATAAAAATATATATATCTTTTTGTCTCCACTTGCCTGACTCACGAAAAGTTTCAAAGGAGGATTCTCCTTTTGTTTGCAATAGGTTTGCGGCCTCCTCCACGAGTGAAACGAGTTCCTGCGTTTCTTTGTATTCATATGCTGGAATAAAGCTTTCAGCTCTTTTATTTTTAATCTCTTCTTTATGAAGTGTTTTTTCCATTAGTGCTCTCCTTCGGTATATTCGGGTGGACTTAGAATAAATATGCCTTCGCCTGGCACAGTTCCAATATTGATCACACGATGAAGAGCACCTCGTGGAATAAAGGCACTATCTCCTGGGCCCAGAGTTTCAATTCTATCTTCTAGCTCAAGTTTAAAACTACCTGAAAGCACCAAAAGTGTTTCATCACCACCATGGTGGAGTAATTTTGTACCGGTGCTTTGCCCTGGGGCCGCATACACTGAGTAAACCGCCATCGACCTCGTGCCCACAGGCGTAATCTCTTCGTATTTAGTAGGGTTGCCATGAACGGAAAATTTTCTCCGCTGATGCGCGTGTGTCACGACTGCTTTGTCGGGATGATAATGTATAAATTTTTCCAACTGCGTTTCATCTGATTTTTCTTTTTGTGGCATAGGCACCTCCCAATTTTGTGCACTAATTGTCGCTAAAATAAGAAGCAAACGGGGTGCCTATGTAACAATATACTTATCTATTTTTCACTGCCTTCTCAACTCCAGATTTCATGTCTTCAAGATTCATAACTGGAGTTATTGAGACATTAGCGTGAAGATTCATGAAAAATGGTTCTGCAATTGATGGGATTTCTGCAGCATCTTTGGCATCGAAAAAAAACATTGCACATCTTTCACCGCCTTCAGGAAGAAAATAAGAACTTTCCGGTTGGTATTTTTCTACAAATTTCATAACCGTTTGTTGAAGATAACCTTCCATTATACATTTGTTGCCGAATTCTACAGGGATTTTTACTTTCATCATCATTCTCATAATATCTCCTTCTTTTTTATTATTGATGTCGATCAATTGAAGACAGTGACATTGTTGAAATATAATTAATAATATATAAAAATTAAGTCAGAGATCGCTTTTGCACACGTAGAAAGGAATAAAATTATGCAAAAAAAAATTGCTCTTGTAACAGGAGCCAATCGCGGACTAGGTTTTGAGGTTGTAAAACTTTTGGCGCAAAAAAATGTTCTTGTGTATTTGACGGCCAGAGATTTTAAAAAGGCCGAGCGTGCCCGTGAATCACTTGGGGATCTTTCTATGAATGTTCGAGTTGTTGAATTAGATGTTACAAATCCTGCATCCGTAAAAAATGCTTTTGAAAAGATTCAAAAAGAGATCGATCATCTCGATATTTTAATTAACAATGCAGGCATCAATTACGATACTTGGCAAAATGCTATCAATGCAGACATTGAAGGTGAGTGCAAACTTACTTTTGAGACAAACTTTTATGGAGCCTGGAGAATGATTAAAACTTTTCTTCCTCTCCTTGAAAGATCTAAAAGTGCTCGGATCGTTAATGTTTCAAGTGAAGCAGGCTCAATCACTTCCATGAGTGGTGGTATCCCTGCTTACGCTACTTCAAAAGCTGCACTTAATGCACTCACAAAAACGGTGGCCTTCGAATTAAAATCAAAAAACATTCTCGTCAATTCCGTATGTCCCGGATGGTGTGCCACTGATATGGGGGGAGAAGGCGGTCGATCGCCAGTGCTTGGAGCTAAAAGTATTTTGTGGGCAGCAGAGCTTCCTGATGATGGACCAACTGGAGGATTTTTTCGAGATGGTCTTTCCTTAAATTGGTAATTCTAAGTAAAGGTTACACCTTTTTAATTTTATAGCGATATTTAAAAAATTTTACGGCAGCGTAGTAACTAATGAAGGAAATACAAGGAGCGATAAGAACATCAACTGTATAATGCGCTTTCTGCAATAGAACGCCACTTGCAATGTATATTGTAATAAAGAAAAAAGGTAACTTCAAATTTTTTGGAACGGCAAGAAAGAGAAGAAAAATAGTGGCCGTGTGACCAGAGAAAAAAAGATTATTATCAATCGTCTTACTCAACCCAAAATATTCAACAAATGGATCCTGTAAAAAAATCATCCCAGCAGGAGGGGCCAATGGCAAAGTAAACAATGTCATCATTCTTACTAATACCATTAAGGCATACGCTTGAAATAAAATCATTAGGCGATATGGTGATGATAAAAGTGATGCTAACGCTAAACAGATTCCTCCGTAGATCATAAAAAAAATAGATTTTGTAAGATCTATTGCCTGAAAATGAGACAGCAGCGGATCGGTAAATTGAATCCCTTTTCGCATTTCAGTGAAATGTGTAAACTTAGAAAACATCAGCATGGTGGAAACTAGAATAAAAATGGAAAAAATAAACTCGATGACAAAAGTGCTGTTGGCCAAGGTCGAAATCCAATTGTTTCTAAAATACTTGTAGCGTTCAATTATTATCTCTTCCATACGTCGGCTCCTGTTTGTTAAATAAGCCAGGCAAAAATACTAGAAACGGATTTTGGTAAAAGATAATATATAATTCAAAATGTTTTTATAGGTATTGATTATCTGTTAAGCGAAATCACAAGTGACACCTTGTTTATTTTGTGTCAGCCTATATAAATAAAAAGGAGTTTTGAAATGAAAAAAATTATTCTAGTTTTTATTTTTCTTATTGCTGGACAAGTTTTTGCAAATGATAACGTTTCTCAGACTTTAATGAAGGAATGGACTCATTTTAGAGCAATGGTTGATAAGGTTGAACCTCAAGGTGATATTGGCGGCTATATGCTTTATCGCGATTATCAAGACATGACTCTTCTGTGGAGAACTTCAAGCGATACAAAAGAAAATGAAGTTATCCGTTTTTTTATGTTAAGACCTGATGGTGAAGTGTTCGCTGTCACTTATCACAAGTCAGATATAATTAATCCTGGAAGAGTTGTTCTTCGTCGTTTTGTTGGAACTGAACCTACCGGTTGGATTAATCACACAATTGATTACACAACAGGTGAATACTTAGGCTCTCAAGGAAAAGAGCCAGAGATCACCCCAGCTGAGAAGAAAATGATGAAAGAGTGGGGAATAAGTAAATTTTAAGTTTTTAAAAGGCTCCTTTTTGGGGCCTTTTTTTTGACCATAAAACCTGTATCAAAAACATTTTTTTTACTGAGCTAAATCAGTGTGCAAATGCCTTATTGGAGTGAATATGTATTCGTACAAAAGCCAAGGAGGTAAAATGAGAAGAAGATTCAGAAGTCTTTTCTCGAGACCAAGGTTTCTCAAGTTTTAGACTTCGTTAAACAAAATTGCAATGGGCACTCTCGCGCTTGTCAAAAGCACCCGCGTGAAATTAATGGGAGGTATTGCAACTAATTTGCTAGGCTAACATTACTTTTAAAATTTCGTTGTTGGGCCCCTATTCTTCTCCGGGGGCCTTTTTTTATCTTGTCCTCAAAGTGATCTAGTGGCAGCCTTTAATTGGAGAAAAATAATGTTCACTTTTAGAAATGCTACTTTTTCAGATGCCAAAGAAATTTCCAAGCTCGTTAATTCTGCATATCGAGGTGAATCCTCAAAGAAAGGGTGGACGACGGAAGAAAGTCTCCTCGATGGAATGAGAACTAATACCAATGAATTAAAAAGTATGATTCGCCATGAAGATATTGTTGTTGCTTTGAATGAGCACAACGAAATTGTTGGTTGCGTATACTTGGAAAAAAGAAAAGAAAGTCTGTATTTGGGAATGTTGACTGTCAAACCTACACTTCAAGCTCAGGGATTAGGAAAAATACTTTTGGGCCAAGCTGAACTTTATGCTTATGCCAATCAACTTTCAAAAATCATAATAACAGTGATTGACTCCCGTCACGAACTCATAGCTTTTTATGAGCGAAGAGGATTTAAATTCACGGGGAGAACAATTCCATTCCCAGTAGATCCTGTCTTTGGTATTTCAAAGGTAGGTGACATCAAGTTTAAAGAATTTGAAAAGATTTTATAAAAATCAGTTAAAGTTAAGAAATCTTAATTTTGCTTATTGAAAATTTCGATTTATTACTACTCGCCCTTCCTTTTCAGCAGGAGAGAGTAGATGTCACTTCTTATTCGAGAAATTAATTTATCAGAAAAAAAAGAATTAAATCAATTTGTAGATCTTCCCTGGAAGCTTTATAAAGATGATCCTCATTGGGTACCTCCTTTAAAAATGGCAGTACGCGATTTACTTAATCCCAAGCACCCTTTTTATAAAACATCTAAAGTGAAAGCATGGATTGCAGAGAGAAAAAATGAACCAGTCGGTCGAATCATAGCTATTAACAATCATACCTATAACAATTACCATAAAACGAAACTGGGGTTCTTTGGCTTCTATGAAGCAATTGACGATTCTGCAGTTTCAAATCTCTTGATGTCGACTGCTGAAAACTTCCTTAAAAGCGAAGGCCTTGATGCCATCCAGGGACCAATGAATCCTGGAACAAATTATGAATGCGGTTTTTTAGTCGATAAGTATGACGATGCTCCTCAACTCATGATGACTTATAATCCGCATTTTTACAATTTGCACATGAAAGACATGGGGTACGCCAAAGCGATGGATCTTTTGGCGTATAATTTTAAAGCACCTTATGAAATGCCAAAAATAATTTTAGACATTGCGGAGCGAACTGAAAAAAAATCAAAAGTGACTTATCGAAATCTCAATATGAAAAAGTGGAACGAAGAACTCGATGCCATTTTTGAAATTTACAATTCAGCATGGGACTCCAATTGGGGATTTGTTCCAATGACAAAAGAAGAATTCTATCATACAGCCAAAGATTTAAAGTCACTGGTTGATCCAAACCTTGTTCACTTTGCAGAAGTCGATGGAAGGCCCGCCGGATTTATCTTAACACTTCCGGATTTAAATCAAGTTTTCAAAACAATTCCACACGGAAGATTAACTCCTGTTTCTATCTATAAAATTCTCACAGCTAAAAAACGAATGAACCGTGCTCGAGTCGTTATGATGGGAGTAAAAAAAGAATACCGAAAATTTGGTATTGAAACTCTTCTTTACAAGTACAATCAGATTGAAATGAAAAAATATGATCACATAAAAAATGTAGAAATGAGCTGGATACTCGAAGACAATCTTGAAATGAATAAACCACTTGTTCGCATGAGTGGTGAGCCTTATAAGCGCTATCGCCTCTATGAAAAAAGCTTGTATTAAAATCTAAAAAAACTACCTCCTGGACTTCCTTCAAACCTGATTAGAATCATCTTCGATTTTGATCAATATCAATGAGCACCTTAAAAGATAAGAACATAATCAAGACATAAGGAAATAATACCAAGGAGGTATTTATGAGTATCTTTAAATCACCAATTAGAAGTCACCTGCCTATGCTTGGAAAAGATAGAGCAGAATATGATTTATTCAAAGAATTCGAAGATCTTTTTAATAGAAATCTTCCCATTAATTCTGAGCTATCACTTCCCAAAGCTCCAATGTATCTCAATATTCTTGAGTCCAAGGAGGGGTATCATATTGAAGCCGAGCTTCCAGGAGTTAAAAAAGAAGAAGTTGATATCAGCATGAAAGGAGATTATCTCGTAATCAAAGGAGAGAAAAAAAGTTTTAACGAGGAGAAAAAAGATCAATACCATCGCATTGAGAGAAGTCATGGTAGTTTTTATCGAGCAGTTCAAATGCCTAAGGATGTTGACCATGAAAATATCAATGCAGAATTAAGAGATGGAGTTCTTAAAATTGATGTGATGAAATCCCATGCCCCCGATCGTGGTGAAAAACGAATCAACATTAATTAGGAGCTCAAGAAAAGGGACTCGAAAGAGTCCCTTTTGTTTCTAGAATTATTTTAGTCCAGTATTAATCATAAAAATCCAGGCAATTCCTTTCGCTCTCTTTACTGCAATTTTTTCAAGCGTTATGATAGTGAAATATTTTTTTAAGAGGTTTTTATGAAGACTGTAGTACTTTCTCTTTCAATATTTTTAACTTTCAATCTTTATGCAGCTGAAAAAGGAGAAGGACTACAGATCGCTAAAGGAATCCAGTGTACCAATCTTCGTGAAAAATCATTTTTAAATTTCAATGAACAATATTCAACTGAAAAGTTTAACCAAGAATACATTAAAAAAGTTTCGGATGGCATTTATGCTCAAGCATTTAGAATTTGTGATCCCGAAAATACGGCAAACGCTGACAAAGAAATATTAAATTCTTGTAATACAGGCTGTGATCAATCAGTCGTTAAGGGTGTAATGGGAATTGGTGGATCCTCCGCTTCTGATATCGAGAAGTGTAAGAAATTCTGTCAAAGTTATACTGATTATTTAAGTGTGATTTTTACATCTGCTAGTAAAGCAATTGCAAAACATATTGAACAAAATCCACCTACACCTAAAAAGATGGAAGCAGAAGTTAAGGCAAGCACTTCTGAAACTCCAGCGACTCAACCAGCACTTCCCGCGAGTGATGCAAAAAAATAGTGTTTACTAAAAGCATTTAGTATTTAATAATCATTATTATGAAAGTTAAATTTTTCGCTGAATTTTTTGGGACAGCATTTTTGCTAATGATCGTTGTTGGCTCTGGAATTATGGGGGAAACATTAGCTGCAGGTAATGAAGCCATTGCTTTGCTCGCTAATTCATTGGCCACCGGGGCAGGGTTGTTTGTTTTAATTCAAAATCTGGGTCCTATCTCTGGGGCCAATTTTAATCCTGTTGTAAGTCTTATAGAAACATTATGGGGAAGACTTGATCGAAAAAGTCTAGTGCTTTACTGGATTGCTCAATTCTCAGGAGCAGTCATCGGCGTTTGGATTGCTCACGCTATGTTCAATCAAGAAATTTTTCAATTATCAGTTAAGGTTAGACATGGAAGTCATCTATGGATTTCTGAAGTTGTAGCAACTTTTGGATTAATTTGTACAATTGCGCTTTCAGGAAGAAAGCATGTTGAATTCGCTCCTATGAGCATCGCTGCCTATATCACATCGGCCTATTGGTTTACATCATCGACATCATTTGCTAACCCAGCTGTCACTCTGGCGCGCGCTTTTACGAATACTTTTTGTGGAATTAATATTAGTGGAGTTTTACCATTTGTCGCCGCTCAATTGGTTGGCGCTATGCTTGCGTTGGTTATTTTGCCGCGAACACTTAGCCCGCGGCAATCACAATAATTTACTTTTTTGATACTCTTTCTTCGTGAATTAATGAACGAAATTTTTTTGCATTGTTTGCTAAATCAGCATCTTTCATTCCATGAACTTTTTTCCCGTGTTCAGAAATTTGTTTTAAAACCTCGTCATCTGTTTTTCCATGAGCGACAAAATTACAGTTAACTCCAGCATCTTTACATGATAATTCCTTCATAAAAGTTCTCCTGTTAAATTAAGAACCCTACTTATGATAATGCATAGTAGATGCCGGTTTTTAGACGATTAAAATTTTTTAGTAGTTCATATAAAGTTCAGCGCGAGCATCTTCCATTCCTGGAGATGATATTTTTACAATACATCCGCTTAGATCTGCTCCTGGAGTCCAGTTGATTTGAATTTCCCAGCTTCTCATGTTGAATTGGGCCTTGCGAAGAATGGTCGCTTTGTGATTACACTCAAAGCCACTCCATTGTTTCTCTATTGTAACTTCAGGCAGTAATCCAGAGTCGTCATTAGTTGTGTTCACTAGAAGTGAAATTACTTCAAGGTTTGCGACATCAATCAGAACTTGTTTTCCAGGAATAAGTCTTGCTATAGGTCCGTCTGCTAGAGCGTTTAAAGATAAGAGAAGTGAAGTGATCATTAATAATTTTTTCATAAAATACTCCATAAGTTCTAATAACTCAGGTTGAATCATAAGACCTATGGACTTGTCCTTAAGGTGTGTAATTTTTTTCTGGTTTTACTATATCCATTTTATAATCGGAGGATTGCGGTGAATAGGGGGAGTGCTCTCGCTTGGGTATCCAACGATGATTGGAAGAACCGGAGTATAGTCACCTGGAATCCCTAATCTTTTTTTCCACCCTTGTTCACAGAGGGAATCAAGGGCCAGTCCGATTGGACATGTCGCAAGTCCCATTCCAGTGGCAGAAAGCATGAGATTTTCTCCCGCTAAATAGCAATCAGCTTCAGCACTAAATTGATCATTTCCTTCCTCCTTGGCACAGATGACAATTAATACTGGGGCATCATAAAAAATATTAAAGTGTGAATCATTTAGATATTGGTGTCCATGCACATTGAACTCTTTTGAAACTTCAGGATTTTTGAAAAGTTTCTTCTTGGCGTGATCGGAGAGATCTTTTAGTACTGATGGATTTTGAATAACCACAAAACTCCATGGCTGCAAGTTCATAGCGCTAGGAGCTTGAATTGATAATTCAATCAGTGATTTGATTAATTCTCTTGAAACTGGTTTGGCCAGATAAGAGCGTGTGGACCTGCGATTTCGAATGACTGAAAAAACATTTTCATCTTGGATGGATATAGGTGATTCAGAAGGGGATTTTATTTCAGTTTGTACCGTCATAATGACTCCTATTTCATTTTGGATCGCGAACGAATTTCTTCACCTGCAATCATAAAGATGCCTTTGCCGCGATGATGAAGAGTTTTGGCCTTCTTCATTTTAGGATCTATCCAGGCCTTCACAACTTCCAAAACAAAAAAATTGTATTTGTTTACCAGTTTAGTATCTATGACTTTGCATTCAAGGTTTGCATAACATTCATCCAGTAGCGGTGCTCTAACTTGTGAACTCTCTTTTTTGGTAATTTTAAATTTTTTAAACTTGTCGATCGTCTCACCAGTTGTATTTCCGCAATTCACAACCATATCTAATAAATCCACTGTCGGAATATTGATTACGCATTCTTTTGAAGATTTGATTAAGTTGAAAGTGTAATCGCGATTACTTATCACACAGCCAATGAGCGGCGGTTCAAAATCAAGCATCGTATGCCATGACATCGTCATCACATCTTCAATTCCTTTATAGTGAGTGGAAACTAAAACCACTGGACCAGGTTCAAGTAAGCGATAGACTTCAGAGAGAGGCAAGGATTTCTTTTTCATATTTTTTATTTCTTAGGTTTTTCAAAACTTAACATCCAGTGGAAACCATATTTGTCTGTGAGCATTCCAAAGTGTGATCCCCAAAATTCATCACGCAAGGACTGATTTACTGTACCATTTTCACTGAGTGCTTTAAAAAAAGTCTCAACTTCAGACAAGCTTTCGCAATGAAGAAAGAGATAAACATTCCCTCCTTTGGGAGGAGCTTCCTCTGGCGTGTCAGATGCCATAAGCATAAAATTACCTCGCTTTAAGGAGGCGTGTATGACTCTATCTTTTTGTGCTGGCGGACACATATCACCTTTAGCTTCTCCATAAGTCATGACAAATAATTCACCGCCTAAGCATTTTTTATAAAAATTCATTGCCTCGATACAGTTACCATTAAAAAACAAATACGGATTCAGTGATGTCATCTTGTAACTCCTTCATTGTTTTTAATAATTGATCAAGACACTGTGACCATCCTTTTTCAAATCCCATGTCTTCGTGTTTCTTTCTATCTTCAATATTTCTATGGAGTACGCGAGCAGTGTACTTTGTACCATTTGGATGTGATTCAAAAGTTAATATGGCCGTTATTTGAAGAGGTTCGTTTGAAGGCCTGAATCCTTCTTCGAGAGCAGTTGTCCAAACAATTTTGTTATTTTTTATAAGCTCAAGAAAGCATCCGTTATTTGGGAAATCGTTTCCATCCGGAGAGCGCATCACTTGTCTGAAAATTCCCCCAGGCCGTAAATCGACTTCACACTTAACAGTCGTCCAAGGAAGGGGAGCAAACCATTTCTTTATAAGCTCTGGCGTTGTCCATGCAGTATACATTTTATCTGGAGAGATATCGACTATTCGCTCTAAGACGAGATCGAGTTCTTCCGTTGTGTTCATGGTTGTGGCCTCCATTATTCTTGATTAAAGAATAAAGTTGGCGCTCCCAACTGGTCACATATAAAAAATCTATTTGGAGTATCTTCTAAAGATTGAGATTTGGCCCATATAGATATTATGAATCTCTTTATCTCTACCTAAAGCGTAAATATTGAAGATAAACTTCTCTCAGGCGAAGGTAAGGACTATTCGTTGAGGGAAAATGGGCCCAAGATTATTGATCATATTATTATTTGTCATCGCTTTCACTATTCCTTGTGCTAGCAAAATAGTTGCTCGAACTAAGCGTTCTGATTTTCCTCAAATTAAATTTATAAAAATTGCTTCTGGTTTTATTGAGCCTTTACAGATTACGAATGCTCAAGATGGAAGCAATCGATTATTTGTGGTAGAAAAAGGTGGAGCTGTAAAAATTATTAGCAATGGATCAGTGCTCGCAACACCTTTACTAAATATCTCTGAACTCGTGTCTAATGGTTCTGAGCAAGGGCTTTTAGGAATTGCCTTTCCCCCTAGCTTTAAAAGCAAACGCTATTTTTATGTCGATTACACAAATCGCACTGGTGTTGGAAATACCGTCATTGCTCGTTATCCACTTTCAGCTGATTCAAATGTTTCTGATCCTAAATCAAGCACGACAATTCTCTCTATCAAGCAGCCATTTACTAATCACAATGGCGGACAAATTGCTTTTGGGATTGATGGATTTCTCTATATTGGAACAGGTGATGGTGGAGGAAGTGGAGATCCCTTTGATAATGCTCAAAATATTTCTTCGCTATTGGGAAAGATTTTAAGAATTGATGTTGAGTCTGGAAGAACACCATATTCAATTCCTTCTGGTAATCCTTTTAGTTCTGAAGTTTGGTCATATGGTCTAAGAAATCCATGGAGATTTTCTTTTGATCGCCTAACTCATGAACTCTACATCGCAGACGTCGGCCAGGATAGTATTGAGGAAGTAGATGTTCAGCCTTCTGGAGTGCCCGGAGAAAATTACGGATGGAAAATTATGGAAGGGAGCACTTGCTTTAAATCTAAAAAATGCTCTAACAGCGGATTGATTTTACCCGTTACAGAGTACGATCATAAAAGTGGAGATTGCTCGATCACAGGTGGATATGTATACCGAGGCACTCAATATCCAAAACTTCTTGGAATTTATATTTACGCTGACTTCTGTAGTGGAAAAATTAGAGGTCTTAGAAAAAATGGACCGCGATGGGAGAGTAAAGTTCTACTTAATACGCCCTTTAAAATATCAAGTTTTGGTGAGGATGAAGAAGGAAATATTTATTTTTGTGATTTTGCCTCAGGAGATATTTATAAAATAGTGGTTCCTTAATTTAAAAGTACAAGAGGATGACCATGGTAAAAATATGTTTTTTTATTTTGTTCTCCCTATGGATGGTAAGTGAAGCTGTAATTGCAGAGTCACAATTTTCTCAGAAGTGTTTTGCACTTGATACAAATGGAACTTTTTGTGTCAATCGTGTACATCAATCTAAAAGCAAAAACATTCTCTATTTTTTCCATGGACTATTTATGAACGCCAAAGACTGGCCCATGGCCAAAGTCGTTTACCCTCTGTCGAAGCACTGGCTCGATTTGAAAGAAAAGGCTCCCATCGTGATTAGTATTTCCTACGGTAAATTTTGGTTGGCAGTTGAGAAAAATTCCTACAGACGAAGTGGCCTTCTTGAAGAGATAGCAGAAAGAGAGATTCCAAAAATAGAAGAGACAATCGGACTGAAGCCAACAGATCGGATTTTAGTGGGCGCATCGATGGGAGGATTCAATGCTGCCCAGCTGGCGATTCATTATCCCAAACTTTTTAATCGTGTAGCACTCTTATGCCCGGCGATTATAAACCTATCACCTCGTGCTTCTATGTCGGAGACAAAACAATTTCAAGCGCGGGCCAATAGTGAACATGCAGGAGTCAAAAGACTTAGTCTAGAGTTTTACAAATTTATCGCACGCCCCTTTTTTCCGTATGAAGAAGACTGGATGGAAGACAACATTTTTAATCTGATAAAAAAACAAAAAGATCCGCTTCCACCGTTTTTTGTCTCAACTGGAAGTTCTGACAACTATGGTTTTTTTTACGGCTCTCATAACTTCGTCAAGATCATGAAGCAACAAAAAAGAGATATCCAGTGGCTTCCAGTTAATGGCACACACTGTAGCTTCGATAACGAAGCAGTTCAAAAGTTTCTCTACCAGGAACTTAATATGAATTGATTATGAGATTTGATGTTTTTTAGCGATCATGTCGTAGTATTCTATCATTTGGCGGATATACTCTCTTTTTTCCAGGTAATCTCCTGGGTAGAAACTTCTTTTAAATCCATAAAGAACAATGTCCTTCAAAACCTTCGGAGTAATATTGAAATTGTCTACAGCAAGCTTTATTTCCTTTGAAACCGTCGTGTTTGAAACAAGGCGATTGTCTGTGCAAAGAACGACAGACATTTTTCTTTCAAGCATTGTTTTAAAAGAGTGTTTTTTGATATCTTTAATTTCAGGGTTTGTTTGCATATTACTTGTCAGGCAAACTTCAATAGTAACTCGCTGATCAGCTATATAAGAAGAAAGTTTTTTGATATAGGATTTTTTGTCAGAAATTTCTGGGTCTGAAATTTTATTTTCATCAAACATGTAATAACCGTGTCCGATTCGATCTGCATGCAGAGATGTGATCGCTTCAAAAATACTTTCTGCTCCATAAGCTTCACCAGCGTGAACTGTTTTATGCATAAAGTTTTCATGAACATAGTCATAAGCTGCTTTAAAATCCGAAGCAGGATATCCTGCCTCTTGACCTGCTAGATCAAATCCAACAATTGGAATTCCTTCTTCGTCTCGAATTTTGACAACGGCCTTCGCGAGTTCCAAAGCTCCTATCTTAATAACCTGTGTGGAGTCGGAGTTCTGGTGAGTAGAAAAAAGATTATTGTAGTAGGGGGAAAAATTCTGATTAAACATTCTCATCGCACAAGCAATGATTCCGTATCTAAAGGGAGGCTCAGATTTATTTTGTACTTCGATACGTGAATTAAATTCGGTTGCCGCGCGAGCAAGACCTTTATTTACAGAATCAAGGACAACTTTCATTGTCATATCAAGATTGTTGACATGAAGTTGAGGAGCAAAGCGGACTTCAATATACCGAACGCCTTCTTTTTGATTATCGATGGCAAGCTCATAGGCCACGCGTTCAAGATTCTCCGCTTTATAAAGAACGCTACAGGTGTACATGAATCCATTTAAGTACTCGCCCAGATTGTTGTACTTATCTTTAAACACAAGCTCTTTTAATCCTTCTTCAGTGAAAGAGGGAAGCTTGATGTTATCTTTTTTGGCAAGATCAATAAGAGTACTTAGGCGAAGTGATCCATCAAGATGAAGATGAAGGTCGCTTTTAGGCATTTCGGTAATAAACTTTTCAGTGATCATATAGAATATCCTGACAAGCAATTTCAACGGTGTCAAACCGAATATCAAGCAATTAGACTGTCTAAAAAATAACACCGTGTAAATATGGGATGAAAGTCTGATTCCTATTCCAATGATTGTTATCATGCTCCTATGAAAAATACTCTTAAAACACTCAGTATCTGTTTGTACTCAATTCTTATGGCAGCACCTTGTGTGCACGCCGATGAATTTGAGGACTTAACTTTTAACCATCAAATCACTTCTGTATCAGAAATGGATAGCGATGGTACTATTTCTATTTACAACACGGGATTAAATCTAGATGTTGAGGATACAAGTGGATTTGGTGCCGATTTCCGAGGTGCTGTTGACGGAAAGATTGATGAGATCAATTCTAAAAATTTTGAGCTTGGAAAATTTATAAAACAACTCGATGTGAAGTATAAGGTCGATACAACGGACGCAGTTCTTCTTCTTTCAGTTGGGAAAATGCCTACAGGGACCAAGACAGATGTTAATAATCCAAGCCAATTAGGCGGGGTAATGGGAGTGCGCTTAAGTGTTCAGCCTAAAAAAATTCCTCTGATTCAAGAATGGCTTAAACAGAATAACTTCAAAATTAATCGTATTGATATCACTCGCTATAACTCTGGAAGTGGCGATAGATTAGATTTGAGAGATTTAGATAAAACAAACATGACGGCTTTTGCTGCTTATCTCTCACATAATAATAACATGCAGACGTTCTTCATTTACAAAAGACCTGATGATAATAATCCATTTGGAGTTACTTCTAAAAGCTTAGGTGTTGTATACATGCCAGAGGGAAAATTGAATCCTCAAATATTTGCACTGAAGCACAAAAGTGATGCAGCTTTTATGAACTTAGACTTGTTAGTCTTAAGTGGTGGTGTAGAGATCCAACCAAATGTCAGAACAAATCTAACGTATGCTCGAGCAGTAGAAACTATGAGTCAAACAGATGTGAAAAGTTACGATGTCTCTGTATCAAAAAATTTCAAAAAAACTAGTGGCTATAATTTCACGACTACGCTTGGTGCGAGAGTTGAACAAGGAACTACTGAAAGTAAAATTGTGTACGTCCGTGTAGAAGCTAAGTTCTAATCTTATTCCCCCGACTGAGTGTCTAATTATTAGACACTCGGGTGTTTATCAACAAGTCACCCTCATTAAACAAATCCATGAAATATGATTTAGATCAGCCAGAAAAGTTCGGCTTCCAATTTGCAAAATAGAATGCATTTATAGAAGGGGCCAACTAATGTTACATAAAATTGCTGTTTTAAGTGCACTAGTTTTATTAACGTTTTCCAACTCATCTTTTTCAGCTGTTGGTTCTGAGAAAGAAAAGAGTACTGATAAGACAGTGACTGTTGTTGTAGAAAATCGCAAAGGTAAAGAGTTACCAGCTGACGTTGATCCATTCTTGGCAAGTGTCGTTGGTGGTTTAGAGACAGTCCAAAAAACATCTGGAGAAGTTGGTATAATTGATTGCGGCTGCTCATATATATCTCATACCCGTGGGGGAGAAAGAACAAATTTAGGGGATAAAAAAGCATGGGCATCTTACGATATTCATATAGGAAAGTATTTTGATGAAAATTCTCGAATTGATTTCGTCTACATAAACGAAGGAAGACCCACTAATAATCATCGCGATGGATTTGCAGTTCAAGCTGTTCGAGAAGTCGACGTAAGTAAAAATCTAAGACTTGAGTTCGGACTAGGGCCATATTTTAATATGGATACAACATCTCCAACTCACAATATAAGAAACCAAATAGATGAGAAGGATTTGGGAGTCTTGGGTACAATTGCTGCCCTCTATTCTTTAAATCAATTCTCTCCTGGATTACACTTAAGACTGGAATATAATCATGTTTCTGTTCCAAGAGAGTTCGATACCGACTCCTTTATGATTGGATTTGGAAAGGATTTTGAAACTCACCCTAATTCAGAAGGTGATAACAAAGTTGCAGTTATGTGGAGTCATTTCAAAACGAATCATCACATTACTCACTCTGCTGATGGCGTTCAAGTAGAGGTAAAACATAAATTGACAGATAATACTGATATATCTGCAAGCTACATGCGAGAAGGAAAAGATAATTTAGTTGATCGCCAAGGTGTTGCTGTTCAGTATTGGTACTCGCAAGAGTTTCCGAAAAAATGGGTTGTTAGTGTTGGCGCAGGTCCATATATCGCTGAAAATAAATTGTCTCCGAATAAAGGAAATTTCAACGGCCTTATTAGCATGGAATTAAAAAAAGAAGTCACAAAAGATACAAACGTATTTGTACGCTTAACTCGAATCGCTGACTTTGCCGGAAGTAACGATCGCGATGATTTCGCAATTGGTGTTGCGAGACATTTTTAATTAATGTTGAGGATGTTGTAGTCTTTGGGCCACAGGCAGTGCCATCGCCGAAAGAACACCAATCGTTAATCCTAACAAAATCGAATTCAACATCAGATTGCTTTCTTCTACGAAACCTATTATCCATGGAGATACGATGAGCCAAAAAGCAACGAATAGATTTGCCCACTCTTCCCAAGGTTGAAGATCTCGCAATGCTGAACTTGCCGATATAACGACAACGGCTCCTAAGATCCAAAAGTTCCAATTTACGAGTTCTACTTTATCAGCTGGTAGATTGTGAGGCGTGAGCCATGGCACAGTAAAAAGAGCAACACCTAATATTAGATTAATCCAGTTTTGCCATCCTGCTTTTTTCATATATTCCTCCAGAACAATTACTATAATTATTAATTCATGATTATTGGCCCAAAGATAATACATATTAACTATTTTGCAGATAGATGACTGGTGTTGGTGCTATCATCGTTCGCAAAACTAACCAAAACCTGACAGAATTTCTTCGTACGATGTAATATATTATTTTCGTGATAGATTTCAAAAAAATTAGAAAAGTTGTAAGTGTATTTTCTCTTACGGGGAAATATCTTCGTCTCGCTCAAAAACCAGATGCTGACGTCATCAATTTGAAAAATAATTGGGCAAAAGATCTTGTTAGTCATTTCAATGTAAGTGTTCAAATCAAAGGCCAACCAATCAGTCAAGGTGAGCCGTTTATTCTTGTTGGGAATCATATAAGCTATCTCGATATACCGATCTTACTCTATAGCTGTCCTGAAATATCTTTCGTAAGTAAAAAAGAAGTAAAATCTTGGCCAGTGATCGGAAATGCTGCCACAAAAGCAGAGACCATATTTGTTGAAAGAAATAATGCGTCTTCTAGAACATCAGCTAAAGTAGAAATAACAAATTCACTATTAGAGAAGAGGCAAAAAATTGCAGTGTTTCCTTCGGGAACAACATCGATTAGAAATTCATCTTTTTGGAAGAGAGGTGTTTTCGAGATCGCTGAAAAAAATGATATCAAAATTCAACCATTTCGAATCCGTTATGAACCACTCAGTGCCGCTGCGTATGTTGGAGACGATAATTTTCTTCAGCACATGTACCAATTATTCAGTTTAAAAGAAATTGAAGTCTCTTTGGAATTTCATGAGCCTGTTACCATCAAAAATAGTATCGCAGACTGTGATTATTGGAAAAAATGGTGCGAAGAATAGTCTGTCACTAAAATTTTTTTCGATATTATTAACTAAACCCTGACAGTACAAAACTCATTTAATCAACTACCGTTTATTATAGAATTTAATAAGGGAGGGATTTATGATGTCATGGGCGAAGGATATTAAAGAAAGCACTCTTCTCAGATGGAATGGAGTTTATAATTTTCAACCGAAGATTAGTTTATATTTAAGTATTGGCTCATACATTTTAAAAACAGCAGACTCTTATGAAGAATTAATTGAAAGTTGTAGATTAAGACATGAAGTTTTTTTTCAAGAATTTCAAGATATCGAGATTTCAGGTATAGACATCGATAGATTCGATACCCATTTTGACCATTTGATAATCATTCACAAAGAGACAAATAAAATTATTGGAACATACCGATTAAACTGTAATGAATTTTCATCACTCTCTTATACCGAACAAGAGTTTAATCTGGCCGAAATATATAAGCTGCAAGGACCTCACCTTGAACTGGGAAGAGCGTGTATTCAAAAAGATCATCGTAAAGGGGCCGCTGTTATTTCACTTCTATGGCGTGGAATTACGGAGTATATGAATATTTCTGGAGCAAAGATATTGTTTGGTTGCACAAGTATAAAAATTAATACTCCTAGAGATGCTGCTTTAATATATAAATTTTTAGTTGATCAAGGCTCTATTGTTACTGGCAACTTTGCAAGTCCTACAAAAAAATATCAAATGACTGACTTTGATATCTGGTTTTCTTACTTTCAAAAAGGACTCACTCCAGATCAAAGTGAAGAAGCTTCAAAGCTGATACCTTCTTTAATGAAGGCTTACCTTAAATTTGGGGCCAAGATTGCTAGTGAGCCTGCCTTTGATCGAGAATTTGATTGCGTTGATATGCTGACAGTTTTAAAGAAAGACGAAATGACAAATTCTCTTGCGAGACGCTTTCAAGTAGTTCAATAATAATTTATATGATTGATGATTTAAAAAAATTGGGACGAATGGTGAATCAGGATGGACCTCTAAAAGAGGTAGTTCAATTTGAGACACTCACAGAAATTTTATACCGAGATGAAGTCTATCCGATTTTTTCATTTACATTAGGCTCTCGTGATCCAGTTGCTCCCACTTTATTCATTACGGGGGGAGTTCATGGGTTAGAAAGAGTCGGTGCTCAGCTTGCATGGAGTCTACTTAAAACAACATTGGATAGGCTCGTTTGGGATAAATCCCTTCAAGAGCTTTTAAAAAATATCAGAGTTGTTGTTGTTCCGTTGGTAAACCCAGTTGGGTATCGCAATTTTAAACGCAGCAATGGAAATGATGTGGATCTCATGCGCAATTCTCCAGTTCGCGCTATCGACAAAACTCCATTTTTATTGGGGGGACAACGTTACACAAAAAAACTTGCTTGGTATCAAGGGGATTTAGATCAATTAGAAGAGGAAAACCGCGTTCTTCATTCTAAATTTCTACAATCTTGCAATCAAAGTAAGTGTGTGATCTCGATTGATTTTCACTCGGGATTTGGTATGAGGGATCGAATTTGGTTTCCTTTTTCCTATACGAAGCAACCATTTGACAATGTCGCAGAGATGAATGCCTTGAGTGCGTTATTTGAAGATACCCATCCATATCATGTCTACAAAATTGAGCCTCAATCAAAAGGTTATTTATTAAACGGAGATGTTTGGGATTATTTTTTTCAGGAATTAAAAGCAGTCAATCCCAACACTATATACTTACCATTAACTTTAGAAATGGGGTCGTGGACATGGGTTCGAAAAAATCCTCTCCAGTTATTTTCAAAGCAGGGTATGTTTAATCCAACTAAAGCTCACAGACTTAAACGAACATACAGACGTCATCATTTGCTTTTTGATTTTTTACTCAAGGCCACATACTCTCACTCTGTTTGGTCAAACTTGGATCCAGTCATACGCCAAAAACATTTTAATTCTGCAATGAAGAGATGGTATGAATAATAATCATAGTAATAACTGGGTTTTCTTAAGAGGGCTCACAAGAGGAAATATTCATTGGGGAAATTTCCCGGAAATATTTAAACGCTTAAATCCTGAGGCTGAAATAGAGTTTTTGGAAATGCCAGGAAATGGATTATTAAGTGAAGAAATCTCTCCGATAAATCCTAAACAAGTGATTGAGCTTCTAAGATACAAAAGCAAATTCTGTCAAAATAATTTACCGTTTAATATTTGTGGTATTTCATTAGGAGGAATGGTCGCTCTAAAGTGGTCAGAACTTTATCCAGAAGATATTCAATCTGTTGCTGTGATTAATTCAAGTCTAAAGCAGTATTCTCCTATCTATCAGCGATTGATACCAAATAATTACGGGAAAATTATCGGAGCTCTTTTTAAATCCGATGAAGAAGAGCAAGAGAGAATTATTTTAAGTATCACTTCAAATAAATTTGAGGAAAACCAGAAATATCTTAAGTCTTTTGCTGAATTATCCAAGGAGCACAAGGTTTCAAGAGCAAATTTTATAAGACAACTTATTCTGGCGAGTAATATTAAGATTCAAACACACCCTAATCTTCCTCTTATTGTTATTAGTTCAAAACTTGATAGGCTTGTCCATTCTTCCTGTTCTGAAAAAATTGCTGAAAATCTAGGAGGAAGTCTTTATGAGCATCCAACTGCTGGCCACGATCTTCCACTCGATGAGCCTGAATGGTTAAGTGATATGTTAGTTAGTTAGAAATTCCAGATCGTAAAATTCCAAAGGAATAGTTTAGAAGCATTGCTTTAGCATAATCTTAAGTGCTGCTTTTATCTCATCTTCTGAATATTTTTCATCGGAATGCAGGAGCGAATTTATTTTTTTCTCTAGTTCAAAGATTTTAATTTCTCTAGCACCATCTGAATTAATTTTGCCTAAGTAATTATTGAGTAAAGATTTTAGCTCCTGATCTTTTTCGGAGTGTATAAGATCAAGTAAACCTTTTGATTTTGAAAATGCAATACTCATGGCCCCGGCCAATGGAGCGATGGCGGAAACTCCTGCCGAGATCATCTGTGAGGTACAGGCTTCAGAGTCTTTGTTAAAGGTATAGAAGTTTTTTTGAGCAACACATGAAAACTGATTTTGAACTTGAGGAGTTAGTTTTAATTTTTCTTCACAAGCAGGAGAGATTTTTAATGCCTCTTTGGTCGCCCAAAGTGTATTTCCTGCAATGACTGCCTTAGAAATAATCCTGCCTAAGCGAAGAGCTCCCCCGGGGGCAAAGCTGAGTGCCGCTGATAAGGCGACATCGTTTAGAACACTGTTAGCTTCTTTTTGAGCTGCTTTCATATACTCCAGGCATTGATAGCTTGAAGAAGTTTCTCCCGATTGAATCAATGGGCCACTGTAGGAAGTTCTCGCAAGTTTTGAAAAGTCTTGGCAGTTTTTATTTTTATCAATAAGGCATAGATAGGCCAGGTTATTTTGATTGATATTCTGAATAATATTTTTTTTAGCTTCTAGAAGTGACTCTGAGAGAATCGTATTAATTTCATCTTGATGAATATTGTAATTTGTGTCTTCTACAACCTTTTTAAATGATTTAGTTTTTAAAAGAGGATTAGCCTCAAGGAGATCATCAACGGCAGAGTTAATCTGGCCTGATTTTAGAGCGTGATTAAAATTTTGCTTTAGTGATCTGATTGTGACAACTACATCAAACAAAGATTTAGATTTTTCATGAAAAAGAGTTGAGTCTGTCGTTGAACATTTAGAGAGTTCCTCACAATTTCTTTTATTCTCATTTATTTCAAGTGAATTGCAGAGTCCATCATTATTATTGGTTCCTAACAGCAGATTGATTTGGTGATGAGCTGCCAATAAATCGTTAATGTTCTTTGTTAATTGTTGTTTTTTTTCAATCGCTAAGGAGGATATATAATCAACAGCAATATTCTTTCTTTTATTTGAATATGAGCTGTATCTAAAATCCTCATCACAATCAATTTCATATTCTTGAAAGTTGTCGCTAAGATGTTTTGGTAAAGACGAATTAAGAATATTGTTTTTGCATACATTGTTGGGAGTAGAGAAGTCGTCTGAACTAGTCATAGCACTTTCTACTTTGTTGATTGTACCAACTAGTCCCATGTCCGAATTTTCAATTTCTTCATCCAGCAATACCTTGGGACAAATTTTTTTCTTCGCAGGTTGGTTTGAACATTGTTTTTTGCTAATCGGGCCAATGTAGCGTTCTATAGATAGATGAATCCTGTTAGCTTGATTAACAGCTCTTTTCAATTCAGTTTGATCGTTACCAATAGCAACTCCAAAGATGAATTGAATTAAAGTAAAAGTTGTAAAAAACTTAGTGTGCACATTCACCTGCTAGTGTATCAAAAAGTCTTGTAAATTTTGTATATCTAGTTATATCGTTTTTTTTGAAGTACTGATATCTCGCCATCTCCATTCCCACATCTGTATCCTTTCCAGCATCTTTTAGATGAAATGATTTTAGGAGATCAAAATTGTTATCATTTTCTAGAAAAAACTTATCAGCGGATACATTTTTAGGTGCATTTTTTTTGTAATACTCAAAGAGTTCAATGTCGCCATATTGGCGAAGGTTTTCTTTGCCTGTCCCCATAGAAAAAAGCATATTTCTAAAAGTCACGATCTCTGTTTTATATTGAATGTAGGGGACAGCAACCTTGGGATAAATAGATTCGAGTCTCTTAAAAAGATTCAGTTTGTTTTCAAGAAGATATGGGGGCAAATGAGAGTGATTATTTTTTAAAACCTTTTCCATGTAATCTGACGCTGGAAGAGCTTTTTTGCCGATTTCTTCACTTGTAACTGGATTACTTCCTCTCTCTGTGAGGTCAGCAAATTTTTCAAGTTGATCTAAAAAGGTCATTTCATCAGCAGTTACCTTGTTAGCTTTAATGAAATTAGCTCTAACTTGTTCATCAATGCCATTAATCCTTTTGATGATAATTTGTTTTTCCGATTCACTCATTTGCTCATATGTTTTTCCATAGATTGAGTAGAGCTCGTTAGCACCTGGACCAGTAACGTGATACTTGTTGAAAAATTTTGGATCAACATTAATTTTTGAAGCATCATGTACTTGAAGAAATTGCTGTGCCAATAGTTTTATTCTAGGAGTTAGTTCGAAATCATGTCTCAATCCCATAAATGCTTTTTTTGCTTTAGGGTCTTGTTCTAAAATACTGATAACTTCCTGTCCTAATCTTTGAACGTTATTCACATGATTTTTCATATGAATATAGAAATCTTCCGGACCGTTAACAAAAGTATTGGCCAGGACTGAAGTTTGAATTAATAGATATAAGAGAAGTGTCTTAAACATAAATAGTTTTCGGTTTTTATGATCCTTTCAAAAATTAAATGTTTTTATAAAGACATTTGAAGGAAAAAAGTTCCTTTATGTGAGTATATCACTCAAGTGTTCATGTCACACTTTCAGCGATATAGCGTGCCACTAGACCTGTTCTTAGAGCATATTTAAAAGTTTGATTGAAGATCCACGCAGCAAAACCAATATAAAATAGTGAAAGACCAAGTCCAATTAATAGCAATGTCCCTGATGTTTGCTTATGAATGAGAATTAATCTTAAATTTTCGAATACGTATGAAGGTGGCAGAGCACGAGATACATATTGCATCCAAGGAGGGAGAACTGAAATTGGATAGTAAACTCCTGCAAAAGGCACGATGAGCGCAGGTATTGGCCAAACAAACCACTCGGTTGCTGGGCCTAAACGTAAAACCATTGCACAAGCGAGAATTCCAAGAGAAAAACCAAATAGAATCAAAATAATTAAATAAGGGATAATCATTAGTCCCAGAGAAAAAAATGAAACTCCAAAAAATCCAATCGCCAGAATGAGCATTGCAAAGAGACCAATCAATCCCATCATAAAGCTAGAAATAACTAGCCCACTTAAATATTCCGAGACAGAAAGAGCAGTAGCAAAATAATTTAAAAAATTTCGAGACCACACATCTTCAAAAAATGTCATGGTCACTCCTTGCATGATTCGCATAAAAAAATCCCAAAGCAATACAGCAGTGAGAATGGAAGCTGACAAATTAATATTGTTCTTCGTTATGCCATTAAAATACTTGGTGATAAATCCCCAAAGGACAATATCAACTGCGACCCATGCAAAAAGTGGGACAATTCGAGAAGGACTTCCTCTTACGAGATAGTACTCACGAAGTACAATGGCCGACACTCGCTCAACATTCATGATTTTTTCCCCCTTGAGCAAGGAGGATGAAAAGTTCCTCTAATGTTTTTTGCCCATAATCCTGAGTCAATGTTTTAGGATTTCCTTCCACTATAATTTTTGCTTGATCCAAAAAAAGAACTCGATCACAAATTTCTTCAACTTCATACATATTGTGTGATGTCCATAAAATAGCAGTGCCATTTTTTTTGGCAAAGTCTTTTATAATATAACGAATCTCATGAGCGATAGATGGATCAAGAGAAGCTGTGGGTTCATCCAGGAGAAGCAGGTGAGGGCGATTAAGAAGTGCCTTTGCCAATGAAACACGAGTTTGTTCACCAGAGGAAAGTGTTCCTACTCTTGTATCTCTAAAATTTTCCAAGTGAAATTCTTTAAGAAGCTCATCTATTCGATTATCAAGTTCTTTTACACCGTAAATTTTTCCAAAGACTTTTAAGTTTTGGAATATAGATAAATTTCCAGGGAGAGGAGAGTATACGGCAGCAAAATTAGTACTAAGAAGAGCTGTCTTTCGATCCTTTTCAATGTCAATATTTTCGATTTGGATATGTCCGGAACTCGGCTTAAGAACTCCCAAAATCATATTTATCGTTGTCGTTTTCCCGGCCCCATTGGGTCCTAAGAGACCAAGTATTTCATTAGCAGAGAGATTAAAAGAAATATTTTCTACAGCAATCTTTGAACCATAATGCTTAGTTAAATTAGAAACAGAAAGAATTTCATTATGTTTTAGTTCCATATTTTAAAATAGTGCAAAAAAAAGAATGCACATAACATTAATGTTGTAGCAATTGGAGTGCCCAATATGAAGATCATTTTTAAAACACAAATTATATCTATCATGTTTCTTTTATCATTCGAAGCGTTTGCTCAACGACACTTTGGAAGAAGACACTGGCCAGGTGGCAGTATTCATCACTTTGAAATGCATGATCACGCATATTGGAGAGGAGGTCGCTGGCATCATGCAAATCATGGAGGCCGACTGGGATGGTGGTGGGTCGTAGGACCTTCTTGGTATTATTATTCTCAACCGATCTATCCTTACCCCGATCCTTATATTCCTTCAGTAATCATCGTGCCAAATCAACAACAGACACCTCCATCGAATCAACCTGCGCAGTATTGGTATTACTGTGAAGCTAGCAAAGACTATTATCCTTATGTTGAATCTTGCCCTTCAGGATGGAAGCCAGTACCAGCAACTCCTGCAAAATAAAAAAGGAGATAGTTATGAGTTTTACTTGTTCGCTTAAAAAAATTTCAAACTTATTTTTTTACTCACTATTGATTAGTTTTTTTGGATGTTCTTCCCCGACTCCTACAGGACCAAAAATAGCGGTGATGCCTTCCCCTGCTAAACCGTTTGATGTTTTTATTGCCGAAGATAAGCTATGCAGAGAATTTGCAATGCAATCTATTGGCAAATCTCCTGGTTCAGCAACTGGCCATGCTGCTGGAACAGTTGTGGCAGGCACAGCGATTGGTACCGCCGCTGGAGCAATTATGGGAGGACGGCAAGGAGCTGCCACAGGAGCAGGATTGGGACTAATTATGGGGACAGTTGGAGGAATAAGTCGCGCTGATTATGAAGGCAATGAAATTCAATGGAGCTATGATACGGCCTATTCACAATGCATGTATGCTAAAGGCAATCAAGTCCCTGGGTATCAAATGCAGCAACAGGTAATGCCTCCGCAGAATACAAAAAAATAGTATAAGGAGTTGGTCATGCAAAAAATCACCACGTGTATTGTTTTCAATGATCAGGCTGAAGAAGCTGTGAATTTTTATTGCTCTATTTTTAAGGTAGCAAAGATCATCTCTAAAACTTATTGTAGTGAAGGAGAGATTAGCGGGCCACCAGGTAGTGTGCGCTCTATTCTTTTTCAGTTGCATGGGCAAAATTATCTTGCTGTAAATGGAGGACCTCACTTTCGCTTTACTGACGGAGTCTCACTAATGGTAAATTGTGACACTCAAGAAGAGATTGATAAGTTTTGGGAACTTTTATCCGATGGAGGAGAAAAAGTTGAGTGCGGATGGCTCAAAGATAAATTTGGTATGCGCTGGCAGGTCGTTCCCCGAGTATTAAATGAGATGATGAGTGATCCGGATACGAGAAAATCTGACAATGTTATGCATGCGATTATGAAAATGAAGAAGATTGATCTAGCAGCATTAAAGGGTGCCTATTTATGAAAGGAGTCTCGATGAAAGTTTATTTTATTATCATTTTGTTGGTACTCTCTTCATGTGCCTCAACGACTCATAAGACCGCAGAAAAAAAAGTTGAACAGGAAGTTAAAAATGAGACTATTGTAAAACGATCGGATGTCACAGAGAACGCTCGAGAATATATTTTGAAATCTCAAACGTTATCAGAGTTGCAGAAGAAAGATCTCCTGTCTCTTTTTGATAAAAATAGCGCGGACTTAAAAATGCTCAGCGAAGAAATAAATAAATCTAAAGCAGTCTTGATAAAAATAATTTTAGGGCCCAAAGTTAATGAGACTGAAGTAACTATCCTCAATAAAAAAATAAAGAAACTTAGCCAAAAAAGAATGGATTTGGATTTTAAGACTTTTGCAGATGCAAGAAAAATTATCGATCCACTTAAAGAAGTTCGTGATAGAGAATTTCTCTACCATTCACTCATGATGAGAGACCGCTATTACTGGTATTAAGGAGTCATTTAATAGAACGAAGAAGTATATGTTGCTTGATCCTCCAGTTCCATTAAATAATCCTCAAGTTGATCAAAGCTTCCACTCCATCCTTTGTTCATTTCATCGCGACTTGAATCAAAAGTTTTAATTTCTTCTGCATTCGCATTTATTGGAATCCATTCAACAATGACAGTCGTTTTTCCATTATATTCTGTGAATGAAACTGTTGTGAGAATTTCCAATGGCCATGACGGAGATTGAGGGTGGCGAGTAACTCCTCCATTTTTATCAGAGAATGAATTCATAAATACCAATCGTTCAGGTTTTTCGATCTCGCTGAAAACCTGCTTGCCCCATATCTCCTGTCCCTCTGGCGTGATCAAATTATAGAGAGTGGTACCACCAACTCGCAAATCTGTTTTGCAGTATTTACTTCGCGCTCCCTTTGGCCCAAACCATTGCTTTAAGTGATCTGACAAGGTCCACATTCTCCACATTAGTTCTCGATTTGTATCGAAGGTTCGAGAGATAATAAATGGTTTTACTTCTCGATTTATTTTTTCTGCCATATTGCTTCTCCTGTTTCTCTTTCTTAATATTTTAATTGCATAAATGCTGCCATTGGGGGCGTCCTAAGCAAAAACATCTTAAAAAGTGATCTAAATCAGGGAGAAAATTTTCATTCTGACCGAATATATACATGAGGAAAGAAAACAAGGAGGCAAAATGAGAAATAGATTTAGAAGTCTTTTCTCGAGACTAAGGCCAACCCCCTTAATCGAGAATAGAAGTTACTAGGTTTGCAATTAACATCCTAGTGCTTAATGCAAGCGAAAAAAACGACTACGAGATGCTTGCCACTGGTAATTTCTAAAAAATTCGTTATTCATATAAAAAGGCTCCATTTATTTGGAGCCTTTTTAATTTTGGATCATTGACCAATTGTTTTATGTTCGATAAGAATTTCTAAAGGAAATTTTATGCTTTTTAATTTGGAAAATGTTTCTCGCGTTGCCTTTAACGATATGAATGAAGTTCATATCGAAGAACTTCAGTTGGTTAATAATATTTACGACTATTTAATGTCGACCAAAGATTATGATCATAAAAAAATAGAAGTAATGCTTGAAGAGTTTGCTTTTCATCTTCGAGATCATTTTTTATTTGAAGAAGACATGATGAGAGAGACAAACTGTCCGATTATTAGTTGCCATGAAGGAGAGCATAAAAGAGTCCAAAAAATAATGTTTCAAATTTTTAAAGAGTATGCCCTCACTGAAAATGTCAACCTTCTTAAATTTTACTTTGATACTGAATTTAAATCATGGATTGAAAATCATCTTGTTACAATGGATGCTGTCACCGGCGCTTTTCTAAATGACCCATCTTCCTTTACCTAAGTAATTTTGTTTCTAATCAAAAACATTTAAATTTATGATCTGAATCAGGGTGAAGAAATTCATTCAGTGCGATTATGTATTCAAGGAAAATAAAACAGGAGGTAAAATGAGAATTAGATTTAGAAGTCTTTTCTCGAGATCAAGGCCCCTATTCTCCGTTGATTAGAAGCTACTAGGTTTTTGCAATTAACATCCTAGTGCTTATTGCAAGCAAAAGAAACGACTACGTGATGCTTGCCAGGACCTGTTAGCTTCTAGGCATCCATTTTTTATTAAAAAGGCTTCATTTATTTGAAGCTTTTTTTGTTTTTTACTAACTCTGCTAGTAATAATCCATTTGAAACAGCATATCCTTCTTCGTCGTGGTTTAAATAAACATAAACGTCTTTTCCTTCTTGTTGCCATTTTAGGAATTGCTTGGCCCATTTTTTAAGAAATGCTCTTGTGTAGCTTCCGCTGTATTTGGATTTTGGTCCATGAAATCGGATATAGACAAAATTAGAAGTGATTTCCATTGGAGAGGAAAAACCTTGCAAATCATAAATGCAGAGAGCGCAATTATATTTTCGAAGTAGTTCATAAACTCGATCATCAAACCAAGAGTGATTTCTAAATTCAAAAGTGTAGCGATGTTTTTTGGGAAGCTTTGACAGAAAGGTTTCAAGTCTTTCTAAGTTTAAATTCCACCCCGGAGGAAGTTGGATGAGTATGGGACCTAATTTTCCTTTTAATCTGGATGCGTTCTTAAGAAAGTTTTTTAGGCCATCGTTGTCTGTTTTTAATTTTTTTATGTGAGTGATGTAGCGATTTGTCTTAACTGAAAAAATGAAGTTCGATGGAGTTTCTTCTCTCCAATGAGTAAATGTTTTTGCTGTTGGAAGGTGATAAAACGAATTGTTGATTTCAACAGTCTTAAAATACTTTACATAATACGGAAGCTCCATAGAGTCAGGTAAATCTATTGGATAAAATTTTCCCTTCCAATGCTTGTAGCTCCAGCCAGACGTTCCAATATAAATTTTTCCTTTTTTCATCTACTTTTTTTGCGACTCCTTGTGTATTTTATAATTACGGATGATGAGAGTTGGCAACTATAACAAAAATCAAACAGTGAAATAGAAAATGAAGCAGGCTCAATTAAAAATACAATCACTCATAGGTCCTCTTTTTTTAGTAGCAGGAGAAAAAGGACTTCGAGAAATTTCTTTTGAAGAACAAGATGTTCCGATGATTAATAAAAATGATAAATCTAGCATCGCTAAACTTTTAGTGATGGCCTCAAAACAAATCGAAGAATATTTTTCAGGGACAAGAAAAATATTTGATTTGCCACTAGATCTTCAGGGATCTGAATTTCAAAAACGAGTGTGGAAAGAATTACGTAAAATTCCCTATGGCAAGACATGTTCCTACAAGGATATTGCCCTGGCCCTTCACGATCCAAATGCAAGTAGAGCAGTCGGAACTGCCAATGGGCGTAATCCTCTCTGCATCATTATCCCTTGTCATCGAGTCATTTCTTCAGATGGATCTCTTGGAGGATACTCTGGGGGGATCGATAAAAAAGTTAAGCTTCTTCATTTGGAAGAAAAGCACAATCATCGGTGATCTTAAGGCCCTCCGTGATGTTTAAATGTCACTGAATCTTTTTCTCTGGAATATGTTTAATTAAATCCTTATCAAATTTTGTAGTGGCATAAATTGTGCTCGCATTACTAGTGAGATCACGATGATCCGCAAAAATTAGGAGCTTTAGGATGAAGCATATCAAAAATAGATTACTCATTTATTCTCTCATCACATTTATTTTATCAACACAAGCTTACCCGATGGGAGCAATCAGGCCAAAGACAACGCCTTCTTCATCAAGTGCTCCGTCGACAGTCGGTAAGGTGTTGCCTTTGATTGAAACAATCTTGCCGCTATTTGGGAGTGTCTCGCCAATTTTTCCTCTCATCGGAAATATGCTTCCCTTATTTGGAAAAAATATTGGTACACAACCAACTTCTGGAAATTTAGTGAGCTCACTAGGAACAGCTGGCAATTTAGTGAGTACATTGGGAACGATAATATCAACTGTTGGTAGTATTAAAAATGCAACCACTCAAGTTCAACAGCCTTCAGCAGTAGCATCAGCAACTGGAGCTTATGTTGAGCAAATAAAAGATTTAGCAGGCAATTCAAGTTGTGCTGATTACTCTTGGAAAAATAGCGGTGTTGCTCCAGCTGGATACATCAAAGGAGTTGCTCTTAGTTTTGCACGAAGTGTCTGCCGCTTAAAAAAAGCAGAGCAAATTCCAACAACACTCGCGACAATTTTAGGTAGAGCAAGCACTAACAATCCTCTTAAAGATGCACTAAGCTTTTTTAAGGATAGGTTTTCTAATGTTTCTGTTTCAGTAGATACAATTGGTGCAGAACCACTTCGCGCGGTTTACACATTAGGAATGGGACTTGGAATTAAACAAAATGCCGGCGTAACTTGTAATACACCAACGAACCTTAACGCTATAAACGCCTTCAGTGTATTAAGTAAGCTCTATACGGAATATAAATCTGGAAGCAGCTCAAGATGTTTTTTAGATGTTTTTAAAGAAGGAACTAATTGTACATCGAAAAACTCTTGTCCGGCCCTTGCAACAGAGTTAGCTATGACAATGTTAAGAATTAATCCAACTCAGTATACAACGATTGCCAATAGGGATGTTGAAATTGCTCCTGCTTGTGATCAACTTCTCCAGGATGTTCAGAATTTAGTTGATCAGGATCCGGTGAACGTTTGTCAGGATATATTTTAATTAATGTAAAAAGAGCGACCTATGGTCGCTTTTTTTTTATTGTTTCGATTTTAACTTCAGAATTCAAAGTGCAGTTCATTTTCACAAGATCGCGAAATTGAGAATTAGATGGTCCAAAAACAGAATCTGCAATGGTTATAGATTGAGTTTCGTAGAGATCAAATGGAGGGCGTGAAGTCTCACTTGATGTTAATACGTCTCCCTTGTCATCATAAGTGTATATATTAACCAGAGGAGTAACTGCAACGATGGCATTAAATTGAGAATCAAGAGAAAGTCCCAAATCGATAATTGCTTTAAAGTTTAAATTTATATTCCCTTCAGACACAATTAAAGTCTTACTTAAGATTGGTTCTTGTAAAATATCCCAAGAAATAGCGCCTGGTCTTGTTTGAGTGGCGACAGTTCCATCAGCTCCTTCCTTAAATGCTCTTGTTTTGTAGCTGCAATCTAGAGTTAATTTTGAATACTTTGCTCTTATCGCTTCATCTATAGGAAGAGTGGAAAGATCTGTATTTTTTTTCTCAGTTTCAGCTTGAATAGTGCCTTCATCAACAACGACAGGTTTCTTGGCCGTTTTAACTTTACAGCCATAACCAGTGAGCGAAAGCAAAAGCAATACTGAAATAAGCGCAAATCTCATGACTGATCTCTTTAATTAATAATAAGGAATACCTAGCACACAGGTGAACAATAGGGAAGAAAATGTAAAAATTACAAAGTTTTTATTTACTCTCTTTACTCATATTGTGGGCCTTCATATGTCCCCCAAGTTTTAGAGGGAGGTCATAAGTGGCTTCCTGGGCCTTTATACCATGGCGTTTTGCCTTTAAAACAATCTTGCTATCAGCAGTGATTGTAACTTTCTTGTCATTAGTGCAATGGAAGTGATCCTCCATTTGAGTGCACTTAAATTGCACGGATTCCTTTGAGTTTTTTATTTTAAGATCAACGGAAGAATCTTTTGTAATAGGATTTTTGTTTTGTAGATCCAGGAGGAAAACAAGGAATGCTCCATCCATTTGGGGAACTAGTTCTGTGTGAAAAGACCCAGGCATTCTAATATAACCTTTATTCGGCCCAAAATTTTCTTCACCGTGAGCACGAATATTTGTTGAAATAAGTAAGCTCGAAATGACCAGTAGTCGTTTCATTTCATTGAGCGATGTTTCAATTAGAGCTTTAAGCATATTTTCTTCCCTCATTGATCGATTTTCACTAAATAAATTGTGACATTTTAGCTACTCTAAATCTAATATAATTATAAATACACCAACAAATCTGGAGAAAACATGAAAAGTAAAATGACGGTGATTATAAGCGTACTTCTTGTCCTTTCTATAACTGGATGCGCTCAGCATAAAGCTGCTGAAAAAAATGTAGAAAAAGAAATGAAACAAGTCTCAGTTCCAAAGTCTGAGACAGTTGCTGAAACTGCTCATGATATGATCATGAACTCTAATAAGCTCACTGCAGATCAAAAGAAAAAACTTCTTAGCTTAGAAGAAAAAACTTTCGCGAAAAACACTGCGATTAAAGAAGAACTAGATAGAGCTAAATTGGTTCTTATTCAAACTGTTCTTGAACCAAAAATGAACAAGCGCGAGTATGGAATTTTAAAAAAGAAAATCACAAAACTTGAAAAAGAAAGAATGGATAATGGATTTAAAGCAATCCTTGAAGCTCGCGGTATAATCGAACCAAAAGCGGATGTTGATGGAAAAGATTTTTACAAAGCTTACCTTCACCGCCATCTTCAAGATTACTAGTCCTATAATTATTCTGGAGTAAAAATGAAAAAATACTTGTTAGCTCTTGGTCTTATTTTAACTTATGCTACAAACCTTCTAGCTGTTGATGCGCAATCAGAATCAGAGATTAAAGCTATGCATGGTGGGGTTGTAAAAAAAACCAGTAATGCCTTTCTTGAAGTTGTTCAGGAAAAAGAGCGAACAAGTATTTATATTACAGGTCACGATCACAAAAATATTACTGATAAGAAGCTCTCACTTTCAGCACTTGCTTTGGTCAATGGGAAACAGTATCCGGTACAATTGAGTTTTGAAAATGATCATTATTCAGTTAACCCTGCTAATACTTACCTACATAAGCAAAATAACTTCGTTTTAATGCTTACCATTTCATTTTCTGGCAAAGTTGATAGAGCTAGTTTCGATCTTAAAAATAAATAGTATCTGGAAAATTCTTCCTCACTAAAATTGACCAAGTTACTTTGGAGTAAAATGTTAGTGAGGAGATTTTATGAAAAAATATTTAGCATTATTCCTTCTGTCTTCAGTAAAGGCCTATTCGGCCATCACTTTAAATAATCTAACTCAAGATGATGTTAATAATATTTCAAAAGAATTTGCGAGCAATTTCACTCATACAATTGTCGCCCCAGCATCAAGTTACGGAAAAATTTTTGGATTTGAAGCAGGTCTAGTTGGGGGAGCTACAAAAACTCCTAATATCCAAAAGACTGCAAAAAAATTTGATGCTTCATCAAATGTATCAGTCATCCCTTCTGGGGGAGTCGTGGCGGGAGTAAGTATTCCCCTTGGAATAACGGGAGAGTTAAATTTAGTTCCCAAGATCACAACTTCGGATGTGACTTTTCAAAATGCATCTGTGGCCCTTAAGTGGACATGTACAGCGCTTATTCCAGATGCTCCGTTTGATCTAGCTATTCGTGTTCATGGGGGATCAAGTAAGCTTTCTTATTATAGTGTGATAAACAACATTAACACTCAAACTTCCTGGAAGAATAAAACGACTGGTTACAATGTAGAGCTATCTAAAAAGTTGTTATTCATTGAACCTTATGTCGGTATGGGGCAGGTGAGTGCAACAACAGACATTGGTGTTAACTCTAGTACTAATCAATCTATTTTTACTTTTACAACGGCCAATAAATTCTCTGCTAGCAATTCAGGAAGTCACATCTATGGTGGACTAAATCTCAATCTTTTCATTCTTAAAATTGGAGCAGAGTACTCTCGCATAATGGGAGCGACGAAGGCCATGGCGAAATTGTCACTTTATTTTTAATCATTCGCTCCAATGAGATGCGACCAACGGGCCATCCAATAGGCAAATAAATAATCTGCACTACTGTGCTCAATGTTTTTGGATGCCCCTGTTTTATATGAATAAGCTTCACTTTTCCAAACATAATCATTTCCCCACGATATTTTTTGAAAAATTGGATATTCATATAGGCCCTGATAAAAATAATCCATAGAATGAGGTCCTTTTGAGTTTTCTAGGCTTTGAGGCTGTGAAGAAAGACACCAGTCTGGTCGTTTTGAATAATCGATTTCTACATCAAATTCTAGGCGAGGGTAAGGGAATTCTCTAAGGCCCCAGATCGCCTTGTCCATTGAGTTTTGCCACTTTTTATCCAGGTCTTTTACTCCAAACCAAGAGCGGCGATTGAGACTATTGCTTGATCCAAATGCATAGGCCGCGATAGAAAGTTGATGTCTTTGTAGTCCGTAATAGGTTACCCATTCTGCCATGAAGTTCTTTCTGAACAAGTCCGAGAGTTTTTTATTTCCTAAAGCATCAGCTATTAATATTTGAGTGATATTGCTTATGGATACCAAGTGAATTCCACTTGTGCCTAAATACCCAGGCCATTGAATATTTAAATTAACTTTGGGATCCCAGTAATTTATATCTTTAAGATGTTTGAAAAAATTCTTCGTTTTCTCCAGGATATTCTTACCTCTTAAAATATAAAATCTTTCATATGTTTCCTTTAAATTTGGATCTCCTGTGACTACTGCAGCGATTCCAATGGCCAAGGGGAGGTTAAGGGAGCGTTTGTCTACAACAGAAAGATTTGCTAAACGAAGAGAGTGATCTTTTAGCTCATTCCAAAATTGTGTATCTGATTTTGGTACAGTGAGTGCTGCCCACAAAAATCCACTGAAGAGACCTTTGATCATATCGTTATTACCGCCGTAGATATAATTAATATCAGCGTAAGCTCCGGTTCCTTTTCTCCATGGATCTTTTGGATTTGGGTTATCCATAGGAATGGCAGTCCTAGCGAATTCTTTTGGATCTCCCATAATATCCATCAGAAGAAATAATCCTCGCGCAGTTCTTTTAACATTTTCTAAAGCACTCTGTGCTTCTTCTGGATCACTATCTTTTAGAGTTAGATATTTCATCGCTTGAGAAGCGCCATAGACTCCGGCCCATAAAGCGCCATCTCCATTACCGACAAATCTTAAAAAATTTCCATCATCATCTAATTGCGCCTCAGCTAATAGCCCTTGAGGAGTCATATGTTTTTCGACGTAATTTTTATCAAATCCTTCAGCTTTTTCATGAAGAGGATGAGAGTAGGCCCTTTGACGAGCGAGTGTTTCCAGCAATGAAATGTTATCGATTTTTTTATTCACTACACGCAAGACATTTTTATTTTCTTGATAGAATCTAAAATCTGTAGGATCAAAAATGAAATAGAAATTGTTAGCTTTAAATTCTGGTCTGTCTTTATATTTTTGTACAAACGGATCTTTCCAATAATTTTTTACGTTTGAATTAAAATAGATCATCAGAATAGTTTTTGCGATATCCGCTTTAATCGAATGAGCTCCTTCTGCTAAAATCAATTCTTTCTGATTAACCCAAAGAGGGGATGTATTAAGAGATTTTTTTTCATAAAATTCTTCTTTATAATATGAAGAGTGATCGCTATCTTGAAAATTAGATTGAGGATGGAGTGCTCGAATATCTATCGTTGCGGCAATTGGAATGTCGATAGCGAAGTCTTCATCGCGTCTTTTTTCATTGTTGTATCTTGTAATGTAATCTGCTGCCTTTAAATTGTATTTTAAGGAGAGTACTCCATTTATTAAATGTGCAGTCCCCGTCCACAATTCCTGAACATTTAAATCTTTGAATACAAAACTGTGATAGTTTGCAATTCGAATGACATTGTAACTTCCATCTGCATTTGATCGTATTTCCAATTCGCCGGAATAGTCTCCTCGTGTTGAATGTGTTCCCTCAAAAGTCCAAATTCCACTTATGTCATCTTGTGAGTATAGGTTTGAGCAAAAAAACAACATTGTTAGAAGTATTCCCAAGGTTGTTAAAGCGCTAAATGTATTTTTTCGGAACATTGTTTTTTCTCCTTTTGCACGCAATGGGGTTAGCATTGAGCAAGATCAATGCCAGATACAAAGGTATTAATTATATAAAGAAGAAGATTAATCTCTGACACATCAAGATCCATTGCGGGACATTGAATGGGACTTTTTTGGTTGAAGTTTTTGGATAAAGGATTGCAGGCTTCTTTTGTATTAAGGAGAACACTCATGTCACACTGGGAAAACTTTTCACATGATGCTGATATTGGCATTAGAGGATTTGGCAAAACAGTAGAAGAAGCATTTGAAATGGCCGCTCTGGCCTTAACATCAGTTGTGACTGATGTAGAAAAAATATCCCTTCAGAAGACACTCCATATTCATTGTGAAGATCCTGATATTGAACTTTTATTTTATGACTGGGTGAATTCATTGATTTATGAAATGGATATAAAAAAAATGGTTTTTGGAAAAATTGATATTCGTTTATTTGATCACTCATTAGATGCAGATGTAACAGGAGAGTTAGTTGATTTAAAAAAACACGATCCTGCTGTCGACATTAAAGGTGCAACAATGACTGAATTAAAAGTTCAAGAGAAGAATGGAGAATGGGTTGCCCAGTGTGTGGTCGATGTTTAGTTGGAGTTAATTATGGATATAAATTTTTTTGAAAAAATAGCTCCGACAATTTGGCAAATAAACCCGACTGGTAGAATGAATGTTCCAGCTGTGATTTATGCAGCTGAAGAGCTCATAAAAAAAATGGACAACAAAGTCTATGAACAAATTTGCAATGTAACTATGCTACCTGGAATTGTTGATAAAGCTTATGTAATGCCAGATGCCCATTGGGGATATGGATTTCCTATTGGAGGCGTAGCTGCTTTTGATCCAGATCTTGGAGGTGTCATTTCAGCGGGAGGAGTTGGGTTTGATATTTCTTGTGGCGTTCGCTTACTTCACACTGGAATGAAATTGGGAGACATTGTCGAACACAAAACAGCATTAGCTGATCTTCTTTTTAAAAAAATTCCTTCGGGAGTTGGAAGTCAGAGCAAAATAAAATTGAGCGAGCAAGAATTAGATCGAATGTTAATGGGGGGAGCAGAGTGGGCCATAAGAAAAGGTTATGGGTTTAATGAAGATCTTGAATATATCGAAGAGCATGGTTGCATGGCAGGAGCCGAGCCGCATGAGATTTCAAAAAGAGCTAAAGAGCGCCAAGAAAAAGAGATGGGAACACTTGGATCTGGAAATCATTATCTTGAAGTTCAAGAAGTAAAAGAAATATTTCATCCGTTAGCTGCTGAAGTATTAGGTTTGCATCTCGGTGACATTGTTATAAGTATCCACTGCGGATCTCGTGGTCTTGGTCATCAAATAGGAACAGATTATTTGAGATTGATGGTCGGTGCTGCAAAAGAATTTAAAATTAATCTTCCTGATAGAGAACTTGCCTGCGCACCAATAAATTCTAAGATTGGACAAAGTTATTTGGGAGCCATGAGAGGTGCGATGAATTGTGCTATGGCAAATCGTCAGATCTTAACTCATTTTACTCGTGAAGCTTTTAAAGAAATTTTTCCCAAATCAGATTTAAGGCTTGTGTACGATGTTTCACATAATACATGTAAAAATGAAAAACATCTCGTGAATGGAAAAGAGACAAATTTGTTTGTTCAT
This sequence comes from Bacteriovoracales bacterium, assembly GCA_037444575.1. Taxonomy (GTDB): domain Bacteria; phylum Bdellovibrionota; class Bacteriovoracia; order Bacteriovoracales; family Bacteriovoracaceae; genus Bacteriovorax. The sequence goes on from JBBIME010000009.1 coordinate 107,861, forward strand.
CGCAAAGGCGCGACTAGAGCTTTCGGGCCTCATCACAAAGATATACCTTCAAAATATAAAGAAATAGGACAACCTGTTTTAATTGGAGGAAGCATGGGGGTTGGATCTTATGTTCTTGTTGGTGCCAGCGAGAGTGAATCATTGGCATTTAGTTCAGCCTGCCATGGGGCCGGAAGAGCGATGAGTAGAACTGAGGCAATAAAACATTGGAGAGGATCCGAAGTCATTCAGGAATTAAAAGAGCAGGGAATTCTCATTCGAAGCGCTTCTTTTAGAGGTGTCGCAGAAGAAGCTCCTCTTGCCTATAAAGATCTCCATGATGTCGTTAAGTCAGCAGAGGAGACAAGGCTAGCTTTGAGAGTGGCCCATTTAACCCCACATCTATGCGTGAAAGGATAAATTACCTGGATCGACAAAAATTATTAATTGTTCATAATGAACAGGCAACAACAAGGATAAAAAACTATGAAAAATGTACTGCTTTGCTCGGCCATTTCGCTTTTATTATCTGCTGCCTCTTTTGCTGACGACACACCAACTAACACTGCAAGTGATACTGTAAAAGTATTGGTAGGGACGCAAACTTTTAAGTGTGACCTAAATGGCAGCTTATCTTGTAAGGCAATTAACGAAATTCAACAAAAAGAAATGGTCGTTAAAAAAGATGGCGGCAAAATTCAAATTGCAGAACAGTCAAAAGGTTTATCTGCAGATATAGTCACTTCGTTAAATAATGGCAATGTGATTTATGACATCACCCTTTGTTCAAATACTGTTTGTACTGTTAGCGATAACAATGGCGGATCTAATGGTTACATTAATCAATCGATGTTTGGTCAATATAACATAACGGAAAAAACATTTTATGTTTTAGGATTTTTCATTAATTCTGAAAACAATTCAGTGAACTTATCTGAATCGATCTACTCAAAAATTTCAACTTTAAGAAAATAAATTTACCGACATTCAACTGGAAGATGGCGACTTATAAATTCATCAAACGATGTGAAGACTCTTTTAGAGTCACTGTCTCTCCAGGAGATGTAATCAACACTAGAATCTGACATGATTCCATAATTGATGATGGAATAAGGGTTGTGAATAGGGTCTCTTCTTTGTACCCATATGGTGATATGAGGAAGAGACATCGGTAAAATTAGCAGATCGCGAACTTCAACATCATATTCGGGATAACCATCATTCGAATAAACTTCTTCAATGAGAGCATCAAAAGGAGAATTTTCTGATGTATCAATCAGTTTAAAACCAGCTCTCACTGTCGCTTCCTGAGTAATTTCTTTGGCCTCTTGTTGATACTTAATTCTTAGATTTTGATGTTCTGGAGTATCGTGGGAAATAGAGTTAAAGAGATGAGATAATTCCAAGAGGCGATCGTATTCGACCTTCGTCAAATGCTTATCAACTTGATGGGTAATACTTCTTAAATAATCAACTTTATATTTAGCATGGATGTTTTTTTCTAATTCCTCCCTTTGAATAGAGCAATTATTGCCTTCCTGGGCATTAATTACCAATGAATTGAGGAGAAAATAGATCGTTAGGATTAATTGCTTTTTCATCTTTTTAAGTTAACAGCTCTTGATACCCTAATCAAATAGGCAAAATTAATAGCTGGCGGCAAATTCTCTAAACTAGTAAAATAATCAAAGACTAAATGACAGGAAGTTGTTTGTGATTCTTTGGCCGGTTTTATTGATAAATTTAAGCTATTCGATGGTTTGTGAAAATAGATCGAATGATCCTTATTTTGAAGAGCTAAAATCGCACATGGAAAAAAACTGTGCTCCTCGCAATGTTCATTTAAGTTTTGATGATGGCCCACGAGCTGGAGTGACTAATAAAATTTTGGACGAATTAAAAAAACGAAAAATTAAAGGCACATTTTTTGTTTCGACAACCAATATTGATCCAAAACATCCTAAGTACAAAGAGCATCAAGAATTATTAAAACGTGAAATTCAAGAAGGACACGCTGTCGCCGATCACGGTTATGAACATACTGCCTACGATGTTCGCTTCGTTACCGATAAAAAATCGGAATACGAATCTCTCTCTCGAGAGATTGATCACAATAGCGAAAATTATGAATCGATAAAAAAAACAGGGCATTTCGAAAAAAGCTTTAACGAGAAAGAAAGAGAAGAGCAGATTGGAAAATCGGTTGATCTTTTAAATCAAGCGACGAATGGTCAATTTGAGAAGCAAGACTTTAAATTATTTCGTTTTCCTTATGGCCGTGGGGCCATGCCGTCTCCATTTGAAATTTTGCACATGAAGAAAACTGGTGTTGGAATCATTGGCGATACTGATCAGGAGAGAAAAAAATCGTATCAGAATGTCTCTGGTCCATTGCAATCAATTGGACAATTTTCATTTGAGCACTTGGGATGGAACCATGACTCAAATGATAGTGCCCAGGCCAGTTTTAAAAATGAATCTGAATTTAAGAAATTTGTTTTAAGCAATGTTGATTCTTTTTGTTCTCATCAAAAAAATCCTAAAACGCTTGTGGCACTATTTCATGATATTAAAGATTTTAATCCTCGTGCCATTGGATTAATTACTGATCTTTCTGAATGCAACGGAATCAATTTTATTTCAACGAAAGAGATGATGAAAGAGAGAATGAGTCTTATTCAAGAGGGGGTGCTAATCGCTCCTAAAACGCTTAAAGACCCATTGGGAGATTTAATTAACAATTTAAAAACTCCAGGTCCTAAAGTGAAACCTCCTCATTGTGTTGGGTGCGAGGACAAAGCTAAAGTTATTCCTCCAAAAGGTTGCGAAAGTAGTTATCTTCATAAGACTGTCGAGCATTGCAGTGGCGGTGATTTTATTTGCTTCGATGGAGAGTGGAAGAAAAAAGATGATCCAGTTGTTTTATTGAACTGTCGTTTGCAATAATTTTAAGCAGATTTCTTTTGCCACGTTTTAAGCTCAGCGTGTCCATTTACAATTTCAACGTAATCACAGGTTAAAAGCCATGAACCTGAATTTAAGTATTGCTTATCTTCAGGAAGAGTGAATTCTCCGCGATGATGTGTGTGACCAAAGATAACTGTATCAAATCCTCTTCGACAAATTTCATGAGCTGCTTCTGCAAATTCTGGCGGCTCGCCAATGATTCCTGTTTTTCTGGCGCGTAGGCGTGCTTGAAATTTTTCAAGGCTTATCCATAAACGATAAAAATTCGGATGAATTGCAAGGAGAAATCCCGCAAGTTTTGTGGAGACTTCATAGAGGGTTGGATAGCTAACAAAAAATGGGTCATATAAATGACCGTGCTCAATGCGAACTCTTTTTTTTCCTGAGAGTAAGTTTAAAAATGGACATACCTTAAGAGTGCCCCAATCTTCTAAAAAATGTTCGAGTGCCATATCGTGATTTCCGACAATGTAATATACATTGCAGCCCATTTTATTAAGCTCTCTTAATGTCTGAACTACCTCTGGCATCTCAACTGCCAATTTTGAAAATGAAACCTGAGCAATCTCCAACCCATCACCATTTATGCAGATATCAAACTTTTGACTAGCGGCCCACTTCAAAAAACGAATGGCCTCATGTCTTCCTCTTGAAAATGGATTTCCAAGATGAAGATCAGAAATAACAACGAGGCGCTCAGAGCGAATGGAGGTTAACATTTATTCTTTCTCATTATTTTGATTTTTATTTGAAGCTTCTACTGAATTTAGAATCTCCTGAGCGACAGAGTTTGAGACTTTGCCAGAAGAGACAGCTTCCAAAAATTTTTCACTCGAAAGTTTAACTCTTGAACTTAGCTGCTGAAGCATTTCAAAAGCAAAAGTTGGATCTCTTCTAATCTTTAATAAAAATCCACCAGGTTGAAGAATTAATATTTTTGATTTTCCTTTGGAGTAGGCGGAAGCAAAACGAGGAATCCCTTGAAGAAGGGCCATATCACCAAAAAAATCGCCGCGCTCAAATTGCACTAAAACTAATTCGCCAAGAGGGCTTTCTTTTATTATTTGAACGCAACCTTCCTGGATTATGTATAAATCGCGACCTTCATCGCCCTCTTTAAAAATAATTTCGCCATCTTCATACTCAACCACGCGTTCATGAGAAAATCGCTGATCAATTTCAATCGACATGGTAAGGCTCCGATAAAGAGATTAAGGTCATCAACTCTTTATCGGAATATTTGCAATTTTTTGAAAGAGATAATGATTGAGGAAATCCGTCAAGCTTCAAGCTATTTATGGCCTAAGTCAATTTTATTACATTGAACTGTCAAATAGCGAAGCTTAAGACTATCTACAACAACATCTCCTATTTTGTTTTCAAGATCATCCCACGAAGGCTTTACTCCGCTTCCATTTGCTGGCTTCATAAAGACAACAGTATCCACCCCAGTTTCAAACGATGAACTAGGTCCGAAGTACTCACTTGATTGACCATTTGTTTTATCAGTTAATTCTAAACGAAAATAATCACTTGCAAGATGAGCGTCGTAAATAAAGTTGTTGTTTCCAAGGACAATGTCAGCACCACCGTTGACAATAGGGGTAGTGTTTTCAAACATAAGTTTTGTATTGTCATCCACTTCGTGCTCCCAACCATTGTAATCGAGTGTTTTGTAGTTTACTCCCATGAATGCGTAACATTTTAAAGCCGGGGTTTCTGCAAAAAGATTTAGTGAGGTCAGTAGAATTCCTATAGAAATAATAGATTTTGCCAATATCATTTTACCCTCCTTGGATAAAAATTAACAAATACAGAAATTCTAGCAATATTGCCGCCATAATTTTTCCAAAGAAAACAAATCATTTTTATTAATCTTTAAATGCTTATTCAAAGAATTTCTTAAGTGTTAGCAATGACAGTGGAGGTTTTTTTTCAAATGAAAACAGAATCAACAGGTAGATTTGTTCCGGCCTTAGTCTTAAATGGTGCAGGCGCACGGACAGCTTATCAAGTGGGCGTTATAAAAGCGCTTGGTGAAATTTTTCCAGAGACAAAAAGTCCGTTTGGAATAATTTGTGGAACATCGGCAGGAAGTATAAACGCTGCCTACGTTGCTTCCAGAGCACACGAGTGGGATGTGGCCACTGAAGCTTTAGCAGATATGTGGAGCAAGATATATCTAGAACAAATATATGAAACCAGCGGGCTTTCTCTCTCTCGCATTTCTTCAGCATGGGTTTCAAGAATTGTTTTAGGTGGAAGAGTAAAGACTCATCAAGGGTCAAATTTCATGCTTGAAACAAAGCCATTGTCGAGACTGCTTTCAGAAAGAATAAACTTTTCGACCATCCATCAGAATATTCTTGATGGTGTGTTGCAGGCCATTTCTGTTACTTGTCTTGAATATTATGAACAGACGACCATAAGTTTTTTTGACGCCGATCCACGATTTTTAGAGTGGGCGCATTCTGGTAGAAAAGGTGTTCGTTGTGAGTTGGAAAAAAAGCATATTATGGCCTCAACAGCTATGCCAATACTTTTTCCTCCTGTTAAAATAGAAGGATCATACTATGGAGATGGGTGTTTACGGCAATCGAGTCCTTTGAGTCCTGCTATTCATTTAGGTGCCGATAGAATTATCTCTATTGGTATTCGCCAAAAGAAAAAAAAGACCAAGCACGTTTCTGAACACATAAAAAGACAACCACCTGCATTTGCAGAAATTCTAGGAGAACTTTTCAATGCTTTATTCTTAGATACACTCGATCCGGATATCGAAAGACTGGAGCGAATTAACGATGCAATAAAGCAAGGCATTCAACCAAAGGCACTGAAAGATCAGTTTAATCTGAGAGAGATTCCTATTTTGCATTTGTCTCCTTCGCGAAACTTGAGCGAACTTGTTCCTGATGTCATTAAAAATTTCCCACTGGTCCTTCGATATTTTATCAAAGGCCTTGGAGCTTCGGACACAGATGAACAGGGAAAAGAACTCATCAGTTATCTCGCATTCTCTGAAGAATGCGTAAAACCTCTTTTGTCTCTTGGCTATGATGATACGATGTCACGTGAAGATGAAATACGTGAATTTATGAGCGAGGATCTTTTTACTCGAAGATCTAGAATGATAAAAACAGCGATTGAAAATCCTAACGATTGTGTTCAATAAGAAACGATTTTCTTACCAAGGTTTTTCAAATTTTTCTTCTTCGCTTAAGACTTCTTTGGTGACTTCGGATTCATCGTCAAAAATTTCGTCATCGAAAACATCATTTTGTGGATCATCAATGGTTAATCGAGTCCCTGGAAGAGTTTTGCGAATTTTTATGAGGATTTTTTTATTTGGTAGAGCACGCTTAGTTTTTTTGTGTGTTTTTCTAATTGAATTCATATAACTCCCGTTGGGAAATTCCTCATTTACAACTCATTATAGTGGGATAGTTTGTTTATGAAAAAAAATACATTAATTGAATGGATAACACATAAAGAACAACTATTATTCAGGGAAAAAGTTTGATGCTAATTTTTACTAAAGGGGAGGTCCTTATGATAAAAAAATATTTTGTTCCAATGCTGATTGTCTTATTCGCCAATACGATTGTTGCGACCTCTGCCTCTCCTAAGACTTCTGCGACAACAAAAAAGGCTTCTTCAACATTAAAAGATCAAGATTCAGGATGTGAGTTAATTGCTGACTTTGATGATTTTATGAATCAAAAAAAGTGGCCAGAACTCATAGGTTCAGAGTTACCGGAAAAATCCATGAGGATGAATATTAATGAGACGCCAGACAGTTATCATATCGAAGCTGAACTTCCCGGTGTAAAAAAAGAAGATATCGCTCTCGTTTTAAAAGACAATAATTTGATAATAAGTGGTGAGAAAAAAAGTTTTAGCGAAGAAAACAAGAAACAATATCTTCGAATTGAAAGATCCAGCGGGTCTTTTTATAGATCAATTGCTCTTCCTCGAAATATCGATAGAGAAAAAATTACATCAAAGTTAATTGATGGAGTTTTAAAGGTCGATATAATGAAAGCGAAAAATACTCAAACAGCTCCTGAAAAGAAAATAGATATTTTGTAGTAGAGTTAAAACTCTTTAGGAGCCTTATATCCTTTTTTAACATAAGTTCCAAAAACGAAATCCCACAAAGGCGAAGAAATTCCAAACATAGAGTCGTCATGAACATGGTGAACGAGATGAACACGGCGCAAGTATTTCCCAATTTTATTTTTAGGTTTTGCGTGATGAGTGTAGTAGTGGATTCCATCATAGCAAAGGTAGCCAATTAAAAATCCCGCAAAAAAAACATGCAAAAAATGAGCAGGGATAATTAAAGAAAAAAGTCCATAGAGGATGATGACGTAAATAATCGCGGGTGCAATGGGCATAACACCACGAAGAGGATCAAAAGGATCATCGTGATGATTGCCATGCATGCTATAAACGAGCTGTTTTCCCCATTTGTGATTCGGGCTCCAGTGAAATGGATAGCGATGAATAAGATATTCGGCCAAGGTCCAGGTCAATATTCCCGAAAAAATAAGGGCCAAATTTAATTCAGCACTCAAAGAGTATTTTCTATTTCCGTAAATAACTAAAAGAATAATGACAGGAATCCAAAATTTGAAAATAGTTTGCCAACGAACAAGAGTAAGCTTCTCAAGAAAATCATTTTTAAAAATTCGAACACGCTGAGGCCGCTCTTGACTGATAAGTCTTTTTTCTTCATCCCTTTCATTGAGTGGATGAAAATTCAGGGGAGCATCAAAGTCTTTTTGATTATTGATATCAGCAAGTTCTAAATCTTTTGTCATATGGACCTCTCTAATTCTTGGATGGCATCATATCCAAAATTTTTTCTTAAAAAAATGTTCTAGATCATGTTTTATGAAAAGTTTCGCCTCTATCATAGTGAAATATTATTGGAGAGATATTATGAATACAAATTCTGATTGGACTAGAAATACATTAGACTTAGATAGAGTTTTTTATCAGTTATCAAATGAATCGATTCAAGAAGTAAAAAAATGTATTAAAGAAAATAATCTAAAAGGACATGTCGACCAACTAAAAGTAAAGTCTGCTGAGTTTACTAATCTCATAAAAGACGTAGAAACATTTAGGAAAGAAGTAGATGACGGACAGAAATTTATTGTCCTAAAAGCTATTGATGGAACAGGTCCTATTGAAACAGAAGCTCTTCATTGGATTATTTCTAATTTATTAGGTGAGACAATTGTTCAAAATGAAGAGGGAAGACACTTAGTTCATATCTATGATCGTGATCCCAACCGAAGAATTAAAGATGGGGCCCGCTATCACCAAACTCATGAGTCAGGTGCCATTCATACTGACAACGTTAATATTCCGGAAAATTATCGATATCTCTTAGTAGGTTGTGCGACTCCTGCAAAGATCGGTGGTGAGAATATCATTGTAAGTGGAAGGGCCGTTTATGATTATCTTAATAGCAATGCGCGCGAAGAATTAGAAATTCTAAAAAGTAATTTTGTGTTTGAGTACCGAGGAATTTCTCGCGAGTTGTATGAAGCGCCTATTATAACTTTTAGTGAAAGAGGTGAGCCTTTATATCGCCATTTGAGAACTTATATGGAATCGGCCCATACACGAGCCCAAAAGCCTCTCTCCATTGATCAAATCCGAGCTCTCGATACTTTGGATGCCGCTTTATCCATGTCTGAATTTCAACTTCTCTATAGACTTCGTGCTGGTGAAATTTTAATCGCGAATGACTCTCAAATTCTTCACGATCGTCGCTGTTTTGTCGATGGTGCTGACATGATTACGCTGGATGAATTGAAGGCCAATCCAGCCGATAAAAGAACCCTTAAAAGGACTCTTCTTCGCACTTGGGTGAGAAAAATATCCTAGTATTTTCAAGAAAGATGATCTATTCATAACCTCTACTTTGAAGAGGTGAGTGATGACGGCAACAGATTTTATTTTACCCACAGCGATAATAGGTTTTTTTGGCTATCGCTTTTATAAATTCTCACAGATGAAAAAGAGGCTCCCAACGCTTCTGAAAGAAGGTGCTGTTATCGTCGATGTTAGATCACCTGGTGAATTTAGCAGCGGTGCTAATCCGATTAGCATCAACATTCCCTTAGATCGCTTAAATGAAGAATGCAAAAAACTAGACAAGAGCAAAACAATTATCCTTTGCTGTGCTTCTGGCACAAGAAGTGGCATGGCCGTAGGGATCCTAAAAAAGAATGGCTTTAAAAATGTCATTAACGGAGGCCCTTGGACAAACACTATTGTCTAAGAGCGCCCCCTTTATCTCTGTGCTCATGTGTGCGAGTATTGATCCCCAATAGTGCATACAGCGGACAAAAATTAAAAAAGACTGTAAGTAGAGGAATTATACCAACTAAGCCCCACATTGTTTTTGGGCCAATGAAAGTCATTGAAAGTAGGCCCAATCCTAGGACAGATCTAAAAGCTTTATCAGTGCTACCTAGATTCTTTTTCATAAACTTCTCCTTTTGGATTATTAAGTTTATTTCCCGAATTCAATTCTCTCGGGAGTGTCTTCTCTGTTATAATACTTTCAAGTTATAGATTTAGACTAATAGGAAAAAATTATGAAAATTGTTTTTTTTGACACTCACCAGTTTGATAAAAATGCTTTTTTAAAAACGAATGAGCAATTTGGTTTTAATATCGATTTTCAAGAAGCACGCCTTAATAATAATACTGCACAACTCGCTGTTGGTGCAGATGTTGTTTGCTGTTTTGTAAATGACAAGATTGATGAAGACTGCATTAACAAACTGAAATCCTCTGGAGTTAAGTTAATCGCTTTAAGATGTGCTGGGTTTAACAATGTCAACCTGGCAGCAGCTCAGAAAGCAGGAATAACAGTGTGTATTGTTCCTGGATATTCTCCTTATGCTGTTGCTGAATTTGCAGTAGGACTACTGCTTTCACTGAATCGAAAAATCCCTCGAGCTTATTCACGAGTCAGAGAATTAAATTTCTCTCTAGATGGACTAGTCGGTTTTGATCTCCACGGAAAAACAGTAGGGGTTCTCGGCACTGGAAAAATTGGAAAAATCTTTGCTCAAATCATGGTGTCTTTTGGTTGCAAGGTTTTGGTTTATGATCAAAGAGAAGATGAAGACCTAAAAAAAATAAGTGCGATTAAATATGTTGATACAAAAAAACTTTGCGAAGAATCAGATATCATTTCGTTGCATGTTCCACTTACTCCAAAAACGTATCATGTTATCAATGATGAAATGATTAGCATGATGAAGGATGGTGTCTATATCATCAATACAGGAAGGGGAGCTTTAATTGATGCAAAAGCATTGATTGAAGGTCTTAAAACAAAAAAAATTGGTGGAGCTGCTCTTGATGTTTATGAAGAAGAGGAGAATGTCTTTTTTCAAAATCTTTCCGATCGAATTCTAGAGGATGATACGTTAGCAAGGCTTCTGACTTTTCCCAATGTACTGGTTACTTCTCACCAGGCGTTCTTAACTCAAGAGGCTTTGCAGAATATCGCTAGAACAACTTTGGAGAGCGTGGATGAGTTTACGAAAACAGGATTAGTCGCATCCTCCAAAGTTGTCAGCGTCGAGAGTTGTTTAAGATAACGTTGTTATCCTTTCTTTTGTTGTTGATTCGATCTTCCTCTTCCAGTGGCCTTTTTAGATAGAGTTCTTCCGGAAGCAGTTTTAGAAGTAGCAGCAGTTTTTTTTTTCATAGAAATCCTCCTTGTTGTTTATCAAGTGTGTTCACTTGCTTTTATTTCACTGTAACGAAGGAGACTATTTCTTCCTAGAAGAATTAGTATATATAATTTCTATATTTGAAGGATTGTTTCGTTAGTTACACTTCTTAAAGCTATCAACTGATACAGCTTGAAGAATTGAAGTGTGGCCACCATCTAGTAGTTGATGTTTGTCTTTGAACTTAACCTTGGCATATCCATTTGAGAATAAATGTTCAATGACAAACTGAGAGCCTTCTTCTGCATTAACGGGAAAAGGTTGGGTTAGAGATCCTGGAAGTTTATCTTCATAAGTTGTTTTTTTAACTAAACAGACTGTCTGATCTTTTTTAAAATCTTTATATTCAGGGACTTCTCTAATTAAATCTTTTATATGTGAAACATAATAATGATCTTGATCTTTTTGAGTATCTGAAAATAAATAAACTGTTCCGTCATCAAACATTTTAGTCGCCCACATAATGTCTTGGATATTGTTGGACATCATCACTAAATCTTTTTGTTGCTTGATTCCATCGCACTCATGTACGTATTTAACAAGATCTTTGCGTTCGACTTCTTCCTCTTTAAAAAATAGTCCAAAAAAACCTGAGCATTCGGAAGCGATCATTACTTTTCCACCTGGTTTCTCACTACAGATGTGAACTGTCTTATTCGTTTTTTTATCCAGGTAAAAGGCTTCATCTGAAGCAGCTGCTAAATTTGAAACAAGCACGAGCATGAATATGTATTTCATAAAGTTCCCTTTGAGAATAATTGCTAATTCATTATCGGCAACTTGAGAAAATACTTGAGTTAATTGCCTAAGTATTTATGAATAAAGGGAACGAGGAACATGGCCAGTACAGCAGCGGCCATGCAAAATACTGATAACCATCCAATGATTCGGAGTTTTTTTCGAAGCACTAGTGCTCCCATGATTTTGGGATTCATCGCCATCAACATCATCACGGCCATGATTGGAACAGAGATAACTCCGTTAATAACAGCACTGAGGTACAAGGCTTTGATGGGATCAATTTGAGTAAAACCAAGTCCTATACCAATAAATGTTGAAATAATAATGACCCCATAAAAACGCTTGGCCATTAGAGGATGGTATTCCAAACTTCTTTGTTGCCAATCAAATGCTTCAGCAATGGCGTAGGCCGATGATCCTGCAAGAACTGGAATAGCAAGAAGACCTGTTCCGATAATTCCAGCGCTAAATAAATAGAATGCAAAATCCCCTGCAAGAGGGCGTAAGGCCTTCGCAGCATCAGCAGAAGTTTGAATATTAGTCAGTCCATGCATATTCAAAATCACTGCAGCAGCAAGGATGATGAAAAACGCCACTAGATTTGAAAATCCCATTCCCACATATGTATCGAACCTGATGCGATTAAAATTTTCCTTCACTTCTTCTGGTGCAGAAATTAAAGCATGTTCGTTTGGATTGAGCTCTTCTTCCTCAACTTCCTGAGAGGCCTGCCAAAAAAATAGATAAGGACTAATCGTAGTTCCAAAAACTCCAACAACAGTTGTGATGTATTCAGGACTCCAGGATATTTTTGGAAAAACCGTTCTAAGTGCGACTTCTCTCCATGGGATATGTACAACAAAAGCTGTAGCAACATATGCTAAGAGAACGAGTGTAAGCCATTTTAAAATGCGTACATAACGACTGTAGGGGATAAGAACTTGAAGAAGAAGAGATATTAATCCAAAGCAAGCAGCGTACGTTTGAGCAGGGCCGCCAATAATTAAATTCATGGCACTTCCCATTGCAGAAATGTCAGCAGCAATATTAATCGTATTGGCGATAAGAAGTAGACCGACAATGAAATATAAAAGCCACTTGGGATAATGGTTGCGAATGTTTGTGCCGAGACCATGACCGCTGACTCGTCCAATTCTCGCGCTAATAATTTGAATAGCAACCATGAAAGGGTAAGTAAAAAGCACAGTCCAAAGCATGTTTAGACCGAACCTGGCACCTGCTTCGGAATAAGTCGCAATTCCGCTTGGATCATCGTCCGCAGCACCCGTGATGAGACCAGGGCCTAGTTTCTTGACCCAGTTCTTTTCTGATTCTGATAGAAATCTTTTTATCTTCACTACCTTGAGTTTATTCTAGAAGAGTTGTTAGTCAATAAAACTTGGCGAATGCTTAATGGATGTTGGATAATATTAAGAAATGGAAACTAAAAAGCATATATCTCATAAGCATATCCTAATCAGTTTTAAGATCTTTATCACTGAGATGGTGATGTTGATCAAAAGTCCCGTTTTTATTCTTCTGACGATCTTGGGCAACTCTCTCATTGGACTTTTTAGTGTCATCTTTTATTGGATAGAATCGGCAGCAAATCCTAAAATACATCACTTCATCGACGCTCTTTGGTGGGGCTTTGCTACAGCAACAACTACAGGCTATGGCGATATTACGCCAGTGACTCTAGCGGGAAAAATCTTGGGAATTATACTTATGCTTACAGGAATGGCCCTTTTTGCAATGTTTACCGCCCTTTTTGCTGAAACTATCCTATCCAGCTCCAAGTTTACTAAGTAAAAATTTTACACTTCCACTTATAACTTATAAGGCAATATATAATCGCCCTTATGAAAATTCGATTTCTTAAGGCCATTTTCATTATTGTTCTTTTATCGCTCAACACTTTGGGCCTTGCCCGAGAGTATCGAGTTTATGACTTTCAAGCACTCTCAGAAAAGCTAGGTTACCCCTCTGTAAATTACTTTAATTCAAGTGAGGAGGAGATTGGGGATTTGGAGACCTATGCTTCTAAGGAAGACAGTTATTACAAAGAAATTAATAATTTTTTACGTTTTTTCCCAGCACCTTATGATTGGAATGGAATCAGCCCGGAGACGGCACGCAAGATGGTGACTAATATCGATGCCATTTTTTATCGCGTTCCCAATTTACCAGATGATCTTATTTTATTTCGAGGTGTTGATTTAAACTACAGAAAAAGTAAAAGTTTTGAGGTGGGAGAAGAATTTGTAGAGAAAGGCTATGCCTCAACATCAACGAGTTTTAAAATTGCAGATTATTTTGCAACAGTTATGAATGACCAATCAAAATCACGGAAAGCTATTTTTGTTCTTTTTCAAAACAAGAAAAATGACAAAGGCATTTTATTCGATCAGGGAGAAGATGAAGTTTTATTAAAGCATGATGAAAAAATAAAAATCATGGCCCGTGATTTGAAAAACAGACAATACGATCTTTATTTTGCCCAACGGTGTGATGTGACTTGTGATTCAAATCTTAGCGAAGATGCAAAAAAATTCTGGGGAAATTTTCAATTAAATCAAATGAACTAAACGTTTACATTTTTCTTAGAATGAAAACCTTCCGTAAAAATTCGATCTGCCTTGGCATTTAATTCAATCGCTTTTGCCTTACATTCTTCTACAAAGGCAGGAGTCCCAGCAATGTATAAATCATACTCGGACAAATCTTGATAAAGAGTAGGAAGGAGAGTTTGAATTCGCCCTTTTAAAGCAGATGGATCTTCTTCTTCAGTAAGAGTGTATTTAAATCTAAAATTTCTAAATTTTGTTTCAAGAAATTTAAACATTCCCATTTCAAAAAGGTCTGCTGATTTTTTAGCGGAAAATAAAATCGTTGCAGGATTTCTAAATCCACCTCGAAGCATCGCTGCAAATGCAAGGGACATAATGGGAGCAAGGCCTGAACCTTGAGCAAGGCAGAGTACAGATCTCTCAGAAGATGGATCTCCAATGAATGTTCCGTAAGGTCCATTGATTTTAACTCGATCACCGACTTTAAAATGATCGTGGATGAAGATACTTGCCGCTCCATCTTGAACTCTTGTTACGTAGAGAAGGAGTTCTCCATCACTATTAGGAATATTGGCGATAGAGTAACTTTTTAACGGGATATTTGGATCACTAAAGCCCAGTTGCACATATTGGCCAGGCCAGAATCGGATTGGTGTTCCTAAGGCCTTTAGTTTTAATTTTACGATTTTTTCTGTTACCAGATTTTTTTCGACCAGCATGTATTGAACATTTTCCATTGGGGGGAAAAGTTTTGGTCTTGCTTCGCTGTCGGCCCATTCGATTTCGAGAAGATCGCTCTTTAATTTTGCCATACACATTAAAGCAAAACCTTCATCGCGATCTTCTTTTGAAAGTGCCATATCAAGAATAAAGCCTTGATCAACGTCACCGGATTTTACTTTGATCTTGCATTCGCCACAAGCTCCAGCTCGGCAGTTGTTAGGAAGGGCGAATCCATTTTTTTCTAAGCAAGATAAAACAGATTCCCCTTCGTGATAAGTTACTTCTTTAGCTGAAGGTAGTAGTCGAATTTTTTTCATTAAAACACCGGAATAATTTCGTCCATATCAACTTCAAGAATTTCTTGGCCTGAAATTCCAACTTCTGGAATAGCTGGGAAAGGGATGTTGTACTTATCTAAAACACCTTTTAGATTTAGCATCGCATTTTTCCAGTTTTCTTTTTTTGCATCATAAGTAGGAATACCAAATCCAGCCGCTCTTGCGATTTCTTCTGCTTCTCTTTGGTTTTTTATGAAGTCTTCTGGTAAATCCCAAAATTCCATAGGTGGTTCAAAAAGAACTGCAGATAAAAATAAATATCCAGCGCGAATTTGTTTTGTAATAAGTGCGCGATCCTCAACTGCTAGTTTTGGATAATCACGCTCCATTAAACTCATGCAAATTGCCATGTGGCGGCCTTCATCGCGACCGATATTTTTAAAAGCATCTTGGAATACCGGTTCGCTACAGCCTTTAGACATTTGATGGAAAATAGTGGCCGCGGCGATTTCTCCCATTAGAAATGAACTGAATAGAACTGCTAACGAATATTTTGGAACGGCATTTTTGTATCCACTCCAGTATCTTCCGCCATTGAAATATAACCAATGAGTATTTTTCTGAAGTCGTTTTCCAATTTCAGTTTTTGGAATGTAGGTAAGAGGATCTGTGTGTTCAAGAAGTTTAGTGATCGCCATACCACAAAGTTGTTCGTGGTTTTGCTCATCTCTTGTTACAGAAAAGAAACATCTTCTTACTGGATCTTCTTCATGAGACTCATAAGTTTTAATCATTGCAGCTGCAAAAACAGGTGGAGCTGAAGCATCGAAAACAGAAAGGATAGTCCACCAATAGGCGATAGATTCTCTTTCTTCCCATGTATATCTAGAAACATCAAAAGTTTCCCAAGGAAGTTTTTGTGGATCCCAAAATTCTCTTTGAGATGCTTGCCAAATTTCTTCCATTTTTTGTGTTTTAGATACCCACGACAAAGGATAGACGTTTGGTCCTTCAGTTTCAGGTGGCAAATCCATCTTATGGGCAAAGCGCTCTTTTTTAGAACTCATGATGACCTCTTTTATTAAATTTAATAGGGCTAAATTGTTTCAAAAAAATATGGAGTTGTCAGTGAATTTAAGTTGTTTTTTGCAGGGAGACTAAGATTTAATTCCGCCTTTTTTTGCTCTCGAGTCAAATTTTAGAATATTTGTGATGCCCATCAGGATTTAATACTTGATATAGACAAGTATATTGGTTTACTGCCATGATTAATTTAGTATGGATAACATTAGCAAACTTCTCATCGGAATAGGTTTTCTTCTCATTGTTATGGGACTTCTTTGGTATGTAACAGGAGGGAAAATTCCACTAGGCAGATTGCCTGGCGACATTCGAATCGAATCCGAGAATACAAAATTCTATTTCCCGATTACCACCAGTCTTATTATTAGTGCGATTCTTTCTCTTTTGGCCTACATTTTAAAAAAATAATCAGGCTTCGCGCATCTTTGTGCTTAAATATTTTCTACCTGGCGCTTTTTTGGATTTCTTCAAAAGAGGGTTATGAATTTTGATAGCACCATTGGTAACCAGAATATTTTTGGCAACTAGTTGCTCTCTTGGGTCATCCACATGAACAGAAATAATGACTCCTTTATCTTTCACGTAACTTTCAAGTTTTCTCGCTTCGACTTCTGAAATCCCATAGCCAATCAATGCCCCAGCAATAGTCCCAACCGTCCCACCAAGAGCAGCTCCAGTAATGGCGCCGACAAAAGGACCCGCAACGATAAATGGACCTGCACCAGGAACAGCAAAAAGATTTAAGCTAGCAAGCCACCCTAAGATTCCTCCAGCTGTAATTCCGGTAAACATTCCACTAGTTGCTCCTATTCGAGCATTGTGATCATAGGTGACTTCTTTTAAGTCTTCTCTTTTTGCCATAAGGATAGAAATATCTTCATTGCTAAATTTTTTATTTTTTAAATCATCTAGTGTTTTTTCAAGATGAGCGTGATCTTTGAATACTGCGATTATCGCAGGCTGGTTTTTTTTGAATCTTCTATTTAAATGTTCTCTTTCCATAGTAAATCTCCTTAGAGGTTTAGTGTAATAGCACTTCTTCTGCTGCTTCATGGGTAGTGATATAATTTTCAATGAGTCCTTCTGCTTCAGAAATTGTTTTAATTGTTTTAAAAACAACATCAGAAGTAACAGATATAGAGTCAATTCCTTGTTGAACAAGAAATCTTGCAATCTCTGGAAAATCACTTGGTGCTTGTCCACAAATTCCAATATGTTTTCTTGCGGCCTTGGCTTCACTGATTGCCATAGAAAGCATTTTTAAAACGGCAGGATCTCTTTCATCAAAGATTCCACTGATAAGTGAAGAATCTCGATCAATTCCTAAAACCATTTGAGTCAGATCGTTGGAGCCGATTGAGAAGCCGTCAAAAACTTTAGCAAATTCAGCGGCCCTTAATATATTGGTTGGAATTTCTGACATCACATAAACTTCAAGATTATTTTCTTTTCGGACAAGACCATTTTTTGTCATTTCATCTATTACAATTTTTCCTTCTTTAGGTGATCTACAAAAAGGAATCATGACTTTTACATTGGTAAGTCCCATCATTTCTCGAACCAGTTTGATGGCCTTGCATTCAAGCGCAAATCCTTCACGGTATTTTTCGCTGTAGTACCTTGAAGCTCCTCGAAAACCGATCATCGGATTTTCTTCCATCGGTTCAAATTGAATTCCTCCAAGAAGATTGGCGTATTCATTTGTTTTAAAATCCGAAAATCTAACAATCACAGGTCTTGGATAAAATGCTCCTGCGATATTTGCGATTCCTTCAGCAAGCTTATCAATAAAGAATTGAGGAGGGTCATTTCGATAACTTCCCAAAATTTTCAAAATGGTCTGACGTTCTTTTTCATCAACTATTTTATCAAAATTTATTAAGGCCATAGGATGGATTTTAATAGAATTGCTTATAATAAATTCCATGCGTGTTAATCCCACACCTGATACCGGAAAGAGGGACGTTTTTAGTGCCTGCTCTGGATTACCTAAATTGACCATGATTTTAGTTTTTGTTTTTGGTAAATTTTTCCAATCAAGTGAATCCTTTCGATAGGGAAGAATCCCCTTGTACACATGACCTTCGTCACCTTCAGCGCATGATACGGTAATTTCTTGTCCATTATAGAGAAGAACCGTTGCGTGACCTGTTCCGATGAGACAGGGGATACCATGCTCTCGACTTACAATGGCCGCGTGACAAGTGCGTCCTCCTCGATTAGTCACGATCGCAGAAGCTTTTTTCATTATGGGTTCCCAGTCAGGATCAGTCATATCAGCGACAAGAATTTCGCCGTCTTTAAAAAGGCTCAACTCTGATACATCTCTGATAACTCTAACTTTTCCGCTTCCAATCTTTGAGCCAACAGCACTGCCACTTAATAAAATTTCGTTTTTTTGATTTGCAGTTTTTTCAAGAGTAAAAATATCATTTTGAATTTGTTTTATACCTGAATGTACGGTTTCAGGACGGGCCTGAAGAATGTAAAGTTTGCCATTGGTTCCATCCTTGGCCCATTCGATATCCATAGGAGTATTTCGTTTATTGAGAGCTGAGTAGTAGTTTTCAATTTTGATGGCCCACTCCGAAAGCATAAGAACATCAGCATCATTGATGGATAATTTTTCTCTTTCAGCTTCAGAAACATCAATGTTCTTGGTTGTTTTGGTTCCATGACCGGAATAAACAAGTCGCATCTGTTTGGCGCCAATTTTTCTTCTCATAATTGGAAGTGCTGCAACTCCGACGAGATCTTTTTGCACAAGAAATTCATCGGGATCAACTTTTCCTCCAACAACATTTTCTCCAAGACCGTAGGCACTGTTGATAAGAATGACGTTTCTAGCACCGCTTTCTGTATCAAGAGTGAAGGTAACTCCAGCAGCGCCGACATCAGATCTAACCATTTGTTGAACGCCTATGGAGAGTCTGACATTTGCTTTCGCAAAACCTTTTGTCGCGCGGTAGCTGATTGCTCTGTCAGTGAAAAGCGAGGCGAAACAATTGCTACAAGCAATGAGTAGATCGTTGACGCCGCGGACATTCAAGAAAGTTTCTTGAAGGCCTGCAAATGAGGCTTCCGGAAGATCTTCAGCGGTAGCAGATGAACGAACCGCAACGGAAACTTCTGGGACTCCTGCTTTTTTACTTAACTCCGCATAGGCATTTTTGATTTGAAAAGAGAGTTCTTCTGGCAATTCAATGTTGCGTACAAGAGATCTTATTTCAAGACCAACGCGCGATAGATCTGATAGATTTGAAGCGTCGACTTGAGATAAAAGTAATTCAATTTTTTTTGCAACTTTTCCATGTTCAATTAAAGCTGTAAACGCATCAGCGGTGATGGCAAAACCTGGAGGTATTTCGATTCCTTCGGGAGTTAAGTGCTGAACCATTTCCCCGATAGAAGCATTTTTTCCGCCGACTAAAGGAATGTCCTTAATCGTAATTTCTTCGAATTTCTTTACAAACGATTTCATTCTTATACTCCTCAGATGGTCCCCAGCACTGAATGAAACTATATTAAGAATGTTAGGTATGGAATAATAGATTTTATAAAAGTATCGCGAAGAATATTTTTATGGATGTATTAATCAAAGCTTCTGTGATTAAATAAATGCATGAGGGATTTAAGTTGAAAAAGATTTCTAAAGCATTCATAAAAAGAATCATTCCTGTGCGTTCTAAACTAACGAGCAAAATAGATGGTGGAAAGGTTTTTATCATTGCAGGGGGAACAGGGCTTTATGGCGCTGGAATTCTTTCAGCTCTCGCTGCCACTCGCTCCGGAGCAGGTTACACGCATCTCATGACAGATTTAACCAAATTTCCATGGTTAAAATTTCCAGATTTTATTCTTCACCCGGTATCTATAAAAGAATTAAGAAAATATACAGATGCAGTTATTGGTATTGGTCCAGGTCTAGGATTTTCCAAAAACAAAATTGCTCTTGTTAAATTTTTAATAGAAAATAAGATTCCTAAAGTTATTGTCGACGCTGATGCTTTGACGATGCTCTCAAAAATGAAAATAAAGTCATTACCGCAAACATGGATTTTGACTCCTCACGAAGGAGAGCTTGCTCGCTTATTAAATATTGAATCAAGCGAAGTAAAAAAGAATCGTCTTCACTGTGTTAAGCTTGCTCAAAAGAAATATGGCTGCATTGTGCTTTTAAAAGGAGCTGATACGATGATCGCCACTCATGATCAGGTCTATGTTGTTAGTACTGGAACAAAAGCCTTAGCAAAAGCTGGGAGTGGGGATGTTCTTCTTGGAATGATCGCAGCTTTTTATGCTCAAAATACAGATGGAGTAAAAGCTGCCTTATTGGGGAGTTTTATTCATGGTTATTCATCAAAACTTTGGCTCGATAAAGGCAATGATTATCTAAGTATGAGACCTCTTGATCTTATCGATCATATTTCAATGGCCATTTCAAATTTAAGATCGTAACAATTATTTATAATCCTCAATCACTGGAGCATAAAATGAAATTCCTTCATACAATGTTAAGAGTAAAAGATTTAGATCGCGCTCTAGATTTTTTTGTCGATAAACTAGGACTTATAGAAACAAGAAGAAATGATTATCCCGCTGGTAAATTCACATTGGTCTTTCTTGCAACAGCAAAAGGGGAACCTGAAATTGAGCTTACATATAATTGGGATCAAAATGAAGAATACACACATGGACGAAATTTTGGGCATATCGCTTTTGCTGTAGATGACATCTATGCGACTTGTGAAAAACTTATGAATGCCGGAATTACAATTAATCGTCCACCAAGAGACGGGCACATGGCCTTCATAAAATCTCCCGATAATCATTCAATCGAACTTCTTCAAAAAGGAGAGGCAAAACAACCTAAATTGCCATGGTCTGAAATGGAAAATACAGGGAGTTGGTAGTTGTTGCGATATTTTTTAATTTTATTTTTAATATTTTTTGGTTCATGTGCTCGCTCGCCGCTAAAGAAAATTGAAAAATCAATGAGGAAAGCAGAAGAAACTCCTGCCTTCACAGATAGTCTATCCAAAGATACTTTCTTTACTACGCTTAGAAAGCATATCGATGTCATGCGATCTACAACGCTTGTTAAAAATCCAATGATTTTTGGCGAAAAGAAAATTGATAAAAACCAATACATCAGTGCTTTAGAAAAAATTTTTGAGCATGAAAATGATTGGACGGATTACATTTCGAAAAATTTTGACTTCTATGAAGTCTATGGAAAAGACTCTTGGGGCGAGATCTTAGCAACTGGATACTATGAACCAAAAGTTAAAGGCTCCCGCACTTTTAGCACTCAATTTAATCGAGCAATTTATTCTCGTCCTACTGACTTAGTTTCCATTGACTATAAAGCTTTTGGGATAAAACCTTTATCAGTTCTTGGTCGCCTTCATAATAATATTGTGAGTCCTTATTATAGTCGAAAAGAAATTGATGAAGATCAAAAGCTCAAAGGACAAAATCTTGAGTTAGCTTTCCTGGATCCTCTTGATGCATTTTTTATTCAAATTCAAGGATCAGGAATTGTTGAATTAGAAAATGGGGAAGTCCTGCATGTGGGATACGATAGCCAAAATGGATATCCTTACGTGGCCATTGGAAAATTTTTAAAAGATGTTATTCCTGAAGATAAAATGAGCATGCGAAAAATTAGAGATCACTTAAAGACTCTTCCAAAAAATGTTCAACAAAATATTTTAAATAAAAATCCTAGTTATGTTTTCTTTAAGAAAATAGATACAGCTGCCTTAACGTACACGGGGATGGAAGTAAGTCCTGGACGAACAATCGCTACGGATAAAAATTTTTTTCCAAAAGGGGCACTGGCCTTTTTGGATATTGAAGAGCCTGTGTTTAACACGATAGATGATATTGAACCTACGTCGTGGATTAAAAGGCCACGAGTTGTTTTTGATCAGGATACTGGTGGTGCTATTACAGGCGGCGGGAGAGTTGATCTTTATTTTGGTCAAGGCGAGGAAGCGGCCCGAAAAGCGGGAGTTATGAGGCATTTAGGACGTCTTTACTATCTTATTCCGAGGTAGTATTCTGATGCCACAATAATTTATACGAGGTTTTTTATATGTCAGATGAAAGTCAGATCTGCCCGAAATGCAATTCGCCTTATGGTTATCAAGATGGAAGCTTATGGATTTGTCCAGAGTGCGCTCATGAGTGGACATTGGAAAAAGAACAGGCCCCAGAAGAAGTTGTCGCTGGTCCAAAGTTTTTAGATGCTAATGGAGTTCAACTTCAATCTGGTGACACAGTAAGAACGATCAAGGATTTAAAGGTCGGTGGTGAAACGCTTAAGTCTGGAACAAAAGTGAAGGGAATTCGTTTATTAGATGATCCTGTCGATGGCCACGATATTTCATGTAAAGTAGATGGGTTTGGTTCTATGTATTTAAAATGTTCTGTTGTTAAAAAAGATTCTTAAATATTTAGGCCCCAAAAATGGGGCCTTGCTATATCTAGTCTAGATACTTAATCCCACACTGAGTCTCTTCTGCAAAAACGACAAATTGGTGAGTCCCTCTGATTTGAACGATAAGGGCACGGGTTTCTCCTCCAGATGATGCCGGAACATTTGAGAATGTTTCAAAAACAATTGTGTTATCTGAAATTCGAAATGATTGATCAGACTCTACGTGAATACTCTTTGGTCTGATTTTATAAGAGTATTGCATAATCTCATTGAATTCTTCTGGATAAGAATGCGTTCCATTATGCTCAGAGTAGGGATATATTTTAGCTTGGTAGCTTTCATCAACAACCACTTCGCCGTTGTTAACAAGAGTGATATTTCGAGAGTCAAAAAGGGAAGCTTTTCCTTTGATGGTTAGCTCAAGATTATTATTTTTACAGTGAATGATTTTTTTGTCCCAATCTGCAGCATGAGCATTGATGGCAAGTAAGCTGATTGTAAGTGCTAGTAGAGTTCTCATTATTTTCTCCTTTTAAAATCGTGTTATTTATATCTAAATTTTTTTATACTCACATTTAATGGATTCAGATTCCGCACGAATATACCAGCGCAAATAATTTCTCTCTAGGGAATTGTAATCTTTATAGGATGTATAAAAGTTTTATTGAACGTACTTTGATTTTTTGCACTTAAATTTTTTAGAAACTTCTGTACTCATAGGAGACAATGCAATTTGAGTACAGAGCTTTTTACTTAAAGCGCTTCGGTTTTTCCGAGCATTGTTTATTATATCGGCCATTGCCAGAAAAGAAGGGGTTAAGCTTTCTCTTATCTTTGCAACGACGGTAAAAGGTTTTTTAGGATTACCAGCTTCATATCCTCTGTCACAAAGTTCATTTTCAAAGACGCGATCGATAGCTTGATTTTCATGGTAAATTAAATACAGGCCTGCAAGATAGCCTGTACGATCTTCTCCGACAGAGCAGTGAAAATATACTTTACGATTATTTTCTTCAGCAGTTGCAATTTTCTTTAAGGCATCGATGGTCATTTCGCAAATGGGACGAAAGTCAGTAATGTCTTTCCACGGAAAATCAAGATGCGTAATCCTTGTTTTAGTAATACCTTTTTCTTCTAAAAGACTTATCTCTTTTTCTACTTCGCCATTAATATCATTCTTAAAAATAATAAAATCAGACACTCCAAGATTAATAAGAGAATCGACATCGGTGCTATTTCGTGGGGCCATGCCTCGGATTACATTTTTTGTAACCAAATGTGAATTCGGTATTCCAGTATCCGCTAGTGTTGATGGCATACTGGAAACCATTCCCGCATTGGCGTTTGCAATCAATAGAAGACTAAGAATAAGTGATAACATGGCAGGAGAGTAGCATTATTGCGTATTCAGTGAAAGATAAGTGAAATTTTTATAGTGGGTCTTCGGTATCAGGACCTGAAGGGGCAATTGATCCAAACATAGAACTCACAATCAACTACTTAAAAAATTAGTGACAACCATTCTTGCCACTAAATTTCCACTCTTGAAATCTCGTGTCCTTTAGTTTTCATGACTTATAAATAGCTGGAAATTCCTATCCTGTTGGTTTATGGGAAAATCCCAATTTGGAGCTAGGTTGTATCGAGATCACTTTTATAATTAGAAGTATGAAAACAATAATATTTAATTCGATTCAGAGAAAAGAAAAAGAATTAGTTATTAAGTTAACTCTTTCTTCAATGTTACTAGTGATGGGATGTACAAACGTCAACACACGTTCCACTGCTAACAATAAGAAGGAGTCTATCAAGATCACAAATGAGTCTAGTGAGAATGATCAATTCGGTGATTTTGATAAAGTCCATGTGCCAAACAAAGCGCATGTTATTTCTAATATGATTAAAGTATTAAAGCCTGAGATTGATCCATCTTCTCGTATAGCTGTAGCGAGCGATATTCAGCATGCCCTTAGAAAATACAAAATTGAGCCTCAAATAGTTGTAGCGATTATTGATACCGAAAGTGATTTTAATCACGATCTCGTGTCATCTACTGGAGATCTTTCTCTGGCCCAAGTAAACGTAGAAATTTGGAACAGAGAATTTAAAAGAATGAATATGGATCTTATTAAAGAAGATAAATTAAAAGCAGATAAAGGCTATTCATTAGAAGTTATGGCCCAGATTTTACATATCCTTAAAACTCGTTATGAGAAAAAAGACCGTAGATGGTATGCCCGTTATCATTCAAAGACTCATAAGCATAAAAGAAATTACCTTGCAAAACTAGAGGCCCGAATGAAGCGACTGGAGAGTTCAAAACTTGTGGCAATGAGATAAGTATTGCCTCCGATTCGGAGGCAATATTAGTTTTAAGGAAGGTAAGAGAGTCCGTATCTATTTTTATAAATCATATATTTTTCTAGAAGAAGCTTCCCAATATTTAAAATTACATTTGGAATCATAACTTCAAATCTTCTTGGTTTGAATAAATGATCAGTTAAGATCCAAACTTCCTTATGACCAGCATCCATGATACAGATTCCTGGAATTTTTCCAAATGCCTTTTCTTTAAAGTGATTTGTACCTTTAATTTTTTCAACAATATTGTGTGCTACTAATTTCCCTTGCACATCACTTGGGTAACCTGTTTTTGGAACTCCAAAGTTTACAGGGGTATTTCCAAAAGGCGATTTTACTTTTACCGCAAGGCCTGCCACATATACGTTTTCATATTTTACTGATTGATAAGTATCGTGGCATTCAACAAATCCTTTTTCATCGACTAGATTAGTTGAACATTTCATTACTCCTGCTCCTTCAAAAGGAGGAATGAGCATGGCCATCTTATAGGGAAAAACTTCTCCGTCGGCCATTACGATAATATCAGAGTCGATATGGTCAATTTTAGCATTTACTCTGTAGTCGATATCATACATTTTCATAAATGCTTTAAGCATTGTCTCACCACCCGTAATTCCTCCGATCCCAAAGTGACCAAGCATTGGTTCAGGAGTAAGCCAAGTGAGTTTTACTTTTTCGCGAACATTGTGACGGCGAAGTTCTTTTTCCATGTTGAATAGGTATTCATAAGCAGCTCCCATGCAGCTTGCTCCCTGTGTAGCACCAACAACTACTGGCCCTGGATTTTTGATGAGCTCTTGGAATTTTTTATTACACTTTTCAGCAAGAGGCGGAGTTACAATATTTTCAACAAAGTGATAACCAGGAACAGCTTCGGTATTTAAACTTACTCCACTAGCGACAACTAGATAGTCGTAGCTTAAATTTCCACTCTTTTCTGTTTCGACAATATTTTGTTCAGGAATAATTTTGAGAGCTTTATCTTGGATATATTTGATTCCATGCTTTTTAAAAATTGGAGAGATCGGAAAGCTAATCTCTTTCACTGTTCTTTTTCCAAAAGGAACCCAAATTAAAGAAGGAACATATAAAAATTGATCAAACGGAGAAATGACTGTGACTTCAAAATCTTTTTTTACTTTTGATAATTTTCTTTTTATTTCAAGTGATGCTGTTGATCCAGCGAAATTACTTCCGATAACTAATATTTTGATCATGGTTATTCCTTACAAAAAAAAGGCCGGAAAATTCCGGCCTCTAATACGGTATCTTAATTAGCTTTTTGTTCTTTAGGCACTTTTGATTCATCAACAGTGATTTCAATTTCTACGCGGCGGTTTTGTTTTCTTCCTGCTGCGTTTGTGTTGTCAGCAATTGGGTTTGCTGGACCCATTCCTAGTGTTGTAATTGCAGATTCAGGAAGACCTGAGGCCACAAGTTGAGTTTTTACAGCACTTGCTCTTTTTGCTGAAAGAGCATCGTTAAGTTCAGCTTTTCCTGTGTTGTCAGTGTAACCTTTAATCGTTAATACGTTTTCAGGATATTTCTTCATAATAGCGGCCATTTGGTTTAAGTTATCCTTTGCACCACCCTTTAAATCCGCTTTCCCTGAATCAAAAAGAATGTCACTTTTTAGTTTTGTAACAAGTCCTTGTTCAGTTCTTTTTGTCTCTGCGATTTTTTCAAGTTCTTTGGCTTGTTTGTCCATGCGGTGTCCAGCATAACCACCAATAGCTCCACCAAGAACAGCTCCGATAGCTGCCCCTTTTCCTTTACCAACGATAGCACCTAATGCACCACCAGCAACAGCTCCGATCCCAGCTCCTGTGTAAGCTCTTTTGTTTTCACCTGCACAACTTGTTAACAATAAAACCATAGACGAAATAATGATCAACATTTTCTTCATGAAAATCTCCTTTTTAATTGGAATAATTATCGCTAAAAATTACTTATTCATCAAACGAAAAAAAATCTTTTTTGTATAATTCACCTTGAAGATTAACAGAGTAAGTTTCTGCCTTATCTATGGCTGCATTCAACTCCGCACTTATATCAAATTCAGAATCCCACGACTTCCAATAATCCAAATTCGGATGAATGATTGGGTTTTTTGGAGCAAATAAAGAACAAGCATCATCATGAGGGATAATTGAAATATCATGTGTTCCAATTGCGGTAGCGCAATTGAGAATTTCCATTTTGTTGTAACCAACAAGAGGTCTCAGGATTATCCGTTTGGATGCCTGATCCATAAGATGCAAATTCTCCATCGTCTGGCTTGAAACTTGACCTAAGCTATCTCCGGTAATAAGCCCATTGGCCTTTATCCGCTCAGCAATCAAATTGGAGATTTCGACCATAAAACGTCTAAAGAAGATGGTTCGGTATTCTTCTTTACATTGCTTGCTGATGAGATTTTGTATTTCGCCAAAAGGAACAATGTAGAGATGTGTCTGTCTTTGATACTTGGCAAGGACAGAAGTGAGATTTTTAATTTTAGTAACAACTTCTCTTCCAACAAAAGGATAAGCGTGGAAAAAAACAAAAACTTGTTTAACGCCTCTTTTGGACATCAAGTAACTAGCAACCGGAGAATCAAATCCTCCAGAGAGCATAGTCACCGCATATCCTGACGTTCCCCAAGGGAGACCACCAACGCCTCTGTGAGATTGTGTTGATACTGTGATATTGGTTCCAAAGATTCGGACATCGATTCGAAGTTCAGGATTTTCTAGTTCGACCTTCGCAAGAGGGTATTTAGTCAAAATACGGTGCCCAATTTCTTTTTCAAGATTAACGGAAGTACTAGGGAATTGCTTATCTACTCTTTTGACATTAGCGCGAAATTTTTTAGGAGTAGATTCTAAAAATGAAAGCTCTTCTAAAATTGTTTTATAGACATTCTCTAAGCTATAGTCCGGTTCTCTTTTTATGACAGTAACTGGAGAAATATAGGCAAGGCCTGGAACAAAAGTTAAGGACTTAATAAGTTCATCGCTAAAAGGAGTTGGGGATGAGTAATAAATTCGCTGCGCTTGAATTCGTTGAGAGAATTTATCAGAGTGATAACTTTTAATAACGGCATTGATATGATCAATGGCAGCTCTAAGGTAACTTTTTTGATTTTTTCCTTTGAGCCAAAGTTCATCAATTGAAATGACTAAGTCAGATGTCATATGAATTATTTTCCTTTCAAATGTTTTAAATCGCCCCAGACATTTTGGAATTCTCGTACAAGATTTTCCACTTCTTTTTCAGTCGTCACAGGACTTAGTGAGATTCGAAGAAAATTTTTGTGAAAGTTTTCCGGAATTCCTAAAGCCAATAAAGAAGGATTGAAGCCTGATATTTTGGAAGAGCATGCTGAAGTTGATGAAATGAAAACATCACGCATCTCCAGGTGTCTTAAAATAATATCAGAGGAAATTCCTGGCAGAAGGAAAGAGAATATGTAGGGCGAAGTGGTTTTAAATGGAGAAAGTAGCGGGGGAATTGATTGAGTTAATTTCGTTTGGATCAAATCCGACAGCTTTTTGGTTTTTAAAAGTGAAACCTCTAAATTACCCAAAGAAATTTTCATCGCTTTATGAAAGGCCACTATTAGTGGGAATGCCTGAGTGCTCGATCTGAATCCCTGCTCTTGTCCACCGCCAAGAAGTAAAGGATTAACATTGGCTCCTTTTTTTAAAAAAAGTCCTGCGACTCCTTTTGGTCCTCCAATTTTGTGAGAGGTCATGCTTAAAGAATCTATGTGAGGATTTAGAGCAACTTTTATTTTTCCGAAAGCTTGAACAGCATCGACATGAACATGGGCATTCGTTTTTTCTTTGACCAATTTTGAAAGAAGTCCAACATCTTGGATAACGCCACTTTGATTATTCACATGAGTTAGGGCCACAAGTTTTATATTTTTATCTAATAACGATTCAAATTTTTCAATGTCGATTGTCCCATCGTTACTTAGTGGGATTTCTTTTAATTCAGCTTTAAATGCCGAAGCGATTTGTTCAATAGGAGCAGTTAAGCTTGGGTGGTCAGCTCTGGAGTAGAGGATAGCGTCGCCTTCATCAAAATTTAATCCTTTTATGACTGTATTATTGGATTCAGTTGCTGAAGATGTGAAATAAAAAGAATCATCTTTGTGGGCCCCTAAAGCTTTTAAGAATTCGGCTCTGGCCTCTTCAATTTTTTCAAAAAGAGTATGTCCTAAAATATGCTGAGAGCTTGGATTGGCAAAATCCTCACTATAAGATTTTAGTAGTATTTCCAGTACTTCAGGATAAAGACTTGAAGAGGCTGCATGATCAAAATAATTCATGCATACTTTCTATCACGATCGCATTCAATATGTTAAAATAATTGTGAACTCCATTAGAAAAACGGAACATTTTATGAATCTCGCCCTTTTAGATCCGGCCAACTATGCGGCACAACTTGAAGCAAAGAGCGCCAAGCTTAAACAAATTTTTAAAGACTACCCAACTCCAGAGCTAGAAGTATTTGATTCTCCACCTGCTCATTACCGGATGCGCGCTGAGTTTCGAGTCTGGCATGAAGGCGAAGACCTCTATTATTACATGTTCGATAAGGAGCAGGATCAGAAAATTCGTACGGAGCAATACCTTCCAGCTGGCCAATTGATCAACGCGATGATGCTGGAATTGATGGAGCAAATGCGTCCAAATAAAATCTTGCGACATAAGCTCTTTCAAGTTGATTTTTTATCCACGATGAGTGGGGAAATTCTAGTATCGCTTCTTTATCACCGCCAATTAGGAGCAGATTGGATTGATGAAGCTCAAAAACTAAAAGAAACGTTATCAAAAAAATTTAAAGTGAATCTTATTGGCCGAGCACGCAAACAAAAAATTGATATCGAACAAGATTTTGTTATAGAGATTCTTCCAGTGGCAGGGAGGGAGCTAATCTATAAACAAGTTGAAAATAGCTTTACTCAGCCTAATGCTTTTGTTGCAGTTAAGATGTTGGAATGGGCAATTGATGTCACCAAAGAAAGTAAAGGTGATCTATTAGAGCTTTATTGTGGAAATGGAAATTTTTCGATAGCTCTTGCACCGAACTTCAGACGAGTCTTAGCAACCGAGCTTGCTAAGCCCTCAGTGGATTCGGCTCAATACAATATCGCTGCAAACAACGTAAAAAATTTAGATATCATTCGCATGTCTGCTGAAGATTTTAGCGATGCGATGGCGGGAGTTCGAGAATTTACTCGTTTAAAAGGAATTGATTTAAAAAGTTACGAGTGCAATACCATTTTTGTTGATCCCCCAAGAGCGGGGCTTGATCCAAACACGCTTTCTTTAGTTCAAAAGTATGAACGCATTTTATACATCTCATGTAATCCAAATACATTAGTCGATAATCTGAAAACACTTTCTGAAACTCATGAAATCAAACGATTCGCTTTATTTGATCAGTTCCCTTATACCGATCATATGGAGTGTGGTCTTTTATTGGAACAGAAGAAACTTCATACAGTAAATAGCAGCAATACTTAGAACAAGTTTTAAAGAGAGATTTATTAAATTTTCTAGATTCATGTACGACCATTTTTCTTGATCCCGCTGTATCGAATGAATCTAGAAAAAGATGAGACAAATAAAATTTTAATTTACGATACCCACACCAGTTGCTCATCTACATTTTTTTTATTCTCAAGTTCCTGATTAAACATCCAATTAATACCGTAGCGATCTACTAGTTGACCGTAACGTGCGCCCCAAAAAGTATCTCGAAGAGGCATAGTGATCTTTCCTCCGACTGAAAGCTTTTTGAACGTTCCATCCATAATATTACTATGATCAAAACTAACAGAAAGATTGATATTGTTTCCATGACGAGCTTCATTTCCAGGAAAACAATCAGAGGCAAGCAGTTGATCACCAAAAATGGTAAAAGCAGCATGCATGATTTTATTGTCCCAGTCCGCAGGAGTTGTCACTGGTGTTTCTTTAAATCTGGATATGAGTTGAATTTCTCCTCCAAAGACATCACAGTAAAAATTAAGCGCTTCTTCACAATTTCCATTGAATATTAGATAAGGCTGTATATTGACCATGCTTCCTCCTTGGTTTTCATTAGTAGATAGCATTTATCGCTTTATGAAAGAAGAGAATTAAACATAGGTTTTAGTTAAGACGAACTTTCTTTTTTTTTATAATTCCAAGACTAATTTCACTAACTATTATGTTAGCGATTGAAATAGCAAGGCTTAGGAAAATATCAATTGGATGTAAAAAAGAAAAACGCAGGATTTCTCTTAAGCTGGGAACATAAAGAGATAATCCAAGCATGATGACTGAAGCACAAGTAATCCATAAAACGACATTGCTTGGTCTTGTTGTTACTTTTGTAAAAAAAGAAATATCGGCCCCACGGCTTAATAAAATGAGAGTGGCATTTGAGAAAATCAACGTTGAGAAAACTAAGGTCCTGGCCTCTGCCGCTCCTTGGTTTCTCCATAAGGAAATAGCATAAATGGAAACCAGTGCTATTAACAAAATTGTTCCCCTTAAAACGCTTGAAATCCAAACATCATTGTTAAAAAGAGGTTCACTTGGCGATCTTGGATTTTTTTTCATTATGTCGGCCTGAGCTGCCTCAACTTCAAAGGCAATTGAAGAGGCCGGCTCAATAATAAGGTGAAGAAGAGCAATGTGCGCTGGTAATAAAACTAAAGGAAGCTTTGTGAGTACAGGAATAACTGACATGCCAGCAATGGGAATGTGAATCGCAAACAAATAAACTAATGCGCTTTTTATATTAGAATAAACTCTTCTTCCTGTTCGAATAGCCTCAACGATTGAAGGAAAGTCATCTTCAAGCAAAACAATGTCTGAGGACTCACGGGCCACATCTGTTCCTCTTCCTCCCATGGCAACACCGATATGAGCACTTTTTAATGCGGGGGCATCGTTAACTCCATCTCCTGTCATCGCAACAATTTCACCTGCTTTTTTTAATGTCTCGACCAATCTAAGTTTTTGAGCAGGCATTACTCTGGAGAAGACACTTATTTTCTTTGTTAGCTCTGCAAGCTCACTATCTGAGACTTGTTCCATCTGAGTCCCTGTGATGACCTCGTCGGGATTTTGCAATCCAATTTTTTTAGCGATGCTACTTGCTGTGATTGGGTGATCTCCAGTGATCATGATGACGCGAATTCCTGCCGAACGACATTCTGAAATTGATTCAGAAACGCCTGCTCTGATAGGGTCGGCTATTCCAATAAAACCAGAAAATGAAAATTGAAAATCATGCTGCATTTTTGGCAAGGGAGATGATTCTAAGTGAGCTTTTGCGACGCCAATAATTCTAAGACCGAGACTGGCCATCTCGTTGGCAACATTTCTAAGTTTTTGTTCTTCATTGGCGTTTAAATGACAGAGATCGATAATTGCTTCGGGAGCTCCTTTGGCCCCGATTATAAAACCGCCACCTGAGTTAGGTTTCCAGGCATGAGTGATAGAGAGAAGTTCAGGAGAAAGAGGGTATTCTTTTTCAAGGTTCCAATCGTGATGAAGATGTTCAGTTCCTTTTAAAAATTTTACACCAGCTGAAGTAAAGGCCAATTCCATTGGATCAAAGGGATCCTTTCGACTTGCAAGAATTCCAAATTCTAAGACTTCATGAAATTCTTCAGGGAGAGATAGGATTTTTGAATCTGATAAATCGCAAGTTTGATCTTGTGAATATATTTTTTGAATACTCATCTGATTTAGAGTAAGTGTTCCAGTTTTATCAACACATAAAACAGTGGTTGAACCTAAATTTTCAACAGCAGAAATTTTTCGTGTTAAAACTTTTCTTTTAGAAAGTCTCCAAGCCCCCAAAGAAAAAAATATTGTGAGAACTGCAGGCAATTCATTAGGTAAAATGGCCATGCCAAGAGAGAGTCCAACGAGAGTTCCTTCAATAAAGTTATGGCGGGTGTAGGTATAAACAATAACAACTAGAATACAGAGAGCAAGTACACCCCATGCGATGTGAGTTACAAGACGTCTCGTTTGTTCCTCCAGTTTTGTGGGAACAATTTTATTTCCTTGAATTGATTTTCCAATTTTTCCCATTTGAGTGTGGATTCCGATGTCTTGAACGATCGCGATTCCTTGGCCGTGAGTGACTGTTGTTCCCGCAAAAAGGATAGATGCTGGGGACTTTGAAACAGGCAGAGATTCGCCAGTTAAAAGAGATTCATCAACATTTAAGTGAGAGCCTGAAATTAAAAAGGCATCTGCCGGAATACGGTCTCCTTCATTGATAAAAATAATGTCTTCTCTTACGATTTCTCGCCCTGCGATTCGGGTTTTAATTCCATTTCTTAGGACAAATGCTCTTGGGCTAGATAACTCTCTCAATGCTTCAAGTGCTCTTTCTGCTTTAGCTTCTTGAACAACTGTGATGAGGACAATAAGAATTAAAAAGGCAAGAAGCATTGTTGCTTCTTCAGGATCTCCTAGAAAAAAATAGGTGACTCCGCATCCTAAGAGCAGGTAGGCCATGGGTTCTCTTAAAACATCAAAAAAGAAGGAGTATATTTTTTTTGGATTACTAGTTGGAAGTTCGTTAAATCCTTCCTTTTCTTGTCGATCCAAAATGACAGATGGTGAAAGCCCACCCCCAGCAAGAAGCTCCTGGCCTTGCTTTATAAAAGGGTTGTTTATCACCTCATTGGATTTATCATTCACATCGTCACTCCGAATCAATTCAGGCCACTCTAATTTATCATTAAGGTTTTCTATCTGTCAGATTATTTTCTTTAGAACTCTTTTCATTCATGATTAATGTATGTGATGATTAGCTAGATAAATTTGAGAACTCTTTTGGAGCGGAGGCGCAATGAAAATATTATGGACTTTTGACCCTTTTGAAAAAAATAAAGAGCTTCATGAATTTGGAAAAAATTTATTGGTAAATCTCTTTACTAAAAAAGATTCTATGCAAGCTGTATATGTTGCATCTAATGCCGAAGCTGAACTGGCCACTGCTTTTAATATACCTGTTAAAAAACGATATACTTCTTATCCAAAAAATTTAATCAAAGATGAATTAAATGAGATGGATCTTAAAAATGTCAAAGTTGAAGTGCTTTTGGAAGAGAGTCTTTCGCTAACATCTGTAGTGAAAAAAATTATAAATTACACTAAAGAAAAAAAGATAGATCTTATTTTGATTGCAACCAATAGTAAAAAAGTTCTGCCAAAAATGGTTTTAGGAAGTTTTGCTGAAACACTTGTACACATGTCTGTTTGTGACTTACTTATTTTTCATCAATTGACAAAGTTTGCCTTAAAAACTCCTCAAAATTTACTTTATGCTCATGACTTTTCTTCTAAAGGGTCTATCGGATTAATGCGAGCAGCGGAATATGCCAAAAAATGGAATGCAACGTTGACTGTTGTTTATGTTCCAATTCCTGAAGTGGGGATGGAACTCCATGAATTTAAGTCTAGTGTCCAAAAGAAAGTTGAAAAACTAGAAAAAACGATGGAGAAGGAAAAAGTAAAATGCAGGGTCCACCTTGAATACGATATTAAACCTATTAATGAAATCATTTTAGATGTTGCAGCTAAAACGAAAGCAGATATAATTGCCGTTGCAGCTCAGTCTAATAAGCTTACTGCATTATTAGGAGGGAGTACTACTCGCAAGATTCTTCGTGAATCTTTACTTCCGACATTGGTATTAAAAGTATAGTTAATAGGACAAAAAATGGTTTCCTTAATCGACTCTATTAATCGTTCAACGATTTTTAAAAACTCTCATAAATCATTTCTTATTGAAAAGTCCTTACAAAAGAAAGAAGGTACGCTTGGCCCTCAAGGTGAGCTCATTGTTTGTACTGGGGCCCATACAGGTCGTTCTGCAAATGATAAGTATGTCGTCTTTAATGAAATTTCAAAAGATAAAATATGGTGGGAAAATAATATCCATCAAATGGATCAGAAGACCTTTAATAGATTAACTGAAGATGTTCTTTCCTATTTAAATTCTCAAAATGAATTATTTTACACTGAGAGATCTGTAGGATCAGATAAAATATATTCATTAGGGATTGAGTTCATTTCCACACATGCCTCGTCAGCACTTTTTACTCAATATATGTTCAAATTATTTGAAGGTGAGAATGTGGATGATGTCTATAAAATCATTCATGCACCTCATTTTGCATTAGATCCCAAAAAATATGGCACTCGATCAGAGACAGTTATTGTCACGTGCTTTGCGGAAAAGACCACCATTATTGTTGGAACACTTTACGCTGGCGAAATAAAAAAGAGTATGTTCTCTATTATGAATTTCCTTGTCCCTGATATTGGAATTCTTCCGATGCATTCAGGGGCCAATCAAAATTCGAAAAAAGAGAGTTTTGTATTTTTTGGTCTGTCGGGTACAGGAAAGACAACACTTTCTGCTGATGAAGGTCTTCAGTTAATTGGAGATGATGAGCACGGATTATCTGATAAAGGAATTTTTAATTTTGAAGGAGGTTGTTACGCAAAAACGTACAAGCTCTCTTGCGAGACTGAACCGGAGATATATTCTGCATCTACAAGATTTTCATCTTTTTTAGAAAACGTAAAATTAACAGACGATAGAAGTTATATCGATTTTGCAGATAATAGTTTAAGTGAAAATGGACGTTCCAGTTACCCATTAAGCTTTATGGATAATATCGAAGAATCAGGGCATGGGAGCATTCCTAAAAATATTTTTTATCTTTGCGCTGATGCTTTTGGAGTCCTACCACCTGTAAGCCTTCTCACGCCCGATCAAGCCGTCGACTATTTTATGCTGGGATATACTGCAAAATTAGCAGGGACAGAAATAGGGATAAAAACGCCATCGGCAACATTTTCTGCATGTTTTGGGGCCCCTTTTATGCTTCGTCATCCACAAGTTTACTCTAATATGCTCGGAGAATTTATTAGTAAGTATAAGATCAAAGTCTGGCTTATTAATACGGGATGGTATGGTGGAAGTTATGGTGTTGGATCGCGTTTTCCACTGAAAACAACGAGAAATATTATCCGCCAAATTCAGGCAAATAAGTTAAATATTGATGAATTTGCTGAAGATGAAATCTTTCATCTAAAAATTCCGAAATCAATTGATCTAGTCGATCCAAAGCTACTTTTTCCAAGAAAAGCTTGGGCGAATCAGGATGAATATCAAGAAACCGCTCAAAAACTGTCCGAAAGCTTTAAAGAGCAACTTATTAAAATAAAAAAATAATTTTCCTTGATAATTATCTATGGCTCGGGAGATAATTTACTCTCAATTCGAAAGAGGAGTTTGTTTTTTATGGGAAATAATTTTGCCAAATTATTAGCTTTGTTTGCAATCACAGTATTGCCAACGTCGGGATTTTCAATTGATCCTTCACAAGCGCAAGCTAAAGCGGTTATGGGGGGAGTTTATGATTCTTACGTTAAGCTAATTCCTTATATCTATTTCTCAACGAATCGAATGAGCGATTTTAAGAAAAAAAATAAGCAAGAAAAAGAAGAGCTTTTAAAAAATCTTACTGATTTGTCTACGTACTTTAAAAGCGCTAAGCATGCTGATTTTTTTCAACGCCCAGGATTTAGACCTAGTCTCGAAACAATCAATGAACATTTAGAAGAAACTATTCTTTCTGTACAATCTGATAACTATGTCTTTGCTCAAAAAAGATTAAATGTATTAGGGGCACTTTGTGTTTCTTGCCACTCTCAATTACCAGAATCAGTTTCGAAAAATGCTTTCGGAGATAATATTAAAAAAGAGAGTAGAGAGCGTTTTGATTCTGACTTTTCTTATGCGAATTATCTGTACCTAGTTCGTCGTTTTGATGATTCAAAGAATTATTTTGATAAGACCATTGAATCGATATTAGGCCAGCAAGACAAACCAGGTAAAATGAGCAATCAAGAAGTAGTGTCTTCGTTAAGAAAAATTATTTCCATTGATACAAAAATTAAATTTGATTACGCTAAAGCTATGGCCTTCGTTGAAAAATGGGAAAAGGATTCTAGGCTTACAAATAACGATAGAAAAATGATTAAGAGATGGGGAACATCTCTAAAACATTGGAAGGGATTTAATCCTGCAACTGTTAAGTCGATTCCTGATTTTATTCAGAAAAATTTAGTTCCACTGGATATGAAAAAAGAAATTATTTTCACTGGAGAAGAAGACGTTACTCTATTAATTTCTTCTGGTGTTCTTTTGAACTATTTAGTTGAAAATCCAAGTACTGATTTAGCTCCTGAAATTTTATATTGGCTTTCTCTTGTTGAACATCGCATGAGCCAGACTTATTTCTTTTCACTTGGAGATCTATACTTAAAAGATTGTATTAAGAAATATCCTTCTTCTCCTTACGCTAAAAAATGCTATCAAGAATATGCAGATTCAATTGAAACTGGGTATAGCGGATCAGCTGGAACAGACATACCTGCTGAAGAAAAAAGAGAACTTCTGAAATTAAAAAATCTTTTGAAAAAATAATGTTTTTTACTCGGCTATCGAAACATTTTGATAGCCGAGCTCAATGAGCTTCTTTCTGAATATTTCTTTTGAATCGCTCTCGCCATGATTAATAAATATTTGAGTGTCTTTATTTATGTTTTTCATCCATGCTATTAATTCCGCTTGATCCGCGTGAGATGAAAAGGCCCCTGAGCTTAGGACTTCTCCCATCCAATGAATTTGTTTCCCTTCTTCATCACGAACAATTCTTTTTCCTTCA
Organism: Bacteriovoracales bacterium; assembly: GCA_037444575.1. GTDB lineage: Bacteria > Bdellovibrionota > Bacteriovoracia > Bacteriovoracales > Bacteriovoracaceae > Bacteriovorax. The sequence continues at coordinate 145,534 of JBBIME010000009.1, forward strand.
GAAAGCATTCGTCCAGCTGTACCTTCTGCCTGATAGCCTGGTAAAAAAAGAATGGCATTTGGGTCACGTTGCCAATTTTCTAAGTAGCGCCAAATTCTTCCTCCGCTGACCATCCCACTTGAAGTGACAATGACAAGTGGTCCTTCTTTTTTTCTAATTGAATCCCACTCACGGATATGATCTATTACTTCAACTTCATCGAGGGCCGTTTTTAAATCAAAAGGAAGTTTGGTGTCTTCCGCAAACTGCTTATACACTTTGTTTGCTTCTGTCATCATTGGACCATCAATGACAAATCGGATCTTTTCTTCCGGGTGCTCAGAATAAAAATGGTGTATCAAAGTGATTAATAACTGGGCCCTTGCAACAGCAAAGCTCGCAATAATACCAACTTTTGATTCATCCTTAACTTTTCGTAAAAAATTTTTAAGTTCATCTTCTAAATTGCCTTCTCTTAATTTTCCACCATAGGTAGATTCCACCATTAAAATATCAGTAGGTGGACAAGGTTCAGGAGGATAGATAAGAGGATCATTTGATCGACCTAGATCGCCAGAAAAAACCATCTTTTTTTCACCTTCAATAATCGCTGATGAAGCACCTAGAATATGTCCTCCAGGTTGAAAGCTCACTTTCATTCCCAGAACCTCAAAGCTTTCATGAAATTTTTTTGTTTTAAATAAAGATGTAGCAACCATCACATCTTTGACTTCATAAAAGGATTTCAAGATATGATTCTCTGTTTTTTCCAAAATTTCAGCACTATCTTGCATAATCAATTTGGCCAGTTTCATTGTAGGTTTTGTACAGTAAATATTTCCGCGAAAACCTAATTTTACTAACCTCGGAATATAGCCAGAGTGATCAAGATGAGCGTGAGTTAAAATGATTGCGTCTATTTCAGTAGGGATAAAAGGGAGTGGGAGAAGATTTCTTTTAACGATTTTATCAATTCCTTGATAAAGGCCACAATCAATAAGCAACTTTCCTTGAGATGTCTCAAGTAGTGTCATGGATCCTGTTACGTCTGCGGTTGCGCCTATGAATTTTATTTTCATCTTATTCTTCTCGATATTCATCATCAATAAGTCTATTAACATCATTAAAGAGAGATCTTATTTCTTCATCGGTCATTCCAAGTTTGAGCAGGAAATTTTTTTCTTCCAGGAGCTCTTTGCAGAGGATGATGTTTTTTCTTAGCAACTCTTGCATGTATATTTTCTTAAGTCTTTTTAGGGAGGTGATTGGGTAGAGTTTGTGTTTTTTTATTTTATCTAAAAAAGATTCATCTTCAGGAGCATTGATTCCTAAAAGATTTAACCCAGTTCCTTTTGCATAAACGATAGCGTCAGAAGTGAACGCCGTGTTGGTAGCAACATAGTACTCATGCAAATATTTTCCATCTGGTCCATTTTTTAAATCTTCCCATCTGGCCTTAACATAGAGGACTGTCTTGATATCATTTTTTCTACCGCTATTATTGTGAAATTTGCATTCGATATAAGCTTGATAATTTTTTTTGCTAGCGACGATATCTACTTCATGGCGAACAAATTCTCCTTGAAGCATTATTCCAACATAGGTTTGATAACCGATTGTATCAAAATATCGAGCAACAAAATGTTCAAACTCGTAACCAGTCGGACCCAATTCCAGAAGGGACTGTTTTAATGAGTAATGAGTCGCTGCAATATGTGAATGCTTATGAACGAGTTTAACAGTTGTTTTATAAATATCGCGGGTACTCGTCCCTGGTTTTATTTTTTCTGTAATTTCTTTGGTGATTTGTTTACAGTATTTTGGATTTAGCCCTGTTCTAAGAAGAGAGCGCTGAAGTTTTTTAGCTGAATAAACTTCCACTTCTCCAGAGGATTTTACAATATGATGTTTTTGTCTATGTAGTTTGCGATTAATTTTCACTTAAGAGTCAACTCCTAGTAACTTAATAAAGTTATATAATGTTATAATAAAAAAATGAGATCTGCAGGTATAATTTATAATAACAAAGGACAATGGGATGAATGATATTCAACAAGCCTCAACAACCAAATTGATTGTTTTAACAGGAGGCCCTGGAGCTGGAAAAACTGCAATCTTAGAAATGACCAAAAAGTTGCTCACTGAAAAATCTATAATATTGCCTGAAGCTGCTTCTATTATATTTGGAGGAGGTTTTTGGCGACTTCCAAGTTTAACAGCAAGGGCCGCTGCCCAGAGAGCAATTTTTCACGTTCAAACACAGTTAGAGACGATGGTCTGCGACGAAAAAAAATGGATTATGGGTCTATGTGATAGAGGGACTTTAGATGGTCTTGCTTATTGGCCGCATGATGAAAAATCCTTTTGGGAAATGAGCAACTCTAACCTTGAGCGTGAATTGAATAAGTATTATGCTGTCATTCATCTTCGCTCTCCATCAGATCAATTTGGATACAACCACATGAATCCTCTGAGAATTGAATCTGCCACTCAATCTCAAATAATTGATGAAAGGATTGCAAATATTTGGAAGAAACATCCTCGTTATGAGGTTATCGAAAGCACTGAAAACTTTCTAACTAAGGCCCAAACTGCTATCGATCTTATTTCCAAGCATCAAAAAGCATGCTTTCCCTCTCAATCAACTTAAAGGTCTTGTGTGATGATGTTGGTTAAGTAAATACGAGATCTCTTCTGGTTTATGTTTGTGATAGATAATATTTTCCACTGTTGGTAATGCCATTGCTGATATGAATGCAATTGCACTTCCACAGACAACAGCATTCCAAAACAGGGCTTCACTTTTGTTAAAATAGATAAGAAAAAGGGGAGACATCATTAACCATGTTCCTGCGATAACATTCAATCTTTCTGCCCACGCCACCATTTTTTTTAGTACGAAACTCGACATTACAACCACGGTTAAACCGACAAGAAAAAAATTCCACTGATAAACATGTGCTCCTGGATAATTATGAATTCTATCGGTAAATAGAGGAATGAGCATTAACCAGACGCCCAGGATTAAAGTTGCCGTGTTCTCATATTCCACTTGCTTTCTCATAAAACATCTCCCGTTCTAAGGTCACTTTAAGTCTATCAATTGAAGAGCAACTGCGAACATATCAAAAAACCAATGTGATCCTTCGCAATTTATAATGAAAATATCTGATGCAACGATTGCTCTATTGTTTATAGCAATGGACCTTTTGATGACTGATTCCAAAGAGATAAAATTTTTTCATGATACAAAGAAATTCTGGGAGGAATTTATGGTTTATCAAAATACAGATCGTTCTCACCAAAGAGAGAAAACACGCAAAGTTGATGAACGATATAAAAAAGGGGCCTTCAAAGGTAGAAGTGAAAACAAAGAGAAGATTCGTGAAAAAAGAATCAAAGAAAGTATCAGATAGAATAAATTTCAGTTAAGCGTGCATCCAAACTCTGGGTGGGTAGAGTCGTAATACGCTCGCGGAAGATCAATGTCTTTTAATCCGAGGAGCTGACCAATCCATGACGGTGGGGCCATGACGGAGTAAACACCTGTCTGCCCGTCATTTTCTGTGATGATGATTTCTGAAAGTGTATCTGCTAGTGGAATATTGCTTCTTTCAAGACACGTTTTTACGTCAATACCAGCAATGAAGTGACATGAGCAAATGGTCTTTGCTACAGATGGCTGAAATAGATTTGTTTCTACTCCGCTTTTTAAAGTCTCTACCATTTCTTCAAGAGGGGATTTTGAAGATTTTGGAGGTGGAATATTTTTACCTATTGGATAATTCGGATTATCAAAGCATGAGATTGCCCTTGTTACAAACTCATCAATCTTTGAATTGTATTCCTTGTCATAAGCGGTGCGAGCGATAACTATTTTTTGAGTAGGGAGAACAATAAGTAATTGCCCGTAATGTCCCATGGCCAAATACATATCTTCCGGAGAGACTGGATAGGGACGGCCGAAACCTTTTTTAGCTGGGCGATTTAGCCAGATTGATCCGCCATAAACTCCATCGTCAGTAATGTCATGAATGACAGTTCCACTGGAGAGATAACCAGGAGAAACAGTGAGCGTTTTATCTATCCAATCTTTTGTTAAAATAGTTTCATTGTTCCATTGTCCATCATTCAAATAGAGATAACCAATTTTTGCCATATCTCTTGGTGTGGCGTGAACAAATGCGCCTCCATTAAAAGTTCCGGAAGCGTCTTTTTCAAAAACAAAACTTTTAAGCCCCAAAGGATTAGCTAAGTTTTTCCAAGGCATTTCCTCATAATCATTACCATAAACATTTTTGAGAACGTCCATTGTGATTGTGGGAGTTCCTGTTGTGTAGTTCCATGTATAGGAAGGTCCCTCTGGAATGCTTCCTCTGCTGGCCGTGTATTTTGCCATATCGAGATGCCCTTTTCCGTAGAGCATGTTAACAACGCTGCTGTCTTTTAAGTTGCCTGCATAAAACTCATTCCACTTAAGTCCCGAATCGAAGTAAAATAGATTTTTAATTTTTATTTTTTCGTAATTACTTGCAAATTTTGGCTCTGGATAAAATTCACTTAATCTTTGATCAAAATTTATTTTTCCATCGCGAACTGCTGTTCCAAGTAAGGCCCCGGTTATCGTTTTTGAAATAGACCAAAGAATATGAGGCTTGTTGGCATCGTATTTAGAATCATAATATTCATATTGAATGACTCCATCCTTAACCACAACAAGGCCATCTGTTAAAAAATCTTTGGATTGAGTGGCAAAGTTTACAAAAGCATTACATTGGGGGCTTGTCATGTTTTCTGAGATGCTTGGATTTACTTCCCAATCAGGAATTGGCCAGCGAACCTGGTCTGGATCTTTAGTATCATTGGCGTACAGAGGAGTTGTAATGAGAAGAAGAAGAGCAATGATTGTTTTATTCATAACCTGATTCCTCAGTTAATAATTAACCCAAATTCTCATTGGCATTATTGATATTTACAATTTCCTTTTTACTATTGAATTGATTCTAAAATTCATTAAAAAATATTTACTGCTTGCGCCTCATTCTCTTAAAAAAGCTTACAAACAAACTCAAAAAACTCCTGTAAAGGGCGGATTCATTGCTCTTTTTATCTCAAAATCAAACATCTTCTTGCAATCGGCCTTGGGACTCATAATTTTTTAGACAAAAAAAAATAGATTTTGCATGATTGTTGAGCCCTTTGGTCGGGTACATTTTAAAAGGAAGAAAAATGAAAAAATGGTTGAGACTATCGCTGCTTTCTTTAAACCTTCTCTCGGTTGGATCTTTTGCTTGTGACATTCATGGGCATTCAGGGTTCATGCCAGAGAACAATTTAAAAATTCCTGTTGGATTAAAAGCAATGGGAGGCATTAACGAAGTTCAATTTAATAGAGTTATGGACAAGATGGGTGCCCTTTACTCTAAGTTCGTTGAGAGCACAGGTAAAAAGTTTGTTATCGAAAGACGTTGGACGGATGGAACGGTTAACGCATATGCTCACCAACAAACGCCAGGCGTTGATACAATCGTTATGTTCGGAGGACTTGCACGTCACCCTGAAACAACTGAAGATGCAATGGCGCTTGTAGCTTGTCACGAGTTAGGTCACCACATGGGAGGAGCTCCTAGAAAGTCCACTATGACTGGATCACTTTCTTGGGCAAGTAACGAAGGTCAGGCTGATTACTGGGGAACGATGAAATGTCTTCGTCACTATTTTGAAGGTGATGATAACGCTGCAATCGTACAAAAACTAAAAGTTCCAGCTGCAGTAGTTTCTAAATGTGAATTGATCTATAAAAACGCTGATGAAATTGCTAACTGTGAAAGAAGTGCAATGGCCGGACTTGCTTTAGGAAGATTATTAAACGCAATTTCTAATGGAAAAACTCAAGTGGATTTTTCAACACCTGATCATTCTGCCGTTAGTAAAACTGACGATAATCACCCACAAGCACAATGCCGTTTGGACACTTATTACCAAGCAGCTCTTTGTGACCACGGTTTTGGTGAACTAGTTTCTAAGACTGATGCAAACGTTGGTGTGTGTGCTGTGAAAAATGGCGATAACGTCGGAAATCGTCCACTTTGTTGGTTTAAACCTTAATCTATCTTAAATACATTTGCAGGAAGAGTTAATCTCTTCCTGCAAATAATCTCTAAAAAATCCTACAACTAATACATTTTCAAATCATCTCTGTGAAAATATTTTTCATCAGTATCTGTTTTTCGATTTAGATTCACATCTTTTGGATTGGCAATTTTTTTAAAAAAGTTTTTAACTTTCTTTTTTACTTTGATGAACTTGTTTTGATCAAGTGCTGTTTTCATATATGTGCTCCTTTTATTTTTCCTATAACTTAAACTGCACAAAAAATACCAATACAAATGAGTAAAATTATTTTCTTTTTTATTTCGGAGTCACCTTTGCAATTAAAAACTTAGGAGTTTTTAAAGGAGATTGGTATGAGTAAAGCAGGTGAAGTCATGAGAAGAAATGTGGAATTTTGTGTACCAGAGACTCGTGCTCCAGACATGAAATATCTGATGAAAAAATATAACTATGATGATCTTTTAGTTGTAGATAACATGAATGAGCAGCACCTCATTGGCGTCATTCATAGCAGTGCTTTGTCAGACGATGCGCTAAAAGATGTTCTTCATCCGTTTGATGTGAGCGCTAAATCACGAATGGAAAAAATTCCAGCGATCGTGACACAGAATTCGACGATTGAAGAGTGTTTGGAGTTAATGGAAAGAAATCATATGAGTCTTCTTCCTGTCATTGATAACAATGGACATTGCTGTGGAATCGTTAAACGTGAAGATCTCTTGAGATATTAATCAGCTTACTTTGCTATTTTGTGATCAATAGAAGCTTTTCCTCCACCTTTGATCATGAGAGCAATAGCAATTCCTATTGCAAGAAGATGAAATTCAAATCCTTCTCCTTTTTGATTACCAAACCAGTTCATAAACATTCCGTTTGGAAGATGAACCATCAACACAGCGACAAGCATGTTCACTCCGATACCAAAGGCCGCTATTCGAGTTAAAAAACCAAAAAACAAAGCAATGGGGCCTAAGAATTCAGAACAAATTGCAAGAAAAGCAAAGATCATTGGGATGTGCATTTTTTGGGTGAATGCATCCATCGTACCTGCAAACCCATAACCTCCAAACCACCCAAAAACTTTCTGAGCTCCATGAGGAAAAAAGACAAGAGCTAAGGTGAGTCTTAATACGAGAGCGGAAAGATCATCAGATGTAGCAAGAATTTTCTTAAACATACAAGTCTCCAAGTTAAGATCATCTCTTCTTAAAAATGATTATCATAAAAAAATCAGTTTTGTTTTCAGTAAATAGATAATCTAAAGTTATGTTTTTTATTATTGATCAAAATTATTTTTAGTTTTAAAGTTTCAGTATGGAAACAAATCACTTCACATTCACCAGCTGTAAAAAATGTCACGCAGTTAACAAAGTAATGACATCTAAACTTAATAATTCCCAGGGCGTTTGTGGAAAATGTGGAGAGAGTCTGCAATTTCATGGATTGGTTTCTGAAATTGATGATGCTGGATTTAATTCTTTAATAGAAAAATCAACTCTGCCTGTCGTCGTTGATTTTTGGGCGCCATGGTGTGGCCCCTGTAAACAATTTGCTCCAACTTTTGAAGCGGCTTCAAAGCTTTCAGAAGGGAAGATGGTTTTTATAAAACTAAATACCGAAAATTATCCAGCAACTTCACAAAAACTTAATATTCGAGGAATTCCTACCTTAGTCATTTTTAAAAATGGAAAAGAAGTCGCAAGAGAGTCAGGTGCTTTCCCGTTAGAAGCATTTAAAGGTTGGATTGGCAGATTTTATTAATCTTAATGAAGTGACTCTTCCATTCTCTCTGCTTTTTCCTCTGTATCCTCTTCATTTTCTTCTTCCCAATAATCTTCATCGGAATCTAAATCGTACTCCATTCCAATTAGAGTTTCTTCCAAACTATCAGTGTTCTCATCGTCATTAGGAATTATTTCATCAGGAGGAGGATTTCTAAGACTTCTCTTTGGGGAATTACCAATTTTTGTGAATTCCCTATAAGAAAGCATATCTTTTTTTTCTTTATTATTTTTAGGCATAACTTACTCCTATGAAGCGCAAGTTTTCATTCGCAGTCACTCAATAAGAATACGAGCAACTATAAGGCCATTATCGGCAATTAATTGATTGATTGAATTAGAGTAAGAGGGTAAACTTAGCTGCAACATTTTTGGAGTCTATCAATATGAAAAAATTATTTTGCTCTTTGTTTCTTATTTTTACTTTATCAATGCAGTCAGCTTTTGCAGAAATCACTCTTAATGACTTGAGTTTCAAACAAGAGGAATTAAAAGTTGATCCAAAGATTACAGAAATGATGGAAGTGCGTCATTCAAAACTTCAAACTCACCAGAAGTTAGGGTTAGTGACTATGGCAGCCATGACAGCGACAGTACTATTAGCGGAAAATGCTAGCAGTAATGACGTTCATAAAATTGCTGGGGTGACTACAGGATTACTTTACTGGACAACAGCTTACTTTTCTCTTTCGGCTCCAAAGCCACCAGGGATTAAAGAAAGCGGTTCAACAAAGATCCACGAAGCTCTTGCTTGGATACACGCTCCTTTGATGGCCATTGTTCCAGTTTTGGGATGGATTCATAAGGATAATGACCGTAAAGGGAAAGAGTCGACTGGAATCGTAAAGGCCCATGCTCCATTGGCAGCAGTTGCATACGGTTCATTTATGGCCGCTGGTTTAGTTATGTATTTTGATTTTTAATTTGGAGATTTAATGAAAACACTTTTATTTGTATCAGCACTTGCACTTTTTTCTTCTGCGCATGCAGAAAACATTGATGGAAAATATGAATTAAAAACTTCTAAGATTGATTACCTTGTAAAGTATTTGATTAAGAAAGCTGATGGGAATTCTACTCAAGCAAAAGGTAAGGGAGAGTGTGGAGCTGAAATTTGCGAGTTTCTAGTTGCTGCTCCAATTAAAAGTTTCGAATCAAAAGATTCTAATCGCGACTTGAATATGCTTAAGGTTACTAAGGCCGATAAGAATCCACTTGTTGTTGCAAAAATTAGAACAAGAAAAGAAATTAAAAACGGTCAATTGCTAGCTGATATGGAAGTTGATTTTGTTGGGATTAAAATGAAGTATCTTAAACTTCCTCTTAAAGTAACTTCTACTGCAGATGGATTCCACGCTGAAGGAAAGTTTGATCTTCTATTAGACAAACACCAAGTTGAAAAACCAAGTCTTCTTGGAGTAGAGATCGAGAATGCAGTACCAGTCACAATCAATGCTGATTGGAAAAAGATCTAAAAGAATTCTGAATATTTATAATAAAGAAGGCCCACATCTGTGGGCCTTTTTTTTGTCTATTTTTTTCTTTAGGGTGAAGTAGAAAAATTTGCACGTGCGAAACCAAAAGTGTAGTGGCACCTAATGGCACCTAATGGCATTGGAGAGTTGATTTGGGAGTCTTTACTCCGTTTGCATTGGCTTCCTGGAAGCGGGAAACTCGAAATGTTATGGTCATTATCCCAATCAGAATTAAACTGACAGCATAAGTTTTAGGCAGCTTAATTTTGATCGGTCTTAAGATTTTTTGCACAATCGATGGGGCCAAAACCATTGAGGGTAGAGTGCCCAGCCAGAAAAAAAGCATCGTAAATAGTGCATGAAATGAATGCTCAAAAGTCGCAACTCCTAAAACGACTCCATAAAGAAGACCGCAAGGAAGAAAGATAGAAAGAGTGCCAGTAAAAAATGATTTGCTGAAATTCTTATTTTTTTGGACCAGTATCATCCACAATTTTGCATAGATTTTACTTAATGCTTTAGGAAGAGGGATTTCAGCATTCTTTCCTCTTAAATTTTGTAATCCCCAAAACAAAAAGAGTCCTCCAAGAATTAGACCTGGAATTAAAGTGAGCTTTGGATTGGCCTCTTGAAAAGTGAAAATTTTCCCGAGAAGTCCTGCGAAAAAGCCAAGAGTTAAATAGCCAAGCAGTCTTCCAAATTGATAGCGAACGACATCGTTTGATTTTGAGCAAGTGGCGGTTACAAGCCCGCCACACATGCTCACACAGTGAAGACTTCCGCCAAATCCCGCTACGAGCGAGACCCATGGAAGGAATGATAGATCACTTAGCAGGGCCGACAAGTACTACGTCCTGGATAGAAAGGATTTTATCGTCATTATCAATAACTTCCATTTTAAAAATTTTCGTACCATTAACCAGAATGCTTGGATCAAACTTAAAAAACATCAGTGTTTTTAATTCCGGAACATTAACCTTAAGTGGTTTTGTTGGAGCGATGATTTCAATTTTATCTTTAAGCTCAGGCTCATGGACTTTAAAAGTTAGAGCGTGCTCAGCGCTTCCTTGGTGAGAAAGAGTTACAGTAAAGTGATTTAAAATTGTCTTCGTGTCTTTTGGTGAGACTACTTCTTGAAATGGTCTGTCTTTTCCGCGGATGAAAACAAAACTTATGTTTGTACTTCTATTTAAGAAGAAAAAGAAAGAAGTAATAAAAGTTAAACAAATGATTAGATAAACAATTGCTCGTGGAGTAACAAGCTTATGCGTTCCTCCTGTTAGCTCAATCTCAGAAGAGTAGCGAATAAGCCCAGCTGGTTTCTTTACTTTCGCCATAATTTCATCGCAGGCATCAATACATTGAGTACAAGCGATACATTCAAGTTGAGTTCCTCTTCTGATATCAATACCTGTAGGACAGACTCTTACACAGGCATAGCAATTAATACAGTCACCTTCTTTTTCTCTTGGAACTTCAGGATTTCTTCTCGGTTCACCTCTGACTGGATCGTAAGCAACAACCAGAGAGTTTTCATCCATTAGAACAGACTGCATTCTTCCGTATGGACAAGCGATGATACAAAATTGTTCTCTGAACCAACCAAAGTCAAAAAGAATAATACCTGTAGCGATCATTACGGCAATGAAGACTCCTGGATTTTCTCCTGGAGAGTGCATGCTCATTCTAAATAATTCGTGAGGACCAACAAAATAACCAATAAATGTATGAGTGATATGAAGCGAGACTATTGTGAATAATACCCACTTAATAATTTTTCTTAAAACTTTATTTATAGACCAAGGCGCGCGATCAAGTTCTCTTCTTTGACGGGCGCGACCTTCAACAAGAGTTTCAATCTTCATAAAGATTGATTGAATAAAAACAGTTTGAGGACAACCCCAACCACACCACACTCGACCAAAGAGTGAAGTCATGAAAGCAACAAAAAATAATCCAGAGACTAAAACGAGGAACATTAAAATGGGCTCAACTCCGTGAAGAGTTGAACCCATAAAAGTAAATTCGCGGTGACTAAGATCGATCATTATGGCAGGTTTTCCATTGATGTAAAACCAAGGAAGTACGAGATAAAGAAGGATTAGAAACCAATAGAAAATAGTTCTTCTATCTTTCCATTTTCCCTCAGTGTCTTCAGGGTAGAGATAAACTCTTGCTCCAGTTTCATCTGTAGTAGCTAATCTTTCTTTATCTAATTCGAAACGATTTTGTTCTGCCATAATTCCTTTTTAATACCTCATCAATCCTATTGTGCAGGAGCTGCAGGAGCTGCTGCCGGTGTTGCTGCAGGGATAGTTGCACCCGCAGGCATGTTTACCGGTTCACCTTCGGCCACTGGACCGTTAGGAGAATCAACATACTTCTGACCTTGCGGAGTCTTTCCACCTGGCTGATGTGTATTATGCAGAGTTTGTACGTAAGAGACAACCTGATAAATTTCATCGCTAGAAATAGTTTGCGACCAAGTAGGCATCCCTCTATCTGGCACACCGTTGTAAACAACAGGAAAGATAGTTTCTGGAGTACCCTTAGCGTTAATCCAGTACTCGTCTGTTAAGTTTGGTCCGATATCCCCAATCCCTTTTTCTTTATGACATGGAATACAGTTTGCCATAAAAATAGCTTCGCCTTTTTTCACGCCATCATCTTTTAAGATTGCTTGGAACTTAACAGGATCAAAAGATCCGTGCTCTTTATTAAACTTTTCTTGTATAGCAAGAATTTGGGCGTATTCCTTTTTGAATTCCTCACGCAAGTTTGGCGCGCCCATGATTTGATAAAGAATAAAATAGAAAAAAGCAAAGGCAATTCCACCGTAAAAAGTAATCTGCCACCAGCTTGGAAGTGGATTATTTAATTCATGGATTCCGTCGTAGTTATGATCTAGAAGTAGGTGTTTTTCACCTGGCTCTAGATGAACATCTTTTTGTTCACCTGTATTATTGTTCATTTTTAACTCCTTCATCTAATGGCATCAGAGATGCATTTTCGTAAAATTCTCGATTCGATTTTTTGAAGGTCCAGTATGTGTACGCGATAAAGCAAACAAGAAAAATTACTAGAGCTGTAAGAGGCAGCCAAGTTTGATCAAATTTGCTTAATACTTCTTTATGCATACTTCACCTTCCTACTTTGCTTCTGCTGTTGTTGGTGCAGCAGGAGCACTTCCGTAATCTTTACCAACTCTTTGTAGATAACTAATTAGTGCAACTAATTCTTTATCTTCAACTTGAGCAGGTACTCCCGATTTCATTAGATCTTCAGTAATTGCTTTTGCTTGCTCTTGAGCTTTCGCTACACCAGTGTTGATTTCTTCATCAGAGTAAGGAACGCCAAGAGTTTTCATAGCTTTCAATTTACCAGTCAGAGAACTGTAATCAATTTTCTGTTCAACAAGCCATTTATAGATAGGCATGATTGATTGTGGAGTTACATCACGAGGATTGATCATGTGACGGTAGTGCCACATATTTGGATATTTTCCACCGATGCGAGCAAGATCCGGTCCAGTTCTTTTTGATCCCCATTGGAAAGGGTGATCGTAAACAAACTCAGCAGCTTCCGAATGTTTTCCATAGCGAAGAACTTCGTGAGTCATTGGACGAACTTGTTGAGAGTGACATAGGTAACAGCCTTCGCGAATATAAATATCACGGCCTGCAAGTTCAAGTGGAGTGTACGGTTTAACAACATCCATCTTAGTGATGTACTGATTCGATAAAATTGAAGGAACAATTTCAATTGCAGATCCAACAAGAATTGCTAGGAATGCAAGAATTGCAAATACCATTGGCAACCCTTCAAGAGATCTGTGAGGAGTTGCATTTTTTTCAACAGAAGAATCATCTAGAGCGTAAGCTTCAAAGACTTCATCTTTTGATACAGCACCAGCTTTCATCGTCATGAATAGGTTGTACATCATAATAATAAATGAAATTAAAACGAAAAATCCACCGAAAGCTCTTACCCAATACATTGGAACAATTTTTACAACTGTTTCAATAAAGACTGGATAAACAAGTTTTCCGTTAACATCAATTGCTCTCCACATAAGTGATTGAGTAATACCAGCAGTCCACATAGAGATGATGTAAAGAACAAGACCAACAGTTGCCAGCCAGAATTGAAATGTTGCTAAACTTTTTGAGTAAATTTCTCTGTTCCAAAGTTTAGGAACCAGGAAGTAAAGCATACCGGCGATGAACATATAGTTCCAACCGATTGTTCCAGAGTGAACGTGTCCAGGAACCCAGTCAGTAAAGTGCGCAATTGCGTTTACTGATTTAATAGACATTAACGGACCTTCGAAAGTCGACATCCCGTAGAAAGTTAGAGCAAGTGCCATAAATTTTAGAACTGGTTCAGTTCTAACTTTATTCCAAACACCTCTTAATGTCATAAGACCGTTGATCATACCTCCCCAGCTTGGTGCCCATAGAGCTACTGAGAAAATCATCCCAAGAGTTTGTGCCCATTCAGGTAGAGTCGTATAAAGAAGGTGGTGAGGTCCGGCCCAGATGTAGATGAAAACAAGTGACCAGAAGTGGATGATAGAAAGTCTATATGAATAAACTGGTCTATTAGCAGCTTTTGGTACGAAGTAGTACATCATCCCTAGAAATGGTGTTGTTAGGAAGAACGCAACAGCGTTGTGTCCATACCACCATTGAACTAGAGCATCTTGTACACCAGCGTAGAGTGAGTAAGATTTAAACAAACTTACTGGTACTTCAAGAGAGTTTACAATGTGAAGAACGGCTACAGTGATAATAGTTGCGATATAAAACCAGATTGCAACATAGATATGACGTTCACGACGTTTAACTAATGTTCCAAAAAAGTTTACAGCAAAGATTACCCATACCGCAGCGATGGCAATATCGATTGGCCATTCTAGTTCGGCGTATTCTTTACCTGTTGTAATACCAAGAGGTAATGTAAGAGCAGCTGAAACAATAATTAATTGCCAGCCCCAGAAGTGCAGACGAGAAAGGACATCGTTAAATAGTCTCGCCTTTAAAAGTCTTTGGTGAGAGTAGTAAACCCCAGCAAAGATCCCGTTACCACAAAACGCAAAAATCGCTGCGTTGGTGTGAAGTGGTCTTAGGCGTCCAAAGGTGATCCATTGAAGTCCAAAGTTTAGTTTCCAGTTAGCCAATTGGAAAGCAACAGTGACACCTAGAAGAAGTGCTACCACTCCCCAGATAATCGTGGCCATAACAAACATTCTTACAATTTGATCATCGTAAGAGAATGTTTCCAATCGCCCTGTCCCTTTCGCGGATGAATGTGTTGCAGTACTCATTTCATTTCCTTGTTAGAGTCATGGTTAATATTAAGGTTATCCTCGTTTTGAGTTATTTTTTTATTTTCAGTATCAAGAAGCATTCTTAGAGCAGGTGTCTCAAGATCGTCATATTGACCAATCATCGTCATATAGATAAATCCACCGATAAAAAAGGCTCCAAGTAAAAGCGCAAGAGGTAATAGTATAGTGATTACTTCCATTTTTAAACTTCCTTTAATCGTTGATTTAATTTTTTAGTTCCAATCAAAGTTGAAACTAAAACAGTTAATGACGAGATCGGCATTATGATCGCAGCTATCAGTGGAGAAATAGCTCCGGTAAACACCAAGTAAACAGAAACCAAATTATATATAAGAGAGATAACAAGATTTCGATAGATAACCTTCATTGTCTCTTTTGAGATAACAACGAGGTCTGATACGGGAGTGATTCCTGGTGTCGCCAGATAAATATCAGCAGCACGAAGAGAGATATCCATCGCTCCATGAACCGCGACTCCAACAAAAGCTTTACCCAATGCCATGGCATCGTTTGCACCGTCGCCAACCATTAGGGCCTTATCTGTTTTTTCTAAAACACTTAATTTAGCTTCGGGACTCACTTCAGATTGAATAAGGTCTTGATCTAGTCCAATTTGTTTTGAAATATTTTCTACGATTTCTTTTCTGTCACCTGAAACCATTGAAACTTTAATTCCGTATTCTTTAATGAGATCAACGGCCTTCTTAGAGTCTGGGCGAACAATATCGTTCAATGAAAATGTTGCAATGACATTTCCATCTTCAAAGATTTTACCTTCTTTAATTTGATAGAAGTGACCTTCAATACTCCCTTGAACACCAACACCCAAAATTTCTCTGTAGTCGATGACTTCATAGGTTTTATAAGTGCTCAAGCCAAGAGCATATTCTTTAAGGGCCGTGGCCACTGGATGCAGAGATAGTCGTTCAAGATTTGTGATCACATCATAAACAGAGATTAAAGACGCAGATGTTACTTCAAAGTGATCAACTTTTAATTGTCCGTAAGTTACAGTTCCAGTTTTATCCAAATAGACGGAGTCAATCTTGGAAATTTTCTCAATGACTTCATCGTTTTTAATGATGATTCCTTTTTTAGAGGCTCTGGAGAGAGTTCTAGTCAGTGTTAAAGGAGTCGCAAGAGCAGAAGCGCATGGGCAAGTGATAATTAACAAAGTGAGTGCGCGATCAATAGCTATTTTTGTCTGGCCAGCAAGCATAAATTTTACAAATAGAACGGTTGCAAGCAATAAAACGACGATAATAAAATATTTTGAAATCCGATTGGTCAGTTCAACTATTTTTGCTTTTTGAATCCAGCCATTTTCAATCTGTTTTAAAATTTTTCCAATTCTTGTTTCTTGATCAGTTTTTTCAACTCGAATGATTAGTTCATTGTCGATATTCATTGTCCCTGAAAAAACATGAGTACCAATATCCGCTTTGATGGCACATGATTCACCAGTAAGGAGTGAATTATTTAAAGAAGACGCCCCATCAACAATAACTCCATCAACTGGAATGATTTCGTTAGACTTTACTTTAACAAGATCACCTTCTTTTAGGTATTGAGGGTGAACTTCAACAAACTCAGCATCAACTTTTTTTAAGACGGAAGCACCTTGATAAAAAAATGTTAGATCAGAAGCTTTTAGTCCTTCTTCTTGAATCTTATTTAAAAAATAGCGAGAGAGAAGAAGTAAGAAGACTAGAGCAGTTAGTGAATCAAAAAAGTTTTCGTTAATACCAACTATCTGACAGTAAATCCCAAAGATGGCGCCAATAATAAGGGACATGGCA
The DNA here is from genome assembly GCA_037444575.1 of Bacteriovoracales bacterium. Taxonomy (GTDB): domain Bacteria; phylum Bdellovibrionota; class Bacteriovoracia; order Bacteriovoracales; family Bacteriovoracaceae; genus Bacteriovorax. The sequence goes on from JBBIME010000009.1 coordinate 162,032, forward strand.
ATCGGGATGTCGATTGATAGAGTTCTAGTCTTAATGGCATTCCATGCGTTTTGATAGAATGGAGTTGCAGAGTATAAAAATACGGGAAGAGCTAAAAACACAGTGAGTGAGTTAAAAAGTCTTAGATAATGCCCATCCGCCCCGGCATAAATGGAGACAGCATAGATCATGATGTTTCCAGCTGCAGCTCCAGCAATTCCAATTTTTAGAAGCATTCGTCTTTCTTCTTTTTGCTTTAGCAAAAAGACATCTTGATTTCTTTTTAAAGCGTGTGGTCTGTATCCTAAATTATTTAGCTCTCTAGCAATTGAAGAAAATTTTCCATCAGCTTTGATGGAAACAGTGGCCACTGATTTATTCATATCAAGTCGGGCATTTGTCACGTCAGCTAAAAACTCAGGAAGTTTTTCAATTAGCCAAAGACAGGCCAAACAGTGAATACCTTCGAGGTAGAACTCAATAGTGTTTTCACCTGCTAAGTTTTTATAGGAATATTCTTTGATGAATTCAGGGTCATCCAGATAAAGGTATTTTTGTTCTTTGATACTTACAGGGGATCTTCTTTTAAAAATGCTGGATTGGTTTTTAATATCGTAATAGGACTCTAGACCTTTTTGATGAAGCACGTTGAATACTGTTAGGCACCCGTTGCAGCAAAATGGTTCAGCTTTCTTTAAATCTTCGGTGTTAAATATAGGGACAAGGATTTCTTCATCACAGTGAGTGCAGAGGCCCATTATATATTCTCCGCGAAAAGATGAGCGATTGGTGAATTCTCATCACTCGTAATTTCTTTAATTGTACTTTTGTCTAAAAAACATAGCGTACTATCGGCAGTGGCCACGGCACTAAGTTTTGCTGGTGAATTTGTCATCAGCTCGTGCAGACCAATAAGCGCACCAGGCCTTAAGATTTTTTTTACTTTTTTATTTTTCATGAGCTGTACGGTGCCATCTAAAAGAAGATAGGCAACGACAGGCACTTGCCCTTCATAAAAGAGGGGAGATTGAGAGGAGAACTTTTTTTGATGAGATACTTTTTTTATCTCATCAATGAAGTCGTTTTCTAGTTTTACTGCATCTGTTTTTGGCATAGCTCATCTTAATTTAACTTATGTAGGGAAAGTATAATCTAGATCAGTTTTTGAAAAAAAAAGACGCGTTTTGGGTTGAACTCAGTAGTTGATATTGGCCCAATTCAGTAGTTCATCTTCATCCTTAATGAAAATGACTTTACCTTCTTGTTCAATGATCCCTGCTTCCTTGAATTCTGTCATAAAACGAATCAAGGTTTCATTGGCAGTTCCAATCATTGTGGCCATTTCTTCTCGAGTCAGCTTGAGTTCAATTCGCCATCTATCTTTTTCTTTAACTCCGTGAGTAGCTTTAAGAGAGAGAATGAGTTCTGCTAGTCTTTCACGGACATTTTTTTGATGAAGGGAAGAGAGTTTCTTTTCTGCAGCTCCCATGTCGCGGGAGAGTTTATTGATAATATTTAGAGCAACTGTTGGCTCATTTTGAATCATCTTAAGGATAAATTTTTTGTCTAAAAAGCAAACATCAGTATCTTCCATTGCTGTTGCAGTGGCCGAATAATTGTCATCTGTAAAAAGACTTCTGTGTCCTAGGATGTCTCCACCGTGGACAATTCTTACGATGGTTTCTTTTCCATCAGGACCAGTTTTGGTGAGTTTTACATTGCCTTTATTAATGCAATAAATTCCAAAAGGGTGATTGCCTTGAACGAAGAGAGTTTGGCCTTTCTTATAGGTATTTGTGATTTTGTGATGTGAGACTTCACTTAATTCAGGCATATCTAATTCGCAGAAAATACCTTCGCCTCTTGAACTGCAATTTTCACATGGAGAATATTCATGTTTTTTCATTCTACGTCTCTTTAAAATCCTGTTTGAACAGATACCAAGATAACATTAGTTAAACAAGAAAACACGATAATAATCATCTTTTCGCCTACACAAATGCGTTGGATGCATTGCTCTATACAGTGAAAATTAAATTTATTTTGGAATAACTGCAAAAGCGCAATGGAGATTGGAGAGGATTAACGAGGTTTAGAGAGCAATCTTCTTCATTTTTAGGCGAAACATCGCTCAAGCTTTTTCATAGAAATATAAAAAAATTTTGCTATAGTTTTGGCTTATATTAATTTTTACTATGAAGAAATCCCGTGAAAAAAATTTTAATTCTCTTCTTCTTTATTTTTAATTCAGTTTACTCCGCAGATACAATACCAAATTCTCGCATCTTTCATTTAGAAGGAGCTGATTATAAATACACCAATCCTACTGCTTTTGAGTGGGCGAGAACACTTCCTTCCAATGGATGGAAATTTTTAGATTCATCGTTCTCGTCAAAATATCTAGGAGCGTGGGGGCTTATTGCTCTTTCAACAGGTATTATGATTGTCTACGATCAAAAAATTACTAACCAGGCCCAAAGACTTGGTCGTTTTTTAAAGTTAGGTAACAAGGAAAATACAGTAGCAACTTTTCGAGTTGGTGGTTCAGCACTTCTTCGAAGACCAGGAGATCTGGGCTCAGCTTTTTATTTCATCGGAGATGGTTGGGTAACGATTGGGTTTATGACCGGATTTTTCTTCAACGGGTATTTAAATAACAATCCAAGAACTCTTCAAGTTTCTAGTCAACTACTTCAAGGTCTATTGCTAACAGGATTAACAACTCAGACTATTAAGAGGATAACAGGAAGAGAAAGTCCAGTCGTTGCAACTAAGCCAGGTGGGCGTTGGCATTTTTTCCCGAGCTTTAAGACTTATCAAGGTCATATTTCAGCCTACGATGCTTTCCCGTCAGGACATTTAGCAACAACAATGACAACGTTTATGATTCTCTCTGAAAACTATCCAGAACATCACTGGATTAAGCCTGTGGGAATTACAGCGATGACTTTACTTTCTTTTCAGATGGTCAATAACAGCGTTCACTGGGCCAGTGATTACCCGCTCGCTCTTGGGATTGGTTACATGATCGGTAAAACGATAGTGGAAAACGGAAGAGAAAAACTAGAGGGAACAGGAGATCAAACTCACTCTTATCTGGCCCCTCTCGTAGATCCTAATGGTAAATACGGAATTGCATGGAACATGGATTATTAATTAATCATTTCCTCTAATACAATTTAGTCCTGCAAATTCTTTGATTCCTGCAGAAGAAGAAACTTGGAGATTGGCCTTAAACGCATCTCCAGGGTTTCCAAAGCTAGAGTCTTTAATTGTCAATTTTATTGTCGCTGCAGGGGCGGTTGTATTGCCAGTCACCACAGTATCAAATGTAGATGTCGCTTTTACATTTTGTGCCATGGTATTAAAACCATTTCCTGAAATTCTCATTTCAAGCGGATTTCCGGCCAAATCAATAATAAATCCAGAGCCACTGCAGTTGTAAACACTCGCTAGAGTGAGAGTAGGTATTAGTGATAGAGCAATTAAAAAACTTTTCATATAAAACCCCTATAAAGAAATTGAGATAACATTTTTTGTAATTGAAATATCTTTAGAAATTAAATTCTTTTTTAGAAAATACATCAAGAGTTTTACTGACGTAATCCCTAAAGGAAGTCGAGTGTCAGTAACTGTAATAATTAATTGTCTCTTGGCCGCATCCAGTGTCACATTGCCATGGATTGACACTCGAGCTCTTAGTCCCAGGAATTTCGTTTCGGCCTGAGCGATTAAATCATTATTTGTAGAATTAATAATTATGTTTTTAATAGAGCTATCTTTTTGATCTGGCTTAGTGCTTTTAACTTCTGTGATCGAAAGGCGAGCATAATTTGTGCAGTCTTTTAGAACTTGAACAATGTCTAATAGATCAGTATCAACTTCTTTTTTACAATTAAGAAGAAGATTATTTAAATAGGTTGTCGATTGCGGGTCAGATAGTGCGCCATTGTTTAAAGTAAAATAAACAATTTTATCTTTAACCGTGACGTCTTTTATGTCCAGATTAAAACTGGATTTAGAAGTTTTATCATCTAGTGTTGCTTTTAAAGGAGCAAGTTTTAATTGATTAAGACATGCCTTCTTAATTTTTTCAAAGTCCAATTCCTTTAAGTCTTCATCTTTAGCACAGTTGAGATTAACCTCATTGGCGCTAATCGTATAAGAATCATTGCTCACAGATCTTGTGTTTACAAGATTGGCATTGATCTGATTTTTTCTAAGATCAAAACTTCGAACATTTGTTTTTACAAAAAATTTATCGCCATTTACCTTGTTAATTCCTTCGTACTCAAGAGTTGCAAATTCATTATTTGGAACATAACTTCCGTTTAATGTTAAGAAGCTAAAACAGTTTTTAATCATTTCACTGCCGGGAGTATCAAGAGTGTAACTTGCAGGAGTCAACGCTGCCAGGCTCTGACAATAAAGTCTGAAGTTGTTTAGTTTTACACTGGCATCAGGACTTATAAAATTAAAGTATTCACCAGAGAGGTTTAACTGATTGTCGTCGAGAACTAATTTAGAGTTCTGAAGTTCTGTGTAATTAATGTTATTAAAAACGTTTCCTTCTTCAAGAGCAAAACCATAATTTCCAAATTGAGTTGTGAATCCAAGAAAGGTTGGACGCACGAAAATTTGTGAATCGAAATAGTTGTTAACGTTAGTAAGATTTAAAACAATGCCATTGTTGTTTACGTTAGCGGTCTTAAAAATCAGAGTTCCTGCTCGCCCGACACCTTTAGGTGGTTTTTGAAATTGCAATTTATCTAAAGTTAAATCAACCGAAAGTTTGTTTTCGGCCATTGCTCCAAGAGAAAAAATCACACAAAGAATGACCAAAAGTTTTTGCATATATTTTCCTTAAACAGATAGTTGAGGGAATTTAGCAGAAAAAAATAAGCTTGTAGAGGGCATGTAAAATTTACTGGCATTTTTTTTGAACCATAAATACTGGTGGCAACGATAGGAGAAAGTTATGAATCCAGGTGTAGAGCCTATTCCCAATGGTTATCATTCGGTGACCCCCTATATTTTGGTGGACGATGTCTCTAAGGCCTTGGAGTTTTATAAGAAGGCCTTTGGAGCAGAAGTTCTTTATCGCCTTGAGATGCAACCGGGCGTGATTGTTCATGCAGAATTTAAAATTGGAAATTCAATCATGATGATTTCAGGATCTCCTATGGAGCCTAAGTGTCCTCATAACGTAGGTGAGCATCGATCAGTGAGCTTTAGGGTCTATGTAAATGACGTTGATGTTGTGGCCAAACAAGTAGTTGCTGCAGGCATGAAGGTGATTAGAGAGGTTGCAGATCAAATTTACGGCGATCGCACGGGAACATTTGAAGATCCATTCGGGCATGTTTGGTCAATCGGAACACATATCGAGGATGTTTCAAGAGAAGAAATCACAAAGCGATTAAAAACACTTTATGGGGGAGAGAAAAAATGACTCAGGTAAAAGACATCATGACACGTGATCCAGTTTGTTGCCTGCCAACAACAAGTCTGAAGTCAGTTGCTCAACTAATGGTGAAGTACGACTGTGGCGAAATTCCCGTTGTCTATAGCATGGATCGAACAAAAGTAGTTGGGGTCATTACTGATAGGGACATCTGTTGCAGAACCATCGCAAGGGGCCTAAACCCTCTGGAAATGACGGCCGGTGAATGCATGACCACACCTGCAAAAATAGTAAAAATGGATATGTCGCTTGATGATTGTTGCGAGTTAATGGAAGAAGAACAATTGAGAAGACTGCCAGTGGTTGACGAGCACGAAAATCTTTGTGGAATGATCACATTAGCAGATATTGCCAGAAAAACTGAAGCCATTAGATTGGGGCCAGTGCTCAAACATATTTCAGAGCCACGACATTTTATTTAAAACTTAAATTTAAAAAGGAAGTTTTAAACCAATTTGCAAATCAATCTGACCATCTAGTTTTAAGTCGGAAATTTTTGGGAAGCTTGAAATAACGAGCGTTGGATTAACTTTTACACTTGTCGCATCTTTGATTAGATCAAAAACATTTCCGTTAATAATGGTGAAGTCGAGACATTTTTGCTGGCAATGATTGTTTGCCTTATTATAGGTAAAAAGCTGGCTTTTGTCGGGGCGAGCTAGATTTAAGGAATTAATATAGGAGAAATCGGCCACATTCCCTGTAGAGCTCATCAGGTCTTTGTTGTATTCAAGATAAATTCTTGTCACTTTTATTGATTTTACAATTTGAAAATCGAGATTGAGATCCGGAATCGGAATATCGACGGTTCCGATATTGATTGTTTTTGAACCAGAAAGTTTTAAAAATATAACAGCTAGAGCTTTCAAAAAAGAGTTTCCGATTTGCTCAAAACTATTTGGAATATGGGCCGTCTGATAAACATCCATATTGTTAATATTGTATTTCATATTGAGATAAAATAGAGTTGGATCGCTTTTGCTCGCCTCTACAGTCGACGCTGTAGAAGCGGACAATTCATTATTTCCAGCAGCTAAAAGTGCCGTATTCACCATTGACTCTCTCTGCAATTCTGCGAGCGTGCGGACATCAGAGAGTGGGGTAATGGATTCAGTTTGTTTTAGACAAGATGTTCCTAAACAGATGACAGAAGTTAAAAGAAGAATTTTTCCAAAAGATTTCATAGGCAAACATCATAGAAATTGCCTGCGTACTTATCAAGTGGGCAAATATAAGCGTCTACAAAGCACTCAGGTAAAATTCTCTGACAAAAATAATTTTATCCTCGTTAAAATAAGTAAACTGATTAATAATATGAACTCAGATGAAAACTTTTTTTAATGATCTAAAATATTTTATAAGTTCAACCTACAGTGATGCTCGGATACCAGATAGAGATAAGAAGCTAGTCATTATTCTTTTGGTCGTTCTTTCTCTTCGGATTTTATTTATTCCCGATTGGATTCCTTATTTTGGCATTCTAGATATACTTTTTTTATTGGCCTTAATTCTTGATTATTTCTTTGGAGTTCTGGATCAGAATCTACTTTTAAGCCATTACCCTTGGGGGATGAAGAGCTTTGCAAGAATTAAAAGAATTGCCGGCTTCTTATCGCTTTTTGCACCCGCATTTATTAAAGACAATATTTGGCATTATACAAAAGACCCTTTTTAGAATGAAAGATTTTTGCTACTATTTTGGAAGAAAAAATTTTGGAGAGATAGGTATATGGCAAGCTTAAAAGACGCATTACTTAAAGCAGGACTAAAAGAAACTAGTAAACCTTCTGCAGTTAATCAAAGAGAGAAACTTTCAAAAAAACAGATAACAGAGACAGTTGTTCATCAAGAGCAGAGAAATTACTGTGAAGCTTGTGAGCAGATTCGTCCAGACGTTGAGTTGTATAAACATAGAAACCCAACGACTGAAGCTGAGTGGATTTGCGTTCGCTGTGCCGATCAGTTGCAAATAGCGGACACTTTCAGAAAGACGGCCCAAAGTGACACATCGATAAGAAAAATGTTCAGAAGAGAGTATGGTGCGACTTTAAGCCCTGGGGATATTAAATCTCCTGAAAGATCTAATAAACCGAAAGGTCCTGTTAACGGAAATCGGTAAGTTTACTTTGTGGTGGTGATAATTCTTGCGATTTTCTCATCTGTTGGGAAATCATGAGAAGTCATCACCATAGCAAATATAGAAAAAATCAATAGAACCGAAAGTGTTGCAATATTTTTAATGTCCATTTCTGACTCCTTTTCGTCTAGCTTTTGGCTCAAATGCAAAATTGTATCCAATGATTTTCAAATCCTGCCTGGTCCCTTGAATCTTAATTTAAAAATTGATGAAGTTTAAGAATGAAGAAGCTCTATTATGTGCTCCTTATTTTTTTTGTTACTTCTTGCTCGAAAAGCGAGATGGCCACGATGTGGGTAGATTCCTATATCACAGATCAAATTGATAATTATTTTGATATCAATAATCTTCAGTCTCAATTCATCAAGAAATCCCTCGAAGATGATATTGAGAAAATTAGAAAAATAATATTTCCAAGAATTGCCCAGGAGATGATGAAAGTTTTAAACGAAGTTAATGGAAAGACCGTTTTCAACGAAAAAATTATCAGTGATCACGAAGAAGAATTTAAGAAAATATTCTATGAGGGATTAAAAATTTTTGAACATTCAGCAGTTGAATTTTCTTCAAAGTTAACAATTAAGCAACTGGAATCGTTTAAAAATGAATTTGGATTAAAGACAAAAATTTTAAGAGATGAAACCAGGGATCGTCTGGCCTTAAGAGAAAAACGTTTCACAAAAATTAGAGAACAGCTCGAGAGCTGGATTGGTATTTTGACTGTCGAACAAAGAGCGGTATTAAAAGTTTTTTGTGATGAAAATGTTTTTCCGTATGAAGAGCAAATCTTAACCAGAGAGAAGCTATCGAGTGAATTTGCCGAAAGTTTCTCTGATAAAAATAAAAGAAGAAAATTTGTGAGTAAATTATTTCTTCATTATGAATCAATGCGAGATCCCTCGTATACAAAAGCGTTGTTGGAAGATCAAAAAAAATTACACGCGTTTTTCGCAAAAATCCTCAATGAAGCCACAGAGAAGCAGAAGATACACTTAAGCGGAGTTTTACAAGACAGAATAGATAAATTAAATGGTGCTCCTGAAACGAAGAAAATTGGATTGTTTCATAGAGGAGAAGTTCAAATTCATTGATCATCTCCTCTTGTAAATTTTCGTAAATATATTGTAAATATATTAGTGAAGAATTGAATGGGATTCGCTTTTTCTTGATTCATTGTCATTTGCAATTTTATTGTAAATACCAAGTAAAAGAAATGTTGGTATCATTTGCGCCGTGAAATTGGCCAGGTTTCGTCTTCTTCGACTGTATGATAATCCAAGAGAAAGAGCAGCTGCACCTGCGGCCATGGCCAGAAAAAAAGAAGGCGGGAGTTTGTTTTGTCCTTCAGATTTTTCAAGGTATTCTCGCATTGATCTATTTCTTCCACTTTCTGTTAGAATTGGTCTGGATTCCATAAGACCTCCTTTAATACTTTAGATCTGATCCTAATCCTATCCTAAAAAGAAGAGTGCAAATGCGATACCGGCTATGAACTAGCACTAGAGTAAAATTTTAGGGCATATTTCCAGAAGCGGTTAGTGGAGTAAATAAGTATTGGGACTAAGCATATCGGCCAGAGAATATTAAAAGCTTCCGGTGGACTGAGTAGCGCTCTTGCTGGAAAGCTGACAATAACACCCACAGGAATAACTGTTAGAATAATCCATTTGAACCAAGGAACATACATCGAATCAGGGCGCATTCCCACTCTATAAATTTGCCACCAAAGAAATTGCAAATTTTCAGAACGAGTAAAGATGACTGCGGTTGCTGAAAAAATAAAGCGCATAGAGTAGATAACAACAAGGGAACATGGAATAAGTATGAAGAGCCAAAGAAGACGCAAATAATTAAAGTCACCCAGTCCATGTAGACTGTAAAAAAGCCAGGAGATACCTAATGTTAAATTGCCAATTAAGGCAGTATTTGCTTTTTGTAGTGTGATCATGAATTGAGAATTAACTGGTTTTGCCAGCAGAAGATCCAGATCACCCTTCCTAACTTTCTCAGACATGTTCTCTAAATTTTCATGAATAAAAATCATATAAAGAGCATCGATAACAAATAAAACGCCAAGAAAAACTCTCATTTGATATACGTTCCAATCTCCAATTCGATCAGTGTGTTTATAAAGCACTTCAAAAGTTACAATCTGGGCCACATACCAGAAGATATCTGTTACAAAACGTGTAAAAAAGTTAGCACGGTACTCAAGATCCGAAATGAAACTCGCTTTAAACATGGCCATATAGAGAAAGAAATATTTTTTAAATGTCTTCATGCTTAAGCACCTGTTCCAGAATAACTAGATAGACCTTTTTTCCAAAACCAAGCACCTAATAGATTTAAAACAATTAACCAAATTGTAACAGAGACAAAACCATTCATCATCTCATGTATTCCAACTCTTCCGGTGACAAATCCAACAGGAAGATACACACCGCTGGAAAATGGAAGGGCGATAATTTTAGAGCGAAAAGGTTCCGGCATTAGATCTAGAGGGAAGAGTTCGCCGGTTAAAATCCAAAACATTAAGTTTTTAGCGACAGTGAAAGAGGAAATTTTTGTGAGGTAAAAGGCAGCACAGCAAACAAGAAAACTGATGGTGTGAACTAAAATTAAATAATAGAAGCACAAAACAACAGCTAGTGGCATGCGTGAATATATCGTCGGCAGATGAAAAATATAGGCCGCTATTATTGGGACAATTAAAGAGATAACAGTCGTTATAAATTTATAACCTAAAAGTTGTGAGAGATAATATTCGTAGAAACTCATTGGACGAACGATTAAACTATTAATTGTTCCTGAACCTATTTCTTCGATCATTCTGAATTCGTACATCCAGCTAGTGGCAATTCGAGCAAAGAAAGCTGCCCATAGAGCATAACTTAGATAAAACTCTCTTCCGTATCCATTGATAGTTGCAGTATGGGCTCCTTTGAAGACAGCAAACCATAAAAGAATTTCTATTCCAGTTGTGGTGAGTGGCTGAACAATCGCATCGATAAAATAATTTAGGCGATACTCTAAATTACTGACGATTGCGAGATTAGCGAATGCGAGATTCCGTTTCCAAAAAACGGCGAATGACTTCTTCAAAATCTACCTTTTCATCTTGAGCTAATTCACTATTGCTATTAGTAACAAACTCGTTAACAGTTCCCTGGTATACAATATTTCCCTTGCTGATTAAAAGAAGACGATCAGCAAGTGTAGCGATATCATCCATATAATGGCTTGTGAGAATAACTGTTGGTTCTTTTTCTCTTACATAACCAGCAAGGAAGTTGCGAATATTTTCTTGAGCTACAATATCTAAACCAATAGTAGGCTCATCTAGAAAAAGAATTCTTGGTTCATGTAAAAGGGCCCCAATAATTTCCATTTTCATTCTCTCTCCAAGAGAGAGACGACGTAATTGAGTATTTAAAACATGAGAGCATTGAAGCATTTCTGAAAGATCATTAACTCTTTTTCTGGCAACCGTTGAATCCAGGTCGTAAATTTTTGCCAGTAAAGCGTAGGAGTCAACAGGCGAAATATCCCACCACAATTGATTTTTTTGTCCAAGCAAAATACTGATCTGTCTTAAAAATTCATATTTTCTCTCCCAAGGTCTAAAGCCTAAGACTTTTGCATCCCCGTTAGTTGGAGTGACAAGACCCGAAAGAATTTTTAGGAGTGTTGTTTTTCCTGCACCATTGGCACCAACAAGACCTATGATTTTTCCTGATTCAATTTTGAGATTTGTTTTATCAAGAGCTATTTTTGATGTGTATTCTCTTTTAAAAATACCTTTGAGGGAATTCGCTAATCCTTCTGGTTTTTGATAGGTTTTATATTCTCGAGTGAGATCGGATGTTTCAATAACAATATTCATAGTGCTTAATAGATTATTAAGCTTCGATGATATTGCCTAGCTTTTTTATGAAAGAATCTAGAAATTTTCACGATCTTCGCTAATTGGTAAACGAATTGTATATTGACCTGTTTTTTCATCTCTATTCATGACGAGTAAATGATTTTTTTGAGCATCTTCAACCAATTCACGGAAGGATCTGTATCCATAATAGGATTCAGAAAAGCCTGGTCTTCTTCTTTTCATGGTTTGTTTTACCATTGACCCCCACATTTTTTCTTCTTCACCTCGCTCTTCAATTAATGCTTCAAGAGTTTCAACAATAAAATCGAGGGCCTCTTGTCTCTTGCTGACAACTTTCGCTTGAGATTTTTTTTCCACTTTTCTGCGGTGTTGTTTTTGTTCTCTGACGAGGTCGTCGTAAAATATAAACTCATCGCAATTGGCACTTAAAAGATTAGAAGTTGAATCTTTTACTCCAATGCCAATCACTGTCTTATTATTTTCTCGAAGTTTGGAGACCAGGGGAGAAAAATCAGAATCGCCACTGATAATAACAAAAGTGTCTACATGGAGTTTGGTGTAGCAAAGATCAAGAGCATCAACGACCATGCGGATATCTGCAGAATTTTTTCCGGATTGTCTAACATGAGGAATTTCGATTAACTCAAAGGCAGCTTCATGCATTGGAGATTTGAAGTCTTTATACCTTTCCCAGTCACAATAAGCTTTTTTGACAACAATACTTCCTTTTAAAAGTAGACGTTCAAGAACTTTATTAATATCGAAAGTAGCATATTTTGCATCTCGCACTCCAAGAGCGATGTTTTCGAAGTCGCAAAATAAAGCGATATTCATATCAGGATCACTGGCCATAGTTTTTTCCGTAAAATATTAGTGGAAGAACTGTTCTTTACTTTGCGTAGTTTTTTGCTCTGGAACCTCTTTTGACATTAAATAGATTTCTTCATCTGAAGTGCTTGCTCGTCCAAGAATATTATTTCTCTCTGGGTATCTTCCAAAACGATCGATAATACTCTTATGCTCCATCTCATATTTTAAATTATTCTCAAGGCCATATTCTGAGAAAAGCTTAACAGCAGTCTCATGAATTACTTTAGATTCACTATGCATGAAAGGCATGTAAAGAAACTGTTTGTGTCTGATTTCAAAATTTCGATGATGGTTTCCTCTTATTGCTTCTTGGGCAAGGACTAAGGCCATTCCATCAGAAGCATAAGCCTTAGGATCATCGCGATAGATATTCCTAGAAAATTGGTCAATGAGAATAATTTCAGCAAGGCGACCAAGTGGCTCATTTCTCCAATGAGAAAGCTCCCCTGAAATGGCCTCTCCATGAATTGCTATAAATTTTTCCACCATTCTTAAGTCAAGAGCATCGCTTTTACTAAACCAGTCTTCAGAAGTTAATTCTTCGAACCAAAAATTAAGAACATCCTTGTAATTCATATGCCCCTCATGGAACGACAGGTGTATGATTTTCTAAATGAGAACAAGTTGGAGTACAATAAATTTCTCCATCGGCATGAAATCCACGTCCCATAATGATAGAATTGCAATTTGCACAGCGAGGAGCTGCAAAATTTATAGCGCATTCAAAGCTATCAAAAACATACTCTGTTCCATTGATAAAAAGAATATAATCTTTTTCAATATCAACACCACAATTTATGCATCTATTATCATGTACCATAAAATCTCCATGGTTTTTGTAATAAAACAAAAGCATGGACCGTGCCAACAAATATTAAAAGTAATCTGTATATGTTAAATATTTTTTTTCCTCACATGCCCCATGATTAATACAAAATTAAAATGAAGCGTGGAAAAAAAGTACAAATTATGAAGATATTTATACGGTATCGTTATTGCATTTTTGATTATGTGATCCCTTTTCATAAAGGGCAAACATGGGAGTTCATTATGTTAAAAACTTTAATTGCAATAGTAATTTTATCTGGATCGATAAGTGCCTTTGCTGAAGATATGGAAAGTACCGTTACTGGAACAATGCCAGCTGAAAAAGAATCAGCTATAAAAGAGTCAAAATTGCGTGCCGGACTTATGACTGGTTTCAACTCACCTAAAGGTGATGTTCGAACAACTACTGAGTATGGTGTAACAACAGCATTTCAGCCATTCGGTGCATTTGGTTTCGGTATCGATGCACAAAATGCCCGTTTAGAGGATCAAAATAAAAATCGTCGAACAACTATCATGGTGAATGGGCTAGTTAATGGTGATCTTCCAGTATTGCGCCATTCATACGCAGGAGTTGGTGGAGGACCAGTTATACTTAATGGTAAGGTAAACTGGGGGTATGCACCAATTGTAGGATTTGATGTTCCATTTAATCAAAAAGCACATGACTTTATCTCTTTAGGATTAACTGCAAAATATCTGATCAACCCAAATACTCCAAATTCACTATCTGCAGCAGCAGCTCTTAAATATTGGTTCTAAATATTTTTTGGCAAGTAACTTCTAAAGTTACTTGCCAGATTTTTATCTAGCTTCTTTTTTTCTATTCATTACTGTTTGTTTGGCTACAAGTAGGATGCTGATAAGAAGAAATGGAATCCCTGGAAGTATAGGTAAGATAAGTCCTAAAATACCAAGAAGAAGAAAGAATGTAGCGCCTACAATTCGTAGAACATTGAGGAAGCGATTATCCCTGGTGTCTTCTTCTTGAGAGATAAGTCCAATTGAAAAATTAGCGATAATTGAAAGAATGATGTAGTAGAAAATTCGTTTCATTTTAAGAGAGACAGGTGATTTTTTTAAGAACTCATTTGGATCAAGTTTTTCACAACCTTCAAGGATCAGATTATTTATTTCATATTTTAGTTTTTGAACAAAATCCTCTGAGTAGATGTTAACGTTCATCTCAAGGTTTTGGTGGTAGCTGGTGTAGTTTAAATTAAATGATCCAATTGTTGCCCAATGATCATCAATTGTCGCAAGTTTTCCGTGCAGGATAGATTTTTTCCATAGATAAATTTCGACATCGTTCTTAAGGAAGTAGGCATATAAAAGTTCTGAAGCAAGAATGTAGCTTGGCCAATCAGAATATTTCGGTAAAATTAATCGTACACGGACGCCTCTTTTTCTCGCAGCTACTAACTGCTTCATGAAAACAATGCGAGGAAAAAAATAGGAGTTTATAATAGTAATCTCTTTTTTTGCTTTTTTTGTAAGCTGAGTGTACTGCTTAGTAATTTGCCAGCGCCGATAAACCCAATCGTTGACAACTATTTTAAGATCGACGTCGCCTGCAAATTTCTGAGTGTAGGGGATTTGTGGAAAGGTTATTTTTTTTCGCAGAGAGATTTTAAAAATCATCTCGCAGTATTGGCTAATTCTAGGGATGACAGCTCCTTTTAACAAAAGAGCAAAATCAAGTTGAGGGTAGTCGTGATCAGCATGAAGTGAGTCCATAATGTTAATCCCGCCCACTAAGCAAGCTTCTTGATCAACAAGCAAAATCTTATGATGTAATCGTCTTCCCCAGCTATAGAGCCATTTAATTTGAAAAGTATTAAAACGAACAAAAGTTACACCTGCATTTATCAATTGCTCTTCAAATTCTAGATTAAACAATCTTGAACCGACTCCGTCTACGAGGACAAAAACCTGAACTTTTCTTTGTGCTGCTTTGATGAGTTCTTCAAAAACTTCTTTTCCGAAATCATCCATCATAAAAATGTAAGTTTGAAGATGAATTATTTTTTTTGCTTGTTTTATTAAATTTAAATATTCGTCCTTGTATTGAGGACCATCCTGAAGGAATTTGACATAATTGTTTTTCGAGATGTGAAAAAAATTATGTTCCATTAATTTCGACCTCACAATAAAGAGGAAGATGATCAGAGAGATGTCCTAGGATGTTGTTTGTTTTTGTTGGCCCCAAAATCTCAACTCGTGAGACGTGAACATTTTTGACATAGATTCGATCAAGGCTCAAAAAAGGAAGAGCTGAAGGAAATGTTTTAGCAAAATTGCCATAGATGGATTTGTGAACTTCATGCATTTTGAGTTCATCTTCAAATACGTGCACACATTTTTTATTCCAATCATTGAAATCCCCCGCGATGATAAAGGGGATTTTCTCTGTTTCATCATTGGTCTTTAGTGCGAGCATTTGCTCTTTTATTTTTTTATATTGAAGGAGTCTTCCTCCGTGGAGGAGGTTTAAGTGTGAACAGGCCGCATATAAATATTTTTGTTCCATCTGTTCACTTGGAAGCTGGATTTTGCACAGGAGTAATCCTCTTTTTTCCCATCTATTCGTAGAAAGATCGATGTTCTCAAATGTTTCTATTGGAAATTTGCTAAGAATAAGATTCCCGTGGTGGCCATGGTCATAAACAGCATTGTGGCCATAAGAGAAATGTGGCCAGATTTCATCAGCAAGAAATTCAAATTGAGAATCAACGAGACCTTGGTTTTTAAATTTTTCATTTTTTCCAACGACTTCTTGTAAGAAAACAATATCTGCATGAGAAGATCGAATGAAATCTTTCATTTCACGGAGGAAGTAATTTTGGTTTTTCCAATCAAATCCTTTGTGGATATTGTAGGAAAGAATTTTTAATCTCATTTAGTATATATCTGTGTTTTTTGTCGCCAACAGTCAGAAAAATTTTACACCAGCATTACTCAAAGTGCAAAGGTGATACCTTGAGCAAATGAGGTAATTTGCCTCTGTTGATTGCTGTTTTTTGGTGGTATTCTCCTTAAACTGATAAGATCTTTCCAAAACAAGAGAAGTCATGAAATTTAAATTTATAAAAGCTTGTCTAATTCTTTGCGGTATTGCTGTTGTTAATGTTTCCAATGCCGCATACTACGACACCCTTCCTCAAGGTGTACGCAATATTACTTATCGTTTCGTGCAGACAGGAGATATCACCGGAAGCTATAGCAGCTCAGGGAATTTTAAGGGCTATAATGTCAATGCCAATATCAATGCAGATTCTATTAAAGGAGTGAATGCCACAGTTGATGCTTACCTGAATAGTTTGACTCCTACTGATTATGCCAATTTTAGTTTTGGAACTTTTCAAGGTAGTGCAAAAACCAAAGTCACAGTTCACGCATTTGGAGCTGGTTATGGAGTGATTGACAAATTAACTGTCTATGGTTTTATTCCTTACTACTCAGCTGTAGTTGATTTACAAATTCAAAGAACACAGAAAGGAAGAAATAATGTTGGAACAGCAATACAGCTAGAAAATCTACCGGATGTTGATGTGAGACTCATTCAATCGCTATTTGTAAATTTTTATCAGTATCAGCCATTAGGTACATGGCGTGCTACTGCTTTTGGAGATGCTGAGCTTGGATTTCTATATCAAGTAAAAAAATGGTCCAATTCGGGACTTCTTATCAATATGGGAACAATCGCGCCAACTGGAAAAACGGCCAATCCAGATATTTTGCAGGCCATTTCCTTTGGAGATGGACAATGGGATGCTTTCTATGAATTTGGCGGGGGAGTGAATCTGTCTACTGATTGGAGTGTTGATAGCTGGTTGAGATATACTTATCAATTTCCTTATCATGCACTTGTTCGCTTGCCAGAATCGGCCACTTTTCCTGTTACTAAAAATAAAGGAGTTGCTAAAATTAAGCTTGGAAACAAGTATCAAACAAATCTACAACTCAATTATAAACTCTCTGATGAGTGGATGACTTCAACGATTTATAGCTTAGAATATACAGAGAAATCTGATTATAAAAGTTCTAGTCCCGTCGCTGATAATATTTTAGAGAATGACACTGAGAAAGTATCTCATGTCGGTAGAGTAAATTTAGGATATTCGACTGTTAGTCTTTATAAAGAAAAAAAATTCTTTATGCCGATGAGTTTTAATTTAGCTTATCAGACAGTCCTTGGTGGAAAGAACGTTCCGAAATATTCCCGAGGTGATTTTGAAGTGCGACTCTTTTTTTAAAAGGGTAGCTTTAGTCCAATTTTTAGTTCAATTTGCCCATCGAGCTTAATGTCAGTTACTGCAGGAAGGCTAACAATAGATAGCGATGGCTTTAGAAGAAGATTTGAATTAGGATTTAAAAGATCAACTAAATTTCCCTCTAAAATTTCAAATTGAATACATTTGAACATGCATAAATTTCTGGCCTTTCTATAACTTAAAAATAATTTATCCACTTTCCCAATCTTTGGAACAATTACTTCACGCGCGAGCTCAAGATTATTAATAAAAGAGAAGCTGGCACTATAGTCAGATGCTTCATCAACTTCCTTGTTGTATTGTAGAAAAATTCTTTTGATTTCTATCGACTTAACAATTGAGCGATCAAGCGACACGGTGTCTGGGATGTGTAGATTTATATCATTCATGTCGACCTGTCTTGGGCCACCAATGGCCAGAACAAGCTTTGCCATTGTTTGAAGAAATGAATGTCCAATTTGTTCAAAAGAGTTCGGCATATTTGCCATTTCAAAAACGTCGATGTTTTTCATGTTGTATTTAACATTTAAATAAAAAATACTCGGATCTTTTGCCATTTCAAGAGAGGCCTTCGCATTTTCAGAGAGCTCAGCATTTCCTGCAAAATTTGCAGTATTCATCAGAGCTTCTCTTTGTAATTCTGCTAAGGTTTTTGGCACTGCTATAGGGGTTATAGATTCCTGTTGTTTTAGGCATGAAGCGCTGAGCACAGTGATACCGAAATAAATAAAATATTTAAAGAGCATGCAATCTCCCCATAGATTACGAGATGAATGGAGTGTAGCGTGTAAATATTCTAAAAACCATTTTAAGAAATAATAATAACTTAAGTCTTCGCACCAAATAAAAAAACGTCTCATTTATTTGGCAGTTTCAAAAAAATAATCCTTAACATTGTTAAGGATCTTAACTATCATTCTTTTAAAAAATACAACGAGTATTCATATGAATTTAATTGACCTCTCCATCCGCCGCCCTGTTTTCGCATGGGTATTGATGTTTGCGCTCATTGTTTTTGGTGCGATTTCCCTAAACAGAATGGGAATCAGCCAATTGCCAGACGTGGATTTTCCTATCATTAATATTTCATTTAATTATGATGGTGCAGCTCCTGAAGTTGTGGAGTCTGAATTAATTGATCCTATTGAAGAGCGCCTTCTTGCAATTGAAGGAATCAAAGATATGCGCGCGCAGGCAAGACAAGGTTCAGGTCAAGTTACACTTGAATTTGATATTAATAGAAATGTTGATGTGGCACTTCAAGAAGTTCAAACAGCACTTAGTCAGTTAAAACTCCCTGCAGGTATTGATCCTCCAATTATAAAAAAACAAAACCCTGAAGAAGATCCAATTGTTATTGTTTCGATCTCCGGCCAAGCAGATCTTAAAGATATGCTTGCATGGTCAGATCGTTACCTTCTTGATCAATTGCGCTTTCTTCCTGGAGTAGGAGAGGTCAGTGTTGGAGGATTTGCTGATCGCAATTTAAGAATTTGGATTGATACAAAGAAATTGAATCAATTTGAACTAACTATTACAGATGTTATTAATGCATTAAAAACTCAGCATGTTGAAAGTGCAGCTGGACAGTTCAATGAAAAAAATCGCGAGCTTCGCGTACGGTGGCTAGGAGAAGCTTCAACTATTGATGAAGTAAAAAATATTCGAATCATGAAACGCGGCGGGGACCGTGTTGTTGGAAGAAAAATAATAATTGGTGATGTCGCTGTTGTTCAGGACGGTCTCTCTGACATTCGAAGAATCGCAAGAGTCGATGGAAGACCGGCGATTGGTATTCAGGTAAGAAAACAGCGTGGAACTAATGAAGTCGATGTTGCAAACACCGTTAAGCAAAAATTAGAAGAAATAAAAGGAAATTTCCCTAAGGGATTTGAGTATCAGGTCGTAGTCGATTACACAAAATCAACTAAGGCAACAGTTGATCTCACTATTGAGAAACTTTGGGTAGCGGCCATTATCACGATCGTTATTTGTTTTTTATTTTTGGGAAGCTTGCAAGCAGCACTCAATATTCTTTTTTCTATTCCAACTTCTATTGTTGGAACATTCACAATTATGTATTTTTCTGGTTTTACTTTAAACCTATTTACTCTTTTAGCTCTTACTCTATCTATTTCTATTGTTGTTGATGATGCCATCATGCTTTTAGAGAATATTGTTCGCCATTATCGCATGGGAAAGAACTCTGTACAGGCAGCTTCTGATGGAGCAAAAGAAGTTCTCCCTGCTGCAATTGCGGCCACGCTTGCGGTGGTTGCAGTATTTCTACCTGTTGTTTTCATGGAAGGGATTATTGGCAAATTCTTTTATCAATTCGGTGTCACTATGTGTGCGTGTGTGCTCCTTTCACTTCTTGAAGCTGTAACGATTACTCCAATGCGAGCAGCAGCTCTTTTATCAAAGGAGCCTGAGGTTTCTCGTTTTGAAAAATACCTTGATCATTTGTTTGAAAAAGTAGCAGATCATTATAGAGAAATTTTAAGAACTACTCTGAATTGGAAATACTTGGTCTTTTTATCTTCTATAGCATTTTTTGCGCTATCTCTTTTTCTTGTTGCTAAAGTCCGTCAGGAATTTGTTCCACAGCAAGATCAGGATTTGATTATGATGACGGCCCAGGCAAAACCTGGAACCTCATTAGACGCCACCAGTGAAATTGCCGTGAAAGTAGAGGCGATATTAAAAAAGAATCCAAATATCAAAAGCCATCTCATTTCCATTGGAGGTGGACAAGGGATGACCTCCGTTAACCAAATGATGATTCCTATTATTTTAAAACCACGGAGTATGAGATCTCTTGGTCATATTGTGATTATGAATCAATTGCGAAAGGAATTTAAATCCTTAAAAGAAATTAGAGTCACACTTCGTGATAACTCTGCTCGAAATCTGGCCTCAGGTAGACAAAATCCTATTGGTATAAATTTAAGAGGACCGGATCTAGATATTCTTGATAAAAAATCTAAAGAATTGATTTCGAAACTTGAAGAAGAAAAGTTGGCAGTTGATCTCGATACCGATTTTAAAAAAGGTATTCCAGAGCTGATTTTAAAGCCAAATCGAGAAGCGATGGCAGAAAGAGGTGTAACTGTTGATCAGGTCGGTGAAATCTTATCGAGCGGGGTTGGTAGTCTTCGTCAAGGACGCTATACGATGGATGGTAGACGTTATGACATCAGATTTAAAATAAAAGAAGACCAAATTAAATCAGCTGAGGATTTCAAACATCTTTTTGTCAGAAATAATTTTGGAAATTTAGTGCCAATGAGTGAGCTTGTGACAATTGAAGAAGGAAAAGCAATACAATCAATATCAAGAGTTAATCGCCAGCGCTCTATTTCGGTTTTTGGTAACTTAGCTCCTGGCGTTTCACAGTCAAAAGTTCTTGATCGGGCCAAAATCATTGCGGCCCAAATTTTACCTCCAGGATACACGTTTGCCCTTGAAGGAGCTTCTGCTGGATTTGCTACCACATTTAAAAGTTTGAATGCTGCTCTCTCGATTGGTATTCTGGTTGCTTTTTTAATTCTCGCAGTTCAATTTAATTCTTTTATTCATCCATTTCCTGTTTTAATAGCTCTTCCATTTAGTGTGAGTGGTGCTCTTGTTGCTCTTTGGATGTTTGGAGCGTCAGTGAACCTTTTTAGTTTCATAGGACTCATTGTTCTTATGGGGATCTCAAAGAAAAACTCTATTATGCTGGTTGAATTTAGTAATCAAGTTCGTGAGCAATCTAACAAAAATGTTTTTGATTCTCTTCTTGAAGCATGTCCAGTTCGCCTTAGACCAATTCTAATGACATCGGCAGCTACAGTAGCGGCTGCAACACCTCTTATTTTTGGTCATGGAATGGGGGCAGAGACAAGACTTCCAATGGGACTTTCAATTATTGGAGGAACAATTATTTCAACCATCCTTACTTTATTTGTTGTTCCAGCTCTCTATCTTATTATGTCTCCGCTTGAAAGTAAGCGAAAGCATCACCACAAGTTAAAGGCAGAAGGGTAATTATGCGCATTTTATTTTTTTTATTAATTAGTTTTAATACTTTTGCATATTCGTCAGTTCTTGATTTGAAGGAAGTGATAAAAATCGCCAAAGAAAAAAACCCAAAAGTTTTGGCAGCAAAAGAAAGGGTTAATCAATTTGATTCTCAAAAAAGTTTGACTAAAACTTTTCTCTATCCAACTCTATCATGGAATTTAGGTGGAAATTATCAAAAGGATGCTGTCTATACCGGAAATCCAAAGTTTGGTGGTGATCCCTACAACACTTACTCTAGTGATTTAAAACTTAATCAAACCCTCTACCAAAAAGGACAGATCTCCAATGTTTTCGTTGCGGATTTTGACAAAAAAATTCAGCAAGTAAATCTTGAAATTACGGAGAGAGATCTTACATCAAGTATTATAGAGGCCTTTTATCGTTTTATCTTAAATCAAAATTTGCTTCAGTATTTAACTAAAAACCAAGACATACTTCAGAAATCACTGGCCACCTCAACGAGTCGTTACCAAAAAGGAAGAGGGCAGTTACTGGATATCTTGCAAGTTAAAACTCAACTTGCTCTGGTTGTTCCTCAGATTGAGCAGGCTAGAAGTCAATTAGTCATTGCTGGACAGCAGTTGATAAGTTTTATGGGAGAGGATGAACATCCTGATTTAAAATTAAAAGGAAGACTTAAAACTCTACTTTTAAAAGATGTTCAAAAGTATATTGATCTTAAAAATTTTTATCTACCAGAGTATCAGGTCAATCAATTGCAATTGACTCAATTAGATTATTCCCGAGATGTTGTTCTCGGAAAACATTTTCCAAATATCAAACTTGTTGGCGATTATCTCTACAACAATTATAAAAAATCGGATTTATTCTCTGATTACTCCCATGCATGGGCCATTCAGGTACAGCTAAATATTCCATTGTTTTCAGGTTTGTCCTCAAATTATGAAAGATCAATTCTTGCCTCTCAAGAATCACAACTTAGAGTCGCACGAAATGATTTGGAGAACTCTCTTAGTTTAAAACAAGTGACAAGCATGAGAAATCTTGAGACATCAGAAATCTCGTTAGTCTCATCTGAATCGGCAGTAAAATTAGCTGATGAGGCTCAGACAGAGGCCGGAAGACTTTACAAATTATCTCAAATTGATTTTTTACAATATCTTTCTGTGCAACAGGCGGCATTGCAGGCCAGCTCAAGCTTAGATCAACTTAAATACCAGTCAATCGTAGCTTACTCTAATTATTTTGTAGCAACAGGGCAGCCTCTTAATGTTTTAGTCAACATATTAACTGAGGAGGCAAAGCTATGATGAATAAAATAATCGTTTTTTTATTTTTATTTTCAATGAGTCAGTATGCCTTTGCTGTTAAAGATAAGAGCAAAGATAAAAATGATCTTGATAAAATTTATTCCGTACCTATAAAGAAATCAGAAATACTTATTGAAAATCCATCTCCCCTGATGGCGAAAAATTATAACGAAAGACCAGCGCATCTTTTTTATCTTGGAATTGTTCGTGGAAGTCTTACTTATAAACTTCCCACTTTAAATGGATTAACGACAGATTTTTCACCAAGTTTAGTTGGTATGAGTGCAGGAATTAAAACGGCCAATAATCTTTATCTATTTAAAGGAAATTTAGAGTTAGATGGCGAATGGCAAAGTTTTAAAAGAGAATCAGGTAATTTTTCTCAAAAGTTAAATGTTTTTCAATTAAATGTTATTCAGAATATTGATTTATACTGGTCTTCAAAACGATCATTCTTTTTTTCTGCAGGCCTTGGCTTTGCTCCTGTTTATTTAACAGCTGAGCAAAGTATTTTTGGAAATTCTTATTCAGCATTTGGAGCAATGGGATTGTTAAAATTCGATTTTATTTTTCCCATTAAAAGAAAATATGAACTTGATTTAAATCTTAAAGGCGGATGGGGAAATGTTGGAGGTCACGAGATCTTCCTTTCAACAGTAGGATTAGGGTTAAACTTTGAGTAGTAAAAAAAATAATTCTTATCTTGCAGAACTCATGATGGATTTAATGCCTAAGGCGATGCAATCAATTCGCGAAGAGATGAGACAGGGAAGAGGAGATCGTCTTACTGTTCCTCAGTTTAGAGTTCTGGCAGCTGTTAACCGAGGCCTTTGTAGTAATAAAGAAATCGGTGATCTTTTAGGTGTCAGTGAAGCGGCCATTTCTAGAATGGTGGATACCCTTGTTCAAGACGGTCTTTTGAAAAAAGCTATCAATAAAATTGATAGACGACAGAGCGTTTTAAGCCTGACAAGTGAAGGAAACAAGCTTTATAGCTTTATAAGAAACGATGCCCGAAATCGATTAAAAAATAAGCTAGGGGCCCTCTCTAGTGAAGATACTGACACTGTAATTAAGGGATTAGAGATACTGCAGAAAAACCTGACCCTTCTCAAGTAATTTCCCTCACATTATTTAGTAAATATATATCAAGTTATAAGTAAATATTTCATATCAATTTACATTCCTTCTGGTTCTCGGTATTAAATTTCCCAATCAGATTTGGAGTGTTCATGAGAGTTTTAACCTGTTTAAGTTTGTGCGGACTTTTAGCGATTGTTGGTTGCTCAAAGGATAAAAATTTAAAGGACTACAATCAAGAACTGGCCCAACAGTTCGCTTCTCAGATTGAAGCTAGTTCGGGATCTTTTGCAGGATCTGCAATATCGAAATTAGACAATACAAATCTCGGGGCCGTGACTCTTAACTTCAATGGGCAGTATATTCAATCTAGTTCCTCTCAAGATCAACAAACAGTTAGAGTTAGCGGAACTCTTAATCTAAAAAGTCTAACTTCTGCTGAGATTGTTTTTAATAATGGAACGTACAACGATACAAATAAAAAACTCCAAGTCATAATTCCAGTCACTGTCGGAAATGATAAAAGAAACCTTACGATTGAAGGTATTGTTGATGGTGATCAGTGGAGGGGGGCTGTTTTTGTAGATGGGTACCCAGAGTTAGGGGCGACACTAAATCTTGTAAAAAATGCTCCAGTGCCAAATACTTCGGCCATTGAAGTTGGTGGAACTCGTTTGCAACAAATTAAAAAAATGAGCTACCTATTCAGTGGAACTTACGTAAGTGATGGAAGAGAGTATCCTGTTAAAATGAGATTTATGGATTCTGATATTTCCCCAGAACAAAAATTCTATAAACTCTTTTCACCAGTAAGAACAGTGAACTTAAATTTTGATTTTACGGGTTTTGATTACAATTTCGTTAATGCCAATTTTGATGATAAGGCCGGAACTATTGATAGTTTCATTCCTTCTAGTCAGCCAGGAACTTATAGTTCACTTTTAACTTGTAAAAAATTTGACGAAAGTAATGGCGACTTTGGTTGGGATTGCACTACTAAAGTAAATGGAAAAGTACATGAGCTTCATTTATTAGCTCAAAAAACAGCACCAAGATAGGAGTTAGCAATGAAAAAAATTCTAGCTTCAATTCTTGTTTTTTCACTTTGTATAAGCAATTCATTTGCTGCCCCTGCAGTCTTTTCAGTTACCCCTAAGTCTATTAGAGAGCAACTTTTTTCAAAGAATATTACACTTAGAGAAGCTTTAAATAATGTAGAGAATTCTAAACTTAATGTGAGTATGGCCAGAGCGAAGCTTCTTCCTTCTGTAAACCTATCAATTCTTCTTCCAGCGTTAGCGAATCCAACTTTTTTACTTGGTCAGGTCACATATTTATTTCCATTTTTGGTTCCATCTAACTGGGCCGTTTTAAAACAGCAGAAAAATTTATTTGAATCAGATAAAGCATCTTATAAAGCATTGCAGTTGAATATTTTAAGTAATGCTCTCTCTCTCTATTACACTTATCTGAACGATCTAGAAGTTAAAAAAGTTTTCGTTGAACAATCTGAGATATTAGGAAACCTTTATTCACTTTTAAAAAGACAATATGATGTTCTTGGGAATGTTACGGAAGAAGATGTTTCGATGGCCTTTGCTAGCTGGCAGGACTCGAAAATTCGCATTTCAAAACTTCAAGAATTACTTATCGAAGAAAGATCAGGACTTCGTACTCTTTTAGGTCTTCCACTTGGATCTGAATTAAACGTTGAGAATGCGGAATTACTTCCTTCTGAATTTGAATCAAAATCAGCTGGAGAAATTGCTGATCATTCTTTAGATGTTGCTCCTGAAGCTTTTCAACTTGATTTTTTAATTAAAGCAGCAAAAAATGGAAAATTCTCCAAGATGTTTGGATTTATATCTTCAGCAAGCATCGGTGGATCAGCTGTTAACAATTCTTCTCCGTTTAATTCTCTCAAAGCTAGTGGCGGATTTAGTTTTGGTGGGGATAATTTAGTAAATATCAAAATTGCAAATAATAACATCGAATCCATTCTTCTTCGTGAAGAGCAATTTAAGCAAGAGAACGAAAGAATTGCAGAAGTCATAGTTGGAAAAATGAATGAAGCAAAAGCTCAACAAGAACTTTCTTTAAATGCACTTCAAAGTCGACTAAATGTTTTTGATATTCAAAGACGTAAATATGAATTCGGATTTATTACTCTTCAGACCTTGCTTCAAACGCAGCTGCAATTAACTGACTCAAAAGTTAATAACCTAAAAACTAATCTTGATTTAAAGATGCAAAGACTTACTCTTCTAAGATTAGTTATTGACGGGGATTTTGCTCTTGTAAAAGGTTGTGTTGAGGCACCTCAAGTTAAGAAAGGAATACTATACAAACTGCTTCACTTTAAAGAAAAGAAATCTCTCGATCAATTGTGTCAGCAATAATCTCTCAATGCATTAGTATCAAAAACAAATTTGTCGGTGATATTTTATCTTGGGCCAATAGATAAAATGTCACTGAATCTTTTTGTCTGCTACATGAATAATTAGAAATTTAGCCAATTCCGAAGTTGGCACAATGTCTGCTGCTACATATTCGCAAGACCAAGGATGGTCGCTATAAAAGAAATTTAGGAGCTTTAGGATGAAGCAAATCAAAAATAAATTAGTTATTTGTTCTCTCGTTACTTTCAGTTTATCAACTCAAGTTTATGCAATGGGTTCAAGGCGCCCAAAAATGCCAACTCGAACAACCACTGGACGAGTTCCGCCTATTCCGGAAAAAACGCCAGTGTCTGTGCCGATGCCATCACCGATAGCCAAGCCAACTCCAGCACCCACGCCTGCACCAACACCAACTACTCCGATAGCAAAGCCAACTCCAGCACCGAAGCCACCAGTATCTGCGCCTGTAGGTGGTCCATACGTTGATCAAATTAAGGAACTGGTAAAGGGATCTAGTTGCGCAAATTACTCGTGGAAAAGCAGAGGTCGCGCACCTCTTGGATACGTAAAAGGTGTTGCTTTAAGTTTTGCTCGAAGCATTTGTCGTTTGAAAAAAGCAGATCAAACACCATCTGGATTATCAGCAATATTGAGTAAGGCCAATACTGGGAATGCTTCAAAAGATGCATTAGCTCATTATCAAAGTAATTTTTCTGGTATCTCACTGCCTATTAATACTGCTGGAGAAGATCCAATTCGTGCCGTTTATGTTTTAGGGATGGGACTTGGAATGAGAGAGAGTTCTGGATCGTATTGTGAAGGATGGGATAAATCAGCTGGCTCAAATCGATCATCGAGTGCAGGTGAGGCAGGAGTTTACCAAACTAGTTACGATTCTATGGGAGCAAGCCCAGAGCTTTCTAAACTTTATTCGGAATACAAAGCAAGCAATAGCAGTCGCTGTTTCTTAGAAACATTCAAGGAAGGCGTAAGCTGTGGTTCAATGAGCAACTTAGGCACTGGAGCTGGAGCAGATTACCAGTCATTTAATAAATCTTGTCCTGCTTTTGCGACTGAGTATGCAATGACAATGCTTAGGATTCAGCGCTCTCATTATGGGCCAATAAACAGAAAAGAAGCAGAAGTTATACCTGCTTGTGATCAATTATTAAAAAATGTTCAGGATCTAATTGATAGAGATCCAGAAAATGCTTGTCAGGATATCTATTAAAAAAAAATTGATTGAAATTCAAAAATAAATAGCGACCAAGGATTTGGTCGCTAATTTTCTTAGGAGCTTTAGGATGAAGCAAATCAAAAAAAAATTTGCCATAATTTTTCTTTTTACAATAACAATTTCGACTCAAGTATTTGCCAGTGGAGCAAAGCTACCTCTTATCGATTCTGGAGATAGTCCAACTCAAACAGGTGGTCAAATTCCTGATGTAACTGTATCAAACAAAACAACAACTGGTCCTTACGTAGATGCCATTAAGCAAATGGCAAATGGCTCGACTTGTGCAAACTATTCATGGAAGAGTCGAGGACGTGCTCCCGTTGGATACGTCAATGGTGTTGCTATTAGTTTTGCACGCAGTTTGTGTAGATTAAAAACAAACGCAGTTGCAGCTTCAATCTTAGGTGCAGCAGATACTCACAACGCTTCTAAAGATGCTCTCACACATTATCAATCAAATTTTGTGAGCCTTCCGATTCAGACAAGTGTGGCAGGAGCTGAACCACTCAGAGCTGTCTATACCCTCGGTATGGGATTGGGGATGAGAGAGAGTTCAGGATCATACTGTGAAGGATGGGATCGATCTGCTGGATCTGGTCGTCCATCAAGTTCAGGTGAAGCGGGAGTTTTCCAGACTAGTTATGATTCAATGGGATCATCTCCAATACTTTCTCAGCTTTATTCTGAATATAAAGCAACACCTAATAGGTGCTTACAAGATGTATTTAAAGTTGGAGTAAGTTGTAGTTCCATGAGCAATTTAGGCACTGGAGCTGGAGCAGATTATCAGTCATTCAATAAAGCTTGTCCTGCTTTTGCAACAGAATATGCAATGGTAATGCTTAGAGTTCAGCGATCTCATTATGGGCCAATAAATAGAAAAGAGGCCGAGGTCATTCCTGCATGTGATAATTTACTTAAAAAGGTTCAAGATTTAATTGATGCCGATCCTTATGCTTGCGAAGATCTTCTATAAAAATGAATTTTAAAAGGCCTTGATTCTTGTCAAGGCCTTTTTAAGATCCTGTTCAATGAGTAGATTAAAATTTATTTTAACCTGATCCTTTACTTCAATTGTAGCAAATAAAACTTTTGCAGATTTTACGACAATATTATAGGACTTAAGTGAAAAATGAGTCTCTCCTTGTATTCTGTATTTTCCGTCTTCTGGAATCATTTTTAATAGCATTTTTTCTTTTTGATTAACACCATGGATAGTCCACTGTCCTTCGACTTCAGCAAGAGTTTCAGTATCTGTATGAATACTTCCACTTTTATCGAGTGATTTTAGGGATAAAATTTTAAAGATGATTTCAGGGAAAACAACTGCATTTTTTCCGGTTAAAGGAAGTTGATTATTTTCATCGCAGACATGCTCTTTTGGAAAATCGGACTGCTCATAATTTAAACCAAGAGCCTCTCTCATATGACAATCTCTTTTGGGATTTCCGGTTGTCATACTTTCTATCGAAACACTAAATTCACCAGATGAGTTGATAGGATTAGTTAAGTCGAGATTTAAATGATCTTTTCCGATTCGGACCTCGCCATCGTGAGTTCCTAGTGTGTAGGGGAGATGAAACGAAACTCCTGTTTTATCAACGAGTTTATATTGTTTAATTTCTCCAAAAGACGAATTGGAGATAATTAAAATTAATAAAAATATAAATTTCACAGAATAACCCCAAAATTTTTATGAATGAACATCTGAATTGAACAGTTGATTGAACTTGTTAGCAGAGGAATTTAGCTTTATCGAGATAAAGTTAATAGATATTTTTTGAATATATATTCAATCTATGAAATCTATTTGTTATTTGTATTATCCTTTCATTATCAATTCCCCTTAAATTGTAAAACATTTTTTAAGAGAGATAGGTTGTCTCTCTTTTTACAAGGGGATTCAAAATGACAAATCTATCCTCACAAGCTTTTGGACTTGATAGAAAGATTCCAAGTTCAAACTCATCACTTACTGATATTTACGATTTGAGAATTGGTGAGCCAAAGATTAGTCAATTCCCATTTGATGTTCTGGATGAACTTCATGAATTTAAAAATATTAATTGCTATTATCCTTCTCATGGTGATTTTGCATTAAGAGAAATGATCTTAAATAAATATTACAATGGATTTAATGTTGATAATATCGCAATTACTCATGGAACAATGGGCGCATTGGATTTTATCTTTCGTGCAAATCTCACTAGAGATTCTGAAATATTAATTCCTGATCCCGGATTTCCTCCCTATACAAAACTTGCAGAATTCTCTAATGGAGTTGTAAAAAAATATGCCCTTAATCTTTCTAGTAATGCGGATACTTTTGTTAACTGGGATCATTTAGAATCTCTCATTACAAGAAAGACAAAAATAATGCTTTTAAATTCACCTCATAATCCTTCTGGGAAAATATTAACAAAATCAGATATCTTTCGCTTTGTCGAAATACTTGGCAAGTATCCAAATATTACTTTTGTCATGGATGAAGTTTATCGAGAGCTTATTTATGACAATAAAGTTCATTATGATTTCTCTAGCTTTATAGGGCGAGGTTATGTGGTTGGAAGTTTTTCAAAAATGTTTCCTCTTCAAGGGGCAAGAGTAGGATGGGTATTAGGTAGTGAAGAGAATATGAAAAAACTCACTCCATATTTCAATAATGCCACTGGGGCCATGTCATCTTTTGGGCAAGAGATTGTTAAGTTAATATTGAAAAGAAAGCTATCGTTTCACAAAAATTATGCAAACGCACTTATTGTCGCCAAAGAAATTTTAGACTCTTATAAAGTTGATTATGTCGATCCTGAAGGGGCATTTTTTTTCTTTATAAAATATAATCTTTTAGATTCACAAGTCGTAGATGAGTTAAATGAGCTAGGAGTTGGTGTAGTTCCTGGATCAGTTTTTGGGGACAGAGGTAGTGATTTTATTAGGGCAAGTTTTGCTCAAGAAGATTCTGTTTTAAAGAATGCCTTCTCAATTATTGGTGAACATTGGGGGCAATCCAATAAGAGAATCATTCAATGATGCTGGCAGACTACATTAGCGATTATTTAGCTTCGAGAGAAATAACTCATGTTTTTGGGGTCAGTGGAGCTAACATTGAAGATCTATTTGATAGCATTATAAAAAATAAAAAGAGTGAAGTGATCCTTGCTAAAAGTGAATATAGCGCATCTGCGATGGCCATTGGAAGCTATCTTGCTACAAAGAAAACATCTGTTGTTTTAACGACATCTGGGCCTGGAATTTTAAATACTATTCCAATTCTTGCAGAAGCTTTTACAAGTAAAATTCCATTGGTTCTCATTAGTGGAGTTGTCTCACTTTCAATGGAAGGAGTTGGAGCCTTTCAGGATACTTCTGGCAAGGGGGAAAGTTTTAATATTTTGAAAATGCTTGAGCATTGTTCTTGTTATCAGAAAAAAATTGAAGATGAGAATGATATTCAAAAATCTCTTGAGTATGCGTTTGAGTATTCCATGAGATATAAGAGACCTGCCGTTGTCTTGATTCCAAAAGATCTTTTTAAAAAAGAAGTTTTAGAAATGAATTTGGAAAATTGTCATGAAGATTCAAGTGAGTATTCTCTTCCTCACCAAATACAAGAAGTTTGTGAACGTTTTATGAGTGCGGAGATGGTTCCTCCTCTTGTTGTTTTGGGAGAAGAATTAGTTCACCTGGATAGTATGTCAAATATCATAGGTTTCATCGATAAGTGTGGAGGCAATGTCGCACTCACGGCCAATTCTAAAAGTTTGTATGACAACAACTCACCAAGATATTTAGGTCTGGTTGGAGTCATGGGGCATGATGAGGTTAATGAATATTTGAAACAAACAAGTCATGTAATCTTTATCGGAATGAATTTCAATCATTTAAACCTATACGGACTAATTCCACATCTTCAATCAAAAGAGATATTAATTATAAAAGACAAAATAAGTATCATTCCTTTCAAAAAAGAAGAGAGACAAATTTATGAGCTTATAGGTGATGTAGATGAGATTGTTTCAAATATTGCTTTAAGATTAACAAATACGAATATACCAATTTTAATTAATTCAAAAGAAAATGAACCCCCTGGCCTATACGAATTAAAAAATATTATTCATGAAATACAAACATCAATTGATGATGATTCAAATGTTTTTATCGATGCAGGAAATACGGGGGCATTTGTTATTCATCATCTTAAACTTAAAGGCAGTGGTGTTTGTCATGTCTCTCTCGGAATGGGGGGAATGGGCAACAGTATAGGTGCTGGAATTGGAGCAGCGATTGCCAAAAGAAAAAAAACGTTTGTATTTTTAGGCGATGGATCCTTTTTAATGTATGGCCTGGAAATTCACACCGCTCATGAACACAATCTTCCAATTACTTTTTTCATTTTTAACAATAACTCTCATGGTATGTGCACGACCAGAGAGAATGTTTTCTTAACAGGTGAGACTGGTATTAATAATTTTAAGCAAACTTATTTTGCTAATGGATTAGATAAAATATTTCCAGGAATTATTTCTCACGAAGTAAATAACATAGATGAACTCAAACAGAGTTTAAATGATATTAAATCCCGATTAACTACCAATGTGATTTCGATAAATATAGCTAATAATGAGAATCCGCCCTTTAGAACATTTATTAAAAATTAAAGCGAGGTTTTGTATGGAAAGTGGTCACGTAGAAAATTTGGAAGGAGTTAGAAGAATAGAAAACACGAATAAACATGTCATGGGAAGTATCATGGTTGACATGACCCATGCTGTTTATCCTCATGATCAAATTTATGGTGATTATTGTCCAATTCAATCCTACATCAATTGTCCTCCAGAAAAAGTTTTTGAATACATGGCCAACCCCCTTTGCTTGCTGGAGTGGACTTATAGCATGAGAAAGTTTGAAAAATTAACCGAAGAGGGACTTTATAAAGGGAAAGATCGAATTGGTGACAATACTGATATTTATTTTAAAGTCAATTCAAATAAAGAAGCTCTTACCGTTGATTACCACTGTGCTTGGGATCAAGGAGAAGATTTGTGGATGATATACTTAAATCGAATTGTTCCGGCCGAACTTGTGCTTAAAAAACCTGGTTCAGTTATATTCTGGCAAAATTGCAAACACTCTTATTATGATCAAAATCCATATCCTGAAAAATCTCCTCAAGGCAGACCTTGGGTTGGTCAATTTTGGGATTATTTCTATGCCGGCCACATGGTTGAATTGGAAAATTTAAAAAATATTCTAGAGTATAGACATTTAAATAATCTTCCAATGGGTCCTTATATCATCGAGCAAGGAAGTAACTTATGAGTATTAGCTTAATAGATATTGAAGAATTTATGCCACCAACAATTGTTACAAATAATTATTTTGGTGAAGAGGAAATAAGACAAAAAAATAGAATGTTTTCAGGAACAGTTGAAAGAAGACATATGGGGAGAAACGAGCAAGCCTCTGATTATCTTTCAACTGCAGCCCAAAAAATTATCGAACGACTCAATTTGGATGTATCTAAAGATATTGATATGATTTTAACCAATGTATCTATTCCTGATCAGCCTTTTACAGGATGTGGTGCAGTCATCAATAAAAAAATAGGTGGATCTGCAAAGTGGATTTTTGACATTCACAATACTGGATGTATTTCTTTTCTTTATTTGGTTGATTTTGCTCATACATATATGACTGCAAAGAATGCCAAACACGCAATCATTTGCATTGCTCAAACTGCCGCTGGAAGAATTTTCGGCCAGGATGATACTCGTCAACTTGCTCAAGCTGCTATTCCCGGAGATGGTTTCGCTGTTGCCTATGTGACCAATAATGAAGAGAGACCTTTTCTTTCTTTTGAGTTTGAAAATTATCCTGAATTTTCTGAAGATATGAGATCAAATTGTAATGGAAAAAATTGGTGGGAGGCACGCGATATAACTGGGTGTATCGATTTTAATGAAGACAAAACTGTTATGATTATTTCAAGGGGGAATAAGACTGTTCCCAAGATGATCAAAAAAGTTTGCAATAATATGAAAATAGATTGTAGCGATATAAATTACTTAATTACTAATCAGCCCAATACAAATTTTCTTCGTTATTGGAGAGAAGCGCTGTCATTGCCGCAAGAAAAGCAACTTCATACTTTCGATAGGTATGCCAATCTTTTTGGAGCAGCAATACCTGTTAATCTTGCCACCTATATGAAGAGTAATACCTTTAAGCCTGGTGATCTTATTTGTCTTGCTGGTTTTTCCCATGCTTGTGACTACAGTGGGGCAGCGCTGCTTCGCTGGAGTTAGGGAGAAAATATGATTTTTCCTTTAAATATTTATCGTTTTCTCACAACTCCAAAAGATTACCTTTTGGAGTTGCAAAAAAAACATGGCGATCCTTTTCCTCTGTCTTTTCCTGGAGCACCAACCATTTGGTTAACAGGGCAGTCTGAATTAGTAAAAAGTATCTTCACCGCTCCTATAGATAGTTTTAAAGCATCTGAAAAAAATCCAGTTGGACCACTGTTAGGAACAGATGGCCTAATCATGCAAAGTGGATCAAGCCATCTAGACTTGAGAAAAGAATTTATGCCCTATTTTTCAAAGAAGAGATTGCAGTCTTTTTCTAGTCCTATTCAAGAAATCTTCTTAGAGATGCAACGCTCATATGAACCTGAGGGCGTGATGCACCTTCAAGAATTTACATTAAAAGCTGCCTTGAAAATTATTTTAAAGTTTCTTTTTCCCAAACAGAATTCAGAAGAATTAAATGATGCTGAAAAAATGACGGTAAATTTTTTAAAAAGTTATTCAGCTTCATTTTTATTTATTCCTCATTGGATTCCCGGAACATGGAATATTTTTGATCAAAGGAAAATGCAATTAGATAATAGGTTTTATGAGTTTTACCTTGCTGGAGCTGAAGAGAATTCTGAAGGTCCACTGTCAGAGCTAAAAGGGTTAACTAAATCAGAGATACTTTCACACTTGAGAACTTTCATTGTTGCTGGACACGAAACTAGCGCCACCTCGCTTACGTGGGCCTTGTATTATATTCACAAAGATCCATCCATAAAAAATCGCCTGCGTGATGAGCTAAGTGTTGATGATGAGGAACAATTCATCGAAAATATTTTTCAAAATAAATATTTAGATTCTCTAATAAGTGAATCGCTTCGAATACGCCCTCCTGTTCCTTTTGTTACTAGAAAAATAGTAAATAGAGATTTTGTGTTTGGACAAAAAACTTATGAAGTTGGCCAAGAGATTGGCGTTTGTATTTCTTTACTTCATCAAGATGAACAAACTTGGGAGAGACCAGATGAGTTTTTAGCAGAAAGATTTTTGGATAAAAAATTCTCACCTTACGAATTTGCTCCATTTGGAGGCGGAACGAGAAGATGTTTAGGAGCAGAGCTTGCGATTCTAGAAATGAAAATACTTATTAGTTTTTTTGTAAAATATTTTGATTGCAGCTTGATGAACTCTTCTTTGCCGGAACCAGAGGTCATGCAGATAACAATTGGTCCTAAAAAGCCAATTTATCTTAAATATAAAAAGATATAAAAAAAGCTAGGGGAGAATTAACTCCCCTGGGACATAAGGAAAGGTAAATTTAAATACCGGAGGCACCTCTTGCTAGAAGGTGTTGCCGTAATCTGGACGTCCGAAATGCCGCGAGTAGTATCGCTCTCTTTGCTGGAGTTCGCCTCCATAAGCTTTTCCCTTGCTTTCCACGTTTATAAATGGGTGCTATTGGGAACGCTTCGAGTCTGCTTCTGTTCTGATTGCTCGTGACGATAGTATTTGCTTTCGGAGACACAGAACCTTTAAGCTAGTTATAGTATGAAATATTTTAATGAAAGTAGGTAATGCAAAAAATAATTGGATTAGTTCGTAAAAATTAAATTGATAAGAAATAGATAAGAAATACAGATCGTTTCATCCTGAATAAAAAAAGCCACCTTGTGGGGTGGCTTTTACTGTTTGCTGGGAACAAATCATTTTCAGAGCAAAATGGAGCTAGGATTTGTTACGATCCTGTGTTCGTAGTTAAAACTAAAAAGTTAAAACTTCATAACTTCTCACATCCTGATCTTCATTTTCTTTGCGACATGTGATGCAACAATTTCAATCACACATCATTTCATCCCAATTTTATCGTCTGGCGGGAAATGATTTTTCAAGTCACACAAGAGCTATTACGATAAGACGTCACTCCTGTTTTACTTCCCTGCTAGCTTTAGAGCATACAATATGCCAAAGGATCAATCTTAATTAAGTGTTTAAAATTTTAAGAAGCAAAATTAAGTTAAAAAACATTTTGAGGCAGAATTGGGACGAAATATTTTCTCAAACTACATAGGGCAAGTTCTTTGCAGTCACGTTATAAGATAGTGTTCAATAGAATACTATTTTCATAGGAGACTCTATGAATGTAAAAATATTATTTTTAACTTATCTTTTTGTTTTAGGGGCAATGTCAGTCTTTGCTGCAAAATCAAATTTGCCCAATGAGGAAATGTATAAAATCTTAAATGAGTTAGACAAGAAAGGTGGTAAGTCCATTGAGAATTTAAGTGTTGAAGAAGCGAGAATGCAACCTACTATGACGGATGCCGCTCGAACAGTTATGGCAAACACTAGGGATGCCAATACTGAACTTTTAGAATTAGCAGAGGTTAAAGAGATAACAGTCGATGGTGGTGCGGGCCTTATACCTGCACGAGTTTATAGACCTTACACTAAAACCAAAGTAGCGCTTCCTATCGTTGTATATTTTCATGGTGGTGGATTTGTTTTAGCTGATAATGATGTTTATGATTCTACTCCAAGATCTCTGGCCAATAAGGTAAAGGCCATTATTATTTCAGTAGAATATAGAAAGGCCCCTGAATTTAAATTTCCAGCTGCTCATGAAGACGCCTATGCCGCTTACAAATGGGTAGTCAACAATGCTGACAGCTTGAAGGGAGATCCCAGAAAAATTGCAGTCGCGGGAGAAAGTGAAGGTGGAAATCTCGCCCTCAATGTTGCGATTAGGGCAAGAGATGAAAAGTTTCAAGTCCCAACACACGAACTGCTTGTTTATCCAATGGCGGGAATTAATATGGAAACAGCATCATATAAAAAATATGGTGACACTAAACCATTGAGTAAATCGATGATGAATTGGTATTTGAAAAATTATCTCAATAACCCTTCCGAAAAAAATGATCCGAGAATAAATTTGATGAATGCCAATTTAAAAGGACTGAAGCCTTGTACGATTATTACCGCTCAAGTTGATCCACTTCGCAGTGATGGTGAGACACTTGCAAAAAAAATGAAGAAGCAAGGAGTTTCTGTCCGCTATAGAAATTATGAAGGAGTGACTCACGAATTTTTTGGAATGACTCCGATTTTAAAAGATGCAAGATCTGCTCAAGAATTAGCTGCTAGTCGTTTGAAATCTTCATTTAAATTTTAGTAAACATAAAAAAGGCCACCTTTCGGTGGCCCTTACTGTGTTAGGAAACAAGGTCTAGTGTTAAAAATTTAAAAATTGGTATTACAATTTTATGACTTGATATCTACTTTGGCGTTGAGCAATTATCTCGCAACCTCTCATAGAATATGTTGTCTTTTTAGCACATCTTTCTTGTACAATGGATTCTGCAATACTCCCTCCATTGATTTACTTCCTGCCTCTCTAGATTGCAGGAGAAGTGCCAGGACTATCTCAAAAGAAATAGTGATAATCACATCCAAGGCATGATTATGACCGGGTGAATTTGGGATTGTTTAGGGGGCAAATAATACTGGATAAAAAGAAAGTGCATAGGGGGTTTACCTATGCACTTATACTCAAGAAAATGCGGATGACTATCGCTACCTTCATGAGCTTGAAGTTTGAAGTCAACTTAGCAGGATCAGTGCCAAAAAAAGATATGCGTAAATTATTTAAAATGAATACATTAAGGAAACGCTGAGGCAAAATAGACTACTCTATGAGTCAGGATGCCTCGAGTCGCTTGCGTAGTCGTTATACTGATGGCACCTTAAAGTAAAAGGAGATGATATGGACTTGAAGAATTTGATAGATAAGATCAATGCCTTTTCAAAAGCTCGCGATTGGGATCAATTTCATTCAATTAAAAATCTAGCGATGGCCTTATCGGTAGAGAGCTCAGAGTTGTTAGAACTCTATCAATGGCTTTCAGAAGAAGAATCCAACGACAAATCTAATAAGATCCTTATGCAAAAAACCAAAGAAGAACTGGCGGACATCCTTGTCTATCTCCTAAGAATTTCTTCTAAGCTTGAAATTGATCTTGAGGAAGCCGTTCTCTCCAAGATGGAGCAAAATGAAGCGAAATACCCAGTTGAAAAATCAAAAGGGAAATCGACCAAATACACCGATTTCTAATGTTAGAGAATTTCATCCGTACGGTGAATATATATCGCCGAAGACGGATTCCTTGATTATTGGCAGTTTCCCTATCGCTAAATTTACAAATCCTAAAAAAAGAAAAGAAATTAAGCCCAATGAAATAGACTTTTTTTTCGGCGGAGAGACCAATCAGCTCTGGTCACTGCTTGGAAAATGCTTTCATCTTAAGCTTGATACAAAGGATAAAATAATTGATTTTCTCGAAGTACATAAGATCTCAATAGCAGATGTGATTAAATCTTGTGTCCGCAAAAATGGAAGATCCAATGATTCTGATTTGCGTGATATCGAATGGAATGAGAAATTGCATTCAATGATTAAGCATTATCGATTCAAGAAAATCTATTTTACCTCAAAGAAGGTTTATCAATGGTATTGCAGTCACATTGGCAGAGTTGAGGGGCCAAAAGAAATTATTTTGCTTTCCCCTTCTGCAAATGGTGTGAGATCATTACCTCGTTTAAAAGAATTTAAGGAATGGGAAAAAACAGTTACAGTTGAAAAAAAGACCACTGTTTTTCGCGAACTGTTTTATAAAAAAATATTTAAGGATAGAAAGTGAGTGAATTAATAAAGCCATCTCGAGTCGTTCATTGTGATGATGCCATTCTTTGGCTTCTTAAAAGCGACGTCTTAGAAGGATGTTCCCTTGTTGCTTCTATGCCTGATATTTCTGAATTTCCAAGTTTCACACTCTCTGAATGGAAAGAGTGGTTTACAAATACTGCGGCCTTAGTACTTTCAAAGACTCCTGACATGGGAGTTACTATTTTTTATCAATCAGATATCAAAGTAGATGGTGTTTGGGTTGATAAAGGATATCTTTGTCAAAAGGCCGCTGAGTCTCTGGGACATTCTCTTTTGTGGCACAAAATTGTCTGCAGAGTTCAGCCTGGAATATCAACTTTTGGGCGTCCTGCTTACACCCACATATTGTGTTTTAGTAAGGGGCTGCGCCTTCGCGATTTAGGCAAATCCACTCCGGATGTCATTCCAGAGATAGGTGATAAAACCTGGGAAAGAGGGATGGGGTTAGAGGCTTGCCTGATGATTGGAAAATTTATAGCAGAGCAAACATCGACAAAGACACTTGTTCATCCTTTTTGCGGACAGGGAAGTATGATTGCCATGGCCAATAGTTTTGGCCTTGATGCTATTGGGATAGAAAGAAGTCCT
The DNA here is from genome assembly GCA_037444575.1 of Bacteriovoracales bacterium. Classification (GTDB taxonomy): domain Bacteria; phylum Bdellovibrionota; class Bacteriovoracia; order Bacteriovoracales; family Bacteriovoracaceae; genus Bacteriovorax. The sequence goes on from JBBIME010000009.1 coordinate 201,129, forward strand.
AAACGAGCTGAAATGGCAAGAGTTCTAAGTGTTCAAGAAGATCAATCACATAAAAAATTCTTCTCTAATAACTAATCCCTATATTCATCATGGGTATTTTGTATTTTTTATAATCATAAAAAAAATGCAGAATCAAAATGTCTCTTCTGTCAGGGCGCACCTGTAGATATTGGGCTTAAAGCTTAGTAGAACCTACAGAGTCTTAACAGAAGATGCAAGGGGAGAGAAGACGTCAAACTCTTCTTTCCTTTTTATCATTGGAGGCTCCAATGAAAACTAAAAAAATACTCCTATACGCTCTCATTTTCTCAGCAACTTTTGGAATATTAAAATTTACTGCAAAATCACTCGCTGATATCTATAGTCAAAAAAATCCTTACGGCACATTCGGAACATCAACAGGCACAACGGCAACTGGAGGAACAATCGGGGCTTCAGCAACAACTGCCACTGGAGTTGGAGTTGGCTCAACTGAAATGACTGCTACCGGAGTAACAATGGGGGTAACCTCAGTACCAAATCCCAATGAAGCAAGGCCTTTGACTTGTCTGGAGGTTGGCGGAAAAAAACTTTGTGGAAGTGAAGCAATGGGATGGTGTCGCGATTATCCATTAGATTCAACTTGCCAAAAAATAATGAGCGAGATTGAGTATGAAAATTCGATTAGAAGATAACTCAAGATTTGATTAAGGATGTTTATCTTCATAGTCTTGATCAATTCTGTTCTTGTAATAATTTGGTTCATCAGTTCTTCTTTCTGTAGTCGTTGCAATGTTTTTTGCTCCATTTTCATAGAGGATTTCCTTTGCTTTGGATTCCCATTTTTCATCATCAACATGGACAGATATCAATATTCCCCCGTCTTTCACAAAGCCCTCAAAGCGTGAGGCTTCATATTCGGGAATTCCCAATCCGATTAGTCCTCCAGTGATTCCTCCAATCGTTCCACCAGCGCCTGCTCCTGCGATTGTACTCATAATTGGTCCTGCAGCAACAAATGCACCAAGATTAGGGATTGAAAGGGCACCAGATCCAACGAGCCATCCCAAAGTACCGCCGGCCAAGACTCCAGCGATTGCTCCCATTGTTGCTCCTTCAGGCGCCTTAGTATTTTGCTTAAAAGCGAGGTCACGGGTTTTTTCTTTTGTCTGCATTAAAACAGAAATGTCTGAGTTTCTAAAATTTTGTGACCTCAACATATCTACTGCATGATTTAGTGAAATCTGATCTTTAAAAATTCCAAAGACAGAATGTCTTCCTTTTCTTCCTGCGCCCATACAACCTCTAGTTAATAAGTTAATTGATTATTAATTTTCTTTTTGCCGGCCATTGCTCGAGCATAATTTTCTAGTTTCACTTTTTCTGCTCTTCCCGCAACAGATCCTTTGAGAGTGATTGATTTTTCTTCTGTTATAATATTAATATTTTGAGCTTCAGTTGATAATTGTTTATCAGACATGATTTTGGCTCTTAGTCTGCGGGTTAATTCTACATTTGGACTTTGTTCTCTTGCTATGGAGTTAGCGGCAACTCCTTTTTCATATGAAGGATAAGCGGCGTAAATAGTAAGAGATGTGAGAGAAGCAGAGAGGGAAACAATGAAGAAGAATAAAGTTTTCATGGCCACCTCCATAATGGAGCAAGCCTATCGATTGCAGTGACAAAATTATAATATATATTTGTTAATGATTACTTAGTTGAAAGATATAGATGAAGGGATTGCTAGTTCTTGGTATGTAATTTTTACGTACTTGTGCCATGTCTCGTTGAAGTTTTGCACTGTGATGGTAAGAAACTTAAGATTATTCTTAGAACAACTAAAGACTTTTTATTACCTTGAGGGTTGCAATGACCAGATCATTACTGATTATTCTTTCTTTACTTTTTTCTGTCGGCTTAAGTGCAGCTGAAAAGATCAGAAGCTATAAAGTTAATGCCAATCCAATGCGAATGAATCAAATTGCAGATCGATTTGAAATCGTTAAGAAACTTGATAGAGGATTTGAAGTTTACGTAAAAGAAGAGGACGTAGGATCTTTTCTAGCTATTGCTCCAAGGGCTAAACTTTTAGCCTTAGATATCCATTCAAAAACAATTTCCAATAAGAGCCTTTTTGAACGTCTTAATCTTTCTAAGTACAGAAAATTTGCAGATGTTGAGAGAGACCTAAGTACAATTGCAAACACGTATAAAGAAATTGCTTCAGTAGAAACATATGGAGTGACTCAAGAAGGACGAAATCTTTATGCACTTAAAATTTCTTCAGCCAAAACGTCAACGACACCTAAGCCTCAAGTCATGGTGACGGCGGCAACTCATGGTGACGAATTGATTACTGTTGAAGTTCTATTTTCATTAATCAATGAGCTTCTTGCTGGATATGGAAAAGATTCAAGGCTAACTCAAATGATCGATGGAAGAGATATTTATTTTATTCCGGTTGTTAGTCCGGATAGCTTTGAGGCGCGCGAGCGCTATGTTCAAGGGCAAGATCCAAATAGAAGTTTCCCTTGGCCTGAGAAGAAAAATAATAAAACGGTTGATTGTATCCAAGCAATTATGAATTACCACAGCGCTCACAATTTTGTTGGTACTCTTGATCTTCATGCTTATGGACGATTGGTGATGTATCCATGGGGATATACAGCGAAATCCCCTGACGCTAAAGATGAAGTTGTTTTTAATGATCTTGCTAATAGTATGGCCCGTGACAATCAATATACAGCAGGACAGATTTCCAAGGTGATATATGTCGCAAAAGGAAGCAGTGCTGATTACTACTATTGGAAAAAAAAATCTCAGTCATTTGGAGTTGAACTATCAGATGATAAAGTTCCAGCATACGACTCAATTCCTAAAGTCGTAGATGAAGCTCGCGAGATGACTTGGAGATTTTTAGAGCACTTCAATTAGTACCTTATAAAATAACGATGAGGAGCTTGGTGAAAAACTAAGCTCATTTTCTTTTTCGACTTCGATAAGATCGCCACTGATAAGCCTCATGTTATTCACCAAACATTCACCCTCAGCTAAAAAATAGAATTGAACGCCCGAATCTATTTTTAAACGAGTTTCTTTCTCGATCGAGAGAACATCCATAGAAGCTTTTATTTTATCTCGTTTATAAATAAGTCCTAAGTCTATAACTGGACTTTTAATTAAATCGCAATCGATCTCATCAGCTCCAGAAAAATGTAGGGGAGAATGAGGGAGAAGTTTTATATTGTTTAAGAGAAGACCGTCTCCGCGCCATACGATTAATAATCGATCACTGCCAGGAAATTGTGAAAACGACGCCCGACCAGTGACCGTTGCGGAACTTAAGCGCCAGAGAAAATCATTATTTGCCACGGTTGCAACGTTAGGGGTGATTGCAATCTGACGGGTTTTACCTAAGTTGTTTTTCCAAGGAGTTTCAGGGATGTCTGCAAGTTTAATTAATTTGATCATGTTAATTTTTTATATCGATTTGTAAATGATTGGAAGTCTTTTTAGAGTTGGCTTAGGCCAAATGATCTTCTTGAATTGCTCTTGCCACAGGATTAAGGGTAAATAAAATAATTTTAGCTAGCTTGAATTAGAGGCAATAATTTCATCTTATTCCCATGCATTTGTTTATTTTGTTTTAGATGACAAAATTGTTAAAGGATTACCTCTTATTGGGCGATGATGATTCAGGTTATTCCTATTTCGCAAGCAAGCACTTACTAATGGGCAATATTTAATGACTAAAAATACATCAAAAAATTTTCGTTTTTCAACTCAAACACCTATCCAAGTGACAACTACTCTTTTTACGATCTGTTTACTGTGGGAAGTAGCAGTGATGTATTTCATAGGGAAGTTAAATATTTCAAATCCTTTTTTAGAGAATATCGTTGATGCTGGCTTGCTTTCCGTTTTAGCTTCAACATCTTTTTGGTTTGTATATTTTAGACCTCGATGGAGAAATGAACGAAAAGAACAATTCTTTCTTGAGCAACAAGTGAAGAATCTAGATGCATTAACAATTATTTCAATAACAGATCACAAAGGAAATATTGTATACGCCAACGATAATTTTTGCCAAATCTCCGGCTTCTCTAGGGATGAGCTTCTTGGAAAAAATCATCGAATTGTTAACTCCGGTTATCATGACAAATCTTTTTTTGAAAATATATGGAAGATAATTAATAAAGGAGAAACTTGGCAAGGCCAGGTGAAAAACAAGAAAAAGTCCGGAGAAGAGTATTGGGTCTACGCTAATATTGCTCCTCTTCGCAACGAAGAAACAAAAAAAATAGAAAAATTTATTTCAATTAGATTTGATATAACGAAAGAAAAAAAACTAGAGGAACAATTAGAGCAAGAACAGGCAAAAAACATTCACATGGGAAGACTTGCGGCCCTTGGAGAAATGGCAAGTTCAGTTGCCCATGAAGTGAATAACCCTATGGCAATTATAACTGGGAAATTATATTTGATTGGACGAGTTCTGGAAAAAGCTGAAGACAATCAAATAAAAGAATCGGTTTTAAAACATTTGGGAGCAATTGGAGAACAGACAACGAGAATTACTAAAATTGTTAATGGATTAAAAGAATTTTCTCATGGGGAGCAGACTGAATCCCCTGAGAAGGTGGATTCAACTAAGTTATTTGAAGCAATCATTGAGCTTTGTTCTGACAAAATTAAGTCGAGTAATGTTAAAGTTAATTTATCGATTGAAGAGACTTTTTTTATGGCCAGCAAACTCCAACTTGAGCAGGTTCTAGTTAACTTGGTTAATAATTCAATTGATGCGATATCAACTCTGAATGAGAAATGGATCGAGCTTTCCTTAGTTGAAAAAAATAATTACATTTATGTATCTATTGTGGATTCAGGTAGAGGAATTCCTTCTGAAGTCGTAAATAAGATTATGCAACCTTTTTTTACAACAAAGCCTATTGGTAAAGGAACCGGTCTTGGTTTATCAATTTCAAAAGGTATTATTGAAAAACATGGTGGCCACTTTAAATATGATCCGACTTCCGATAATACTAAATTCATAATCAGTTTTCCAAAAAATGAAGATGTTATTTTTAATTCTCTTAATTGTTTAGAAGCTATCGAGTGGATTAAGAATGCTAAAAATAAACTTGATCTTTGTCTTAAAAATATTAATGACGAAAACATGGATGAAATAATTCTTGCTTTAAATGAAACCAATTCTTCGCTTAAAGCTTGGATTGATATGTTTAACGTTAGACTTGCGAAGAATCGTGACTATTTAGAACTCAAAGAAGCTTATAGTGAATTTACGAGAGTGGCCTCTGAAATTGCTTTTAAAATAAAAAATAAAAGTAGCATAGACATTAATGAATATTTATTAGAAGGAAGTAAATTCAACAGAGCGACCTCTCGTTTGATAGATCAGATTTCTAAGATGAATGCGAATAAGGCCACAAGTATTGAAGGTTCACAAAGAGAAGCAGCTTAGTTTTTATCGAACAATTCTAAATGGCAGAATCAAATTTTGTAATTCTGATTCTGCCAAAATATAAAAAATTATTTTCTAAGTGCCATATACTTTTGAAAAGATGGTCTATCTGAAATAGCTCCAAGCCATGTCTTAATATTTGGATAACTTGAAAGATCCTCACCAATAGCATGGCAAATAGAGACAACACTGGCTGTATTTAAATCAGCGAGTGTGAATTGATTGCCCGTAAGAAATTTTTTCCCAGTTAAAGAAGAATCAAGAACACCTAGAAGAGCAGGGAGTTTATTTAAATTTTCTTCAATTACGTTATTGTCTCGTTTATCCGCAGGTACAAACACTTTTTGAATAAGAACTTGAATGATCGGATCTTGAAGTTCTGCCATTGACCAGAAACTCCATTGGTAAACTAGTCCACGCTCTAGAGGTGTTGTCCCCATTAGTTCTTTTTTGTAAGTGTCAGCAAGATAAAAGTTAATGGCCATTGATTCAAATAAAGTGACATCACCATCAACCATCGCAGGGACTTTTCCATTCGGATTAATTTTTAAATAGTCAGGGGATTTATGTTCTTTGTTTCTAAGATCAACTTCTTTTAAAGTATAAGGCGTACCAACTTCTTCTAATGTCCAAATACATCTTCCAGCACTTGTTCTTGGTGACCCATAAAGCGTAATCATAAATATTTTCCTTGTTAATGATAGTTAAAATGTCTGTACTATTTTCTATCAAATTAAGTTTTTTTAGTCTAGAAACAGATTTCAGGGGGATCTAATGACGCTAAGATATGGATTGATTTATATTTTTAGTCTTACATTAGTCGCTGAGATTCTCGCTTGGGATGCAAGTTCCTTTAAAAAAGTATCAGAAAGCGAATTAAGAAAAAAACTTACACCTATTCAATATGACGTTACTCAAAAAAGGGGAACTGAGAGGGCCTATAAAAACGAGTACTGGAATAATGAACATGAAGGAATTTATGTTGATATTGTTTCTGGGGAGCCACTTTTTAGTTCAAAAGATAAGTACGATTCAAAAACAGGATGGCCTAGTTTTACGAAACCTCTTGTGAATGAAAACGTGACGACTAGAAAATATCACTCTCTTTTTGTAAATGAAATGGAAGTATTAAGTAAACACGCTCATTCTCATTTAGGGCATCTCTATCATGATGGTCCAGCACCAACTCACAATCGTTACTGTTTAAACTCAGCAGCTCTCAAATTTATTCCCAAAGAGAAACTAAAAGAGAGCGGGTATGGAGAGTTTGAAAAAATATTTGAAACGAAATAAAGCACTACCAATCAATCGGCTTATAATCTTTTAAGAATTGTCCACACCAGTGTTTTCCTGAATTGATTCCATCAATGAATGGATCGCAAATTCTAGCTGCTCCATCGACGATATCAAGAGGTGGTTGGAAATCATGAACACGTTGTTTGTAGCTAGAGATTTCTGCTGGGTCTTCATCTGTTACCCAACCAGTATCGACAGCATTCATGAAGATTCCGTCTTTAGCAAAATCAGAAGCACTCGTGTGAGTCATCATATTGAGCGCCGCTTTTGCCATATTGGTATGAGGGTGGCGGTCTTCTTTTTTAAAGCGATAAAATTTTCCTTCCATCGCAGTTACATTCACAATATGTTTTTTTCCTGTGTAGTCTTTTCTCATCAATCCAATCAAGCGATTGATAAGTACAAATGGAGCGATAGCATTCACTAATTGAACTTCTAGAAGTTCTGGAGTTGGAACTTCACCTAAGCGCATTCTCCATGAATTGGTTTTTCTAAGATCTACTTGCTGAAGATCGGCATCGAGTTGTCCCACTGGGAAAACTTCCTGAGCTACAAGGGAGTCATCATAGCTGTATGGAATTTGTGAAAGTTCAGCAGAAGCTCTGATTCCCACACCTGGTCCATGGCCATGCCATGTGACAGGCAATGCTTTTTCAGTGGAGATATCTGCTCCGTGAGTAAGTTGATTTAGTTCTGTTTTAAAATCGTTGTGATTTTTTAAAAGCAGTTGAGCATCTGTTGGAACATCGTGGAAATTGAGTAGTTCGTTTTCCATCAGGTGAGCATAGAATCCCGGAGGACGACGAACAGTTTGAGCGGCATTGTTAATGATAATATCAAGGCGATCAAACTTGTGTTCCACAAAGCTTGCAAAAATTTCTACAGAAGGTGTGTGACGAAGATCGAGTCCGTGGATATGCAGGCGATCTTTCCAATCAGCATAATCTTTTTCTTTGGCGTATCTCATTGCTGAATCTACTGGAAAACGAGTTGTCGCAATAACAGTAGCACCTGATCTGAGCATCATTAAAACGGCATGGTATCCAATTTTTAAACGAGAGCCTGTGATGAGAGCAACCTGCCCTGTGAGATCTGTCGTTTGAAAACGTTTGTGATAATTAAAATCTCCACACTCCTTGCACATTGTATCGTAGAAGAAATGAAGCTTTGTAAATTCGGCCTTGCAGACGTAACAGTTTCTTGGGCTATCTAGTTCAGGTGCTTCGTCATAAGCTTTATCACTTTCAATTTTTAATTGTTCAGGAGCTATGAAGACAGCATTTTCGCGAGCACTTCTTATTCCAGTTTGCGCGCGCTTTAGTCTATTTTGTTCGACTAGTTGTTTTTGCTTCCAGAATTTGACGTCTTTATTTCTTTTGGCGATTTCTTTTTTGTCAGGCTTAGCGATAAATCCACATGCCTTAAAAAGGGCAATGCGCTTTTCTTCAGTGAGTTCAGTTAAGAGTTCACTCTGCTCACAAAGTTGTTCAAGAGTGGACAAACATTCGTGGATATCTTCAATTGAGATTTTTTTGTCATTATTGTTTTGCATAATTGGAGGCAAGAATTATCACAGTGAGTCTTCTTTATCAATGAAAGTCTGCAGGTGTGGTGCGAGGTGTTAGCGCCAGAAAGCTTTGTTATTTAGATTCTTCAGTAGTGAATCTAGATACAAAAAAGGCCCAGAGTAATCTGGGCCTTTGATTTAAAAATATAATTTTCGAAATTTTCTAGGGCTGAACTTTTTCGACTTCAATATATTGAACATCACATGAGAAGCCCTTAAACAATCCTAACCATTGATGTAATTCAGCGTAAACCACTGTAGGTTTTTGATTAATTTCTTCAAAATATTCTTGGCATACTTTATTTCTGTTGGCCAAACTTCCTAAATGTGTTTTCTTATCTGATTTTTTTTCTTTATAAACAAGTTCGGGATTATAGGAATAGATGCTCATGTAGTAATTCCGATCCTCGTGTGAATTGATTACTTCATATCTGAGACCGGTTGTTTTTAAGTCCACACCCTCAGTTCCAACAAGCTCTCTCTCCGCAATCTCTAATTTTTTAGTGATCTGATCTGCAACATTTTCCCATTTCTCGATGCTTTTTGAACTTGTAAACTCATGTGTTGCAAGCGTTAGGTTTAATCCACTTGTAGGCGTCGTTGAGGCAGCATTTGCAGACGACGCAAATACGCTGGACATTACTGCGAGTACAGAAAGTAAACTAATTGAGATTTTTCTTTTCATAATGACCTCATGTTTAGATAGTTTTTACCGTTTTAGTCTATCAGAGTGCTTTTTGTTAAATTAAGCTTACCTCTGGACTCATATCAAACTCATAAAATTGTTTAAATACAAAGTTAGTGATGATGTAAAAATGTAATAGTCCAGACAAGCTTTCGAATCAGAAAGAACAAAAAGGCCGGAACGAAGTCCGGCCTTTTCATTTGAGATTATAATTTTTTTTTAAAATTATTGGCACGATACAACTGGGGCCATGAGCTGCATTTTTTGTGTTTCTGATGCTTTTAACTCAGCAGATAGTATAATGCTGGAATTAGTATCTTTTATTATTTCGCCATTTAACTTAACTCCATCTCCAAGGTCAGCACCAAATTTGAAGACACCTATCTTTCCAGTTGCCTTATATTTTGCAGAAATGATCATCTCTCCGAAAACCTCTGGGACTCTTAGTTCAAGATTTCCACCCTTCGAAGAGGAATCCTGCAACGAGATTGAAATAGACGTTGCACGAGTATCTTTGCCATTTGTAAAATAAGCCGTTCCTGAACAATTGGCTGCCATACTTGATTGAGCAAATGAAAAAGTTACTAGGGCCAGAGATAAAAGGAATTTTTTTGTGATCATAAATGGACTCCATTATTTAATTTTATGTGGGGCCGAATTTATCATCTTGTGAGAAATCTTCAACAACATTTCCTCCATTGAGTAATGTTTACAGAGAAAGCCTACACAGAAGTGAAAAATAGCAGGTTTAACCTAGTCAGGACGCTCAATGATGGCAGCTACTCCCATTCCTCCGGCAGTACAAATGGAGATGAGGCCTCTTCCTTGTCCTTTTTCGTAGAGCAATTTTGATAAAGTCGCGACGATGCGTCCTCCTGTGGCAGCAAAAGGATGACCAAGAGCAAGTGAACTTCCATTAACATTTAATTTGCTTCTGTCTATTTTACCGAGAGCGCGATCAAGACCTAATTTAGTCGTGCAAAACTCAAGGGATTCAAAAGCGCGAAGGGTACAGAGGACTTGGCCCGCGAACGCTTCATGGATTTCAAAAAAATCAAAATCATCAAATGTTAATCCATTTCTCTTTAATAAATTGGCAACGGCATAAGTTGGTGCCATGAGAAGTCCTTCGCCTTTGATGAAATCAACAGCGGAGTATTCAGCATCAACAAAATAAGCAAGGATAGGAAGCTTATGTTTATCCGCAAAGTCCTCACTTCCTAACAATACCGCCGAAGCTCCATCAGTTAAGGCCGTGCTGTTTCCTGCGGTGAGAGTTCCTTCTCCACTGAGATCAAAAACTGGTTTTAGTGTTGCGAGTTTTTCAAGAGTTGTATCAGGGCGAAGGATTGTATCCTTTTTTACGCCTTTGAATTCAAAAACAAGATCCTTGAAAAAATTTTTTTCATAAGCTGCTGCTGCTTTTTGATGACTCTCAAAAGCGAGCTCATCTTGAGCTTCACGAAAAATTTTCCATTCTTTAACCATGAGCTCAGTGTGCTCTCCCATGGAAAGTCCTGTTTGTGGTTCCTGAACAATCGGGAATTTAGGTATGAAGTGCTGAGGTTTGATCTTCGAGAGAATTTTTATTTTATCTGCTAGCGTTTTTGCTTTTTGAAATTCCATTAGACTCCATGACAATTCATGGCTTATGACTCCCGCGATATCACTATTGGTGTCGCATCCTCCGCCAATTCCACTTTCAATTTGCCCGCAAGCAATTTTAAGAGCAATTTGCGCAGTTGTTTCTAATCCAGTTCCACAAGCTCTCTGAACGTCGTAGCCTGGAGTGTGGCGATGAAGCCCTGACTGCAGAACACATTCCCTTGATAAGTTCCAGTCCTCTGCATTTTTCATGACAGCACCTAGTGCAACGTCACCGAGTTGAATATCGTAAAGGTGAAATTTTTTCACCAGGTCTTGAAGAGTGGCCACCATCAATTCTTTGTTTGAGAGGCGCGCATAGTTGGTAAATGATTTTACAAAGGGAGTTCTAGATCCCCCAATAATGGCAACAGGCCTTGTACTTTTCATATTCATTACTCTTCCTTGGTTTCTAATTCAGTCTACTTGGCCACTTAACAGCGTAGCCTTAGGATGTGCGAAAGAAATATACAAAAAGCGTATGAATAACAATCAATTTTTATTGCTTCAGCTAAAACCTTTTGAGATCATTAATCGATGAAGAAATTCTTATTCTTTTTTCTGTTTTCAACAGGATCTTTTGCAGCACCTCTTTACCGAAGTGGAACGGAGATCTTGCCTGATCAATCGCAAGCAGTTGAACTTCAAGCTCAATCTTTTTCCAAAAGAGCATCATTCGGCGACACAGGAGCAGAGTTAGTTCCAGCAACGAGTGAAAGTTTTTCGGTCAATGATTGGAACTTGAAATATTCAAGAGGTTTTTATTCAGAATTTGAGGGATCTTTTTTAGGGCGATTCAGAAGTGTAAAATCAGAAACGGGAACTGTGAGTGCAACCAATTCAGGATTGGAATCCTTAGGGCTTGAAGGAAAATATTTATTTTTAACTGAAAAAAGTTTTAAGAATGTCCTCGGAGTTCATTATAGAAAAGCGATGTATACAAACACTCGCTATACATTTTTGCAAACTCCTCCTGCAGATCAAGTTGTATTAGGGGATGATGGCCAGGAATATGGGGCCGATTACCTCGTTACGTATTTTAATAACAATTGGAAGTATGATTTTAAGTTTGGATTTAACAAACCCTCTAAAGATTTAAGTTCTGAGTTGCCTTACAATGCGGAAGTTATCTACAGCTTTAATAGACTTTATTTATTTTCAGGTATCGGCGGAATTTATTCATTGAAAAATGATCCATACGGGACATCAATCTCAAAGCCTTTTATAAGTAGAGGAAATACTCAGCTCTTCAATTCAATTAATAGAACTAAGAAATATTTGTATGCCGGAGTTCAATTCGCTTTTGGAGATTTCATCGTAGGTATTAAAGGGGAGAGTATTTTCTCTGCTCGCTCTACTGATACTGGAAATACAATTTCATTTAATGTCCGTTGGGAAAGTAATGAAAAAACAGTTACAGCAGTTGCAGCTCCGGCAGCAGTTAGTGAAGACAATAAACAAGTTGTTGAGCTAAAAGCTGCTTCCAAGCAAAACTATTTTGCTCAAGGCTTTGTAGAAAAAGTATCAACTTCAGGAAACATGCTAAAGGTTAATATTGGATCTAGTGACCACCTAGCTAATGGATCCTTGATTGATATATTCAACATTGATGATTACGCTAAAGGAGAACCTGTCGCAAGAGGTGTGGTCGTTAAGCTTGATTCAAAGTGGGCGATCGTTAAGGTTAAAAGAAGATCAAAACGTTCAGTTATTCAGGTGGGCTATCTCGTTCGGGCCTATTAGAAGATCTTTCCTCTCTCTAAACTAAATCAAGCTACAAAATCATTAAATTTAAGAAAATTCCCAACTATCCGATCATTAGAGTCGATACATCACGAAACTTGGCCACTTTTTGGGGCAATCATTCCTAAAGCAGCTCAAGTAAGTGATTAATGCTTCGATGATATCAAAGATGAGTCATCTAAAAGTTATAATGAGATCATGGAGATAAGATCGATAATGAGAGTGGGAATCTATAAATTCTTCGAATTTATAAGTAAGATGAAACTTCATTTTGAGGTTCGATATCTCTTATCTGTAATTCTTGTTTTGTTTTTAGCTGGATGTAAAACAGAGAAGAAGAGTCCTCTGAGTATTTCAACAACAGCTCCAGGAATCGGTACCGGTTTAGTTACACCATCTGTTGGAAGCATAAATGGTGGAACGTTAATAGCAATTTCAGGAAATAATTTTGATACGATAACTGCTGTCTCGATTGGCAATCAACCATGCTCAATTGTAAGTACAAGTGCAACTCAAGTTGTCTGTCGAACACCACCAAATGCAGCTGGTACATATGATATTTCTCTTATAAATCAAAATAGACAAATTGTTACAGCTCCATCTTCTTTTACTTATCAAATTGCTCCAGTCATAACTTCGATTTCTCCATCTTCTGGGTTTGTAACCGGAGCTACTCTCGTTACAGTTTCTGGCTCAGGATTTTTGGCCGGAGCAACTGTTAGTTTTGGTGGATCGGTCTGTTCAGGAGTTGCTGTTGTAAGTTCTACTTCTATTACATGTACAACTTCTGCGCATGCAGCTGGTGTTGTTAATGTTGTTGTGACAAATACTGACTCTCAAACAGGTACCGCTTTATCTGGATTTACTTATAGAGGAGCTCCTACAATAACAAATGTTTCACCAATCGGTGGACCTCTTGCTGGAGGAACGCTAGTTACGATAACAGGAACTGGTTTTTATGCAGGATCAACTGTTACTCTTGGTGGTCTAACTTGTACTGGGGTCAATGTTGTTAGTCCGACATCTATTACCTGTACAACTCCTGCTAATGTTATGGGGGCCGTTGGAATTACAGTAACGAATGCAGATACTCAATCGGGAAGTTCGGCCGGTGCTTTTACATATCGACCAGCTCCTGCAGTAAGTAGTGTAGCTCCAAATCAAGGAGCATTAGGTGGTGGTACTGCCATTACAATTACAGGTACTAATTTTGTTGTTGGAGCTACTGCAACTCTAGGCGGATCAGCTTGTACAAGTTTGCTTGTTTTAAATGCAACAACGATTACATGTACAACTCCAATGCAATTAACAACTGGACCAGTTACTGTCGCTGTAACAAATCCAGACACTCAAACTGGATCTCTTGCTAATGGATTTACTTATTATCTTGCACCAACAGTGACGAGTGCATCTCCTAATTCAGGTATTATTTCAGGTGGGACAACATTAACGATCACAGGTACAAATTTTAGAGCAGGAGCTACTGTTGATATCAGTGGTGCAGCTTGTTCACCTGTGACAGTTGTAAGTCCAACACAAATTACTTGTATCACTGCTGCTCATATTGCTGGAGTAGAAAATATCACTGTAACAAATACAGATCTGCAATCGGGGATTGTGTATGCAGCTTATACCTATAGAGGTGCTCCAACGGTTACTGGTGTTTCACCTAGCGCCGGAGCAGCTATTGGTGGAACTGTCGTAACTGTTTCAGGAACAGGTTTCTACACTGGAGCGAATGTTACTTTTGGTGGAGTCGCTTGTACTAGTATTAACGTAGCTAGTCCAACGGCCTTAACATGTACAACTCCAGCAAATCCAGCAGGAGCTGTCACTGTTGCTATAACAAATGCAGATACTCAAACTGGAAGTATGCTTTCAGCTTATACTTATCAACCAGCACCAACTATCACAAGCATTTCTCCTGTATCAGGAGCTCTTGCTGGTGGAACTAATGTGACGATTACTGGTACTGGATTTTTAACTGGTGCAATCGTTGATTTTGGTGGATCAGCTTGTAATGCTGTGACCGTTGTAAATCCAACAACGATTACTTGTACAACTTCAGCTCATCTAGCTGGTGCAGTTACCGCAAAAGTCATAAATACAGATTCTCAATTTGGAACATTGAATACGGCTTATACCTATATAGCTGGTCCAAGTATATCGACTGTTAAATTGACAGCTGCTCCTTCAGTAAATCCGGCCGCAGGACCTCTTGCTGGTGGAACATCATTGACAATTGCAGGTACAAATTTTGTCACTGGAGCAACTGTTTCAGTTGGAGGAGTGGCCTGTACTACAACATCAGTAACTGCAACTTCGATAGTCTGTACAACTGGTGCACATGCAAATGCAGCTGTTAATGTAGTCGTTACCAATCCTGATACTCAATCAAGTACATTATCGTCTTCGTTTGTATATCAGGGGGCACCAACTATCACAAAAGTTCAACTTCAGTTTGCGCCAACACTTACTCCTCCAACAGGAGCTCTTGCTGGAGGGACTGATGTGATCATTACTGGATCTGGATTTGTGTCTGGAATAACAGTAACATTTGGTGCAACAGCGTGTACCAATCTTTCAATCCTGAGTACAACTTCAATCTATTGTAAAACTCCAGCTGGTGCAGCTGGTCCTGTCAGCGTCACAGTGACGAATGCAGATGCACAAACTGCTACTTTAGCAGCAGCTTTCACTTATCAAGCAGCACCAACTATAACAAGTATTACTGTACCTCCACTTTCTGTAGTAGCGGGTTCTATTAGTGGAGGGACAACTGTTAATATTTCCGGAACAGGATTTATTGTTGGACCTCCAGCAACTACCGTTACTATCGGTGGAGTGGGCTGTACAACAGTTTCAGTTACTGCGACCACAATTTCATGCACGACAGGTGCTCATGCCGCAGGAGTAACAGATGTTGCTGTAATAAATCCTGATTTACAAACGGCTACAGCAACAGGCGCTTACTCTTATCAAGCAGCACCAACAGTAACGAGTGTTTCTCCAAACGGTGGAGCGCTTGCTGGTGGAACAAATGTGACTGTTCATGGAACAGGATTTGTTACAGGAGCAACTGTTAACTTTGGAGCAGCGGCCTGTACAGCGGTGACAGTTGTTAGCTCTACGGCTATTACATGTACGACACCGGCAAATGTTGCGGGAGCTGTTGCTGTAACTGTTACGAATACTGATACTCAATCTGGAAATTTGGCAGCTGCCTATACATATCAAGCAGCACCAACTGTAACAAGTATAGCACTTACGAGTGGTTCAACTGCTGGCGGAACAAATGTGACTATTACGGGTACAGGATTTTTAACTGGCGCCACTGCGAATTTAGGTGGAGCAAATTGTACTGGACTAACTGTCGTCAGTGCTACATCGATAACTTGTACAACTTCAGCTCATATCGCTGGAGCTGTTAATGTAAATGTTGTCAATGCAGACACTCAGGTAGGAACTCTTGCTGGTGGATACACTTATATTTTAGACCCTGTTGTATCGAGCGTAACACGCAATGCAGGTGCCTTAGGTGGTGGAACTGCAGTAACTATCACTGGATCAAATTTTGTTGCTGGGTCAACTGTCGATTTCGGAGGAGCAGCTTGCTCTCCTGTAACAGTCGTAAGTGCTACTTCGATCACTTGTACAACTGCGGCTCATGCAGCAGGAGCAGTTACTGTAAAAGTAACCAGCCCTAATACTCAATTTGGAAGTTTGGCAAATGGCTACACTTATCAAGCAGCACCGACAGTGACAAGTGTTACTCTTCCTGCGGGCCTACTTGCAGGTGGAACAAATGTGACCATTGCTGGTACTGGATTTTTAACAGGTGCAACTGTTGATTTTGGTGGATCTGCTTGTACAGGTGTGACAGTTGTAAGTGCGACATCTATTACTTGTACAACATCAGCTCACGCAGCTGGTGCAGTTGCAGTAACAGTTACAAACACTGATGCTCAATCTGGAATTTTAGCAGGTGGATTTACATATCAAGCAGCACCAACAATTACAAACGTAGTAGCGAGTAGTGGTACTGCAAATGGTGGAACAAACGTTACAATAACTGGTACAGGATTTCTTGCTGGTGCAACAGTAAAATTTGGAACCTCAGCTTGTACAGCCATAACAGTTGTAAGTGCTACATCAATTACTTGTACAACTCCTGCTCATGCTTCAGGAATTGTAAATATCACAGTTACCAATACAGATACTCAATCAGCAACTCTCGCTAGTGGATACATCTATATTCCAGATCCAACAGTAACAAGTGTTGCATTAAATGTTGGGGCCCTCGGTGGGGGAACAGCAGTCACTATCACTGGAACTAATTTTGTCTCTGGAGCAACTGTTGATTTCGGTGGATCTGCTTGTAACGGAGTGACAGTTGTAAATGCGACAACGATTACATGTACAACAACTGCTCATGCAGCCGGAGCTGTAACAGTAAAAGTGACTAATCCAAATACTCAGTTTGGAACTTTGGCAAATGCCTATACATATCAAGCAGCACCTGCTGTAACAAGTATTTCTCAAAATGCTGGAGCACTTGCAGGTGGAACAAATGTGACTATTACAGGTACAGGTTTTCTTGCAGGTGCAACTGTTAGCATTGGAGGATCAACGTGTTCTCCTGTGACTGTTGTGAGTTCAACATCAATTACATGTACAACATCGGCCCATGCTGCAGGAACAGTGGCAGTCAATGTAACAAATACCGATACACAATCAGGCGGTGGGGCTACATATACTTATCAAGCAGCTCCAACAGTTTCGACTGTTACTCCAAATGCAGGACCTCTCTCTGGTATGGCATCTGTCACTATCACTGGAACAGGTTTTGTGAACGGACTTTCAGTTGATTTCGGTGGATCTCTGTGTACTCTTCCAGTTGTTATGAGTCCAACAACAATCACTTGTTCAACTCCAGCTCATGCAGCAGGAGCTGTTACTGTGAAAGTAACAAATGCTGATACTCAATCAGGAAGTTCAGCATCTGCTTATACATATCAAGCAGCACCAGCTGTCACTGGTGTAACACCATCAGCAGGAGCACTTGGTGGAGCAACTCCTGTAACCATCACAGGATCAGGATTTGTCACAGGGGCCACAGTTAGTTTTGGAGGCTCAGCTTGTACTGCTGTAACCGTTGTAAGTGCGACATCTATTACTTGTACAACTCCAGCTCGACCGCC